>NZ_JBVHNL010000001.1:0-1079253 GCF_055556635.1 Pseudomonas sp. PME37.24/006
GCGAGGATCGCAGCGATGGCCAAGCCACCCTTGATATGACCGACGCAGGCGTTGGCGAAGTCGATCAGACGACGGGCCACGCCGCCGCTGGTCATGAATGCACCGGAGAGCAGGAAGAACGGAATCGCCAGCAGGGTGTAATGCTCGCTGGTCTCGAACAGCTTGATCGCCAGCGAACGCACCGAGTCGTTACTGAAGAACAGAATGGTCATGGCCCCGGACAAACCCAGGGAAATCGCCACGGGAATGCCGATGAACATCAGCACGAACAGGGCGACGAACAGGAAGGCAATGGTCATTTGGTAGTCTCCGCCTTGTCGCTTTCAGCCAGTTTCACAGCGTCATCAACTTCGCTGTGCAGGCCCAGGCCTTGTTGTTTGCCCTGCAGGACGCGGATGAAAATCTGTAGAAAGCGCAGGAACATCAGGGTGAAGCCGATCGGTACGATCATCACGATGTGCCATTGCTGAACACCGAAACGATCCAGATCCTCGGCGCCGGTGCCGACGCTGTACAGCACGGCGACCCACTGTTCGCTGGAGTACGCCATCAGGGCGCAGTAGCCCAGGCAGATGAGCAGCGCGAGGATAGCCATCAAGCGCTGATTGGCGGGGTTGAACTGGCGCACCAGCAGGTCGACGCCGATGTGCGCGCCGATGCGCACACCCCAAGCCAGGCCAACGAAGATCAGCCAGCCGAACATGGCCTTGGTCAGGGCCACGCTCCAGGTCATTTCCTGGGCGACATAGAGGATGCCGTCGCCGATGCTGAACATCGCATCGTTGGCGAAGGGCAGCGAATCACCCAGGGAATAGAAAACACCGTACAGGTTGTTGAATACCACGTACGAGAAGGTGACCAGGGTCATGCCTGCAAGCAGGAATGCCACCAGTATTTCCTCGAGTTGGTTCCAGACACGAGAGACAGCGTGCATGGGTTATCTCCATCAATAGAGCGGTCGCGAGGCGACGAATGAGACAGGAACGCGCAGCCCGACAGCCTGAGTGTGGCATTCGGTCAGAGATCTGTCGGTGAAACGGGCGGCGATCCCGCTCAGGAACCGCCGCCTATCGCGCAGCTAAGGCTCAGCCTTAGTTGGCGTTGTTGGAGTTCTCGGCAGCTTTGATCAGGTCAGCACCGATCTCGCCTTCGAACTTCTTCCATACCGGACGCATGGCTTCGCGCCACTCTTCACGCTGCTCGGGAGTCAGGGTGACGATTTCAGTGGTGCCAGCATCGATGATGCGCTGCTTGTCTTTCTGGTTCAGCTCGCCAGCCTGCTTGTTCACCTCAACGGTGACCTCAGCCAGGATCGCGGTCAGTTCTGTACGGATATCTTCCGGCAGACCTTCCCAGAACTTGGTGTTGGTGATCACCATGTAGTCCAGTACACCGTGGTCAGACTCGGTGATGAACTTCTGCACTTCGTGCATCTTCTGGCTGTAGATGTTCGAGTAGGGGTTCTCGGCACCGTTGACTACACCGGTCTGCAGGCCTTGATACACCTCGGCGAAGCTCATCTTGCGCGGCGCAGCGCGCAGGGCCTTGAACTGCTCATCGAGTACGGCGGAGGCCTGTACGCGGAATTTCAGGCCACGGGCGTCTTTGGGCTCAACCAGCTTCTTGTTGGCGGACAGCTGTTTCATGCCGTTGTGCCAGTAGCCGAGGCCGGTGATGCCTTTGCTTTCCATGCTGGTCAGCAGGGATTTGCCCTCAGGGCTTTGCTGGAAGCGGTCGACGGCGTTGATGTCGTTGAACAGGAACGGCAGGTCGAAGATCTGGATCTGCTTGGTGTAATGCTCGAACTTGGCCAGCGACGGAGCAATGATTTGCACGTCGCCAAGCAGCAGCGCTTCCATTTCCTTGCCGTCGCCGAACAGCGAGGAGTTCGGATAGACCTGCACGGTCACCTTGCCATCCATACGCTCTTCGACGAGCTTCTTGAACAGCAGCGCGCCTTGACCTTTAGGGGTGTGCTCGGCCACCACGTGGGCGAACTTGATGGAGATCGGGTCGGCAGCCTGAGCCATACCGGCGATGCTCAGCGACAGGGCGCAAGCCAGTGCCTTGGCAGTGAATTTGAACATGCGATGCTTCCTCTTGTTGTTGGATATCTAGCCCTGCTGGGGGCTGAAACGAGCGGACAAGAGCAAGTCGAGGATTGCCGTATGAAGCGGCAGGATCGGTTGGCTGCGATTAGGCCTGGACTTGTACTTGTTCTTCGCTGGTCAGGAATATAGCAAGCGCTGTGCCAGCCTGCGACGAAAGCGCGCAGGACAGCTTTGCGTTGTTCGCAAAGCCTTGTGGGGTGGGCTTGCTTGATTTCGCCAGGAAATGCTGCCGGTCATGGCGACTGTCGGCTTTCATGGGAGGTTGGCAGGGATGATGAATACTCGGCAATAATCCGCCTATTCAGTCGGCGTCGTCTGGCGAGCTACCGCCAGCGTCCGCGAAATTCAGCCCATGCTTACGCAATTTATCGTGCAGGGTCTTGCGCGGCACGCCGAGGGCTTCGGCCAGGCTGCGCAATGAGCCGTGGCTGCGGGTCAGCTCGGCAGCGATCAACGCGCGTTCGAAGGCCTCGACCTGTTCACTGAGGCTGCCGGTCAATGGGGCGCTCTGCGGCTGGCTGTTAATCGTCAACTCCAGGCCGAGATCCAGCCCCAGAGCGAAGCGCTCGCCGGCGTTCTGCAATTCGCGCACGTTACCCGGCCAGGGATGGCGCAACAGCATGGCCCGCTGGCCGGGCTGCAGTTCGCGTTGCGTCAGGCCGTGGCGGGTGCTGGCGGTGTCGGCGAAATGCTGGAACAGCACCAGAATATCCTCGCCGCGCTCGCGCAGTGGCGGGATACGCAATGGCGCGACGTTGAGGCGGTAATAAAGATCCGCACGGAAGCGACCCTGATCGGCGGCGGTGCGCAGGTCTTCCTTGGTCGCGGCAATCACGCGGATATCCAGGGGAATCAGCTGGTTGCCACCCAGGCGCTCGACCACGCGTTCCTGCAGTAGGCGTAACAGTTTGACCTGTACGTCGAGGCTCATGCTCTCGATCTCATCGAGGAACAAGGTGCCGCCATTGGCGAATTCGAATTTACCGATACGGCGCTTCTGCGCGCCGGTGAAGGCGCCGGGCTCGTGGCCGAACAGTTCGCTTTCCACCACGGACTCTGCCAGTGCGCCGGCATTGATGGCTACGAAAGGCCCGTCGCGTCGATTCGACAGGTCGTGCAGGGCGCGAGCGACAACTTCTTTTCCTGCACCGGTTTCGCCCAGGATCAGTACATCGGTGCTGATGCTGGCGAGGGAGCCGATTTGCTCGCGCAACCGTTGAATGGCGGGGGAGTTTCCGACCAGCCGTCCGGAGAGCTGCTGACGGTCGGCCAGGGCCAGGCGCAGGCTGCGGTTGTCCAGCACCAGGCGGCGCAGGGCGAGGGCTCGACGAACGCTTTCCAGTAAATCCTCGCTGGCGAAGGGCTTTTCCAGGAAGTCGTAGGCGCCCGTGCGCATAGCCTGTACGGCCAGCGGTACGTCGCCGTGCCCGGTGATCAACAGTACTGGCAGCTCGGGATCCTGTTCGTGCAATTGCTGCAGCAACTGCAGACCGTCGACACCAGGCATGCGGATATCGCTGACCACCACACCGGGCCAGTCGCGTTCGATGCGTTCGGCGAGGCCCTTGGCATCGGCCAGGGTGGTAACCTTGAGGCCTGCCAGATCGAGGGTTTGGCTGAGGGCCTGGCGCAGGTGCGGGTCGTCGTCGATCAGCAGAACCTGGGTACGGGCGTCGATGGTGGTCATACGGCGAAGTCCTCGGGCGGCTGGATGTTCACGCCATTTTCGGCGGTGTGCAGGCGCAGGATCAGGTGAGCGCCTCCTTTGGGATGGTTGCTGAACAGCAACTCGCCACCCAGGGCGCGCATCAGGGTGTCGCAGATCGCCAAGCCAAGGCCGAGGCCCTGGGCGCTGGTCTTGGTGGTGAAGAAGGGTTCCCGGGCATGGGCCAGAGCGGTCTCGGAGAAGCCTGGGCCATTGTCGCGCAGGTGCAGCTCGACCAGATTGTCGTGCAGCTCGGTGCTGATCCAGATGCGCCGCGGCTGCGCCCGTTCGCCAAGGGCGTCTAGGGCATTTGCCAACAGGTTGCTGAGCACCTGGCGCAGGCGGGTTTCGCCGGCCTGTACCCAAAGGGTGGCGTCGGGTAGGTCGCGGATCAGTTCCACATCCATCGCCCGACGGCGTTTGGCGAGCAGTGCCAGGGCATCATCCAGGGCCGGCTGTAGAGCCACGCTTTCCGGAGCGTGCCGGTCGCGGCGGGCGAAGGCGCGCAAGTGGGCGATGATCGAGGCCATGCGCTCGGTGAGCTGGCTGATCAGCTTGAGGTTGCCGCGGGCGTCCTCGGTGCGCTCGTGGTCGAGCAGCACACCGGCGTTTTCGGCATAACTGCGAATGGCCGCCAGCGGTTGATTGAGTTCGTGGCTGATGCTCGCGCTCATGGTACCCAGGGCTGTCAGTTTGCTGGCCTGTACTAACTCGTCCTGGGCCTGCACCAACTCCTGTTGGGCTTGCTCGCGTTCCAGGACTTCCTGTTTCAGGCGGCTGTTGAGGCGTTCCAGATCCTGGGTACGCTCCTGCACGCGCTGCTCCAGTTCCTGGCGGGCCCGGGTGCTGAGGGCGATGCGATCGAGGTAGTGACGGCGCCGCTGCATCATCAGGCCGAGCAGCAAAATCAGCACCAGCAGGGTACCGCCGCCGATGGCCACCACGGTACGTACCGAGCGGTCGAGCACCACGCGCGGGGCAAGAATGCTGACACTCCAGCCAGTTTCGTCGAGCACTCGGCTCTGTGTCAGCCAGACGTCGGCATCCAGTCGCAGGGGTGGCGGCGATTGGGTCGGATACGGCTGGATGGCTGCGATGGAGGCGCGCTCGGCCTTGTCCAGCGGGCGACTGGCGTGAAACCGCCAGTCCGGTCGCGAGGTGAGGATCACCACGCCATTGCCGTCGGTCACCAGCAACTGCTCCGGGGTATTGCCCCACAGGCTTTCGGTGTGGTCGAGATCGACCTTGATGACCATCACGCCGATCTTCTGGGCACCATCGTAAACGGCGGAGGCGAAGTAGTAACCGCGCTTGCCAGACGTGGTGCCGAGACCGAAGAAGCGCCCCAGGCGGCCGGCCAGGGCCTCCTGGAAATAGGGCCGGAAGGCGAAGTTGCCGCGCACGAAGGTGTCCTGCTGATCCCAGTTGGAGGCGGCCAGGGTTTCGCCTGCAGGGTTCATCAGGTAGATCACGTCGGCACCGGTCTGCTGGCGCACCCGCTTGAGCAACTGGTTGGCCGCAGCCTGGGCGGCTTCGTCTCCCGGCGTGGCCAGTACGGTACGCAGTCCCGGCAGGTCGCCGAGAATCGGTGGCAGCACTTCGTAACGGCGTAAGGTGCCCAGCAGGTTGGCCACGTACAGGTCGAGGGTTTGACGATTCTGCTCGGTCAGCTCGGCGCGGTAGTAACGCTCGGCAAGGTGCTGCAGTGGCCACAGCAGCGGCGCCAGCAGCAGCGCCAGCAGGGCCAGGCTGCGCCAACGTGGGCGTTTGGGCATGGTGGTGGGAATCGTGTTCATGAAATAGGCGCCGGGAAGACCTGGGCATTATGAGCGCATAAGCTTTCAGCCTGGTAGCTCGGGTCGAACGTGGCGACACCCAAGGCCCTGGGTATCGCTGCACTCAACCCAGGCTACGGGGTGGCGTCAGCGTGGACTGCTCAGGCACTCCAGCAGGCCATCCTGCCAGTCTGGCAGGCGTACGCCCCAATCATGTTCCAGGCGAGTGCCATCCAGCCGCGAGTTGAGCGGGCGCTGGGCGGGTGTCGGGTAGTCGCTGGTGGCAATCGGCTTCAGTTGTGCGACGGATTTGCCTTGGGCCTGCAACTGCGCGGCGATGGCTTCAGCGAAGCCGAACCAGGAGGTCTCGCCGCGAGCGGTGAAGTGATAGAGGCCCCAGGCAGCGGTCTGCTGCGTTTGCCAGCGTTCGATCAACTGAGCGGTGGCGGCGGCGATACTGCCGGCCCAGGTCGGTGCACCGATCTGGTCGGCGACTACGCTGAGCTGCTCGCGCTCCTGCAACAGGCGCTGCATGGTCAGCAGGAAGTTGCGTCCGTGCAGGGAATACACCCAACTGGTGCGCAGGATCAGGTGCTTGCCGCCGACCGCGGCGATAGCCTGCTCGCCGGCCAGCTTGCTGTGCCCGTAGACGCCCAGCGGATTGGGCGTGTCCTCCTCGTGGTAGGCGGCGGGGTTGCTGCCATCGAACACGTAATCGGTGGAATAGTGGATCAGCGGTACGTCGAGGTCGGCCGCTTCCTCGGCGAGCACTCCGGGAGCGCTGGCATTGATCGCGAAGGCAGCGTCCGGCTCGCTTTCTGCCGCGTCGACCGCGGTGTGCGCGGCGGCATTGACGATCAGTTCTGGGCGCAGATGGCGTACGGCTTCACGAATGCGCCCGGTATCGGCAAGGTCGAGTTGCTCTCTGCCCAGTACGATGAGTTCGTGATGCTGACTAAGCAGCAATTGCAGCTCTCGGCTGACCTGGCCGTGCTGGCCGAGCAGAAGAATTTTCATGGAAACAGCTCGGCCTCGTCGAAGCGCAGGCCCTGCTGATCCTTCGCCGAGAGTTTGGGATCGCCTTGCAGCTGCCAGTCGATGGCCAGTTTGGGATCATCCCAGCGGATGCAGCGCTCGTGGGCCGGCGCGTAGTAATCGGTGGTCTTGTAGAGAAATTCGGCGAATTCGCTGAGCACCAGAAAACCATGGGCGAAGCCTTCCGGTACCCACATCTGACGCTTGTTGTCAGCGGAAAGGTGAGCACCGACCCACTGGCCGAAGGTCGGCGACTGGCGGCGCAGATCCACGGCAACGTCATACACCTCGCCTGCGGTGACGCGCACCAGCTTGCCCTGGGCCTGTTGCACCTGATAGTGCAGGCCGCGCAACACGCCGCGCTGCGAGCGGGAGTGGTTGTCCTGCACGAAGGTGGGGTTCAGGCCGGTCGCTTCGGTGAAGGCCAGGGCGTTGAAACTCTCGAAGAAGAAACCCCGCTCATCACCGAATATCTTCGGTTGCAGAATGAGTACATCGGGGATTTCGGTGTGGATGATTTGCATCAATTGTCCTCGGCCAGACCGAACAGGTACTGGCCATAGCCGGTTTTGCCGAACGCCTTGGCCTGCAGCAGCAGGCGGTCGCGGTCGATCCACTCCTGCCCATAGGCGATTTCTTCCAGGCAGGCGACTTTCAGACCCTGGCGGTGCTCGATGGTTTGCACGTACTGCGACGCTTCCAGCAGGCTGTCGTGGGTGCCGGTGTCGAGCCAGGCGAAACCACGGCCGAGGCGCTCCACGCGCAGGTCGCCGCGCTGCAGGTAGGCATTGTTGACGTCGGTGATTTCCAGCTCGCCGCGCGGCGAGGGTTTGACCGCCTTGGCGATCTCGATCACGTCGTTGTCGTAGAAATACAACCCGGTCACTGCGTACTGAGAACGCGGCTGGGCCGGCTTTTCCTCGATGGAAATGGCCTGGCCCTGTGCATCGAACTCCACCACGCCGAAGCGCTCGGGATCGCGAACCCAGTAACCGAACACCGTGGCGCCCTTGTCCGCTGCCGCGGCACGCAGCAGTTTCTCGGTGAAGTGCTGACCATGGAAGATGTTGTCGCCGAGGATCAGGCATACCGAGTCATCGCCGATGAACTGCTCGCCAATGATGAAGGCGCGCGCCAGGCCATCTGGTTCGGGTTGTTCGGCGTAGCTCAACTGCAGGCCGAACTGGCTGCCGTCGCCGAGCATCTTCTGGAACTGTGGCAGATCGTGGGGCGTGGAAATGATCAGGATCTCGCGGATGCCAGCCAGCATCAGCACCGACAGCGGATAGTAGATCATCGGCTTGTCGTAGATCGGCAGTAACTGCTTGGACACGCCCAGGGTGATCGGGTGCAAGCGGGTGCCGGAGCCTCCGGCGAGAATGATGCCTTTCACTGTTGTTGCTCCTTGGGGGCGCCGAGCCGCTCACGTTGATAGCTGCCGTCCTGTACGCGGCGACACCAGTCAAGGTTGTCGAGGTACCAGCGTACGGTCTTGCGCAGGCCGCTGGGGAAGGTCTCTTCCGGCGTCCAGCCTAGCTCGCGTTCGATCTTGCTGGCGTCGATGGCGTAACGCAGGTCGTGGCCGGGGCGGTCGGTGACGAAGGTGATCTGTTCGCTGTAGGAGCCCGCTGCGCGCGGCTGCAACTCGTCGAGCAGGTCGCAGATGGCATGCACCACGTCGAGGTTCTTTTGCTCGTTGTGGCCGCCGATGTTATAGGTCTCGCCAACCGCGCCGCGGCTGACCACCTGCAGCAGGGCCCGGGCGTGATCCTCGACGAACAGCCAGTCGCGTACCTGTTGGCCGTTGCCATACACAGGTAGCGCTTTGCCATCCAGAGCATTGAGGATGACCAGCGGGATCAGCTTCTCAGGGAAGTGATACGGGCCGTAATTGTTCGAACAGTTGGTCAGCAGCACCGGCAGGCCATAGGTGCGCTGCCAGGCGCGTACCAGATGGTCCGATGCGGCCTTGCTGGCCGAGTACGGGGAGCTGGGGGCGTAGGGCGTCTGCTCGGTGAACAGATCGTCGACGCCGTGCAGGTCGCCGTACACCTCGTCGGTGGAGATGTGGTGGAAGCGGAACGCCTGACGACGCTGCTCGTCCAGACCCAGCCAGTAGGCGCGGGTGGCCTCGAGCAGAGCATAGGTGCCGACGATGTTGGTCTGGATGAACGCCGCCGGGCCGTCGATGGAACGGTCGACGTGGGACTCGGCAGCCAGGTGCATGATGGCATCCGGCTGAAAACGCTGCAGGGCATCGGCCACGGCGGCCTGATCGCCGATGTCGGCCTGCAGGAAGCTGTAACGCGGATCGTTCTCGACCTGCTGCAAGGATTCCAGATTGCCGGCGTAGGTCAGCTTGTCGAGGTTGAGCACTTCATGATCGGTATCGTTGATCAGGTGACGAATCAGCGCGGAGCCGATGAAGCCCGCGCCGCCGGTGACGAGAATACGCATTGAAGATAGCCCGACGGTAAAAGTGTGAAGTATGCCTGCCCACCGGGTTTTGCGTACAGCCGGTCATCCCTGGCCGATCTGCGGTGCAGTGATCGTATCGCGCTCCAGTAGGGTCTCGAAGCGATCCAGATCGAGCAGGAAAGAAGACTTGGCGTTGCCTTGGGTGTCGTGCATGCGGTGCGCGTAGAAGTGCTCTGGCGCGGATGCTTCGATCAGCTTGGCGAGTTGCGCAAAGGGCAGTCGATAGATGCCGGCTAGGTAGTCGACACGGCCGAAGCGTGATTCGGTTTGCGTCCAATCGACCCAGTAATAGATGTCGATCTGTGGATAAAGCCGCGAATAGCGTTCGTAGTCCTTACGGTTGAAAGTCACTGTACGGCGAGGATCCAGGCCATAGCGGGCGCTGACGAAAAAAGGTGTGTTTTGAACCTTGAGATCGGCCAGCCGACCCTCGACCAGCAGATCCGGGGCGTAGGGGTTATGCGATTTTTCCGGATTTTCCATGGCGCTTAGCCGCAGGTGGCGGCTACACAGCTCGACGAAGCTGCGCTCCAGATGCAGGCCGTGGTGGCACCACCAGCCTTTGTCTTCGGTATTGTGGATGACGCGGTCATTGCGGATAGGCATCGGTACATTCCTTGTCCGTGGAGTGGGGCGGTTGCCGATCCAGGCAACCGTGAAGGGGCATGCCGATTGAACGGCGTGCCCCTCCAGTCTAGACGCTTACAGCTGTGCGCTTGAAAAGGTATCGCAGGCATTGACCTGGCCGCCTTCGAAGCCGGTGGTGAACCAGCGCACGCGTTGTGCCGAGGTGCCGTGGGTGAAGGAGTCCGGGACTACCTGCCCACGGGATTTCTGTTGCAGGCGGTCGTCGCCGATGGCGTTGGCGGCGTTCAGCGCTTCCTCCAGATCGCCGGGCTCGAGCCAGTCCAGGCGTCGTTGTGCGTGGTGTGCCCAGATCCCGGCCAGGCAGTCGGCCTGCAACTCCTGGCGAACCAGCAGGCCGTTGGCACCCTCCAGGTTCTCACCGCGCTGGCGCGCCGCGTTGACCTTGGCGGAGACGCCCAGCAGGGTCTGCACGTGATGGCCGACCTCATGAGCGATCACGTAGGCCTGGGCGAAGTCGCCAGCCGCGCCGTAGCGCTGTTCCAGATCGCGGAAGAAACTCAGATCCAGGTAGACCTGCTTGTCGCCCGGACAATAGAAGGGGCCAACTGCCGAGCTGGCGAAACCGCAGGCCGAGTTCACGCCGCCATCGAACAGCACCAGGGTTGGATCCTGATACTGGCGATTGGCGGACTGGAAGATCTCGCGCCAGGTATCTTCGGTATCTCCGAGCACCGCCCGCACGAACTCCGACTGCTCGTCATTGGCGGCAGGATTATCCGTCTGACTGCTGGAGTAACCTCCCGATTGGCCCGCCAATTGACCCAATATCTGCAGCGGATCCTGGCCCATCAGTAGGCCGACCACTACGACAATGGCGATACCGCCCAAGCCCAGGCCACGGCCACCACCGAAGCGTGACCCGCCACCGCGGGCATCCACCACGTTGTCACTGCGTCGTGCTCGTTTCCAGCGCATGGGGATGTCCTTTCAAGAGGGCGATTCAGTTGCCCGGGTAGCTACTGACCACACTTTCGCCGCCTTGTGCGTCCAGACCGATGACCTGATAGGCATCGCGGATATTACCGCGCTCCATACCCGGTGAGCCGGTGGGCATTCCGGGTGCGGCGATGCCGAGTAAATCCGGGCGTTGGCGCAGCGTGAGGATGTCTGCCGCGGGAACGTGGCCTTCGACGAACTTGCCGTCGATCACGCCGGTATGGCAGGAACCCAGGTGCTCGGGTACGCCTAAACGCTGCTTGACCGCGTGCATATCGGTTTCAACGTGATCGTTGACTTGAAAACCGTTGTCTTGCAGGTGGCTGATCCAGCCTTTGCAGCAGCCGCAGTTGGCATCACGGTGCACATCGATGCTGGGCGGTTCGGCGGCCTGGGTGATACCGGCGAATAGGCCGGCGAGCAGAAGCAGTGGGCGCATGCTGAGAATCCTGATCAATGATGAACGAGCATAGCGCCGTGCCGGAGGATTTACCTCATCCGATGGCTTGACTGGGGCATGCTGCGCCAACGCCTTCCAGCGGCCGCGGTGAGTGGCCTATGCTCACTGCCTGTGAATAAAGGAGTCCTGCCATGTTGTTTGCCCGTGTGTTTCTCTCTGTGCAGATCCTAGTGCTCGCCGGGTTTGGCGTGGCTTATTTCCTGCGCCCCCAAGAGATGGGCGCAATCAGCGGCATGTTGCTGATGGAGGCGTCGGCGGTGACCGATGTTCGGGCCTATTACGGCGCCCTTCAGGTGGGGGTGGCGGTCTTTCTCGGTTTTGGTTTGTGGCTGCGCGAGTTGACTCGCCCGGCGCTGACGTTACTGCTGGTGCTCTACGTCAGCTTGGCACTGGGCCGCATTGTCGGTATGTGGCTCGATGGTGGCGCGCAGCAGACCTTCAACCTCTGGGCGGCGCTGTTCGAAATGGTATCAGCCGGTCTTGCCGGTTGGGCGCTGCAGCGTTTGCGTTTGCGTCGCAATCCACCGTTACGTGTATCAGATGAGTGACCTTCATATTCGGGCAGCCTGCGTTGCGGATGCCGAGGCGATAAGCGAGGTTATCGTCCGGGCTTTGCGACAAAGCAATGCGCTGGACTATCCAGCATCGGTGATCGAGCGCGTGGTGGGCAATTTTACGCCCGCTGCGATTGTGCAACTGCTTGCGATCCGTTTGGTGCTGGTAGCTGAGCTCGGAAACGTTATCGTCGGCACCGCGAGTCTGGATGGTGAGGTGGTGAGAACGGTTTTCGTAGCGCCCGCTGTGCAAGGGCGCGGTATTGGCCGAGCGTTGATGTGTGCGATCGAGCAGGCTGCGCTACAGGCAGGCGTGCGGCGGTTATCTGTTCCCTCCTCGCTGACGGCCAGGGCTTTTTATGCCGCGCAAGGCTACAGCTTGGTTCGCGAGGTTGTGGACAACGATGAACGCACACTGGTGATGGCGCGTGACCTTTGATGCGCCACTTTATGACAGGCAATAAAAAACCCGCCGAAGCGGGCTTTTACTGACCAATGCCAACATCCTGTCGGCTGCCATCCTGGCTATGGTCACGTCGTCCATGACCCCGAGCACATCCTGTGCTGCAGGAATGTGGCTAGATTACGGCGTCATCGATCTGTCGGCGAGAGCGAACCCGCGCGTTGTCGTGTAAGCCTTTCGCTATAGTTGCGCTGGAGTATCGACCAGTTCACGGGCACTCCCCTGTTAAACGCCTATCTACAAGCTTTAACAACCTTTAACAACACCGCTTGGCCATCCATCCCTAGGCTTCGAGTCGTTGCAGGAAAGCCCGCTCATCGAGGTGGTTTTCCTGAAACCGGTTATCACCGCTGGTGGTGCCGCCAATTACTACCCTTAGATTCGTTTGGAGATATCCCATGGCTGAGACTCCTGCAGTAAACAGTGGCAACTCAGACGCCGCCATCGACAAGATGTCCGCAGTGTTCGATATGGCGATCGAGAAATCCGCCAAGATCACCGAGATCACCACGGCCAAGAAAGCCGAGCTCGACGCTACCAAGCAGCGTCCGCAGAACTGACCCGGGCTGCAGGCGGCGCTTGGCGTCGCCTGCAACCTGTGTCTGCGCCGTTATCGGCACCTTTTCCATCGAGTGCGTGGTCTGGCCGTTCTGGCTGGATATGTCGCTCGATAGCGCGATCCCTGAGCCCTGGTGAGTCATATGACTGCGATAGCCTCTAGTTCCGTCCTGCCGAACAGCGGCGACCAGCCCCGTCTGGATGTGACCGCAGGCATCCACCGTGGCGTATCCCTGCCGCTTGATGAAGCGGTGTACAGCATCGGCAGTGGCGCTGCGGCGAACCTGATGCTGCGTGACGCCGGTGTTGCGGAGCGTCACTTGACCCTGCGTTTCAGTGCCCGCCACGTCGGCGTGGAGGCCACCGGCGGCGACGTTCGGGTGATCCGTGGCGGGCGTGAAACCACGATCGCGCGCGGGCACGGCTACCGCGGTCGATTGCCTGTGGATATCCGCATCGGCGAAGCGACTCTGCGCCTCGCCATGCCCCAGCGCGGAGGTTCGGCTGCCAATCCTGTGTGGTACGGCAAGGCGCAATGGGCCATTGCCGCGCTATTCATGTTCATTTGTGCGGGCGCCCTGGCGATGCTGCGCGACACCCCGATGTACGCCTCCGAGCCCGAGTCGCTGCAGCGCCTGACTATTGCCGAGGAGCAGCCGGCAGAGGCGCCCAAGGCAGCGTCACTGCAACTGGCACGCGCCGACCTGGCCAGCCAGGCCAAGGCCGCCGGGCTGAACAATCTCAAGCTCGATGCCAGTGCCGGTCAGGTGCGCGTCAGCGGCACCGTGGAGCCTGGACAGAAGCAGGACTGGCTGGCCTTGCAGCAGTACTTCGATGGCCGTTACGGACGCCAGTACGTACTGCGAGGTGACGTCAGCGTGCGCGAAAACGCCGCCCGCCCACGGGTCAATTTCCAGGCCGTATGGTTCGGCGACAACCCCTACGTGATCAATGCATCGGGTGCGCGCCTGTATCCCGGTGCACCGTTGGAAGGTGGCTGGAAGCTCGAGCGTATCGAGGACGGTCAGGTGGTGTTGGCGCTTGGCGATGAGCGCTTCGCTCTCACACTCGGGCCTTCGCCAGTGCCTGAGGGGTAGGGTGTGTTCCTATTCCAGCACCGCCGCGCCGGAGCCCGTTTTGCCGCGAGGCAAGGCACGAGCCGCGAAGTTTGGTTGCCCAAATGAGCCGGCGAGAAACGCAGCATCGCGGCAAAACGGGCCCGGCCCTTCGGGTTGCGCGGGAAACCTCGCCATGCGTCGTTGGCGGACTTGGCAAGGGAATAACCATTACCGGCGTCCTCCGCCTAGCCTGGCGAGGTTTCTCGCGGCAACGCGTCTCGTGCTGGAATAGGAGCACACCCTCAGCATGAAGATCGATTCACGCGCTCCACTGGCCCATGTCGATTCAGCTTCGCAGGCCAGTAACCGAACGGCTGATCTGCTACCTACATCGATAAAGCCTTCACCAGCTCCTCGTGAGCCCAGCCTGCCGCGCACGCCGCCACTGCCATCGGTACAGGATGACCTGCAGGCGCTGGAGCTGGCTGCTGGTGTGGAGCCTGGTCTGTTCGCCGGTTCACGGCCCGCGGAAATTCTAGAAGACATTCTCGAACGCATCTTGCCGACGCTGCCGCTCGACGGCGAAACCAGAACGCTGGCCATGGCCCTCGTCCGCGAAGAGCTCGACACCCGTCAGGCTCTGGATCGGCAACGGGTCGAAACCGAGACGGGGGAATGATGCAGCGCGACGATCATGATGCCGCCAAGCTGTTGCAAGGCCTGGGCGATCTCTATCTGCGGGTTGGTCAGGGGCAGCGCGCGCTGGTGCTGTTGCTGCTGGCCGTACAACTGAACCCGGACGACCAGGTGTTGCTGGCCCGCCTGGCTGCCGCCTTCACCGCCCTCGGCGATGGCGAGCGGGCGTTGCGTACCCTGGATCGTCTGCATGCGCTGCAGGGCGAGTCGGCGGCCTGGCTGCTGCTGCGCAGCCGTGCCCTGTGGAGCACCGGCCAGCACGCCGAGGCACGCGGCTGTTTCGCCCGCTACCGGCAACTGCGCCAGGAGCGTGAAGCATGATGGCGCGCCTCAGCGCCCTGGCGGGCATGGCCGCGCAGCGCACCGAGGTGGTGGTCATCGCCTTTATGATGATGGCCATCGTGATGATGATCATCCCGCTGCCGACCTACCTGGTCGATACCCTGATCGGTATCAGCATCGCCCTGAGCATTCTGGTGCTGGTGGTGGCCTTCTACATCAGAAAGCCATTGGAGTTGTCGGCACTGCCGGCACTGATTCTGCTCAGCACGCTGTTTCGCCTGGCCCTGTCGATCAGTACCACACGGCTGATCCTGCTGCACGCCGATGCAGGACACATCATCGAAGCCTTCGGCAAGTTCGTCATCGCCGGCGAGGTGGTGGTGGGGCTGGTGATCTTTCTGATCATCACCGTGGCGCAGTTCGTGGTGATCACCAAGGGGGCCGAGCGGGTTGCCGAGGTGGCCGCACGCTTCAGCCTGGATGCCATGCCCGGCAAGCAGATGAGCATCGACAACGACTTGCGTAACGGCGACATCGACGCCAACGAGGCCCGTCGTCGGCGCTCCGACCTGCAGCGCGAGAGCCAGCTGTTCGGCGCCATGGACGGTTCGATGAAGTTCGTCAAAGGCGATGCCATCGCCGGCCTGATCATTCTTTTTGTCAACCTGATCGGCGGACTGCTGATTGGCATGCTGTCACGCGGTATGTCGTTCGCCGACGCGGGCCACACCTACTCGCTGCTCACCGTCGGCGATGGCCTGATTTCGCAAATTCCTGCGCTTCTGATCGCCGTCGCGGCCGGTACCGTGGTCACCCGGGTCAACAACGAGGCTGAGCAGGTCGACCTGGGTACCGAGATCATCCGCCAGATGGGCAATAGTCAGCGTGCACTGACGATCACGGCATTGATTCTGCTCGCGGTGGCTTTTATTCCCGGTTTTCCAGCCGCCGTGTTTGTCGGTTTGTCAGCGGTGCTCGGTCTGTGCGCCTGGATGCTGCGGCGGCGCCAGAACCGTGAGCTGGAGGCCGAAATGACGCTGCCCGAGGTGATCGAGGAGACTGCTGTCGAGGCTGAGGCGGAAAGCGAAGCCGAGGGATCAGCCGCCGCGGATTCTCGGGTGCTGCTGTCCCTCGGCCCGGCGCTGGCCGAAGCGGTGCCCCTGCAGCCCTTCAAGCAGCGCCTCGAGGTGCTCTGCCACGATCTGCACAACGAGTTGGGCATCGAATTTCCGATGCCGTCGGTGCTGGTCGACATGGCTGCGCCGGCTGGCAGCTATCGCGTCGAGCTGGAAGGCGTGCCGGTAGATCAGGGCGAGTTGAACCCTGCTCAGGTGCTGCTGCGCGACGATCCCGTGCACTTGCAACTGCTCGACATCCAGGGCGAGGAGCGCGCATCACCGCTGAGCAGCCGCCCCGGTGTATGGATCGCCGGCGAGCACCAGGCCGACTTGAGCGATGCGGGCATCGTCTATCTGCGCCCGGACGAAATTCTCCGTGATGTGATGGCGCGTACCCTGCGCCGTTACGCCGGGGACTTTCTCGGTATTCAGGAAACCCGTCAGCTGCTCGCCCATCTGGAGGAGAGCCATGGCGAATTGGTCAAGGAAGCCCTACGTGCGGTGCCCTTGCAACGTATCGCCGATGCCCTTCGCCGTCTGGTGGCAGAGGGGGTATCGATCCGCAACCGCCGGGCGCTGCTTGAGGCGATGGTCGAGTGGGGCGGTCGCGAGGGTGATGTCGGGCGTTTCAGCGACCACCTGCGTACCGCGCTGGCGCGCCAGATCAGCCATCAGCATGCCGATGAAAAACGGGTGATCGCCGCCTTCGTGCTGGGCTCGGCCCTGGAGGCTCAACTGCTGGAGGCCGCGCGTCAGCAAGACACCGGGCGTGGCGAAATCCGCGCTCGGGAAGCCACCCGCGGTCTGCTCAAGGCGCTGCGTCAGCAGTGCGCGCAACTTCCCGAACAGGTCAAACCGACCCTGGTGGTGCACCCGGAGTTACGCCGCCGGATCCTGCGCCTGTGCATGCGTGACGAACTGGAGATGGCCGTGTTGTCCTTTACCGAACTGGCTCCTGAATACAGCCTGCAGGCGATCAAGGTGATCGGTACGCCGGCTACTGCGCGGGCGGAAAAAAGCCAACCGGCACCTGCTCTGGCAGGTGCCACATGATGCGTGGGCTGTTGTTGTTGCTCTGCTGCATGCCATTGCTGGCTGTGGCGCAGTCGCCGCGGGAGGGCAGCATCGAGCTGGCGACGGGGGAGGGGCGCATCATGCGTTTCGCCGAGCCCGTGGATGCGGTGATGGTCGCCGAGCCGGGCGTTGCCGACCTGCAGGTGGTTTCGCCTGGCGTCATCTACCTGTTTGGCAAGCGTGCCGGGCACACCACGCTGGTGGCCCTGGGCAGCGACGAACGGGAGATAGCCTCGCTGCAGATCAATGTCGGCAGCAATGGGCGGCCGATCAGCAGCGCGCTGCGCAGTCGCTATCCACAGAGCGGCGCCGTAGTGAAGGGCGTGGGCAATCGCCTGGCGGCCAGCGGCCAGGTCAGCAGCGTCGGCGAGGCGCTGGATCTCAATGCCATGCTCGACCCTACCGGGCAGGAATGGCAGGGCGCGGTGAACACCGCGACCTACCCGGGTTCGGCGCAAGTGAATATTCGCGTGCGTTTCGCCGAGGTGTCTCGCGAGGAACTGCTGCGCTATGGCGTGAGCTGGAATGCCTTATTCAACAACGGCACCTTTTCCTTCGGCCTGCTCACCGGCGGCAACCTGGCAGCGGAAGCGGCGAGTGGCGCCTCCAACTTGATAAGCGCCGGCCTGGACAGCAGCAATTTCAATATCGACACCGTGCTCGAGGCGCTGCAGAGCAACGGCGTGCTGGAGATTCTCGCCGAGCCCAACATCACCGCCATGACCGGTGAAACGGCGAGCTTTCTGGCAGGCGGTGAAGTGCCGGTGCCGGTGCCGGTAAACAGCGATTTGGTCGGCATCGAATACAAGTCATACGGTGTGTCGCTGCTATTCAGTCCGACGGTGCTGCCGGGCGACCGCATCGGTTTGCAGGTGCGCCCGGAAGTCAGCAGCCTGATGGGCGGCAGCACCTTGGAAGTGTCCGGGTTCCGCGTGCCGTCGTTCCGCGTGCGCCGCGCCGATACCCGCGTCGAGGTGGGCAGCGGGCAGACCTTCGCCATCGCCGGCCTGTTCCAGCGAGAGAACTCCCAGGATCTGGAGAAAGTCCCACTGCTCGGTGACATGCCGATCCTCGGCAACCTGTTCCGCTCCAAGCGCTTCCAGCAGAACGAAACCGAGCTGGTGATCCTGATCACGCCTTATCTGGTCGAGCCGATGCAGACCCAGGCCATGCTCACGCCGCTCGATCGCGCCAACGGCATGCATGCGCAGGCGCCAACGCGAAGCAGTGCCTTCGGGTTCTATCTGCAATGAACGGGAGTGCTGCCGTGATTCGTTTAAGTCTGTCTGGCGTCTGTCTTCTGCTCGCTGCGTGTCAGACCGAATTGAAAGCGCCGGCCTACGAGACTGGCTTCGAGCGGGTGGTCGATGCCGAAGGCCGCAGCCTGCTGATCCCCAAGGCGTGCCGACGCTACGATGGCGACGGCCAGCTGATACCAGAAGAGGATGTGCTGGCGCTGCCACTTGGCTGTGCCAATAACGCCAACCTGCTGCGCATGGTTGAGCGCCGTGGTGACGTGCTGCGCGGTCGCGAGACCGGGCCGACACTGGCGGCGCCCGTGGGCCGGGCGGCGCAGTCGTATCTGGAGGGCTTCGAGACCGAGGAGAAGCGCCGCCGTCGGCAGGAACAGGCGGCGCAGAATGCTATCTCAGGTGGTGCGCGATGAGCCCCCGGCAGCGCCTATTTGTTGGCGCTCAGGCCCAGTGCTCGGGCGCGTTCGGCGGGGTCGGCGATGGCAGCGATACGCTGCGCTTCGGCGATCAGCGACTGACGCTCGGCTGTGCTGACACCGACGAGTTGCACGCTGGCCGGTTTACCTTGGGCGCCGGCCAGCACCTGAACCAGCAGCGCGGCGCGCTGGTGGCGCGGTTGCGCGGTGGATGCACGGTCGACGCCATCGATTTCTCGCAAGGCCTTGGCACTATCACCGTTGAGGGCGTAGGCCAGTGCCAGGTTGCTGCGCGCATCGAGATCCGAGGGCGTCAGTTTGTTGGCTGTAGCGAAGGCATGCTGCATGGCGACGATATTGCCCAGCTGCGCCTCGGCTGCGCCAAGCCGGGAGAAGGCCTGGACGTTGTCCGGCATTTGCTCGGCAGCACTGGCGAGCAACGGCTGGGCGCGCTCCGGATACCCCAGGCGCAGTTGTGCAGTGCCCAGACCCAGCAGGCCGACAGGGTTGTCCGGCTCCAGGGAGACGGCTTTCTGGTAGGCCTGTTCGGCACCCGGCAGGTTGCCACCGGCCAGGCGAGCGGCACCGAGCCGCTGCCAGGCCTCGAAACCGGCGCCGGGCTGTTCGGCGGCGCGCTGATAAAGCGTCGCGGCGGTACCGCGGTCACCGCGCGCCTCGACGTCGCCGGCCAATTTCATCAGGCGTTGGTAGGCATCATCACCCGCTGGCGCGGACGCATTGCTGGGCGCGTTGCTGCTGCAGGCGCCCAGCAGGGCGAAGCTGGCGAGCAGCAGAATGTGGCGGGGGGAAATCGACGGCAAAGGCGGTGCTCCTGGGTTGATCCGGCACGTGCTGGGCATTCTATAGAGCCATCTTCGGCGGGGTATGTGAAGCGGCTGCGAAATCTTGTGATTGTTGCCGGCCAGCGGTTGTTTCACCGCCCTGCCTGCGCCGATAGTGGTTCCATGAGGCGCGGCCTGGCGCTGGCTCTGCTGTTACTGGCGGGTAGTGCGGGGCTGGCTCGCGCCGAGGCAACGCCACAGTGGTACGAACAGCCCTACGCCTACGTGGTGATCAACCAGGATCTGCGCAGTGCACTGGAAGCCTTCGGGCGCAACCTCGGTCTGCCGATGGCAATTTCCAACCGGGTCAAGGGGCGCGCACAGAGCAATCTACGTGCTTCCAGCGCTGGCGAGTTTCTCGACGCGCTGTGTGGCAACAGCGGCCTGACCTGGTTTTTCGACGGCAACATGCTGCACGTGAACAGTGAGGAAGAGATCGAGATTCGCCAGTTCGAACCCAGCGGTTTCCAGCTCGACGAGCTGCAGACCTCCCTGGACGAGCTGGGTGTAGCAGGCAAGCACCTGTCCCTGCGCAGCAGTTTCCACGGGGACGGCATGCTGATTTCCGGGCCGCCGCCCTACATGGCGCTGGTTCAGCAACGTATCGATCAACTGCAGAGCCCGGTGGTAGCGGAACCCGAAGTGGTTCGCGAACGGGGGGTGCGGGTGTTTCGCGGTAGCGCCGGCATCCAGGTGGTCAAGGATGCGGACGAATAGCAGGTAGCTTTTCAACATCCAGGTGAAAGGAGAGATCCCATGGCAGTCAGTTCGGTAGATGGCAACAGCACTGTAGAGAACACCCCTGAGGCCGAGTTCGACCAGGCGCTGGAGAACGCACAGGCCGAGGAGGAACTCACCGATAGCATGATTACCCAGGCGATCATTCTGGGCGGCCAGTTCCTGATCATGCCGCGAGCTCAGGAGATCCTCAAGGAAGCCACCGCGGACGATGAAGAATAACCACGGGGATCGGCCATGACAGTCAGCGCAGCAGTTGCCACGGCGGCCCCTTCGGCCGCCGGCCAAGACGTCGCCCAGGTATCGCAGAACCTGTTCGAGCACATGGCCAGCCAGGCCAAGGGCATGCCGCAAGGTGCCAGCCCTAACCAGATCGGCGAAAACCTGATGGAGCGTCTCAACGGTTTCATCGACCGCTCGCGGGGTTTCTCCGACGCTGCTGCCGTGGAGCGCACGCCCTACGTCAGTAACTCGCCAGTAGACAAGGGCGCTGGCGTCGAGCCGGGCAAGGTCAACGAACAGCAGATCGATCGTCTGGTCGGCTCCCTCAGCCGGGTCTTCGATTACTCCATCGAAACCCAGATGGTGGTGCGTGGCGCCACGCAGATTTCCGGCTCTGCCAACACCCTGCTAAGGGGCCAGTGAATATGCGCGGGCATCCCTTTCGGCTGGTCGCGCTGTTGATGCTGACGCTGCTGCTGCAGGCCTGTGACGGCATGGTGCTGTACAGCAACCTGGGAGAGCGTGAAGCCAACAGCATGGTCGCTGCATTGCTGCGTGAGGGCATCGCCGCCCAGCGCCAGGTGCAGGAGGATGGCCGCATCACCGTCAGCGTGCCCCAGGAGCGGCTTTCCGATGCCGTGGCCCTGCTCGACGAGGCCGGCCTGCCGCAGCAGCAGTTTTCCAACATGGGCGAGGTGTTCAAGAACAACGGGCTGGTGTCTTCGCCGGTGCAGGAACGGGCGCAGATGGTTTACGCCCTCAGCGAGGAGTTGTCGCACACCGTTTCGCAGATCGATGGCGTGCTGTCGGCGCGGGTGCACGTGGTGCTGCCCGACAACGACCTGCTCAAGCGGGTGATTTCGCCTTCATCGGCGTCGGTGCTGATCCGCTATGAGCCGGATACCGATGTCGACCAACTGATTCCGCAGATCAAGACCCTGGTCGCCAACAGCATCTCGGGGCTCAACTACGACGGCGTTTCGGTCACCGCGATCAAGGCGGCGATGCGCAATCTGCGTGACGATGCCCGGCCGCCGCTGAGCTCCTTCCTGGGTATCTGGATGCTCGATGAAAGCGTGTCGCGGGCACGCACCCTGTTCTTTGCCGGGCTGCTCCTGCTGCTCGGCGTGGCCGGGGCATTCGCCTGGTATCTGTGGCGTGAACGCCAGGGCCAGGGCACCTACGTACTGAGGGAAAGCGAATGAGCCAGGCGTTGCGCGACGCCTGGCGCGCGCTGCTGGCTCAACCGATGCAATTCGTCGCCGAAGACTGCCTTGAGGCCGCATTGCTCGGCGCGGTGCCCCGTGAACGAGTGATCGATCTGGCCAGGCAGCCGCGGTTCGCGGGGCGCATCGGCGGCTTGCTCGCTTCCTACTACGGGCTTGAACCGCTGGCGAGCGTCGGCGAGATCGCCGATGACGACCTGCCGGTGGTGCTCCTGTCTCGGCAGCGTTTCGCCCGCCTCGCTGTGACCTGCGGTGCCTGCCAGCATGCTGCCTCCCTGGCTCGGGAGATTCGCGGGCCGCTGGTGCAGAGGTTGCGCGAGCAGCTTGGTGATGAGGTCTACGACCTGGCCGTGAACTGGCGCGAGCCGCCAGTCGGCAAGCAGGCGATCATCGCGGGCGATGCGCTGCTCGCCGCCATCGACCAGGATGGACAGCGCTGCGTGGATGCCTGGCTGGGCGCACAGCCGGCCCCGTTGCAGGCCTGGCTGCGCCTGCGCTTCGATCTGGCTGCGCCGCTGGCGACAGGCAGCGGCGATGACATCAAGCGGGTACGCCAGGTGGCCAGTGCCCTCACCGCTCAAGAAGAGCGGGGCGCGGCATGAGTGGCCTGCCCAGCAAGCCGGGCCAGCGCATCCTGCGTGGCGAGCAAGCCGCGCAATGGATCGACGGCTACGCCTTTCTGCAGGCTGCCCGCGAGGAAGCCGAAAGAACCCACGACGACTTGCAGCGCCTGCGTGATCAGGCACGAGACGAGGGCCTGGCGGCCGGGCGTGCCGAGGGGCAACGCGAGGCAGCGGAGCTGCTCGCACGCACGGCGCTGCAGGTCGATGACTATCTGGCCGGCCTGGAAGCGCAGATGACCGATCTGGCCCTGGGCATCGCCCGCCAGGTGATCGGTGAACTGGATGACGGCACGCGCCTGGCACTGTGCACGCGCCGGGCATTGTCGGCGTTCCGCGAGGGGCAGCGGCTGCGCCTGCAGGTTCGTCCCGATCAGCTCGACGCGGTACGTGGACAGTTGGCCGATCTCGGCGAACGCCTGCAGGTGGAAGCGGATGATGGTCTCTCCACCGGCCATGCCCGTCTGAGCAGCCCCCAGGCCAGCGTCGAGCTGGATCTGCATACCCAACTGCAGAGTTTGCGCCAGGCGCTGTTGCCCGACGTGCTGGAGGGCGGCGCATGAATGCGCCCCTGAACGACCTGTTGCCGACCCTCAGCGCCCGCCTGGACGATGCGCAACCGCGGCCGTTGCGCGGGCGCATCCGCAGTATCCGCGGCACCCTGATCCAGGCCAGCGTACCGGACGTTGGCATTGGCGAACTGTGCCGTCTCAGCGATCCAGCCAGTGGCCGCGTGCTGACTGCCGAGGTGGTGGGGTTCGACGGCGATGAGGCGATTCTGTCCCCGGTCGGTTCTCTCGAGGGGCTGTCGACACGCACGGAGATCGTCGCCACGGGCGAGAACCAGAGCGTTCTGGTGGGCGACGCGCTGCTTGGCCGGGTGATCGGGCCGCTGGGCGACTGCCTCGATGGCGGCCCGCCGGCCAGTGGCCTGCAGCGCTATCCGTTACAGGCCGAGCCGCCTGCGCCGTTTTCCCGGCAATTGATCGAACAGCCGATGCCGCTCGGTATCCGTGCCATCGACGGTCTGCTCACAGTGGCTCGCGGTCAGCGCATGGGGATCTTCGGCGAGCCCGGCGTGGGCAAGTCGTCGCTGCTGGCGAGCATCGTGCGGCGCAGCGAGGCCCAGGTGATCGTCATCGGCCTGATCGGCGAGCGCGGGCGTGAGGTGCGCGAGCTGCTCGACGTGCATCTGGGCGCCGAAGCCCGTGCACGCACCGTCGCGGTGGTCGCTACCTCGGATCGCCCGGCCACCGAGCGGGTCAAGGCCGCACTGGTGGCCACCGCCCACGCCGAGTATCACCGTGATCAGGGCCGCCATGTGCTGTTGCTGCTCGACAGCCTGACCCGCTTCGCCCGTGCCCAGCGCGAGATCGGCTTGGCCATCGGCGAACCGCCGACCCGCCGTGGTTATCCACCGTCACTGTTTTCCGCCCTGCCACGCCTGCTGGAACGCTCCGGGCCCTCGGCCACGGGCAGCATCACGGCGCTGTATACGGTGCTCACCGAAGGTGACGCCTCCCTCGACCCGGTGGCCGAGGAAGTGCGCTCGATCCTCGACGGCCATCTGGTGCTCAGTGCCGCGTTGGCCCAGCGCAACCATTTCCCGGCCATCGATGTGCTGCAGAGCCGTAGTCGCCTGATGGATCGGGTGGTCGAGCCCGAGCAGCGGCAGCTCGCTGCTCACCTGCGTGCACTGATGGCGCGGCATGCCGATATCGAACTGTTGGTGCGTACGGGCGACTACGTGCCCGGCAGCGATCCTCTGGCCGACGAGGCCATCGCCCGGCAGGCTGCCATCGAACAGTTCCTGCGCCAGGATGCCGCCGAACCTAGCAGTCTCGACGACACGCTGCGCGCGCTGCGCAAGGTGCTGGCATGAGCAGCGCCCACGCCGTGCAGCAATTGGACGATCTGCGTCGCCTGCGCGAGCGTCGTGCCGAGGCGCAACTGACCAGCTGGCGCGTGCGTTGCCAGGAGGCGGCCCAGCGGCTGGCCGCAGCGCAAGCGGAGGTTCGCGAGGCGCTGGCGTTGCTCGAACAGGAAGCCCGGCAACTGCAGACCCTGCTCAGCGAAGGCGCACTGCCGGTTGGGCAGTACCGCAACGCCCTGGATCTGCTTGACGCCCTGGAGGCGCAGCGCGGGCATCTGGCGGAGCAGGCCAGCGAGGCGTCTCGGCACCTGGCCGAAGTGCAGGCCCATCGTGATCAGGCTCACCAGCTCTGGTTGCGTCGTCAACTGCAATGCGAGGCACTGGAGCCCTTGCTGCAACGCCATTACCGCACTCAGCAGCGGGCCGCTGAGGCGATCGAGGAAAGCCTTGCCGAAGACCGTTCCCATGGAGCCACACGTCGATGAATTGCCATCAATCGTCGCTGCCCGCGTCTTTGCTACCGTTGCTGCCGCAGCTCGATGTCGCCCGGCAGGCGCTGCACAATCGTCTGTTGCGGCTCCGCCAGCCCTGGCAGGGACAAGTGGCCGGCGAGCGGCTCGAGGTCAGCGTCAGCGGCCAGCCCACAGCACTGGACGCGGCCATCGTGCTGCCTGCGCGGCTCGGCGCCGCAGCGCTGCAACTGCATATGGATGCGCCCCTGCTCGAGTGGCTGCTGGCGCCCCTCGATCTACAACGTGATTTTCACAGCCTGCCGCAGCCCCTGCAGAGCGTGCTGCTCGAACAGGCGCTGTTGCCTTGGATTGCACCTCTGGAACAGGAACTGGGCGAGGCGCTGACACTGGATGCCGAGCCGCAGCCCTGGGATTTCATGCTGACCCTGCAACTGAGTATCGCGGGTGCGCGGCTCGGCGTTCTTGGCCTGGGCCTCAGCACCGCTGCCGGCGAAGCGGTGGCCGGTTTGCTGGAGCGCCACCTGCAGCCGGCGCGCCATGCGCTGCCGATGTTGCAACTGGGCCTGGCGCTGCAGCGAGGCTGGCAGACCCTGAGCCTGGCCGAACTGCGCAGCCTGCAGCCGGGCGATGTGCTGATGCTCGATTGTCCGCCAGGCGCCGATGGTTTGCTGGTGCTCGCCAATGGACACCGGCAGGCCCGTTTCAAACGCCAGCAGTCCGGCCTGGAACTGCTCGAAGCCTTGCAACCGATCAACCCGAATACGGAGAACCCCATGGGGCACGACGCCGATGATGCGCAACTGGACGATGTACCGCTGACGGTGATCTGTCAGATCGGCAGCCTGGAGCTACCGCTGGGGCAACTGCGCGAACTGGGCGAGGGTAGTGTGCTGGCCCTGCCTGTCATCGAGGCCGAACAGGTCGAGCTGATGGTCAATGGGCGCTGCGTAGGGCGCGGCGAGCTGGTCGCCATCGGTGATGGTCTGGGTGTACGCCTGACCCGGTTCGCCAGCCTATGACGGATTACCAACCGAACCTGCTGGAAATCATTCTGGTCGTTACCACGATCGGTCTGATTCCCCTGGCGGTGGTGACCCTGACCGGCTTTCTGAAAATCTCCGTGGTGCTGTTCCTGATTCGTAACGCCCTGGGCGTGCAGCAGACGCCGCCGAACCTGGTGCTCTACGGTATCGCCCTGATCCTCGCCGTGTACGTGACCACGCCGCTGATCGGCGAAATGTACCGCGAGGTGGAGGGCCGTTCGATCAGCCTGCAAAACGCCGAGGAATTGCGCGAATTGGGTGACGCCCTGCATGCGCCCTTGCAGACGCACCTGTCACGCTTCGCCAACCCGTCCGAACGGGCTTTCTTCGTGCAGGCCACCGAGACCGTATGGTCAGAGGAGGCTCGCGCCGATCTGCGCGACGACGATCTGGTGGTGCTGATTCCGGCATTCGTCAGCTCCGAGCTGACCCGCGCCTTCGAAATTGGCTTCCTGTTGTACATCCCGTTTCTGGTGATCGACCTGTTGGTGGCCAACGTACTGATGGCCATGGGCATGATGATGGTGTCACCGACACTGATCTCGATACCCCTGAAGATTTTTCTATTCGTCGCCGTCAGCGGCTGGTCACGGCTGATGCACGGCCTGATCCTCAGTTACGGAGGAGGGTGAAGCATGGGCCAGGATGTATTTCTCTCGTTGATGAAGCAGGCACTGATGACCGTGCTGCTGCTTAGCGCGCCCGCCTTGGGCGTGGCTATTCTCATCGGCCTGGGCGTAGGGCTGTTGCAGGCGCTGACGCAGATCCAGGATCAAACCCTGCCGCAGGCGGTGAAGCTGGTGGCGGTGCTGCTGGTGCTGGTGCTGATCGGCCCGTTGCTGGCGACCCAGGTGGCGGCGCTGGCGAGCCACGTGCTGGACAATTTCCCCGCCTGGACACGCTAGGGCATGGATGCCGACATCGGCCTGGGCATCGCCGAGATCGCTTACCCGGTGATCAGTGCGGCGGCCCTGGCGGTATGTCGGGCGCTGGGCCTGGTATTCATCACCCCTGCGTTCAATCGCCTGGGGCTGACCGGGATGATCCGCAGTTGCGTGGCGGTAGCGATCTCCGCGCCGATGTTCCTGCCTGCCTTCTCCGCGCTGACCGCGCTGGAGGATTACGGCAGCTTTTTTCTCGCCGGTCTGATGGTCAAGGAATTCCTCATCGGGGTGACCGTGGGGCTGCTCTTCGGTATTCCGTTCTGGGCCGCTGAGGTGGCGGGCGAGTTGGTCGATCTGCAGCGCGGCTCGACCATGGCGCAACTGGTCGACCCGTCCGGGGCCGGCGAGGCCGGGGTCACCGCGACTCTGCTCAGCGTGATGCTGATTACTCTGTTTTTCATGTCCGGCGGCTTCATTCTGATGGTCGACGGCTTCTATCACAGCTACCAGCTATGGCCCGTCACCGCGTTCACCCCGGTGATCGCCAGTTCGGCGCTGGAAGCGGTGTTGGCGATTCTCGACCAGGTGATGCGCATCGGCGTGCTGATGGTGGCGCCGCTGATCATTGCCCTGCTGGTCGTCGACATGATGCTTGCCTACTTGTCGCGCATGGCACCGCAGATGAATATCTTCGACCTCTCACTATCGGTGAAGAACCTGATCTTCACCTTCCTGATGGTGCTTTACTGCGGCTTCCTGATCCCGCTGATGCTCGAACAACTGGCCGAGTTTCGCGGCACCGTCGAGGTGCTCAAGACGCTGTCTGGCGCAGGTGAGTCCTAGTGGCGGGCAACAGCGGCAGCGAGGAAAAATCCCAGCCGGCCTCCGACAAGAAACTGCGCGAGGCCCGCCAGAAGGGCCAGGTTTCGAAGAGCCAGGACATGGTGTCGGCGGTGGTGCTGCTGGGCTGCACAGTGTGCATAGCCTTTATCGCCGGCATCGCCGAGTCGCGGGTGCGGGGCTTGCTTGACCTTGCCGCGACCATCTACGTCGAACCCTTTGCCACGGTTTGGCCGCGCCTGCTGGAGAGTGCTCAACAGGTATTGCTGCGCACCGCTCTGCCGATCCTCGGGGTAACCGTAGTGTGCGTGATTCTCACCAATATCGTCACGATGCGCGGCATGCTGTTCTCCGGTGAGTCAATAAAACCAGACATTGCCCGGATCAATCCGGTCGAGGGTGCCAAACGCATCTTCTCGATGCGCAATTTCATCGAGTTTCTCAAGAGCCTGTTCAAGGTGCTGGTGCTGTCGGTCGCCTTCTACGTGGTTGGGCGTATCGCCCTGCAGGCGCTGATGGAGTCGTCGCGCTGTGGTGCCGGGTGCATCGAATCGGTGTTCTTCCTGCTGCTCAAGCCGCTGGTGGCCACGGTTATCGTCACCTATCTGGTGATCGGTATCGTCGACGTGCTGCTGCAGCGCTGGCTGTTCCAGCGTGAAATGCGCATGACCCGCAGCGAGCAGAAACGCGAGCGCAAGGACATGGACGGTGATCCGCTGATCAAGCGCGAACGTCAGCGCCAGCGCCGCGAAATGCAGGCCCTGAGCAGCCGCAAGGTAGGCATCGCCCATGCCACGTTGATGATCGGCAGCGAAGACGGCTGGCTGGTCGGCGTCCGCTACGTACGCGGCGAGACCCCGGTGCCGGTGTTGGTATGCATCGCCTCGGCGCAGGACGCGAAAGCCTTGCTGGCGCAGTCAGTGAGCCTGGGCGTGCCGCGCAGTGCCGATGCCAAACTGGCTGCCGATATTGCCAAGCGTGCAGTGAAAGGCGAGCCGATTCCGGCCAACACGTTTCAGCCGGTGGCCGATGCGCTGGTCGCGGCGCGGCTGATCTAGCAATCGCTGTCGGGCTGTCAGGATCTGTCGCAGTGGCCGCCGTCCATCCGCGATGTCCCGATCTTTTGCCGCTCAGCGTACCTGCTGGCGCAGTGGAGCCTGATAGTGCGCCTGCTCGACTCGCGGGCGCGACGAGCGATCTCGATAAGGGCCAAGGCCGAGTGCCGCCAGCGTCAGTTCCAGGCCTAGCGACTGGTTGCCGTCGGTGGAGCAGGCCCAGGTCAGTGCCGAGCGGATAGTGTCGCTTTCCGCGCCGTAGAGGCTCTTCCAGGCTTCCGGCACCACGGTTTCCAGCTGATTCGCGGCTTTCTTCACCACGGCCAGCGCATAGGCGGCGTGGCGGGCGACGATCCGTTGAGTATTGCCGGTCTGGTCGAGTTTTTCCAGGGCGTATAGACGCTCGGTTTTGGGCATCTGGTAGAACTTCAGGGTGTCGTCGCGGTGAGCGATCAACAGGGACTTATCCACCAGGCTTTCGATCAGCGGCAGCGGATCGCCCGATAGCAGTTCGTCGCCTTCGACTATGGCGCGCACTGCATTGAGGGTGAAGGTGCCGTTGAAAATCGCCACCAGTCGCAGCATCGCCTGCTCGGCGGGTGCCAGCGTCTGGTACGACCAGTCCAATGTGGCACGCAGCGAACGATGGCGTGGCGGCGCGGTACGGCGACCCTCCATTTGCAGGCGAAACTCGCCGTCCAGCAGCTCGGCAAGTTGTGCCAGACCGAAGGCGCTGGCGCGGGTCGCGGCGATTTCGATGTCCAGAGGGATGCCGTCGAGCTTGCGGCAGATGCTGATCACGTCTGCCACGTTGCCGTCGTTGAGGGTGAAGGCGGTGTCACTGGCCTGCACCCGTTCGACGAACAGTTCGATGGCCGGGTAGGCCAGCGCCTGCTCGCTGTTCGGATGCTCACAGGCCGCCGGCAATTGCAGTGGCAGCAGGCGTTCGACCTGTTCGCCCGCGGTGCGCAATGGCTCGCGGCTGGTGGTGAGAATGGCGCAGTCAGGGGTCCACTTGAGCAGGGTTTCCACCACCAGAGCGGTGCCATCCAGAGCCTGTTCGCAGTTATCCAGAATCAGCAACTGGCGGCGTTGCTGCAGGTATTGCATCACGTCACGCAGGGGGTCGCTGCCCGCCTGCAGGCCCAGCGCTTCGGCCAGGGCGTGAGGGATGCGGCTGTCGTCATCGATTTCACTGAGGTCGACGAAGCAGGTGCCGTGGGGCATCTCGCCGGCCAACTGGTTGCCCAGCGCCAGAGCGACGGTGCTCTTACCGATACCGCCGGGGCCGACCAGGGAGATCAGGCGAGTCTGCAACAGTTGCTCGCTCAGTCGCTGCAGCACCGCATCGCGGCCCAGTGGTCGGCTGATCAGGCTGGGTAGCGACTGTAAGCGCTCCGCAACTGCTGGCTCACTGGAGGCCTCGTAGGGCTCGGTACGGGCCACGAAACGATAGCCGCGGCCGGGAACGGTGACGATGTATTCGAAGCCACTTTCATCCTCACCGAGCACCCGGCGCAGGGCGACGATCTGCGCGCGCAGGTTGCACTCTTCGACGATGACCTTGGGCCATGCACAGGCGATCAGTTCGGATTTTTCCAGCAGCTCACCCGAGCGCGAGGCCATCGCAATGAGCAAGTCCAGCGCGCGGCTACCCAGGCTGACGGGTTCGCCGTTCTTCAGTAACAGATGCTGGCGTGGGTAGAGGATGAAGGCCCCGAACCGCAAGGCGCCTTCGCTGCTGAATGGTGCATGGTCATAAGGCGTCTCGGTCGGCGTGGTGGTGCCGAGAGTGGTCGAATACATGCCTATAGTCCCTCAAGGATTATGGTTGTTGTACGCACTGGCGACGGCTGCGCGTGAGCGCACCCAGTCATGCTCGGGTTCGGCTCGTGTGGCGGCCCGGTGAGACGGGTGCTGACGAAACGTGCCAGTACGGCAGTTTGAATAGGCAAGAAGAAATCCCCCCAAACGTCGTTTGTTTTTGTTTATCACCGCATCGCTACAAAGCGGTGTCGATCAGAGGCAGGGGTACACATCGCAATTAACGTGCCGCGCCCGGGCGTGACTGGATGATCGCTAACTGATTGATTGTGAATGGCCCGTACGGTTCACCAAGGAATGTGCGTTCGGGAAATCGGATAGCGGCCAAAAACGCGTTCGGAAATCCGTTCGCGGTGAGGTCGGTCGAGCACGAATAAGCTGGCATGTCGCGATACTCCTGACAGTCCGTTCAGCGCCACCCCCGCATCCTGTTAAGGGTCATGTGGTGCTGTGAAAAGCTGCGAAATCCGTTGCGATCAGGTTGTTACATCAATGTGACGATTGCTTGAATGAGGGAGCAGCAGGTCATGCCTTTTTGCGTGCGCAGTTCTCGTTCTCGTTAATTGGCGAGTCGTCATGTACAGGTCTGCGCCGTTCAACAAGTGCCACAGGCACTCTCTTTTGCACAAGGCTCGCCATCCCGTTTTGCGACCTTGTCCGCTTATTAAGCCGGAGCGCAGACACCCATGAGCACTATCGATACAACAACCCCAAAACGCGTAACTGGAGAGACCGGCGACACTGACTTCGATGACAAGCTGCGTGAGGCTCAGAGCAAGGGCGGTCAGCTCGACAAGGAAGGCATCGAGGCCTACAAGGAGTACCGCGGCCCCTACCTGGACGGTAAGCCGCCGCTGGCCGAGAGCAATCACCAGTGGAAGGAAGAGGACATCGTCAACGTCGAGAGCGAGTGGTTGTCCTCCACCGGCCATCGCCTGATGCTCTGGGATGACCTGCTGCTGGTGACCATGAAAAATGGTGATCAGGTACTGGTGCACGCCGGCGTGAACCCGCGGCTGCACCAGGTGGCCAAGGAAAAACTGGATGCCGGTGACGTCGCCGGGCCACCGGCCTGGACCGAGAAAGAACTGTCCGAAGAGCATGAGCTCTGGCTTGGCAAACGCGAAGCCTACGGGTTCGAGGTGGTCACCTCGGCCGAGCAGATTCCCGAGCTGGGTGATCTGCGTTTCATCGAAGACGGCTACATGGATATGAGCGCGGCGGTGTATCACCCCGTCCATGGCTTCCAGCTGACCGTCGACAACAGCTTGTCCTATGGCGAGAACGATACGGCCCTGTTCACCACTGCCGATGGTAGCAAGTACGCAGTCTCCAAGGAGGTATCGCCGGAAGCCTACAAGAAGGTCAAGGAGCTGGCCGAGACCCGCGACAAGATCGAGAGCAAGATCGAGGACGACGGCTACAAGGTGATGAGTGCCCGGGATGACATCCCGGTGGTCACCGATGGCACCAAGGTGGAGACCCTGGCGCCGGGCGTGCTTGCCGTGGAAACGCCGCGGCGTGGCAAGTTCATCGTCATCGAGAGTCTCACGCCGGAGCATTTTGCCAACCTCAGCGGGGTGCAGACCGAGAAGCAGCAAGGCGCCGTCGACAAGGCATTCGAGGATCGCGACCTGCCGCCCGCCAAGGAAACCGACTTGATGCTCGCCGAAACCAGCGAGAAGAAGGACGGCAAGGCCAAGACCGTTGGCGAGCTGTATTACGACAATCTCAAGGAGGCCTACAAGGACAAGCCGTCCGACTCCAAGGAAGCCAAGTACCTGCGCCTGCTCGAAGCCCGGGCGATGCTCAGCGGCGGCTTCCAGTACCTGCCCTACAGCACCACCAACGGCGCCTTCAACAGCACCACCACCAGCTATGGCAAAGATCCCAAGGAGATGAACCCGGCCGAAATGCGCGGGCTAGTGGACGAGGGCAAGCTCGGCGAGGAACTGCTGGCATTGATGACCGATGAGGACATCGCCGCCGACAACGATCGTTTTCTCAAGGAGGCGATCGACAAGGTCGAGGACAAGGACGGCTTCAAGGACAAGCTGGCCGAGACCCTGCGCGACCCCGAGTACAAGAAGGCGCTCGAGGCGCTGGAGAAGGACAACCCCGAAGGCGCGGCGGCACGTTACGCCGCCGACATGCAGTCACTCAGCCTGCTCGATTCGGAGCTGGCGGCGCAGATCGACACCGAGTTCAAGTTCGGCATTCCCATCGACCAGCTCAACGAGCTTTACAAGGATGGTGTCGAAGGCGTCGGCGAGGAGAACGTCGACAAGGCCACCACCGACATGGTCTCCACGCTGCTGACCACCATGATGACCTCGGTGCTGGGTACCAAGCGCGGTACCGACATCTACAACTACTACTTCGGCGGCGGCAAGGAAAAGGGCCAGGCCAAGCCCGAGCTGAATGCCGAGGAGCAGAAGCTGGTCACCGCCGCGGAAAACTCCCGGGAGCCGCTGACCCAACTGCTCAAGGACAGCGCCAAGGCGAGCATCAACGACCCCTCGGGGAATTCCGGTGCCATCACCGCCGAGAAGATCGAAAAGGCGGTGGCGAAAGTCCCCCTGGCCGAGCGCGACGGTGTCGCCGGGGTATTGGGCAAGCTAGGCAAGACCGGGGTACTGAGTTCCGGCGCCGGGTTGATCTCGATGGTCGCCGGGATCTACAAGCTCTCCGATGGCGGGCTGAACTTCGGCGAAACGCCGGCCGAGCGCATCGAGGCGGCGAAGAACTTCGTGACCACCATCAGCATGATCTCGCCGATGGCCACCATGGTCACCGGGGCCTATGAAGAGCTGTTCCGCACCCCGAGCAGCCCGGGCAAGCCGAGCATTGCCGATACGCTGGGGTTGGGCAAGAGCCTCAAGGAAACCGTCTGGGACAAGCACTTCAAACCCAGGGACGTGTCGGAAACCGACGCCATCGAACTCAAGGAAAGGCAGCAGAAGCTCGACAACCTCAAGGAGCTGCCCCAGCTCGACATGGGCGAGAAATTCACCGCCGACAGTTTCTGGAAGGAGTTCGATGACACCACCCGCAAATCACGGCCGGCAGTCGAGGACTTGATCGAACAGCTGCCGCCGGAGCAGCGTGACGCGGCGCGCACCAGCTTTCTCAACATCACCGACAAGAACCCGGATTTGAGCAAGGTGCCCGAGGCCGATCGGCTGCGCTGGGTGGGTGGTGCGCTGTCGACCATCGGCGGCGCTGCCGACGTGGTGGGTGGGGTGCTCGACCTGGTACTCGGCGGCATGGGCATCGACAAGCTGCGCAAGGAAGGTGGCACGCCCGAACAGTTCGCCGCCAAGAGCCTGCAGCTGGTTGGCGGCACCGCGGGGTTGGTGATGGGCGGGGCCGGCCTGGCTGCAGCCATCGGCGTCGGTTCGGCGGCCGTTGCCGGGGTGGTTGCCGCCGCTGCCGGCGGTGTGGGGGCGGTACTGGGTTTCATCGGCGCCATCATCGGCGGTGTGGTCGCCCTGAAGAAAAGCGAGGAGACGGTCGAGAAGGTACGCGACTACTTCCGCGAGCTGGGCAACGACGGTGTACTCGAGAAGGAGTGGGGCGACAAGCTCAACTACCTGGTGCACATGGGCTACGAGTACAACTATTACGAGGGCAAGTACGAAGACCGCTTCGATGCCTGGTACCCCGAAGACATCCCCGTGTGGGAGGCCCAGCCCGAGCACTACAAGGAATTCACCGAGAAGGTCGAGAAGGATGGGCGCATCGACGACGACTGGTTCACCGACAACATGCAGGATCTGGTCACCCACAGCGACAAGTTCGACGCCGAGTTCTACCGCGACAACAAGGACAAGATCGACCGCATCGTCGACAACTGGGAGCAGTGGCAGGGCAGCGACGATATCGTCAGCGACAAGGACTTCAACAAACTGCTCAAGGGCGACGACCGCTTCGACAACTCCAAGGAAGACATCGAGGCCGTGCAGTTCCTGATGGATAACAAGGAGTTCTTCGAATTCCTCGACACCATCCGCTTCCACCCCAACAACACCAAGAGCGACGGGAAAATCAGCCGCAAAGATGTGGACAAGTGGTTGGAACAGGTGAGCTGATAAGGCGCTCACGGCCCGCACGCTAGAGCGTACGGGCCATTAAAATGGCTGTTTCAAGGCGGTAGCGGACATAGAGCGCTGCTGCTTTTGTGGGAGCGGCTTTAGCCGCGAGCTCTTTGTTAGCCTTGATAAAAAGCTCGCGGCTAAAGCCCCTCCTACAAAAAGAAAGCTCTGCATCCACCGGCTGCTTCCGGCTTAACCGCGACGTACCAGCAGTACCCCTGATTCCATGTGGTGGGTGTAGGGGAACTGGTCGAACAGCGCGCAGCGTTCGATGCGGTGGGTGTCGTGCAACTGGGCGATGTTCTGCGCCAGGGTCTCCGGGTTGCAGGAGATGTACAGAATGCGCTCGAAGCGGCGGGTCAGCTCGCAGGTGTCTGTATCCATGCCGGCACGGGGCGGGTCGACGAACACGCTGCTGAAGTCGTAGCTCTTCAGGTCGATCTCGGCCAGGCGACGGAACGGGCGAACCTCGTTGAGCGCTTCGGTCAATTCCTCGGCGGAAAGGCGCACCAGGGTGACGTTGTCGATCTGGTTGTCGGCCAGGTTGGCCAGCGCCGCATTGACCGAGGTCTTGCTGATCTCGGTGGCCAGCACCTTGCGCACGCGAGTGGCCAGCGGCAGGGTGAAGTTGCCGTTGCCGCAGTACAGCTCCAGCAGATCGTCTTCGCGCTCGCCGAGTACGTCGTAGGCCCAACCGAGCATCTTCTGGCACACCTCGCCATTGGGCTGGGTGAAGGCACCCTCCGGCTGGCGATAGCGGAAGGTACGCCCAGCCACTTCCAGGCGCTCCTCGACATAAGGACGGCCGACGACAATACGCTTGCCCCGCGAGCGCCCGACTACGCTCACGCCCAGCTCTTCGGCCAGCACCTTGGCAGCGGCTTCCCAAGCGTCATCCAGGGGGCGGTGGTAGCACAGGGTGATCAGCGCATCGCCATTCAGGGTGGTGAGGAACTCCACCTGAAACAGCTTGAAGCCCAGCGTGTTGCTCGCCTGCCAGGCGGCCTTGAGGCGCGGCATCAGCGCATTGATGCGCAGGCTGGCGATGGGGAAGTCTTCGAAGAAGATCGGGCTGTGCTTGTCGCCGGCTTCGAACATCGCGTAATGACGATTCTCGCTGCCGGCTTCGCGCCACAGGCGGAATTCGGTACGCAGGCGGTAGTACTCGCGTGGCGACTCGAACACCTCGGGCTCCGGGGCGGCGAACGGCGCCAGCAGCTCCACCAGGCGGGCCTTCTTCTCGGCGAGTTGGGCGTCGTAGGCGGCGGGGTCGAATGCGGGACGGCTCATCGGTCACTCGTGCGGCAGGAAAACGGGGCGCCATTGTAGCGATTCCGCTGCCGGCGTGCCGTTCCCGTCGATCATCTGCGCTGCGGGACGCGGAGCGTCCGGGGAGGCGTTCCCACGCAGAGCGTGGGAACGATCAGGTGGATTGCCTAGGATGCGGCGTAGGGTGGGCTTCAGCCCACCGATGAGCGAATGCCTGATCGGAGGCGAAATCTCAGAACAATGCCAGCTTGATCACGCAGAAGATGGCCAGCGCAATCAACATCCCGTTCAGCTCTCGGAAGCGCCCGGCCAATGTCTTGGCGGCGACCCAGGTGATGAAGCCGAAGGCGATACCGGTAGCGATCGAGTAGGTCAGCGGCATCGCCAGGGCGGTGACCACCACAGGGGCTGCCACGGTGATGTCGCTCCATTCGATCTCGGCCATACCCGAGGCCATCAGCACGGCAACGAACAGCAGCGCCGGTGCCGTGGCGAAGGCTGGCACGCTGCCGGCCAGCGGGGCGAAAAATAGGGCGAACAGGAACAGGATGGCGACCACGATGGCGGTCAGCCCGGTGCGTCCGCCAGCGCTGACGCCAGCCGCCGACTCGATGTAGCTGGTGGTGGTCGAGGTGCCCAGCAGCGAGCCGCCCAGGGCGGCGGTGCTGTCGGCGATCAGCGCTCGGCCCATCTTCGGCAGGTGACCGTCCTTGCGCATCAGCCCGGCTTTCTTGGCCACGGCGATCAGGGTGCCGGAGTTGTCGAACAGGTCGACGAACAGGAAGGCGAAGATCACGCTGATCAGACCGACGTCCAGCGCGCCGGCGATATCCAGCTGCATGAAGGTCGGTGCCAGGGAGGGCGGCATCGACATCAGGCCACCGAACTCGCTGACCCCGAGCAGAATGCTCAGCCCGGTGACCACCAGAATGCTGATCAGTACCGCGCCAGTGACGCGCAGCGCTTCCAAGCCGATGATCAGGAAGAAGCCGAGAATCGCCAGCAGTGCACCGGGCGCGCCCAGGTCGCCGAGGCCGACCATGGTCGCCGGGTTGGCGGCGACGATACCGGCGTTCTGCAGGGCGATCAGCGCCAGGAACAGGCCGATACCGGCGGCGATGGCCGAGCGCAGCTCCAGCGGAATGCTGTTGATGATCCATTCGCGGATCTTGAAGATCGACAGCAGAAAGAACAGGCACGCCGACAGGAACACCGCACCCAGCGCGACCTGCCAGGTGTGGCCCATGCCCAGCACCACGGTATAGGTGAAGAAGGCGTTGAGGCCCATGCCCGGCGCCAGGGCGATTGGGTAGTTGGCGATCAGGCCCATGACGGCGGAGCCGAAGGCGGCCGCCAGGCAGGTGGCGACGAACACCGCACCCTTGTCCATGCCCGTCTCGCCGAGGATGCTCGGGTTCACGAACAGGATGTAGGCCATGGTCAGGAAGGTGGTGACCCCAGCGAGAATCTCGGTACGAACCGTGGTGTTGTGTGCGTTGAGTTGGAACAGTCTTTCCAGCATGCCGGGGCTCCCGATGGCAGCGACGCGTGGTGAATGGCAGAGGGCAAGCAAAGCACATCATGTGCCAGCCGCCCCGCTGATCCGCGCAAGCGCGGCATCATAGCTGCTCGTCTGGGCTCGGTGAACATCGTGTCGGATAGAGCGCTTTCAATTATTGTCCGGTGCAGCCGCCAGCGCGCATTCTTGGTGCGATAAGCCACTGTCAGCCGGCGTGCGCAATATTCACTGCGCGTCGAGCGGGCAAGCGCTGCCGCGTAATGGCCCTAGGTTTTCTCTCTCTCCACCAATGGCGTGTGCATATGGTCACGGGTGGAAAGCGCCGGGAACAGCTTGATCCACAGCACGCTGATGGCGATGGCGCCAACGCCGCCCATCAGTACCGCCGGTACGGTGCCCAGCCAGGCGGCGCTGACGCCTGCGCGGAAGTCGCCGAGTTGGTTGGACGCGCCGATGAACAGCCCGTTCACCGCGCCGACCCGGCCACGCATTTCGTCTGGTGTTTGCAGTTGCACGAAGGCGCCACGGATCACCATGCTGACCATGTCTGCCGCGCCGAGCAGTACCAGCGTCGCCAGGCTGAACCACAGCGAGGTGGAAAGGCCGAAACCGATTGTTGCCACGCCGAAGATCGCCACCGAGCTGAGAATCACCGGGCCGACTCGCCGCTCGATGGGGTGGCGCGCCAGGTAGATCGACATCAGCAGCGCACCCACTGCCGGCGCCGAACGCAGCAGACCAAGGCCCCAGGGGCCGGTGAGCAGGATGTCCTTGGCGAACACCGGCAGCAACGCGGTGGCGCCGCCGAGCAGCACGGCGAACATGTCCATGGAAATGGCGCCGAGCACTTCCGGGCGGCTGCGAATAAAGCGAAAACCCGCCAGCAGGGACTCCACCGAGATTTTCTGTTTCAGCGGTTTCTGTTGCGATGGCAGGCTGAGCATCAGGCTCATGGCGATCAGGTACAACACCAGTGCGGGCCCATATACCCAGGCTGGCGCCACTGCAAACAATACGCCGCCGAGGGCGGGAGACACGATAGTGGCAGTCTGCATCGCTGAACTGGATGCGGCCACCGCGGCAGGGAACAGGCCCGGCGGCACGATATTAGGCAGCAGCGCCTGGGTGGTGGGCATCTCGAAGGCCCGTGCCGTACCCATCATGAAGGCGATGATGAAAATCATCTCGCGGGTCAGGCTGCTGGTGCTGGTACCGATCAGCAGCGTGATGGCGACCACGGCCTGGCCGCACTGGCACAGCGCCGCGACCTTGCGGCGGTCGAAGCGGTCGGCGACGTGGCCGGTCAGCAGGATGAAGAGGATCTTTGGCAGAAACTCCACCAGGCCGACCAGGCCCAGGTCGAGCACGTTGCCGGTGAGGCTGTACATCTGCCAGCCGATGGCCACGGTGAGCATCTGAAAGCCGCTGGCGGTGAATACCCGCGCCAGCCAGAAGCGAATGAAGGGCGTGTGGTGACGCAGCAGCAACTGACCATGAACGGACATTGGAATACTTAGGCGGCTAACGACGGCCGCTCAGGTTAGCACGTCCGCTGTAACATTTGGATGCAAGAGGCCGCCAGGGCACGGCTCATCGAGTCTGGAAGAGAGCACGCCGTGCTTTAGGGCCTGTTTTTAACGCTGCAGTGCCGACGCGTACAAACGTTGAACAGGTGCTTAGCGAATCAGGCCACTGAGCAGCCACAGACCAAGAAGCAGCCAGATCAACCCGCCGATCACTGAGCCACGCATGAACGAGCGCACCGCACTGTAGAGCAGGATCAGACCGATCAGCAGTACGGCGATGCTGAGTAGAGAGGGGGTAACGCCCAGAGCACCGGCCATGCCATCGATAAAGCCGGCAACCGCGCCGCCTAGCAGGCTGAATACGCCGCTCAGGGCATCGACGATAAAGCGGATGAACGAGCCGAATGCCTCACCGAGGGATTCAAAAAAACCTTCTACGCGCATAGAGACATTCCTGGTGATATAGAAGAGGCAGTCAAAAACTGGCCGGCAGCGATGTTTGATGTCGCTTGTGACGGCCCGCAGGTTGGCCGCCAGGGATGGCGGGCCACAAAATCGAGCTGCTGGCCTATTGGGCTGCCAGGTGTTGGTGGAGTTCCACGATTTTGCGCATGGCCTTGCCCAGTCGACGCGCGATCAGTTGCCGAGCATCGCCTTGATCTTGCCCGCCAGTGCCTCGAACGAGAACGGCTTGGCGATCATCTCCATGTTGTTGCCGAGGTAGCCTTCGTGCACGTGCGCGCCTTCAGCGTAACCGGTGGCGAACAATACCTTGAGGTTTGGTTGAGCCTGCCGAGCTGCATCGGCGAGCTGGCGCCCGTTCATGCCCGGCAGGCCAACATCGGTGAGCAGCAAGTCGAGCGCCGGGTGCTGTTCCATCAGGCCCAGGGCGCTTTGTGCGTCGCCTGTCTGGAGCAACTGGTAGCCAAGCTCTTCCAGCACCTCGACGATCAGCATGCGCACCACGGTGTCGTCTTCCACCACCAGGATTCGTTCACCAGTACCGTGTGGCGCCTGCGGCGGTGCAAGCTGGATTGGCACCGCTGGCGCGACATGCAGGCGCGGCAGGTAAAGGTTCAGGGTAGTGCCACGCCCGACCTGGCTTTCCAGCTGCAGGTAGCCGCCGGTTTGCTTCACGAAGCCGTAGACCATCGACAGACCCAGGCCCGTGCCCTTGCCGATGGGTTTGGTGGTGAAGAAGGGCTCGAAGGCATGGCGAATCACCTCCTGGGACATGCCGCTGCCGGTATCACTGACCGAGAGCCGCAGGTAATCGCCAGCAGGCACTTGGTAACTCTGTGCGGTGGCCTCATCGAGTTGCGTGTTGTGAGTTTCGATGCGCAACGTGCCGCCGTCTGGCATCGCATCACGGGCGTTGATGGCCAGGTTGATCAGCGCATTTTCCAGTTGGTGGCCATCGCTGCGGGTCAGCCACAGATCATTGGCGAGGTGAATCTCCAGGCTGATCTGCTCGCCAAGGGTGCGGGCCAGCAGTTCCTCGATGACGTGTACCAGGGTGTTGACCTCGACAGGGCGCATGTCCAGCGATTGACGCCGGGCAAAGGCCAGCAGTCGATGGGTCAGGGATGCGCCGCGGTTGGCTGAGGCGATGGCGGCTTCTATGAACTTGGCCAGCCCAGGGTTTTCGGTGGCCGGTAGTTTGCGCTGGATCAATTCCAGGCTGCCGAGTATGCCGGCCAGCAGGTTGTTGAAGTCGTGGGCGATGCCGCCGGTGAGTTGGCCGATGGCTTCCATCTTCTGCGCCTGGCGTAGTTGCTCCTCGGCCTGAATGCGCTGCAGTACGGCTTCACCGACTCGTTCCTCCAGGGTCTGGGTCAGTTGGCGCAGGGCCAGTTCGGTTTGCTTGCGCTCTTCAATATCGATCAGCACGCCCGGAAAGCGCAGTGGTGTGCCATCTGCCGCCAGTTCGCAGCGGCCGTTGGCCTCGATCCAGCGGTAGCTGCCGTCTGTTTGGATAATCCGGTATTCGGCGCGGTAGGCGCCGCCCGTTTGCATGGTCTGCTCGATCAGCGCCTGAACCTGTGCGCGGTCTTGCGGGTGGATGGCTGGGGTAAAGTGGCCGAGCGGCATGCCGTTGCTAGCGTCTAGCGGATCAGTGGAGAAGGCACGTGCGAAGCGTTCATCTCCGGTGACGGTATCAGTAGGGATGTTCCATACCCAGGTACCGAGTACTGCGCCGGCATTCAAGGCGAGCTCGATGCGCTCGTTGGCGGTGCGCAGTTCTGCAGCAACCTGGGTGCGCTGCTGTGTGGCGACCATCTGGCTGGTGGTTTCCACGACGATGCACATCATGCCGTGGGAGTGGCCTTGGGAATCGAGCAGCGGATTGAAGTACAGGTTCATCCAGGCATCGTCCTGCAGGCCTGGGCGGCGCAGCGGCAGGTAGAGGTTTTCCTGGGAGATCGACTTGCCGGCCATGCCCATGGCGATCACATGGCGGTTCCAGTCGGCGATTTCCGGCCATGCGTCTTCTGCCGGCAAGCCGAAGATCTCCGGGTGGCGCAGGCCAGCGAAGGTGGCGTAGGCATCGTTGTAGATCAGTACGCCGTCTTCGCCGCAGAGCAAAACGATGGGCGTGGGAGAGGAGAGGATCAGGCGCGTGGTGCTGAGCAGTACATCCGGCCATAGGTGGATTGGGCCGAGCGATGTAGCGGCCCAATCGAAGCGCCGGATAATCTCGACGGTGTCACCGGATTGGCCGGCAAACAGGCAGGGTTCTGTGGGCATGATCTAGGTCGCGAGCAAGAGTCTGAGAAGGCTAACGTAACGGTTGAGCACTTGCATGAGCCGTTGATTTGACGCGGCCTATCGCGGTGTTTTCCGCGGGCCGCGCGCTTGCTTCAAGTGGCTTTTTTGCTAGCAAAGGCGTACTGCAATTTTTCCGCCAGCTCTTCGCTGCGGTAAGGCTTCTGCACAATAAAGTCTTCGTCGTCATTCAGCCCGCCCAGTTCGGCATAGCCGGTCACGAACACTACGGGCAACTGCGGGTAGCGCTGGCGAGCAATCTGGGCCAGTTCGGCGCCGTTCATACCGGGCATGGCGAAATCAGCCAACAGTAGGTCAATTCCCTCATCAAGCTTGCTCAGGGCTTCGGCGCCGCTGTTGGCTTCACGCACCTGGTAACCCAGCGCGTCGAGGGTCAGGGCGGTGACCTCGCGCACGTGTGGGTCATCGTCGACCAGCAGGATCGTGCGCTGTGCACCGTACTCGGCGTTGGGCTGTGGTTGGCTGGATATTTCGTCGATTGGTTTGATGATGTCGCGCAGCCCCGGGAGGTAAACCTTGACCGTGGTGCCTGCGCCCATTTCCGTAAGGATGCGTGCACCGCCGCCGGACTGCTTGGCAAAACCGAATACCTGAGCCAGACCGAGGCCTGAGCCCTTGCCAATTTCCTTGGTGGTGAAGAACGGCTCGAAGGCCTTGGCCAGTACCGCTTCGCTCATGCCGCTGCCGGAATCCTGCACCGATAGCACTACATACTCCCCTGCTTCAGGGTCTTCCGGCCGCTGCGGCGCTTGGCTGATCACCTCGTTACTAGTGCTCAGGCGCAGCGTGCCGCCCACGGCCATTGCATCGCGGGCATTGATTGCCAGATTGAGGATGATCAGTTCGATCTGCGTCGGGTCGACCCGCGCGTGCCACAGGCCTGGCTCGGTGGTGGTTTCGATCAGCACACTGCCGCCCAGGGTGCTCTTGAGCAGTTCCAGCATGCCGTGGACGGTTTCGCCCAGATTGACCGCTTCCGGTACCAGACGCTGGCGCCGCGAGAAAGCTAGCAGTTGGCCGGTGAGCTTGGCGCCGCGTTCGCCGGCGTCGGTGATGTTTTGAAGGCGGCTGCGAGCTTTGTCCAGATTGCCCTTTTCCAGGTCACGGATCAGGAAGCTGGTGCTGGTCAGTACCACCGTCAGCAGGTTGTTGAAGTCGTGGGCCACACCCGCAGTGAGCTGGCCGACGGCTTCCAGGCGCTGCATTTGCTGCAAGGTCGCCTCGACGCGCTCGCGCTCGTCGATCTGCTCACGCAGTTGCTGGTTGGTGGAGGCCAGCTCCTCGACCACGGCACGCTCATGAGTGATGTCGCGCACGGCGGCGTAGAGTAAGTCGTCGTCACGAACCAGAATCCATGACAACCAGTGGTAGTCACCACTAACGTGGCGCATGCGGTTGACGAAGCGCACCGAGACATTTGCCGACGTGACCCGCTCGATCTGCATCAGCGTTGCGGTGAGATCGTCGGCATGCACCAGTTCCCAAAGCGGCCCTTGGGTCAGTTGCTGGCGTGACCAGCCGAGGGTTTGCTCCCAGGCCGGGTTGAGTGCACTGGGGTGCATGTCGAAACGCAGTACGGCGAGCAAATCGCGTGACAATTCCCAGTTGCGGTCACGCTCGCGGGTGCGCTTCTCGACGCGCTCGCCGAGCATGTCGTTGAGGCGCAGCAGGGCTTCGTTGGCCTGCTTCTGTTCGGTGATGTCGTGCAGCACACCGAGGAAACGCGTGCAGGTGCCCTGATCGAAAAAGGCCTGGCCACGGGCGGAAATCCAGCGTTCGCTGCCATTGCTCAACGGCAGGCGGAATTCAGCCTGGAACTCGTTGCCGGTGTCTTTGGACAACGCTTCGGCGACTTGCTTGCGCAGTTGCAGGCGATCATCGGCATGGCAGCGTTCGTAGAACATCGCCATGCCGACGTCAGCATCGGCATCCAGCTCATAGAGTGCCCTGCAGCGCTCGTCCCAGATCATGCTGTCGGTCGCGGGTACGTAATCCCACATGCCCATGCGTGCTGCGCCAATGGCCATTCGAGCGCGTGCTTCGACGGCTTGCAGCGTGTCTTCGACACGCCGGCGTTCCTGGCGCTCATTGACCTCGGCCATGGCCCGGTCGACGGCCTTGGGCAAGAAGGGCAGGTTCTGCTTGAGGACGTAATCGACAGCGCCCAGGCGCATCATCTCTACGGCGTGTTCTTCACCGAACATGCCGGACAGGAAGATGAAGGGCGTTCGCGGTGCCAGCCGGCGTGCAACTTCCAGCGCTTGGGCACCTGAGGAGCCGGGTAATAGATAGTCCGAAAGGATCAGATCGAAGCTGCCTTTCTGCAGTGCGAGTTCGGCCGCTTGATGGTCATAGACCAAGGTGCTGTCGACGACCAGCCCATTGCGTTCCAGTGTCAGCAGGGCCAGTTCCGCATCACGCGGACTGTCTTCGATAAACAGCAGTTTCAGAGGCTCGAGCGGCATGGAAAGGTCATCAGTTACTGTCTGGATTAGGCCTGCGCTTCAAGCGAAACCGTGTTGGTCTTCAATCGCTGCCAGATTCCGGATCGGTCTCTGCGTTGCGTCGGTGCAGGCGCAGCGAACCAGGAGGCGGCTCGTTGAGTACTGCCCAAAAAATACCAAGATCGGAGATAGCGGAGACGAATGCCTTGAATTCGACCGGCTTGACCACGTAAGCGTTCACGTTCAATTCGTAAGCTCGCTGCAGATCCGGACCTTCACGCGATGAGGTGAGCATGACAATCGGGATGCTGCGCAATTCAGGCGATTCGCGAACGGTCTCCAGCACTTGCAGACCATCGACCTTGGGCAGCTTGAGGTCGAGCATCATGATCGCCGGATTGCCGGGCAGGCGGTCGGCGTAGTCGCCACGGCGAAACAGGTAATCCAGCGCTTCTGCGCCGTCTCGCATGATGATTACATCATTGGCTAGCTGACTACGCTCCAGGGCGATCAGGGTCAGTTCCAGATCGTGGGGGTTGTCTTCGACCAGCAGAATCGGTTTTAGCATTCAAGTCCTCTTCCCGTCATCTAAGCAGCGGGGTGGTTACGTTTGGGTAGGGCGAAATAAAAGGTAGCCCCTTGATCGACAGTTCCCTCTGCCCAGACCCGGCCATCGTGTCGCTCGATTATACGTCGCACGCTGGCCAAGCCTATGCCGGTACCTTCGAATTCTTCCATGCGGTGCAGGCGTTGGAAAACCCCGAACAATTTGTCGACGTACTCCATGTTGAAGCCGACCCCGTTGTCGCGCACGAACACCACGACCTCGTCGTCGTCCTCATGGGCGCCGATGACGATCACCGCCTGCTCGCGATCTCGGCTGTATTTGATGGCATTGGCCAGCAGATTGCGCAGCGCCAAGTGGAGAAAGACCGCGTCGGCGATCACGGCTGGCAGTGGCTGCACGTGCCATTCCAGGTTGCGCCCCTCGTAGTCGGGCTTCATCTCTTCACGAATCGAGTCGACCAGAGCCTGCAGGTTGACGTCGGAGAAGCGCAATGCAGAGCGGCCCATCTGCGAGAAGCTCAGCAGGTTATCCACTAAGGTGCCGGCGAAGCGTGCCGACTCGCTGATGTGCTCGAGAAAGCGCACGCCGCGTTCTGACAGTTTGGGGCCTTCGAAGTCACCGAGTAGCTCGGCGTAGCCCGCGATATGCCGCAGTGGTGCGCGCAGGTCGTGGGACACGCTGTACGAGAACGCTTCCAGCTCTTTGTTGGATTTCTTCAGGTCGCTGGCCAATTGGGCCATTTCCTCGGCCTTGCGCAGTACGATGCCGAGTACTGCGTTGCGCAGCTCCAGGGCGCTTTCCGGCTCCTGTGGATGCCAGGGCGTGGAAAAGCCGCTTATATCTTCCTGCCAGCGCGCAAAACTGTTGCGCGGGTTGAGCGCGCCGCTGGCGCTGATGGATTTCTCAGGCTTGCCCGCCCAGTTGACGATGCGCGTCTGTTCCGGCTTGAACCAGATCAGGTAATGGGAGTGCAGCTCGGAAATGGCCACTGCCAGCACGCCGCCGACATGTTTGGCGAGCCCCGGAAGCTCCGGAATATCGCGGCTGACGTTGTCGGTCTGGAACAGCTCTTCACCGTTGCGGGCACCCAGCCACTGCACCAGTGCGTTGACTTGATCGCGGGGCGGCGTTTGCCCGAGCAGGTCGCAACGTGATGAGGAAATGATCGCTGCACCGCTGGCCTGAACGAAGTTCAGGAAGGTATCGGGCAGCGATAGCAAGCCTTCACTGACGCTGTCGCGGTCGGCCATGGCCGAGAGCATCTGCACGATGTACTGGCGCAATTGCAGCAGGTGCTGGGTGCGTGCCTGTGCGATCTTCGCTTCGATCTGCAGCGACAACATGCGGCCTAGCAGCTCGCAGGCCGTTCTGGTCTGGAAGCCGACCGGGCGCGCATGCGCGTGGTGGCAGGAAATCAGCCCCCAGAGCTGCCCTTCGACCACGATGGAGATCGACATCGAAGCGATGGTCTGCATGTTGCGCATGTACTGCAGGTGCACCGGCGACACGCTGCGCAGGGCCGCATAGCTGAGATCCAGCGGCTTGCCGGTCTGCGGGTTGAGCGACGGGCGCAGGGCGGAAGGCTGGTAGTTGGCGTCTTCGATCACGCGGATGCGATTGCCCACGTACAGCGCGCGCGCTTGGGGCGGGATATCCGCAGCGGGAAAGCTCAGGCCCAGATAGCTGGGGTAATCAGGATCGACGCGTTCGGCAAGCACCAGGCCATTACCCTCGGTATCGAAGCTATAAGCCTTGACCCGGCCGAACCCGGTGATGCGTTTCACTTCGTCCACTGACAGGCGGCACAACTCATCGACGCTGTCGGCGTCCTGCAGATGGCCGATGAACGTGCGCACCATCGGGTAGAGGTTGTTGTAAGCCGCGACCACATTGCTGGTCGGCTCGAATTCGGCAATCAGCACGCTGTCGTAGCAGTGCGCCATCATGGCGGTCAGTTGGCCGCTGCGGCTGCCTTCGCGGAAGCGCACATCGCCGATGTGAAACGGTGTAGTTTCATCGTGGGACAACTGCGCCAGGCGCTCGGTCAGCGAGTCGCTGTCTTCGAGCAGCCTGTTCAGGTGTTGGCCCAGCAGGTGATCCGGCTCGAGGCCCAGCCACTCGACGACGTTCTCGCTCACCTGCAGCACCGTGAGCGCCTGCTTGTCGAACACCACCATGAATCCCTGAGGCTGAATGCTGCCGGGAATATGGATGGGTTCTTTGGCGCAGTTGGCGATCGCGCTGCTCAATGAGGTGATGGTTTCGCTGGTCGCCAAGCGTTTCTCCTTCGGTTCCCGGCCGATCTGCATGAACGGTCTCGAGGGCGGATGCCTTGGTGCGGTGGGAGGAGGGCCGCTACAGCCTAGGACAACGGCGCGTGGGGATTTTCTCCGTGAATCTGTTCTGTCTGCGCAGGCAGTCTGCACGGTCTCGAATGCCGGGTAAACCGTAACGCGGTGTAATCAATGTGTAAGGCCATTACACCCTGACTGCCGGGTGTCTAGGAACTTAGCCGCGCCGTACACCTCTCATGATGCGGTCTGCCGTACCGACAGATTGCAACATTCCTTGGGCACACTGCCCGCATTTGAACACGAGAATCGCCATGATATCTGCTGCCAAGCGGGCTTTTTCCCGGCTGCCCGTTCTGCGCCCATGGGCGTGGCTGCTGTTGCTGATCCTGCTCGTTGCTGGTTATCAGATGCGGGCTCTGCACCTGGACGACCGTCTTTATTACTGGCTGACCACCCCGGCGGTCTCGGAATGGGCACCGAACAGCCTGTTTTCCCATAAGTACAAGGTTCAGATCGATGCCAAGGTAGTCAGCGGCGTAAGCGATAACCTTTCGGCCTTGAGCTACGACGACCAACGCGACCAGTTGTGGGCGGTGCTCAATAATCCCGAAGAGCTGCTGGCCATGAGCAAGGACGGCGAAGTGCTGGCGCGTTACCCGTTGAGCGGCTTTAGCGATGTTGAGGGCGTGACCTACCTGGGCGATGGCATGCTGCTGCTCGCCGAAGAGCGCTCGCACGCGCTGGTGGTGGTGCCGGTGCCGAAACGCTCTGGCGCCTTGTTCCGTGAGGACTATCGCGCTCTGACCCTGGGCATCCAGCGTGACGGCAACCAGGGCTTCGAAGGCGTGGGTTACGACCGGGCGCGGGATCGGCTGTTCGTGGTCAAGGAGCATTCGCCCATGAAGCTCTACGAAATCCGCGGTTTCAAAAGCAGCGTGAACGGTAACTTCGGCCTGGAAATCATCGACCACGACGATTGGATTCGCGATTCGGTATTCGCGTCCGACCTGTCATCGGTGCACTTCGACGAGCACACCGGCAACCTGGCGCTGCTCAGTGACGAGTCCAAACGGATCATGGAACTGGACGGCGAGACCGGCGAGCTGGTCGGTTTCCGCACCCTGGACAGTGACTTTGCCGGCCTCGGCAAGTCGGTGCCCCAGGGCGAAGGCATGACCTTCGACGATGAAGGCAATCTGTATATCGTCAGCGAACCCAATCTGTTCTATCGCTTCGGCCGTGGTTAGCAGCCGCCGCGCCGAGCATTTGTAGGAGCGTCGCCCCGGCGCGAATCGACGGCAGCTTCATCGCCATATCGGTGCTGCCCGCATGATTCGCCCTGGGGGCGGGGCTCCTACAATGGAATATTCTCGCCGCCCCTACTTCGTCGGCTCTCCTAGCGCGGTGGATACTGGCTCAGCACCCGCCCCACGGTTTCACGGATTACCGTCTCGCGCTGCGCGGGATTACCCTCGTCGTTGCGCATGATGCGTTCGTCACTGCCGCGCCAGACCAGCTTGCCGTCCTTGCCATCGAACAGGTCGATTTGCACGGTGGCGACCTTGTAATCGACGGTACGGGTTTCGTTGTAGGCCGGGCCGCCCCAGTAATTGCCCCAGTAGCCGCCGAAACCGCCACCAAAGCCGGTGCTGACCTGCTGCTGGCGCTGGTCGACGATCAACCACACCTGTACGCGCAGATCCCCCGCGGCACCAGCCGCTGCAGGGCGCAGGCCGCGCTGGTCGAGCTGATCGCCCACTGCGCCGCGCAGACGCTGCTCGGTCAGGTCGCTGCGAATCCGTGGATCATCGGGCTTGTACTGCACGGCCGGTTCCTGCCAGCTCCAACTGCGGTAGCCGGCGAAGTCGCGGCTGGCATCGAAGTCACGGTTGATTTGCTGGCTTTGGCAGGCGCCGAGCAGCAACAGGACGGGGATCAGTAGCAAAGGCAGGCGGCGCATAAGAGTTCTCCTGAATCAGTCAGACATCGAGGGTCATGCCGGCGGATATTCGCCCAGTGCGTCGCTTACCGCCTTGCGCAGGGCCTCGGCGCGTTCCGCCTGGCTGCCGCTGCTGCGCATTTCTGCCTGGCCGCTCCACACCTGTTCTCCGCTGCGGCCGTCAAAGAAGTCGATACGCACCACCACGACCTCTTCTTCATAGTTGCGAGTCAGCGGAACGCGGGCGCCCACGCCAACACCGTTGCCGTAATAACCGCGGTTGCCGTAGCTGCCATAGCCACCTCCATAGTAGGGATCGTAGCTGTCAGCGACCTGACGTACGCGGCGTTCCAGGCGCGTATCGGTGCGCACCTTGAGGTCGGCAGCGGCATTGCCCTGGGTGGGGCGTAAGCCGCGTTGATCGAGGGCATTGTTGAGGGCGTCCTGCACCAGATCCGCACTGGCCCAGGCGCTGCCCGCCGGGCGCTGCTGCCAGGCCCAGCTGCGATAGGCCGCGTAGTCGCGCGGCGCGGCGGGGTAGGCGCTACGGTCGAAATGGTTGGCCGCACCGGGCGGGGCCGGCGGTATTGGTACTGAATCCGTGGTGTACGGGTTCTGGCTCTGGCAGGCCGCCAGGGCAGTGGTGAGCAGCAACAGCGCGATGCGTTTCATGACGGTTCTCCTGGCAGAGCAGGCGTTCAGCGTGGCCGACAGATCCAGTGCAGGTAGCGTCCGAGTCCGGCGAATGCCGGGTGACGACGGTGTGCCAATTCCATTTCCAGCAAGTCGGCGAGCTCGGCCTTGGCCTGGAATTCCCGAGGCATGTAATCATGAAAGACCCGTACGCCGCTCTCCTGTTCGACCTGCCAGTGAGCGGCAAGTTGCGACTTCAATTCGCGCGGATCGAGGGGGCGTTGCGGCGTCAGGCTCTGCTTTTCGCCGGCGAATTCGTCCTTGCGCAACTTGCGCAGGTGGCCCTTGAGCAGGTTGCGGTAGATCAGCGCGTCCTTGTTGTAGAAGGCCAGAGACAGCCAGCCATCCGCCGCGGTCAGGCCATGCAGGGCCGGGAGGATGGCGGCTGGCTCGGCCAGCCATTCGAGCACCGCGTGGCAGATGACCACGTCGAAGGGCGCTTCGAAACGGCCCGCTAATTCTTGCCACGGCGCGTGAATGAAGGTTGCCTCGGCACCCGCTTCGGCGAAACGCGCGCGGGCGCCGGCCAGCATCGGTTCGGCAGGCTCGGCGAGGGTGACCTGATGGCCGCGCTGCGCCAGCCACAGAGCCATATGGCCAAGCCCGGCGCCGACATCGAGCACCCGCAGTGGGCGTTCCGGGAGTGCCTCGGTGAGGTCAGCCTGCAGCACGGCGAGGCGGATTGCACCCTTGGCGCCGCCGTAGATCTTCTCGGCGAAGCGGGTCGCCAGTTCGTCGAAGTGACGGTCGCTCATCAGCTAAACCGCCGTTCGCTGTCGGCCAGCTTGGCACGGACTACCTGTTCCATGTCCAGGCCCAACTCGCTGCACAGCAGGAGCAGATAAAGCACCACGTCACCGACTTCCTGCCCAGCATGTTCGAGCTTGTCAGCCGGCAGGCTGCGCGACTGATCCTCACTGAGCCACTGGAAGATCTCCACCAGCTCGGCCATTTCCACACTGGCGGCCATGGCCAGGTTCTTCGGGGCGTGGAATTGTTGCCAGTCGTTGCGATCACGAATGGCGTGCAGGCGAGCGGTAAGTTCGGCGATGTTCATGCGGTGACCTTAGGCGGTAGCCGCGCATTCTTTCACGACGCTTATATGACCTGCCAGTAGCCGACCATATGTGGCACATCTTCTTTGCCCTGCAAATCGAACTGGCCCTCTGCCGCGGGCAGGCTGGCGCGCATACGGACGCTGCTCGGCAGCCGCACCGGCTTCTGGAAGCGCACTTCGACGCTGTAGCCAGAGGCGGGCAGATGCGCCTGCAACGCCGCCAGGGCTCGCGCCTTGTTCCACAAGCCATGGGCGATGGCGCGCGGGAAGCCAAAGGGCTTGGCGGTCAGTGCCGAAAGGTGGATGGGGTTGTAGTCGCCGGAGATCCGCGCATAACGACGGCCGATATTGGCGGGCGCCTGCCATTGCGTCAGTTCGTCCATCGGCAGGCTGGCAGGGTCGCTGCGGCCAACCGTCGGGCCATCCAGCTTCATGCCACGGCAGAGCAGGCGGCTGTCACCTTCCCAGAGCAGGCCGAGTTGATCCTCAAGGCGGGTGATGACGCTGAACACCGCGCCCTTCTCATGGGGCACCAGGTTGCTGGCTTCCACGCTCAAGGTGAAGGGGCCGAGCCCCGCGAGTTGGCGAATCACCCGGATACGATTTTCCAGGTGCACCAGGCCGAGCAGCGGAAAGGGAAAGTCGGGCTCGGTGAGCAGCTTCATCTGTAGCGCGAAAGCCAGCACATGAGGGTAAGTGGCCGGCAGTCTGGCATCGTCTGTGAACCCGCACAGTTCGCGGTAGCGGGCCAAGTGGTTGGTGTCGACGCTGACCTGACAGCGTAGCCCCCGGTGCGGTAGCACCTTGCCGGTGATACCACGACGCATCGCCGCGCGCAGGAGCAGGCCGGGCAGGGCTGGTGGGGTGTGCAGATCGAGCCATTCGGTTGCCATCGTGCGCTCCAGTGCAGAATGAGATTCAGCGTACTTTCGCCGAGATTTGGGACAGTAGCCAGCATGGATTGGTGCCCGCTGGGCATGAGCCGGGCGCGGATCGCTAAAGCCGCCTACGCTTGTTGTCATCCAGTCAGGCAAGGAAGAGTCCAGCATGCATGCAATTTCCCTTCAGGCTGTGCCCTGATGCGGTCGATCACGGATGCGCCGCAACTGTCGTACCTGCTCAACCCGTTGTTACAACGCTCGCTGGGTGAGGCGCGCCTGGATCTGGTGAGCCAGGTGCGTGAGCTCATCGATCAGCTCCTTATCGACGGCGCCACCCTGGAGCAGGTTGCCGCTCGTTTGCAGATGCCGGCGCGACGTTTACGCGAGCAGCTGGCACAGGCGGACGTGCGCTTTAACGACATGGTCAATGACCGTCGCAGCCACCTGGCCAAGCGCCTGTTGCTGGAGACCGACGAGCGCATCGAGCTGATCGCCGAGCGCACCGGGTTTTCCGAGCCAAGTACCTTCTACCGCGCGTTCAAGCGCTGGGTCGGTGAGACACCGGTGGAGTTTCGCCGCCGCGGTCGGTTGCCGGCAACCGACCGCGGTGCCTCCTGATCAGGCCCCCAGCAGACTCTGCCCGCACACCCGCAGCACCTGGCCGCTGACGGCGCCGGAACCGGGCTGGGCGAACCAGGCCACGGCTTCGGCGACATCCTGGGGCAGGCCGCCCTGATTCATGGCATTCATGCGCCGCCCGGCCTCGCGGATGGTGAAGGGGATGGCGGCAGTCATGCTGGTTTCGATAAAGCCCGGTGCCACAGCGTTGATGCTGATGCCGCGCTCGGCCAGCGACGGCGCCCAGCTTTGAGCCAGGCCGATCAGCCCGGCCTTGCTGGTTGCATAGTTGGTTTGCCCGACATTACCGGCGATGCCGCTCAGCGAGGCGATCAGCACCACCCGTCCGTTATCACGCAAGGCACCGGCCTGCAGCAGGGCCTCGGTGAGCCGCTGCGGTGCGCGCAGGTTGACGTCGATCACCGACTCCCAAAGCTCTTCACTCATCTTCGCCAGAGTCTTGTCGCGCGTGATGCCGGCGTTGTGCACGACGATATCCACACCTTGCGGCAGGGCCTCGAGCAGTTTGGCGGGCGCGTCGTCGGCACAGATATCCAGCGCCAGGCTGCGCCCACCAAGGCGCGAGGCCAGGGCATCGAGAGCATCCTTGGCCTGCGGTACATCCAGCAACAAAACTTCGGCACCGTCACGGGCCAGGGTTTCGGCGATGGCGGCGCCGATGCCGCGGCTGGCCCCGGTGACCAATGCGGTTTTGCCGGCCAGTGGGCGCGTCCAGTCGTTGACCTGTTGCGCACAGGGCTGCAGGCGCAGCACCTGGGCGGAGACATAGGCGCTCTTGGGGGAGAGCAGGAAGCGCAGCGCGCCTTCCAGCTGGGACTCCGCGCCCTGATCGACATGCAGCAGCTGCACGGTGCCGCCTCGGCGGATCTCTTTGGCCAGGGAGCGGGTGAAGCCTTCCAGAGCACGCTGCACGCTGGACGCCTGGGGATCGTCGAGCGTCTGTGGCGCGCGACCGAGCACCACGACATGCGGGCAACGACCCAGGTTCTTCAGTGCAGGCTGGAAGAACTGGCGCAGGGCGTCGAGCTCCTCGAAGCGTTTCAGGCTGCTGGCATCGAACACCAGTCCCTTGAGCTTGGGGCCGTGCTCGGCGGTCCAACGCGGCAGACCGTACTGGTCATCGAGAGCGGCGAAGGTTTCGTCGGTCAGGCGGCTGGCAAAGGCTGCCACTGCAGCGCCCAGCTCGCCGTCGCCGCCAATCAGCAACGCACCTTCCAGAGGCCTGTTGCGGCCCGCTACCCAGCGCTCCAGGGGCAGCGGAGCGGGCAGCCCGAGCGCGCCGACCAGGCGGCGTCCGGTAGGCGTATTGGCGAAGTTGAGGTAGCGATCAGACATGGAACAGACTCCAGGGCAGAAACTCAAAGAGGTTGACCACTGTACGCCATCACTCGTTTCATGCATCGACAGCAGCCCAACGACCGGCCACCGAGTCGGTGAATCGGCACACCAAAGTGCCGCAAAATATTACCTGCAAGGAGCCGTACATGAGCCTGCCGCGCCGGGTCGCCATCGTTGGTGGCAACCGTATTCCCTTCGCCCGTTCCAATAGCGCCTACGCCACGGCCAGCAACCAGGCCATGCTCACCAGCGCGCTGGACGGCCTGATCGAGCGCTACAACCTGCATGGCGAGCGTCTCGGCGAGGTAGTCGCAGGGGCGGTGCTCAAGCACTCAAGGGACTTCAACCTGACCCGCGAATGCGTGCTCGGCTCGCGCCTGGCCCCCGAAACGCCGGCCTATGACCTGCAACAGGCCTGCGGCACCGGGTTGGAGGCCGCACTGCTGGTCGCCAACAAGATCGCGCTGGGGCAGATCGAGTGCGGTATCGCCGGTGGCGTGGACACCACTTCGGATGCGCCTATCGGCGTGAATGAGGGCCTGCGCAAGATCCTGTTACAAGCCAATCGCAGTAAGAGCACCGGCGACAAGATCAAGGCGCTGCTGCAGATCCGTCCGCGGCACCTGGCACCCTCGCTGCCACGCAATGGTGAGCCGCGTACCGGTTTGTCCATGGGGCAGCACTGTGAGCTGATGGCGCAACACTGGGCCATCCCCCGCGACGAGCAGGATCAGTTGGCCGTTGAGAGCCATCGCAAACTCGCCGCCGCTTATGCCGAAGGCTGGCAGGACGATCTGCTGACGCCGTTTCTCGGCCTCACCCGCGACCAGAACCTGCGTCCCGATATCGACCTGGCCAAGTTGGCAACCCTCAAACCGGTGTTCGAGCGTGGCCAGCGCGGCACCCTGACCGCGGCCAACTCGACGCCGCTGACCGATGGTGCGTCGCTGGTGCTGCTCGCCAGCGAAGAATGGGCCAAGGCTCGCGGCCTGCCGATTCTTGCCTACTGGCGCGATGGCGAGGCGGCGGCGGTGGATTTCGTCAAAGGCCACGAGGGGCTGCTGATGGCCCCGGTTTATGCGGTGCCGCGCTTGTTGGCGCGCAACGGCCTGACCCTGCAGGACTTCGATTACTACGAAATCCACGAAGCCTTTGCAGCTCAGGTGTTGTGCACGCTCAAGGCCTGGGAGGACGCCGATTATTGCCGCACGAAGCTTGGGCTGGAGCAGCCGCTGGGCAGCATCGACCGCGCGAAGCTCAACATCAAGGGCAGCTCCCTGGCTGCCGGCCATCCGTTCGCCGCAACCGGCGGGCGCATCGTCGCCAACCTGGCCAAGCTGCTGTCGGTGGCCGGCGAAGGCCGCGGCCTGATCTCTATCTGCGCCGCAGGCGGCCAGGGCGTTACCGCGATTCTGGAGCGCTGAGTCAGTCAGAACGTAGCCCGTGTCGAGCGCAGCGACACGCGGGAGCCGCTGTCCTGGGGATCGCTGCGCTTAACGCCAGGCTACGGGGAGAGCTTGCCCGATCGGTCTTTGCGGCTGATCGTCTCGGCTTCGGCCTTGAGCAAGGCGGCCTTGCGCGCCACACCCCAGCGGTAGCCGCCGAGGCTGCCATCGGCTGAGGTAACGCGGTGGCAGGGCACCAGTAGGCCCAGTGGATTGCTGGCACAGGCCCGAGCGATGGCGCGTGGATGACTGCCAAGGCTGGCGGCCAGTTGTCCGTAGGTGCGTGTCTGTCCCGTGGGAATGGCTCGCAAGGCTTGCCATACCTGCTGCTGAAAGGCCGTGCCGCGTAGATCCAGAGGCAGGCTGCTAGCGCGTGCCGGTTCCTCTATCTGCCTCAGCACCTCGTTCAGCCATCCCTGCAGTGCCCTGTCTTCGCGTTGCAGCGTTGCCGCAGGAAAGCGCTGACGCAGCTCCGCCTCCACCGCGCTCTCGGACCCGCCGAACAATACGGCGCAGAGGCCCTTGTCGCTGCTCGCCAGCAGCAGGTAGCCGAGTGGGCAGGGTGCCACGGCCATGCGCAACAGTTCCCCCGCTGCCCCCTTGCGTCGGCTGGCTGCGCTCACGCCATCGGCTCGTTCGTAGAGCGCTCGGGTACTGGAGTAACCGCTGTTCAGCGCAGCATCGAGCAGCGAATCCGCCTGGGGCAGTTCGAGTTCCAGGCGCTCACGTTGGCGGGCGCTGACCCAGGCCTTGGGCGTCATCCCGGTGCGGGCTTTGAAGGCTCTGGTCAGGTGTGACGGGGATAGCCCGATGCGCGCAGCAAGCTCGACAAGTGTTGGCGGTTTGTCGGCCTCATCGAGCAGGCGACAGGCCGCTGTCACCAGTGAATCGAGTTGCTCGGCCGGGCTGCTGCCCTGTGGCGTGCAGCGTTTGCAGGGTCGATAGCCCGCTGCCTCGGCTTGCGCAGGTGTGGCATGGAAGCTGACATTCTCACGACGCGGCCGGCGTGCCGGGCAACTGGGGCGGCAGTAAATACCGGTCGAGCGCACGGCGAAGACGAATTGACCGTCCTGCGTCGAGTCGCGCTCGCACACAGCCCGCCAGTGGCGTTCTTGCGGCATGATCACCTCCTGTAACAGTGTCGTGATTGTCCGCAGTCGCCGTGTTCCACGCCAGTGCCAATCACGCTTTCAAACTGTGCGGCGCCGGCGCATTTTCTGCAGAGGCTGGGCGCTGCCTCAGGATTGCCGTATAAAAGGGCCGCATAGACCACTGAGGACCCTGATAAAAGCTGATGAAGACGCCAAAACGCATTGAGCCCCTGGTCGAAGACGGCCTGGTGGACGAGGTGATACGCCCTTTGATGAGCGGTAAGGAAGCAGCGGTCTATGTGGTGCGTTGCGGTACCGAACTGCGCTGCGCCAAGGTCTACAAAGAGGCCAACAAGCGTGGTTTCCGCCAGGCCGCCGAGTATCAGGAAGGGCGCAAGGTACGCAACAGCCGTGATGCACGGGCTATGGCCAAAGGCTCCAAGTATGGTCGCAAGGGACAGGAAGACGCCTGGCAGAACGCCGAGGTGGCGGCCCTGTTTCGCCTGGCCAGCGCCGGCGTCCGGGTGCCCAAGCCCTATGACTTTCTCGAAGGTGTGCTGCTCATGGAGCTGGTCGGTGACGGCGAGGGTGGCGTAGCGCCGCGCCTCAACGACGTCGACCTGCACCCCGAAGACGCCCGCGAATTCCACGCGTTCATGATCGACGAAATCGTCAAGATGCTCTGCGCCGGCCTGGTGCATGGTGACTTGTCCGAGTTCAACGTGCTGCTCGGCCCTGAAGGCCCGGTGATCATCGATCTGCCTCAGGCGGTGGATGCGGCGGGTAACAACCACGCCTTCAAGATGCTCGAACGTGACGTCGGCAACATGGCCGCCTATTTCGGCCAGTTCGCACCGGAGCTCAAGTTCACCAAGTACGCCAAGGAAATGTGGGCGCTCTACGAAGACGGCAAGCTGACGCCCGATAGCGTGTTGACCGGTGAATTCGATGACCCCGAGGACGACGCCGACGTCGATGCCGTGCTGCGCGAGATCAAGGCCGCTCTGGCCGATGAAGCGCGTCGCCAGGCCGTGCTCAACGCCGAGGACGAGCCCAAGGACAGCGAGCCGCCTCCGCCCTGGGAGCGCTGAATGTGGCCGGAGTTTAGTGGAGGTGGGCTAAAGCCCACCCTACCGCTGAAGCGGATCGCCGTACGGCCCGTCCTGCTACGTGATCGTGCCCTGAAACGGTGAGTTAAAGGGTGTGATGCTCTATTTTGGTTCGCTGTGCCCGTGTCTGTTTTAACTGTCTGCTGTCTTCATCCCTGTCTGAATTCCCCGCCATTGCTGAGCTGCAGCGTTTCTCGAAACGTTGGCATGCAACCTGCTATTCACTCCCTGTGACCTGCCTGACCGTGCAGGCACCCTGGCCGCTTCGGCTGCCAGCGGTGATGAGCCTGGGCAATGTGGCCCGCCATCCCCCAAAACTACATAACTGAATCCAAGGCAAAGACGCCTGAAGCTGACAACAGCTCCAGGCGTCTTTTTTTTGCGTTGCAGAAAACCGTGATACCGCAGCAGACAGAGGGCAGGCTATGAATTCCATCGTCACATCGATCAAGCGCGAGAACCTGATCGTCATCGGCAACGGTATGGTCGGCCACCACTGTGTGGAGCAGTTGATCGCCAGCGGTGCCCTGCATCGCTATCAGGTGCACGTGTATGGTGAAGAGAGCCAGCGCGCTTACGACCGTGTGCACCTGTCCGAGTACTTTTCCGGCAAGGATGCCGAAGCCCTGGCCCTGGGCGAGCCTGATCTGTACGCCCGCAATGGCGTACACCTGCACCTCGGCGAGCAGGTGCTGGAGATCGACCGCGAGAACCGCGAAGTCGTCACCATCAAGGGCCGTCGCGGCTACGACCGTCTGGTGCTGGCCACCGGTTCCTACCCGTTCGTGCCGCCGATTCCGGGCGCCGAGGGCAATTCGCGCCTGGTCTACCGCACTCTGGACGACCTTGACGGCATCCGCGCTGCCGCGACCAACGCCCGCCGTGGTGTGGTGGTCGGCGGTGGCCTGCTCGGCTTAGAGGCGGCCAACGCGCTGAAGTCACTTGGTCTGGAAGCCCACGTGGTGGAGTTCGCACCGCGCCTGATGCCGGTACAGCTGGATAACGACGGTGGCGACGCACTGCGGGCGCGCATCGAAGCCCTTGGCGTTGGCGTACACCTGTCGCGTGCTACCCAGGAGATCGTCATCGGTGAGGAATACGCCTACCGGATGAAATTTAATGACGGCGAATTCTTGGAAACCGACCTGATCGTGTTTTCCGCCGGTATTCGTCCGCAGGATGCCCTTGGCCGTGCCGCCGGCCTCGACATCGCGACCCGCGGTGGCGTGGTGGTCGACAACGACTGCCGTACCAGCGACCCGGCAATTTTCGCCATCGGCGAATGCGCGTCCTGGAATGGCATGGTCTTCGGTCTGGTCGCGCCGGGCTATTCGATGGCCCGCAACGTCGCCGCGCAATTGGCCGGCGAGCAGCACGAACTGTTCACTGGCGCCGATATGTCGACCAAGCTCAAGCTGCTTGGCGTCGACGTCGGTTCCATCGGCGATGCCCACGCCGCTACGCCGGGCGCCAAGAGCTATCGCTACATCGACGAAGCCAATGCCAGCTACCGCCGCCTGGTGGTCTCGCCGGATGGTCAGCACGTCATCGGCGCCGTGCTGGTCGGCGACAACAGCTATTACGACACCCTGCTGCAGTACGCCCAGAACGGCATCAAGCTGCCGGCCGATCCGTCCAGCCTGATCCTGCCGCTGTCCGACGGCGCGCCGACCCTGGGCGCCGATGCGTTGCCAGATAGCGCGACCATCTGCTCCTGCCACAACGTCAGCAAGGGCGCGGTGTGCTGCCAGGTAGACGCCGGCATCACCGATCTCGGCGAGCTGAAGGCCATCACCAAGGCCGGTAGCGGTTGCGGTGGTTGCAGCGCCTTGCTCAAACAAGTCTTCGAGCATGAGCTGAGCGCCCGCGGCGTGGCGGTCGACAAGAGCCTCTGCGAACACTTCGCCCATACCCGTCAGGAGCTGTACGCCATCGTCCGGGTGGAAGGCGTGCTCAGTTTCGAGGAGCTGCTGGCCAAGCACGGCCGCGGCCACACCGGCTGCGATATCTGCAAGCCGGCAGTCGGTTCGATCCTGGCGTCGTGTTGGAACCAGCCGATCACCGACCCGTCGCTGATCCCGCTGCAGGACACCAACGACACCTTCATGGCCAACATGCAGAAGAACGGTACCTACTCGGTGGTGCCGCGTATTCCTGGCGGCGAGATCACCCCGGACGGGCTGATCGCCATCGGCGCCGTGGCGAAGAAATATGACCTCTACACCAAGATCACCGGCGGTCAGCGTATCGACCTGTTCGGCGCGCAGTTGCACGAACTGCCGGAAATCTGGAGCGAGCTGATCGCCGCCGGCTTCGAGACCGGGCATGCCTACGGCAAGTCGCTGCGTACCGTGAAGTCCTGCGTGGGCAGCACCTGGTGCCGTTACGGCGTGCAGGACAGCGTCGGCATGGCGCTGCGCCTGGAGGATCGCTACAAGGGCCTGCGCTCGCCGCACAAGATCAAGTTCGCGGTCAGCGGCTGTACCCGTGAGTGTGCCGAAGCGCAGAGCAAGGACATCGGCGTGATCGCCACCGACAAGGGCTGGAACCTCTATGTGTGCGGCAACGGCGGCATGCGCCCGCGGCACGCCGAGCTGTTCGCCACAGACCTTGATGACGAAGCGCTGATCCGCACCATCGACCGCGTGCTGATGTTCTACGTGCGCACCGCCGACAAGCTGCAGCGCACCTCGGTATGGCGCGAGTCGCTGGAAGGCGGTCTGGATTACCTCAAGGCGGTGATCCTCGACGACAGCCTGGGCCTGGGCAATGAGCTGGAAGCGCAGATGCAACTGGTGGTCGACCGCTACGAGTGCGAATGGGCCGGTGCCCTCAAGGACCCGGAGAAGCTCAAGCGCTTCCGCACCTTCGTCAACGACAAGCGCGCCGACCCGGACATCCACTTCGTCAAGGAACGCGGCCAGCGCCGCCCCATGACCGCCAGTGAACTCCACCTGATTCCCGTTACCGAGGAGGTGCTTTGATGAGCCAGTCCAACGCCGTGCGTGCCCAATCGCTTCCCGCCACCGAGTGGCAACCGCTGTGCAGCAGCCAGGATCTGGTCGCCAATTCGGGCGTGGTGGCCTGGCTCGAGGGCGCGCAGATCGCCCTGTTCCATCTACCTCACAGCGAAGCCGGTGAGCAGCTGTTCGCGGTGGAAAACCGCGATCCGAAATCCGGCGCCAACGTCATCGGCCGCGGCCTGATCGGCCAGATCAAGGGTGATCTGGTGATCGCCTCGCCACTCTACAAACAGCATTTCCGCCTGGCTGACGGTACTTGCCTCGAGTACCCGGAGCAGCGCCTGCGCGTGTGGCCGGTGCGGCTCAATGGCGACACCGTGGAAATCGGCCTGGCGGGCTGATCGCGCGACGACTTACTGCGGAGGCCGAGAAGAGCGCCAGTCAGGCGTCCCGGCCCACCCGACACCTCATTCCTGTTTGCATACCTGAAAAGAGAGCATCTCCATGTCCTACCTGGTTCCCGCCGAATTCGTCACAAAGATGGTGGATGCCGGCGAGTCGAAGATCTTCATGTCGACCCGCGATACCCTGATCCGCGCCTTTATGGCCGGTGCGATTCTGGCCCTGGCGGCGGTGTTCGCCATCACCATCACCGTCCAGACTGGTTCGCCGCTGCTTGGCGCAGCGTTCTTCCCGGTCGGTTTCATCATGCTGTACCTGATGGGCTTCGACCTGCTCACCGGGGTATTCGTCCTCGCTCCGCTGGCACTGCTCGACAAGCGTCCGGGGGTCACCGTCGGTGGCGTGCTGCGCAACTGGGGGCTGGTGTTCACTGGCAACTTCGCCGGGGCACTGACAGTCGCCGTGATGATGGCTTTCGTCTTCACCTATGGCTTCTCGACCAGCGCGGGTGAGATCGGCGAGAAGATTTCGCACATCGGCGAGTCGCGCACTCTGGGCTACGCCGAGTTCGGCACGGCCGGCTGGCTGACCATTTTCCTGCGCGGCATGCTGTGCAACTGGATGGTGTCCATGGGCGTGGTCGGCGCGATGATCTCCACCACCGTCAGCGGCAAGACCATCGCCATGTGGATGCCGGTCATGCTGTTCTTCTACATGGGCTTCGAACACTCGGTGGTGAACATGTTTCTGTTCCCCTTCGGGATGATCATGGGCGGCGATTTCTCGGTGATGGACTACATGATCTGGAACGAAATTCCCACCGCGCTGGGCAACCTGGTTGGCGGCTTGGCCTTCACCGGCCTGACCCTCTACACCACGCACATCAAGACCGCACCCAAACGCACTTACAACTGAGTACCGTCAATGGCCGCTGCTGCTGAAAACCTCTGGACGGGCAGGAAGAGCCAACTGCAGGTCAGCATCGGCCAGTGCTCGGACAAGGGCCGCAAGGTACGCAATCAGGACTTTCATGGCCTCTGCGTGCCCCATGAGCCGCAACTGAGCAGCAAGGGCATCGCCATCGCCCTGGCTGACGGCATCAGCAGCAGTGACGTCAGCCACATCGCCAGTGAAACGGCGGTGGCGGCGTTCCTCTCCGACTATTTCAGTACCAGCGAAGCCTGGTCCGTGAAGACCTCGGTCACCCGTGTACTCAGCGCCACCAATGCCTGGCTGCACGCCCAGACGCGGCGCGGCCAGCATCGCTACGACATGGATCGCGGCTACGTATGCACCTTCAGCGCCTTGGTGCTGAAGTCGACCACCGCGCACCTGTTCCATGTGGGCGACACACGCATTTACCGCCTGCGCGACGGCTCTCTGGAGCCGCTGACCCGGGATCACCGCGTCTGGGTCGGCCAGGAAAAGAGCTACCTGAGCCGTGCTCTGGGCATCCAGCCGCAGTTGGAGATCGACTACCAAGCGCTGGCGATCGAGAGCGGCGACCTGTTCCTGTTGGCCACAGACGGCGTCTACGAATTCGTCGATTCGCGGTTCATGACCGATTGCATCGCCGAGCACGCCGACGACCTGCAACTGGCTGCCCAGCGTATCGTCGATCAGGCGCTGGCCAATGGCAGCGACGACAACCTGACCCTGCAACTGGTACGCGTCGACAGCCTGCCGCGCGCCGAGGCCGACGAGTTGCAGCACAAGCTCGGCGAGCTGCCGTGCCCGCCGATTCTGGAAGCGCGCATGCAGTTCGACGGTTACCGCATCGTCCGTCCGCTGCACGCTAGCGCCCGCAGCCACGTGTACCTGGCCACCGATGAAGACAGCGGCGCTACCGTGGTGATCAAGACGCCTTCGCTGGATCTGCAGCACGATGCCGGCTACCTAGAGCGCTTTCTCATGGAGGAGTGGATCGCCCGGCGCGTCGACAGCCCCCACGTACTCAAAGCCTGTGCGCCGACCCGCAAGCGCAACTTCCTGTACGGCGTCAGCGAATTCATCGAAGGCCAGACCCTGGCCCAGTGGATGATCGATCACCCGCGCCCGGATCTGGAGACCGTACGCAGCATCGTCGAGCAGGTCGCCCGTGGCCTGCGTGCCTTCCACCGCCTGGAAATGCTGCATCAGGATCTGCGCCCCGCCAACCTGATGATCGATGCCACCGGTACGGTGAAGATCATCGACTTCGGCGCCACCCGCGTGGCGGGCCTGCAGGAGATCGACAGCCGCCAGACGGACGACCCGATACTCGGCACCGCGCAATACAGTGCCCCGGAATACTGGCTCGGCGAGCCGGGTACGGTGCGCTCGGACGTGTTCTCTCTGGCGGTGATTGCCTACCAGATGCTCACTGGCCGGCTGCCTTACGGAGCGGGCATGGCACGGGCACGAACCCGCACGGCCCAGGCGCGGCTGCGCTACACCCTGCTCGGCCAGCCAGAGCGCGAGCTGCCGCTGTGGCTCGATGATGTGCTGCGCAAGGCCTGTCACCCGGATCCGCTGAAGCGCTATGACGACCCTGACGAATTTGCCCATGCCTTGCGCCACCCCGGCCAGGCCCTGCTGCGCCGTGGCCGGGTGCCGCTGCTGGAGCGCAACCCGCTGTTGTTCTGGCAGGTCAGTTGCCTGCTGCTGGCGCTGACGGTGGTGGCATTGCTGGCGCGCCAGTAGTTGAAAAGGTAGCGCTACTAGGCGGTATTTCCGATGGCCGTCACTACCGCTCATGGTCTTGCCTGGCCGCTTCGTATCCACCACCCTGTGAAAGCCGTGGAGGCCCCGCCAGTGCACGCTTTCGGGGCGCTGGTGGCGAGGTAATCTAATGAAATGATTTGTCGCAAATTGTCATATTTGTTCTTCCGGCAACAGGACAGAATGCGCGCTCTGTTCAGCCATAAAGTGCGTGATCGTGGACTATCTCCTGCAACTAGCTAGCGACCCAACTGCCTGGGTCGCCCTTGCCACTCTGGTGGTAATGGAAGTGGTACTCGGCATCGACAACCTGATCTTCATTTCCATCCTCACCAACAAACTGCCCGAGCATCAGCGTGACAAAGCGCGGCGCCTGGGTATTGGTGCGGCGCTGGTACTGCGTCTGGGCCTGCTCGGCACCGTGGCGTGGATCGTCCAGTTGGTCGAGCCGGTGATCGAGCTGTTCGGCCAGGCGTTCTCCTGGAAGGACATCATCCTCATCGCCGGTGGTCTGTTCCTGCTCTGGAAGGCGACCAAGGAAATTCATCACTCCATGGATCCGGAGCCGGAAGGCGACATGTTCGTCGGCCGGGCCGCCAGCCTGGGTTTTGGCGCCGCCATCGTGCAGATCCTGCTGCTCGACCTGGTGTTCTCGGTCGATAGCATCATCACCGCCGTGGGCATGACCCCGCACGTGCCGATCATGGTCATCGCTGTGGTGGCAGCCGTTACCGTGATGCTGGTCGCGGCCAACCCGTTGGCGCGCTTCATCGCCGCCAACCCAACCGTGGTGATGCTGGCCCTAGGCTTCCTCATCATGATCGGCATGACGCTGATCGCCGAAGGTTTCGGTGCCCACGTGCCGAAGGGCTACATCTACGCGGCTATGGCGTTCTCCGCCATCATCGAAGGCCTCAACATGTTCTCCCGCCGGGCCAAGCGTAAAGCGGCTGCCGAGGCCAACAAGGCGCCTTGAACCGGTACGCCTCCCCCTGCCGCAGCAGGGGGAGGTGGCTGCATGCTGCACCTCCCTGCTACTTCATTCTCGGCAAAGACTGACCGTTCAGTCATATTTTGCTGGCAGAGTGCCATCTTGCACGGCAAAATCTCCCCACGCCCAGTGAGTGGACGAGCTTGCGTGCCCTTTCGAGCCAGGTAAACAGTCGGCTCATACCCCATCCGCTCCTGCCGATACACTCATTGTCATTCCCTGAACCGGGAAATGCCGAGGCAAATTTGCCTGTGAGCGAATCATCCATCGGTACCGTGTGGCGGCTTTCGAACGAGCTGGAGTGATGGTTCCTTCGTTGCTCGAACGACTTTTCGCGCACGCTCCATCTGGCTGAGAGAACGCCGTGGGTTGCGCTTTTCAAGGATTTCCCAGGACTGCTGCCATGCTCCTCACAAACCCCAATGCCGACGTGATGTATCGCCTGCTGGTGCAGAGCGTGGTGGATTACGCCATCTACATGCTCAGCCCCGAGGGTGTGGTGACCAACTGGAACGCTGGCGCCCAGCGCGCCAAGGGTTACCTGGCAGCGGAGATCGTCGGTCAGCATTTCTCGGTGTTCTACAGCGAGCAGGAACGTGCCGCCGGCGTACCTGATCGCGGCCTGCAGGAGGCCCGTGATACGGGGCGCTTCGAGGCTCAGGGCTGGCGCCTGCGCAAGGACGGTAGCGAATTCTGGGCTCACGTGGTGATCGATGCTGTTCGCGATGACGATGGCCAACTGATCGGCTTCGCCAAGATCACTCGCGATTGCACCGAGCAGCGTCAGTTGCAGATCGAGCAGCGCGAACAGGAGCGGCGCTTCCGCCTGCTGGTGCAGGGGGTGACCGATTATGCGATCTACATGCTCGACCCCCAGGGGCACGTGGAAAACTGGAATGCCGGCGCCGAGCGGGCCAAGGGCTACAAGGCCGAGGAAATCGTCGGCCAGCACTTCTCGGTGTTCTACACCCCGGAAGATCGCGACGCCGGTTTGCCCGCCAGAGGCCTGGAAACTGCCCGTAGCGAAGGTCGTTTCGAGGCTGAAGGTGTGCGCCTGCGCAAAGACGGTTCGCCATTCTGGACTCATGTGGTGATCGATGCGATCCACGATGAAGACGGCCAACTGATCGGCTTCGCCAAGATTACCCGCGACATCACCGAGCGCCGGCAGAATGAGCTGGAGCTGCTCAAGGCCAAGGAACTGGCGGAAAACTACAGCGAGGAAATGGCCTCGCTGTCGCGCTTCCTCGACTCGGTAATTTCCAATATCCCGGCCAGCGTCATCGTCCAGGACACCACTAGCCGGCAGATCCTGCTGGCCAACCCACAGGCAGAGAAGCTGTTTGGCTGCAGCACCAAGGACATGCTCGGTCGCCGTGCTGACCAGTGCCTGGCGCCCGCCATCGTCGACTACATCGGGCAGCAGACGGAGCACTGCATTCGTACCGATGCCCTTCATCTATCCGAAGATTGCCTGGATACGCAGATGGGCCAGCGCATGTTGCGCACCCGCGTGCTACTGAGCAGCAGCATCGAGTACCAGACCAGCTACGTGCTGCTGATCGCCGAGGATGTCACCGACGAACTCGCCGCCCACGCACAGATCCACCACATGGCCCATCACGATGCCCTGACCGGGCTGCCCAACCGTACGCTGTTCGGTGAACGGCTCCATGAAGCGCTGCGTGAGGGGGAGGAGAAGGGGCAACTGACCGCCGTTCTCTGCCTGGATCTGGACAACTTCAAGAACATCAACGACGCCCTTGGTCACGCCTTTGGTGACCGCCTGTTGCGTTCTCTGGGCCAGCGCCTCAAAAGCGTGTTGCGCGACCGCGACACCCTGGCGCGGCTAGGCGGTGACGAGTTCGCGGTGGTGCTCAACGGCTTGGAAAGCGCCGAGGATGCGCAGCGTACCGCCAACCGGCTGATCGCCGCCGTGGCGCCGGTATTCCTGATCGACGGCCACAGCTTCTCGGTCGGCGTGAGCATCGGCATTGCCATCTCCCCGGATGATCACCAGCAGGCCGATCAACTGATGCGCTACGCCGACATGGCGTTGTACGAAGCCAAGCGCAATGGTCGCAACCGCTACGAGTACTTCCACCTGGAGCTGGACGCTGCGGCGCGTCGGCGCCGAACCATGGAAATGGATCTGCGCACGGCGCTGCACCTTGGGCAACTGCAGTTGTATTACCAGCCGATCATCGACAAGGGCAGCAATCAGATTTCCGGTTACGAAGCGCTGATGCGTTGGCATCACCCGAGCAGTGGTCTGGTCATGCCGCTGGACTTCATTCCCATCGCCGAGGAAACCGGGCTGATCCACGACGTGGGCGCCCGTGCGCTCAACCTCGCCTGTCAGGAAGCAGCAAGCTGGCCGGGCAAGCAGACGGTGGCGGTCAACCTGTCGCCGGTGCAGTTCAAGAACAGCGACCTGGTGAAAATAGTTGGCCTGGCCCTGGCCGACTCGGGTCTGGAGCCCGAGCGCCTGGAGCTGGAAATCACCGAATCGGTGTTGCTGGAAAACAGCGAGAGCAACATCGATACCCTTAAAGCGCTCAAGGCCCTTGGCGTGAGCATCGCCCTGGACGACTTCGGTACCGGTTATTCTTCTCTGGGCTACCTGCGCTCCTTCTCGTTTGATCGGATCAAGATCGACAAATCCTTCGTTCAGGATATGGGTGAAAGCCGTGAGGCACTGTCGATCGTGCGGGCCATCACCGGGATGAGTAGTAGCCTGCTGATCAAAACCACTGCCGAAGGTGTGGAAACTGACGCACAGTTCGAACAGCTAAAGGCTGAAGGTTGCTCGCACTTTCAAGGTTATCTGTTCGGCCGCCCCCAACCGGCTAGTGAGCGTATCGAGGTACTGGAGTAGGCTGGTGGGAGCCGACCAGTGTGACGGGCGTCACCAATCTCCATGTTCGCCCGCCGGATGGTGATGTATCGCGTACCAGCGACACGTCAACGACGGGCGTATGGATTAGAATTTAACAATCGCTGGCGTCGGAATACTGGCAACCTTGGTTGTCTCCGCGCTCCAGTATTCACTCAGGTCGACTATCGCCGCTTGCCCCGCTCTCCAGTGGGGTGTTTGCATCGCTGGATCGTCCCTTAGCGCGCATGAGGATACCGAGTTGATTAAACGTTGCATGGGAACGCTCCTGCTGAGCCTTAGCCTGATCAGCTTCGCCAGCTGGGCTGAAATGAAGCCTCTGGAGGCAATGAACATGGCTGGCCTGCAGCGCAGCCTGGGCCAGATCATGGCCAAGGATTACCTGATGATCGGCTCCGACGTTAAGGTCGATGACGCCACCAAACAACTCAACACCAGCATCGCGCGGTTCGAGGATCATCACGCCAAGCTCAAGGCCCACCCCACTAACGACGAAATCCGCGCTGCACTGGGCCAGGTCGAGGTCATCTGGGGTACTTATCGAGCGATGGTCAGCGCGACGCCAGACAAGGCACAAGCGCCTGCGATACTGGCCAAAGCCGAGGAACTGGTGAAGCAGACTCAGCACGTCACGGATCTGTTCGAGAAGCACAACGGCGACGCCGCTTCGCACTCGATCAACCGCAGTGGCTGGAACCGCGTGCTCACCCAGCGCACCGCGATGTTCTACATGGCCCGTGCCTGGGGCGTGCAGGCGCCCAACCTGGATGCCAACTTCGACGCCTCGGTGAAGGAGTTCGACAGCATCATGAAGGAGCTGCAGGCCGCTGGTGCGCCGAACGAAGAGATCGCGGTAGCGCTGCGCAAGACCGACGCGCGCTGGCAGTTCGCGACCAAGGCTTTCGCCTCCAAGGATTTCGTGCCGACCATCGTCGCCGTGAACGCCGAGTCGATGTTCCGCCAATTGAACGAAATGACCCGCCTCTACGCCGGCCTGCAGGGCGACCAGCTCTGATGCTGTGGTGCTCATCCCGCCCGGGATGAGCACCGTTGCGCCTCACCCCGCCGCGCTCGCCACACCCTCAGAACGAATCGATGATTCGCCCCAGCGTCGCCATGGCCTGCTCACTCTGCGTGCTCCAGGGGTGGCCGTGGTTGAGCCTTGCGCAATGGCCGAAGCCGCGGGTTGCCGAGAAGATCGGCCCCGGTGCCAGGCTGATGCCCTGGGCCAGCGCCAGGCGGAACAGCTGCAACGCATCCACCCGTTTGGCGAATTCGAACCAGAGAAAATAGCCACCGCTCGGGCGGGTGACTCGCGTGTCCGCTGGAAAGTGCCGCGCTGCCGAGGCCAGCATCGATGCCTGCTGGGTTTCCAGTTGATGGCGCAGCTTGCGCAGGTGGCGGTCGTAGCCGCCGTGCTGCAGGTAGTCGGCGAGGGCCGCCTGGGCAGGTACCGATGGTGAGATGGTGGTCATCAGCTTGAGCCGGGCGATGCGCTGGGCGTAGCGGCCACCGGCGACCCAGCCGACCCGATAACCCGGCGCCAGACACTTGGAAAACGAGCCGCAGTGCATCACCAGGCCTTCGCGGTCAAAGCTCTTTACCGGCTTGGGCGGTTGGGTGCCGTAGTACAGCTCGGCGTATACATCGTCTTCGATCAGCGGCACCTGATGGCGTTGCAGCAGGTGGTAGAGGCCGCGTTTCTTGTCGTCGCTCATGCTCGCGCCGAGGGGGTTCTGCAGGCTGCTCATGAACCAGCAGGCTTTGATCGGCAATTGCTCCAGGCTGCTCGTCAGGCTGTCCAGATCGATGCCTTCACGCGGGTGCACGGGGATTTCCACCGCCTTGAGCTTGAGTCGCTCCAGCACCTGCAGGGTGGCATAGAACGCCGGGCTCTCGATGGCCACCAGGTCGCCCGGCTCGGTCACCGATTGCAGGCACAGGTTGAGCGCCTCCATGGCGCCGGTGGTGATCACCAGCTCCTCCAGCGGCAGGCGCACGCCGCTGACCATGTAGCGCAGGGCGATCTGTCGGCGCAGGTCCGGGTTACCTTCGGTCATGTCGGCGATCACCGCGTGGCTGGGCATGTCGCGCACGCTCTGCGCCATGGAGCGGGCCAGGCGCGGCAGCGGGAACAGATCCGGGCTGGGGAAGGCCGAGCCGAAGGGCACGGTATGGGGGTCTTTCAGTGAGCCGAGCACCGAGAACACCAGTTCGCTGACATCAACATCGGTGGTCTGCGCCGTGCCCGCGCGTACTTCCGGCTCGTGCAGCGGGCGCTGGGCGTGTTCGCGGACGAAGTAACCGGAGCGCGCGCGGGCGTAGATCAGCCCGCGGTCTTCGAGCAGGTAATAGGCCTGGAACACGGTCGAGGGGCTTACCCCGTAGGTACGGCTGGCGTGGCGCACCGAGGGCACCTTTTCGCCAGGCGCGAGCACGCCGGTGCGGATCAGCCCGGCTATTTCATCGGCGAATTTTTCGTAGCGTTTCATGCTGTCCTGACTTGGCGGTTGGGAGGAGGGCAGAGCGCCGCTGCTCGCTAAGGTGTGGTCGCGATAATGGCCTGTGGACTAATTTGGTAACAGATTCAGGAATATAGATAAAATACGGATCAGAGCTAGAGGGCCTCTGCCATATGGGATTTTCAAGCAGGAAAAGGTAGCAGGTTCTGCTTCTGATATGGTTTTTTCAGTTTTATCTGCGTCTGTTTCGAAATTTCCCTCTTGTCCATAGTGCTGGCCTGTATGCCGTGTGTGGCGGCAATGAGGGCCTTGCATGTATCACTACGACGAGTACGACCGCGCGCTGGTGCGCGAGCGCGTTGCGCAGTTCCGCGATCAGGTGCAGCGGCGCATCAGCGGCGAGCTCAGCGAAGAGGAGTTCCTGCCGCTGCGCCTGCAGAACGGTCTGTACATGCAGAAGCACGCTTACATGCTGCGCGTGGCAATTCCTTACGGCACCCTGTCGGCGCGGCAACTGCGCACCCTGGCGACCATCGCGCGGGATTACGACCGCGACTATGGGCACTTCACCACGCGGCAGAACATTCAGTTCAATTGGATCGAGCTGGAGCAGGTGCCGGACATTCTCGAGCGCCTCGCCGAGGTCGAGATGCACGCCATCCAGACTTCGGGCAACTGCGTGCGCAACATCACCACCGAAGCCTTCGCCGGGGTGGCGGCCGACGAGTTGCTCGACCCGCGCCCGCTGGCCGAGATCCTCCGTCAGTGGTCGACGGTCAACCCGGAATTTCTGTTCCTGCCGCGCAAGTTCAAGATCGCCCTGTGTGCGGCCGAACAGGATCGCGCCGCAGTACCCATGCACGACGTCGGCCTGTACCTGTATCGCGATGCCGCTGGTGAGCTGCTGGCGCGGGTGATGGTCGGCGGCGGCCTGGGGCGCACGCCGATCCTCAGCCAGGTGATTCGCGACGGCCTGCCGTGGCGGCATCTCTTGTCCTACGTCGAGGCGATCCTGCGCGTGTACAACCGCCATGGTCGGCGCGACAACAAGTACAAGGCGCGCATCAAGATTCTGGTCAAGGCGCTGGGCATCGAAGCCTTCGCCAGGGAAGTCGAAGCCGAATGGCAGTGCATCAAGGACGGCCCTGCCGAGCTGACGGACGACGAGTACCAGCGCGTCGCCGCGGCCTTCGCGCCGCCGGCCTATGCCGTGCTGCCCCATGCCGACCTGGACTTCGGCACCGCCCTGGCCGCTGATGCCGCCTTCGCCCGCTGGGTGTCGCGTAACGTGCAGCCCCACAAGGTGCCTGGCTATGCGAGTGTGGTGCTGTCCACCAAGCCGGGTGCCAGCCTGCCGCCAGGCGACGTGACCTCCGGGCAGATGGACGCCGTTGCCGAGCTGGCCGAGCGCTACGGCTTCGGTGAAATCCGCGTGGCCCACGAACAGAACCTGGTGCTGCCCGACGTGCGCAAGGCCGACCTGCACGCGCTCTGGCAGCGTGCCGTGAGCATTGGCCTGGGCAGCGCCAATATCGGCTTGCTCACCGATGTGATCGCGTGCCCCGGTGGTGACTACTGCGCCCTGGCCAACGCCAAGTCGATTCCCATCGCCCAGGCCATCCAGCAGCGTTTCGAGGATGCAGAAGCACTGCACGCCCTTGGCGACATCAGCCTGAACATCTCCGGTTGCATGAATGCCTGCGGCCATCACCACATTGGCAATATCGGCATCCTCGGCGTCGATAAGAACGGCAGCGAGTGGTACCAGGTGACCATCGGCGGCGCCCAGGGCAAGGCCAGTGCGCTGGGCAAGGTGATCGGCCCGTCGTTCAGCGCCGCTGAAGTGCCGGATGTGATCGAGCGCCTGGTCGAGACCTTCGATGAGCAGCGCGAAGGCGACGAGCGCTTCATCGATACCGTGCAGCGTGTCGGCATCGAGCCCTTCAAGGCACGGGTCTACCGCAAGGCGGGGGAGCCGGCATGAACAACCTGATCACCCTGCGCGATGGTGCGGCACAGGTCGTCACCGACGATCCCTGGATGCTTCTGCGCGAAGACGATGGGCCCGCAGAAAACCCGCTGATCCTGCCCCTTGCGCGCTGGCGCGAACGGCAGAGCGAGGCCGTGCTGCAGGGAGTCGAGGCCAGCCGCGATGGCCTGTGCCTGAGCCCCGATGACGACCCCGTTGAGCTGCAGCCCTGGCTCGCCGTGCTGCCGCTGATCGCCATCGACTTCCCCAGTTTCCGCGACGGCCGTGGCTACAGCCAGGCCTACCTGCTGCGAACCCGCCTGGGCTGGTGCGGCGAGTTGCGTGCGGTCGGTGACGTACTGCGTGACCAGCTCAGCCATATGCGCCAGTGCGGCTTCGACAGCTTCGCCGTGCGTGAAGACAAATCCGTGCACGACGCCCTAAAGGGCCTAGCCGGCATGAGCGTGCAGTACGGCCGCTCGGCCATCGAGCCAAGGCCGCTGTTTCGTCGTCGTTCATCCACCTGATTCCCACTGACCCAAGGAGCCCGTGCGCCGCTAGCCGGCGCCGATTCGACACATGCTCGGAAAACTGACTCTCGACGCGATACCCCTGCACGAGCCCATCCTCGTCGTCACCATGATCGCCGTGGCGCTCGGCGGCCTGGGCCTGTTCGCTGCGCTGACCTACTTCAGGAAGTGGGGCTGGCTGTGGCGTGAATGGCTGACCTCGGTCGACCACAAGAAGATCGGCGTGATGTACATCCTCGTCGCCCTGATCATGCTGCTACGCGGCTTCGCCGACGCTATCATGATGCGCACCCAGCTGGCCGTGGCCACCGGTGGTGACGGCGGCTACCTGCCGCCCCATCACTACGATCAGATCTTCACCGCCCATGGCGTGATCATGATCTTCTTCGTCGCGACACCGCTGGTGGTCGGCCTGATGAACATCGTCACGCCGCTGCAGATCGGCGCCCGTGACGTCGCCTATCCGTTGCTCAACTCCCTGAGTTTCTGGCTGTTCGTCGGCGGCGTGCTGCTGACCAACATCTCGTTGTTCGTCGGTGAATTCGCCATGACCGGCTGGGTGGCCTATCCGCCACTCTCGGGCATCGAGTACAGCCCTGGCGTCGGGGTCGATTACTACATCTGGAGCCTGCAGCTCTCCGGCCTGGGCACGCTGCTCACCGGGGTCAACTTCCTGGTCACCATCCTCAAGATGCGTGCGCCGGGCATGACCCTGTTCAAGATGCCGATCTTCACCTGGACGATCTTCTGCACCAGCGTGATCATCGTCGCCGCCTTCCCGATCCTCACCGCCGCCCTGGCGATGCTGACCCTGGACCGCTATCTGGACTTCCACCTGTTCACCAGCACCGGCGGCGGCAGCCCGATGATGTACGTGAACCTGGTCTGGGCCTGGGGCCACCCGGAGGTGTACATCCTCATCCTGCCGGCCTTCGGGGTGTTTTCCGAAGTGACCGCGGTGTTCGCCCGCAAGCGCCTGTTCGGGTATGCCTCGATGGTCTGGGCGACCATCGCCATCACCTTCCTGTCGTTCGTGGTCTGGCTGCACCACTTCTTCACCATGGGCTCGGGGGCCAGCGTCAACGCCTTCTTCGGCATCGCCACGATGATCATCGCGATCCCGACCGGGGTGAAGATCTTCACCTGGCTGTTCACCATGTACCGGGGCCGCCTGGAATTCACCACGCCGATTTTGTGGACGCTGGGCTTCATCGTTACCTTCTCCATCGGCGGTATGACCGGCGTGCTGCTGGCGGTGCCGGGCGCCGACTTCCTGCTGCACAACAGCCTGTTCCTGGTTGCCCACTTCCATAACGTGATCATCGGCGGTGCGGTGTTCGGCTACATGGCCGGCATCACCTTCTGGTTCCCGAAAGTGTTCGGCTTCAGGCTCCATGAGGGCTGGGGCAAGGCATCCTTCTGGTTCTGGCTAACCGGCTTCTACCTGGCCTTCATGCCGCTCTACATCCTGGGCTTCATGGGCATGACCCGGCGCCTCAACAGCACCACCAACCCGGAGTGGGAGCCCTACCTGAACGTGGCCGTGATTGGTGCTGTGCTGATCGGCCTGGGCATCGTTTGCACGCTGATCCAGTTCGCTGTGTCGATCATCAAGCGCAAGGAACTGGCCGACCACACCGGCGACCCCTGGAATGCCCGTACCCTGGAGTGGTCGACCGCGTCGCCACCGCCGTTCTACAACTTCGCGGTCACCCCGCGTGGCGACCGCATCGACGAGTTCCACGAGATGAAACGCGAGGGCCTCAAGCCCGCGCCGACCATCTTCCGGCCCATCCACATGCCGCGCAACACCGGCATCGGCCTGGTCGCCGCTGCGTTCATGACCCTGATGTGCTTCGCCCTGATCTGGCATATCTGGTGGCTGGTGGGCGTGACCTTCGTCGCCAGCATCGCCTGCTTCATCGTGCGCAGCTACGACGAAGACACCGACTACTACGTGCAACCCGATGAGATCGCGCGGATCGAGGCGGCCGGGCGGGGCTGACGCTCCATTAGCATGGAGAACTGACAAGCAATGCAAAAAGGGGACAGATGCTGAATCTGTCCCCTTTTCAATTATTGGCGCCACCCTACGTTGTTGGTGATAGACGCGTGGTGCTTGCGCTCGAAGGGTTGCTGGCAATGAGCTGGGGATCCAGCTTCTGCTTACCGGGTCGACGGCGATCAGGTCGACGGTGGCGTAGGCGCCTTGTGCGAGGCGGTAGTCGTTGCCAACGTGTCATTCAGTATCGTTGTACCGACGACCCTGGCGGTAAGCGTTGCCGCGGCGCACAATTTTCCAGCAAGTATTGGAAGTGGTCGGTAATGGGTAGTTTGAAGATATGGCTATGCTAAAACGGTAATAGCCTTGAAAGCCGTTTCTCAACAGACGCTGAATCACACTGCAGGCATAAAATGCGTTTTAACGGCTAGGCTTGCATTGCCCTGGGTCGGTATCCATTGAGCAGACGTGAAACGTGAAGCCTCTGACATTTTCTGCCGCGCTACTCTGTCTGCTGTTTGGCTCTTTTGCCAAGGCCGAGCCCTATCAGGTCGTTACTGAGGAGTGGGCGCCCTATAACTATCAGGAAGACAATCAGCTCGCCGGCATGGCCACGGATATCGTTCGGGCCATCATGGCGCTGACCGGGGATGAGTTCGAGGTAGTCGTGCTGCCCAGTATGCGAGCCAGCCACGTATTAAAGAACCAGCCCAAAACCATCATGTACTCCATGTTCCGCACACCAGAGCGAGAGCCACTGTACAAATGGGTTGGGCCGATAGCAGAAGAGTCCATCCACCCTTACCAATTGACGCATACAGCACAGCCAGTCAGCTCCCTGGAGCAGTTGTTGCGCGCACCGCAGATTACTACGCGGCATGCCGGCCTGGTTCCTGACACCCTGCAGTCGCTAGGTTTTCGCAACCTCGAAAGAAGCGCAACCGGCAGCCTGCAGCTCTACCGCATGCTGCTCGCCGGGCGCACGAATATCATTATCGGTGACACCGATGCGGGAGTGGCTTACTACAGTCGCCAATTGGGTATCGCGCCAGGCACGCTTCGGCAGATACCGCTCGAGATCTATCGCGCCTCGCTCTACATCGCCTTTAGCCGCGACAGCGACGATGAGCTGGTCTCTGCCTGGGCCAATGCCTTGGAGCAACTGCGTGATTCCGGCGAGCTCAAGCGCATTCAGCAGCGATACGAGCAAAATGACCGGGCAGGTAGTGATTGATCACCCGAGCGTCGCGCTGATTTCTCGCTCACTTGTGCGTCAACACCAGCGTCGTACCCGGACCAGGCACATGGATTTCGCTTGAGCTGATCACCTTGATCGGTTCACCTGGCTCTGCAAACAGCACGGCGTCGCCCTTGACGTTGCGAAAGGTCATCACCGAACCCGAGAAGTCATAGCTGGCGGAGCCTGTGAACGTATAGTTCTTGATGTGGGCCTGCTTGGTGATGACCTGGTTGTCGGCGAAATCGAAGCTAACCGTCATCGGGTAGCCGTCTTGCTCCGTTGTGCCTGTGTATAGCCCGCGAGGCAATTGCACGGGGGTTGGCTTCGCCTTATAGGCGTCGACAATTTCAATCTTCGCCTGGCTCACCGCAGGTGGCTTGCCACGAAATTCGTCCATCGATTTCTGGTGTTCGTATGGCACGTAGAAGGTGACGTAACTGCCCCACGCAATGAGCGCGAGAACAATCAGGCTGAACACATGGCCAGATCCGCGCTGTGATTTGTTCATCGTGGTTTCCTGAGTGGCGAGAGCTGAGGCGAAGCGCTGGCGTCGTATCGCTCGCTTGCGGGGGAGTCGAGAAAACATGTTCTTTATTCTTTCCGGCAGTCCAGGCGGATGCATGAGTCAGTGTCAGAGTAAGCGTTTCTGATAAAAGAAGCGCTGATGCTCTGGGGGGAAATCATCAAGCTGGCCGAACTGGGTGAAGCCATGTTTTTCGTAGAAGGCCGGTGCTTGGAAATCAAACGTGTCGAGCCAGATTCCTACGCAGCCTCTTTCGTGCGCAAGGTCTTCGGCCATATTCATCAGGCGTGAGCCGATGCCTTGTCCCTTGGTTTGCTCGGGTATTGCCAGTAGCTCGATGAACAACCAACGATAAAATATATCCCCATATAGCCCGCCAATTATCTCATTGCTGTGCTCGTCTCGAACCAGCAAGGCGATTGTCTCTGGTTTTGGATCGCCCGCTCGAGAAAGGTTATGAGCCCGCAAGGGGCTGAGGATAGCCGAGCGCTCATCTTCTCCCGGGTTAACCTTTATTTCGATATGCGCGCGCATTCGTTATTCCTTTGCACATTCAGGTGGATGGGCACCATAAAGTATCAATTCATACCTGCGCCAGCATCAGCCACGACAGCATGCTCAAGGAGATCGAGTACCTCGAATGTGCACTCAATGAAGGATTGCGCCTCTCGTGTTCCACCCAGCCGGCGGCTGGATGCAGACCAGGGGCGGAGGCCGATCCCTCTGAGCGAGGGCGGCCCCCTGATTACCGCGATGCTGTGAGCACGACGATAATCATTGCGCCTGCAATTGCTCGCGTTGCTTACGCACCTCACTGGCGCTGACCGCTTCGGCGGCGTTGCCCCAGCTGTTGCGCACGTAGGTGAGCACGTCGGCGATGTTCTCGTCCGTCAGGTTCCAGGCGAAGGCGGGCATGGCCGGCCCGGTGGGTGCGGCGTCGGTCGTGCCGGCGCGGTTGCCGGCGAGCACCACGCGAATCATCGACACGGCGTCGTGGCTGTTGACCAGCGGTGCGTTGGCCAATTTCGGGAACAGCTTGGGAATGCCTTCGCCGTTTGGCGTATGGCAGCCCGAGCAGCGGTCTGCATAGATGTTGCGCCCGGCTTTCATGACGGGATCGGTGGCTGCCAGCGGTTCAGGCTTGTCATGCTTGTGGTCGAGATCCTTGAGGTAAACGGCCACGGCCATCAGGTCTTCATCACGCCAGTGCTGGGTGGATTTCTCCACCGCTTCGGCCATGGGGCCGGAGGCGATGTCGTAGCGGTTGGCGCCGGTTTTGAGGTACTGCACGATGTCGTCCTCGCTCCAGTCACCCAGGCCGACATGGGCAACGCCGGTGATGTTCGGCGCCATCCAGCCCTGCAACTCGCCACCCTTGAGGGCTTCGGCGTTCTTGTCGCCACCGATGAGGTTCTTGGGTGTGTGGCAACTGCCGCAGTGTCCCAGCCCTTGTACCAGGTAGGCACCCCGGTTCCACTCTGCGCTTTTTTCCGCGTCGGCCTGGAATTCGCCTTCGGTGAAGTTGAGCCAGTTCCAGACCTTCATGCTCATGCGGACGTTGAAGGGAAACGGCAGCTGGTTGGTTTCCACCTCGTTTTGTACCGGCTCGATGGTGCGCAGGTAGGCCCAGAGCGCCATGTTGTCTTCACGCGTGACCTTGGTGTAGGCGGCGTAGGGCATGGCTGGGTAGAGCTGCTTGCCATCGCGCCCGTGCCCGCGGGCCATGGTGTTCTGGAAATCTTCGAAGCTCCAGCGGCCAATACCGGTCGCGGGGTCGGGGGTGATGTTGGCGCCAAGCAGTTTGCCGAATGGCGTGTCGATGGCTACACCGCCAGAAAACAACGGCTTACCGGGCAGTGTATGGCAGGCGGTGCAATCGCCGAGGGTGGCGATGTACTTACCCTTCTGCACCGTTTCGTAGGAGTCCGAGCCGGTGGCTGCATAGGCACTGATGCTCGTCGCGGCCAGTAGCCCGACAACGAGGTTGAGGAGATTTTTCATACGCTGATCATCTCCCCTGGGCGCTTGAGGTAGTGGGTGCGAATCGCATGCGCCGCCTTGAACGCCAGCGCGCCGACCGTGCCGGTGGGGTTGTAGCCGGGGTTCTGTGGGAAGGCCGAGGCGCCGACCACGAACAGGTTGGGCACGTCCCAGACTTGCAGGTGCTTGTTCACCGAGCTGGTAGACGGATCCGCGCCCATGACAAAGCCGCCGACCACGTGGCTGGACTGGTATGAAGTGTTCGACCATGGCCCCTTGCGCGGGTTGGCGAACATCATCTTCGGGTTCATGGCGCGGGCGATCTCGGCGGTCTTGTCGGTCACGTACTGCGCCATGCGCAGGTCGTTAGCGGTGAAGTCGAAGGTGATGCGCAGCAGCGGTCGGCCATGCGGGTCGGTGTAGGTCGGATCTAACGAGAGATAATTGCTGCGCGTGCTGTAATTGCTCGCCTCGCAGCCGATGGACATGCTCGCTGCATAGTACTGTGCGGTGGCCTTCTTCCACTCCGCGCCCCATTTTGGCGTGCCCGGTGGTACCGGCCGCGAGCCGATGGGCGCTGCACCAATCGGGGTTACTCGCGTACTGCCGCCGCCGACGAAGCCCAGGCCGGAGTGGTCGAAGTTGTCATTGTTGAACTCGTCGATACCCATGCCGATGGCGCCGCCACCGATGAAGGGATTGAAGTTCTTGTCATCGAAAAACAGCTGCACGCCGTTGGCCGTCTGGTAGGCGTAGTTGCGCCCAGTGGTGCCGGTGTTGCTCAGCGGATCGTAAGGTTGGCCGATGCCCGAGAGCAGCATCAGGCGCACGTTCTCGAAGGTAAAGGCAGCCACCACGACAATGTCTGCCGGCTGCTCCCACTTCTCGCCGTTGGCGTCGACATAGATGATCCCGGTGGCGCGCTTGCCGGTGCTGTCCTTGGTCACTTCCAGCACTTCGCAGTTGGTCTGGGCGGTGAAGTTGGGCATGCGAATCAGCGCGGGGAGCACGTTGACGATGGCGCTGGCCTTGGAATAATTGGCGCAGCCGTAGTTGGTGCAGAAGCCGCAGAAGGTGCACGGCCCCATCGTCACGCCGTACTGGTTGGTGTACGCCTGGGAGGCCAGAGCAGAAGGCACCGGGAAGGGCTTGTAGCCCATGTTGCGCGCCGCTTCGGCGAACAGCGTCGGCGCGTAGGTCTGCTTGGTCGGTGGGTTGGGATACTCGTTCGAGCGTGCACCCTCGAACGGGTTGCCGCCTTCGATGATCGTGCCGCCGATATTGCCGGCCTTGCCGGAGATGCCCGCTACGCGATCGAAGGCGTCGTAATGCGGCTCCATTTCTTCCCAGGTGGTGCCCCAGTCTTGCAGGGTCAGGCCTTCGATGGCTTGCTTGCCGTAACGCTCGGTCAGGTGGCTCTTGAGGTGAAACTCTTCGGGCTGGAAGCGGAAGGTGATGCCTGCCCAGTGGTTGCCCGCGCCGCCCGTACCGTTGCCCGGGTGAAAGGAGCCCCAGGTGCGCATGGGCAGTGCGGTTTCACTGGGCTTGTTGCGCATCGTGCAGGTGTTCTGCCGGGTGCGCAGCATCAGCTCCTGGCGTGACAGGTAGCGCAGCTCATCGGCTGCCGAGGCGATGTTGAAATCGGTGGCGGTATCACGCCACGCGCCACGCTCGAAGCCGACCACTTGCAGGCCCTCATCGGCGAGTTCCTTGGCGATGATCGAGCCGGCCCAGCCGAGCCCAACCACCACGACGTCGGTTGTGGGGAGTTTCTTGACCATGCCGCTCATCCTTTGCGATTCCACGAGGAGCTGCCGATGATCGACAGCGGTACCAGATCCAGCTTCTCGTTATGCCGGTCGATGTAGGGGCGGTAGTCGTAGCGCGCACCGGGGAAGCCGAGCATCTTCCAACTGACCATGTCGCGGTTGCCACCGTAGATCGGGTCGGCGAAGAACCCCTCCATGGTGTTTTGCAGAATTTGCGCGAAGAACGCCTTGGACTCGATTCCGGAAAACTCGATGTCACCGCTTTCCAGGCCCTTGAGCACCTCGTCACGCTGGGCTTCATCCAGTTCGCTGAAACGTTTGCCGAACGCCGTCTGGCAGTGTTTGCCCAGTTGCTCCAGGCCAATCCGGTAACGTTCGCGTGGAACCAGTGGTGATTCTGGCTCGACCCCAGGGGCAAACGGGCCTTGCTGGTAGAGGCGCTCGTAAGTGCCGTAGTGGCTGACCAGTTGGCGGTCGATGAACACGGCGCAGCCGGCATCTTTGCCACTCACCGAGAGATCGTCTGCGGGGATCAGCCGCTCGACGATCGCCTCGACCTCGCGGGCCTGCTCGGCGGTGAAGAACTGCCAACCTTTGGCGTCGTAGTGCAGCGGGCCATTGTGGTCGAAGGGTAACCACTGCGGCACGCCATTAACGGTAGCGGCCCGCGCACTGACGGCGACGCCAGCGGCGAGCGTAGCTGCCGATGCCGCCAGCAACTTACGCCGGCTCAATCCTTGAGGGGGTTCTTTGGACATGTCGACTCCTCGAGAACCCGCGCAATCGGGTGCACGGGATCAGGCTTTTAGAACGGATCCACCCGAAGGCGGAATGCGGATGCACGGACATCCAGGATGGGCGTCGATATGTATGGCCGATGGAATAGGTTTAATTAATTCGGCACATCGACGGCCCCATCAGGGGCACCACGCATTTGGTGCGGCGCCCTGCAGCAATATCTTGTAATAGGCTAGTTGCTTTTTGACGGAACTCCTTTCAAAAACTCTGACAATCAGGCTTCTAAAGGCGTTCAAGAGATTTTCGACGGCGTTTTCTCAAGGAGGGCAGGGGAAATGAACGGATGCGCAGCCACTCTTTTGTATCTCTGTTATGCAGGGAGGTGATCAGCTCAAGGCCAGAGTCGAGATCGCACGGGAGCACTTACCAAGGGAGGCGCTCTGCGTTGTAGGCAAAGAAATTGCCGCTGTCAGCAGGCGTCAGGCGGTCAATCAATGAAAGCAGCTCATGCGCCGCCACGCTTGCCGGCCTTGCCTTGGAGGCGCCCCGGAAAGGTTGTGACAAACCGGAAATAACGGTGCCTGGATGCAGGCTGAGCAAACGAGTCTGAGGACGGGTTCTGGCCAGTTCGAGCGCCGCCGTTTTGATCAGCATATTCAGCGCTGCCTTGGAGGCGCGATAGGCATACCAGCCACCCAGGCGGTTGTCGCCAATACTGCCCACCTTGGCCGATAGCATCGCCATCGCTCCGTTGGGGGTAAGCAATGGTAGAAAGTGGCGCAATACAACAGCCGGCCCCAGCGTATTGACTTGAAATACAGCCTGGAGGGCATCCTCTTCAATCGCCGCGTAACTTTTTTCAGGCTTGATCTTGTCTCGATGGAGCAGGCCAGCAGCATGCAGGATCAACCCATAAGGTGCCTCGGCGGCTAATTCGCTTGCAGCCTGGGCGATGGTTGCTGGCTTTTCCAGATCCAGTTGCGGATCACTTTGGCGGCCCAGCTCACGAACACCCGAACAGCGCGGATCCTCCCTGAGCAACTCGCAAAAGGCCGAGCCCAGTGAGCCGCTGGCACCTATCACTAGCAGGCTGTTGAAAAACTACCTGCGTGGCCATCGCGGCGTTAAAAACAGGCTCGTGTGCGAGTCCAATCAAAATGCTCATTTACAACACGTAAACTCCGCTTTTTCGCCTGTTTTTGCCTTGCGCTGGCTGCCTCGCCAACGTTTTTCAACGGCCTGCTAGGGCACGGTAGCCATCATCAAGCGAGCTCATCTTGAAGGGATTGCTCATATCGCCTCTCCTGCAGACGGCCCAGGTAAATGCAGTGGCACTTGGTTGATCAGACAGATCCAGTGGTCAGGGCTCACTTTTTACCCGGTCTGCCTTGTCTCAACGCGGGCGGCTCGGCTGGTGCGGTTTCAGGCGTCGGCATTGTGCAGTGATTGTCGTGACAGCGACGGCTGCCATCAGGGTGAGGCAGCCATGCCAAATGGGGGCGCAAGCGGCAGAACAGGCGATAGCCCATCGTGAAGATCGGCCGCAGTGGGCGCCATGTCAGAGGCGTTGCCCAAATGCCCAAACCGGCGGCTCGCCAGCTCCACAAGGTAGCATCCAGCCCGGTGACCCAACGGCCATCGGCGAAGCGGGCATGCAGTAAGTTCTGCATAGCCTCTAACGAGAAGCCCAGTGTTTCGGCCGTCACCCCCTCCCTGCGGATGTCGACAAACAACAGTCGATCTTCTACGGCGTGCCGACGCAGCAGGTTGATCTCCCGAGCGCAGAGCGGACATTCACCGTCAAAGTACAGCGTCAGTGGCCACGGCTCTTTCTTGTGCATGACGCCCTGCCTTGTATGAATGTTGGTAAGGCTGCAGGGAACACACCTTGCGCAGGTCAGTAAGCCATATAGTGATGCAGCCCTAACCCTCGTCCTCATCGGACCTATGGGGAAGCGCTGCATCAGCACATCCACCAGAAAGGCATGCGTACATCAGCATGCGTTTGCTCAAGTCATCTATCGAGGCGTGGTATGCCTCAGGCATAAATTGCGCTCGGGGCCATTACATTTTTCTGGATACCCTCGTGATGCGACAGCTAGAGCATTTTTGAGTACCCAGATTTTCAGTAGTCGGCCCCTTTTTCACACCACGAAACGGTTAACCAACTGGTTCAGGTTAACCGCCAGTTTTGACATTTCGCCACACGCACTGGCCGTTTGGCTGGCGCCCGCAGCACTCTGTGTTGCCAGCTCGCGAATGCTGACCAGGTTGCGGTCAACCTCACGTGCTACATGCGACTGCTCTTCAGAGGCCGTGGCGATCAGGAGGTTACGTTCATTGATCTGAATAATAGCCGTTGATATTTGATCCAGCGAGGTACTGGCCTCCTGGGCGACGCCAAGCGATTCGGTCGCCAGGTCTCTGCTCGTGTTCATCGCCTTCACGGCCAGGTCAGAGTCGTTCTGAATGGCCGCGATCATCTGCTCGATTTCCTGGGTCGACACCTGAGTGCGATGCGCCAAAGCCCTTACTTCGTCAGCAACCACCGCAAACCCGCGACCTTGCTCGCCAGCTCGTGCGGCTTCGATAGCGGCGTTCAGTGCCAACAGATTGGTCTGTTCTGCAATCGCCCGAATCACCTCGACAACTTTGGTGATGCTCTGGGCACGATCTGACAACCCTTGAATCTGTTCGCTCGTGTTTTCAACGTTACCGTTCAGCTTTTGAATGGACTTCAATGTCTGAGCCACTCGCGCCAAACCTACTTCGGTATAGCCCTGGGTACGTTTTGACTCTTCGGAAGCAGATTCCGCGTTACGAGCGACTTCATCAACGGCCGCGCTCATTTCTGTGACCGCTGTGGCCGCTTGATTGACCTCGTCATTCTGGGCGACAAGACCCCGACTCGACTCCTCAGTGACCGCTGTCATCTCTTCTGACGCAGAGGCCAGTTGGGTGGACGAATCGGAGATCTGCATAATCGTGGTGCGCAGATTTTTCTGCATCTGCGCGAGCGCTTTCAACAGTCGCCCGGCTTCATCGGTGCCGCTGACCAAGACCTCCTTGGAGAGGTCGCTGGCCGCGATACGCTCCGCGACGGACAACGCATCGTTAATCGGAGAGGTAATACTTTTCGTCAGCAATAATGCCAACCCAGACGTCAAGATGACCACGCCCGTTATAAGGCCGACAACAAGCCAAAGGCCATTGCTATAGAGATCGGTCGCGGTTTGCCCAGCCTGCGCTGCACCTTCATCGTTGAAACGGGTCAAGTCCTTGACCTGCTGCTCCATATTATTGGTCAGGGGGCGGATGCTGGTACTCACCAGATTGACCGCTGCCGCTATGTCACCCTGCCTCATCAACGGTTCGAGAAGATCCAGTTGTTTGGAATAGGCATCGGCACTGTTTTTCACCGGCGTATAAAACGAGCGTTCTTTGTCGCTTGCGATGAGGGGCTCATAATTCGTCACCGCATCGGTGAACGCCTTGCGGTAGCCGGCGAAGCTTTCAATATTCTTTTGAATGGACTGGGGGTCTGCAAGGCCCCGCTGTGTTTCGAGCCTCAGGCGAAGGGCCGCATTGTTCATCAACGCCGTTTGTCGGATGCTAGCCATCCAGTTGAGCTCGACGTCTTTTTCGGCGTCCCTCAGCTTGCCCATTTGCACGATTGCAAATATGCCGAGCACAAAAACCAACGCGATTATTAAAGCGAAAAACAGGGATGCTCGTGGAGCTACATTGAGGTTTCTAAGGCGCATACGAGATTCCTGTTTTCCAGCGATGGTTGATATGTTCAACAGGCTATCGACCCAAAGGTGGAAACTTTAAGCATGTCGTCGAAAGGCTGTGCGTTTAGGTGTGTGCCGCGACACGGTCAGGGCTGGCGCGGATTGCAACGCCTCACGCTCAGCGTCGATGGCCGCGATTAGTTGGCCGCTACATGTGCCGCTTGACCCCGGTGCCGGAAGCCGAGCACAACAGCGATCCTCGTTCCGTTAAAGAATTGGCTAGCGACGCCGTTAAACGGGGATCGGAAACCTCAAAAGCGCCTTTGCATTCAAAAAATCATGTCGGCGGTAACGCTTACGCTGTGAAGCCCTTGCCTGCGCTAACAGCGGCTACTGTGCCGCTTGAGTGGCAGGGGTGGGTATGAATAGGAGACACATGATATGAGCGCCATACCTGTGGTCGGCTCGTACACCGTAACGGATCTACACGCAAACCACGCTGGGCGGGTCGCTACGAGCCAACCTGCGAATATCAACGAAGGGGTTGATAACGCTTCGCTCAGAGGCTCGCTGGTAACAAACAATACGGTCCAGATCAGCACAGAGGCTTTGGACAAGTATCAGGCGTATGCCGAGTCGGTAAGAACTGGCAGCACTCGCCCCAATGATCCAGTCATCGCTGCAAGGGCGGCTATTCACGATCCAAATGCGCTGAGTGAAGAAGAGCACAACGCGTTGATGGCAGGCCTGACCGGCGACACCATGGCTTCACGCTGGAGTGCCTTTGAAAGGCATGCGAAAGCCTTGGAAGCGGCGAACCTGAACCTGCGCTCTGCGTCTGAGCAGATTGAACAGACCTATACGAGCGTCCTGGAGAATATCGCCCAAGACCACCCGGATTTAAAGGCTGCGTCTTTTGGTTTCACTGTTAATGCCGGTGGAAAAATCGTTCTGACGACAGCCGAGGGGCTTAGCAGTGAGCAAGCGGATCGCCTGGTGCAGGCCCTGAATGAATCAGATGAATTGGTAAAGCAGGCCAATAACCTCGCGGATGCTCAGATCGCTGTCTTTGAGACCGAGCGGTTTAGCCTGGGCATTAACTTCAATCGTGACAACTACGCCCAGAGCATCGATATCGGCGCGCAGCTTCTGGCAAAAATTACTGCCCGAAACGCTCCCCGTGATGGATCAGCGAACGCCGTACTTCAGAAAAACTTCGACAGCAATTGGCGCCAGCAATTGTGGACCAACGGGGAGAGGAGCACCGTTTAAACGCCCGGCCATTCGCGCCGAACAAGAGCGCTCGCACAGTATGGCGAGCCCCATGGTGCTACCATCGTCGCCGCCTTTCGCAGTGCCGCGCTCGTCAAAAAGGGGTTGTTGCCAGGAAGGCTGAACATTCAAATCATGGACATGCATTGAGCAGACGATGAAAAAAATTGCAGGAATAGCGGTAGGCGTAGTGGTAGCAGTTGGTGTGCTCAGCACAGCCGGTGCCTGGTACACCGGTACTCAATTGCCGGGTGTTTTGCAGAACGCCATTGCAGAAGCCAACCAGCAGAGCCAGGACGCGCTGCTCGGTTCGGGCGCCACGGCCAAGCTGGAGCTGCTGTCGCTGGAAACCCGCCTGTTCACCAGTACCGCCCGCTACCGCCTCACCTTCGATGCGCCGGACAAGGAAAACCTCCCCAAGCACATGGAGATTTTGCTGGTCGACAACATCGAGCACGGCCCGCTGCCTGCGTCGCGCCTCAAGCGCCTTAATCTGTGGCCGGTCATGGCCGCCAGCAACTATGCGCTGGAGGCCAACGAATACACCCAGAAGTGGTTCGATGCCGCCAAGGGCGCTGCGCCGCTTACCGGCCAGGGCAGCCTGGGCTATGACGGATCTACCAGCGGCACTCTGGTACTGACGCCTCTGGACTTCGCGCCGACGCCGACCTCCACGGTCAAGTTCTCCGGCCTGACCCTGGATGGGGAAGCCAGCAAGCATGCGGTCGCATTCAAGGCAGTCGGCGCCATGGACAGCCTGCTCGTCACTGCGACCGACAGTGAGGGCGCTCCTATTCAGGTCGAGCTGCGGGGCCTGACCCTTAACAGCGACCAGAAGCGCGGCAGCGGCGATTTCTACCTCGGTGACAGCGCCCTCAAACTGGCCACCGCGCAGATCAAGGTCGGCGACAAACCCCCGGTGCTGGTCAAGGACATCGCCCAGTTCGGCAGCCTGCAGGAAACCGGCAATGTGCTGGGCGGGCGCATGGGCTATGACATCGGCATGGTCAGCTACGACGGCAAAGACCTCGCCGGCATGCACATGCTCTGGTCGCTGAAGAACTTCGATGCTGCTGCCGTGCAATCCTTGCTCGAGCTGTATCGCGACAAACTCAAGCCCATCCAGGAAACTCAGGCTCTTGGTGAGGATGCGCCGGATCTGGCGTTGTCGCCCGAGGACGAAACGCGCCTCAAGGCCGATATCGAAAAACTGCTGGCCGCCAAGCCACAAGTTGCCCTGGAAAAATTCAGCCTCAAAACCACCAACGGCGAAGCATCGCTGAGCATGGCACTGGATCTGAACAAGCCCGAATCGTTCGAGCTGGCGCCAGACGAGATCGCCAAGCAGATGATCGCCAAGCTGGATGCCAAGCTGTCCATCGCCAAGGCCATCATCGGTGATGGCGTTCGTGCTCAGGCCATGATCGAAGGTCAAACCGACGCCAAGGCCATCGAAGACCAAGCTGCCATGTTCACCGAAATGGGCAGCGGCATGGCCCTCGGTACCGGCCTGCTGACCCTGGAAGGCGACACCCTGCAAGCGTCGTTGCACTACGCCAACGACAAGGTGACCTTCAACGGCCAAGACATGACCGTCGAGGAGTTCGCCATGTTCGTCATGTCCAAAGCCAATGGCCTGGGCGGTGGTGCTCTGGGTGGTGACGATCAGTCGCAATACGACGAATCGGATGAAGCCTATCCAGAAGGCGGCTTCGGCGAAGAAGACTACGACGAGAGCGAGCCGCAAGAGCAACCGTCGGCGCAGTAAGACGCGGGAGCAACACGCAAAAGGCCAGTCATGCGACTGGCCTTTTTTATTGCTGCGCCAGGCATCGCTCGTTGCGTACGGAATCAATAGGTTTGCAGCCATTGGCCTGGCCGCTGCATTCCAGGCGCTTCACGGGCTCTCGGTGCCCACACCACAGATTGGATGCAGCGAACGCGATTAACACGTAGATCGTGGCTTCTCTGACGATTAACTCCTCCCGGAAACCGTGGTCTGTCCCGTCTCATTTCAAGATTCTCATCCTCGGGCCGATGCAGTCATACCTACTCTGGAGTCCTTGTCGTGTTCAACTCTCGCCTCAAACAAATCAACAGTGAGCTGGAAGCTCGCTTAGCGATGCAGGAGGAGGTAAGGGAGAACCTCGAAAAGGAAATGATCATCATCCAGCTCAGCGCGGATGGCCGCATCGAGCGTGTCAACGAGCTGTTCCAGAACGAACTCGGCTATCGTGCCGGGGAAGTCGAGGGGCAGTACCTGACCCAGCTGTCGCCGTCGGAACTGGCCCGTGACCCGCACCAGTTGCGCGCGCTCTCCGCGATCAAGGAGCGCCGCCATTTCAACGGCGCCTTGCGCTTGCTGGGCAAGGATGGCCAGCACGTGTGGCTGCGTTCTGTGGTCATCCCCATGAGCGATCACTTGAGTGGCACAAAGCAGGTGGTCATCCACTCCAGCAACCTGACGCGCACCATCGAGGCGTCGCTGGAGAACGAGAGCCTGGTCAAGGCACTGCTGCGCTCGACGGCGGTGATCGAATTCAGCCTGGACGGTACGGTCATCACCGCCAACGATTCCTTCCTGCGCGGCATGGGCTACAACCTGGCGCAGGTTGTCGGCAAGCACCACCGCATGTTCTGCACCGCCGAGGAGAGTGCCTCGGAGGGCTATCGTCAGTTCTGGGAGCGCTTGCGCCGCGGTGAATTCGTCGTCGCCCGTTTCCGCCGTATCGACAGCAGCGGTCGAGACGTCTGGCTGGAGGCCTCCTACAACCCCATCACCGATATTCACGGCAAGCTCTACAAGGTGGTGAAGTTCGCCACCGTGATCACCGAGCAGGTGAACCTGGAAAAAGCCGTTGCCGAGGCCGCCAACCTGGCCTACAGCACATCGCTGCAGACGGACACCAGCGCCAGCAAGGGCCGTGAAGTGATCCGTAACACGGTGGAAGTACTGCACCGCTTGGCCAGCTCGATGGAGAACGCCACCCAGGGTATTCAGGCGCTGGATCAGCAGGGGCAGATGATTGAAGCCATCGTCAAAGCCATCAGCGGCATCGCCGACCAGACCAACCTGCTGGCGCTCAACGCCGCGATCGAAGCTGCGCGTGCAGGCGAGCAGGGCCGTGGTTTCGCCGTGGTGGCAGATGAAGTCCGCCAGCTCGCATCACGCACCTCGAAAGCCACCCAGGAAATCGTCGGCGTGGTGCAACAGAACCAGGAGCTCGCGTCCAATGCTGTCGACGTGATCAACCGCAGCCGCGAGCTGGCCGATGAAGCACTGACCCTGGCCAACGACTCCGACACCGTGATCCAGGATATCCAGAAGGACGCAGAGTGCGTCGTCGCTGCCGTAAGCCAGTTCTCCAGCCAGGTCTCGAACTGACGCAAAAGCGCTCGGTGAGAGCCTGTGGGGTCTCATCGAGCGCTTCTGATCGAACCCGCAAAGCTTGGCAATATCCGAACCCAACCTTGAGTCACTCGCTCTCGATGACATCTCGTGGGCGCTGCATAAGCAACCGCCAGAAACGATAAGGTCCCGCATTTCTGCGAGGCCTTGTGTTGTATGGTGCGGCACCAAGAGTCGAACTATTTTATATGTGTTTGATTAATAAAATTTTTATTGATTTATTTGAAACGGTTTATCCCTTCGTATATCCCTTGTCACGGTGCTGATCGAATGCAATTGTCGCACCTATTCAGCTATGCCTAAGCATATTTGGATTGCTCTCAATAAATGTAACTTTATTTGTATTTGAACGGACGAGCAACAGCGTTCGGTGGTAGCTCTTCGGCGAGCCTATATTCGATTGTATAGCTCCGGGCTACCTCGCTTGGGCAGTGATGGCTGCATCAATAGAAAATGCTGCCAAAAGCAGACGGTGAGCCAGGAAAAATCTGTCACCCTTTCATGGTTCTGTTACAGCCTGAGTTTTCTTCCAGTAACTCGGGAAAAATACCTGGATGAGCAAGCCGGCACTCAGAGATCCATAGATTATCAGGTTGATAAAGTGTAGATGCATCATCACGGCTTGATGTCCTGTGATCGGCTCATGGTCAGACCAGTAAATGACGATCACTACAAGCGACATTATTGTTATCAAGAAAATAATGAGGCTGGCCAATATCCGGCCTAAGGATCCCAGGAGTAGTCGTCTGTGCCGTTTTAGCTTACGCCGCGTGCCTGAAGACATACTCAAGTGGGCGATGTAGACACCATACATGGTGGCTATAGCAGCAATACAACCAGCAACGGCAAGAAACGTTTCCATTGATTCCCTTCAAGGTTATTTGCTGATTCACTGTCGAGCTGCGGAAAGAAGGCTGCGACGTCACGAATTATAAATACGGGGTTTCGTGGCCCGAAGGCAACCACCACCTTAATCGTCTGCAAGGTCGGATTGGATCCTGCGGATAGGGAGCCGCTGGGGTCATCGTGGATACATTATGCTCGAGCGCCTCGCCGCTTCCTTTCCAGAAATTTTGATGGGAACAGCTGTCGGTTCACCGTGGAACGTAACGTCGACAACTGCCCCACTGCGTGCCGCCTCAATCCCGCTTGCTAAGTGAGGTACATATCCGCTTCTCTGGAGCACATCGCTCGCGCTGGTAAGGCCCTTTCGAGCGAATTCAATTACTGACACCGGTACCTCGCTTCGCTGAGTGAGTACCATGAAAGCTGCCACGTACGATAGCGCAGCATGCTCCAAAGCCTCTCTGGGTATCGAATCCATTTATCTTCTCTCACGTTGGCTTGATAAGCGCTTACTAAGTTTTCTCTTTTAGGTACTCGCTCAAGTTGTTCATGACGTAGGAAAGTTCAAACTCAACCTCATGCAGGCCGGCAGTCCATGCAGAACCCTTCGGGTTTGCATTAGTTTTCAGATGAAAGTTCGATGAGGTGCTTCGCATTGCAGGCTCGTAAAAGTATTGCTCGAGATCTGTTTTCTCACCCTCGTTTCCTGGGAGTTTTCCGCGTTTTGCTCCTTCTTTGATAGTCGCCTTGAGCTTCACTAGGCGCTCTTTCAAGGCCTCGGCGTAATGACGTCCCGATGCTGCATCTTCGATAAGTGAGTTCGCTTCATCGTAAAGTCTTTGGAGTTCGGCGGCAATGGCAAGTGCTTCATCTTTGTTAACGCTCATAAGGTAACTCTCACAATTGGTCGAACGAACAATCGGGGCGATCTTTACCATTTTCAAGTCTTTTCCGAGCCGGTGACTAGCAGATTATTTTGAATGCTGTCTTCCAGCCTGAGGGCCCGAAAGGGTAGGAGATTTTAGCCGACCTCTCTTGCCACCTGCCTCTCTGAGAGCGACGCCTGTCGTAGCTCTCGCAGTCCCGAGGCTTTTTACTGTCTAAGTGCGAAATCGTTCTGTGAGCGAGTGATGAGTATGCGGACTTAAACCTCGCTTTATTGGCTGGCGTCAACTCGTAGGTTGTCCGGGGCGATTCAAATCTTTGTATTTCTTGTATTCCAACGGGCCATCGGAAATACCGAGATTGAGTAATTTTTGAGTTGCTGATGGGCTACTTTCTCAGCAACCGAATCTGTCAACAGAGCCGGCTAGATGCGGACACTCATGGGGCGCCCCACTACGTTGGTGCTTGGTAATCTCTCCCGGCTGCGACATTCTATCGTGCGGCTGTGGCTTGCTTACGCAAACCGGTGGAGAGGTAATCTGTTTCTACTTGGCCTTAGTATGAACAATGATTTCCACACGGCGATCCATTGCCAGGCATTCGTTCAGTTCTGTTCTCGAAAGATTTCTTGCGCAACTCGAAACGGGAGTTTTCGATCCTGCTGCCCTAACATTTAAATGCAATTCCGGGGTCAATGTCTTCAACTTTTCGGCAACACTTTCGGCGCGGCGGCGTGACAGCTTCTGGTTGCTGTCGTTAGTAGAGGTCACCGGAATCCGGTCGCTGTGGCCTGTAATACTGATTGCAGTGATAAGACGCTTGGAGTCCTCCTCGTATGCTTTTATCTTTTTTACAAAGGCAGTAAGCGCCGCAATACCTTCTGCGGTCAGAGTAGAAGCATAGGTGTCGAACAGCACATCGTTACCGAGCGAAAAGCACAACGGAATGCTGTCTTGGCTGCCAGGGCGCCGGACGAGATATACTCCTGACCTGTTCAATTCAACCTGATAGGGAGAACCACTGATATCGGTGAGAAACGGCATTTCAATCAATGTCCGTTCGCCTAGGCCATGCCAGAGCACATTGACGTGATGCACCATTTTTTCAGGGGAGGTGCTATTGCCGCAACTGTGAAGTTCTAGATCAAACTCGTCGGCCATATCCTTGATAATTTTCTGGTTGGCAAGATCCAAACTGATTGATACATCCATCTGTCTGAACCCGAGGCGCTGCATAGAGCCAGAAATTAGTTTCGAGGTGATCTCCGGCACAAAAATCATCGGCAAGATGATTGCGGTTAGAGTGATTAAAGCCTTGTCGCGGTTTCTTCTATGTGCTTTAGCCACGGAGGCATCCCACCGCAGTGGCTTCCAGTACCAAGGTATCATTAGCAGAATTAATGCACCCAATATTGGTGCCACCAGCACCATAATATTCTGAGACTCCCACGCGGCAGCGCACAACATGCCAGTTGTGACTATACCTATGAGGAACAAGCCACTCTCGAACTTGATCTGGGGTGAGCGCCAATGGAACAATCCATGCAGAGCAGCCACTGCCAGTAAAAACCATAGGCTGTAGAAGAGTCCAAACATCAATGCGGCAAAAATGAACAGCAAGCTTTCGCTCAGAGTTATACCAGCTGGGAAAAAATTGATGATAAAGGCCCAGTAGGCAAATACTACGATGACGCCAACGGTAATGGTGATTTTCAGTACTGTCGCTGCGTAGTTCTTAAACAGATCAAGCAGGTAGTTCAACGCAATTTCCTTGCTAGACGAAAGTGGATCTGTGTAATTGTATCAGTATTTAGATTTGACGTAGAAGTAAGGCTCGATCATGCTAACTAGTTAGTAATAGAGGCAGGCTAAATGTTAACTCTGTAGATCGTGGTCTGTCCCCTGTATTTTGTTTTAATGGTCAGTAGAATATCGTATGGTTTGTATCTTTCTCTGTAAACATTCCTACGCTCAAGTAGCTTAGGTTTGTGTCAGCAGCATCTATCACCAGGACAAAGCACCGTTTGACGTGCTCAGACTCAAACGCCTGATTTGCAATGTTTTGAGAGTGAGAGCTGTAGGGCAGTGGGACATCTCTATGTCTGACTTGAACCGCGAGGGCTTGGTTGATCCATCTTGGAGGTATGAGTAATATCGAGTCTTTATTCCCTTTTAGTGATTTACTTGCTTTTACTCTTGCAGCGACATTTTTTACGTGACGTTCAAGTTGGAACTGATCTTTTGGTGCTACTGATAATAGTGCGCAAGAAATTTCAGACCACCCTGGGCGAGCTCTTTTTGCAAGCTGTTCACATAAGCGTTTGAACCAGTCAGATATATTGGGCTTCGGCTTCTCGCTTAGAATCGACTCGTCTTTAAGAGAGTAGTAGCGATCTATTTTCGCAGAATAGCCAGATGTAATTAATGTGTTTTTCTCCGTCTGGAGCGTACCGAGGTTCAATGCTGTGTCAAGATATATTCCGAGCATGTCCATCTCGTCTCCAATGGTATGTAGAGACATCAATAGCTCAGCTCTTCTACGCAAGTAATGGAGACGAAGTTGCGGGGTTTCCAAAAGGTCTAGCATAACCTCTAGATCTGCAAGAGACATGCATGGTGCGAGTGGGTATTTATTTCGTAATAACCCTGCGTTCTCTAGCATCGAAGGCACGCTTTGTATCGTGGCAAAGTCGTGCAGCATCACTGATAAACGTACGACACAAGTTACTCCATCGAGCGGCAAAGGAAAGTCGAAGGAAGGTTTTCCTCCATTTTTTATATTGCTAATCTCTGTCTCTATACGTTGAGCAAGGCGACCTGACTGATCAGATGGCTCCACAATCAATTTCTTTATGTGCTCAACTAGACGATTTGGGGCTCCGCGGAGAGCTGGCCATGAAATTCGGCCTGATTTAGCCTCGATGAGAATAATAGTGGTGTCGAATCTGACAATGAGGTCGCTTTCGAATCGCTGCGTACCTTCAGTCCATTTGAAGCCTTGGTGTTTTAAACTACGAGGGAAGGCAGAGTCAAATAAATGTGCTACTTCCTCTTCGAGGAAATTCGCTCGGGAATTATTGAATTTATTCTGAAGTCCGTTGTATGGAGTCAGAAGCTCGTCGGCGATAGGCAAAATAAAGCTAAATAGAGTTTGTGGTAATGAGCAAAAGTAATGATCTTTTCCTAGATAAATTAGTGGTCTAAGCCAAGTAGGGTTTTCCAAAAAAAAGCTTTCTGGAGTTTCATCTTGTAGGTCGGTGAATGCTATGCTGATCCTATTAGTAATAATGCTGACTGTATCTGGGGTTAGGCCATACTCGTCGGCGATTTCTTGGTTTGTGATAATAAATTCACGACCTATAAAACGATCTGCCCATGGCAGGAGGGCAGCTTTTATATTTTCTCGGCTTATTCTTGGATCTAGAAGCTGCGTGCGAATACCCTCAGTGGCGCCTTTTATAGGGAACACAGCAAAGAATTTATCAAGCATCTCGGCTTTTGTTTTGAGCGAGAAAATTCTGTGCACTTTCTCTAGGTGTTCGTTAACTTTTCTTTCGTGCCGCCTTAGCAGTCCCTCGAAAATATCTACTATCTTTGATAACTTCATACCTGCTTGGTGTTCATAGTCATTATCAATTGTTGAGAGTAGTTTTCTAGTTATTCGGGTAACATTTCCGTAGTATCCCCAGTTTCGAATGACTGAGGTGTGGCCGCGCATAAATTCTTGGACCTGAACTACAGCAGGGTCTGTTTTCGAGGCGGATTCTGACTCGTAGACGGCATTCATGCCTATCCGCATTTCGTTGTGTGCCCTGAATAACTCTGGAAGCAAATCAAAGATAGCTTGAATTGATTCGGGGGCAGGGAACTCTGCGCCTCGTTCTAGCGGGCTCATTAGGAAAATAGCTTGCAGGAACTCTATATGCCCTTGTTGGATTTTTAATGGTGAGCTTGAGTTTTTATGGTTCCCCTGCTGGTCGGGGGTTACCATAAGTCCATACATGGACATGAGTGCTAACGTGTGAAGAGGATCTATGTGAGAAATTAACTCAATTAGCTTTGGAAGAGTTGCTTTGAACTTCTCGCGTGCTTGATCCCCGTGGGCAGCCGCGATCTGCTTTCGTTGATCGAAGGGAATGCCGTTAAGGGGATGGCCGGCAAAGAATGGGCCTCGCTCCGGAGATGACTTTCGTTTATTTAATTTCTTCTTCATATTTCTTCCCTGGAAATATTATGAGATGACAGCGGTTTGCATTTGGCCCAGAGAATATAGAGGCAGACCACAATTAGTCTTTGTAATTTATGGTCTGTGCCTATTTACCACTAACCAGAACAGATTTCTGGCTCTGGTGGTGGCCAAGTAATCGATTCGGCCCACCTCAGATAATTAGAACTGTAGTAGCCGGCAGCCGTACGTCTTAACAGTACTTTAGCTTGCCCCGCTACGTCACCGAGCCACCTAAGAGGCTCAGACCAGCAGCGAAGAGCTCAGGCGGCACCGAAGCAGCTCTTCACAGCGTCAAACTTCAAAGCGATGCATATGATCACCGAAATACCCATGGCGGCTAGGGCCAACCAAGCCGTAAGTGGTACTTTATCTCGCCAGAGAACAAAATTCTTTTGGCTTGCTACCCAGTCGATTTGATACTGCCAAAAGAATTTGTAGTGCGCGTACCAATCGCTAAAAAGGATCTGCTTACTGATAGAGACACCGTAGTATTGAGTCTCAAACTCCGCCAAACGCGCCCAATGAGGAGAGAAATCCGTATTCGGCGCAAGTGCTTCAACTTCTCTATAAAGGTCGCGCAACCCATTGAAGATTCTTGTTATTTCAATTGCTGATCTTTCATAATCCGACTTTTTCGAATCGTAAACCGAAATGTAGATGCCAATAACTCCGAGAACGGCAAGTGCGGCGGATACATCTTTGGCCGAAAGAGAGTCGTAAACTAAAGAAAATATGCCTATTGCAGTGCCAATGAATCCAATCAACCCGGGTATCTTATCTACGATGTCGTAAGTGGCCCAGTGCTTGCGTCCACCGAAACCGACGTTGTAACCAGTTTCGGCGATGCTCTTGAGTAATGGCAACTGGCTCATATATTCTCACTAATAGGTACAGTGATTTCCGCGCGGGCCACGACTACATCATCTTTCAAAACGTAGCACTCAACTAGGTGATCGCCTTTAAAGCTCGTGGACTCCTGAATCGATTCATGTCCACGATCGAAAGATATCTGCCCCCGGATGCAATCGCGTTTCTCAGCTTCTTGCCCAATGTTGAGCACCTTCCATTTTACCGTGTACGGCTTTGGAACATCGTTTCGCGTAATCTTGAATTTGAGTGTTTTACGCGCTTGAAGCGGCATTCCTAACGAAATAAGCTCACTCAGCAACGTTTCCCGAAAGCCTTTTTGCTGGACTTCACAATCAATCGCCAAGGGGTAGCGAACGTCTATAGGAGCAGAATCCTCGATGAACTCCTCGGTGTTCCTGAAGGCATAGCTGGAGTTGGCCAATGACTCCAAAGCAGAGCGTTGAGCTTCGCGTGTCGTTGGGAAATCCCGCCCAAATATTTTCCGCCAACGCTCTCCCTCATATTCCTTGCCCGAGGCTGCAATCGCCTTTTCGCAAAGCTCAAAGGCTTGCTTGGCAGGCTTTTGGAATTTTTGTTTGACCTTGACATGCTGACGACTGCCCAGAGCCGCGTAGCGGTCCTGCTGTGGAAGATTTGACGCGTAACTGAAAAAATCCCTGACCATTAGGTCGTAGGAGCTGAAACTTTTGTTGCTATAATCGTCTGTCTGCTGGAGGAAATTATGCGCTAATGTATCAATCAGCAGGCCTCCAATCCCAATGCCACGCTTATTCTTCCACGCACGAAGCATTTTGCAGAGACGACGTAGGTTTCCATTCTGGGCGTCATCTACCTCGGACGTAGCTTTGATTTCATCCTTGGGCTTAGTGACCTTCCACGATCCACCGTTGTACGTGTCTGGGTATTTGAAACTGCCATCATCTTGTTTGAATACGGGCTGAACCTCAACGTTGAAGTTCAAGAATTTGACGCAAACCACGAGTCGATCAACAGTGATCGCGGTAGTTGAATATTTTTCTTGGATAGCAGCTTTTGTATCCGAAAGCAGTTTCGACTGCCCGCCTTCCTTATTGTAGGTATCCCACTCGGTGTTGGGCATGATGTAGAGCATATCAAGGTCGGACACACCTTTGATGGCTGTCCATCGACCGTAAGAGCCTACTTGAAGGTTGTTGGCATTGGAGTCCAGTTCACGAAAATACCGATTGAGGGAGCGCGTGATCCCCGAATACCGATCTTCAATCGTTATGTGGTTAGTGATGCGTAAATTAGAGACAAAATCCCTGAAGATAGTAGCAGTTGACATCGGCATCCATACTCGGCAGTTATCCAATCGAAGCACTGCATAGTAGCCGACGGCCATCATCGAGGTCTACGAGTTAGCCTGCAGGCGTCGCTAAAGCAACAATGGGCAGACCGAGCACCTTTGAACAGAAGCTACTTAAGCACAAAGACTGGGTGAGCGTCAGATGCGGGCCTTATCAGGTATCGCGAGCAACAACAAAGCCATTTCGGCCAAGTTTTTGGCGTCATCGACGGCTCGGTGGTACTGGCCGACCCAACGTAGTCCAAGCCTTTCGACTGCTTCCTTTAGCCCCATCGACGGACATGCAAATATCTCACGATAATGCCGTTCCAGATTCAAGTGCTTCACGCTTTTAAGCATCGGCACGCACCTAGTTCTTGATGCGTCAGTTGCGAGCTGATTGGCGTCGTAATCTCCCCAGGATCCCCATAGAGCATTGGGGTACTTCTGTAGGAATGAGTTGAATTCTGTTGCTACCATCGGGAATGGCTGGGCGGCATCCACATCGGTTTGCTTGATTGAGGTGAGATTTATGCAGAACTCAGTCAGAGTTGGGTGGAGGACTGGTCGAACATAGCGCCGGAATATATCTGCGGTCTCCATTTTGCGTAAATCGATCACGACAACACCTATCTCGATGGTTTCCATCTCCTCAGTGCTGACAATCAGTGCTCTTGGATGTTCCGACTCCATCAGCTCGTCGCATGTAGCCTCAAGGTCAATGCACAACAAAAAATCGTAGGCGTTTATCGAGGCTTTGAACGCTTGAAGATTTTGGGAGTTTGGAGGAATTTTCATGTGGCCGTCCTAGAGAGATCAGTCCTCCTGCGGCAGCGAGCCGGGAAAAGGGGACAGATTTATTTGCCGCGCTGACCGTTCGCTCTGAGTTGCTATGGATTTCGGTCATGATCAGATTCCCTTCAGAGATTGAAAACCCATGACCTCTGTAGACGCTTAGCGAGCAATCGGACCGTCAGCAGGTAGTAATACCGCATCGCTTCACTCCGTTGGTTCAGGCGGTGTTCCAGAAACCAAGCCAGATGCTTTCTTTGCCAGGCCCAAGGTGTCTCTCGCTGCCAGCGTGCTACGATTTCAGCCTGAATGATTTTCGCCTGGCGCAAGTGGCGTTTCCGGGTTGGGTGTTAACCGGTCAGCACGCCAGTCAGGTACAGTTCCATATCGAAGGGCTTACTCATGCCGGCCGCCGATATAGGCCGCGACCACATCAATCCGACCGTGCCCCAGCTCATAGCTGATTTGCGTTCGGACATCACGATCAACGGGCCTATCTATATCGTAGCAGCGACCGCCATTGATAGGTGCTCGGTGCTGGGTGATCTGTTCGTAGCGATCACATGCGTAAGCCGCTCGCAGTTCATGAAAGCCTTTGAGGTCATGTGTGTGCAGGACATCCCGCGCTGGGCGTACTACGTGTTGCAGCACACTCATGTAGCTTTCGCCGGGGATAAGGTTTCGGCTGTCCGATAGCGAAAGCTGCACCGCAAATCCAAGCTAATCGCGAACGTGCTGATCCACTGCAATCCAGCGTGGCGCTGAGGCACCGGCACTGCCGCCTTTTGTGCCGTCCTGAATGTTGATCTTGCCGAGACCGGGTTTTTTGTGGGTGATGATCGTGTGGATCTATTGGCTGAGGTGCTTTTCGAAACGAATGTCACCCTCCGGCAACACTTCCACTGGCTGCCAGCCAAGGTTGCGATAGAACCCGCTTGCGCGGCTTTTCTCGGCGGTTTCGAGCCATATCGTTTGGTGAGTCTGGAAGAGGAAGGACTCTGCTTTTTCCATCAGTGCACGCCCCAGACCGAGCCCTTCGAAGGCAGGCAGTACGAGGGCGGCAAATACGCAGCCGTCGTCAGCATCGGCCATTGAGAAACCCACTGGGGCACCATCGACCTCCGCAATCCAGGCGCACGGCGATTCTGATATCGCCTGCCCAATTGATTCAGGGGTAATGCCTATTTCCGTTAATTGGGCGTGGGACAGGTGGTTTTCCTGGACGCTAGTTCGAATCTTAAAGATCGCGCCGATATCGGACAGCTCAACGGCCCTGATTGTTTTTTTCATGCTGCATCCTCGGTTCCATCCGTTCGGGTACGGGATTCTCACATGCCAGCACGATGCGTGCTCGCTTAGTCGTCCCTGGTTCGGCGTTGCGATCAGCGGTGTGGATCGACGTGTGCCCTGGTGGGGTGATAGGAGTCAGGCCCATGGCGGCAGCAATAGGGGATGTCCCCCCGCCCATTTCAGCCTGGGACATCTGGCTGAGGTGGTGCACCTCAACCCGCTGGCTTGAATCCGGTACATATCGTTGCCGTCACCGCTCGGAGCGGGAAGAGCCACGACTGCGACACAGGGGCTTGGATTTATCTGATCAAGGATCAAGAGGCAACGGACGAGGCGATTGTGCTCAATGGCTGCGCGAACGGCTCTGGCTGGAGGATTTGTGAAAACTGCAGCGCTGCGCAATGCAGCGTGGGCAGTGCCCACAAACGACAAGGCCCCGCATTTCTGCGAGGCCTTGTTTTGTATGGTGCCGGCACCAGGAGTCGAACCCGGGACCTACTGATTACAAGTCAGTTGCTCTACCAGCTGAGCTATACCGGCATTTGAGGGTCGCCATTATATCCATTCGTTTGCACGAGTAAAGACGCTTGCGGCAGGTTTTTGCTGCTCTTTTTTTGGCGCCCTGGCGCGGCTTATGCACAAATGCAGGGCGGGTAGATCGTTTTGGCTATCTCCCACGCAGCGTTAAACCTATTTTACAAGAGATTGTTTTATATAGATTTTTCTTCTGGTCAAAAAATGATCAGCTTTGATTAAGGCTTGTAGAAGGTGGCTTGGCGGCTGTTGCTCAGAATTTGTGAACAGAGTTATCCACAGATTGTGTGCGCAACTCAGGCGCGTTCGGCGAGCAGCAGGAGGTTGCGGGGTGTGAGGTGAGCGGGGCAAAACTGGCCGAGGCGTACGGCATAGCCCTGTTCCTGCAGATACAGCGCACGGTCGAGTACTAGCCAGAGTTCCAGTGGGCGGCGGAACAGGCCGCGCAGCAATTCCAGATTGCGCACTTCGGCCAGGCGCTGCCAGCCGGCTGCTTCGAGAGCCTGCCAATCGCGCTCTTCAGGCGGCGGCAGCCCCTTCAGTTCGGCCAGGTCGCGGCAGTAAGCGGCGAAGCTTTTCTTCAGCCAGGCGGGCGGCAGTGATGGGGTGGGTAGATAGTCGTCCACGCCGCGCAATTCGCGTTGCAGCAGGTCGAAGGCCAGACGCCAGGCCATGGACTGATCGCGTTGTTGGCGCACACGGTTGCCGGCAGTGACCGTTTCGCTCATGGGCAGGGCCAGGTCGTCCAGCGACAGGTCGAGAGTCGAATTCTGGGCCGCTGTGGATAACGCCTGGTAGCTGCTCGCGGCAGTACGGTTGTAGCAGCAAGGGGCGATGGCCATTTGTCGGCATCCCGCTGCGCTGGCCAGGTGCATCAGGCGTACATGCAGGTCGCCGCAGGCGTGCAGGGCGACTGGGCTGTGTGCGGCGAGGACTCGTTCGCTGGCGGTGCTGGTGAGCACATCCTGTTCGATGTGCTGTGCAGTTATCCCCAGGCGTTGGCTGAGGTCGCTGCCGCTGGCGACCAGGGCGGGATCGTACTCCAGGCAGGTCAACGCCTGGCCGTCATGGGCGAGTACGCGGCCCAGGTGGCCTTTGCCCGCGCACCAATCCAACCAATGCTGCGGCGGGCGATTGAATTGCAGGCTGTCGCTGAAGGCGCGTATCTGCTGCCACTTGCGGCCTGGTACATCCACCGAGAAGCGTGACGGCAATTCGTGAGGCGCGCGCAGGGGCAGGTCGCCAATTTCATTCAGCGATGCCGCCTGGGCAGCTAGCTCAGGAAAAGGCGCGGGGGCGGTCTGCAGCGCTGTTGGCTGATTGTGGGCGGCTTCGGCTTGTTCCAGTGTGCGGCTGCGCAGCCATTTCGCCAGCTCAGGGTGTTGGCTTTCCCAGGGCAGTACTTGATAGGTAAAGGGACGCGGTTTCCATAACGCTTGATGGGCGCAAAGAAACGCATCCAGCGCCTGAAAGCGCTGGAGCAGGGCATCGCCACTGAGCGGCTGGAGAGATTGGGGTAGGGTCATGGCGAAGAGCGCCGGGGCGTTAGCCCCGACACTTCAGCGGCCCTGGCAGGCGTCGACGCGCAGCCAGCGTTCCAGCAGTTTGAAGGCGTTGATCAGCACGAAGGTGATGACCAGATAGAACACGGCGGCGGTGAAGAAGAACTCCATGTTCACATAGGTGCGCGCGTTCAGGGTGCGCGCCATGCCGGTCAAATCCAGCAGGGTCACGGTACTGGCCAGTGCGCTGGCCTTGAGCATCAGGATCACTTCGTTGCTGTAAGCCGGCAGGCCGATGCGTGCGGCGCGCGGCAGGATGATGTGCAGCATCGACTGCGCGCGCGACATGCCTAGCGCCCGTGCCGCTTCGATCTCGCCCGGTGGTACGGCCTGGATCGCACCGCGCAGGATCTCGGCGATATAAGCAGTGGTGTGCAAGGTCATTGTGATCACTGCGCACCAATATGGATCGCGCAGGTAAGGCCAGAGCGGGCCCTGGCGCACAGCCTCGAACTGCGCCAGGCCATAGTAGACCAGGAACAGTTGCACCAACATCGGCGTGCCGCGGAAAAAGAAGATGTAGCCGTAGGGCACGGCGCGCACGTACCAGAGGCGCGAAGCACGGGCGATGCCCATGGGCAATGCCAGGATCAGGCCGGCAACTACCGCAACGGCGAGCAGTTCGAGGGTGAGCAGCGCACCTTCGGCCATTTTCGGCAGATGTTTGAGGATCAGTTCCCAGTTCATTGCGTGCTCCTTACGAAGCCGCGCGAAACTCTCTTCTCGAGAAAGTGCAGGCCGATCATGGAAATAATGGTCAGGCTCAGGTAGATGATGGCAGCGACCAGGTAGAAGGTCATGGCTTGCTTGGTGGAGGTTACGGCGATCTGCGACTGGCGCATGATTTCCGTCAGGCCGATGACCGACACCAGCGCGGTGTCCTTCATCAGGATCATGAACAGGTTACCCAGCCCTGGCATGGCGACACGCCACATTTGCGGCATTGTCACGCGCCAGAGGATGCGGGTTTTGGACAGCCCCAGAGCTAGGCCCGCTTCGCGATGCCCTTTGGGGATTGCCAGCAAAGCGCCGCGGAACACTTCGGTGGAATAGGCGCCGAAGCACAGACCAAGCGCGATCACGCCGGCGGCGAACGGGCTCAGTTCCAGACTGCCGACGCCGAGGGCTTCACCCAGTTCGCGGAGCACGTTCACCGTGCTGAAATAGATGAGCATCACCCACAGCAGTTCGGGAACGCCGCGCACGATGGTCGAGTAAGTGCCGCCAAGCCATTGCAGGGGCTTGTACGGAGAAGTCTTGGCTAGGGCGCCGAGCAGGCCGAGCACCAGACCGAGGCACAGTGCGCTGAGCGCGAGCTGGACGGTCATCAGGGTGCCGGCTGCCAGGGCCGGGCCGAATCCGGAAAGGTCGAAATTCATGGAAACTCAAGCGCCCGCGCCGCCACTGGCGACGCGGGCAGGCTGCTTAGTAGATGCTGAAGGGGAAGTACTTGTCGTTGATCTTCTTGTAGGTGCCGTCGGCAACGACTTCCGCCAGTGCTTTGTTCAGGCGCTCGCGCAGGGCATCGCCCTTACGTACTGCGATGCCGATCTTGTCATTGTCGAATACTGGGTCACCCTTGAATTCGAAGCTTTTGCCGGCATCGCTTTTCAGCCATTCCCAGTTGACGAAGGTGTCAGCCAACACGCCGTCAACGCGGCCGGAAGCCAGGTCGAGGTAGGCGTTTTCCTGGGTGTCGTAGAGTTTGATGTCGACCACACCGTCCAGGTTGTCTTCCAGCCAGGTACCGGCGATGGTCGCGCGCTGGGCACCGATCACCTTGCCTTTCAGGCTGGCTTTATCGCTCTTGAAGTCGCTGCTCTTCGGGGCGATGAACTGCAGTTTGTTGGTGTAGTACGGGTCGGTGAAATCGACTGCTTGCTGGCGCTCTTCGGTGATCGACATGGACGCGACCAGGAAGTCGAACTTCTTGGCGTTCAGGGCCGGGATGATGCCGTCCCAGTCGGAGGTGACCACTTCGCACTCGGCCTTCATCTTGGCGCAAAGGGCCTGGGCGATTTCCACGTCGAAGCCGCCGACCTGGCCGCTGGCGTCGATGAGGTTGAAGGGCGGGTAGGCGCCTTCGGTACCGATCTTCAGTTTGTCGGCAGCGACGGCACTGGTGCCGAAAGCCAGAGTGGCGGCAGCTGCCAGCAGAATCTTTTTATAGCTATGCATGCGTGATTGCTCCGTGTTTTAACGATTGCTGGACATGAATTGTTTGCAGCGCGCCGATACGGGGTTGTCGAACACCTGTTGCGGCGACCCCTGTTCCTCCACCAAACCCTGATGCAGGAAAACCACTTCACTGGAAACCTGGCGGGCGAAGTTCATCTCGTGGGTCACCAACAGCATGGTGCGACCTTCGTCGGCGAGCGCGCGGATCACATTAAGCACTTCTTGTACCATTTCTGGGTCGAGTGCCGAAGTCGGTTCGTCGAACAGGATCACCTTCGGCTGCATGGCCAGGGTGCGAGCGATGGCCGCGCGTTGCTGCTGGCCGCCGGAAAGTTGATTGGGGTAGGCGTGGCGTTTGTCGGCGATGCCGACCTTGGCCAGTAGCGCTTCGGCGATTTCGGTGGCTTCGGCCTTGCTCTTGCCGAGCACGCGCCGTGGCGCTTCGATGATGTTGTCCAGCACGGTCATGTGCGGCCACAGGTTGAAGTTCTGGAACACGAAGCCGATTTCGCTGCGCAGGCGATTGATCTGCCGGCTGTCCGCGGCGACCAGTTCGCCATTCTTCTGGCTCTTCAGCTTGAGTTCTTCGCCGGCCACGATGATCTGGCCCTGATGGGGATTTTCCAGCAGGTTGATGCAGCGCAGAAAGGTCGACTTGCCCGAGCCGGACGAGCCGAGGATGGAAATCACGTCACCGTCGCGGGCCGTCAGGGAAATGCCCTTGAGCACGTCGAGGTCGCCATAGCGTTTGTGCAGATTGCGGATTTCCAGCGCAGGCGGTGCCTCAGCCATCGAGCAGTCCTCTTAATTCTTGTGCGGATAAGATCCGTGTATGGCAGGGCTGTGGGCTGCAAACCTAGCATAGGCACCAGGGGGCGCCAAGGGTGCTGCTGGCCCGCTGCCGCTACGGTTACGGGGGTGTCGCATCATCGCAGTTGCTTGTCGCCCCGCCGCAAAACAGGGATAGCGCAGACTGCATTTTAAAAAGACGCGAACCCTACTCACATCCGCCTCGCAATTCCAGTGCCAATAGCTTGTTTGGCCGATCTGGAGCCAGGGCTGTCAGTTGCCGAGCATGCCCTGAACCTTGTCACGCAGGGCATCGAGAGAAAAAGGTTTGCCAATGATGTCGGTGCGGGTGGCCGGCTCGCTCTTGTCGATCTCGACGCTTTCTGCATAGCCGCTGGCGAACAGCACTTTCAGGTTCGGGCGCAGCTGGCGTGCCGCGACGGCCAGTTCCTGGCCGTTCATGCCGGGCAGGCCGATGTCGGTCATCAGCAGGTCGATGGGCTCATCGCTACGCAGTATCTCCAGCGCCCGCTGCGCCTCTGCGGCCTCGCTCACCTGGTAGTCGAGTTCTTCGAGCACCTCCACGGTGAGCATGCGCACCACATCGGAGTCTTCCACCAGCAGGATGCGCTGGCCGGTAGGCGATGCGTTGGGAGCTAGGTCTGACACGGCGTTACCTCGATAAAGGGTGGTGAAACAGCGTATCGAGGTGCGGAGCAACTGGCCCGGTGTTCGATCGCATTTCTACGCCGCGGGGAACGGCAGGCCGCCTAGCATGGCACGAATCAGGTGCCTGATCTGCACCGAGAGAGTGCCGTCGGGCTGAAATTACCGTAGGTACAGCAGGGCCGTGGTGAGTGGTGGGGCTGTATCTCGTGTCAGCTGAAAAATAAGTCGAACCCTGAATCAGGTTGCACTATCGAATCGCGCGGTGCCACCGAGCGCTGACTGTTGGATAAAGTTCAGCTAGCGCATTAACATCGCGCCGTTTACCGAATAACCGTGCAGTTCCATGCATTTTTCAATCATGGCCAGGGATTTCCGATGACCAACACCTCTTCTATCGATGAGAGCAGCTTCAAGCGCATTCTCAGGCGCAATGTCGCCTTGCCGCTTGGCGTGGGAGTGGTCAGCGCGATCTTCTTCGTGGTGCTGATCGGCTACCTGCTCAATGTGCTCGGCTGGGTGCAGCACACCGACCGGGTGCTCAATAACGCCAATGAAGGCCTGAAGCTGTCGATCGATCAGGAAACCGGGTTTCGCGGTTATTTGCTCTCCGGCGATGTGCGCTTCCTGCAGCCGTTCGAGGTTGCCAAGCCGCGGATCAAGGCGGAGATGGAGATTCTCTTCGAGCTGGTCGCGGACAACTCGGTGCAGGTCGATCGTTTGCGCACCATCACCGCGTTGCAGGATGAGTGGAATACCTTCGCGCAAGCTGCGATCACTGCCAAGCGCGAAGGCGGCAATTTCATCGACCCGGTGCGCGATGGTCGTGGCAAGCAACTGACCGACGCCATTCGCGGCGAGTACGCGGATTTCGTCGCTCATGAGCAACGTCTGCGCAAAGAACGCAACGACGCGGCGAGCAGCACGGCGACCGTCACCATCGGTCTGTTTCTGCTTTTTACCTTGTTGTTCAGCGGCTCGCTGGCGCTGTTCGGACGCCGCGAGCTGCTTAGCCTGACCAACACCTATGGCGCCATCCTCAAGAAGCAGGATGAGCACAACGAGCGCCTGCAGGCGCAGGCCTGGTTGCGCAATGGGCAGACCGAAATGGCTGATCGGCTGATCGGTCAACTGGCATTGCCGGTGCTGGGGCGCAACATGCTGGAATTCCTGGCCAGCCACCTCGGGGCGGTGGTGGGCGCGCTTTATGTGCGCGAGGAGCACGGTGGTCTGCGCCGCGTTGCGTCCTACGGGTTTTCCCGCGAGCAGGAAAATACCGAGCAGTCGTTCTACAACGCCGAAGGCCTGGTTGGCCAAGTGGCCCAGAGCCGTCGCCTGTTGACCCTCGATCAGTTGCCCGCCGACTACCTCAAGGTCAGTTCGGGGCTGGGCCATGGCGAGCCACTGACTGTGGCGCTGCTGCCCATCGACAACGATGGTGAAGTCAACGGCGTGATTGAGCTGGGCTTCCTGCGCCCGCTGAGCGAGCGCGACAGCGAGTTCCTCAAGCAGATCGCCTCCAGCATCGGCGCTTCGGTCGAAGCTGCCCGTTATCGTCATCGCCTGCAGGAAATCCTCGCCGAAACCCAGCAGCTCAACGAAGAGCTGCAGGTACAGCAGGAAGAACTGAAGACCGCCAACGAGGAGCTGGAAGAGCAGTCGCGGGCGCTCAAGGAGTCCCAGGCGCACCTGGAAACCCAGCAAGCGGAGCTGGAACAGACCAACGAGCAGTTGTCCTCGCAGCGCGACGCGCTGGATGACCGCAACAGCGCTCTGCGCGTTGCCCAGGCCCAGCTGGAAGAGCGCGCCGAAGAGTTGCAGCGCGCCAGCCGCTACAAGTCTGAATTCCTCGCCAACATGTCCCACGAGCTGCGCACGCCGCTGAACAGTTCGCTGATCCTTGCCAAGCTGCTGTCCGACAACCCCAAGGGCAATCTCGACGCCGAACAGGTCAAGTTCGCCGACTCGATCTACTCCGCGGGTAACGACCTGCTCAACCTGATCAACGACATCCTCGACATCTCCAAGGTCGAGGCCGGCAAGCTCGACCTACGCCCCGAAAACGCCAACGTGGTGCGCCTCGCGCAAAGCCTGGAGAGCACCTTCCAGCCGTTGGCTGGGGAGAAGCAACTGGCCTTCAGCGTGCAGGTCGACGACGACGTGCCGCGCTCGCTGTACACGGATCGCCTGCGCGTCGAGCAAATTCTCAAGAACCTGCTTTCCAATGCCATCAAGTTCACCGAGCAGGGCGCGGTCAGCCTGAGCGTCAGCCGTGTCGATGATGGCGTGTCGTTCGCCGTGCGCGACAGCGGGATCGGCATTCGTGGTGATCAGCAAGAGTACATTTTCGAGGCCTTCCGCCAGGCCGATGGCACCACCAACCGACGCTTTGGCGGTACCGGTCTGGGGCTGTCGATCTCCCGCGATCTGGCCGTGCTGCTGGGCGGTTCGATCAGTGTTACCAGCGTGCCGAATGAGGGCAGTGTCTTCACCCTGGTGCTGCCACAGAGTTATTCACCGCAGGAAGGCGATGCTGAGCTGCTGCCAGCCGAGCCTGCCGCTGTCGCCCGTAGTTTCGTGCAGCGACCGGCCGAGCCGGTAAAGGACGTAGTGGTGGAAAACACTATCCCGACGTTCCCAGACGACCGCGGCATGTCGGTACTTGGCGGCCGTTGCGTGTTGGTGATCGAGGATGAACCGCAGTTCGCCCATATCCTCTACGACTTGGCCCATGAGCTGGATTACCGCTGTCTGGTTGCCCATTGCGCCGAAGACGGTTTGAACCTGGCCACTACCCATCACCCTGACGCCATCCTGCTGGACATGCGCCTGCCGGACAGCTCCGGTTTGTCGGTGTTGCAGCGGCTCAAGGAAAACCCAGGCACCCGGCACATTCCGGTGCACGTTATTTCCGTTGAAGATATGGCCGAGGCGGCGCTGCATATGGGCGCTGTGGGGTATGCGCAGAAGCCTGCAACGCGCGACCAACTCAAGGGCGTATTCAGCAAGCTGGAAGCACGCCTGACGCAGAAGATGAAGCGTGTGCTGGTGGTCGAGGACGATAAACTGCAACGCGACAGCATCGCCCGGTTGATCGGCGATGACGACATCGAGATTGTCGCTGTCGAGTTCGGTGAGCAGGCGCTGGAACAACTGCGCCATCACATCTTCGATTGCATGATCATCGACCTCAAATTGCCGGATATGCAGGGTGACGAACTACTGGCGCGCATGGGCAGCGAGAACATCCGCTCCTACCCGCCGGTGATCGTTTACACCGGGCGCAACCTGACTCGCGCCGAGGAAGCCGAGCTGCTCAAGTACTCGCGCTCGATCATCATCAAGGGCGCGCGCTCCCCAGAACGGTTGCTCGATGAAGTCACCCTGTTCCTGCACATGGTCGAGTCGGAGCTGTCCAGCGAGCGGCAGAGCATGCTCAAGACCGCGCGTAGCCGCGACAAGGTGTTCGAGGGCCGACGCATCCTGTTGGTCGATGATGACGTGCGTAATATCTTCGCCCTCACCAGCGCTCTCGAGCAAAAGGGCGCTCAGGTCGAGGTGGCGCGCAATGGTCTTGAGGCCATTGAAAAGCTGGATGCGGTGGGCGATATCGATCTGGTGCTGATGGATGTGATGATGCCGGTGATGGACGGCTACGAAGCCACTCGGCGTATCCGCGAGAATCCGCGCTGGCGCAAACTGCCGATCATCTCGGTGACCGCCAAAGCGATGAAGGATGATCAGGATCTGTGCATGAAGGCTGGCGCCAATGATTACCTGGCCAAGCCGATCGATCTGGATCGCCTGTTCTCGCTGATCCGCGTGTGGCTGCCGAAGCTGGAGCGCATCTGACATGTCCGACCGTACGCAGGATATCGAGCTGCGTCTGCTGATCGAGGCGATCTACCTGCAGTACAGCTACGACTTTCGCGACTACTCCGGCTCGTCGCTCAAGCGCCGTATGGTGCACGCCATGCGCCAGTTCGACTGCTCAAGCATCTCTGCCTTGCAGGCGCGGATCATTCATGACCCTGCGGCCTTCATGCAACTGCTGCAGTTTCTCACCATCCCGGTCAGCGAGATGTTTCGCGACCCCACCTACTATCTGGCCCTGCGCCAGGAGGTGGTGCCGTTCTTGCGCACCTATCCGTCGCTCAAGCTGTGGGTGGCGGGTTGCAGCACCGGCGAGGAGGTGTATTCCCTGGCCATTCTGTTGCACGAGGAAGGGCTGCTGGAGCGCTCGATCATCTATGCCACGGACATCAATCCGTACTCGCTGGACAAGGCCAAGAAGGGCATCTTCCCCATCGACAACATGCGCCTCTACAGCGAGAACTATCAGCGCTCTGGCGGCAAGGGCTCGCTCTCCGATTACTACACGGCGGCCTACGACGGCGCGCTGTTCGAGCGTTTTCTGTGTGCCAATGTAACGTTCGCCGACCATAGCCTGGCCACTGACAGCGTGTTCTCGGAGACTCAGCTCATCTCCTGTCGCAATGTGCTGATCTACTTTAATAAGGCTCTGCAGGATCGCGCTTTCGGGTTGTTCCACGAGTCTCTCGGCCACCGTGGATTTCTCGGCCTGGGCAGTAAGGAGAGCCTGGACTTCTCGGCGTATGCCGGGCGCTTCGAGGCGTTGAATAAGCAAGAACGGGTGTTTCGCAAGCTATGAGCGCGAATCTGCGTGAACTGGAAGCGGTGGTCGTCGGTGCCTCGGCAGGTGGTGTCGAGGCGCTGTTGACGCTGTTCGAGGAGCTGCCTGCCGACTACGGATTGCCGCTGGTGGTGGTGCTACACCTGCCCGACAACCGTGAAAGCCTGTTGCCTGATCTATTTGCTCGGCGCCTGGCGCTGCGGGTGAAGGAGGCGCAAGACAAAGAGCTGTTGCAGTCTGGAACGCTGTACTTCTCGGCGCCCGGTTACCATCTGTGCATTGAATCGGATCGGCGGTTTTCCTACAGCCGCGATGAGCCACTGCACTATTCGCGGCCGTCGATCGATTATCTCTTCGAGTCGGCCGCCGATACCTATGGCGCTAACGTGATAGGCATACTGCTGACCGGCGCCAATCAGGATGGCGCTATTGGCCTGAACACAATAAAACAACGGGGCGGTGTGACCGTGGTGCAGGATCCACTGGAGGCGCAGGTTCCGACGATGCCCGAAGCGGCGCTGGCACTGCATCGTCCTGATTACATTCTTTCTTTGCGGGGCATTCTCGCATTGCTAGCCGAACTGGACTCACGCCCATGTTGAGTAGCACCGCATGCAAACTACTGATCGTCGATGATCTACCGGAAAATCTGCTGGCACTGGATGCGCTGATTCGCCGCGATGATCGTGAAGTGTTCCAGGCGCAATGCGCCGACGACGCGCTGGTGCTGTTGCTCGAACACGAGTTTGCCCTGGCTATTCTCGATGTACAGATGCCCGGCATGAACGGCTTCGAGCTGGCCGAACTGATGCGTGGCACGGAAAAGACCAAACACATCCCCATCGTCTTCGTCAGTGCTGCCGGGCGTGAAATGAACTACGCGTTCAAGGGCTACGAGAGCGGCGCCGTCGACTTCCTCTACAAACCGTTGGATATCCAGGCGGTGCAGAGCAAGGTAGCGGTGTTCGTTGATCTCTATCGCCAGCGCAAGGTCATGGCGCAGCAACTCGATGCGCTGGAGCGCTCGCGTAAAGAGCAGGACGCGCTGCTCACCGAGCTGCGCTCCACCCAGGGTGAGCTGCAGCACGCGGTGCGCATGCGTGATGACTTCATGTCCATCGTCTCCCACGAGCTGCGCACACCGCTCAATGGCCTGATCCTCGACACCCAGCTGCGCAAGATGCACATGGCCAAGGGCAACATGACGGCGTTTAGCGAAGACAAGCTCAAGGCCATGTTCGACCGTGACGAGCGACAGATTCACAGCCTGATCCGCCTAATCGAGGACATGTTAGACGTGTCGCGTATCCGCACGGGCAAGCTGTCGATTCGTCCGGTGGAGTTCGATCTGGCACAAACCGTGCGCAACGTCGCCGAGAACTTCGCCCAGCAGATGGCCGTGGCAGGCTGCGACCTGCAGCTCGACAGCGATGAATTACTGCGCGGCAGTTGGGATCAGTTCAGGATCGAGCAGGTGATCAGCAACCTGCTCAGCAACGCCCTTCGCTACGGCTCGGGGCGCCCCATTGAGGTTCGCGCGCGCTCCGACGAGGGCGGCGTGCTGGTCGAGGTGCGCGACCACGGCATCGGTATTTCCATGGAAAACCAGCAGCGCATCTTCCAGCAGTTCGAGCGCGCGGTGAGTAGCGAGTCGGTAGCGGGCCTAGGCCTGGGGCTGTTCATCTCGGATCAGATCGTCAAAGCGCATGGCGGGCGTATCGAGGTAAAGAGCAGTCTGGGGCAGGGCTCGCTATTCAGTGTGTGGTTGCCGCAGGCCAAGCGCGCAGATATAGGTTGAACTCACTGCGCCGGCAAGGTCGAAGCGGAGGAGGGAAAATAGCCAGGAGCAGGGCAATGAAGCAACCCACACGAACCGTACTGATCGTTGAAGACGATGCGCTCCTGCTCATGCTGCTGGCTGAATACCTGCAGGGTGAGGGCTATAGCGTGCTGAAAGCCGATTGCGCCACCGACGCCTTCGCTATCCTCGCCACCAAGCCGCACCTCGATTTGCTGATCACCGACTTCCGCCTGCCCGGCGGCGTGTCTGGTGTGCGCATCGCCGAACCGGCCTTGTTGCTGCGCCCGGAACTCAAGGTGATCTTCATCAGCGGCCACCCCGCCGAAGTCCGCGAAACCGGCAGCGCGCTGCTCGACTCCGCGCCGCTGCTAAGCAAACCCTTCACCCTCGAAACACTGAGCGCACAGATCGATCATCTGCTCGATTGAGTCCAATTGATCGCTCGATAGCCCTGACACCCAGCCGCAGCGTCGTATCCCGCAGGGTGAGTTAGGCACGCTTCAATACGGGGCCTGTCCGTCCTCTCTCCGCGCGGTAACCCACCAAGCGACCTCAACGCTCCAGCTTCAGTCGCAGGAGCCCAATCCCGGGTATCGCTTCGCTCAACCCAGGCTACAAAGGGCGCGTCGCTGCAGACCGATCAACGTCTCTCTGGGCTTGGTTTTCCGGGCTCTTCTACCGGGCGTTTAGGCTGAAACGGGCTATCCGGGTCATCGACGATGGAGCCCGGATCTTCATTTCCCGGGTCGTTGATCGGCTCTTCGTGAGGTTCGGCCGGTGGGGATTTCGGGTCGTTGGCGGCGTTCAGGGCAATTTGGATATGCATGGCTGGCTCCACTGCGTTTGGGCTCGGCACATAAGGTGCGAGGTCTATGCGTTTGGAGGAGGCGGGCTGTGGCGTGTTCAGGCTGTCGGCTGGACGGTAGTTCCCTCATCGCGGCGAACCTATGCGCTGTGATCCAAAAGCAATACGACAGCGGGGCTGCGTAACCAGGATCAGATCAAAGCGCTTCGCGCCCAGGCTCGTGACCCGAAGTAAGCCCTTTGCAGCAAAAAGCCCGGAATTATCCGGGCTTTTTTGGGCTGTCGAACAGCTGTCACTCCGTCTTCGCGCTGCCTTCTTCCCGATCCGTCAGTGCGTCCTGATCAGAGCCTGGGTTGCCAGGCGGAGGAGTCCAGTCGACACGCTCCTTCTTGGCTTCTGCATCATCAGCGCCTTGCTTCGGCTCTGACTCGGCATCATCGAGCCCGGAGTCATGGCTCTGCCCTGCATCGGTATTTTTGCGGGATGGCCCTTGATAGGGAGCTTCGGGCCCATTGTTGTCTTCAACTGTCATGGCAGGTCTCCGGTAGCAGCGCAGAAAATCCGCGCCTATAAATCTGGAAACCCACCGAGCAGCGAAGTGCCAAGCCCTCGACGGGCGGCAATGGCAAGCCAGCTGTCTATTACCAGCGGCAGTCCCGGCCGCCTGAACCGAAAATCAGAGATGAAGCCGTCCCAACCACAGACAACAAAAAGCCCGCACGAGGCGGGCTTTTTGTTTGCTTTCAGTTTGGCTTTGACACCACCTGAAAACGAAAGGTGGTGCCCAGGGACGGAATCGAACCGCCGACACGGGGATTTTCAATCCCCTGCTCTACCGACTGAGCTACCTGGGCAACGGGGCGTATTAGACGGTTTTCGCTTTTTGCTGTCAAACATTTTTTGGAAAATATTTAAATATTCCGGGCGCTTACGTCTTCAAGCCTCATTCGCTGGGGGGGACGTAGCCTTCCGCTTGTGCGTAGTCTTCACCGGAGAGGAACTTGTCCATCTCGGTTTGCAGGAATTTGCGATCTTCGCCGTTCATCATGTTCAGGCGGCGTTCGTTGATCAGCAGGGTCTGGTGTTTTTGCCATTCATCCCAGGCTTGCTTGGAGACGTTCTGATAGATGTCTTCACCTTTGGCACCAGGGTAGGGCGCGCGATCCAGGCCGGGCAGTTCTTGTTTGTGCTTGCGGCACAGTACGGTGCGGGTCATGCCATTTCTCCTGTGTTCAGTGTTTCGGCTGCGCGCTTGAGCAGTTTTTTCACCGGGGCGGCGAGCCCAAGGCGCGGCGGGGTGGCGAGGTTATACCAGAGCCAGTCGGCCTCGGCCACGTAGCCGGGAATGCCATCGACTTCGATCAGCCAGGGTTCGATGGCCAACTGGAAGTGGCTGAAGGTGTGGGTCAGGCCGTCGAGCTGGCGGCGTTCACCGAGGCGCAACTGGTGCTGATCAGCGAGTGCTGCCAGGGCCTCGAGGTCTTCGAGCTCCGGGAGGCTCCACAAGCCGCCCCAGAGGCCTGTCGAAGGACGCCGGTAGAGCAGGATGGCGCCGTCGCGGTTGGCGAGTATTGGCATTAGGGTGCGCTTCTGCGGTAACTCCTTGCGCGGCTTGGCGATCGGGTAGCGAATCTCCAGACCGAGCAGGTGCGCCTCGCAGCCGCTCTGCACCGGGCAGAGCAGGCAAGTGGGCTTGCTGCGGGTGCACAGCGTGGCGCCCAGATCCATCATCGCCTGGGTGTAATGGTTGACGCGCTCCTCGGGCAGGAAGCGTTCGGCCACGGCCCACAGCTGCTTGGCCACTTTGGGCTCGCCCGGATAGCCTTCCTGGGCCACGTAGCGGGCCAGCACGCGTTTTACGTTGCCATCGAGAATCGGCGCCCGCAGGCCCATGCTCAGGCTGGCGATGGCGCCGGCCGTGGAGCGGCCGATGCCGGGCAGTTCGATGAGCGCTTCGATGTCGCGGGGGAATTCGCCATCGTGGTCGCGCATGACGATTTGTGCGGTCTTCTGCAGGTTGCGTGCGCGGGTGTAGTAGCCCAGCCCCGTCCACAGGTGCAGCACTTCGTCTTCGGGGGCTTCGGCCAGATCACGCACGGTGGGCAGTGCGCTCATGAACCGGTCGAAATAGCCGAGCACGGTACTGACCTGGGTCTGTTGCAACATGATTTCCGACACCCACACGCGATACGGCGTGATGTCCTGCTGCCAGGGCAGATCCTTGCGTCCGTGCGTGTCGTACCAGCGCAGTACCGCGCTGGAGAATTGCTCGGGTGTCATCGGTTGAACAGGCCCTTGAGTGCGTCTTTCAGTTCAGGGCTGACCTTGTCGCCAAGCTTCTCTTCGAGTTTCTCGTTGATACGGTCACCGGCCAGTTTGGCGGCGACCTTGCCCAGGCCTTCCTGATCCAGGCGGCAGGCCTTGGCGCCGAGTTCCAGCGGGCCGCGGCAGTGCAGCGGCCAGGCGATGCCAACGTAGCGGCTGTTGACCTCGCAGGCGGGGTCGGGCATTGCGCGCTGGTCGCCTTCGATGGTGATGCCTGCGCGGTAGTCCAGGCCCAGCACGCGCAGGTCGAGGTCACCTTCGCCGGTCACGCTGAGACCCGGGATGCGCGCTTGCAGATCCGGGTTGCTGGCCACGCCGTTACGGATGTTGAGACTGCCTTGCAGGCGCTCGAATGGCGTGTCTTTGCTGCGCGGATCGCTGCTCAGGGTTTTGCGGTTGAGGGTGGCGATGCCGCGGCACAGTTGCTGTTCGAGGTTGGCGTCGACCAGTACGCCGTCTTTGAGCAGGAAGCTGGCGGTGCCGTTGAGCGCGTCGATCCAGGCCTTCTGACTGTTACCGCTGGTGGTCAGATCGCTTTTCAGGTCAAGCAGGCCCTTGAGCGGTGAGGGGCGCTGTTCGTCCTTGAGGAATGGCTCGACCGGGATGCCGTTCAGTTGCGTATGCAGGCTGAGCACCGGCACGGCCGGGCGTACGTCGGCATCAGCCTTGAGGGTGAAGCTGCCGTTGCCGAGGTTGCCGCGCAGTTCTTCCAGATTCAGGGCGCCGCCCTGGCTGCGCGCTTTCAGGCTGACATTGCTGAGCGCCTGTTTTTGCAGCGTCATCTGCTCGAGGGTCAGGTTGGTTTGCAGGTCTAGCTTGCGCAGGGTCGGGATCGGCAGCACTTCGCTGGAGCTCCAGGCCTGCTGGGTCGGCGCGTTGGGCACTGGTGTTGTGCCGGCCTGGCCTGCGTTGGCGACGGTTTCGCGCACTTCGGCCTTGCGAGCTGTATCGCTGTCCTTCTTGTCCTTGCTCGCCGGTGGCAGGTAGCGGTCGAGGTTGAGCTTGTCACCCTTGAGTTGCACGCGCAGCGCCTGCTTGGCGAAATCGGCGACGGCGATCTTGCCGGTAAAGGTGCTTTCGTCGAGCTTGAGGGTCAGTTCATCCAGCGACAGGCTGTTTGGCGTGCCGCCGAGCTGGGTCACCAGTTCGAACTGCGACAGGGTCTTGTCGTCGCTCATCGGCGGCAGCTTCTGGCCAAGGCTGGCGAGGAATTCACGCAGGTTGACCGGGGCTATGGACAGGCCGCCGGACAGCTTGGGTTCGCTCTGCAGATCGCGAATCTTCAATTCACCCAGGGCGCGCAGTTGGTTGGCCGAGAGCTTCAGGCCGTTCCACTCGGCCACTTGGGCCGCCAGGTCGACCAGCAGTTGGCCCTGGGCTGCGTAGGTGAGGGTCTGGCCATTGAACGGCTCGCCGGAGGCTTCACCGGACAGGCGCGCGTCTTCGAGCTGGTAGCGCTTGAGTGCGCGGTCGAAGCGCAGCTCGCCTTGCAGTTCAGTGCGTGCGCGCATTACTGGCTGGTTGCTGCCGAAGAAAGCACTGAGTTTGATCGGTACGCCTGCGCCTTCGCGAATCGCGCCGGTGGTGAGCTGGATACTTTCGGCGCTGAATTGCTGGCCCTTCTGGGCGTCGCGGTAGTCCACACGGGCGCCGTTGACGATCAGGCTGTCGATGTCCAGTTTGATCGGCTGGGCGCTGCTTCCTTGGGCGGGTGCGGATTCTGGCTGCTGCGGGTCATTGGCTGCGGTCTGCTCGGCCGGCGTTTCGCCAGGCTTGGCGGCAGGGCGGCCAACGTCTTCCCAGTTGCCGTGGCCATTTTCGTCGCGCTGCAGGTCGAGGTTGAGGCCGTCGACGCGGATATCGCTCATCTGTACTTCTTTGTGCAGCAGCGGTAGCACACGCACTGACAGACCGAGCAGGCGCAGGTTGGCGAAGGGTTTGTCCGGCGTGCTGGCGCTGGCCAGGGTGGCGTCGGTCAGCTCCAGGCCCAGCCAGGGGAACAGGCTCCAGCCGATATCGCCGTTGAGGGTCAATTCGAGGTTGGCCTTGTCCCGCGCCAGTTGGCGGATTTCATCCTTGTAATCGTTGGGATCGAACAGATGAGTCAGGGCAAAGCCCAATGCCACGATGATCAGCAGCAGTCCGAGGAAGAACAGACCCAGGATTTTGCCGAGCGCTTTCATGGACGAGTCCTTTGCAGTGACGAGAAATTTGAAGCCGCGAGTATAACGCGCGACGGCGTGGCTAGGGCTAAAGCCTGTGGGCGATGCGTTCGGCGATGGCCAGGCTGGCAGTCAGGCCAGGCGATTCGATACCAAACAGATTCACCAGCCCTGGTAGACCATGATCTGCCGGCATTTGCAGCATGAAATCTTCCGCCGTAGCGCCAGGCCCGCTCAGTTTTGGTCGTATGCCGGCGTAGCCGGGTACCAGGCGCGTGCTGTCGAGCGTCGGAAAGTAGCGGCTGATAGCGCTGGCGAAGGCGTCGCGCAAGGCTTCGTCGACGCAGTAATCGATGCTGCTTATATAGCGTGTATCGGGGCCGAAGCGCAGTTGGCCGGCCAGATCCAGGGTAGCGTGCACGCCAAGACCGCTGGTGTTGGCCTCCGGCATTGGGTAGACCAAATGGCTGAACGGCGATTTGCCGTTGTAGTTGAAGTAGTTGCCCTGGCACATGTGCAACGGCGGAATTTGTTGTGGCGCCAAGCCTTGAGTGCACAACGCTAATTGCTGGGCGAACAGGCCGGCAGCATTGATCACGCGCTGGGCTTTCAGGCTGAACGGCTCGCCAGCGCTGGTGCCGCTGGCGATCCAGCCATCACCGTCATGGGTGAGGCTGTCGACGCGGGTCTGCAATACCAGTTCAGCACCTTGGCGTTCGGCGCAGGCGAGTAGCGATTGCAGATAGGCGTGGCTGTCGATGATGCCGGTATTGGGCGAGAGTAGGGCGGCAACGCCCCGCACTGCGGGCTCCAGGACGCTGAGGCGAGCACTGTCGATGGGCTGCAGCTCGTCCACGCCACTGGCCAGGGCATTGTTGGCCAGGGCATCGAGCTTGCCGCGCTCCTGGTCGCTCACTGCCACCAGCAGTTTGCCGAGGCGCCGGTAGGGCACCTGCCATTGTTCGCACCAGGCATACAGCCGCTCGCGGCCTTCCAGGCACAGTTCGGCCTTCAGTGAGCCAGGCGGGTAGTAGATGCCGGCGTGGATGACTTCCGAGTTGCGGCTGGAGGTGTGGCTGCCCACCAGGGTTTCCTGCTCGACGATCAGCGTACTGCGCCCAGGTTCTGCCAGGCGCGCGGCACAGGCCAGGCCAAGGACGCCTGCGCCGATTATCAGGGTGTCGATGCTGTCCATGGCTACCTTCCTGTTGGTGTGAGGTGCAGGGCTGATCGATCCGATTCAATCGTCATGACGCCGATTGTTATACCGCCTCGGCGCTGATTGGGGGGCAATGATCGATCATCACCAGTGCCAGCAATTGCCGGCTGTCGGTAAATTCATTGGATAAGGCTGAGAAAGGCGTCGCAGACCGCCAAAAGTGCTGTTTGGGTAGGTGCACAAGCACTATGGCTATGTGACACAATGCCGCGGGAACTCTAGCATTCTGCTAGCTGCGAATGACTCGCCGAGCAATATTTGCTGTTAAACGCTGTTTTTAAAGGCGTATGCAAAGAATCGTATGTGTTTGCCAACCTAAAATTCAGAGAAGAAAAAATGACTGACGCCATCGTGCAAAACGGTGCTTCAGCGACTCCTGCGTTCCTTTCCAAGGCGCGCATCATCGCGAAGCCCGGTTTCAACCGCTGGCTGGTTCCGCCAGCTGCCCTCGCTATTCACCTGTGCATCGGCATGGCCTACGGATTTTCCGTATTCTGGCTGCCGCTGTCGAAAGCCATCGGCATCGATGCTGCTGTCGCCTGTGCGCCGGATATCGGCTTCTTCGAGCAGATATTCGCCAGCAACTGCGACTGGCAGATCTCCATGCTGGGCTGGATCTACACCCTGTTCTTCGTATTCCTGGGTTGTGCGGCTGCCGTGTGGGGCGGCTGGCTGGAACACGCGGGCCCGCGCAAGGCCGGTCTGGTTTCAGCCGTGTGCTGGTGTGGCGGTCTGCTGATTTCCGCGTTCGGTATCTACACACACCAGATCTGGTTGATGTGGGTGGGTTCCGGCGTGATCGGTGGTATCGGTCTGGGCCTGGGCTATATCTCCCCGGTATCGACCCTGATTAAGTGGTTCCCGGACAAGCGCGGTATGGCCACCGGCATGGCCATCATGGGCTTCGGTGGCGGTGCGATGGTCGGTGCACCTCTGGCTGCAGCGCTGATGGGCCACTTCTCCAGCGAAACTGACGTCGGTGTATGGCAGAGCTTCGTTGTGATGGCGGTGATCTATTTCGTCTTCATGGTCGGTGGCGCTCTGTCCTACCGCGTTCCGCCAACTGGCTGGAAACCGGCAGGCTGGGTTGCTCCGGCAGCTAAGGCCAATAACGCGATGATCACCAAGGGCCACGTACACGTGAACACCGCGTGGAAAACCCCGCAATTCTGGCTGGTCTGGGCCGTTCTGTGCCTGAACGTATCCGCTGGTATCGGCATCATCGGCATGGCTTCGCCCATGCTGCAGGAAGTATTCGGCGGCAAGCTGATCGGCGTTAACGTGCCTTTCAGTGAGTTGAGCAAAGATCAGCTGATGCAGATCGCGGCAATCGCTGCCGGCTTCACCGGCCTGCTGAGCCTGTTCAACATCGGTGGCCGCTTCTTCTGGGCATCTTTCTCCGACTTGATCGGCCGTAAAGCGACCTACTTCGTGTTCTTCGCGCTGGGTTTCACCCTGTACGCGCTGGTTCCGTGGACCGGTCACCTGGGCAGCATCGCGCTGTTCGTGTTCGCCTTCTGCCTGATCTTGTCCATGTACGGCGGCGGCTTCGCAACCGTTCCGGCCTACCTGGCGGATCTGTTCGGTACCCAGATGGTTGGCGCCATTCACGGTCGCCTGCTGACCGCTTGGGCGTTCGCTGGCGTGCTGGGTCCGGTGCTGGTGAACTACCTGCGTGAATATCAGCTGAGCATCGGCGTCGAGCGCGCAGCTGCCTATGACATCACCCTGTACATTCTCGCCGGCCTGCTGGTTCTGGGCTTCGTCTGCAACCTGCTGGTTCGCCCAGTGGATGCCAAGTACTTCATGACCGAAGAAGAGCTGGCCGCTGAGCGTGCCCATGGCGAGAAGTCCGCGCCGAGTGCCGCAGAGCTGGAGTGGGCTGCCGATCCGTCGAGCAAGCCGCTGGTGATCGCTGCCTGGCTGGCCGTGGGTATCCCGCTGGCCTGGGGTGTGTGGGTAACCCTGCAGAAGACAGTCGTCCTGTTCCAATAACAGTTCGTCGTTCTTGAAAATCCCGCTGGCGCCCCGTGCGCCAGCGGGATTTTTTATGTCTGGTGCTTTTGGGCCGCCGGGCCTCGAGCGTTTTTCGTCCATTTTTGCCGTGTGCCTTTATAGGTTCGCTGCTTATCAGCCTATAATGGCGGCCCTTTCGCCCAACGATTTTGTGGAGCAGGTGATGGCCGAACGTACGGCATCCGTCGAGCGCAATACCCTGGAGACCCAGATCAAGGTCTCGATCAATCTGGATGGTACCGGTAAGTCCAAGTTCGATACCGGTGTACCGTTTTTCGAGCACATGCTTGACCAGATCGCCCGCCATGGCTTGATCGACCTCGACATCTTCTGCAAGGGTGATCTTGAGATCGACGATCACCACACCGTCGAAGACGTCGGTATCACACTCGGCCAGGCGTTCGCCAAAGCGGTCGGCGACAAGAAGGGCATGACCCGTTACGGCCATTCCTACGTCCCGCTGGATGAGGCGTTGTCGCGCGTGGTCATCGATTTTTCCGGTCGTCCGGGCCTGCAGATGCACGTGCCGTTCACCCGCGCAGTAGTCGGCGGCTTCGATGTCGATCTGTTCCAGGAATTCTTCCAGGGCTTCGTCAACCACGCCCAGGTCAGCCTGCACATCGATAACCTGCGTGGCGTGAATACCCACCACCAGATCGAAACCGTGTTCAAGGCCTTTGGCCGCGCGCTGCGCATGGCCGTGGAGCTTGATCCGCGCATGGCCGGGCAGATGCCGTCTACCAAGGGCGTGCTCTGATGCAGACGGTTGCAGTCATCGACTATGGCATGGGCAACCTGCACTCGGTGGCCAAGGCCCTGGAGCACGTCGGTGCTGGCCGGGTATTGGTGACCAGCGACGCGCAAGTGATCCGTGAAGCGGATCGCGTGGTGTTCCCCGGTGTCGGTGCGATCCGCGATTGCATGGCCGAGATCCGCCGCCTGGGCTTCGATGAGCTGGTGCGTGAAGTCAGCCAGGATCGTCCGTTCCTGGGTATCTGCGTCGGCATGCAGGCGCTGCTCGAGCGCAGCGAAGAGAACGACGGCGTCGACTGCATCGGCCTGTTCCCCGGCCAGGTACGCTTCTTCGGCAAAGACATGGTCGAAGATGGCGAGCCACTCAAGGTACCCCATATGGGCTGGAACGAAGTGAGCCAGGCGGTCAATCACCCTCTGTGGCACAGCATTCCGGATCTGGCGCGCTTCTACTTCGTGCACAGCTATTACATCGAAGCCGGCAAGGCGCAGCAGGTCGTTGGCCGTGGGCATTACGGCAAGGATTTCGCTGCTGCCCTGGCCGATGGTTCGCGCTTCGCCGTGCAGTTCCACCCCGAGAAGAGCCACACCCACGGCCTGCAACTGCTGCAGAACTTCGCCGCCTGGGATGGTCGCTGGTAATGGCCAGGCTCAAGAGCCCGATACTCACGCTCACGCCCGAGCAGGAAGGCGATGCGGTGCACAAGCTGCAGCGCTTCCTGGCTGACCGCTACGAGCTGGAGCTGGGTTCCTTCGAGGTGCTAGAACTGCTCGAACTGTTTGGCCGCGAAGTGGCGCCGCATTACTACAACCGGGCGGTCAACGACGCGCACGGCCTGCTGCGCGAGCGCTTCGAAAGCCTCGAAGTCGACCTGTGGGCGCTCGAGAAAGATTGATTCCAGCCAACGCTGATTGAACTGAACAAGGTGTACAGATGCTGATTATCCCCGCTATCGACCTCAAGGACGGCGCCTGTGTGCGTCTGCGTCAGGGCCGTATGGAAGACTCCACGGTGTTCTCCGATGATCCGGTGAGCATGGCTGCCAAGTGGGTCGAGGGCGGCTGCCGTCGTCTGCATCTGGTCGACCTCAACGGCGCGTTCGAAGGCAAGCCGGTCAATGGCGACGTGGTCACTGCCATCGCCAAGCGCTACCCCAACCTGCCGATCCAGATCGGCGGTGGTATCCGCTCGCTGGAAACCATCGAGCATTACGTCAAGGCCGGCGTCAGCTACGTGATCATCGGCACCAAGGCGGTAAAAGATCCGCAGTTCGTGACCGATGCGTGCAAGGCCTTCCCGGGCAAGGTCATCGTTGGCCTGGACGCCAAGGACGGCTTCGTCGCCACCGACGGCTGGGCTGAAGTCAGCACCGTACAGGCTACCGATCTGGCTCGCCGCTTCGAGGCCGATGGCGTCTCGGCGATCGTCTACACCGATATCGCCAAGGACGGCATGATGCAAGGCTGCAACGTCGAGGCCACCGCGGCCCTGGCTGCCGCCAGCCGTATTCCGGTGATCGCCTCGGGCGGCATCCACAACCTGGGTGATATCGAGAAGCTGCTGCTGGCCCGTTCGCCAGGCATCATCGGTGCCATCACCGGCCGCGCTATCTACGAAGGCACCCTGGACGTCGCCGAGGCTCAGGCTTTCTGCGATTCCTTCAAGGCTTGACGTTACCTCAGGCGACAGCCTAGCTCGGACAAGGAACTTGCAATGATCGAATGCCATTCAATCGATGAAGTGCGTACGCAGATCGATGCCCTTGATCGGCAGATCGTCCAGTTACTGGCTGAGCGCGGTGGCTATGTGCGTCAGGCCGCTCAGTTCAAAGCTGACAGCGATGCCGTGCGTGCGCCGCAGCGGGTCGAAGAGGTGGTTGCCAAGGTCAGAGAGCTGGCGCGTGATTCGGGGGCCTCTCCCGAGGTGATCGAGCACGTCTACCGTGCCATGATCGCTGCCTTTATCGAGACCGAATTGACCGAGCATGCAGGCCTGAACCCATCCGCCTGACGTCGTATTCCGGAGAAACCCCATGGCATTGGCCAAACGCATCATCCCCTGCCTCGACGTGGACAACGGCCGTGTGGTCAAGGGCGTCAAGTTCGAGAATATCCGCGATGCCGGTGACCCGGTGGAGATCGCTCGTCGTTACGACGAACAGGGCGCCGACGAGATTACCTTTCTCGATATCACCGCCAGCGTCGATGGTCGTGATACCACGCTGCACACCGTCGAACGTATGGCCAGCCAGGTATTCATCCCGCTGACCGTGGGCGGCGGCGTGCGTACCGTGATGGACATCCGCAACCTGCTCAATGCCGGTGCCGACAAGGTATCGATCAACACCGCTGCGGTATTCACCCCCGAGTTCGTCGGCGAGGCTGCCTCGCGCTTCGGCTCGCAGTGCATCGTCGTCGCCATCGATGCCAAAAAGGTCTCCGGGCCAGGCGAAACGCCGCGCTGGGAAATCTTTACCCACGGCGGTCGCAAACCCACCGGCCTCGACGCTGTGGCCTGGGCGCAGAAGATGGAAGGCCTGGGCGCAGGCGAGATCCTCCTGACCAGCATGGATCAGGACGGCGTCAAGAGTGGTTACGACCTCGGCGTGACCCGTGCCATCAGCGAAGCCGTGGGCATTCCGGTGATCGCCTCCGGCGGCGTCGGTAACCTGCAGCACCTGGCCGATGGCATCATCGAAGGCAAGGCTGCTGCGGTATTGGCAGCGAGCATCTTCCACTTTGGTGAATACACCGTGCCCGAAGCCAAGGCCTACATGGCCAGCCGCGGTATCGTGATGCGTTGAGCACCTCATGCGCCGGCTGGATGTGTCATGCGTCCAGTTTGGTGCATTTGCGCTTTTGGATGCCCGCTAATGGCGCTAAGCTAGCACCCGTGTGACAGGGATTGGTCGAGTCAGGGCGTCTAGCCCGGTATTTCCGATTGAATCGTCTGGTCGCTCCGGGCGTGACCTTTCTGGCCGCCCGTCAACGCTTTGAATTGACAGGTAGTCGAGTACATGTGGAAACGTCTGTGGTTGGCAGCGGCGGGCGCCCTGCTTTTGATGACATCGGCAGCACGCGCCGAAATCGACCCGAACTACAACGTGGTGTTGCTAACGGAAAACTTCCCGCCGTACAACATGGCCATCAATGGCAAGAACTTTGCGCAGGAAGACAATATCGACGGTATCGCCGCCGATGTGGTGCGCGAGATGTTCAAACGTGCTGGCGTGTCCTACAGCCTCACTCTGCGTTTCCCCTGGGATCGCATCTATAAACTCGCCATGGAAAAGCCCGGCTACGGTGTGTTCGTAACCGCCCGGCTGCCTGAACGCGAGGAACTGTTCAAATGGGTCGGCCCGATCGGCCCGGACGACTGGATATTGCTGGCGCGTGGCGACAGCAGTCTGGTGGTGAACAACCTTCAGCAGGCCAGGCAGTACCGTATCGGCGCCTACAAGGGCGATGCCATCGCCGAGCACCTGGAGAAACAGGGGCTGCAGCCGATCACTTCGTTACGCGATCAGGAAAATGCCAAGAAGCTCGAGAGCGGTCAGATCGACCTGTGGGCTACCGGTGATCCTGCCGGCCGTTATCTGGCGCGCCAGGAAGGTGTCAGCGGCCTGAAAACCGTGATGCGTTTCAACAGTGCACAGCTCTATCTGGCCCTTAACAAGGACGTGCCGGACGAGGTGGTACAGAAGCTGCAGTCGGAATTGGACAAGATGCGCGCTGAGGGCTATGTCGACAAAATCCTCAACAGCTATCTTTAGGCATGAAGGTCATTTAGCTGCACGCCGCGAGCGCTACCGAGGGGGCGCTCGCGTGGTCAAGATCTGGCGTTCATGCTGCATGCAGTGTGCCTTCGGCACGCGGTAGTCATTGCCATGGAAGGTGATGGTGCGGGGATTCGGCAGGAAGCCGCCAACCATAATCATAACCACGCGGCGGGGACGACTGATGTTGAACACTTTGAAAGCGCTTGTGCTGTTACTCACTTTTGCGGCCTCTGCCGCCAGGGCCGAGTTGCCACCTGACTACAAAATGGTGTTGCTGACCGAGAATTTCCCGCCGTTCAACATGGCGGTCGACGACAAGAACTTCGCCCGTGATGACGGTATTGACGGTATCAGCGCCGAAATTGTTCGTGCGATGTTCAAACGCGCCGGCATTGAGTACACCCTGACCCTGCGCTTCCCCTGGGATCGCCTCTACAAACTGACTCTCGACAAGCCAAACTACGGCTTGTTCTCCACCACCTTTACGCCTGAGCGTCAGCCGCTGTTCAAGTGGGTCGGCCCACTGGCCAAGACTGGCTGGGTACTGCTTGCCGCGCCCGGCAACAACCTGACCGTCAACAGCTTGAAGGAGGCCAGTCAGTACACTATTGGCGCCTACAAGAACGATGCGGTCAGTCAGCACTTGGAAAGCCAGGGCCTAACGCCAGTCAACGCCTTGCGTGACCAAGAAAACGTGAAGAAACTCACCAGTGGCAAGATCGACCTGTGGGCAACCACTGATCCGGTCGGTCGCTATCTGGCCAAGCAGGAAGGTGTCAGCGGCCTGAACACCGTACTGCGTTTCAACGATGCCGAGCTATACCTGGCGCTGAACAAGGACACCCCGGACGAAGTCGTGCAGCGTTTGCAGAAAGCGCTCGACGAACTGCGCAACGAAGGCTTTATCGACGAGATGACCAACAGCTATCTGTAAGAGTGTCGCCAGTAAAACCGGTATATGACCAATGCCGATCAGAAACGCATCTGTTGATGCAGGATCGCCTGCGCAGGTTCGGTAAGGCGAGGAGCCCACTTGCGGGCGATGCGATGGTGGTCATTGCGCAATTCGCGCCATGGCTGCCACTCGCCGGCAAGGGCTAGGCGCCCCCCGGCTCCTACACGGTCGGATGTGTCACCAATCTATAGCCAAGAAAAAGCCCCAGTGCAGTCGCCTGTACTGGGGCTTTTTCGTTGCGTCTGACGCTTAGTCAGCGCGGGTGACGTTCAGGCCTTTGAGCAGGTTCAGCGCCTGGCTCAGTTGGTAGTCGTCATCCTGCGGGCGAGCTGGTTTGCCGGTATTGCCCTGGCTCGGCCGGTCGGCGCCGCCGTTGCCGTTGCCCAGGTGACCTTGCAGGTCGGCTTCCTTGAGGCTCGGGTCGTCGCTCTCTCGGGTCAGCTTGGCACGCGCCACCTCTACGTCCGGGACGATGCCCTGAGCCTGAATGGAGCGGCCGTTGGGGGTGAAGTACAGCGCGGTGGTGATCTTCAGCGCGCGGTCGTTGTTCAGCGGCAGCACGGTCTGTACCGAGCCCTTGCCGAAGCTGTCGGTGCCCATTACCACGCCGCGTTTGTGATCCTGCAGGGCGCCGGCGACGATTTCCGAGGCAGACGCGCTGCCGCCGTTGATCAGCACCACCAGTGGAACACCTTCGCTGGCGTCGAGCGGATCGGCGGAGAAGCGCAGCTCCGAGTTGGCGATGCGGCCTTTGGTGTAGACGATCAGGCCCTTCTTGAGGAAGTGATCCGCTACCTCGACAGCTGACTGCAATACACCGCCCGGGTTGTTGCGCAGGTCGAGCACCATGCCGCTGAGCTTTTTGCCGTTCTCTTTACGCAGTTTATTCAGCGCTTTGCCCACTTCCTCGCCGGTGTTGACCTGAAACTGGGTAACGCGAATGTAGCCATAGCCCGGGTCGATCATCTGGCTACGCACGCTGGTGACCTTGATCACCGCACGGGTCAGCTCGACGTCGAACGGTTTGCCGCCTTCGCGCACCAGGGTCAGGAGGATCTTGCTGCCGGCCTTGCCGCGCATTTTCTCCACGGCTTCCATCATCGACAGGCCCTTGGTCGGCTGGCCATTGATCTTGATGATCAGGTCACCGGGGTGGATGCCGGCTTTGGATGCCGGGGTGTCGTCAATCGGCGATACCACTTTGATGAAGCCGTCTTCAGTGCCGACTTCGATTCCCAGGCCACCGAACTCGCCGCTGGTACTTTCCTGCAGCTCGGCGAAAGCCTTGGGATCAAGGTACGCCGAATGCGGGTCAAGGTTGCTGAGCATGCCTTTGATGGCATTCTCCAGCAGTTCCTTGTCGGTGACTGGTTCCACGTAGGCGGCTTTGATGCGATCCATCACCTCGGCGAAGGTGCGCAGCTCGTCGAGCGGCAGAGGCGCTACGCTTTCGTCGGCGGGCGGCGCTGGGCTGATCGGCGTCTGATCAGCATGCAGCACAGGTGCGCCACCGAGCAGGGCTATCGCCAGGGCCAGGGAGGTGAGGCGGGACAGTTGCGGCATATCGAACTAACTCCTACGGAATGAGGTGGCGCTTATCCTTGCGCTCGACACCATTGTGCCGGATCGCTGGCACGGCCCTGCTGACGAATCGCGAAATACAGGGCCGGTGTATCCTGCCCGCCGCTGGTACCAACGGTGGCGATGGGGTCACCGGCTTTGACGATGTCTCCGGCATCTTTGAGCAGACTCTGGTTGTGCCCATACAGGGTCAGGTAACCATTGCCATGGTCGAGGATGACCAGAAGCCCGGAGCCGCGCAACCAGTCTGCGAAAACCACACGACCGCCATGCACGGCGCGTACCTGACTACCGGCAGAGGCGCCAATTAGCACGCCATCCCACTTAGTCCGAGCGTCTTCGCCGCGAGGGGTTCCATATCTCGCCACCAGGCGGCCATTAACCGGCCATGGCAGTTTACCCTTGGCGTTGGCGAAGGGGCCGCCATAGCTGGCGCCGGAGCTGACCAAAGGGCCATCAGCCTGGGGCTTGGCGGCTGGCGCTGCGGGCCTTTCACGAGCAGCGGTGAGGGCGCGCTGGCGCTCCTGCTCGGCTTCGCGGGCTTGGCGTGCGAGGGTTTCCTCGATGGTCTTGAGTACCCGGCCGAGCTCGGCCTGTTCCTGTTCGCGGGCCTTGAGGCGCTCACCGCGGGCGGCGTAATCCTTGTTCAGCTTGGCCAGGGTGATCTGGCGTTCCTTGCGTACGGCCGCCAGCTCGTTACTGCGCGTATCCAGCTGGCTTTTCTGTTCCTGCAACTGCGCCTGGTGGTGCCCGATGTCTTTCTCGACGTTGGCCAACTGGCGTAGCGTTTCGTTGAAGGCCGTCAGTTGTTCCATGCGGGCTTCAGCGAGGTAATCGTAGTAGGTCAGGGTGCGGGAGAACTTCTCTGGATTCTGCTGGTTGAGCAGCAGCTTAAGGTATTCCTGACGACCACCCTGATAGGCCGCCCGAGCCTGGATGCCGATCAAACGCTGCTGCTCAACGCGCGCGTCCTGGAGTTTTTTTTTCTCCTGATCGAGGCGCTTGAGTTCCTCTTCGCTCTCTTGCAGCTCGTCACGCAGGCCCTTGACCTGGTTTTCCAGTTCGCCCATTTCGGTTTCTGTGGATTTGAGCTGCTTCTGGACGCCAGACTTTTCCTGCTGCAGTTGCTCCAGCAGTTTCTTCAACTCGCCGACGTCGGCGCGCGCTGCCTCGAGCTGTTTTTGCGTGTCGGCTTTCTGATCGGCGAAAGCGGGCACCAGCAGGCTGGTCAGAAGGATAAGGGCGAGGGCACGAAACATGGGGCAGGCGGTACCTGGCGGGGAACATTAGGGGCTGTTGATGTTTCAGCGTACGCCGCAGGGCTCGGCGCTGTCGCGCTGAAACGTCGACAGGCCCTAGTATGCCCTTGGTGCGGGGTAAAAAAAACGCCTTGAGTGGCGAATGCCGACTCAAGGCGTCTGGTGGTCGACCGGTGGGTAGCGCGGGCGATGCTTTTCATCTCGCTCCACTACCGCAGGCGGTGCGTTGAAGCGCTATTCGCCCAGGTCGATGCTGTGCTCAGTTGAAGGTGACGATACTGGTGCCGGTCATTTCCTTCGGAATCGGCATGCCCATCAGTGTCAGCAAGGTCGGCGCTACGTCGGCGAGTACGCCACCTTCGCGGATGCTGACATCGCGCTTGCCGACATAGATGAACGGTACGGGCTCGCAGGTGTGGGCGGTGTGCGCCTGGCCGGTGCACTCATCCTGCATCTGCTCGACGTTGCCGTGATCGGCGGTGATCAGCGCCTCACCACCGACCTTGTCGAGTGCTTCGACGATGCGGCCGACGCAGGTGTCCAGGCACTCCACAGCCGCCACGGCGGCCTCGAATACACCGGTATGGCCGACCATGTCGCCGTTGGCGTAGTTGACCACGATGACGTCGTAACGCTGGTTGTCGATGGCATCGACGATTTTGTCGGTGACTTCGGGAGCATTCATCTGCGGCTGCAGATCGTAGGTGGCGACATTCGGCGACGGGATGAGGATGCGCTCTTCGCCGGGGAACGGCTCTTCACGGCCACCGGAGAAGAAGAAGGTGACGTGCGCGTACTTCTCGGTTTCGGCGATGCGCAGCTGGGTCTTGCCGTTGTTGGCCAGGTACTCGCCAAACACGTTGACCAGCGGTTCTGGCTTGTAGGCGCTCGGCGTGTCGATGCTCGCTGCGTACTGGGTGAGCATGATGAAGCCGGCAGTCTGCGGCACGCGGGCGCGTTCGAAGGCATCGAAGCCCGGCTCGACGAAGGCGCGGGTCAGTTCGCGGGCACGGTCGGCCCGGAAGTTCATGAACACCACGGCGTCGCCGTCTTCAACGCTGACCGCTTCGCCGATGCTGGTGGCTTTGACGAATTCGTCACTCTCGCCACGAGCGTAGGCGGCTTCCAAACCAGCGACTGCTGTCTTGGCGCTGAACTGGCTCTGCCCGGCGGCAATCAGGTTATAGGCCTGGGCAACACGATCCCAGCGGTTGTCGCGATCCATGGCGAAGTAGCGGCCGATCAACGAGGCGATGCGACCCTTGCCGAGCTTGGCGAAGGTGGCGTCGAGCAGCTCGATGGAGCCCTGTGCGCTTTTCGGCGCGGTGTCACGGCCATCTAGAAAGGCGTGCAGATAAATCTTCTCGGCGCCGCGGCGGGCCGCCAACTCTGCCATCGCCACGAGATGATCCTGATGGCTGTGTACGCCGCCATCCGACAGCAGACCCAGGATGTGCACGGCCTTGCCTACACCGACTGCCTTGTCTACCGCTGCGGTGATCGTCGGGTTCTCGAAGAAATCGCCATCGCGAATCGCCTTGGTCACGCGCGTGAAGTCCTGGTACACCACACGCCCAGCCCCAAGGTTCATGTGACCGACCTCGGAGTTGCCCATCTGCCCGTCCGGCAGGCCAACGTCCATGCCGCTGCCGGAAATCAACCCGTTGGGCTGAGTGGCGCGCAGGCGGTCATAGACCGGCGTGTTGGCGGCGAAGATGGCATTGTGTTCGGGCGTGTCGCTGTGGCCGAAGCCGTCGAGAATGACCAGAACCAAGGGTTTGGGCGTTGCGCTCATACTGGGCTCGCTCTGCTTGAGTGACCAAAAGATTGCCGGCAGCGACTTTCACGTCGCCCGCGACGATCCGGGGGATGCGCGCCAAGAATGGCGATACACCAAAAAAGATCAGACATTCTACGGCCAAGGAAAGATCCCGTCACCGCCGTACGGCCTTTGGTGGACTTGCGGGCCTGTGTATACTGGCCGGCATTTTACAGCCCCGGAAACGCGTGATGCTTGCCAACCTGATTGAATTCGCCACGACCCATTTCATCCTCAGCGGTCTGTTCGTCATCATCCTCGCGCTGCTGGTCTTCACCGAGCTGCGCAAGGGTGGACAAAGCCTGAGCAGCCGCGAGCTGACCGCGCTGATCAATCGCGACGAAGGCGTGGTGATCGACATCCGCAACAAGAAGGACTTCGCCAGCGGCCATATCGTTGGCGCCCTGAATATCCCCAACGACAAGCTGACTTCGCGCATCACCGAGCTCGAAAAGCACAAGGCCAAGACCCTGATCATCGTCGATGCTCTGGGCCAGCAGGCGGGTTCTGTCGCGCGTGATCTGAAGAAGGCCGGTTATAACGCGGCCAAGCTGGGCGGTGGTATCGCCACTTGGCGCAGCGACAACCTGCCTGTGGTGAAGTGATATGACCAAGGTCGTCATCTACTCCAGCGACTGGTGCCCCTACTGCATCCGAGCCAAGCAGCTGTTGACCAATAAAAGCGTGTCGTTCGACGAGATCCGCGTCGACGGAAAACCGGATCTGCGGGCAGAAATGACTCGCAAGGCCGGCCGCACTTCGGTGCCGCAGATATGGATCGGTGAGACCCACGTGGGTGGCTGTGATGAGCTGTATGCCCTGGAACGGGCGGGCAAGCTCGATGCGCTACTCCGTGCCTGATAGACCCAGAACCTTTCTTTAAGTCCATACAGCAGAAGGCTTTGCCCATGACCGAACAAGTTACCGGTGCCGCCCAAGGCGAGCAGAATCCACAGTTCTCCCTGCAACGCATCTACGTGCGTGACCTGTCCTTCGAGGCGCCTAAGAGCCCTGAGATCTTCCGCCAGGAGTGGACACCGAGTGTTGCGATGGATCTCAATACACGGCAGAAGCCCCTGGAAGGCGACTTCCATGAAGTGGTGTTGACCCTGTCGGTGACCGTGAAGAACGGTGAAGAAACCGCGTTCATCGCTGAAGTACAGCAAGCGGGCATCTTCCTGATCAAGGGGCTGGACGCCGGCTCCATGAGCCATACGCTGGGTGCGTTCTGCCCGAACATCCTGTTCCCATACGCGCGCGAAACCCTGGACAGCCTCGTGGTACGCGGCTCGTTCCCAGCGCTGATGCTGGCGCCGGTGAACTTCGATGCGCTGTATGCCCAAGAGCTGCAGCGTCAGCAAGCGGCCAACTGAGTCATCGGTCTTTGCAGAAAAACGCCCTTCGGGGCGTTTTTTTATGGGCTCACCCAGGTCTCCGCAAAGTCGTAGCCTGCGGTTGAGCGAAGCTATACTCAGGGATGCCGTTCCCGGGTATCGCTTCGCTCAACGCCGGGCTACCAAGGCTGCTCAGCTCATTTGAAGCCGTGCTGCCGCCAGGCCTCGTAGACCGCCACCGCTACGGTATTGGACAGGTTCAGGCTACGACAGCCCTCGCGCATCGGTAAGCGGACACGCTGGTGCTCTGGCAGGGCGTCGCGAACCTCCTGAGGCAGGCCGCGGCTTTCCGGACCGAACAGGAAGGCGTCACCCGGCTGGTAGGTAACTTCGTGGAAAGGCTGCGAACCCTTGGTGGTGAAGGCGAATACGCGTGGCTGATCGAGGCTTTCCAGGCAAGCTTCCAGGCTGGCATAGCGCTGCAGCGTGGCGTATTCGTGGTAATCCAGCCCGGCGCGGCGCAGGCGCTTGTCATCCAGTTCGAAGCCGAGCGGTTCGATCAGGTGCAGGTGGCAGCCGCTGTTGGCACAGAGCCTGATAATGTTGCCGGTGTTGGGCGGAATTTCCGGTTGAAAAAGGATTACATGAAACATGCACGGCTCCGAGCCAGAAGACGGTGCGTATTCTACGCCCGATAAGCCATCAAGACCGCGTCCGTGGCTTCGGGTCATCTGCTCGCTGGCGATCTTCGGCTTTCTGGTCGGTTTGATGATCGGTCGTCTGTTCCATCCCGATGCGATGCATCTTAAGGATGTGGAGGCGGGCGATGATCAGTTGGTGCTTTGGTTCAACGTCGAGCCGCAGGTGCAGGTCCGGGATTTCCAGGGCACGTTCCTGCTACGTTTCGAGGGGCTGGGGCGTGAGCAGCAGGGCCAGCTGCAGGTCGCTGGGCGAGCCGCCAATTGGCGCGTGGTGCGTGATGGACGAGAGCTTGAAGTGCGTATCCTGGCGGCTCGCCCATTGCGGGCTGAATTGAGGGCCGAGGAAGTCGATGGTCGCTGGCGCCTGACGATTCGTATGGCGCCGCGCTAGTCAATAAAAGAGGGAGCACTCAGCCTGCCTGTACCAAGGCTCCCGAAGAAAAGGGGGATTCTCTGATCTGCCTGTACCAGAGTCCCCGAAGAAAGAAGGGAGTTCTCGGCCTGCCTGTACCGAGGCTCCCAAAGAAAGAGGGGAATCCCCGGCCTGCCTGTACCAAGGTCCCCGAAACTGGGTTATCTACACCAATGCAGATGGCGTGCCAGTTTCTTGTTTTCTTCTGTATGCACCGTGATTACTGAGCTGTGGCCTGCAAGGGCAGTTTCCGACCTGCATATGGCGCGTGTCTGGATGTTCCGCGCGGGTGCATGAGCTCGCACACAGTGCGCTGATCGCGTGCATTTTTATCGCTGGCTTGCCGCCACGTAGGGTGGGAACCGATTCATCGTTCCACCCTCGATGTCATACGGTTCATGACTATCGCAGCTAGAAAACGCCACTGCGGCGGCAGAAATCTCCTGTAGCACGGGTCGAGCGCAGCGATACCCGGGAAGGTTGCCCTGGGTTTCGCTGTGCTCAGCCGCAGGCTACGGTGCCAGGTTCTGTCGCTGAGAAAGTACAGGCCATAAAAAAGCCGCGCCCTGTTCAGGGCGCGGCGTTCTGTTGTTACGGCAGCGACTCAATTGTCGTCGCTGTCGTCTTCTTCGGAGCCGTCGACGTTCATGCCCAGCTCTTTGATCTTGCGGGTCAGGGTGTTGCGCCCCCAGCCTAGCAGGATGGCTGCATCACGCCGCCGCCCTGCGGTGTGTTTGAGAGCCGTCTCGATCATGATTCGCTCGAATGCCGGTACGGCACTGTCGAGCAGGTTCGACTGGCCACGGCCCAGGGCCTGATCAGCCCACTGGCGCAGTGCCTGTTCCCAGTTGCTGACCGGTGCGTTGTCCTGGGGCTGGACGAGCAGCTCTGGCGGCAGGTCGTCGACATGCACTTCGCGCCCCGAGGCCATCACCGTGATCCAGCGGCAGGTGTTCTCCAGCTGGCGGACGTTGCCCGGCCAGGGCAGCTGTTGCAGATAATCCTCGGTTTCACTCTTTAGCAGCTTGGGCTCGACCGCTAGTTCGGTGGCGGCGCGGCTAAGGAAGTGCCTGGCCAGGGTCGGGATATCTTCGCGACGATCCGACAGGCGCGGGATATGAATGCGGATGACGTTGAGACGGTGGAACAAGTCTTCGCGAAACTTGCCGGCGGTTACCAGGCTTTCCAGGTTCTGGTGGGTGGCGGCAATGATGCGTACGTCCACCTTTACCGGTGTGTGCCCGCCGACCCGGTAGAACTCGCCGTCGGCCAGTACGCGCAGCAGGCGGGTCTGGGTATCGGCCGGCATGTCGCCGATCTCGTCGAGGAACAGGGTGCCGCCGTCGGCCTGCTCGAAGCGCCCGCGGCGCTGGTTGGCTGCGCCGGTGAAGGCGCCTTTTTCGTGGCCGAACAGCTCGGATTCCATCAAGTCTTTGGGGATCGCTGCCATGTTCAACGCAATGAATGGCGACGCCGCCCGTGGGCTGTGGCGGTGCAGGGCGTGGGCGACCAGCTCCTTGCCAGTACCAGACTCACCATTGATCAGTACGGTGATATTGGAGTGCGAGAGTCGGCCTATCGCGCGGAATACCTCCTGCATCGCCGGCGCTTCGCCAATGATTTCCGGGGTGCGCGCTTGTACTACCGGCACGTGCAGGCCTTGCTGCTCTTGAGCATGCTGGTTGGCGCGCTTGACCAGCGATACCGCTTCGTCGACGTCGAAGGGCTTGGGCAGGTATTCGAAGGCACCGCCCTGATAGGACGCCACGGCGCTATCCAGATCCGAATGGGCGGTCATGATGATCACCGGCAGGCGCGGGTGCATTTCGCGGATTCTGGCCAGCAGCTCCAGGCCGCTGGAGCCGGGCATGCGGATGTCCGAGATGATCACGTCCGGCTGCTGACGGGTCAGGCGGCCGAGTACGCCATCGGCGCTGTCGAAGCTCTGGGTGGTCATGCCCTCTTGTTGCAGGGCTTTTTCCAGTACCCAGCGGATGGAGCGGTCGTCGTCAACGATCCATACGGTTTCACTGCGGCTCATGTCGGAGTTGCTCCTTGTTCCAGCGGCAGAAAGATCGAGAACACGGTGTTGCCAGGATGGCTCTCGCATTCGATCAGGCCTTGATGCTGACTAATAATGTTCTGAGTGATCGACAGGCCCAGACCTGTGCCGTCGGCACGCCCGCTGACCATGGGATAAAAGATGGTTTCCAGCAGATCTGTCGCAATGCCTGGGCCGTTGTCGATAATCTCGATCTTGGTCACCAGGCGATGGCGAATGTAGCCAATGGTGAACTGCCGCAAAGTGCGCGTGCGCAGGGTGATGCGCCCGGGGCGCAGATCCGGCTTGGAGCCGATCGCCTGCATGGCGTTGCGCACGATATTGAGCACGGCCTGAATCATCTGTTCACGGTCGATGACCAGATCCGGAATGCTCGGGTCGTAGTCGCGCACCAGTACGATACTGCCCTGACTTTCGGCCTCGACCAGGCTGGCGACGCGCTCCAGCACTTCGTGCACGTTGGTAACCGCCAGGGATGGCAGCTTGTTGGAGCCGAGCATGCGGTCGACCAGGTTTCGCAGGCGATCCGACTCTTCGATGATGACGTTGGTGTAGTCCTTGAGGCTTTCTTCCGGTAGCTCGCGGGCCAGCAACTGGGCCGCACCGCGAATGCCGCCAAGCGGGTTCTTGATCTCGTGGGCCAGGCCGCGTACCAGCAGTTTGGTGGTCTCCTGCTTGGAGAGCTGGGCCTCTTCCTTGGTGATGCGCAGCAGGCGATCACGCGGATGCACCTCGAGCAGCAACATGGTTTCGCCGCGGCTGAGTACCGGCGTGACCGCGTAGTCTACGGTCAGGCTCTGCCCGGTCTGGGTGGTCAGCACTGCCTCGCGCTTGTTGAACGGGTGGGCCTCGGCGACTGCCTGGCGCAGGGCGCCCAGGGCTTCGCGGGTTTCCGTGAACAGCTCGCTGATGAACTGGCCATGACTGCGTTGACCGCTGACTGCCAGAAGCATTTCCGCGGCAGGGTTCATGTACTCCAGGCGCAGGTCGGCATTGAGCAGCAGCGTGGCTGTGGTCAGGTTGTCGAGCAGTAGGCGGTGTAGGGCGTCATTGATGATCATTGGGCGGGATCCGCAAGCCAGCCATCGACGCGCCTCTGAATCAGAGAGGTCGCGGCAAGGCTATGGTCGTTGTCTGGCAACGGGGCGCAGCAGGGTGTGTCTCGTTGCGTATGTGGACCAGCCAAAAGTCATTCCTCGTGCGGTGTTCTGCAGCAGAAGGGCCGGTTGGGTATGGCGGTCGAGGCGCACCTCGGCCATCCGGCAGTGCGGGAGAAAATGCAAGAAGCAAACCAAAGCCCTCTAAAGACGCGTGCAAAGACGCAATGGGCCGGATTTGGCAACTTTTCGGCGCAACGATGAAAATCGTTGTGTGCCAATTTGGGACGAGTATAGAAATGGGTGCGCCGTTGCGCACCTCATTGGTGCGTATTGCTTTGTAACGAAGGGCGTGCGGAGCTGGGGGGGTTAGCGCTGCCCACATGCAGCGCTTTGTTCTGGCGGGAGAATTACAGGAAGGGGAGGATGCTGATGATGCCCTTGTCTTCTTCCTTGGGCTTGTCCTTGAGTGGGCATTCCGGGCGCACGCCGTAATCGTCCTTTTCACAGGGGCGAACCTTGCGCTTCTGGGCAAGGGAAACACGCTTCATGTGGAAGGGCTGGCTAGGCGTGCGTTCGACGATGATGCCGCCCTCGGTGATGATTTCCACCGCAATGTGGTGTGTACCACGGTCGACGTTTTCCAGCGGGAACACCGGGCTGCGCCCGGCGCTGCCGACTGGCTGGCCGTCCAGCAGCAGGCGGTAACTGTGGCCTGGATGCAGGGCTGGTTCGCTGTTGACGGTTACGATCAGGTTGCCGGCGTTGTCGTTGATGGTCGCATCCGGTTGTGGAATGGTGATTCTCAACAATTCGTAGCTGAGTACTGGCAGAGTCGGCGCGGCTGGAGTCGACGGAGCCATGCTGCGCGCTTGCGGCGGCTCGATGCGGTTGGACGGCGCCATCTGCACCTGTTGGGCATTGCCGTCTCGCGGTTTATCGGTGAACACGCGGTTACCCTCGGCATCCACATAGGTGTAAACCTGGGCGAAGCCTGGCAGGGCGATCAACAACAGGCCGAATAGCAGGGTGCGCATGCTGATCACTTGCCTCGGGCCGGGCTGTTAGTGCTGACGCGTTGCACCGTAAAGGTGCGCGTTTCGCTTTGCTGGATAATCTGCTCGCCCCGAATGACGGCAACCGACAAGCTGTGTTCGCCTCGATCAATTTCGTTCAGTTGCAGGCGTGGCACGTTGCTACGCGGGCCGTAGGGTTTTCCATCCAGTATCAGTTGCAGGCTATGGCCTGGGCTCAGGCGTGGCTCGATGGTAACGCCGACCGAGAAGGTGCCGTTGTTGGCGCGCATTGCTTCGTCGTTGGGCAGGTCTCGCAGCTCGAGCACCTGATAAGGGTTCTGGGGCATCTCGCTCATTCTGGGCGTGCTGGGCTGCGCAGGCGCGGCTGCCGGCTCCGTGGTATTGATCGGCTTCAGCTCGACACTCTCGGCCTTGGTGCCCTCAGGTGGCTGATTGGTGAATACCGTGTTGCCATTGGCATCGGTGTACTTGTAGATCTGTGCGCTGACCGGTAGGGCCAGTATCAGCAACAGGCAAGCGAGCGTGCGGCGCATTGGGCCGGTCTCCGATCTGGATAATGTCGATAGCCTTGCACTGCGGCGGCGTACTGGCAAGCGCGCCGCGCCAAGGATTTGCACTCGCCCATGAAATGCGAGCCATAAAAAAACCTCCCCGGCAGAACCGGGGAGGTTTTTATCGCGCTGCTATCTGCAGCGAGGCTGGCTTAGACGCTGTAGTACAGGTCGTATTCCAGCGGGTGCACGAAGGTGCGCACTTTGATTTCTTCTTCCGATTTCAGCTCGATGTAGGCATCGATGAAGTCGTCGGAGAATACGCCGCCCTTGGTCAGGAACGCACGGCCCTTGTCCAGCTCTTCCAGGGCTTCTTTCAGGCTGCCGCAAACCTGCGGGATCAGCTTGCCTTCTTCCGGCGGCAGGTCGTACAGGTTCTTGTCCGCAGCGTCGCCAGGGTGGATCTTGTTCTGGATGCCGTCCAGGCCGGCCATCAGCAGAGCTGCGAAGGCCAGGTACGGGTTGGCAGCCGGATCCGGGAAGCGAGCTTCGATGCGGCGGGCTTTCGGGCTGGAAACGTACGGGATACGGATCGAGGCGGAACGGTTACGAGCCGAGTAGGCCAGCATGACCGGCGCTTCGAAGCCTGGAACCAGACGCTTGTAGGAGTTGGTCGACGGGTTGGTGAAGCCGTTCAGGGCCTTACCGTGCTTGATGATGCCGCCGATGAAGTACAGGGCGGTTTCGGACAGGCCGGCATAGCCTTCACCCGCGAAGGTGTTCTTGCCGTCTTTGGAAACCGAGATGTGTACGTGCATGCCCGAACCGTTGTCGCCATACAGCGGCTTCGGCATGAAAGTAGCGGTTTTGCCGTAGGCATCGGCCACGTTGTGCACGCAGTACTTCAGGGTCTGAGTTTCGTCAGCCTTGGCTACCAGGGTGTTGAACTTCACGCCGATTTCGTTCTGACCGGCAGTCGCCACTTCGTGGTGGTGAACTTCGATGACCAGGCCCATTTCTTCCATGGCATTACACATGGCAGTACGGATTTCGTGGTCGTGGTCGCACGGCGGAACTGGGAAGTAGCCGCCTTTTACGGCAGGGCGGTGGCCCTTGTTGCCGCCTTCGACGTCCTGGTCGGTCATCCAGGAACCTTGTTCGGAGTAGATCTTGAACATGGAACCGGAGATATCGGACTTGAACTTCACTTCGTCGAAGATGAAGAACTCAGGCTCCGGGCCAACGAATACGGTGTCACCGATACCGGTGGTCTTCAGGTATTCCTCGGCGCGACGAGCGATCGAGCGCGGGTCACGATCGTAGCCTTGCATGGTGCTCGGCTCGATGATGTCGCAGACCAGGATCAGGGTCGGCTCTTCGGTGAATGGGTCGAGCACGGCAGTGCTGTCGTCCGGCAGCAGGATCATGTCGGAGGCTTCGATGCCTTTCCAGCCATGAATGGAGGAGCCGTCGAACATCTTGCCGACTTCGAAGAATTCGTCGTCCAGGGCATCACGGGCCGGCATGGTCACGTGGTGCTGCTTGCCCTTGGTGTCGGTGAAGCGCAGGTCAACCCACTTCACGTCGTGTTCTTTGATCAGTTGAACAGCCTTAGACATGTTGTCCTCCAGGTGGATAGGGTCTTCTATTAACCCTTCTTTGAGTTCGTGACGCCGGGCAAGATGGTCTGCCAGGACACCCTGCCTCACAAGGGAGCAATTTGCATGCCAGTGCCCCGTGATGGGCTCATGCCCTGAAAACCAGCGCTGGCGCGGGTATCCTCGCATTGACGAGGTGCATGAGGGCTCTCTATTGGTGCGAATTAATGATGCTGTGCTCTTATTTGGTGCGCGCTAGGAATGTTTTAGGATTTTTGATCAAAGCTTGAGCAATTCCCGCTATAATCCGCGCCCCTGTTTTTCAGGCACTGGTGCCCGACATTTGCTCCCATGAAACTGATCGTCAAAGTCTTCCCAGAAATCACCATCAAGAGCCCGCCGGTTCGCAAGAACTTCATCCGGCAGTTGGCCAAGAACATCCGTGCAGTCACGCGTGATCTCGATCCGCAACTGCAGGTGACCGGTGTCTGGGACAATCTGGAAGTGAAGACCGAGGTCACCGAGCCCAAGCTTCTGCACGAGCTCGTCGAGCGACTGAGCTGCGTGCCGGGCATCGTGCATTTCCTGCAGATCGACGAGTACCCGTTGGGCGACTTCGACGATATCGTCGAAAAGTGCAAGCTTCATTACGGTGACCTGCTGCCAGGCAAGATCTTTTCGGTGCGCTGCAAGCGCGGTGGCCGGCATTCGTTCTCCTCTATCGATGTCGAGCGTCATGTCGGCAGTCAGTTACGCCAGCAATGTGGCGCTGCCGGTATCGACCTGAAGAAGCCGGAGATCGAAGTTCGCATCGAGATCCGCGATCAGCGCCTGTTCGTCATTCATCATCAGCATCCGGGCATGGGTGGTTATCCGCTGGGTTCGCTGGAGCAGACCCTGGTGCTGATGTCCGGTGGTTTCGACTCCACCGTTGCTGCTTACCAGATCATGCGCCGCGGGTTGATGACCCATTTCTGCTTCTTCAATCTCGGTGGTCGTGCCCACGAACTGGGTGTGATGGAAGTCGCCCATTATCTGTGGCAGAAGTACGGTCGCTCACAGCGCGTGCTGTTCATCAGCGTGCCGTTCGAGGAAGTGCTCGGCGAGATTCTCGGCAAGGTCGACAACAGCTACATGGGTGTGACCCTCAAGCGTATGATGCTGCGCGTCGCCAGCCAGCTGGCCGAGCGTCTGCAGATCGACGCCTTGGTGACCGGCGAAGCGATCAGCCAGGTATCCAGCCAGACGCTGCCAAACCTCTCGGTGATCGATTCGGTCACCGACAAGCTGGTGCTGCGCCCGCTGATCGCCAGTCATAAGCAGGACATCATCGACACCGCCGAGGCCATCGGCACCGCCGAGTTCGCCCGGCACATGCCTGAGTACTGCGGCGTGATCTCGGTGAACCCGACCACCAAGGCCAAGCCGCAGCGTGTCGTGTACGAAGAAGAACAGTTCGACATGGCGGTACTCGAGCGTGCGCTGGAGCGGGCGCGCCTGCTGCCGATAGACCGGGTGATCGAAGAGCTGGGCCAGGATATTCAGGTCGAGGAACTGGCCGAGGCACTGCCCAGCCATGTGGTCATCGATATCCGTCACCCGGATCTGGTCGAGGACGAGCCGCTGCAACTGGCTGGCGTAGACGTGCAGGCCATGCCGTTCTATGCACTGAACAACCGTTTCAAGGAGCTGGATGCGAGCCGCCAGTACCTCCTTTACTGCGACAAGGGCGTGATGAGCCGCTTGCATGCTCATCACCTGCTGAGCGAGGGACATGCCAATGTGCGCGTTTATCGTCCGGCATAAAACGCCTGGGCTGAATGGCGGCAGTATCCGCCACCGACCTCCCGACCCGATTCGCGGCGGCATTGTCGCCACACATTGTTAACGTTCTGCCTTTATCCTTAATCCCGATTTTTCGCGTTGGGCCGCTGAATGCAACTGCTGGGTAGCCCGACCCAACCTACGAGACCACTACTGTGATCGAGAATCTACGTAACATCGCCATCATTGCCCACGTTGACCATGGCAAAACCACCCTGGTTGACAAGCTCCTGCGCCAGTCCGGCACCCTGGAGCGCAACGAGCTCAACGACGAGCGCGTGATGGACAGCAACGACCAGGAAAAAGAGCGTGGCATTACCATTCTCGCGAAGAACACCGCGATCAACTGGAACGGCTACCACATCAACATCGTCGACACCCCCGGCCACGCCGACTTCGGCGGTGAAGTAGAGCGCGTGATGTCGATGGTCGACTCCGTACTGCTGCTGGTCGATGCTCAAGACGGCCCGATGCCGCAAACCCGTTTCGTGACCAAGAAGGCCTTCGAAGCCGGCCTGCGTCCGATCGTGGTGATCAACAAGGTCGACCGTCCAGGCGCGCGTCCTGACTGGGTTCTGGATCAGATCTTCGACCTGTTCGACAACCTCGGTGCCACCGAAGAACAGCTGGACTTCAAAGTCGTTTACGCCTCGGCCCTGAACGGTATTGCCGGTCTTGACCATACCGAAATGGCTGAAGACATGACTCCGCTGTACCAGTCGATCGTCGACAACGTACCTGCGCCGAAAGTTGACCGTGACGGCCCGTTCCAGATGCAAATCTCGGCACTGGACTACAACAGCTTCCTGGGCATCATCGGCGTGGGTCGTATCGCCCGTGGTCGCGTCAAGCCGAACACCCCGGTGGTCGCCATCGACGCCGACGGCAAGCGCCGCAATGGTCGTATCCTCAAGCTGATGGGCCACCACGGCCTGCACCGCGTTGACGTCGAAGAAGCCTCTGCCGGCGACATCGTGTGCATCAGCGGTATGGATCAGCTGTTCATCTCCGACACCCTGTGCGACATCAACACTGTCGAAGCGATGAAGCCGCTGACCGTCGACGAGCCGACCGTTTCCATGACCTTCCAGGTCAACGATTCGCCGTTCTGCGGTAAAGAAGGCAAGTTCGTCACCAGTCGTAACATCAAAGAGCGCCTGGACAAAGAGCTGCTGTACAACGTGGCCCTGCGCGTTGAAGAAGGCGACTCGGCTGACAAGTTCAAGGTCTCCGGCCGTGGTGAGCTGCACCTCTCGGTACTGATCGAGAACATGCGTCGCGAAGGCTTCGAAATGGGCGTAGGTCGTCCGGAAGTGATCATCCGTGAAGTCAACGGTGCCAAGCACGAGCCGTTCGAAAACGTCACCATCGACATCCCTGAAGAAGCGCAGGGCAAAGTGATGGAAGAGATGGGCCTGCGTAAGGGTGACCTGAGCAACATGGTGCCGGATGGCAAGGGCCGTGTACGCCTGGAATACAACATCCCGGCGCGTGGTCTGATCGGTTTCCGTAACCAGTTCCTGACCCTGACCAACGGTGCTGGCATCCTGACCTCGATCTTCGACCGTTACGACGTGATGAAGTCGGGCCACATGTCCGGCCGTCAGAACGGCGTACTGGTGTCGATCGATACCGGCAAGGCGCTGACCTACTCCCTGGAAACCCTGCAGGCGCGCGGCAAGCTGTTCGTCGAGCACGGTCAGGAAATCTACAACGGTCAGATCGTCGGCCTGAACAGCCGCGACAACGACTTGGGCGTCAACCCAACCAAAGGCAAGAAGCTCGACAACATGCGTGCTTCGGGTAAAGACGAAACCATCGCCCTGGTTCCGCCGGTTCGCTTCACCCTGGAACAGGCTCTGGAATTCATCCAGGACGACGAGCTGTGCGAAGTGACCCCTAAGTCGATCCGTCTTCGCAAGAAGATCCTCGACGAAGGCGAGCGTACCCGTGCTGCCAAGAAAGCCAAGAACTGATCCAGTTCTAGCTGACTAGAAAGCCCCCGCCGGCGCGAGCCTGCGGGGGCTTTTTTGTGGACGGTGATGGCTCTGGCAACGGCAAGCGAGCTCGGAAATCTTACGCGCTGCCATGACAAAGCGCCGTCCTCGTTGTCAGTATCGGTGCGAAAAAACTGCCGGTTTTTTGCGTTCGATTGCCGTCGTCCACAATTGTGAGCGACTCCATCATCTGAACGCGTGAAGCCCATATACTGCGGGTTCTGTCAGGCCCGCGCCCGGCATGGATGATTTTCTCTTCAAGGATTCGAGTGCATGCAGTGGATTTTCATGCTGGTCGGGCTGGTGCTCGGGGCGCTGATACTGGGCGCGACAAATGGCGAGGCGATGGCCGGGGCGGCGCTGGGGGGCTTGCTTGGGCTGGCGGCAGGGCAGGCGTTCGCGCTGCACGCGTTGAAGCTTCAGCATGAGGCGCTGCGTAAATCTCTGGCGGAGCTGATTGCCCGCTTCAACCATGGCACCGGCGACCTGCACGAGCGTCTCGTGCGTCTGGAGCAGGGCGTTGCGCAGCCGCGCACCGATGAGCTGCCCGAACAGACCGACGTACCGCCGGTTCAGGCCCCTGTGGAATCTGCTGCAGCGGCGCCGGTCGAGTCGACCGTGGAGCATGAGTGGGAGCTCGAGCTGGAACTGCCAGCTGTCACGCCGACCGCGCCGCTTGCACAGTCGAGCCCCGAACCAGCCTTGGAGCAAGCTGCTGCTGCGCCGCCTCCGTCCGCTGCAGCGCGGGTTGCCGAGCCGCCAGCGCCGACCTGGCTCGACCGTGGCATCGCTGTTGCGCGGGGCTGGCTGCTCGGCGGCAACACCGTATTGCGCGTGGGCCTGGTACTGCTGTTCCTGGGCCTGGCCTTCCTGCTGCGCTACGCCTCCGAGCGGGTAGTGGTCGCCATCGAGTTGCGCTACGCCGGTGTGGCGCTGGCGGCGATCGCTCTGCTGGCGCTGGGCTGGTGGCTGCGTCAGCGGCGCCCGGCCTATGCCTTGCTGATGCAGGGCGGCGGTATCGCCGTGTTGTATCTGACGGTATTCGCGGCCATGCGTCTGCATCCTCTGCTTTCCCCGCAGGTGGCGATGGCGCTATTGGTGGTGGTGACCATCTGCTCGGCTGTGCTGGCCATCCTGCAGGACGCCCGTGGCCTGGCCGCTGCTGCGGCGCTGGGCGGTTTCGCCGCGCCGATCCTGGCCTCCAGTGGTGGCGGCAGTCACGTGGCGCTGTTCAGCTATTTCACCCTGCTCAATGCCGGGATCTTCGCCATCGCCTGGTTCAAGGCCTGGCGCGAGCTCAATCTGATCGGTTTCATCGGCACCTTCGGCATCGGCCTGGCCTGGGGGCTGCGCTCCTACACCACGGATCTGTGGCCCAGCACCCAGGCCTTCCTGCTGTTGTTTTTCCTGATGTACGTGGCTATCGGTCTGCTGTTTGCCCGGCGGCGTCTGCTCGAAGCACCGACCGGGCCGGAAAACGATTCGCGCGAGGCGCTGCTCAAGTGGACGGCGCGTCAGACCGGTTACGTCGACGGCAGCGTGCTGTTCGGCACACCATTGGTGGGCTTAGGCCTGCAGTACGCGGTGGTTCAGCACTTGCCCTTCGGCGCGGCGTTCAGTGCTCTGGCCATGGGCCTGCTGTACATGCTGCTGGCCCGGCTACTGGTTGCGCGTGCGCCAGGGCGTGCCGTGCTGCTGATGGAGACCTGCCTGGCGTTGGGCGTGATCTTTGCCACCCTGGCCATTCCATTGGGCCTGGATGCTCGCTGGACTTCCGCCGCCTGGGCGGTCGAAGGCGCTGGTTTGTACTGGTTGGCGCTGCGTCAGCAACGGCTATTCGCGCGTCTGTTCGCCCTGCTGCTGCAGGTGGGCGCAGCAGTGGCATACCTGTGGAGCGTGCGCTCCGGCGATGAGACCTTGCTTGAGGGGGCGGCACTCGGCGCACTGATGCTGGGTGTAGCACTGCTGTTCAGCTTTCTGCAGTTGCGCGGTGCGGGAGACCAGGTGGCGGATCGCGAGCGGCGGTTGCAACCCGTGCTGGCCTATGGCGGCCTGGCATTCCTCTACCTGATGGCTCCACTGAGCTTCGGCCCCTACGGCACTGCAGCCGCCTGGGCCGTGGCGGGTGTGGCGACGCTGCTCGCCGGGTTGCATCTGGGCGCGCGCAGTGTGCTGATCAGTGCATTCGGCGTGCAGGTGCTTGGTGGGATGATCTACCTGACTTTCAGCGACGGCCTCGATCAGGCCGTGGTCGCCGAGGCCCTGCGGCCGCTGGCCCATCTGACGTTCTGGGCACCGGTGCTGCTGGCGCTGGCGGGCCTGCTCTGCGCCTGGCGCCTGCATCTCGCGTGGCGCGTGGCCCGCTCCGATCTGCTGCCGCTGGATTTGCAGGAACTGTCACACGTGGCGCTGTTCTGGTGCGCAGCCTGGTGGCTAATGGCGGCGCTGAGCGAAATTTCGCGCTTTGTGCCTGACGACCTGCAGGGGCATGCATTCCTGCTGGTTGCCGTGGTCAGCCTGGCCCTCACCACTCTGTTCGCCCTGCGTCAGCGCTGGCCGGCACTGGCGGTGTTCAGCCTGGCGCTGGTGCCGTTGGGATTCGGCGCCCTGTTGCTCACCTGGCACCTGGGTTATCACCCATTGGCGGCGCTCGGCTGGCTTGCCTGGCCAGCGCTGTTCGCCCTGCATTTCCTGATGCTGCGCCGCATTGAGGGGCTGGCCCCGGAGGCGTTGATCCGGATCGGCCACGTGCTCGGTTGCTGGCTGCTGCTAGGCGTACTGGCGTTGGAGTTGCGCTTCCTGTTCTTCGCCCTGGCCGAACATTACAACGCCTGGCGTTGGTTAGGCTGGGTGTTGGTACCGTGCGCTTACCTGGTGCTGATGAGCCTGCGTTGCGCGCTGCCTTGGCCCGTTGCTGCCTATCAGCGGGAGTACCGCAGTTACGCGGCTTTACCGTTGGCCGTCCTTCTGCTGGGCTGGTTCTGGCTGGTCAATCTGCTCAGTGACGGTTCTGCCGAGCCGCTGCCTTATGTGCCGCTGATCAATCCGCTGGAACTGGGCATGCTGTTCGTGCTCTTTGCCGTGCACCGCTGGGCTCGAGACGGATTGTCCACGCTGGCCATCGAGCCAAGGCAGATGCAATTGGCAACCCAGGCGGTGCTCGGCGCCTCGTTGTTCGCGCTGTTGACCATGATGGTTTGTCGTACTGCATTCCATTGGGGGCAGGTGCCGTTCCAGGTGGATACATTGATCGATTCGCGGCTGGTGCAGGCCGGTCTATCCATCGTCTGGACGCTGATCGCCCTGAGCCTGACCATCGCCGGGCACCTCCGCGCTCGCCGTGATCTGTGGATGGCCGGCGCGGCGCTGATCGGTGTGGTGGTCGTGAAGCTGTTCTTCGTAGACCTGGGCAACAGCGGCAGCCTGGAACGGATCATCTCCTTCATTGGCGTCGGCGTACTGTTGCTGGTGGTGGGCTATTTCGCCCCGCTGCCGCCGCGCCAGCAGCGTGAAACGCAGGTGTCGGCATGAGCCTGCGTATCGCGGGTGCGCTGGTCATACTGGGCGTGAGCCTCTCTGCACCGGCAGCTGAGGTAAGAGAAAGTCCCGCTGACTATGCCGTTGCTGTACCGCTGACCTTGAGTGGAGAGGGGCCCTGGTATCGGATGCAATTGCCGATGGAGGCCCATCTCGCCGCCAGGTATGCCGACTTTCGCGACCTGCGCGTATTCAACGAAGAAGGCGAGCGCCTGGCCTACAGCCTGATTTCCGGTGCAGAGCGCTTCGCCGAGAGCCAGCAACGTGCCGATCTGCGGCTGTTCCCCTTACGTGGCCCGGCGGGGCGCCGCACTGCTGGGCCGACATTGCGCGTGCAGCGTGGTGATGACGGCTCGATCATCGAGCTCAACGCTGACACCGAAGCCTCTGCCACTGCCGATGTATTGCGAGGTTGGCTGCTGGATGCCAGTGCCACCGACTTTCCCCTGCAGCGCCTGCATCTGCAGTGGAGTGCCGAGAGCGAGGGTTTCCAGCGCTTCAGCATCGAGGCCAGCGATGATCTTAACCATTGGCGGCCACTGGGCGAGGGGCAGGTCGCTCAGTTGAGCTTCAATGGCGAACGCATCGATAAGAGCGACGTGGAGTTGCCGGCCACCCGGGCGCGCTACCTGCGTCTGCTGTGGCTGGTCCCGGAGCAGGCGGTGAGCCTGAGCGCCGCCAGCGTCAGCGGCACACGCAGCACTGCCGAACCGGCAGCGCTGATTTGGTCTGCAGCGCTGAAAGGGCAGGCAAGTGAGCAGGGCGTTACCTGGGCATTGCCGCTGGCCTTGCCCCTCGAGCGTCTGCGTATCGAGGTCGAACAACCCAACAGCCTGGCGCCGGTGTTGCTGCAGGGGCGTCGGGATAGCACGGCGTCGTGGACGCCGCTGGCGAGCTCGGTTCTCTACCGTTTGCCCGTCGATGGCCGCGAGATGGTGCAGGATCAGATCGAGCTGCCGCAATCGCCGGTCAGTCAGTTGCGCTTGCAAGTCGATAGCCGCGGTGGCGGTCTGGGGCAGAGTGAGCCGCGTCTGAGCGTGGCCATGCGCGCTACCGAGCTGCTGTTTCTGGCGCGCGGCAATCCACCTTATCAGTTAGCCCTTGGCCGGGTGAATGCCCAGGCTGGTAGCCTGCCGGTCACCACCCTGGTACCCGGCTTCACCCCGCAGCGCCTGGAGGGCATGGGCCAGGCCGCTATCGGCGGCGTGATCCCGGAAGTCGAGGTGGCGCCCGCGGCCGTTCCTGCAAAGCCTGGGGCCGACTGGAAGCGCATTGGCCTGTGGGCTGTATTGCTGGTTGGCGTCGGCGTGCTGGTGCTGATGGCGTTCAGCCTGTTGCGCGCGTCCGCAAAGCGCTCCTGACAGGGGTATCAGGAACGCAAGGCGGGATCGCTTTTGCATGGTTGGAGCGCGCGATGATCAGGCTCTGCTGGGGGCGTCGTTCAGCAGCAGTTCCTGAATCACCTTACCAACTTGCTCGAATAGCTTGCCGGCTTCGTCGTTCTCATCGAGATCCTCGGCGCAGGCGACGATGACCAGAGCGCTTTCAGTCTGCGGATTGGCGATACCCATGTGGCAGGCGCGGTGCTGCTGGGTGCCGGTTTTCTGTATGAAGGGCAGGTCCTTGTTCAGGCCAGCCTCCAGGCGATAGGCGTCGTAACCACCCAGCCCCATGATGTCGTACAGCAATGTCGAGCTGTCGTTGCTCAGCAGATCGCCTTTCGCCAGTTTGCTCAGCAACTGACCGTAGGCGACCAGGGTGGCGCTGTTCAGGCCGCTGTCGTAGTAGCGGGTGTAGGCTTCATCGAGGTCGCTGATCTCGAGCTGATCGATTTTCAGGTCGAGCACATTGGCCACCGCCTCGACACGTTGGGGGCCGAGCGGGGCTGCGGCGATTTCGACGATCTGGCGGTTTTCCAGCGAGCGGGCGGCCGGATGCAGCTTTCCGTACAGTTCGTGACGCACCCGCAGCAGCGTGGTGATCTGGCCGAAATCGCCTCCTGCCGCGTCGTTGATGCGACGGTTTAGTGCGTCCTCGCCGACCACGCGAATCAGCATGTCTGCGGCGGTGTTATCGCTCTCCTGGAGCATTTCGCGGATCAGCTCGCGCACGCTATAGCGGGCACCCGCGTTCTCCCAGACCAGGCCGCCGGAGCCGTCCACGCGGTCAGCTTCTTCCAGAGTGATCTTCTGGTCGAGCTGCAGGTTTCCCTCATCGACCTCCTGCAGCACGGCAATGGCTATTGCTGCCTTGGTCGCCGAAGCCAGGTACCAGGCGCGATCCGCATGGTAGTTCAGCTCGCTACCGTCGGCGGGGCGTAACAGGTAGACGCCTAGCCGTCCGGGGGATGCCTCATCGAGTTCGCTCAGGCGCTGCTGCAGTGCGTCGAATCGTTCGTCGTGTTGAGGGGCAGCCCAGAGCCACAGGGAAACGGCCGCGCAACCGAGCAGAGCAGTATCAGCCAGCCATACCTTCACGGGGATATCCTCAATTGAGTGCGTCACGTTGCAGCACGCCGGACTCGGTCAGTGCTTCACCAACCTGACGCAGGCTGCGTTCTGCCTTGGCCAGTGATGGTTCGCCTTGTACACAGGCAACGATCAGTACCGGTTCGGCCGAGCCGCGATCAGGCGTCTCGATCAGCCCTGAGTCGCAGATGCGCGCGCGCTGGGTGCCGGTCTTGTGGGCGAAGCGTGCGTCGTCTGGCAGGCCGGCGATGATGCGTTTGCTGCCGGTTTTCACCCGGCCCATGATGCCGAGCAGGTATCTGGTTTGTTCGGCGCCCAATGCCTGGCCGTCGGCCAGTCGCTCCAGCAGCTCGCCATAGGCGCTGAGCCGCGCGGCATTCAGGTTGCTGCGGTAGTAGTTGGCGTAGGCGGTATTCAGGCTGATGGGCGCCAACTCCTTGCGTGGCACGCCGAGCAGCGATGCGAGCCTGTCCAGCCGTTCACCATCCTTGCGGGCCTGGCGCAGGCGCAGCAGGTCGCGCCCGCCAAGGTGCTCCGCCGAAGGGTGCAGCTCGCGATAGATATGCCGGCGCACATCCCCCAGCGTGGTGATGGGCTCGAAGCCTTCGGACACCAGTTCGCCGACCAGTGCGTTCACAGCATCCAGGCCAGCCAGGCGGATAAGGCGGTCGGTGGCGGTGTTGTCGCTGTAGATGATCATCTGCTCAAGCAGAAAGCGTACGCTCAGGCGCTCGCCCGGCCCGTACTGATTAGTGCTCCCGGCGCCGTCGACGAAGTCATCGGCGGCCAGTGCCAGGCGGGTATCGAGGTTCCAGTCGCCACGCTCCACGCCCCTCAGTACGGCGATGGCCACCGGCACCTTGATGCCGGAGGCCATGTACCAGAGTTCTTCGGCGTGCAGCGTTACGGCCAGGTTGCTGTGCAGATCCTTCACATAAACGCCGAGTTCGCCGTCCTGTTTGGCGGCCACTGTCTGCAAACGCTCCAGCAGCGGCTCCTGCCAGCCCGGCCGTTCGCTGTCAGCCGACGCAGTGCCGGTCAGCAGGGCTAGGGCGACGAGCGCGGGGTATATGAGTGGGTGGTGGCGCATGCGAATCCTCCGGGTGGCGGTGCGAGCCGGGTGTGGAGGATTCGAGGCGCTAGCGCGCCGGGGTGTTCAAGCAGGCGGGTAACCGGAAGTTGCAGACCTACTTCGGTCGCCAGGCGCAGTAACCCGGGCGTGGGCCGATTTTAGGGTGATTGCGGCAGGTATCCGGGCGACGTTCGTAGATGGTGCACAGCCGGCTCTTGCGATCCAGATAATAGCAATCGTTGTTGCTCATGCGCGTCAGGGTGAAGATCCCGGTCTTCTGGCTGAAGCGCTCGACCAGGCCATCTTTCTGCAGGCGCTTGGCGATGTTCTTCGGTGGGTCGCCACGCTCGAATTCGTCGACCACGCCAATGCGGATCAGGTCGGCGATGCGTACCTCGACCGGCAACTGACAGCAGCTGGAAATGCAGCTGTGGCACATGTCGGCGGTATAGCGCGCCCAGGTATCGAGGCGGTCTATTTCCGCTGCGGCAATCAGATTGCTTTTCATCTAGAGAGGTTTCGCGTGGTGGGCGGCGCGCGATAATAACGATGTTGGCGAATTTGTGAACAGGCTTCCGCCGGTTGGTTGCCCCAAGCGCGCATTTTCGGGCCGGCGAAATGAGAAAAACCTCCTGAAAAGCATGATATTTGCAGTATCTTAGTGCGCACGTTCTGCCGTACCGATCTGTCGTCCCAGAGGCCCGTAATCTGGATGGGCGATACTGCGCCAGACCCTGTGCGCTGCCCTCTATCCCGAGCCGTGTTGGAATGGAAACTTCTTCCTTGCTTGCCCCCATATCGCGCCGGTCAGGCCACAACACTTCATGTCCAGTCGTCGTTCGCTGTCGCCTGGCAGATGAGGGTGAGGCATGAACGCCTGCATCAATTCAGCCTGGCAATTCAACGCTGCAGTGCTGCTGACCGCGGTGGTGTGCATAGGTGGCGTGCTGCTCGCACGTTGGGTCATTCATCAACGGGATTTCCCTGGCCGCGACACCTTTATCCTGATGCACCTGGCGAGCATGTGGTGGATGGCCATGGCCGGCCTCGAGGTCGCATCGGTTGCGCCCGACTGCAAGCTGTTCTGGGCCACCATGTCCTGGCCGGGGATCGTCTCCGTACCGACGTTCTGGTCGGTGTTTCTCTGGCAGTACGTGAGTAGCGTACGCAAGCCACTGCCGCGGCATTCGGTACTCGGCTTGATGGTTGCGCCGGTGCTGATCTGGTTGGTGGTGCTGAGCAACCCGTGGCATGGCCTGTTCTATGGCGCTGAAACCGGGCCGGTGTCTGCCGAGCTGGGCGCGCCGATTCGTTATCAGCATGGCCCGCTGTTTTACGCCACGGCGGTGTACGTCTACCTGTTCATGAGTTTCAGCCTTGGCGTGGTGCTGCGCGCGGCGCTTACCAGCCACGGCGTACACCGGCGCCATTACCTGGCGTTCGTGCTGGTTACTGCGGTGCCCTGGTCGGCGAATATCGCCTATGTAGGTTTTGGCGCGGTGGTATTCGGCGTCGACCCCACGCCCTTCAGTTTCGTCTTCACCCTGGTCGCGTTCTCCTGGTTGATTCTCGGCGTGCGCCTTTTCGACCTGCTCCCGGTGGCGCGGCACCTGTTGCTCGAAGCGTTGCTTGACCCGGTTCTGGTCATCGATACGCAGGGGCGGGTGATCGAGGCCAATCAGGCAGCGCTCAAGTTCGGCGGGCTCGATCCTGACTGGCAAGGCCGCAAGCTGCAGGAGTGGCCGGTGTTTGGCCGTGAGTTGCAGGCGCTGTTGCTGGAAACCAGTACGCAGCAGGAGCAGTTGCTGGCATTGCCTGAAGCGCAGCTTTACTTCGAGGTGCGTGTGCGCGCCATCGAGCGCCTGACCCGCCAGGGCACCTTGATATTGGGGCAGATGCTTTACTTGCGTGACGTTACCCAGCGTCAGCTCAGCAAACTGAAGCTGGCCGAGGCGCTGGCCCTTAGCGAGGAGCGTTTGCGCACCATCACCAGCCTGCACGAGCAGTTGCGCGAACAGGCACTTTGTGACCCGCTGACCGGTCTCTACAATCGGCGTTATCTGGACGAATTGTTCGGCCGGGAACTGGCCCGCGTCAGGCGTGAAAACGCGCCCTTGTCGCTGGCGCTGATCGATCTGGATCACTTCAAACAGCTCAACGACGAGCATGGCCATCTCGACGGCGACGATGTGCTCAAGAGCGTGGCGCAGCATCTGCTGGTGAACTTGCGCAGTTCCGATACGGTCTTTCGTATCGGCGGCGAAGAGTTCCTGCTGATTCTGCCCGGAGCCGATGCGCTCGAAGCGACCAAACGCCTCGAAGCCATATGCCTGGGGCTGGCAAAAAAGCCGATCGAAACCCGTAGTGGCGTGCGTCAGGTAACCCTGTCGGCCGGTCTTGCACTGTGGCCCGATCAGGGCCAGGTGCTCGACGAATTGCTGCGGGCAGCCGACGCCGCCCTGTACGAAGCCAAACGTGGTGGGCGTAACCGTGTATGCAGCCTGTTGCCGCGCGCTGCGTCGCCAGCTGCTGAGGCGCCCGTTTCTGGAAAGGGTTAAACTCCTTCCGATTACCTTCCTTCCCGGAGTCCTTCATGTCCCGCGTTACCCTTAGTCGCTACCTCATCGAGCAGACCCGTAGTCAAAATACCCCGGCCGATCTGCGCTTCCTGATCGAAGTAGTGGCGCGTGCATGCAAGGAAATAAGCCATTCGGTATCCAAGGGTGCCCTCGGCGGCGTGCTCGGCAGCATGGGTACCGAGAACGTGCAGGGTGAAGTGCAGAAGAAGCTCGACGTGATCTCCAACGACATCCTGCTCGAAGCCAACGAGTGGGGCGGTCACCTGGCCGGCATGGCCTCCGAGGAAATGGACAACGCCTACCAGATTCCCGGTAAGTACCCGAAAGGTGCCTATTTGCTGGTATTCGATCCACTGGACGGCTCCAGCAACATCGATATCAACGCACCGGTTGGGACTATCTTTTCGGTGCTGCGTTGCCCGGATCAGTACATATCTCAGAACGACAGCCTCGACGAGAAAGCCTTTCTGCAGCCAGGTACCCGGCAGGTGGCTGCCGGGTACGCGATCTACGGCCCACAGACCATGCTGGTGCTGACCCTGGGCGACGGCGTCAAGGGCTTCACCCTGGATCGTGAAATGGGCAGTTTCGTACTGACCCACGAAAACATGACTATTCCGGCGGCTACTCAAGAATTCGCGATCAACATGTCCAACCAGCGTCACTGGGAGGAGCCGGTTACCCGCTACGTGAGCGAGTTGATGGCCGGTGAAGAAGGCCCGCTGAAGAAGAACTTCAACATGCGCTGGGTGGCCGCGATGGTTGCCGACGTGCACCGCATCCTGACCCGTGGTGGCCTGTTCATGTACCCGCGTGACAGCCGCGAGCCATCCAAGCCGGGCAAACTGCGGCTGATGTACGAAGCCAACCCGATGTCTTTCCTGGTTGAACAGGCGGGCGGTGCCTCCACCGACGGCCACCAGCGCATCCTCGACATCCAGCCTGAAGGCCTGCACCAGCGCGTGGCGGTATTCCTGGGTTCCAAGGAAGAAGTCGAACGTGTGACGGGCTATCACAAGGGCTGATCATGCAGATGCAGCTTTGGCAGCCATTGCTGGATTGGTGGTTTGGCCAGTCGACCTCGGCGGTAGAAGCCGCTAAAGCGCATAACACGCTGTGGTTCGGCAAACGTGACGAGCAGGATGCCGAGGCGCGTGAGCGCTTTGGTGTGCTGGTCGAACAGGCGCTCGCTGGCGGGTTGCAGGAGTGGTCGGCCGATCCACGCGGTTGGCTGGCCAAGGTGCTGCTGCTCGACCAGCTACCACGCATGATCTACCGCGACACGCCGCTGGCCTTTGCCGGTGATGCGCTGGCACAGCCGCTGGTCGAGGAAGGCGTCACTCTGGGCTGGGATCGGCAGTTGCCGTCGATCCAGCGAGTATTCATCTACCTGGTTTTCGAGCACGCCGAGAGCGTCCCTCAGCAGTTGCGTGCCATGCAGTTGTTCGGCGAGCTGAGCGAGTCAGCAGCGGACGCCGAGCGTGAGCTGTTCGCCGGCTTTCTCGACTACGCTGAACGGCATCTGCGCATCATCGAGCGCTTCGGGCGCTTCCCCCATCGCAACGAAACCCTCGGGCGCAGCAGTACCGACGTGGAGTTGCGCTTTCTGCTGGAACCGGGCTCGAGCTTCTGACGTCGAACCGGCATGTGACAACTGGACTACTGGAGTTACCCCTCATGCGCTTGCGTTCTCTCGTGCTACTGGCGACCTGTGTCGTTCTGGCGGCCTGCGGCAAGGTCAATCAGGATAATTACGCCAAACTCTACTCGGGCATGACCAAGGCAGAGGTCGAAGACTTGCTCGGTACCGCGACGGAATGTTCCGGCGCGCTGGGCATGTCCAGCTGCACCTGGGGTGACCAGGTCAGCTTCATCAGCGTGCAGTACGCCGGTGACAAGGTAATGATGTTCTCTGCCAAAGGGTTGAAGTGATGAACAAGTTTGCGATGGGTTGCCTGGCGCTGGGCGCCGTACTGTTGGTCGGCTGTGCCAATTCGGGCACTGGCGTGGCGCCACCGAAGACCGTCGAGTCGGTCGACCTCGAGCGCTATCAGGGCACTTGGTACGAAGTGGCGCGGCTGCCGATGTTCTTCCAGCGCAACTGCGTTGAGTCCGAGGCGCGTTACGGCCTGCAGGACGATGGCAGCGTCTCGGTGACCAATCGTTGCCGCAATGCCGACGGCGAGTGGCAGCAGGTCGAAGGTCGCGCCGTACCTCAGGTCGAGGGCAAGACCGACAAGCTCTGGGTGACCTTCGACAACTGGTTCAGCCGTTTGCTGCCGGGCGTGAGCAAGGGCGAGTATTGGGTGCTGGATCTGGATGATGAGTATCAAACCGCACTGGTCGGCCATCCGAACCACAAGTACCTGTGGCTGCTCTCGCGTACCCCGAAAATTTCCGATGAAGTTCGCGACGAGCTGCTCTCTGTGGCCCGCACCCAAGGTTATGACACCGACAAGCTGATCTGGCGTGAAGGTGCCAAGCCGGCAGAGTGAGATAGCTCTCGGTAGCCCGGGTCGAGCGCAGCGACACCCGGGATCGCTTCCTGGCTATCGCTGCGCTCTACTCAGGCTAAGGGACTGCTTTCTGCCTCACTCCCACTCCAGCCTTGCCAGCTTCCATTCGCCGTCGTCCTGCCACCATTCGAGCTTCACGCTGAAATGCCGCGCGCTGTCTGGGATCAGCCCCTCGGCGCCGGTCAGCGCCACCTGCGCGTCGGTGTAGCCTTTGTCGCGGTAAGTCGTATCGATACGACTGTTCTTGCTCAGCGCGAGTACCTTGACGTTGTTGTGGCGCAGGAACAGCAAGGTCATGGTGCGTTTCGCCCAGTCCCGATCATTGACCTGCTGGGCGAGAAACTCGCCGTGCAGTCGATCGAGCACGGCAGCGGTCTTCTTTGCCTCCAGGTTGTCCTGCAACTGCTGTACGGCTGCTTCGAGCGAAGCCTGTGGGTCATCGTCTGTGCGGCACCCGGCCAGTAGCAGGGCGAACAGCAGGGGCAGGGCAAATTTCCGCATCGGCATGCTGAATTCCTTTTTCATGGTTATGATGCCCGGAAGAGCGCAACAGCCCGTTCGACGTGCGGGCGGCCCGAGCCTACCTCAAATCTTCCTCAGGAGCGCACCATGCAGACGCTGTACCCGGAGATCAAACCGTACGCCCGTCACGAGTTGGCGGTAGACGCCCCGCACGTTCTCTATGTCGATGAGAGCGGCTCGGCGGATGGTCTGCCGGTGCTGTTCGTGCATGGTGGCCCGGGCGCCGGTTGCGATGCGGCGAGCCGCCGCTACTTCGACCCGAACCTGTATCGCATCGTCACCTTCGATCAGCGCGGTTGTGGCCGTTCCACGCCCCACGCCAGCCTGGAGAAGAACACCACCTGGGATCTGGTCGCCGACATGGAGCGTATCCGTGAGCACCTGGGTATCGACAAGTGGGTGCTGTTCGGCGGTTCCTGGGGCTCGACCCTGTCGCTGGCCTATGCCCAGGCTCACCCGGATCGGGTGCATGCGTTGATCCTGCGCGGTATCTTTCTGTGCCGCCCGCAGGAGTTCAAATGGTTCTACCAGGAGGGGGCCAGCCGACTATTCCCCGATTACTGGCAGGATTACCTGGCGCCGATTCCCGCCGAGGAGCAGGGCGACCTCATGCAGGCGTTCTACAAGCGCCTGACTGGCGCCGACCAGATCGCCCAGATGCACGCGGCCAAGGCCTGGTCGTGCTGGGAAGGGCGCACCGCCACGCTGCGGCCCAACCCGCAGGTGGTCGACCGTTTCGCCGAAAGCCTGCGCGCACTGTCGATCGCACGGATCGAATGCCACTACTTCGTCAACGATGCTTTCCTCGAACCCGACCAACTGCTGCGCGACATGCCGAAGATCGCCCATCTACCGGGCATCATCGTGCATGGCCGCTACGACGTGATCTGCCCGCTGGATAACGCCTGGACGCTGCACCAGGCGTGGCCCAACAGCGAGCTGCAGATCATCCGCGAGGCAGGCCATGCGGCCGCCGAACCAGGCATCGCCGATGCGCTGGTGCGCGCCGCCGACGAGATCGCTCATCGCTTGCTCGACCTGGCACCGGACGAAGCATGAAGGCACTGCTGCAGCGCGTCGCCAGCGCCCGGGTCGATGTCGCCGGAGAAACCGTCGGCGCCATCGACCAAGGCCTGTTGGTGCTGGTCGGTGTCGAGCCGCAGGACAGCGAAGCCAGTTGCGCCAAGCTGCTGCACAAGCTGCTCAATTACCGGGTGTTCAGTGACGAGGCGGGCAAGATGAACCTGTCGCTCAAGGATGTCGGTGGTGGTCTGTTGTTGGTTTCCCAGTTCACCCTGGCTGCTGACACCCGCAGCGGCCTGCGCCCCGGCTTCTCCACCGCGGCACCGCCCGCCCAGGGTGAGGCGCTGTTCGATCATCTGTTCGAACAGGCCCGCGCGCAGCATCCACAGGTTGCCAGCGGGCGTTTCGGCGCAGACATGCAGGTGCACCTGATCAACGACGGCCCGGTAACCTTCCTGCTGGAAACCTGAATTCTCTGCTACTGCCTGGCCTGCTTCTTGCCTTCTCGTTCGCCGCTGGCTGGCACTGTTTGTCGCTGATCAGGCGTTGATATCTCGCTATCGGCGTCGATCACGGTTAGCATGCCGCGCCGCCTTTCCGCCCATGGCTTGTCGCCTGCACCAGTGCGGTGCGTGACCCACTCCGGGCGCCTGGAACTTGTTCAAAGTCTGCTGCGCGTCGGCACTGCTGCGTTAAAAACAGGCTCGGAATGCTCATGTACAAAAGTACACTCCGCTTCCTCGCCTGTTTTTGCCTTGCATTGCTCTAGCTCGCTAGACCTTGAGCAAGCTCTTATAACTGTCTGCCCCTCAGGAGCAAGAATGAAAAAGCTTGTCGCCTCACTGTTGTTATCCATCTGCGCCTTCACCGGCCTCGCTCAGGCTGGTGTCATCGACGACGCGGTCAAGCGCGGTACCCTGCGCGTGGGCATGGACCCGACCTACATGCCCTTTGAAATGACCAACAAGCGTGGCGAGATCATCGGCTTTGAAGTCGACCTGCTCAAAGCCATGACCAAGGCCATGGGCGTCAAGCTGGAGCTGGTTTCCACCTCCTATGACGGCATCATCCCGGCACTGCTGACCGACAAGTTCGACATGATCGGTTCGGGCATGACCCTGACCCAGGAGCGCAACCTGCGCATCAACTTCTCCGAGCCCTTCATCGTGGTCGGCCAGACCCTGCTGATCCGCAAGGAGCTGGCAGACAAGGTCAAGAGCTACAAAGACCTGAATAGCGCCGATTACCGCATCACCTCGAAGATCGGTACCACCGGTGAGATGGTCGCCAAGAAGCTGATCGCCCAAGCCAAGTACAGCGGCTTCGACAACGAGCAGGAAGCGGTGATGGACGTGGTCAACGGCAAGGCCGATGCCTTCATCTACGATGCGCCGTACAACGTCGTTGCGGTGAACAAGGCCGGCGCCGGCAAGCTGGTGTTCCTCGACGAGCCCTTCACCTTCGAGCCGCTGGCTTTCGGCCTGAAGAAGGGCGACTACGACAGCATCAACTGGATCAACAATTGGCTGCACCAGATCCGCGAAGACGGCACCTACGATCGTATCCATGCCAAGTGGTTCAAGAGCACCAATTGGCTCAAGGATATGGAATAGGGCCTACACGCTCTGTTCCGCTGTACCCAGCGCGCGGCTTGTCCGCGCGCTGTCATGTTTGCAACTCAATGGGTAGACACTCGCCGTGGCTAAACAGAAGAAAGCCCAGTGGCCCTGGCACCTGCTGACCGGTCTGATCCTGGTCGTGGGCGCCCTGCTTATCTGGTATTCCACCTCGCTGATTTCCTATGAGTGGCGCTGGAATCGCGTTCCCCAGTATTTCGCCTATCACGCTGAAGATGCGCAGCGGGCTGCTGACTACAGCCGTGTCGAGAGCGTCAGCCGGCAGGGCGACGACGCACTGGTCACGCTGCTTGGCGAAAGCGGTGAGCAGCAGCAACTGAGCGTGGCAAGCGACAGCCTGCAGTTCAGCGAAGGTGATGATGTAGCCGAGGGCGATGTCGTCGGTGTCAATCGTCACTGGGCCGCCGGGCCGCTGCTCTGGGGGCTCTGGACGACCTTGTGGATATCCGTGGCGGCGGGTGTGTTCGGCCTGCTGATCGGGTTGATCACCGGTCTGTGCCGGCTCTCGGCCAACCCGACGCTGCGTCATCTGTCGACGGTCTATGTCGAGCTGGTACGCGGCACGCCTTTGCTGGTGCAGATTTTCATCTTCTATTTCTTCATCGGCACGGTGTTGGATCTCTCCCGAGAGTTCGCCGGGGTGGCGGCGCTGGCGCTGTTCACCGGTGCCTACGTGGGCGAGATCGTGCGTGCTGGCGTGCAGTCCATCGTCCGCGGTCAGGACGAGGCGGCTCGCTCTCTTGGGCTGAGCGCTGCGCAGTCGATGCGCCACGTGATTCTGCCGCAAGCCTTCAAGCGTGTACTGCCACCCCTGGCTGGGCAGTTCATCAGCCTGGTCAAGGACACCTCGCTAGTCTCGGTGATCGCCATCACCGAATTGACCAAGAGCGGCCGCGAAGCCATTACCACCTCGTTCTCCACGTTCGAAATCTGGTTCTGCGTGGCCGCACTCTATCTGGTGATCAACCTGCCGTTGTCGCAGATCGCCAACCGCCTGGAACGGAGGCTTGCGCAAAGTGATTGAAGTTCGTGATCTGATCAAGGTATTCGACGCCCGAGGCCAGCAGGTTCGCGCCGTCGACGGTGTGACCACCCAGGTGGCGCGCGGTGAAGTGCTGGTGGTGATCGGCCCGTCTGGCTCCGGCAAGTCGACCTTCCTGCGCTGCCTCAATGGCCTGGAAGAACTGGATGAAGGTTCGGTGAGCATCGACGGCCTTGACCTGGCCAACCCGAAAACCGATATCAACGCCTACCGCCGCGAAGTCGGCATGGTGTTCCAGCACTTCAACCTGTTCCCGCACATGACCGTGCTGGAAAACCTCTGCCTGGCGCAGAAAGTGGTGCGTAAGCGTGGCAAGGCCGAGCGCGAGGCCAAGGCCCGTGCGTTGCTGGACAAGGTCGGCATCGGCCAGAAGGCTGGCGAGTTTCCGTCGCGGCTGTCCGGCGGCCAGCAGCAACGTGTGGCCATCGCCCGTGCTCTGTGTATGGATCCCAAGGTGATGCTGTTCGACGAGCCGACCTCGGCCCTCGACCCAGAAATGGTCGGTGAGGTGCTCGACGTGATGAAGCAACTGGCCGTTGAAGGCATGACCATGGTCTGCGTTACCCACGAAATGGGCTTCGCCCGTGAAGTGGCGGATCGCGTGTTGTTCTTCGACCACGGCAAGTTGCTGGAAGATGCACCACCTGCCGAGTTCTTCGCTCAACCGAAAGACCCGCGCGCGCAGGCTTTTCTGCGTCAGGTGCTGTAGCGCGACGGCCAGGGTCGCTTTAAGGCAGAAGCGGCCGGTCGCGATCTTGTGGGAGGGGCCGGGCGGCGATCCGCTTTAGCCGCGAGCTCTTTGCTCTTCAATAGAGCTCGCGGCTAAAGCCTCTCCTACAAAAAGAAAGCTCTGCATCCACCGGCCGCTTCTGCCTTGTTGCGGCCCCTCAGGCGCCGCTTCGAACACATATTGCCCAAGTAGGTTTTTAGAACCATCCGCTCCTGCCTCAGTCCCAATGCTCTCTATTCAGCATAAGGACTCTCAGGCGTGAAAACCGCTCTAGCTCTGTTGGCAGTTGCCGTTACTCTGCCGGCAATGGCCAATCAACCGACCTTGTACGGTCGCTACGAGTACATCCAACTGCCGCAGATCGGCCAGACCCTCAAGGCCAAGATGGACACGGGGGCGATGACCGCATCGCTGTCGGCTCGCGATATTGAACAATTCCAGCGTGATGGTGAGGACTGGGTACGCTTTCGTCTGGCCATTGACGAAGCTGATGACCAGCTCTTCGAGAAGCCCGTGGCCCGCGTCACCGAGATCAAGAACCGTGCTGAAGAGGGCGGTTCCGATGAGCCGTCGTATTCCTCGCGGCCGGTAGTCGATATGGACATCTGCCTGGGCGAGGAGAAGCGCACCATCGAGGTCAACCTGACTGATCGCAGCCATTTCGACTATCCCTTGCTGATCGGCGCGAGTGCCATTCGCACGCTGGATGCCGCCATCGATCCAGCCAATCGCTATACCGCCGAGCGGCCCAAGTGTTGAATCACTAGTCCGCACTTCCATTATTGGTTATCCGGTGTGATTCTTGCCTCGAAATGGCACATTGCCACAGCGTTGTGTGTCTGTGGCACCTGTTTCGAGGTGGGATATGTGGGGATTGCTCAAGCCGGGTGTACGCGTGTTGGAGCGCGTCAGTTTTGCCCGCAAGTTCCAGTTGCTGTTCGTACTGTTCGTCATTCCGCTGGGCTATGCGCTCTGGGTGATATTGAGTGCCAGCCTGGAACGCATCGAGGTTCTGAACCGCGAATTTGACGGCATGCAAGGTGTTAATGCGCTTGGTGCGGTTGAGCAGGAGCTACTCGAACAGCGCTTTCTGCTGGCCCGCTGGAAGGGCAACGACAAGGCTGCCGAAGGCCTGCTGCGTGAGCGCAGCAGCAAGCTCGGCGAGGCTCTGGCCGCAGCCTCCGAGCAACTGAAACTGACTCCATTGAGCGAAGAAACCGAGCGCCAGTTGGACGCGCTGCGCGCGTCGCTGGCTGAGTTGGATCTGAGCGTGCTGGGTAAAATGGCGCTGCTCGATGCCTTGGAGCGTTACCAGAACACCCTCTCGCGTTTGGTGGTGCTACGTGAGCTGGTTGCCACCGACAGCGGGCTGATACTCGACCCCTATCTCGATACTTATCTGATGATGGAGCAACTGACATTTACCCTGCCGCGCCTGGCAGAAAATCTCGGCAGTTTCGCCAGCCAGGGTTACGGCTCGTTGGTGGCACAGCACTTCACTCTGCAGAACCGCGTGCTGGTACGTGACCTGCGCCGCTCGCTGGAACAATCCGGTGCGCAGATGGCTAAAGCGCGCACTGCTTTGGAGCGCACCTCGGCGACCGCCATGGTTCGTTTGCAGCAGCCTTTCGCACAAGCCGAGCAGGGTCTGCAGAGCTTCCTCGGCGAGATCGACCGTGACATGTTCGAGGCCAGCCCCATGGTGATGCAGCCTGCACAGTTCGTGCAGCACGTGCAGACCCTGCAGGAGCAACTGCTGGCGCTGCGCCAGGCGGTGTTCGAGCAGTTCAATGCGAGCCTTGGTGATTATCAGGGGCAAGCCCGGCATGACATGCTGCAAACCGTATTGATCTTCGCGGCGCTGACCATCCTGGCGCTGTATCTGCTGCTCTGCCTCAACGCCTCGATCCGCCGCAGCACCACGGGCATCATCCAGGCCACCGAAGGCCTGCGCGACGGTGATCTGCGGGTTCGCATGCAGGTACACGGTGCCGACGATCTGGCTGCAATCTCTACGGCGCTGAACAGCGCGGTCGCCCAATTACGCGACTCGATGCAGGGCGTCGGCCGGGAAGGTCAGCAGCTCGACCAGACGGTTCAGGGCCTCGGCAACCAGGCCAGCAGTTCCTTGGCCGCGGTCGAGCAGCAGCAGGCGCAGATGAGCCAGATCGCCACGGCGGCCACGCAGATGGCGGCTACCGCCCAAAGTGTTGCGCAGAGCTGTGAGCAGGCCGCTCAGGAAGCCGGTCAGACCCGTGAGATCGCCAACCAGAGCAACCAGCGCAGCGCCCGTACCAGTGCCAGCATGCGTGAACTCAGTGGTCGTTTGGCGGGAAGCGCGACCACCCTGCAGCAACTGCGCAAGCAGACCGAGCAGATCACTCGAGTGGTCGACGTGATCAAGGGCATCGCCGAGCAAACCAACCTGCTGGCGCTCAACGCTGCCATCGAGGCCGCACGCGCGGGCGAGCAGGGTCGCGGCTTTGCCGTGGTCGCCGACGAGGTGCGTTCGCTGTCGCAACGCACCCAGAACTCCACGGCGGAAATCGCTCAGACGGTGGGCGATCTGCACAAGGTGGTCGGCCAATCGGTCGCCGAAATGGAGCAGGCCATGCAGCAGGCCGAAGGCGATGTGGGCAATGTGCTGGCCATGAGTGCGGATCTCGATGGCATCGTCGAGTCGGTACAACGGGTCAGCGATCGCCTGGCGCAGATCGCTACGGCTGCCGAGCAGCAGGCCGCTACCGCTGATGAGGTCAGCCACAATATCCAGCAGGTCGACCAGGCGGCCAGTGCGCTGCTTGACGGCGCGCGGATGGTCAGCAACGCCAGCGAGCAACTGCGCCGAGGCAGCGAGACCCTGGCGCAGAACACTGGGCGTTTCCGAGTGGATTGATGGTGCGAGTTCTGTTGCTCGAAAAGTGATCGACGCGCTGCAGGCCATAGCTACTATGGCCTGCAGCGACTGTTCCTAAGGTTGTCCACAGATTCATCCACGGTAACTGTGCATGACACTAAAGCTTGCTCAGGGCTTATTCAGTCATCTGAATGATCAATGAAGTCAAGGGAATACAGCCGGTTACAAGGGGGGCGAAAGGGCTGTTCGAATAATGATCAGTTTCTTGCAGGCCACGCCAGCTATGCCTTGGCCATTGCTTTCCAAGGCTTATCCACAGGTTACTCCACCGCAACTGTGTATAGCTATGTAGGTGGTTTGGCGTTCGCAGAGCGGCTTAGTGGGTAAATTTGAAGTTCTTGCCTATTTTCATTGGGTTACCTTCGCTGGTCATAAAACGTACAACGCTTTACAGGCAGCGTACTGCGTGGTGTAGCGACGTTCATACAAGGATTATCCACAGCTTCGTCCACGTAAATTGTGCACCGATACATGATGCGAAAGATGCATTTATCTATTGACTAAAATTCTTTGATTACAGTGGCTTGCCCCAAATATGTCTGTGGGTAAGTCGTTGATCAAATAATGATCTCAGGGCTGTAGGTTCCTGTTTTCGAGGGCTGCAGCGCTTCATGCCGAGCTTATCCACAGATTGATCCACGCCTTTTGTGTATAGCCGTTCGAGGTACTGACTATTGACGAGGACAGTGTGCTCACGCAGGCTCCGCAGCCCACGTGCCGCAAGGATGCCACCATGGCGACCATCCTGATCGTCGAAGATGAAGCCGCAATTGCCGATACCCTGGTGTACGCCCTGCAAGCCGAGGGCTTCGCTACTCGCTGGTCGACCCTGGCCGGTGAAGCACTGACGCTGCTGGAGCGTGAGGCCTTCGATCTGGTGATTCTCGATGTTGGGCTACCGGATATCAGTGGTTTCGAAGCCTGCAAACGGCTGCGGCGCTTTTCCGAGGTGCCGGTGATGTTCCTCACCGCGCGCAATGATGAAATCGACCGCGTGGTGGGCCTGGAAATTGGCGCCGACGATTACGTGGTCAAACCCTTCAGTCCCCGTGAAGTGGCGGCGCGGGTCAAAGCCATTCTCAAGCGAGTCAGCCCTCGACAGGCGCCCGCCAAACCAGCCGAAGGGCCGTTTCGGGTCGACAGCGAGCGGGTGCGTATCGATTACCACGGACAAACGCTGAGTCTCACCCGACTGGAGTATCAATTGCTGCAATGCCTGCTCGGGCAGCCGGAGCGCGTGTTCAGCCGCGAGCAGTTGCTCGACGCCCTGGGAGTGGCGGCGGAGGCCGGTTACGAGCGCAATATCGACAGCCACATCAAGAGCCTGCGCGCTAAGCTGCGACAGATCGCGCCCCAGGCCGAGCCGATCCAGACGCACCGTGGCCTGGGCTACAGTCTGAAGCTGGAGTAGGCCGATGCTCACCTCTCAGGAGTTTCGCTGATGCCGCTCGGGGTGCGTATCTTCCTGGTGTATTTCCTGTTCGTCGGTTTGTCCGGCTGGTTCGTGCTGAGCACGGTGATGGACGAAATCCGCCCTGGCGTGCGTCAGTCCACCGAGGAAACCCTGGTCGACACCGCGCACCTACTGGCGGAGATTCTCCGTGAAGACGTCAAGTCAGGTCACCTGACCCAGGGTCGACTGCCCGAACTGCTCAAGGCCTATGGGCTGCGTCGGCCCCAGGCCCAGATCTGGGGCGTACCGAAGAACCAGGTCAACCATCGCATCTACGTCACCGACGATCAGGGCGTCGTGCTGCTCGACTCCAGCGGCCTGGCGGTGGGCCAGGACTACTCGCGCTGGAACGACGTCTACCTGACGCTGCAGGGGCGCTACGGTGTGCGCTCGACGCGCGAAGATCCCAGCGATCCGGATTCTTCGGTGATGTATGTGGCAGCGCCGATCATCGACGGCGGGCGCATTCTCGGCGTGGTGTCGGTGGCCAAGCCGAATCGTACGCTGCAGCCTTACATCGAGCGGTCACAGCGGCGCCTTGGCTGGCTGGGTGCCGGGCTGATCGGCTTGGGTTTGCTGATCGGCGGTCTACTCAGTTGGTGGCTCAGCGGTTCGCTGCGTCGCCTGACCCGTTATGCACAGGCGGTCAGCGAGGGGCAGAGAGCAGAATTGCCTTCGGTGCGCGGTGGTGAGCTCGGGCAACTGGCCCAAGCGGTGGAGCGCATGCGCACCGAGCTGGAGGGCAAGGCCTACGTCGAGCGCTACGTGCATACCCTTACCCATGAATTGAAAAGCCCCCTGGCGGCGATCCGTGGCGCAGCCGAGTTGCTGGAAACCGATATGCCCGAAGCCCAGCGTCAGCGTTTCGTGGCCAATATCGCGGAGGAAGGTGAGCGTTTGCAGAACCTCATCGAGCGCCTGCTGCATCTGGCTCAGGTCGAGCAGCGCCAGGGCCTGGAGGAGCGCGTGGCGGTAGCGCTGCAGCCGCTGATCGACAGCCTTGTGCAGGCGCAGATGGCGCGTATCGAGCGCAGCGCCCTGCGTGTGGATAACCTTGTGGCGGCCAGCCACGCAGTGCCAGGCGAGCATTTTTTGCTGCGCCAGGCGCTGGCCAATCTGCTCGACAATGCGCTGGACTTCACGCCTCCGGGCGGGCTGATCCGCTTCTCGGCCGAAAGCGACGATAACCACCTGCAGGTGCGTTTGTTCAACCAGGGGCCGGCGATTCCCGACTATGCGTTACCGCGTCTGACCGAGCGCTTCTATTCGCTTGCGCGGCCGGCTACCGGACGCAAGAGCACCGGCCTGGGGCTCAATTTCGTGCAGGAAGTGGCCGATCTGCATGACGCGACGCTGAGTATCGCCAACGTCGAGGCTGGTGTGCAGGTGTGCCTGACATTTCCACGCTGATGCTGTGACCCGCTGCCGTTAACCGTGCACAAACGCGTGTTGTTTAGCTATGCTCATGGCCCGTCAATCTTCCGATACAAGAAGAACGCGCATGAAAAAAACCGTCGCCGAAGTATTGAAAAGCAAGCCCATTTCCAACGTGTACAGTGTCGCTCCCGAAAGTAGCGTGTTCGCTGCCGTGAAGCTCATGGCCGAAAAAGGCATCGGCTCCCTCGTGGTGCTCGAGGGCGAGCGCCTGGCTGGCATCGTCAGCGAGCGCGACTATGTGCGCAAGGTGGCTGTGCAGGAGCGTTCTCCGGCCAACATGAAAGTCAGTGACATCATGACCAGCAAGGTGATCACCGTGACTTCAACGGAGGACAGTCGACACTGCATGGAACTGATGACCAGCAACCGGCTTCGCCACCTGCCGGTGGTCGACGATGGTCAGCTGGTTGGTCTGCTGTCGATTGGTGACCTGGTGAAGGACATCATCAGCGCCCAGGAAGACCTGATTCAGCATCTGGAACAGTACATCCGCGGTGAGTGAATTTCGCCCTCGCCAGAGGTCTGCGATCACCTGGATTTCCTGACGGTGGGTCGTCGGCAAGCGGGTTCCCGCTAGAACCGTTAGGCGCCTGGCGGCTCCCACAATTGCCACACAATCTCCATATTCACTCCACGCTGCCTCCACGGGGCGTGGCCAGACTGCGTGCATCCCAACTGCACGGAGCGCTGTGCCATGAACCGAAGCCTGATGTTGAAACTGGGCACCATTGCCCTGCTGATTCTGTTGTTGATGATTCCCCTGTTGCTGATCGATGGCCTGGTCAACGAACGCCAGAACCTGCGCAACGACGTGCTGCGCGATATCGCCCGCAGCTCCAGTTACGCCCAGCAGATCACCGGGCCGATTCTGGTGGTGCCCTATCGCAAGAGAGTGCTGACCTGGAAAACCCGCAAGGACAGCGAAGAGCGTTATCAGGAGGAATCGATCGAGCAGGGCCGCCTGTACTTCCTGCCGGAGCGTTTCAGCCTTGATGGTGACGTGCGCACCGAGCTGCGTTATCGCGGTATCTATCAGGCGCGCCTGTATCACAGCGATAGCAAGGTAAGCGGCGAGTTTCGGGTTCCGGCCAACTACGGTGTCAGCGACGTCGAGGCGTTTCGTTTCGGCGATCCTTTCGTGGCAGTCGGCATCAGCGATGTGCGGGGCATCGGCAATGACCTCAAGCTGCAGCTCAACGGCACCAGCCTGAGCTTCGAGCCGGGCAGCGGCGACGAAAGTTTCGGCAGTGGCGTACACGTACCGCTACCCACGCGTGACAGCCGTGACGAGCAGGCCTACACCTTTGCCTTCGACCTGAAACTGCAGGGCACCGAGCAACTGAGCATCACCCCGGTCGGCCGCGAAAGCCAGGTCACCCTGCGTTCGGACTGGCCGCACCCCAGCTTCGTCGGGGAGTTCCTGCCCAGCCAGCGCAAAGTGACCGAGCAAGGTTTCACCGCCAACTGGCAGACCAGCTTCTTCGCCACCGACATGCAGGATGCCTTGAGCAGTTGTGTCAGTGGCTCCTGCTCGGCCATGCAGAGCCGGTCCTTCGGGGTGAGCTTTATCGAGCCGGTCGACCAGTACCTCAAGGCCGACCGGGCGATCAAGTACGCGCTGCTGTTCATCACCCTGACCTTCGCCGTGTTCTTCCTGTTCGAGGTGCTCAAGCGCCTGGCCGTGCACCCGGTGCAGTACGCCCTCGTAGGTCTGTCGCTGGCGCTGTTCTACCTGCTGTTGCTGTCGCTGTCCGAGCATCTGGGGTTCGCCATTGCTTATGGATTGTCCGCTCTGGGCTGCGTGGCGCTGAACACCTTCTACGTCAGCAGCGTGTTGCGTAGCTGGTCGCGTGGTGCTGCCTTTGGCGTTTTGCTGGCGGCCTTGTACGGGCTGCTCTACGGCCTGCTCGGTGCCGAAGACTACGCCCTGCTGATGGGCTCGCTGCTGGTGTTTGGCGTACTGGGCTGCGTGATGGTGCTGACCCGCAAGCTGGACTGGTACGGCGTGGGCCGCCCAGCCACCAGCGAAACCCAGCCAACCCTCTGATCAACCTTGCCGGGGCGTGCGGCTCGCACGCCCCCTGGAGACTGCTATGCGCCTCTTACTGCAATTTTCCGCCTGCTTCGCCCTTGGCCTGTGCATTGCCGGCGTGCTGCTGATCGCCATGATGTTCATCGGCCGCTTCGACTGGATCGAGCTGCTGATGCTCAGCGGCTGGCCCTTCGCACAGCTTGGCCTGCAGCTGTTGCCCGAGCCGTTCTGGAACACGCTGACCGGCGTGACCGATGCAGCAGCCAACAGCTCCGTGCAGTCGTTCCTGCAACTGTGCGTGGCGATGATGCAGATCGCCCTGCTGTTCGGGCTGGGCTTCTTCCGCCTGTGGTACCGGCGATGAGCGGGCGTATCGGGCTGCGCGAGGAACGCAGCGCGGGGCGGCAACTGGCACGCTGTATCGCCCAGTTGTTTCCCGCAGCACCATGGTTAGCCCTCAGTGAAGGCCACGTGGTGTTTCTGCCGGTGCCGGCCGACCTCGAACTACCCGCTCGCCTTCCTTACAGAAGTACCTCCTGGGTATCGCTGCGCTCAACCACAGGCTAACAGGCAGCGCTAATCCCCTAGCCTGGGTGGAACGCAGCGATACTCGGGGGCGATTGCGGATTGGGTGAGGCCTCAGGGGCGATTACAACGACGGCGCCTGCTGCCGTCTGCGCCAGCCGGCCAGGCTTTGTTCCAGGGCCTTGAGGCTGTCGATTTGCTGCTTGCGGGCCCGGCTGAACAGGATCAGTGCCAGTTCGGCAGTCACCAAGGCATCTGCGCTGGCGTGGTGGCGTTGCTGCACCTGCAGGCCGAAATGCTTTGTCCAGTCGTCCAGGCCTCCGTTGCGGATTTCTGCCTGGGGGCAGAGCAGGGGGGCCAGTTCGGCGACGTCGAAGAAGGGATGACGCAGGCGCAGATTCAGGGTCTCTTTCAGGGCGCGGGCGAGCATGCGCTGGTCGAAACCGGCGTGGAAGGCCAGCAGCGGGCTGTCGCCAAGAAACTCCATGAATGCCAGCAGCGCTTCACCCGGCTCGATGCCGGCGGCAATGGCGCTGGGTGCCAGGCCGTGGATCAGCACACTGGCGCTGACCCGATGATCGTCGCGCTGCAGGGTGCATTCGAATTGCTGGCCAAGCTGGATGGCGCCGTTGTCGATGACCACAGCACCGATCGACAGCACCTGGTCGCGCTTCATGTTCAAGCCGCTGGTTTCCAGGTCGAGTACCACCAGGCGCTGTGCGCTCAGGGGGGCGTCATCGTGCGCGGCGGGCTTGGGCAGCGCGTCACGGCGGCGTTGCTGCTCGGCGGGCAGGGTGAGGCGGCGGGTAAGCCAGGTGAGTGCATTCATAACTGGTAGCGCAACGTCAGGCTGCTTTGCAGGCGCTGGGCCTGGCGAAAAGATTCACGCAGGATGCGCCGATCCAGATGGTTGAGGCTGTCCGGGTCGAGGCGGTTGGAGTACGGCTGGGACTGGCGTGCCTGCAGTTGGTGCTGTTGCAGGCGCGTCTGCTGGATGAAGTGATAGGCCTCTTCATACGCGGCGCCATCCAGCGGCTCGATGATTCCGCGCTCGGTCAGTTCGCGCAGCCGCTGCTGGGTGTTGCAGGCCTTGATGCCGTGTGCAAGGGCAAGCAAGCGGGCGCCATCGACGAAGGGTGTCAGGCCTTGGGATTTGAGATCCAGGGTGTCTTTTTCGGCGCCGCGACGGGCTACCACGAAATCCCGAAAGCGCCCAACGGGGGGGCGCTGACGCAGGGCATTCTCGGCCATCATGCGTTGGAACAAACTGTTGTCGGCGATTTGCCCGAGCAGTTCGTCACGTAGCGTCTCGCAGCCGCTGGCATCCCCCCAGACTGCGCGCAGGTCGAAATAAATGGTCGAGGCCAGCAGGTTTTCCGGCGAGGCTTCGCGTACGAACCCGGCGAGGCGCCGTGACCACTCCTGGCGCGACAGGCACAGCTGCGGGTTGCCGGCCATGATGTTGCCTTTGCACAGGGTGAAACCGCAGTGCGCCAGGCGTTGATTGATCTCTATGGCCAGGGGCAGCAGGCGGCCGCGGATCGCTGCGGCTTCTGCGCCGTCTGCTGCCTCGAAGAGAATGCCGTTGTCCTGATCGGTGTGCAGGGTCTGCTCGCGCCGGCCTTCGCTACCGAAACACAACCACGTGAAGGGCACGCCAGGGTCGCCCAGCTCTTCGAGAGTCAGCTCGATGACCCGGCACACGGTGTGGTCGTTGAGCAGGGTGACGATATGGGTGATCTGACTGGAGCTGGCACCGTGGGCGAGCATGCGGTCGACCAGTTGGCGGACGTCTTCACGCAGCGCCGCGAGTGTTTCAACCCGGCCGGCATGGCGAATGGTGCGGGCCAGGTGCACCAGATCGACGCGCTGCAGGGAAAACAGGTCGCGTTCGGAAACCACGCCGCAGAGCTTGCCCTGTTCCACCAGGCAGACGTGGGCGATATGCCGCTCGGTCATGGCGATGGCGGCATCGAAGGCGCTGGCGCTCGGCGGCAGGTGGAAGGGCGCCTGGGTCATCAGGCTGTCGATCGGCAGCTCCAGCGAACTGCCGTCCGCCACCGCACGGCGCAGGTCACGCAGGGTGAAGATGCCCTGTGGGCGCAGGCCGGGATCGACGATGACGATACTGCCGACTTGCTGTTCGTGCATCAGCCGCACGGCATCACGCAAGGGCATATCCGGTGCGCAGGAAATCGGTTGGCGCATGGCCAGCTCGCCCAGGCGGGTATCCAGCGAATACTGCGAGCCGAGGGTTTCCACCGCGCGCATCTGCACCTGCTGGTTGACCTGGTCGAGCAGGCTGCTGACGCCGCGCAGGGCGAAATCCCGCAAGGGTGTGGACTGCGCGAACAGGCGGGAGAAGGCGGCTTTGTCGAGCAGCAGGCAGAAGGTGTCTTCGGAGGCCAGGTGTGCGGTGCGCGTGGCCCGTTCACCGATCAGCGCGGCCATGGGGAAGCACTCGCCGCTGGTGATCTCGAAAGTGGTTTCCGTGCCGCGTCGCGCCGAGTGCGGGCGCTGGCCGTGCACCCGGCCCTGCTTGACGATGTAAAGGTGCTGCACCGGGCCATCGTCCGGGTGGATGATGGTGTCGTCCTCGCCATAGAAGCGCAGTTGGCAGTGTTCGACCAGATAGGCGAGGTGTGCGGTATCCATCTGGTTGAACGGTGGAAACTTCTGCAAAAACTCCATGGTGCCGTAGATGTTCTGCTGCACCGCAGTCTTGCCGGCCAGGGCGAAGTCGTCCGCTGCTTTCATCGCTCGCATCCCTTTTGTTCTTGTGGCGACATGGTGGTGGTCTGAGCCAGGAATCGACATAGGACGTAAGTCTAGAACGCTCTGCTGGTCTCCTGCGTTTATCGATTGTCACGAGATTACCGCGGCCACTCGTGAACCTCTGCGGTCAATTGGCGTCCTGTTCTGTCTGGGACGCATTTTGTCTGAGACGCATTTTTATCGCATTCGGATGGTTTCGTTGATTCCGGAGACAGAGGAGAGCATCAATGAGTGGCACTTTTCTTAGCCGAGCCATGACCTTCGGGCTTGGCGTGATTCTGAGCTGCAGCGTCAGTGCGCAGCAGAAGCCTATCGAGCTGATCGGCATCAACGTCGCCGGCGCGGCATTCGCCAGTTCTCACATTCCCGGCAAGCACGGCACCAACTTCTTCTTCCCGCCACCCGGCTACTACACCAAGTGGCAGCAGAAAGGCATCAGTTGGATACGGTTTTCCATCCAGTGGGAGCGTTTGCAGCCCAAGGCCAATGGCGAGTTCGACGAAAGCTACGCCAAGCTGATCGACAAGACCCTGACCGAAGCCCACCAGAGCGGCATCGAGGTGATGCTCGACGTGCACAACTACGGACGTTACTACGGCAAGGTGATCGGCACCGACGATGTGCCAATTTCCGCTTACAAGAACCTGATGGAGCGCATTGCCTCGCGTTGGGGCAACAACCCTGCAGTGTATTCCTACGACCTGATGAACGAGCCCTACGGCGCGGCCAACAAGTTCTGGCCGGAGGTGGCCCAGGCCGGCATCGACGGGGTGCGCAAGCACGATTCGAAGAACGCGGTGTACGTCGAGGGGGCGCAATATTCATCCGCGACCCAGTGGCCGAAACTCAACGATGCGCTGCTGGATCTGAAGGACCCGGCGAACAACATCGTCTATTCCGCACACATGTACATCGACCCTGACAGCAGTGGCAGCTACAAGCAGGCCCTGGCGCCCAATCTTGACCCGCAGATTGGCGTCAAGCGCATCGAGCCGTTCGTCAACTGGCTGATCAAGCACAACAAGAAGGGCCATATCGGCGAGTTCGGTGTACCTGCCGATGATGAGAGCGGCCTGAAGGCGCTGGATCAGACCCTTGCCTATCTGCAGAAGCACTGCATTCCGTTCACTTACTGGGCGGCGGGGCCTTCGTGGGGCAAGCACAAACTGTCGATCGAGCCGATCAAGGGTGTCGACCGGCCGCAATGGGCGGTCTTGCAGAAGTACCTGGGTGGCGGTAACTGCACCAGCATCGGCCCGGGAACCTGAGGCTCGCGTTGGTGCTCTGATGGGCGGGGCGACACGCTTGCTGTCGCTACCGTCCCCTCGCTGTACCTCATCTCAAGGATGCACACATGACAAACCGCAATCTGTGGGTGGATTACGCCAAGGCAATCGGCATTCTGCTGGTGGTCTATGGCCATGTGGTGCGCGGCCTGCTCAATGGTGGAATCATCACCGAGAACGTGGCCTTCCATGAGCTGGTGGACAGCATCATCTACACCTTTCACATGCCGCTGTTCTTCTTCCTCTCCGGGTTGTTCTTCTGGCATTCGCTGAGCAATCGCGGCAGTGGCGGGCTGTTCTGCAACAAGATCGATACCATTTTCTATCCCTTCGTACTGTGGTCGCTGCTGCAGGGCAGCATCGAAGTGGTGCTGGCGCGCTACACCAATGGTGGCGTCGGGATGGGCGAAGTGCTGGCGCTGCTGTGGTCGCCGCGGGCGCAGTTCTGGTTCCTGTATGCGCTGTTTGCCGCTTTCTGCCTGGCGATCCTGCTCTATCGCCGTTTTTCCACGCGGGCTTTCCTGCCGCTGCTGGTGCTCAGTGCGCTGTTCTATCTGCTGCAACAGTGGACGCCGCGTGTCGCCGCGCTGGTATTCCTGGCGCAGAATTTCGTGTTCTTCGCGCTGGGCGTCTGGTTCAACCAGATCCGTGATGGCATCGAAGCGCGTGCTTCGGCATTCACGCTGGGCAGCGGCCTGGCTTTCGTCGTGGCGCAGTATCTGTTCCACGGCCCGCTGGGGCTGACCTACGCGGATCGCGGTGCGGCATCGCTGGTGGTGGCGTTCATCGGCATTCTGTTCACCGTCAGCCTGTGCATGGTGCTGGCGCGTCGGCCGCTGGGCTGGGTGCTGACCCTGGGCGCGCTGTCGATGCCGATCTTCCTCATGCACATCCTCGCCGGCAGTGGCATGCGGGTGATCCTGAGCAAGTTTCTGGGCATCAACGACGACACCCTGCACATCGTCGCCGGCTGCTTGGCAGGCGTGGTACTGCCGATCATCGCAGCGAAGATTCTCCAGGCGCTGGGCATCAACTGGCTGTACGAAGCACCCAAGCGGTTCTCCGCCTATCGCTGGCAGCAGCGGCGTGTGGCTACGCAGCCAGTGGTATGAAAAAACTGGGTATCGCTGCGCTCAACCACAGGCTACGGAGCGATTTTGTAGCCCGGCGTCGAGCGAAGCGATACCCGGGTTAGTGACGACGCGAGCCTTGCTGGACGCAAAAAGAAAACCGCCTTTCGGCGGTTTTCTTTTTGCGTGGGCGCTTAGCGTGCCTGGCTGGCTTTCAGCTCGCGGCGGCGGCGGTGCAGTACGGGCTCGGTATAACCGTTAGGTTGTTTTGTGCCTTCCAACACCAGTTCCAGAGCAGCCTGGAAGGCGATGTTGCCGTCGAAATCTGGCGCCATCGGGCGGTACAGCGGGTCGCCTGCGTTCTGCCGGTCGACCACCGGGGCCATGCGCTTGAGGCTTTCCAGCACCTGCTGCTCACTGACCACGCCATGGCGCAGCCAGTTGGCCAGCAACTGGCTGGAGATGCGCAGGGTGGCGCGGTCTTCCATCAGGCCTACGTCGTTGATGTCTGGCACCTTGGAGCAACCGACGCCCTGATCGATCCAGCGCACCACGTAACCGAGAATGCCCTGGGCGTTGTTGTCCAGCTCGTTGCGGATTTCCTCGGCACTCCAGTCGGTGCTTGGCGCCAGCGGAATGCTGAGGATTTCGTCCAGCGAGGCCGGCGTGCGCTTGGCCAGTTCGGCCTGACGGGCGAACACGTCGACCTTGTGGTAGTGCAAGGCGTGCAGGGTGGCAGCGGTCGGCGAGGGCACCCAGGCGGTGTTGGCGCCGGCCAGCGGGTGGCCGATCTTCTGTTCGAGCATGGCGGCCATCAGGTCGGGCATGGCCCACATGCCCTTGCCGATCTGCGCGCGGCCCTGCAGGCCGGTGGCCAGGCCAACGTCGACGTTGTTATTTTCGTAAGCGCCGATCCACTTCTCGGTCTTCATGGCGGCTTTGCGCACCACGGCGCCGGCCTCCATGGAGGTGTGGATCTCGTCGCCGGTGCGGTCGAGGAAGCCGGTGTTGATGAACACCACACGCTCACTGGCGGCGGCGATGCAGGCCTTGAGGTTGACGGTGGTGCGGCGCTCCTCGTCCATGATGCCGACCTTAAGGGTGTTGCGCGGCAGGCCCAGCACCTGTTCGACACGGCCGAACAGCTCGCTGGTGAACGCCACTTCCTCGGGGCCGTGCATCTTTGGTTTGACGATGTACACCGAGCCGGTGCGGGTGTTGGCGCGGCTGCTGTTACCGTTGAGGTTGTGCAGCGCGGCCAGGCTGGTGCACAGCGCATCGAGAATGCCTTCCGGCAACTCGTTGCCACTGGCGTCGAGCACCGCCGGATTGGTCATCAGGTGGCCGACGTTACGCACGAACAGCAGGCTGCGTCCGTGCAGGGTCAGCTCGCCGCCATCCGGGCGGGTGTAGACGCGATCCGGGTTCATGGTGCGAGTGAAGGTGCTGCCGCCCTTGCTGACCTCCTCGCTCAGGTCGCCCTTCATCAGGCCCAGCCAGTTGCGGTAGACCAGGGTCTTGTCGTCGGCATCGACGGCGGCAACCGAGTCTTCGCAGTCCATGATGGTGGTCAGTGCGGACTCCATCAGCAGGTCTTTCACGCCGGCAGCGTCGGTGCTGCCGATCGGGCTGTTGGCGTCGATCTGGATTTCGAAGTGCAGGCCGTTGTGCTTGAGCAGAATGGCGATTGGCGCACTGGCTTCGCCCTGGAAACCGACCAGTTGGCTGGCATCGCGCAGCCCGCTGATATCACCATTGTTGAGAGTGACCAGCAGCTTGTCGCCTTCGATGCGATAGCCCGTGGTATCGACGTGGGAGCCGGTCGCCAGCGGCGCGCTTTCATCGAGAAAGGCGCGGGCGAAGGCGATGACCTTGTCACCACGCACCCGGTTGTAGCCCTTGCCCCGTTCGGCACCGCCTTCCTCGCTAATCGCGTCGGTGCCGTACAGCGCGTCGTACAGCGAACCCCAGCGTGCGTTGGAAGCGTTCAGCGCGAAGCGTGCGTTCATCACCGGCACAACCAACTGCGGGCCTGCCATGCGGGCTATTTCGTCATCGACGTTTTCGGTGCTGGCCTGCACCTGATCGGGCTGCGGCTGCAGGTAGCCGATCTGCTCCAGAAATGCCTTGTAGGCCACCGCGTCGTGGGGCTTGCCGGACTGCTCACGGTGCCAGCCATCGATCTGCGCCTGCAACTGATCGCGCTTGTCGAGCAGGGCACGGTTTTTCGGTGCCAGGTCACTGAACACCGTATCGGCGCCGGCCCAAAAGGCATCGGCCGTGACGCCGCTGCCGGGAATGGCTTCGTCATTGATGAAATCGAACAGCACCTTGGCGACCTGCAGGCCACCGACTTGAATACGCTCAGTCATCTCTCGCCTCTCTGCTTCGCTTAGCCACTGTATCGGCAGGGAACCCTCGGTGCTGCGCAGACAGACCGCTATCGGGGGCCGTTGTAGACGGCTGCCCGGGTCGAGGCGGTTTGTCCGGAGATGCTTCGTGAGCGGGGTTTTCCACAACCAGCAGGACTGGGATTGAATTTATGTAGTGGTTTTTCACAGATACTACATGAACGAATCGGGAAAAACAGTCCAGAAATGGTCGTCACTACCTTGGTCGTACTCGAGTCTCCGGTTCGAATCGAGGGAACGGCCTATACTGCAGGGCACCTGCAAGGAGTCGATCATGCCGATAAGCACCGCCGCCACTGCCGATCTCGATGACCTAGTGCCGCTGTTTGCGGCTTATCTGGATTTCTACAGCGTGGACAAGGCCGTCGCAGAAGTCCGCGGTTTTCTGGCCGCGCGTCTTGAGCGGGGCGACTCCACTATCTTCATCGCACGTGACGAACAGCGCGTCGCTCAGGGCTTCGTGCAGCTCTACCCGCTGTATGCCTCGCTGGCTTTGCGCCCAAGCCTGTTGCTGAGCGATCTGTACGTCGCCGATCACGCGCGGCGCCAGGGCATTGGCGAACAGCTGCTCGACGCTGCTCGGCAGCATGCACTGGACACCGGCGCCTGCGGGTTACAGTTGGAAACGGCAAGAACCAACCTGGCGGCGCAGTCCCTCTACGAACGCCTCGGTTATGTCCGGGATGCGGTTTACCTTACCTACTGGCTCGACCTGAGCTGAGTACCAACGACGAGGACGTGAGCATGGATCATCTGATACTGACCATTATCGCCCAGGATCAACCCGGCCTTGTCGAGCGTGTCGCCCAGTGCGTGGCCAAGCATGACGGCAACTGGCTGGAAAGCCGCATGTCACGGATGGCCGGGCAGTTCGCGGGAATCCTGCGGGTGGATGTCCCGGCTGCCTCCCATGGCGCGTTGATGGAGGCGCTGAGCGAGCTGAGTGCCCAGGGCATCCGCGTACAGCTCGCGTCGGCTGGCGCCGAGCCGGATTGCACCTGGAAATCGATCCATCTCGATCTGCTGGGCAACGACCGCCCGGGTATCGTGCGCGATATCACGCAACTGCTGGCGGCCAACGGCGTCAACCTGGAAAGCCTGGTTACCGACGTGACGCCTGCGCCCATGAGCGGCGAGCCACTGTTCCACGCACAGGCAACCCTGGCAGTACCGGAAGGGCTGCCACTGAGTACGTTGCAGACTTCGCTGGAAACCCTGGCGGACGATTTGATGGTGGAGCTGAAGTTGCGGATGGAGGACTAGTCCTGCGTCATCAATGAGGGTGATCAAAACGACAAGGCCGCCTAGTGAGCGGCCTTGTCGGTTACAGGGCTAGCGGATCACCATTTGTAGTCGACGCTGGCGATCACGCTACGAGGGTCGCCGTAGTAGCAGTAGGTTCCGTCACAGGTCGACAGGTATTCCTTGTCGAACAGGTTCTTGGCATTCAGTGCAACGCTGGCACCCTCCAGAGTGCTGCTGAATTTGCCCAGGTCATAGCGCACTGCAGCGTCATAGACGCTATAGGAGCGGGTATGTCCATCCGATCTGCTGGCTACGAAGGCCAGGTTGCCGACACCGATATTGTTGGTTTCGCCTACATAGCGCACGCCAAAGCCTGCTCCAAAGCCGTCTAGGAAGCCGTTGTTCCAGGTGTAGTCTGCCCAAAGCGATGCCTGGTTTTCCGGAGTCAACGGCAGCGGACGGTTCTTGTCGGCAGGGTCGCCGACCTTGGTCATTTTGCTGTTCGCGTAAGTGTAGGCAGCGGTGATCTTCAGGTTCTCGGTAACGTTGCCAACAGCTTCAAGCTCAAACCCACGGACTGTTACTTCGCCCACTGGAGCGGTCACGCCCAAGGTATTGGTGGTGATGATGTTTTGTCTTGTCAGGTCGTATGCGGCTGCAGTGAAGAGTATGTCGCTGCCCGGCGGCTGGTACTTGATCCCGAGCTCATACTGCTTGCCTGTGCTGGGGCGGAAGGTCTGGCCGTTGCTGCCGCCTGCTTCTGCCTGGAAGGACTCTGCATAGGAGACATAGGGTGTGAAGCCGGAGTCGAACATATAGCTGAGGGCAGCATTGCCGCTGAACGCGCTATCACGGCGGTCATCCTTGGTGCCTCCGTTCACATTATAGAACTCCGAGTCGGTGCTCACCCAATCCTGGCGTCCTCCCAGAGTCAGGCGCCAGTTATCCAGTGCAATCTGATCTTGGATGTATAAGCCTGTGCCATGGCGTTTCTGGTTGTAATCCTGCAAGGCGAAGTAGGAGACGTTGCTGAAGTCCTGGCCATAGATCGGGTTGATTATGTTGCTGGTAGGCGCTTCGCCGAAAAGCCACCGATAGTTGGTGTTGACCCGCTGGTAATCCAGGCCCAGCAGTACGGTGTGCTTCAGCGCGCCGGTATCGAAGTCTGCTTGCAGGTTGTTGTCGACGGCGAACTGGCTAACGTCTTCGTCGACCACATTGGCACCGCGGCGCAAGGTTCCGTCATCGTCTATAACCGCTTGGTCGGGGAAGTTAGGGAAAAAGAATCCGCCCGCCGTAATGCTCTGAAACGCCAGATCGCTCTTGGTGTAACGCAAGTTCTGGCGGAACTGCCACATATCGTTGATACGATGCTCGAAGGCGTAGCCCAGCGCGTAATAGTCCTTGTCATAGAACTCCCAGTCCGGATCGCCGAGATTCTTGTGGTAGTCCACCTTGCCAGCCGGTGTGGCCAGCTTGGTGCCTTGCAGCGGCAGGAACTGGCTGGTGGTGCCGGTATCGTCACGGTTGAACTGGCTGAGGAAGGTCAGCTTGGTGTCGTCGGCTATGTTCCAGGTCAAGCTGGGCGCGATGTTGAAACGTTGATCGTCGATATGCTCGATTGCCGTACCGCTGTCGCGCAGTACACCGCCGATACGGTAAAGGAAGCGCCCCTCGTCATCGAGGCGGCCGGTGCTGTCGAAGCTGATCTGCTTGTGCTGGAAGGTGCCGACTTGCAGCTGTATCTCGTTGCTGCTGACATCCTCCGGGCGCCGACTGACCATATCCAGCAGACCGCCGGGAGGTGTTTGGCCGTAAACCGAGGAGGCCGGGCCGCGCAGCAGGGCGACGCGCTCCAGGTTCCAGGTTTCCAGCTTGGGCATCACGTAGGTGCCCTTGGGCAGCGGCAGGCCGTCGAGCATCTGGATTGGCTCGAAGCCACGAATCTTCATCCATTCAGCGCGGCTGTCACTGCCATAGCTGCTGGCGATCACGCCGGGCATGTAGCGCACGGCATCATCCAGATTCTGAACCTTGCGATCCTGCATCTGCTCACGTGTCGCCACGGAGATGGAGCGCGGTGCTTCGAGAATCGACGTATCGGTCTTGGTACCCGCCGCCGTGCGGGTTGCCAGATAGCCCGTGGTCGGCCCCCAGGCACTTTCCACGCCGCTGCCGGCGCTGATGGTGGTCTCAGGCAATGCCACCGCGGCATTGTCCGCCACGGGCTGCACGCTGTAAGTGCCTCCCGTACCGGGTACCAGCATCAGGCCCGTTCCGTAAAGTGCCTGACGCAGGGCGCCAGCCGTGTCGAACTGGCCTTGTACTGGTTGCGCGCTCTTGCCGGCGGTCAGGCCTGGGTCGATGCTCAGCACCACACCGGCCTGGCCGGCGATCTGATTAAGGGAGCTGGCCAGCGGTGCTGCGGGCAGCTGGTAGGTGCGCACGCTGGAGTCAGCCGACTGGGCCAGACTGAGGGCGGGCAGGCTGGCCAGCGCCATGGCGGCGACCAGCATGCTCGGACGGAACGGGGTACGGCTGAACATCTGCATCGCAGGTGGCTCCTACAGGGAAATGAGTCTCGATTTCCTATTGCCGAAGCAGATGCAGAAAGTGATAGGGCCCGCGCGAACTATTTTTATTGCGGCGTTTGCGGCTGTGGCACGACCTTTATCCACCAATTGGTATAGCGCTCCACGCTTACCGGCAGGCTGGCGGGTAGCGCGGCGAGTGCCAGATCCAGGTTACGCAGCGGAAAACTGCCGCTGATGCGTAGATCGGCGATGCTGTCGTCGATACCCAGATGGCCGTTCTGATAGTCGCCGAGGCGCTCCAGCAGGTCGGCCAGGCGCACGTTTTCCACCACCAGCATGCCGTGCATCCAGGCGTCTGCGGCGGCCGGCGCCGGCTGACTGACACCCAGAGTGTCGCTGCTCATCAGCGCTTGCTGACCCTCCGGGATCACCCGCTCGTCGTTGGTGTGCCGTGGATGTGCAGCCACTGCGGACTGCAGCACGATCAGTTGGGTGCCCCGATCTTCCTCGCGCACCAGGAAGCGGGTGCCCAGGGCGCGCAGGGTGCCGTGTCTGGTCTCGACCAAGAACGGACGCGGATCGCCGTGAGCAGTTTCCACGAGAATTTCGCCGCTGCGCAGGAACAGCCTGCGCTCTTCGGGATTGAAATCGATATCTACGGCACTGCGACTGTTGAGGCGCAACCGACTGTGATCTGCCAGTTGCAGTTCGCGCTGTTCGCCAGCAGCGGTCACTTCATCGGCCAGCCAGTCGCTTAGCGGGCGCTGCTGGTTGAGCAGGCCAAGGCCAAGCACGCCGGCCAGCAATACACCGAGCAGGCCGCTCACGTTGCGCCGCTGGCTGCCCGCCGGGCGACGCAACAGGGCCTTGCGCGCTGCGGGTGCCGCCGCTACAGCGAGTTGCTGATCCAGGCCGGTCAGTTGTTTCCAGGCGCGCACATGTTCGGGGTCGCTGGCCAGCCAGCGCTGGAATTCGACTTTCTCCCGCTCGCTGGCCATGCCCGAGTCGAGGCACAGCTGCCAATGGATGGCGGCTTCCAGTACCCGATTGCTGACCGGCGCGGTGGCGGCGATCATGCCGTCGGCTCTCCGTACAGGGCGATGTAGCACTGCCGCGCCGCCTGGGCGAGATACTGGCGCACGCGCGGAACCGACACGCCGAGACGCTCGGCGATCTCGGCGTGACCGAGGCCGTCCAGGCGGTTGTAGAGGAAAGCACTGCGCGCCTTGAGCGACAGCGTGCCGAGCAGACGATCGATTTCGCGCAGGGCTTCGAGCACCAGCGCCTGTTCTTCCGGGCTGGCGTGCACCGCTTCAGGGGTATGACTCAGCTCTTCCAGGTAGGCGCGTTCCACGGCGTTGCGACGGAAGTGATCGATCAGCAGCCCGCGGGCAATGGTGCCGAGCAGAGCGCGGGGTTCGCGCAACTGTTGCAGATCCGGCTTGCCGAGCACACGGACGAAGGTGTCCTGGCTGAGGTCTTCGGCTCGCTGTGGGCAGCTCAGGCTTTTACGCAGCCAGCCGAGTAGCCAGTCGCGATGATCGCGATAGAGCTGGCCCGTCAGTTGCTGATGCGTGGATTCCCCGACCGACACAAGTAGCTCCGCGAATAAGGAGAAATAAAGCAATAACTATTCGCATATGATTGCAGGATGCAACTACGCCCTGCAATCGCTTGTGGTCGGTTTTGTGTGTAAGGGATCGTTTTCGACATGCGGCAAGAACCTGCAGGTGCAGATTCTTGCCCTCGACAGTGCTGGCTAGCGCTTGCGCAGAGTCAGCCAGGCATCGACGCTATACACCGCCAGGCCCGCCCAGATGAACACGAAGGCGACGATCTTGACCGGGTCGAGGTGCTCGTCGAAAACGAACACGGCCAGCAGCAGCACCAGGGTCGGCGCCACGTACTGCAGAAAACCCAGAGTGGTGTAGGGCAGGTGGCGCGCGGCCGCGTTGAAGCACACCAGGGGAATCAGCGTGACGGGGCCGGCCGCCATCAGCCACAAGGCCTCGGTGGTCGTCCAGAATGCCGGCTGGTTGCTCATCGCTGCAGGGTGCAGAAGAATCCAGCCAATGGCCAGCGGCAACAGTAGCCAGGTTTCCACCACCAGCCCCGGTAGCGCAGCGACGGGTGCTTTCTTGCGGATCAGGCCGTAGGCGGCGAAGCTCAGCGCCAACGCCAGCGACACCCAGGGCAGGCTGCCGACTTGCCATAATTGTTGCGCGACGCCTGCCGCTGCCAGCGCGACGGCTACCCATTGCAAGCGTCGCAAGCGCTCACCGAGGATCAACATGCCGAGCAGCACATTGACCAGCGGGTTGATGTAGTAACCCAGGCTGGCTTCGAGCATACGTCCGTTGTTCACCGCCCAGACGTAGACCAACCAGTTGCCGGCGATCAGCGAGCCGCTGATGGCCAGCACGGCGAAGCGTTTGGGGTGGTCGATCAACTCGCGCAGCCAGCCCGGGTGCTTCCATACCAGCAACAACAGTGCGCCGAATACGGCAGACCAGAGCGCCCTGTGGACGATGATTTCCAGCGGCGGGACAGCCTGGATCGCCTTGAAATAGAGCGGAAAAAGGCCCCAGATTACATAGGCTGAGAGGCCCAGGATGTAGCCGCGGCGCAGGTCTGCGGTGGCCATGTAAGTCCTTGATACGGCAGTGGAGGGTTGCACCATTCTAGTGCTTGAGTTGTCCGCATGTTCAGCTTTTTATGGCTGGCGCAGGTTGCTCAAAACAATTTCAACGGTTCTTCGTTCAAGGCTGCGATTTGTTCGCGCAGCATCAGAATCTGCTCGCCCCAGTACCGCTCACTGCCGAACCAGGGGAAGCTCTGTGGAAAGGCCGGATCGTCCCAACGCCGCGCCAGCCAGGCGCTGTAGTGCATCAGCCGCAAGGAGCGAAAGCCCTCGATCAGTGGCAGCTCGCGCGGGTTGAAATCGTGGAATTCCTGATAGCCGTCGACCAGCTCGGCGATCTGGCCAAGCCGCTCGTGGCGCTCGCCAGCGAGCATCATCCACAGATCCTGAATTGCCGGGCCCATGCGGCAGTCATCCAGGTCGACCATGTGAAAGGTATCGTCGCGACACAGCAGGTTGCCCGGGTGGCAGTCGCCGTGCAGGCGAATCGCTTTCACCGGATTTTCCGCGAACAGCTGATCCAGGCGTTTGAGCAGATCACGTGCTACCGACTCGTAGGCCGGCAGCAGGCTGCGCGGTACGAAGTTGCCCTCCAGCAAGGTCGCTAGGGAAGCATGGCCGAAGTTGTCCACTCGCAGGGATTCGCGATGGGCGAACGGGCGCAGTGAACCGACCGCATGCATTCGTCCGAGCAGTTGGCCGAGTCGATAGAGTTGATCCAGGTTGCCGGGCTCCGGCGCGCGGCCGCCACGGCGCGGAAACAGCGAAAAGCGGAAGCCGGCATGCTCGAACAGGGTTTCGCCATCGCGCTGCAGCGGCGCCACCACGGGTACATCGCATTCGGCCAGCTCGGCAGTGAAGGTATGTTCTTCGCGGATCGCCTCATCGCTCCAGCGATCCGGTCGGTAGAATTTGGCGATCAGCGGGGTTTCCCCTTCGATGCCTACTTGGTAGACGCGGTTCTCGTAGCTGTTCAGCGCCAGCACGCGGGCGTCGCTGAGGTAGTTCAGGCTCTCGACGGCATCCAGAACCAGGTCGGGGGTGAGGGCGGCGAAAGGATGAGACATGGGCAGCTCCGTCGGTTGGCCGCAGAGTGTAACGCCTGGGGCCATTCGGCACGGTCACTATTCGTATTGCCTAACCAAGAGGTATGGTTTGTTGGGCTGAAACGAATCACCTTTCGGGGGCAATGTTTGCGCCTTTCGAGGCCAGTTGGACCGTATCGGCAATGGCCCAGGTACCCATTAGGTGAGCTTCAGGCCATCAGGGCTCAATTGTTTTACACGCGAAATGCCTGCACTGCCTGGTTCAGTTGGCCACTCAGTGCCTGCAGCTCGCCGCTTTGGGCGCGTCCCTGGCTGATGCGCAGCAGGTTGTCGCTGCCCAGTTGATGGATGCGTTCGCTATGGTCGCGAATTTCGCTTACTGCGCCGCCCTGATAAGCGGTGGCGTCGGCGATGCGCCCGGCCATGCTGGTGATGGTACGTATTGCGCTGACGATTTCATCCAGGGCACCGTCTGCCGTACGTGCCTGGTTGGCGGTTGCTTCGGCGTGTTCGACCTGGCTGCGCATTGCGACCAGCGACCCATTCGCCGCCTTTTGAAGGCGCCCGATCACATCCTGAATCTGCGTGGTGGCCGCGCTGGTGCGCAATGACAGCGTGCGTACTTCGTCCGCCACTACGGCAAAACCGCGACCAGCCTCGCCGGCTCGGGCTGCTTCGATGGCGGCGTTGAGGGCGAGCAGATTGGTCTGCTCGGCGATGCTGTGGATAACCGTCAGCACGCTGCCAATAGTGCCCGTTTCCTCGGCTAGGCGCTCGATGGACTGGGCGTTGCTTTGCACTTCCTCAACCAGGGCATGCAAGCCAGTCAGGCTGTTGCCGATCACCTGCTGACCCTGTGCTAACGCTCTGTCGGCGTCGTGGCTGGCGGTCGCGGTCTGGCTGGCGTCGTCAGCGACCTGAAGGATGGTCGCTTCCAGTTCGCCAAGTGCGTCACGAATCTGCGCGGTATCGCTGGCCTGGCGTTCGGCGCCGTCGTGCAGGCCGCCGCTGAGATCGGCTAGCGTGTGGCTGGAGGCCGACACCTGGCCGGCGTGCAGGTGAATGGTGCCGACTAGGTCGACCAGGTAGGCGCGCAGGCGATTCAGCGACTCCTCGATATCACGCAGCTCGCGGGTGTTGGTGGCCAAGTGAATCTCGCGGCTGAAGTCGCCAGCTGCCCACGCCGAGAGTGCTGGCACCAGGCGCTCGAGCAGGCGGCTGAGGCGGCGCTGCAGGGTATCGATGATCAGCGCGATAAGCAGGATCAGTGCGACCATGGCACCAAGGATCAGGCGTACTTCGCCCTGGATACGGCCATGCTCGGCACGCACTTGCGGCTCCAGCGTGGTGAAGGACTGTTGCACCGCATCCAGCCGAGTGCGGGTGGCGGCGGCCAGCTGGCTGCGCTGCTCAATCAGCGTTCGGGTACGCGCCAGCTCGCCCGGGTAGCGGCCTATCAGGCTATTGAGCTCACGTTTCAGGGCGATTCCGCGATCTTCCACTTCGTTCTCCTGGCTGTCAGTGTCCAGGCCCATCAGCGAAGCGAAGGCGTTACCGCCTGATGCCGCTTCATCGGTGACGCCGAGCAGTGCCAGGTTGTCGATGGTTTTCGCCAGCTCCTGCAGCGAAAGCACTTCGCGCTCTACGTCCGCGGCCAGTTCGCTGCGCCCGCTGCTGACCAGCTTGTCACGTGCCAGTGCCAGGCGGGCGAGGTGCTGGGAGGCCTCGAACAGCGGGCGGCCATAGGCTTGTGCCGCTTCGCCCTGACCTTCATCGGCATACTTGGCGATTTGTGATAACGCGCCGGCTATTTCCCGCTCGGACTGGATCAGTAGCCCTTGGGGATCACCGGACAGTTTGCCGGCTGCGAGCAGTTCATCAGCCGTGAAGGTTTTCAGGTCATTCAGGTTGTTACCGAGATCACCTGCGAGGTTGGCAGGCAGTTGGGCGATGTTTTGCTGTAAAGCATCGACGCCCTGCAGGGCGGCGCTGTGGCGCAGGGCGTCACCGCTTTCCAGGTAGCCTAGGATGTTGCCTGCGGCCTCACGTTGGAATTGCTGGGAAAGGCCCAGATACTGCTCCATCAGTACATAAGGGCGCTCCAGTGCTCGCTGTGACCACCATAGCGTGCAGGCCAAGGTGATACCGACACTGACCAGCAGCAGGGTGTTGAGATTGGTAAGTGATTTAAGGCGCATGGGACTCGACCGACGACTGAACGGTGGTGGCACTGCGCCATGCAGTGCTGCGGTGTCGGTAAGTTATTGCACCTTCATGACAGGGGTGTGACGCCGTGCGCTGGGTCACAAAGAGGGCGCCATCCACATGACGGGCGGCGGTGGTGGTGATCCTGCAGGTGTGATCGCGTCAGCCGTTAGCGCAACATGTGGGGCGTCGAACTGACGTGCCTGATCCAGGCATCACCTCAGTCGTACACCTCGACGCGGTTACGGCCGCCATTCTTGGCGCGGTACAGCGCCTCATCGGCGCGCTGTGACAGGTTCTTGCTATCCAGATCGTCACGTAGTTCGGCGATACCGCAGCTGAAGGTACAACTGAGATCCTGAGGATGCGCGGGGTAATGGATTTCGGCGAAGCGCTTGCGCACTTCATCGATCACCTTGGCGGCGGTGCGTGCGTCGGTATTAGGCATCACCACGGCGAACTCTTCACCGCCATAGCGGCCGATGCAGTCGCTCTTGCGTAGCCGCTGCTTGAGGAACAGCGCCAGGCTCTTGATCACCCGGTCGCCCATGGGATGGCCGTAGTTATCGTTGACCTTCTTGAAAAAGTCGATATCGATCATGGCGAAGCTCAGCGGCTGCAAGTCGCGCTGGGCACGGAAGCGCTCATCTTCGAGCAACTGCAGTGTATGGGTGTGATTGAACAGGCCTGTGAGGCTGTCACGCACCATGCGCGCCCTGAGGTTGCGGGCACGATCGGCACGGTTGCGTACGGTGGCGATCAGGTGCCGCGGTTTGATCGGTTTGGTGAGGAAGTCGTCGCCGCCTTCGCTCATGGCATCGAGCTGCTTGTCGAGGTCGTCTTCGGCAGACAGATAAATGATCGGTACGCTGACGTAGCGGTCGTTGTGGCGAATCACCTTGGCCAGCTCGGTACCGCTGCAGGCCGGCATGTACATGTCGAGGATGATCAGATCCGGCTGGAATTCGGCCAGTTCGGCCATGGCCTGAATCGGCTCGGTGAGGGTACGGGTGACGATGCCGGCACTGTTGAGCACTCGCTCGGTGTGGGTAGCCTGGGCGCGGGAGTCATCGATGATCAACACGCGGTACGGTTCGTACTGGGCGACGTGGGTGAGCACCTCGATGCGTTCCAGCAGGCTTGAGGCGTCCAGCGTACCGGTGAAGAATTCGCGTCCGCCAACGCGTACGGCAGCCAGACGGGTTGGTGTGTCGGTATCTTCATGACTGTAGAACAGCAGCGGAATCTTCTCTTGTAGCCCTTCCTGGACATCTTGCGCCAGGAGCAGGCCGTTGCCGCTGCCGGCAAAGTCGATTTCCATCAGAATCGCCGCTGGGTGGCGTTCGAGCATGGCGGCGCGGAAGGCATTGGCGGTGTCCAGCGGCCTGGCGTTCATGCCGAAGAACTCCAGTTGTTGGGCCAGGCGCTCGGCTCGCTCCAGGTGTTGCAAAGCGAGGTAAACCGGTTTGCGCAGCGGCGGCAAAGTGGTTTGCTCGAAGCGGTCGCCGTGGCGCAGGCCTGTGCGCGAGAGGCGCTGCATCAACTGATTGAGCTCGCTGATCACCTCACTGTTGAGTCGCCCACGATTGGCATCCACTGCGCTCAGGCAGGCGACGATGCGTTGCGCCAACTGGCGGTGCTCGACCTGCTCGAAACGCTCGGCATAGCGCTGCAGCAGTTGTGCCGCTTCATGCAGCTCCTGCATACCCGCATCGTTCCATTCGGCGTGCTGCAGGCGCTGCCAGACTTCCAGAACCTGGCGAGCCTGGTGGATGACGCGCTGGGCGAAGTGCTGCTTGAGCCGGTCGCGGCTGGGATCTTCGTGCTCGGTCATGGGCCTTTAATCTGCGTGGGGCGGCGAATCGCTACCGAGTGGTGGCGTCATGCTATCACCGGGTGATTATTTTGCCATTCCTTTGGCATTAATGCTGTGAATCGCCCCGCACGATGGGTCATGTTGAACAAACAGCTTTATGCCGACCTACTGGTGTGGTGATGGTTCCTGCGCGTTGTCACGTCGTGAACAGGTTGCGACGCTGCGCAGCGCAACAGCCTTCCCTTATAGTGAACAGCGTAGGCTTGCTAGGGAGCTCGTTGGGTCGCAAGTATTAGCGCAACCCTCCTTTCGGCCTGTGGTCGAAGCTCAGATATGTTGCAGATCAAAGGATAATCGCCATGCTTGATTGGAAGAACCGCACCTCCGGTACGCACAGTGCCAACGATGGCGCTACCGCTGGATCACGCCGCCGTGTCGGTGGTCGACTAGGCGGGATCATTGCCGTCCTGCTGGGTGTTTACCTGCTAGTGACGCTGGTCGTCGGCTGGTACTGGAGCCAGGAACCGGACATGTTCCCGGTGCAGCAACGCGTGCAGGCTGCAGCCGAAAGCAGTCAGCGTCAGGTGGTCAACGGTTATACCTCGGTGGAAACGCTCAAGCAGGTCGCCGAGACCCTGCTCGACAAGCCGGGCGGCTTCCTGTCCAACGACCTGGCGCCGCCGGGCCTGTGGCTCGACAACATGCCGAGCTGGGAGTACGGCGTGCTGGTGCAGGTACGTGACTTCTCCCGTGCGCTGCGCAAGGACTTCGCGCGCTCCCAGTCGCAGTCCACCGAAGATGGCGACCTGGCCCGCGCCGAGCCGCGCTTCAACTTCGATCACCGTAGCTGGGCGCTGCCTGCTGCCGAATCGGAATACCGTGACGGCATCAATTCTCTGGATCGCTACCTGGCTCGTCTGTCCGAGCCGGGGCAGGGTGGCGCACGTTTCTACACCCGTGCCGATAACCTGAACAACTGGTTCGGCGATGTCGCCACCCGTCTCGGCTCGCTGTCACAGCGGCTGTCGGCCAGCGTTGGCCAGGTGCGCCTGAACACCGAAATCACCGAGACCACTCAATTGGCGGAAGGTCAGGTGCCTGAGGTGACTGAGCGCACCTACGAAACGCCATGGCTGCAGATCGACAACGTGTTCTATGAGGCACGTGGTCAGGCCTGGGCGCTGTCGCACCTGCTGCGTGCCATTGAGGTTGACTTCGCCGACGTGCTGGCCAAGAAAAATGCCACCGTCAGCGTGCGGCAGATCATCCGCGAGCTGGAGGCGGCCCAGGCCACGCTGTGGAGCCCGATGGTGCTCAATGGCAGTGGCTACGGCATCCTCGCCAACCACTCGCTGGTGATGGCCAACTACATATCGCGTGCCAACGCGGCGGTGATCGATCTGCGCCAACTGCTCTCCCAAGGCTGATTGGTGGTTATCGCCGAAACCGAGGTGGCGCACCGCGCCGCCTCGGATGCCGAGCTGATCGCCTGGGTCGACGAGCAGGATCAGCTGCTGGGCGCGCTCCCTCGCGCCGAACTGCGCAATCGCGGCCTGATCGGCCGCGGCACCTTCATCTTGCTGTTCAATTCGGCCGGTGAGCTCTGCGTGCATCGACGTACCCTGAGCAAGGCCGTGTATCCCGGCTACTGGGACGTGGCGGCGGGCGGCATGGTCGCGGCTGGCGAAGAGTATCTGGCATCGGCCGCGCGCGAGCTGGCGGAAGAGCTGGGCATCCGTGATGCCGTTCTGCGTGATCAAGGCCGATTCTTCTTCGAGCAGCCGGACAACCGCTTGTGGTGCGCAGTGTTCTCGGCGGTATCCGATGCGCCCTTGATACTGCAGCCTGAAGAGGTGCTGGAGGCCCATTTCGTCACGGTGCAGGCCGCATTGCTCGATACGCAGAGCAAACCGTATTGCCCCGACTCGCTACAGGCCCTGCAGCACTATCTGGCCAATCGATAGCAAGGCGATGAGGATTGCCCGCGCTACTGATCGGGCGCGGGTCGCCAATCCATCAGCCTGTGGCGCATTTCGGTTCTTAGCATGGGCCGGCTTTGTCGTTACACTGCGCCGCTTCGCCAATCCACTGAGGAAAAATGCGGTGGCCAATAAAACCTCTTCATTCGCTGGGCTCGGTGGCCTGGTGTATTCCACTGACGCCGGCCGACATTGTCCGGATTGTGGGCAGCCAGTGGATGCCTGCATCTGCTCGCGCACGGCGATCCCTGAAGGCGATGGCATTGCTCGGGTACGCCGCGAGACCAAAGGCCGCGGCGGCAAAACGGTGACCACCATCAGTGGCGTGCCGTTGGCCGAAGAGCCGCTCAAGGAGCTGGCGTCTGTGCTGAAGAAGCGTTGTGGCTGCGGCGGCTCCCTGAAAGATGGGGTGATCGAGATTCAGGGCGACCACGTGGAATTACTTCTCGCCGAACTGCTCAAGCGCGGCTTCAAGGCGAAGAAATCCGGCGGCTGATGGCCGCCGACAGGCAACTTTCTAAACTTACCGATGGCTCGGCCAGTCCACTGCCGAGCATTCGTCATTTCCAGGCTTTATGCTCGCTCGACTCTATTCGACAGCATCAGCTCATTTGCAACAAGGGAGACCTCAATGGCCGCACGACGTACACGCAAGGACGATGGGAGCCAATGGACGGTGGCCGACAGCCGCAGCGTCTATGGTATTCGCCATTGGGGCGCGGGTTATTTCTCCATCAATGAGGCCGGCCGTGTCGAGGTTCGCCCCAACGGGCCGGGCAGCACGCCCATCGACCTCCACGAGCAGGTCGAAGAGTTGCGCCAGAGCGGTCTGTCGCTGCCATTGCTGGTGCGTTTTCCGGACATCCTGCAGGATCGTGTGCGTAAGCTGACTGGCGCCTTCGACGCCAGCATCGCGCGGCTGGAATACAACAACCGCTACACCGCGCTGTATCCGATCAAGGTGAACCAGCAGGAAGCGGTGGTGGAAAACATCATCGCGACGCAGAACGTCTCTATCGGCCTTGAAGCCGGTTCCAAGCCAGAACTGCTGGCGGTACTGGCGTTGGCACCGAAGGGCGGCACCATCGTCTGCAACGGTTACAAAGATCGCGAGTTCATCCGCCTGGCGCTGATCGGCCAGAAGCTCGGCCACAACGTATTCATCGTCATCGAGAAGGAATCGGAAGTCGCCCTGGTGATCGAGGAGGCCGCTGAACTCAAGGTAGCGCCGCAGATCGGTCTGCGTGTGCGTCTATCGTCCCTGGCATCCTCGAAGTGGGCTGATACCGGCGGTGAGAAGTCCAAGTTCGGCCTGTCTGCAGCGCAGCTGCTGTCGGTGGTCGAGCGCTTCCGTGAGGCCGGGCTGGATCAGGGCATCCGGCTCTTGCATTTCCATATGGGCTCGCAGATCGCCAACATCGCCGACTACCGCAAGGGCTTCCGTGAAGCCATCCGTTATTACGGCGAGCTGCGCGCGCTCGGCCTGCCGGTCGATCATATAGATGTCGGCGGCGGCCTGGGTGTGGACTACGACGGTACCCACTCGCGCAACGCCAGCTCCATCAACTACGACATGGAAGACTACGCCGATGCGGTAGTCGACATGCTCAAAGAGTTCTGCGACCGCCAGGAAATCCCCCATCCGCATATTTTCTCGGAAAGTGGCCGGGCGATGACTGCGCACCACGCGGTGCTGCTGGTGCAGGTGACCGATGTCGAGCGCCACAACGACGAGGTGCCGGAAATCGACCGCAGCGTCGAGCAGCCGGAAGTGCTGCAGGTGCTGATCGACCTGCTCGGCGACAGCGATCCGGAAATGGTCGCCGAAAGCTACTGGCGCGCCACTCACTACGTCAGTGAAGTGGCTGCGCAGTATTCCGCCGGCAAGCTCGACCTGCCGCAGAAGGCCCTCGCCGAGCAGTGCTACTTTTCCATCTGCCGCCGTCTGTACAACCAGTTGAAGGCGCGTCAGCGTTCGCACCGTCAGGTGCTCGACGAGCTCAACGACAAGTTGGCCGACAAGTATATTTGCAACTTCTCGGTATTCCAGAGCCTGCCTGACACCTGGGCGATCGGCCAGATCCTGCCGATCCTGCCGCTCAATCGCCTCGACGAAGAGCCGCTGCGCCGTGCCGTGTTGCAGGATCTGACCTGTGATTCGGATGGCAAGATCAACCAGTACGTGGACGAGCAGTCCATCGAAACCAGCCTGCCGGTGCACGAACTGCGCGACGGTGAAGATTACGTGCTGGGTATCTTCCTGGTCGGTGCTTATCAGGAAATTCTCGGTGACATGCACAACCTGTTCGGTGACACCGATTCGGTGAACATCTACCAGAACCAGGACGGCAGCGTTTACCACGCCGGTATCGAAACCCACGACACCATCGAGGACATGCTGCGCTACGTGCACCTGTCGCCCGAGGAGCTGATGACTCATTATCGCGACAAGGTGGCCAGCGCCAAGATCAGTGTGCGTGAGCGTACCCAGTTCCTCGACGCCCTGCGTCTGGGCCTGACGCGCTCCTCGTACCTGTCGTACTGAGAACCGGCGATTTGCCGCGGCTCGCTTGCGAGTGGCGGCTGTTCTGCAAGCCGGCGTGATGGTGACCAATCGCCGGCAAGCCGGCTCCTACGGGATCGTATAGGTTGCGAAACTGTAGGAGCTCGCTTGCGTGCGATTCGATCGTAGCCGTTCTGCGCGAATGGTCACTGATCCCGCAGTCGGGCGCCTGTATTCCGATCACCTGTAAAGGAGGCATCGCGATGAAAGCCATTCTGGCTCTACTGCTGTCGGCACTCGCCATCACTGCTCACGCTGCCGACGATCCTCTCCAGGCCGAGCTCTGGAAAACCCGCCCGTTGATCCTGCTCGCCGACGATGCCAGCGATCCGTTGCTCGTCCGGGTGCGAGAAGCCTTGGCGCAGCCTGCCAACCGTGAAGCTTTCGTCGAGCGCGACATGGTGCTCTACACCGTTGTGGGCAAGCAGGGGCAACGCAATGACCAGCCCCTGGATGCCATCGCCACCAAGCGCCTGCTGCTGGCGCTGGATGCCGGCAGTGAGCGGCCACAGATCATTCTGGTCGGCAAGGATGGCGGTAAGAAGATCCAGCAAGGCGCCGATGCGGACTTGCAGGAAATCTTCGCCACCATCGACCGAATGCCCATGCGCCAGGGCGAATGATCCGCTGATGGATCAATGATTTTTACCTGTCTTGGCTCTATGGGTAGGGCCAAGCCGCCTTTAAGGTAGCGTCCATCTGATGCAGAGGACGCCAGCATGTCTCAACCTGTCACCCTTCGTACTGTGCAAGGCAATGCCGAGTGCCTGGCCTGCTTTCCTGTCATGCGCGAACTTCGGCCGCACCTTGACGACGCCCATGCGTTTGCGTGTCAGGTGCAGCGTCAAGCTTCCCAGGGGTATCGCCTGCTCGCCGCTTGGCGAGGAGATCAGGTCGTTGCGCTGGCCGGCTATCGGCTGCAGGAAAACACCCTCTACGGACGTTTCGTCTATATCGATGACCTGATTGCACTGCCCGACGAGCAGCGTGGTGGCCTCGGCCAGTTGCTGATCGAGGCGGTGCGGGCGCACGCCATCAGTACGGGCCATGCCTACCTGGTTCTGGACACCGCGCTGGGCAATGCCCTGGCCCAGCGGTTCTATTACCGCCATGGCCTCCTGGCGCGCGGCATGCACTTCGTTCAACCGCTGTTAGAGGAGGTCGTATGAAACGTATTTTGCTGCTTGAGTGCAGCCCGCATCGGCAGAAGGCCTGCGGCAGCCAGGTGGCGCGGCAACTGATAGCGCGGCGCTGGCCAAGTGCTGACGTAATAGAGCGCGATCTGGCCGGTGAGCCGCTACCACCGCTCAGTGCCGAATATGCATCGGCGCTGACCGGCTCCGCACCCTTCGATGATCCTGCCTTCGCCTGCTCCGAGGCCTTGATTGCCGAGCTGGAGGCCAGCGACTGCCTGATCATCGTCACCCCGATGCACAACTTCAGCGTGCCCGCAGCGCTCAAGCTGTGGATCGATTACGTGCTGAGAATCCATCGCAGTTTCACCACCTCGGCGCAGGGCAAGGTCGGTTTGCTGCAGGATCGGCCCACTCTGGTGCTGGTGAGTGCCGGCGGCTTCTATCATGGTGAGCAGGCACGTCAGTCGGATTTTCTCACTGCTTACCTGCGCCATGTGCTGAGCACTCTGGGTATCACTCAGGTTGAGTTCATCCATCAGCAGGGCATGGCCCTGGGTGCCGAGTCGTTGCAGGCGGCCCTGACCGGGGTGCTGCCACAGTTGGAAAAAACAACAAATTTCTTCTCTAGCCCTCCACGGAGATAACGCCATGACCACCTTGCGCCTGCCCTACAGCCAGCTCTCAGCCGACGCCTACAAAGGCCTGCTGGCCACCAAGAACGCCCTGGCTGCCAGCAGCCTGGGGCTGCCGCTGATCGAGCTGGTGTACCTGCGCATTTCGCAGATCAACGGCTGCGCCTTCTGCCTGGAAATGCATGCCAAGGCGCTACGCCAGGGCGGAACGCCTGAGGCGAAACTCGACAGCCTGGCCGGCTGGCGCATCAGTGGGCACTTCAGTGATGCCGAGCGGGCTGCGTTGGCCTGGGCCGAGTCGCTGACCGACATCGCGCAGACTCACGCGCCTGATGAGGTCTTCGAGCCGCTCAAGGCGCATTTCGACGATACGCAGATCAGCGACCTGACCTTCGCCATCTCGCTGATGAACGCCTTCAATCGTCTGGCGATTGGGATGCGCCAGTAGCCCGCAGACGCTAAAAGGCAGAAGCGGCCGGTCGCGATCTCGTGGGAGGGGCTTTAGCCGCGAGCTCTTTACGCCTAACTAGGCAAAATCGAGGCTAAAGCCTCTCCCACAAAATCCTCTGCTCACCGTCCGCTTTCGCCATCCTGCCGCCCTTCATATAAGCAGCATCCCAGCCGCTCCGAGCAGCAGTATCAAATACCTGTCCGATCCGCCAGCAGGCTGCGGTCGAACACGAACACGCCGTCGGCCTGTTCGGTCAGTTCCCAGAGCTGCTGAGGGCGGCCCATTTTCGGGAAGTTCTTTTCCCCGGTGTCGCGAATCCAGCCGGCTTCCTTCATGCGCTCCAGGCGCTTGCGCAGCGAGGTGTTGTTGATCGTCGTACCCAGGCAGGCCTGGGCTGCATTCAGGGCGTCGAGCACGGTGAAGCGTGGCGGGGCCAGGTACAGGGGCAGGCTGGTGTATACCGATTTGCCCGCCAGGCGCTCCAGGCTGAGGCGCACCAGATCCCCGTGGTCAAAGGGCAGGGCGATGCGCCCGTCCAGCACCTCGTCCAGTGGCACGAAACGCAGGCCATCATCGGCCGTTTCAGTGTCCGAGGCCAGCAGCGCCAGGTAGTAGGTGCTCATCGACCAGCCACGTGGATCACGGTTGGCGCTGCCCTCGGTGCCGACCTGTTCCAGGTGCCGTGGTACAACCTGGGCCTTGTCGCGCAGTACGCGGTGGGCGGCGGCCTCCAGGTTCGCATCCTGGGTGCTGCCATTGACGATCACCCCCGGTAGCGCCCATTGCCCGATGAAGGGCTCACGCTCGCGGCGGTGCAGCAACAGGTGCAACTGCCGGCTCTCGGCATCCATGCGCAAGGCGATCAGGTCGACACTCGCCAGTACTTCAGCAGAACTCACATCGCCCTCCTGTAAATCGTCATGTCGGCCTGGATTTCCGGCAGTTGCCAGGCCTCAGGGATCGTTTGCCCGGCAGCGATCATCGCGCGAATCGCGCTGCTGTGCACGGTCATCTCCTCATCTGCCACCAGCAGGCCGAATTGCTGGCGCAGGTCTGCTGCGCGGTAAAAGGTGGTCAGCCGATCGAGGTTGTCTTCGCCGATTACCAGCGCCAGGCGCTGCGGTGACTGGTGGTGCTCTTGAGCGATGTGGCTCATCAGGTCGTAGCTGTAGACCACCTTGCCGTCGGCACCCAACTGACGCTCCACGGCCGAGCACACTACGCGTTCGCCGAAGCGCTCCGCCAGCCGTTCGACCCAGGTGCAACGCAGCTCGAAGCCCGCCATGCGCTTGGCATCGGCGTGCCGGTAGCTGGGCACTACCACCACTCGATCCGCCACTTCCAGCGTGCGCTGGATGACGCTGGTGTGACCGGCATGGGGCGGATCGAAGGCACCGCCGTATACAGCCAGGGCGAAATGCTGCGGCGTTGGCTCGGCACTTGCGGCGGCGTAGGTCTGGAGTGATGACGACAGCATCGTGAATCTCCGCGTGGGTGGGTGTTGACAGATATAATACACCTGGTGGATTATGTGTCCACCCCGCAGCGATGCGGCTCCACCAGCAGGAGGTGTCAGATGAAGATCGCCACGTTCGATGTCGATGCGCAAAAGGGCTTCACCAGCCTGTGCCCCGATGAACTGCCTGTGACCGGCGGTCACGAGATCGCCGCGCCGCTCAACGACATGGCGCGTCGTGGCACCCTGCGCCTGGGCAGCAAGGACGCCCACGCCCCCAACGCCATCTGGGTGGTGGAAAGCCATGCCCAGATGCTCCAGCCGCTGAGCCATGCCAACGCCGACCTGACCTGGGTCAGCCACTGCGTACCGGGCACGCCTGGCTTCGAGCTGCTGGACGAGCTGCCGGCGCCGATCGACTACGACTTCTTCGTCTGGAAGGGCGTCGAGCCCGATCTGCACCCTTACGGCGCCTGCTTCCACGACCTGGCTGGCAAGCGCAGTACGGGCGTCATCGAATACCTCAAGGTCGCCGGTGTGGAGGCGGTGGTGGTCGGCGGCCTGGCCCTGGACTTCTGCGTGCAGAACACCGCATTGCAATTACGCGGCGCCGGCTTCCAGGTGTTGCTGTATCTTCCGGCTTGCCGGGCCATTTCCGAAGCCGGCGCAACGCAAGCCATCGACCAGATGCGCGCGCAGGGCATCACCATCTGCGCCGACAGCGGAGCGCTCGACAGCGAGCTGGCCCGCTTCGAGGAGAATGACCATGAGTGAGAGCGTATTCGCCCCCAGCATCATCCAGAATCTGCTGGATACCGACTTCTACAAGCTGACCATGATGCAGGCGGTGCTGCACAACTACCCCAACGCCGAAGTGGAGTGGGAGTTCCGTTGCCGTAGCAGCGAGGATCTGACGCCGTATCTGGCGGAAATCCGCTATCAGATCGAACAACTGGTCAACACCTCGATCACTCCGGATCAATTGGCTTATCTGGAGAAGATTCCCTTCATCAAGGCTGACTTCATTCGCTTCCTCAGCCTGTTCCGTTTCAACATGCGCTACGTGCACGTCGGCACCGACGCGGCCGGCCAGCTGGCGATCCGCGTGCGCGGGCCCTGGTTGCATGTGATCCTCTACGAGATCCCGTTGCTGGCCATCGTCTCGGAAGTTCGCAACCGCTACCGTTACCGCGAAGTGGTGATCGAGCAGGTGCGCGAGCGGCTTTACGAGAAGCTCGACTGGCTCAAGGGTGAGGCATCGGCCGCTGAGCTGGCAGACTTTCAACTGGCTGATTTCGGCACCCGTCGGCGCTTTTCCTACCGCGTGCAGGAAGAGGTGGTGCACATCCTCAAACGCGATTTCCCGGGCCGCTTTGTGGGTACCAGCAACGTGCACCTGGCCCGTGAATTCGACCTCAAGCCGATCGGCACCATGGCCCACGAATGGTTCATGGCGCACCAGCAACTCGGCCCGCGGCTGATCGATAGCCAGAAAGTGGCGCTGGAATGTTGGGTCAAGGAATACCGCGGTCTGCTCGGCATCGCCCTGACCGACACCATCGGTATGTCCAGCTTCCTAGAAGATTTCGATCTGTACTTCGCCAAGCTGTTCGATGGGCTGCGCCACGATTCCGGTGATCCGCTGCAATGGGCCGAAAAGGCCATCGCGCACTACGAAAAACTGGGTATCGATCCGCAGGGCAAGACGTTGATCTTCTCCGATGGTCTGACGCTGCCCAAGGCGCTGGAGCTGTATCGCGCGCTGCATGATCGTATCAATGTCAGCTTCGGCATCGGCACCAACCTGACCTGCGACATTCCCGGTGTGGAGCCGATGAACATCGTCATCAAGATGATCGACTGCAACGGCCAGCCGGTGGCGAAGATCTCCGATACACCCGGCAAGACCCAGTGCCGCGACCCGAACTTCGTGACCTATCTCAAACATGTTTTCCGCCTCGACGCGAACTGACCAAGGGAGAGACACCATGAGCAACCGACAAGCCGAAATCGCCACCGCCCTGGGCGTCATCGCCCCGTTCTCCTCGCAGGCCGATGTGGACGCCGAGATCGCCAAGCGCATCGCGTTCATCAAGGCCACTCTGGCCGCTTCGCACACCAAGGTGCTGGTGCTGGGAATCAGCGGCGGCGTTGATTCTTCCACCGCCGGGCGCCTGGCACAGCTCACCGTCGAGCAGTTGCGCAGCGAAAAGCAGGATCAGGGCTACCGTTTCGTCGCCATCCGCCTGCCGCACAATGTCCAGCACGACGAAGCCGATGCCCAGGCCGCGTTGGCCTTCATCGCCGCGGACGAAGTGCTGACCATCGATATTGCGCCTGCAGTCGCTGGCCTGGCCGGGCAGATTCCCGAGCTGGGCGGGCTGGCCTCATCGCGTCGTGACTTCGTGCTCGGCAATACCAAGGCGCGCATGCGCATGCTGGCCCAATACACCGTGGCCAACGCGCGCAACGGCCTGGTCATCGGTACCGACCATGCGGCGGAGGCGGTAATGGGCTTCTTCACCAAGTTCGGTGACGGCGCCTGCGACCTGGCGCCGTTGAGCGGTCTGGTCAAAGGCCAGGTACGGCAGATCGGCGAGCGTCTTGGCGCCCCGGCGGCGGTGTTCGCCAAGGTGCCGACTGCGGATCTGGAAGACGAACGCCCGGGCATTCCCGATGAGCAGGTGCACGGCGTCAGCTACGACGATATTGATGCATTCCTGCAGGGCAAGCCCGTCAGCGAATCGGCCTACCAGGCCATCGTGCAGACCTACGACAAGACTCAGCACAAGCGCGAGTTACCGCTGGTGCCTTGAGCTCAGGCCGGCAAACCAGCCCGCTGCCCTGTCAGCGGGCTTTTATGTGCGCCCGTTGTTAGGCCTGTGTGCCCAGCAACACATGGCTGGCGGCGAACTGCGCACGTACCAGGCTGCCCACCATCAACCCCTGTTTGGCTAACTGCTCGCTGGGAGCCAGGGCGCACAGCGTTTGCCCGTTAGGCAGAGCGATGCGTACTTCGCTGGGGCCATCCGTTTCGCTCAGAATCTGCTCGATGGTTCCTTGTAGTTCGTTGAGTTCTGCATCAGCGTTTTGGCTAGGTGGACTGAGCTGTAACCAGCCAGCCTTGATCAACACCATCAAAGGCGCGCCGGGCTGCAGCTGCAAATGCTGGGTACTGCTGCGGGTGATCTGTGCCTGGATCGGCGAGCCGCCGGGCAACTCGATAGTGATCAGGTCATTGCACCCTTGGGGCTGGATGTTGCGTACGCGCCCGCTCAATTGGTTACGCGCGCTGGTGCGCAGCATCAGGCGGCCGAGCACCTGCAGGTCGGCATCATGTTCGGCGGCGTGCAGCACGTCAGCCTGAATCGCCTGCAGGCGCTGGTGCAGGTGCAGCAAGCGCTCGCCGGCCGGAGTCAGCCGCGCGCCACCACCGCCTTTTCCGCCGACGCTGCGTGCCACCAAGGGCTGCTCGGCCAGGTTGTTCAATTCGTCGATGGCATCCCAGGCCGCTTTGTAGCTCATGCCTGCCGCCTTGGCTGCACGGGTGATCGAGCCTTGCTCGGCGATCTGTTCGAGCAGGGCGATACGTTGCGGGCGGCGGGTGACGTGCTGGGCGAGCAGGGAGAGGTTGGTCATTGGCTGGGCGGCGGAATTCACGACGGCCGCTCACTGTGCGTGACGCTCCAGCCTCCGTCAATGATCGCCCGGCGCAGGTGTACGGGCCAGGCAGTAGACGTCCACGCGCGTTGCCCCAGCTCTGATTAACAGGCGTGCCAGTTGCTGCGCGGTGGCGCCGGTAGTTAGCACGTCATCGACGAGCGCCACATGCCGTGCGGCGATCTGCGCATTGGGCTGGATCGCAAAGGCGCCGCGCAGGTTACGTCGGCGCGCTGCCGCATCGAGTTTCTGTTGCGCCGGGGTTTCGCCGATTCGCTGCAGCCAGTCGCTGTGCCGAGGAAGTTGTAGCGTTTTGCCGACCACCTCGGCGAGCATCTGCGCCTGATTGAAACCGCGCTGGCGCTGACGTTTGGGTGACAGCGGCACAGGCAGTAACAGGTCTGGTCGGGGCAGCCCTTCGTTAAAGGCATGGGTCAGGTGGCGAGCGAGCAAATCGCCAAGCAGGCGGCCCGTGGGCCAACGAGCCTGGTGTTTGAAACGATTGATTAGCGCATCGACAGGAAAGCCATAACGCCACGGTGCCTCGACCCTGCTGAACGCAGGTGGGCGTTTCAGGCAGTTGCCACAGCTCAGTCCGTCGACAGCCAGGGGCAGGGCGCATATCTGGCAGTGCGGGCCGAGCCAGGGGAGTTCGGCATCGCACTCTGCGCATAGCGGTAGGCAAGAGTCGACCGGGTCAGAGCAGAGCGAACAGGTTTGTTTTATTTTTAACCAGTTGTAAACCTTTAAAAAAGCTGAAGGTTGACAGCGCATAAGGCTTCCTTAACTATGCCGCACATCCGTGTTGGGTCTGCTTGGACTGTAGCAGGCCGCCTGTAGATAAGGACTTGCCCCCATGAGCGCTAGTACCGCCGCCCTGCGTCACGATTGGAGCCTGAAAGAAGTTCGGGCGCTGTTCGAGCAGCCGTTCAATGACCTGCTGTTCCACGCCCAGACCGTGCACCGCGCGCATTTCGATGCCAACCGTGTGCAGGTCTCGACGCTGCTGTCGATCAAGACCGGGGCTTGTCCCGAAGACTGCAAATACTGTCCGCAGTCCGGTCATTACAACACCGGCCTGGACAAGCAGAAGCTGATGGAAGTGCAGAAGGTGCTGGAGGCCGCCGCCGAGGCCAAGGCTATCGGTTCGACCCGGTTCTGCATGGGCGCGGCCTGGAAGCACCCGTCCGCCAAGGACATGCCTTACGTGCTGAAGATGGTCGAAGGCGTGAAGGCCCTGGGCTTGGAAACCTGCATGACCCTGGGCAAGCTCGACAAGGAGCAGACCGCTGCCCTGGCCGAGGCAGGCCTCGACTACTACAACCACAACCTCGATACCTCGCCGGAGTTCTACGGCAGCATCATCACCACCCGCACCTACTCCGAGCGTCTGCAGACCCTGGCTTACGTGCGCGACTCGGGTATGAAGATCTGCTCCGGCGGCATCCTCGGCATGGGCGAGTCGCTGGATGACCGTGCCGGCCTGCTGATCCAGTTGGCCAACTTGCCGGAGCACCCGGAGTCTGTGCCGATCAACATGCTGGTCAAGGTCGAGGGCACGCCGCTGGCCAACGAAGAGGACGTCGATCCCTTCGACTTCATCCGCATGCTGGCGGTGGCGCGCATCATGATGCCGAAATCCCATGTGCGCCTTTCCGCTGGGCGTGAGGCGATGAACGAGCAGATGCAGGCCCTGGCGTTCTTCGCAGGCGCCAACTCGATTTTCTACGGCGAAAAACTGCTGACCACTGCCAACCCTCAAGCCAGCAAGGACATGCAGCTGTTCGCACGCCTCGGCATTCAGCCCGAAGCGCGCGAGGAGCACGCCGACGAGGTGCACCAGGCCGCCATCGAGCAGGCGCTGGTCGAGCAGCGCGACTCGCGGCTGTTCTACGACGCCGCGGTCTGATAGTTGCCGCAGGTCTCGGGCCGGCAAAGACGTTGCCTGCCCGACGCCTGCCGCCCGGAGCTTTTCTGATGCCTTTCGATCTTGCCGCTCGCCTGGCCGAGCGTCGTGCCGCCGATCTCTATCGCCAGCGCCCCCTGCTGGGCAGCCCGCAAGGGCCACTGGTGGAGGTGGATGGTCGCCAGTTGCTGGCGTTCTGTTCCAACGATTATCTCGGCCTGGCCAACCATCCGTTGGTGGTCGAAGCCTGGCGTGCCGGTGCCCAGCGCTGGGGCGTCGGCGGCGGCGCCTCGCATCTGGTGATCGGTCACAGCACGCCGCACCATGAACTGGAAGAAGCCCTGGCCGATTTCACCGGGCGACCCCGTGCATTGCTGTTTTCCACCGGCTATATGGCCAACCTGGGCGCCGTCACGGCGCTGGTCGGCAAGGGTGACACGGTGCTCGAAGACCGCCTCAACCATGCTTCGTTGCTGGATGCGGGCCTGCTCAGCGGCGCGCGTTTCTCGCGCTACCTGCACAACGACCGCGGCAGCCTCGCCACGCGCCTGGACAAGGCCGAGGGCAATACTCTGGTGGTTTGCGACGGCGTCTTCAGCATGGATGGCGATATCGCGGATCTACCTGCGCTGTGCGCCGAGGCGCGTCGCAAGGATGCCTGGCTGATGGTCGATGACGCCCATGGTTTCGGCACCCTGGGCGCAACGGGCGGTGGTGTGGTCGAGCATTTCGGCCTCGGCATCAGCGACGTGCCGGTACTGGTCGGCACCCTTGGCAAGGCGTTCGGTACCGCTGGCGCCTTCGTCGCCGGCAGCGACGATCTGATCGATACGCTGGTGCAGTTCGCCCGGCCGTACATCTACACCACCAGCCAGCCGCCGGCGTTGGCTTGTGCCACCCTGAAGAGTCTCGAACTGCTGCGCAGCGAGCACTGGCGACGTGAGCACCTGGCCGCGCTGATCCGTCGATTCCGCGAGGGAGCCGCGAACATCGGCCTACAACTGATGGACAGCGACACGCCGATCCAGCCGATCCTGATCGGCGACAGTGGCCGCGCCGTCGCTTTGTCTCAGGCGCTGCGCGAGCGCGGCATTCTGGTCACCGCGATTCGCCCGCCGACCGTGCCAGCAGGCAGCGCGCGGTTGCGGGTCACCCTGTCGGCTGCCCACGAACTTGCCCAGGTCGACCGGCTGCTGGAGGCACTCGCCGATTGTTGGGCGCAGATGTCGGGAGAGCGCGGTGATGGCTGAAAGACTGATTCTGCTACCCGGCTGGGGGCTTGGCAGTGCGCCATTGCAGCCGCTTGTCGATGCACTCGGCTCGCAGTTGCAGGTCGATATCGAGCCGCTACCACCGCTCGAACATGGGCGACTGGAGCTGTGGCTCGACCACCTGGACGAGCGCCTGCCCCGGGGTGCCTGGCTGGGTGGCTGGTCACTGGGCGGCATGCTAGCCAGCCTGTTAGCTGCACGACGCGCTGCGGACTGCCCTGGCCTGCTGACACTGGCCAGCAATGCCTCCTTCATTGCCCGCGCGGGTTGGCCGGCAGCGATGCCGACGGCTACCTTCGAGGCGTTTCACGAGTCGTATCGCCAGAACCCGAGCGCAACCCTCAAGCGCTTCGCCATGCTCTGCTGTCAGGGTGCTGCCGATGCTCGGGGGCTGTCCCGCACATTGCTGGCGCAAGCTGGCGGCGTCGGCTCGCTGGCCGGGCTCGACCTGCTTGCTACCCTCGATACCCGAGCCGCACTGCTGCAGTTCCAGGGGCCGCAACTTCACCTGTTCGCCACTGCCGATGCGTTGGTACCGGCGGCTGCCGCTGCTGCTGTTCAGGCATTGCAGCCTGCTGCCCAGGTGCGCAGTGTCGAGGGCGCGAGCCATGGGTTCGCTGTGGAGCAGGCCGAGCACGTAGCGGCCATGCTGCTCGGTTTCATGGAGGCGCAAGGTGAACGAGCGGCCTGACAAGCGCCGGGTGGCGGCATCTTTTTCCAGAGCCGCTGGCAGTTATGACAGCGTCGCCGAATTGCAGCGCGATGTGGGGCGCCGATTGTTGTGGCGGCTGCCACTGTCCACGCAGCCAGGGCGATGGCTCGATCTTGGCTGTGGTACTGGCCACTTCAGCCGGGCGCTGGGCGAATGGTTTCCCCTCGCACAGGGTATCTCTCTGGACATCGCCGAAGGCATGCTGCAGCACGCTCGGCAACAGGGCGGCGCGCAGTGTTACGTGGCCGGAGACGCCGAGCAGTTGCCTCTGCGCGATCAGAGCTGTGATCTGATTTTTTCGAGCCTGGCCTTGCAGTGGTGCGCCGACTTCCAGGCCGTGCTCAGCGAGGCACGCAGGGTATTGCGACCGGGCGGTGTGCTGGCGTTCAGCAGCCTGTGCGTCGGCACCTTGCAGGAGCTGCGTGACAGCTGGCAGGTCGTTGACGGCTTCGTGCACGTCAACCGCTTCCGCCGCCTAGAAGACTATCAGGCGCTGTGTGCCGCCAGCGGTATGCAGGTGCAGGCGCTGCAGCTTCAGGCGCACCGCCTCCACTACCCGGATCTGCGCAGCCTCACCCACGGCCTCAAGGCGTTGGGGGCGCACAATCTCAACGATGGCCGCCCAGCCGGGCTGACCGGGCGCGCTCGCTTACGCGCGCTCGCCGAGGCTTACGAACAGCTGCGTCAACCAGAGGGGCTGCCCTGCACCTACCAGGTCATCTATGGCGTACTGCAAAAGGAGCAGCGTTCATGAGTGCAGCCTATTTCGTCACGGGCACCGATACCGAAATCGGCAAGACCACCATTGCAGCCGGCCTGTTGTATGCGGCGCGCGCCGCCGGGCTGTCGACGGCTGCGGCCAAGCCGGTCGCCTCCGGCTGTGTGCTTACCGCAGAGGGGCTGCGTAACGACGACGCGTTGGCACTGCTTGCCCAATGCAGCCTGCCGCTGCGCTATGACGAGGTGAACCCCAATGCCTTCGCTCCGGCGATTGCGCCGCACTTGGCGGCGCGCGACGAAGGGGGGCTGCTCGAGGTGCCAGCTTTGAACGCCGCGGTTCGGGTGATTCTGGGCAAAGGTGCGGACTTCACGCTGGTCGAAGGTGCTGGTGGCTGGCGCGTACCACTGACCGGCGCGGCCAATCTGTCGGATCTGGCTCGTGCGCTGGAGCTTCCGGTGATTCTGGTGGTCGGTGTACGCCTGGGTTGCATCAACCATGCGGTACTGACCGCCGAGGCGATCCTGGGTGATGGCCTGCCGCTGGCTGGCTGGGTGGCCAATATCGTCGACCCGCATGCAGCGCGGCTGCAGGACAACCTCGATACGCTGAGAGAACGGCTTCAGGCACCCTGTATCGGCCAGGTGCCGCATCTATCATCGGCCTCGCCGGAACAGGTGGCACAGTACCTCGATTTATCGCGAATGATGCTATAAAGCCAGCTCATGCATTATTTTTGGCTGTACATTTTTTAAGCGGCTTCTGCTTAAATACACGCCATGTAGTTGCTGCAGCAGGAGACGTCCATGCAGATTTCATCCACCAGTGCATTTACCTCTGGTATCAACACCATTCAGTCCGGGCAGCGCCGTGTCGAACAGGCCGCCGGCGAGATCGCCAGTGCTCCAGTGACTGCCGAGCGTGCCCAGGCCAACGAGCCGTCCGCCGCCCGTGCCGATATTGCCGACAACATGGTCGAGATGCGCGTCGGTCAATATGAAGCCCAGGCTGGTGCTCGTGTCGTGCAGACTGCGGACAAGGTGCTCGGCACCTTGATCGACGTCACCGCCTAATCGCAGCGCCTTTTTAGGCGCTCGACTCCAGGAGGGAGAACGACATGCAAGTTGCTGGTTTTTCCTCCTCTTACTATCCCTCCCTGCCGTTATCGGCTGCCGCACCTCGCCCTGTCGAATCCGCCAGTTCTCCTGAGTTGGCCCGCGCCGTTTTCGCGCCCGTGGCGCCTGGCGCTGAGCCTGAATCATCCAACGCTGCAACGGCGCAGGAAGAGCAGGACAAGCCAGAAGAGTCATCGACCACCACCGCGCCAGGCGAGCCTCGTACCCCTCAGGAAGAGCAGGAGTTGCAGCTCGTCATCTCCGAACTTTCCAATCGTGATCGTGAAGTGCGCACCCACGAGCAGGCACACGCTGCGGTGGGCGGTGTGCATGCTGGGGCGCCCACCTATACCTACACCCGCGGGCCGGACGGCAAGCGCTACGCCTCCGGTGGCGAGGTAAGCATCGACGTTGGTGCGGTCGCCAATGATCCGCAGGCCACGCTGAGCAAGATGCAGATCGTGATACGGGCTGCATTGGCGCCAGCGGAGCCTTCGGCTCAGGATCGCAGTGTGGCCAGTCAGGCCCAGGCGCAAATGGCCGTCGCTCGCGCCGAACTCGCTGTCATGCAGCGTGGTGAGGTGGAAGAGTCGAAGGCGCCTGCCGACGAAGAGGCTAAGGAAAGCGACGACCCGTCAGTCACGGCAGACGCTCCAGCAAAGCCGCCAGCGCCAGCTGGCATCAGCCTTTATGCCGCATCAGCGGCTGATCAAACGCCATCCGGGTTGCTCGATCTTCGCGCTTGAGTCAGCAGAGGCGGCCTTGACAGTGATTGGGCGTAAACGTATGTTTCAAACATGTGTTTGAGTCGCTGCACTGGCAGCCGACTCCATATATGGCCATCCTGCACACGACCGCCCATCGGTCATCCCAAACATAAGAGACCACCCGCAGAGGTACCCGCTATGCCTGAATACAAGGCCCCCTTGCGTGATATCCGTTTCGTTCGTGACGAACTGCTCGGCTATGAAGCGCACTACCAGAGCCTGCCCGGCTGCCAGGACGCCACGCCAGACATGGTCGATGCCATCCTCGAGGAAGGCGCCAAGTTCTGCGAGCAGGTGCTCTCTCCACTGAACCGCGTGGGCGATACCGAGGGCTGCACCTGGAGCGAGTCCGGTGTGAAAACGCCGACCGGTTTCAAGGAAGCCTACAAGCAGTTCGTCGAAGGTGGCTGGCCGAGCCTGGCGCATGACGTCGAGCACGGCGGCCAGGGCCTGCCTGAGTCGCTGGGCCTGGCTGTCAGCGAAATGGTCGGTACCGCCAACTGGTCGTGGGGCATGTACCCGGGCCTGTCCCATGGCGCGATGAACACCATCTCCGCGCACGGCACGCCCGAGCAGCAGCACACCTACCTGACCAAGCTGGTCTCCGGCGAATGGACGGGCACCATGTGCCTGACCGAAGCCCACTGCGGCACCGACCTGGGCATGTTGCGCACCCGTGCCGAACCTCAGGCGGACGGCTCCTACAAAATCTCCGGCACCAAGATCTTCATCTCGGCCGGTGAGCACGACATGGCCGATAACATCGTGCACATCGTGCTGGCTCGCCTGCCGGATGCACCGGCTGGTACCAAGGGTATCTCCCTGTTCATCGTGCCGAAGTTTTTGCCCAGCGCCGAAGGCGGCGTCGGTGAGCGCAACGCGGTGAACTGTGGCTCCCTCGAACACAAGATGGGCATTCACGGCAACGCCACCTGCGTGATGAACTTCGACGCGGCCACCGGCTTCCTGATCGGCCCGCCGAACAAGGGCCTGAACTGCATGTTCACCTTCATGAACACCGCCCGCCTGGGCACTGCTCTGCAAGGTTTGGCGCATGCCGAACTGGGCTTCCAGGGCGGCATTAAATACGCCCGTGATCGCCTGCAGATGCGCTCGTTGACTGGCCCGAAAGCGCCGGAAAAAGCCGCCGATCCGATCATCGTGCACCCTGATGTTCGCCGCATGCTGCTGACCATGAAAGCCTTCGCCGAGGGCAATCGGGCGATGGTCTATTTCACCGCCAAGCAGGTGGACATCCTCAAGTACGCTCAGGATGAAGAACAGAAGAAAGCCGCAGACGGCCTGATGGCTTTCCTGACGCCGATCGCCAAGGCGTTCATGACCGAGGTCGGCTTCGAGTCCGCGTCCCACGGCATGCAGATCTACGGTGGTCACGGCTTCATCAGCGAGTGGGGCATGGAGCAGAATCTGCGCGACTGCCGTATCTCGATGATGTACGAAGGCACTACCGGCGTTCAGGCCCTCGATCTGCTCGGCCGCAAGGTACTGATGACTCAGGGCGAAGCGCTCAAAGGCTTCACCAAGATCGTCCACAAGTTCTGCCAGGCTAACGAAGGCAACGAAGCGGTCAAGGCATTCGTCGAGCCGCTGGCCAAGCTGAACAAGGAGTGGGGCGAGCTGACCATGAAGATTGGCATGGCCGCCATGAAGGATCGCGAGGAAGTCGGTGCTGCCTCGGTGGATTACCTGATGTACTCCGGTTACGTCTGCCTGGCTTACTTCTGGGCTGACATGGCGCGCGTGGCTGCCGAGAAGATCGCCTCGGGCGAGGGTGACCAGGCTTTCTACAAGGCCAAGCTGCAGACCGCGCAGTTCTACTACGCGCGCATCCTGCCGCGTACCCGCACTCACGTTGCGACCATGCTCTCCGGCGCAAGCAGCCTGATGGACATGAACGAGGAAGACTTCGCTCTGGGCTACTGATACCCCTTGCGTTGAAAGAACCGCGGCCCATTAGGTCGCGGTTTTTTTATGGCTGCTATTTTCCACACCGTCCTTGATTGCTGCAGTTGCCTTTCGCAGTTATGTGCGCAGATGCCGTGCGTTAGTTGCTGAATACAGGCAAAATGCCAGTCCCTCACGATCGATAGTGGAGTCGCTCTTGTCGCGCCTAACCGCCCTGCGCTTGGGACACTTTCTACCGGCTTTGTTATTGCTTGGCTGTGGATTGCTGGCTGCGACTCTGCCAACGCTGACCGACTTCTTCACGTCCCTCTTCAATGTGCTGCCTACCCTGTTGTTGCTGCTGGGCGGCACGTTCTGCGTGGTCTATGGCCGGCAACGCGAGCTGTTCCTGCTGCTGGTGCTTTATCTGGGCTACTTCGTGCTCGACGAACAGGCCGATCATTACCGCGATTTTGGTCAGGTACGCGATGATGCGGCACTGGTCTTTCACCTCAGCAGCCTGCTGTTGCCGCTGCTCTACGGGTTGTTCGCACTGTGGCGCGAGCGCACCCACTTGATCCAGGATCTGATCGCCCGCGTTGCGGTACTGCTGGCGGTTTGCGCCGTGGCTGCAGCGCTCGCGCGGCGTTATCCACAGGCGCTCGAACAGTGGTTGTCGGTGATCCGCTGGCCCGCGCTGCATGCCGAATGGATGAGCCTGGTGCAGCTGGCCTATCCGCTGTTCCTGCTTGTGATCGTCGCGCTGCTGGTGCAGTACCTGCGCACGCCGCGCCCGGTACACGCGGTGCAGTGCGTCGGGGTGATCGCCCTGTTATGGATGCTGCCTAATACCTTTATCCAGCCCCATGCACTGCAGGTGATGTCCAGCGTGGTGATGTTGATGATCGTCGTCGGCGTGGCGCACGAGGCCTACCAGATGGCCTTCCGAGACGAGCTCACCGGGTTGCCGGGGCGTCGGGCGCTTAACGAGCGACTGCAGCGGTTGGGGCGCAGTTACGTGCTCGCCATGGCGGATGTCGATCACTTCAAGAAATTCAACGATACCCATGGTCACGATGTCGGCGATCAGGTGCTGCGTGTGGTCGCCAGCCAACTGAGCAAGGTCGGCGGTGGCGGCAAGGTCTACCGCTACGGTGGTGAGGAATTCACCCTGGTGTTTCCCGGCAAGACCATCGAGCAGTGCCTGCCGCATCTGGAGGCCATACGTGAGGCCGTCGAGCGCTATCAAATTCAGTTACGTGATGGTCAGCAGCGCCCGAGTGATGATCAGTTGGGGCGTCAGCGCCGCCGGGGTTCTGCAGCTACTCATGTGTCAGTGACGGTGAGTATCGGCGTGGCCCAGCGTGGTGATGAACAGCGCAGTGTGGAAGAGGTGCTCAAGGCTGCCGACAAGGCGCTTTACGGCGCCAAGAGCGCGGGGCGTAATTGCGTAAGCAGTCAGGTGCAGCGGCGAGGTGCCGTCAAGCTGAAGGCTGGTCGCGCCTGACTGTATGTGTGATCGATCAGTGGCTGATCGGTCACGACACGACCCTATGTGTCTGAAAAGTTGTTGGGCTAGACTCGGGGTCTGAACGTGCTACCGAGAGATTTCCCATGGCCGATTACAAAGCTCCCCTGCGTGACATGCGCTTCGTGCTCAACGAGGTTTTACAGGTTTCCAAACTGTGGGCGCAGCTGCCGGCCCTGGCCGAGGTCGTCGACGAAGAGACCGCCAACGCGATCCTCGAAGAAGCGGGCAAGATCACCGCAGGCATGATCGCGCCACTGAACCGGGCGAGCGATGAAGAGGGTTGTTCCTGGGCCGATGGCGTGGTGACCACGCCAGCCGGGTTCATCGAGGCCTACAGGGCGTATGCCGAGGGCGGCTGGGTCGGTGTAGGGGGTGATCCGCAGTTCGGCGGCATGGGTATGCCCAAGGTGATCTCTGCCCAGGTCGAGGAAATGGTCAACTCGTCCAGCCTGTCGTTCGGCCTCTATCCGATGCTGACCGCGGGCGCCTGTCTGTCGATCAACGCGCATGCCAGTGAAGAGCTGAAGCAGGCTTACCTGCCAAACATGTATGCCGGCGTCTGGGCCGGTTCCATGTGCCTGACCGAGCCGCATGCCGGTACCGATCTGGGCATTATCCGCACCAAGGCCGAGCCTCAGGCCGACGGCAGCTACAAGGTCAGCGGCACCAAGATCTTCATCACCGGTGGCGAACACGATTTGACCGAAAACATCATTCACCTGGTGCTGGCCAAGCTGCCCGACGCACCGGCTGGGCCCAAGGGCATTTCGCTGTTTCTGGTGCCCAAGTTCATGGTCAATGCCGATGGCTCGCTGGGTGAGCGAAACGCGCTGTCCTGTGGCTCGATCGAGCACAAGATGGGCATCAAGGCGTCGAGCACCTGCGTGATGAACTTCGATGGCGCCACCGGCTACATCATCGACGCGCCGAACCGCGGCCTGGCTGCCATGTTCACCATGATGAACTACGAGCGCCTGGGCGTCGGCATTCAAGGGCTGTCGACCGGTGAGCGTTCCTACCAGAGCGCCATCGAGTACGCTCGCGAGCGCATCCAGAGCCGTGCGCCAACTGGTGCCGTGGCCAAGGACAAAGTGGCCGACCCGATCATCGTCCATCCGGACGTGCGCCGCATGCTGCTGACCATGAAGGCGCTCAACGAGGGCGGGCGTGCTTTCTCCAGCTACGTTGCCATGCAGCTCGACACCGCCAAGTTCAGCGAAGAGCCGACCACCCGCAAGCGCGCCGAAGAGCTGGTGGCGTTGCTGACCCCGGTGGCCAAGGCGTTCCTCACCGATCTCGGACTGGAAACCACCATTCACGGCCAGCAGGTTTTCGGTGGGCACGGTTACGTACGTGAGTGGGGCCAGGAGCAGCTGGTTCGCGACTGCCGAATCACGCAGATCTACGAAGGCACCAATGGTATCCAGGCGCTGGATCTGGTCGGTCGTAAGGTGGTTGGCAGTGGTGGCGCCTTCTCCCAGCATTTCACCGATGAGATTCGTGCCTTCGCCAGCGCCGCGGATGCACCGCCTGCCGAGTTCAGCGAGCCGCTGCTGGCTGCAGTCGCCATCCTGGAGGCACAGACCACGGCACTGCTCGAGCGTGCCCGCAGCAACCCCAACGAGATCGGCGCAGCCTCGGTGGAGTACCTGCACCTGTTCGGTTACACCGCCTACGCCTACATGTGGGCAATGATGGCCAAGGCGGCGCTGGGCAAGGAAGGGCAGGAGGATTTCTACGCCAGCAAGCTGGGCACCGCACGTTTCTATTTCGCTCGCCTGCTGCCACGCATCCATTCCCTGAGCGCGTCGGTGAGCGCTGGCAGTGAAAGCCTGTACCTGCTCGATGCCGAACAGTTCTGACAAGCTGTAGGCCTCGGATTTACTGGAGTGCCGCGTGTAGGTGATTGCTTACGCGCGGTTCTGCTTTTAGCCACTATTGGCACTCAAAGGCGGAGCGTAATCTTCACTTCAAGGACTTAGCGCAGGAAGCGCACTGAACAGACAGGGATACGTGGGACGCGGCCAGGATGCTGCGCTGATCAAGGATGTCAGAATTGAGTCTGTAAAAACCCCGCCTCGGCGGGGTTTTCTTTTTGTGGCAGATAAGCGTGCTGTGCCTTGTGAAGCGCTCTCGCCCGCCAGGAACCGACAGTCTGGTTCCTGGCTGACGCCGATCAGCCTTTGGCGGTCTTCTCGATCCAGGCGGCATAGGTGTCGATGAATGTCTGCAGGAACGGCTTGATGCCGTCGCTCAGCTTGCCGCTTTTATCGAAGAAATTACCGGCACCACCCAGGTAGGCTTCCGGCTGTTGCAGCAGCGGCATGTCGAGAAACACCAGCGCCTGGCGCAGTTGGTGGTTGGCGCCGAAACCGCCGACGGCACCCGGCGAGGCGCTGACCACGCCAGCTGGCTTGCCGCTGAATACGCTCTGGCCGTAGGGGCGCGAGCCCACGTCAACGGCATTCTTGAGAGGGGCGGGGATCGAGCGGTTGTATTCCGGGGTGATGAACAGCACGGCGTCTGCCGCTTTCAACTGCGCGCGGAAGCTGCTGTACGCAGTCGGTGCCGGATCGACGTCGATGTCTTCGTTGTACAGCGGAAGATCACCAATTTCGACGATTTTCAGGCTCAGGTTCTGCGGTGCCAGCTCGGCCAGCGCCAGGGCGAGTTTGCGATTGATAGATGCCTTGCGCAGGCTGCCGACCAATACGGCCACGTTATAGGTCTTGCTCATGAGGATTCCCTTGATTAGGAGTGGAAGGGGGTGTTGGCAAGTCAGAACACTATAGCTGCCTCTTGGTTGCTACGTGATACCTGCTCAAGGAGGCGCGGCAGGGCATTGCACGGGATTGATGGCAATGTGATTTTCCTTGAACCGGATGCCGATGGCGCCAGTCGATTGTGGGGTATCGCCCAGCCGGGCCAACTTCTATAGGACGTACACCATGGACCTGATCCGCATTCTGATCGCCATTCTTCTTCCGCCTCTCGGCGTTTTCCTGCAGGTCGGCTTCGGCGGTGCCTTCTGGCTGAACATCCTGCTGACGCTGTGCGGCTATTTCCCGGGTATCATTCACGCGGTGTATATCATCGCCAAACGCTGACTCCAGGCTGCACCAGAAACCGCGCTCTGCGCGGTTTTTTTGTGCCTGCGATTCCCAGCATGTGAATCCTTGCTGTACGACAACCTGTCTAGGTTGTCCTTTTTCGGCGGACTTCCTTAACCCTGCTTTTTCGATGGAAATCCCGCTTTTACAAAAAAATGTTGGCAGGCAGGCGTTGCAGGGTACTTGCCAGTAGCCGCTTTTTATTCAGGGTTATAGATAATTAAATTATTGAATTTATTGTATTTTATATTTTTTATATCAATGGGGCTCTGTTTCCATGATGGCCATTTCGCATGATTGTGAGCGGTGATTTTCTTCTTTACAGGTTCTTGACAGCGTTTGGGATTGGCGCAATTATCGGCTCATTCGCTGTATGACAACATACATCGGGCCACTCAAATAATCACAAGATCCAAGGCGCGTTCAATGAAGATCACTCAGGTCAATGTCGAGGTTTTCACCTATCCCACTCGCCGCAGCGTCGACGCTGCCGGTCATGCCCACCCAGGCGAAGAATCCCTGGCCAAAATGGCGTTGCTGCGCATCGCCACTGAAGACGGCACCGAAGGTTATGCCTTCGGCGCTCCCGAACTGATTCGTCCGCACATCATCGACAGCTTCGTGCGCAAGGTGCTGATCGGGCAGAACGTCATGGATCGCGAGAAGATCTGGCAAGACCTCGCCCACTGGCAGCGCGGCAGCGCTAGTCAGTTGACCGACCGCGCGCTGGCGCTCGTCGAGCAGGCGCTGTGGGATTGGGCAGGGCGCAAATTCAAGCAGCCGGTGCACAAGCTGATTGGCGGCTATCGCGACAAGGTGCTGGCCTACGGGTCGACCATGTGCGGCGATGACCTGCCGGGCGGTCTTTCGACGCCGGAAGAATACGGCCGCTTCGCCGAGCAACTGGTCGCCCGCGGCTACAAGGCGATCAAGCTGCACACCTGGATGCCGCCGATCTCCTTCGCGCCGGATCCGAAGATGGACGTGCGCGCCTGCGCCGCTGTGCGCGAGGCGGTCGGCCCGGATATCGCTCTGATGCTCGATGGCTATCACTGGTACAGCCGCACCGACGCGCTGTACATCGGCCGCGAGCTGGAGAAGCTCAACTTCGCCTGGTTCGAAGAGCCGATGATGGAAGAGTCCGCCGAGTCCTATGCCTGGCTGGCGGCCAACCTCGATATCCCGGTGCTGGGCCCGGAATCCCTTGGTGGCAAGTACATGAGCCGTGCCAGTTGGGTCGGGCAGGGCGCCTGTGACATCCTGCGCGCCGGCGTGGCCGGGGTCGGCGGTATCGCGCCGTGCCTGAAGGTCGCGCACCTGGCCGAATCCTATGGCATGCACTGCGAGATTCACGGCAACGGCGCCGCCAACCTGGCGGTGGTCGGTGCGATCAAGAACTGTGACTGGTACGAGCGCGGCCTGCTGCACCCGTTCCTCAACTACGACGATGTGCCTGCTTACCTGAACAGCATCGTCGACCCTATGGACAGCGACGGCTACGTACACCTGCCAGATCGCCCGGGCCTGGGCGAGGACATCAATTTCGCCTATATCGAGACGAACACCGTCAACCGGTACTGATGCACCGGCGCGCAGCCGCACGCGGCTGCGCTGTTTCTGAGAGTCGAATAACTATAAGAAGGCTATCTCATGATCAAACCAATTCCGCATCTGGTAGCGGGCCTGTTGGCCGCTACCCTGGCCCTGGGCTCCGTGACCACGGTGCAAGCCAAAACCCCTGCCGATCAACTGATCGTCGGCATGAGCATGATCAATCTGCTCTCCCTCGACCCTGCGGCTGCTACCGGCCTGGACGTGTCCGAAGTCAACGCCAACCTGTACGACATGCTGCTGGTGCAGGACGCCGCCGCACCGGACAACCTGGTGCCGGCCCTGGCCGAACGCTGGGAAATCAGCGATGACCACAAGACGCTGACCTTCCATCTGCGCAGCGGCGTCAAGTTCCACTCCGGCAACGAACTGACTGCCCAGGACGTGATCTGGTCGTTGCAGCGCGTGCTCAAACTCAATCTGGCGCTGGCCTCGACCTGGAAGGCCTACGGTTTCACTGCCGATAACGTCGAGCAGCAGATCCGTGCCCCTGACGACCACACCGTGGTGGTCGAGCTGGCACGCCCGACCGATCCGATGCTGGTGCTCAATACCCTGGCCACCTCGCCCAGTGCATTCATCCTCGATAAGAAAGAGGTGCTCAAGCACGACAAGAACGGCGATATGGGCGGTGCTTGGTTGACCACCAATGCGGCGGGCAGCGGGCCATTCGTGCTCAATGCCTGGCGCGCCAACGACGTGATTCTGATGACCCGTTTCGAGGAATACTGGGGCGGCCCGGCCAAGCTCAAGCGCGTGGTGATGCGCAACATGACCGAGTCGCAGTCGCTGCGTCTGATGGTCGAGCGGGGTGACCTGGATATCGCCCGTGGCATGTCCGCGCCGGACATCACGGCCCTGAGCAGCTCGGACAAGGTCAAGACCCAGACCGTGCAGCGCGGCACTCTCTACTACGTGGCGCTGAGCACCAAGCAGCCGATGTTCGCCGACGCCCGGGTGCGCAAGGCGGTGCGCTCGCTGATCGACTACCAGGGCATCAACGATGTGGTGATGCCGCATTACGGCACCCTCAACCAGCGTCCGATGCCGCTCGGCCTGCCCGCGCGTCTGGATGATCCTGGCTATCGCCTGAACGTCGAGGAGGCCAAGAAGCTGCTGGCCGAAGCCGGCTACCCGGACGGCTTCCAGACCACTATCCGTGTACTCGCGGAACCCCCGTTCATCAACATCGCCTCCAGCGTGCAATCGACCCTGGCTCAGGCCGGCATCAAAGCGCGCATCGTTACCGGCACCGGCACTCAGGTGTACGGCTCGATGCGTGAACGCACCTTCGACATCATCGTCGGCCGCGGCGGTGGCGGCGCTGAACGTCACCCGCATTCCAGCCTGCGCACCCTGGTTTACAACCCGGACAACCGTGACGAAGCCAAGCTGAGCAACTTCCAGGGCTGGCGTACCTCGTTCTACAGCCCCGAGCTCAATGCGCTGATCGAAAAGGCCGAGGTAGAGCCGGACAAGCAGACCCAGATGGATATGTACCACCAGTTTCAAAACCTCTACGACGAGCAGGTCGGCGCCATCATGCCGATTTCGCAGATGACCGACACGGTGGTGATCTACCACGACGTGGTCGGCTACATCGGTCACAGCGCGGCGACCACGCGCTACAAGGATGTGCACAAGGATCGTTGAGCCGCCGGGCGGCGTAGCGCCGCCCCTGCTTAGACGAACGAGCTGCGATCAATCGGGAGCCTGTTATGTTTGCTTCAACTGCGTCTTTCTTTGGCACGCGGATGGGCGGTACTTCACGCCGTTTCGGTGCGGTGCTGATGACCCTGCTGGGCTTGCTGGCGATGACCTTCTTCATCGGCCGCGTGATGCCACTCGATCCGGTGCTGGCGGTGGTCGGCCCGGATGCCGACAGTTCCACCTACGACCAGGTCTATCAGGCCATGGGCCTGGATCGGCCGCTGCTGGTGCAGTTCGGCTACTACCTGCGCGACCTGGCCCAGGGCAATTTCGGGAATGCGCTGCTCACCGGTCACCCGGTCATCGAGGACATCGCCCGGGTGTTCCCGGCGACTATCGAGCTGGCCACGCTGGCGATCATCTTCGGCGTGGTGCTCGGCTTGCCGCTGGGCGTCTTCGCGGCGGCCAACCAGGGCCGTGTCGGTGATCACCTGGCACGTGTGGTGACCCTGTTCGGTTACTCCACGCCGATCTTCTGGCTCGGCATGATGGGCCTGCTGGTGTTCTATGCCTGGCTCGGCTGGGCGGGTGGCGCCGGGCGCATCGATCTGGCCTACGACGGCATGGTGCCCTCGGTGACCGGCATGCTGCTGATCGACAGCGCCCTTGCCGGCGACTGGGATGCCTTCTCCAGTGCCCTCAAACACATCCTCCTGCCGGCACTGATCCTGGGCCTCAACTCGGTGGCCTACATCAGCCGCATGACTCGCAGCTTCATGCTCGAGCAGCTTTCCCAGGAATACATCCTCACCGCTCGGGTCAAGGGCCTGTCGCGGCGCAAGGTGATCTGGGGCCATGCCTTCCGCAACATCCTCGTGCAACTGCTCACCGTGGTGGCGCTGGCCTATGGCTCGTTGCTCGAGGGGGCGGTGCTGATCGAGACGGTGTTCGCCTGGCCCGGCTTCGGCCAGTACCTGACCAGCAGCCTGCTGCTCGGTGACATGAACGCGGTGATGGGTTGCGTGTTGGTGATCGGCTTCATCTTCGTCGGTCTCAATCTGCTCAGCGATGCGCTGTACAAGGTGTTCGACCCGCGCACCCGATGACTGGGGTCTGTAGATGTTTCACTCACGGCCCTGCGGGTTGCGCGAGAAATCTCGCCACGCGTTGTTGGAGGACTTGGCAAGGGAGCAACCATTACCGGCGTCCTCCGCCTAGCCTGGCGAGATTTCTCGCGGCAACGCGGCTCGTGATGAAACGTCTACAGACCCCAATGCAATCGATTGCAGCCCTTCAATAATTACAATAGGGACATCCGCATGAAATCGTTTCGCTCCACGCTGCTCTGCGGCGTGCTCGGTGCGCTGCTGTGTACCGCTCCGCTGCTGACCGCCCAGGCCAAGACCCCGGACGATCAACTGATCGTCGGCATGAGCATGGCCAATCTGTTCTCCATCGACCCGGCCAACGCGCCTGGGCTCGATGCCTCGGGCATCAACGCCAACCTGTACGACACCCTGGTGTTGCGCAAGGACGGCAGCCCCGATGCGCACATCCCGCAATTGGCCGAGCGCTGGGACGTCAGCGAAGACGGTCGCCGGCTGACCTTTCACCTGCGTGATGACGTGCGCTTCCATTCCGGCAATGCGCTGACCGCCGAAGACGTCGCCTGGTCGCTGTATCGGGTGCTGAAACTCAACTTTGGCCTGGCCACCACCTGGAAGGCCTACGGCTACACCCTGGACAACATTGGGCAACTGATCCGCGCCGAGAACGATTCGACGCTGGTCATCGAACTGCCGCAGCCGACCGACCCGCTGCTGGTGATCGACACCCTGGCCACTTCGCCAAGCGCCGTGGTGCTGGATCGCAAGACCGTGCTCGAACATGAAAAGGACGGCGATCTGGGCGCTGCCTGGCTGGTCACCAACGAAGCGGGCAGCGGCCCGTTCACCCTCAGCTCCTGGCGTGCCAACGACACCCTGGTGATGACCGCATTCGCCGATTACTGGGGTGGCGCCACTAAGCTCAAGCGCGTACTGATCCGCCATATCACCGAATCGCAATCGCTGCGCCTGATGCTCGAACGCGGTGACCTGGACATGGGCTACGGCATGGCCGCATCCGACGTCCAGGCGCTGGCCGCCAAGGGCAACATGCAGATCCAGACCCTGCAGCGCGGCACCATGTACTACGTCGCCATGAGCATGAAGCAGGCGCCGTTCGACGATATCCGTGTGCGCAAGGCCGTGCGTTCGCTGATCGACTATCAGGGCCTGGACAAGGTGGTGATGCCTTATTACGGCAAGCTCAACCAGCAGCCCATGCAACTGGGGCTGACGGCGCGCCTGCCGGATCCTGGCTACACGCTCGACGTCGACGCCGCCAAGGCGCTGCTCGCCGAGGCCGGTCACCCGCAGGGGTTCAAGACCACCATCCGCACCCTGGCCGAGCCGCCGTTCGTCAACATCGCCTCGAACCTGCAGTCGACTCTGGCCCAGGCCGGCATCCAGGCGAGCATCGTCACCGGTACTGGTAATCAGGTGTACGGCGCCATGCGTGCGCGCAACTTCGAGATCATCGTGGCCCGCGGCGCCGAGCGTTATCCGCATCCGTACTTCAGCCTGCGCACCTTCGTCTACAACCCGGACAACCGCGATGACGCCGGCATCGCCAACTTCCAGGGCTGGCGCGCGGCGTTTCAGGACGACGAGCTCAACAGCCTGATCGACAAACTCGGCGTGGAGCGCGACGACGCCGCCAAGCTGAGCATGTACCACCGCGTGCAGCAGCGTTACGACGAGCTGGTGGGGCCGATCATGATGATTTCGCAGATGACCGATCCGGTGGTCAGCGCGGCTGACGTCAAAGGATTCCAGGGTGCCGACGCCGAGGCGACGCGTTACCTGGGTGTGTACAAGCAGCGTTGAGTGATCGGGCGCGGCAGCGCGCCCGGTATCGACCCGAACCGAGTTCCGGAGGCATACGATGATTGCCAACATTTCTTCATCTTCATCCATCAAGCGCACGGGCGAGCAGACACCTGTCTCGGCGTTCCAGGCGTTCTGCCACAGCAGCGTGCGGGTGATGCAGCACCTGCTGCGCAACCCCATGACGCTGATGGGTTCCAGCGTGGTCATGCTGTTGATCCTGGTGGCCGCCTTCGCGCCGTGGATCGCCACCCACGACCCGATCGTGCAGAACCTCAGCAACGCCCTGCAGGCGCCGAGCGCGGCACACTGGTTCGGCACCGACGAGTACGGCCGCGACGTGTTCAGCCGGCTGGTCTACGGCTCGCGTATCACCCTGTACATCATCGGTCTGGTGACCATCATCGTCGGCCCTATCGGCTTGCTGGTTGGTACCATTTCCGGCTACTTCGGTGGCTTCGTGGATGCGCTGTTCATGCGTATCACCGACATCTTCATCTCGTTCCCCAGCCTGGTGCTGGCGCTGGCCTTCATCGCTGCACTGGGCCCAGGCCTGGAGCACGCGGTCATCGCCATCGCGCTGACTTCCTGGCCGCCCATTGCGCGCCTAGCCCGGGCGGAAACCCTGTCGCTGCGCAACGCCGATTTCGTGGTCGCGGTACAGCTGCAGGGCGCCTCGTCGTCGCGCATCATCTTTCGCCACATCATGCCGATGTGCATGTCGTCGGTGATCATCCGCCTGACCATGAACATGGCCAGCATCATTCTCACCGCCGCTGCGCTGGGTTTCCTCGGCCTCGGTGCCCAGGCACCGCTGCCGGAGTGGGGCGCGATGATTTCCACCGGTCGCCGCTACATGCTCGAGTGCTGGTGGCTGGTAGCCGTTCCGGGGGCGACCATCATGCTGGTCAGCCTGGCGTTCAATCTGTTGGGGGACGGTCTGCGCGACGTTCTCGATCCGCGCAGCGAATAAGGAGGCCTCATGTCCGCTATCAAACTGGAAGTAAACGACCTCTGCGTACGCTTCACCAGCGGCCGCAAGGAGGTCGACGCGGTCCGCAACGTGTCCTTCAGCCTGGGCCGTGAAAAACTGGCCATCGTCGGTGAGTCCGGCTCTGGCAAGTCCACCGTGGGGCGTAGCCTGCTGCGCCTGCATCCGGCCAGCGCGCGTATTACCGCGAAGACCATGACGCTCGGCGAGGTCGACCTGCTCGGTGCCAGCGAAAAGCAGATTCAGGCGATTCGCGGCAAGCGCATCTCGATGATCATGCAAGACCCCAAGTACTCGCTAAACCCGGTGGTGCGTGTCGGTGAGCAGATCGCCGAGGCTTACCTAGCGCATCACCGCGCCAGCCGCGCGGACGCCCGCGAACGGGTGATGGACATGCTCGACAAGGTGCATATCCGTGATCCCAAACGGGTCTACGGGCTCTATCCGCACGAAGTATCCGGCGGCATGGCGCAGCGCATCATGATCGCCATGATGGTGATCACCGACCCGGAAATCATCGTCGCCGACGAACCCACCTCGGCGCTGGACGTTTCGGTTCGACGCCAGGTGCTGAGCGTGCTCGACGAGCTGGTCGGGCAGCGCGATCTGGGCCTGATCCTGATCAGCCACGATCTCAACATGGTGCGCAGTTTCTGCGACCGGGTGCTGGTGATGTACGCCGGCCGCGTGGTCGAGGCACTCGATGCCGCCGACCTGGACAACGCCAAGCATCCCTACACCCAGGGCCTGCTGGCTGCTTTGCCGAACATCGACCGACCTCGTCCGCGCCTGCCCAACCTGCAGCGCGATCCCCTCTGGCTGACCCATTGAGTACGCACCCATGGCCATGATCGAAGTGGATTCACTCAATCTCAGTTTCGGCGTCAGTGCGGCGCGCAATCAGGTGCTCTACGACGTCGCCCTGCGCGTCGAAGAGGGCGAATCGTTTGGCCTGGTCGGCGAGTCCGGCTCGGGCAAGACCACGGTGCTGCGCTGCCTGGCCGGTCAGTACCGGCATTGGGAAGGGCATCTGAGCGTTGCCGGACGGGGCCTGCGTCACAAGCTGGATTTGGCACACTTTCGTCAGGTGCAGATGGTCTTTCAGGACCCCTACGGCTCGCTGCACCCGCGTCACACCATCGACTCGGCCCTGAGCGAGCCGCTCAGCGTGCACGGCATCGGTGATCGCGGGGATCGGGTTACCTCGATCCTCAACAAGGTCGGCCTCAACGACAGCTTCCGCTACCGCTATCCCCACCAGTTGTCCGGTGGCCAGCGTCAGCGGGTTGCCATCGCCAGGGCGCTGATCCTCGAACCGCGAGTGCTGCTGCTCGACGAACCGACCTCGGCCCTCGACGTGTCGGTGCAGGCGGAGATCCTCAACCTGCTCTCCGACCTGCGCGAGCAGGAGGGGCTGACCTACCTGCTGGTGACCCACGACCTGGGCGTGGTCGCCCACCTCTGTGACCGGGTTGCCGTGATGCAGCACGGGCGCATCGTGGAAACCCTCGACACCGGCCTGCTGGCGCAGAACCGTGCCGAGCACGCCTATACCCAACTGCTGGTCGATGCCAGCCGTGACATCGGTGCCGTTGCACCGCCTTGATGACGTAACCCGCAAGCCTCAGGTGCCCACCGAAACCTGAGGCTCTGCACCGCGCAATAGCGCGAGCTCCCCTGCCGATTTTCTGAAACGGGCTTCCAGGCCCGCGACACGGACTCGCCTGCGCGATGGCAAACACAGCAATTCGAACATGCGGACAAAGCGCTGCAGGGCGGCGCTTTGCCTGAAAACCGGGCAACACAAACTCAACCCATAGAAAACAACAAGAAGATCATCATGAATAAAAACACTCTCACTCTGCGTCTACTCGTTTGCCTGCTGTCCACTGCCGCTGCGGGCAGTGCTTTGGCCGACAGTGCCTCGATCAACTATCGCCACCAGTTTCTCGACGATGACCGTATGCACTCCGACCGGGTCAAACTCTCTTACCGCATGGACAACGGCCTGGGTTTCGAAGGCGAGCTGAAGTACCGCACTGCTGGCGATCGCAAGGACGTCGCCTTCGATAACACGGTGTCTAGCGGCCACGAACTGACCACCAGCTACCAGTACAAATACAGCGCGATGTCGACTTGGCAGCCGGCGATCCAGCTGGACAGCAACGAGAACGGCACGACCTACAAGTTCGGCCTCAAATACACCCGCAAGCTCAGTGACCAGTTCTATGTCGCCGCCCGCTACCGCTTCGATGCGCTGAAGCTGAATCGTGACCGGATCGATGAGGACGTACCGGATCGCGGCTCCGACAACCGCAATACGCAGCGCTACGAGGGTTGGCTCGGCTACACCCCGGCCGGCAAGCTGTCCTACGAATACCAGTACATCTACTTCGACACCGACTACATCCGCTACGACAACAAGAAGAGCGACTACGAGCAGAACCTGGCTGTTAAGTACAAGCTAGACAAGTCCTGGGCTCCCTTCATCGAAATCGGTGATATCAAAGTCAGTGCCACTGATGATGATCGCCAACTGCGTTTCCGGATCGGGGTGCAGTACAACTTCATGTAAATGAAAAACGCGCCTAGGTGCGAATAACGGACGCCCGAGGGCTCTGCATCGTGAGATGAAGAGTCCGGAGGCGTCCGTTTTGCGTTTTGCCTGTGATGAGCTGGGCGTATAGCCGCCAATGTAGGAGCCCGCTTGCGGGCGAGGCGATGGTGGCCGCGCCCAGATATCGAGGTTGCCGATTTATTCGCCGTGGGGGGCGGCGCCTTGATTCAGAGGCAGGCCGTCGCTTTGTGCAGCACGCGCGGTGTTTCAGGCGCGGCGCTGAGCCCTGAGCAAGCGTTCACGGCTGTTGATCAAGTGCAGTTGCATGGCGGCCCGGGCGCAGTCGACATCGCCACGGGCGATGGACTCGTAGATCATCTCGTGCTCGATGCTCAGGTTTTCCTTGTACGCCTCGCCGTCCTCGTGGGCCTTGTAGGCCGAGTTGAACTTGTTGCGCGGGATCTGCTTGGCCCCGAGGTGCTTCATGATGTCGAGCAGGTGAGAGTTCTGCGCGGCCTTGGCGATCTTGATATGAAACTGAAAGTCCGCGCTGATTGGCAGGCCAGCCGGCAATTGCACAGCGCCCTGCTGCAGGGCATCCAGTGCGATACGGATCTCCAGGAGTGACTCTGGCGTGCGTCGTTGCGCAGCCAACCCTACCGCGGCCACCTCCAGGCTCATGCGCAGCTCCAGCAGTTCCAGTACATCCTGGGCCGTACTGATCGTCGCAGGCCCAAGCTGCAGCTCCGGCGCTGCCGGCATATCGCAAACGAAGGTACCGACACCCCGGCGAGTCTCCACCAGTCCCGCCACCTGCAGGCGTGACAGCGCATCACGCACCACCGTCCGGCTGACCCCCTCGGCCCTCATGATATCCAGCTCGGCCGGCAGCTTCTCGCCGCGCTTGAGCGTACCGTCGCGCATATGCTGGGAAATCTTCACCACCAGGTCTTCAGCCAGGCGGCTGCGCTGCTTGCGCGGTGGAAGCGTCCAAATCGGGTTGTCCTGCATCATCGATCCGTTGTTGTTTCGTTATCGGCATACGACCCCAGTACTGGCAATTTGGTCGCATCGAATGACAGGCGGAGATAGTAGCAGTACTACACGCTGGAAGGTGCTGTAGTACTGGCGCGTTGCTCGCTATTCGTCAGGACGATCTGTATCGCATGGATCCGTGCCGTATTGACAATCAAGACCTCTGTAGTGAGGAGGATGGGCGAAACGGATACCCGCCATTTGGATACATCTGAATTGTTTCCTGGCTATGGGCATCCTGTTTTCATTGCACTCATTCTCAGGCGTCCGCCGCTAGCTAAAATCAACTTCGAAGATTTCGTCTCGACCCGAGGTGAGCAGACGACCAGGCTTCCGGCTTGAAAGGCACCGCTCTTCTGATTTGGAAAGCCTTGCGCTGAAAAGTGGATATAACGTGCCATCGATCCATTGCCCTGGATCTGTACCCGATTGGCCAATTTGCGTTCGATGAACATCGGCCCGGCATCATCTCGTGAAATGTTGCGGTAGCGGTCCTGGAAAATTACCCAGCCGTTACCCCAGTCGTCCTCCAGCGCCTTGATGGTTACCCCGGTTTGTTCGACCACTGCTCTGGTGCGTGCATAGCGGATGGCCGTAGCGAGATCACGAGTGGTGTTTTCCAGCCGATGTCGATCAAGCATGCCTGCGAATGCGGGCATCAAGGACATGAGTAGTGCGACCAGTGCAAGGCCGATCAGTACCTCAGGCAGTGTCATTCCGTTCTGTTTCATCTTTTTCCCATCCTTGGGCTAATGCTGAAAGCGAGTGCCATTCGCGAATCGTGGTGCGAGAAGCGCTCATGCTCCAAAAACGACCGTATGTCCATGCCGGTCATACTGGCGGCGATCTGCCTCTATATAGTAGCCAAGTAATTTATGGAGGAAGCCCATGAGGCGTTTTTTGCACGGGTTCACGCTGGTGGAGTTGATGGTGGCGCTAGCGTTGGTGGGGATTCTGGCGACTCTCGCCGCGCCTGCATTTCAGGGGGCGATGGAGCGATCCAGGGCCGATTCGGATATCAATGAGTTGAGAACAGCGCTTAGTTTCGCGCGCCTTGAGGCCATCAATAAAAGCCGCTCGATTACTGTCGCTGCCGCAAACGAGGGTTGGGCGGCGGGAATGACGGTGAAGCAGGGTGATACCGTTGTTCGTGAGTTTTCGGCGATGAAAGACGGCGCTCAATTGGACGCTGAGGACGGCGAAACCGAACTCATTTTCGATAATCTCGGTGGTGTAGAGGATGATGGAGTGAACTTTGATTACACTCGGGGCAGTACCACTAAAATTTTAAAACTTTGCCCTACCGGACGAATCCTGATGGCGGGAGATTGCTAATGGCCGGCTCTCTTAATTATGGGCGTGAGCGTGGCGTTACATTGATTGAAGTAATGGTGGCCGTTTTTATTACCGCCATTGGTTTGCTCGGGGCGGCGGCTTTACAACTGAATGCGTTAAAGTACACGGACAGTGCCCGTACAACCTCTCAAGCTACTTTTATAGCCTACGATATTTTGGATCGCATTCGGGCCAATGCAGACTCAAGCACTCTGAATAATTACGATATGACGAGTATAGCGAGCCCCCCTTCAAGTCCTTCGACTATTCTCGAGCACGATCAGGCCGACTTCGCCACCAATGTCGGTAATCTTACTGGGGGAGAGGGCTCTATCGCAGTTACTGGCACTACGGTTACGGTAACCATTACATGGTCGGAGTCGCGCGCCAATAAGGCAGCTGGCGGAGGAAACTCCGGTGAGCAAGGGCAGATCCAGATTACATCCGAAGTTGCAGTGCCGGCGGTGGGAGCATCGAATGAACAAGGCTGAAAAAGGCTTCGGTCTGGTTGAGGTGATGATTGCGGTGACCCTGGGTATCGTAGTGGTATTGGGCATTACGCAAATATTTGCCAGCGCCAAACAATCCTATTTGACTCAGGACGCCAGTTCGCGACTCCAGGAAGACGCACGTTATGTGCTAAGCCGCATGGTTCAGGACATACGCATGGCTGGAATGTTCGGCTGCCTGCCTGTCAGTGCGCTGGCCAACCCACAGGATGATTTTGCCTTTCCCATTCAGTGGAATGAGAGCGAGAAAAAACTTAGCCTGGTTACAGCCAGTGTGGCAGACGGTCTAGCAGGCAGTTCCAGTTCGACCTGGACGATAACGACGGATTGCCTGACAGCGGGAACAGTGCATGACGGCTCGGCAAATCCAGGAGCAGGAGAGCTTGCATTTCCCATCAGGAAATTAGCATACGAGTACGACGCAGATTCTGACACGCTGTTCGTTGCTTCTGGTTCAAGTCAGGCTCAGCCTTTGGTGAGCGGCGTATCTGACTTTTCCGTCAGTTTTGGGTTGGCGCCTAATGCAGGCGATACTTATGTAACGGGTACTTATACGGGCACAGTAAGTGATGCTGCGTTGATACGCAGTGTTCGCCTTTCGTTGACGATGACTGATGCCGATGGTCGCGCGTCTAATCAGACTTACACTGTTGTGGCCGCGCTACGTAATCGCCTGCCTTAAGGTACACACTATGAAACGTTCAATGAATAAACAGAATGGTATGGCGCTGTTCGTCAGTCTCATTTTTTTGTTGTTGCTGACTATTATCGGTGTTGCTGCGATGCGGGGCGCGGGCATGCAAGAAAAGATGGCAGGTAATACCAGGTTGAAAAACCAGAGCTTTCAATTAGCCGAAGCAGCGCTACGTGAAGGTGAAGGCGTAGTTGCAAATGGAAACCCCAGCTGTAGCTCCTGTGGAGATAATGGTTGCAGGGGGCCTGATACGACAACTATAACTTCCAGCGCTGCTGGTTCTAGTGCCGCTTGCGATACATGGTTCACGGTTTCGGGAAATAATACATATTATTATATACAGCTGCTCGGGACATCTTCGCGGGTTGCCAGTCGCGTTAATGCCAGTGGGGGATCAGCAACGCTTTATCGAATAACAGCTGTCTCCGATGTGGGCAATGCACGCACCGTACTGGAAAGCGTATATGCAAGATAATTATTTTCGGGGAATTCGAATCATGAAGCGTTCATTTTTAGTGGGGATTGGCTTTTTATTAACGGCTTTCCTGTCAGCGCCTCTCTATGCGTTTACTCCTGTTCAGGCGCCCATTCTAAGTGCGACGGCGGTCACGCCGAACGTGATGATCCTGCTCGATAACTCCGGCAGTATGGATAGCATTATTTGGCATTCTGGCTACGTTGACAGTACTACGTATGCGTCGATAGATCGTTGTGTTGGTACAAATAACCGGGGGGCATGTAACAACTGGGGAACGGTTACGGTTGATGATACTTACTACCTCGGCAGCGTCTTGCAGTCGACCTGCTCTACGGGATACCGGTTGTTTCGCACTGGTAATACTCAGCGTTGCATGCTGATGCCAGATCCTGTTGGCGGTGGTAGTACTCGATACAAGGGTAATTATCTTCGTTATCTGGTAGTAAATAATATTGCGGCGTCAGCTATCCCGACGGATTATCGAATGAACGTGGCGCGTAAGGTTACGACCGACATCGTCACGAATAATCGTGGCCTGCGTTACGGACTGATCACCTTCAATGCGCCCGCCGGTCAAGACAGCGGGCCAGGCGGTAGTCTTCGCCGTGAAGTGCTGGACTTTTCGCGTTCCGTAGGACCCAGTGGGGCAGAGCTGGTCAGCCAAACCCAGGCACAAAACAACTTTGATGCATTCAAAACTACGGTTGCTGGCGTAACGGCCACTTCCAACACACCGCTTGCGGAAACTTACTATGAAGCTACGCGGTATTTTCGTGGTTTATCCCGTTTTCAAGGGATAACCACTGTCGGTGTGGAGAATAATCTTTATAAAAGCCCCATTCAGTACCGTTGCCAGGCTAATTTCGGCGTCGTGGTGACTGATGGGTTGCCTACCTTCGATCAGACTTTTCCAACCAACGATCCCCAAACTACGGCTCGTACTGGTGCGGGCAGCCTGCCTAACTGGGATGGTGTGAATAACGACGGCACTGGCGGTGACGGTGAAGGTGGGACGCTGTACCTGGATGATATCGCCAAGTTTGCTTATGACATTGACTTGCGTAATACCACGGATAAAGACTTGGCAGGCAAGAGTTTCAATGCTGCACCTTTCCAGAAGCAAAACATGAAAACCTATACAGTGGGTTTTGCGACCGCGAACCAGATGCTTTCGGACGCGGCACGGTATGGCCAGGGGCGTTACTTTACTGCAAACAACGCTGACCAACTTAACGCAAGCCTGAGTCAGGCCATCAATGAGATTGCGGCTACTGCGGGGTCTGGTGGTGCTGGTGCTTCGAGCTCCGCTACTCTGACTACGTCTACTTTTTACTACAAGACGCTCTATGATCCCAAGGATTGGCGCGGAACGATCGAGGCGTATAAGCTGGATCCCAAAACAGGGCGAGCAGCGGCTGCTCCTATATGGACGACGGATACGACCATTACACCAGCTAAGAATGGAGCTAAGTACCAGACATACAAAAGTGGAACAGGCGCTAGTATCGTTTCACTTAGCTACAATAACCTTTCCGCTCCACAAAAGGCTCAAATTGATGCCACGGTTACCTCTCCTCTGAACGGTGCGAGCCTGATTGAATGGCTGAAGGGTACCAATGCGACTGGGTTGCGAAATCGTACGGTTTTGCTTGGTGATATCGTCAACTCCACTCTGGAGCGCGCTGCGCCTGAGGATAAAACGGCTTCGGGGGACAGCACCTACACGGCTTATCTCGAAACTAAAAAAAGCAGCATGACCAGTAGCTTACTGGTCAATGGTAACGATGGTCTCTTTCATGTAATCAATGCCAATAACGGCAGCCATCGCTATGGCTATATGCCCTCGGCGCTGCTGTCATCCTTGAGCATAGTGGCAAAGGAGAACTATGCGACCAGTGGCTCGCACCGATTCATGGTGGATGGCCAGATTACTGTTGGTGATGCACAACTCAATAATAAATGGTCGACCGTAGCGGTCTCCGGAATGGGTGCCGGTGGCAAAAGCATGTTTGGTGTGAAACTCTTCGGGGCCGATGGTGGCGACACCGTTGAGGCACTCTGGGAAATCTCCCCACCGGCGACCAATACGCCATCCAATAAGCTCAATGACCTAGGTTATACCTACTCTAAACCGCTGATTGCGCGTAACAAAGAGAATGAGTGGGTTGCGGTATTTGGTAATGGTTACGGAAGCTACGATGGCAAGGCGGTACTTTATGTTGTCAAACTGTCCGATGGCTCTGTATTGAGCAACGTTGTTGTCGATGCGAATGACAAAGGCACTGCTGCGGAACGTGCCAGCGGCAATGGGCTGTCTTCTCCACAGGCTGTTGTCAACGCCCAAGGTCAAATTGAGAAGATTTACGCAGGCGATCTTCGCGGTAACATGTGGGAGTTCAATGGGGCCGCATTCACAGCTTCCAAGTTGTTCGAGGCGGGGGCTGGGCACCCTATCAGCGCGCAGCCGCTCATTGTCGATCACGAAGAGGGGGGGCACCTCGTGTTGTTCGGTACGGGCAAGTTCAATGAAGTGGCAGATAAGGTAGACAAAACGCAGCAGGCTTTCTATGCAATCTGGGATCCATCCAATTCTGTGGGCGCCATTCAGAAAAGCGAGCTGCTGGCTCAGTCTATTACCAAAGAAATTACCGAAAATAATGAAACTTATATAGAAACCAGCGAGACCCCAGTGGACTGGAGTGCGCATAAAGGCTGGTATTTGCCTTTGCAATATGGCAACACGCAGCAGGGGGAGCGTGTGATTTATCCGGCTCTCACCACCTTGGGGCGCGTGGTGTTCGTCACGGCCAAGGTCGACGCCAATGATCCTTGCGAAAGCAATGGTTCGGGTCGTTTAGTTGAATTGGATCTCTTCAGTGGCTCGATGCTTAATTATGCGGTGCTTGATACTAATGGCGATGGAAAAGTCGACGATAAGGACAAAAGGGTTTCCGGTGTTAATCTTGACGGTGGCTTGCCTGGTTTGCCAGTAATTATCGACCAGGGCGATGAGAAGACAACTCAAACCAAGATCATTTTGCTGTCCAGCGGCGCGGTAAAGACCCTTGACGAAGCCGGGCGCCGCTCCTCAGTGAGTGGGCGTATCATGTGGCGTCAATTGCAATGAGGCGAGTATCGATGTCCCAGAAAGGATTTACGCTTATCGAGCTGATGGTGACGGTGGCTATCATCGGTATTCTCGCTGCGATCGCTTATCCGAGTTACACCGAATATGTGAAAAAGACCCGGCGTGCCGAGGCCGCCAGTTTATTGCTCAATACAGCCCAACTGGTAGAGCGGCATTACTCGCAAAATGGCGCTTACACTGACGCCATCCCGGATGAGGGGATTATAGACGGTATCTTCACCGTTACCTTTGGCGATGGGGAGGCCGGTGATGGTGGTTACTTGCTGACAGTGACCTCAGCCGGCGTATTGGGCGGAGACGATTGTGAGTCGATGACCATCAATGCCATTGGGGCCAAAACGCCTGATAACGATAAATGCTGGCGTCGTTAAAGCTGTAAGCTCGGTTTGATCTAGGGGAGGCATTGCCTCCCCTTTTGTTTTTCGGGGATGAGATGAGTGGTAGTCGCGTTTTGGTCGTCGGTGCGGGTGCAATTGGCCTGCTTTCGGCCTATTTATTGGGCCGTGCGGGTATTCCGGTCAGCGTTCTGGATGCTCAGGGTGCGGGGCAGGAGGCTTCCTGGGCGGGGGGCGGTATCGTTTCTCCCTTGTATCCGTGGCGTTACAGCCAGCCGGTAACGGCCTTGGCGCATTGGTCGCAGGATTTCTATGCACATTTTACCGAGGAGCTGGTTCCGATCAGTGGGATCGATCCCGAGGTTTATGTTACCGGCCTGTATTGGCTTGATCTCGACGATGCTGACCAGGCGCTGAACTGGGCAGCTCGTGAGGGGCGAGTTTTGCTCGATGTGCCGATTGCCGAGGTTGAGGCTGCCGTTCCCTTGGGAGCTGGTTTTTCCCATGCGCTGCACATGCCAGGCGTTGCTAATGTGCGTAATCCACGACTGGTTCGTTCGCTGCGCGAGGCATTGTTGAGAATGCCAAATGTCTCTCTACATGAACATGTGCCGGTCACCGACTTTATCCGTGAAGGGCGCCAGGTAGTTGGCGTACGCAGTCCTTCTGGTGACCACTATAGCGAGCGGATAGTGGTGGCGGCAGGCGCATGGAGTGGTCAGTTGCTGGCGCAGCTTGGGTTGCATTTACTTGTCGAGCCAGTGAAGGGCCAGATGATCCTGTTCAAATGCGCGGAGGGTTTTCTGCCAAGCATGGTGCTGGCCCGCGGGCGCTATGCCATTCCGCGTCGCGATGGCCATATTCTGATTGGCAGTACCTTGGAACACGTTGGCTTCGACAAAACGCCTACCGAGGGCGCGCTGGCCAGCCTGCGCGCGTCCGCCGAGGAGTTATTGCCGGCGCTGAAGGAGGCCGAGGTGGTGGGGCACTGGGCGGGCTTGCGGCCTGGATCGCCCGAGGGCATTCCCTTTATTGGCGAAGTGCCTGGTCACCAGGGGCTGTGGCTGAACTGCGGGCATTACCGCAACGGGTTGGTGTTGGCGCCGGCGTCCTGCCAGTTACTGGTGGATCTGATGCTGGGGCGTGAGCCGATCATCGATCCTGCTCCTTATGCACCGTCCGGGCGGTTGGCGTAGCGCCGTCAGGCACGATCGTCCTGGGTATCGCTGCGCTCAATCGCAGGCTACGGTCGTTAGCTAGTCGATCCCCAGCTTCTTCAGACGATAGCGCATCGAGCGAAAGCTCAGGCCCAGGCGCTGAGCGGCGGCGGTGCGATTCCAGCGGGTTTCTTCGAGAGCCTGCATGATCAGTTTGCGCTCGACGTCTTCCAGGTAGTCTTCGATGTTGTCGATCTGCGCCAGGCTGGCATCGCCGTTTTCGCCTGCCGGTGCGGCGTCGGCCAGGCGCAGGTCGTTGGCGCAGATCACGTCGCCCTCACACAGTGTGTAGGCGCGCTCCAGCATGTTTTCCAGTTCGCGCACGTTACCGGGAAAGCGGTAGCTCTTCAGCTTGTCGAGGGCTGGGCCATCGAGCTTCACGGGGGGCAGGCCAATGCCTTCGTTCAGGCGTTTGAGCATCACATCGGCCAGCAGCGGAATGTCCTCGCGACGTTCGCGCAGTGGCGGCACGCGCAGTTCGATGACGTTGAGGCGGTAGTACAGATCCTGACGGAAGCGCCCGGCAGCGACTTCGGCGGCCAGATCCTTGTGGGTGGCGCAGAGGATGCGGGTATCGACCACTACCTCCTGCTGGCCACCGACGCTGCGGATGGCTTTCTCCTGGATCGCGCGCAGCAGTTTGACCTGCATGGTCAGCGGCAGATCGGCCACTTCGTCGAGGAACAGGCTGCCGCCGTTGGCTGCCTGAAACAGGCCCTGCTTGTCTTCGATGGCACCAGTGAAGCTGCCTTTCTTGTGACCGAAGAACTCACTTTCCATCAACTCCGACGGAATGGCACCACAGTTGACCGGTACGAAGGCGCGTTCGCGGCGTGGCCCTTGTTCGTGAATCAGGCGCGCTACCAGCTCCTTGCCGCTGCCGGACTCGCCGCTGATATACACCGGTGCCTGGCTGCGTGCCAGTTTTTGGATCTGTGCCCGCAGGGTGCGCATGGGAGGGGATTCGCCGAGCAGCCTGCTGGCGCCGGGTTGTGCGTCGTCATCGTCACCTTCACGCAGGCGTAGGGCGGTGGTCACCAGTTCGCGCAGGCGGCCGAGATCGACAGGCTTGGTGAGAAAGTCAAAAGCGCCAGCCTTGAGGGCGTTGATCGCGGTATCCAGGCTGCCGAAGGCGGTGATCATGGCCACAGGTGTTTGCGGATAACGCTGCTGGATGTGTAGCACGATATCCAGGCCGGTACCGTCCGGCAGGCGCATGTCAGTCAGGCACAGATCGAAGGGTTCCTTGGCCAGCCATTCGCGCGCCTCCTTGACGTTACGGGCGCTGCGCGTATCAAGCTTCATGCGCCCGAGGGTGATCTCCAGCAACTCGCGGATATCGGGTTCGTCGTCGACGATCAGGGCTCTCTGGCGGTTCATCGGTTCAGCTCATCTTTCGCGGATGCGCGAAGGTAATGCGGAAACATGCACCGCTGCCTTCGCGTGATTGGTAGTGAAGGTGAGCCTGATTGCTTTCGCAAAGCTCGCGGGAAATATACAGGCCTAGGCCGGTGCCTTTGTTTTCCGTGGTGTAGAAAGGCTCGAAGATGTGATGCAGTTGGTCTGGCGGCACGCCCGGGCCGTCATCGAGCACCTCGAGCACGGGCAGATCACTGCGCTGATCGCGGAACAGTTTCAGCCATACCTGGCCCTTGGGATTGTGCTGGGCGCTGTAACGCAGACCGTTTTGTACCAGATTGGTGATTACCTGAGTCAACTGGTTGGGATCCATGCGGGTCTGGATGCTACTGCCTTCGATGGCCAGGTGGAGGACTTTCGAGGCCGGCGCCGTGCTGCGAAACTCCGCGGCGAAGCGATGCAGCCAGTATTTGAGATCCAGCAGTTGTGGCTCTGCCTGACGCCGCCGGGACAGCTGCAGGACGTTCTCGATGATCAGGTTCATGCGCCGGGAGTGATCCTGGATGATCTGTGCCAGACGCAGATCCGGCCCATGCAGGTCTTCGGATTCCTGCAGCAGTTGTGCGGCGTGGCTGATGGCGCCCAATGGGTTGCGAATTTCGTGAGCGATACCGGCGGTCAACCGGCCCAGTGCGACCAGTTTGAGCTGCTGGGCTTGCTGGGCGATCTGTGAAATATCGTCGAGTAGGATCAGCGTATGGCGCTGCCCACCTCGTTGCAGGGCGATGAAGCTGGGTTGCAGAGTCGGGCCGTCGGCGCGCGCCTGCAAGCTGGCCGGGCGTAGGCTGGTGTTTTCCAGCCAGTACTGCAGGCGTTTGACCAGCTCGGTGCAGTGCGGGTCGAGAATCTTGCCGGACAGGTGTTCTTGTCCAAGCAGATCCAGGGCGGCCTGGTTGGCCAGCAATACGCGATGCTGTTCGTCCACCACCAGAATGCCGGTACGCATGCGCTGCAGGATCAGGTTGTTCAGGGCTTCGAGATCGGCTACATCCGCGGCACGTTGCTCGGCGAGGTTCTCACTGACTTGCAGGCGCCGGGTCACACCTTGTACGAACAGCGCTGCAGTGAAGCACAGAGCACCCAGTGCGCCAGCTTGTACGTACTGACTGCTGGCCTGCGGGTGGCCGAGGCTGAGATAGAAGGTCAGGTAGATCAGGCCTATCGCCGCGCTTGCCGCGATCAATATGCCGATTCGGCCACGCAAGAGGATATTGGCGATCGCCACCGCAACGATCAGCAGGTTGCCAATACCACTTGGTGTTCCGCCGCCTGCATAGAACAGGGCGGACAGCAGGATCACGTCGGCCAGGGCTACGCCAAACACTTGAACCAGGCTGCGTGGGTTATGAGCGATCAGCGCGACAAAAATGTTTAGGATTAGATACAGCCAGCTAGCGCCCCGGAATAGCGGCACGTGCGCGAGCTCGAGCAGTTCTGCATCCAGGTCTGCGGAGACAAGCAGAACCAGCAAAACGCCGATCAACAGCCGATAAAAGTGATACAGCCTGAAAATACGCCGGCCCTGAAGGCCGCTTAGCGCAAGAGCTCTAGTGGGCACCGGGCTTCGGGCCTTGTTCGAGGTGAGCCTGGCTGCAGTACCAGCGCTGTGCCAGTTGTATCGCGTGCTGCTGCGGCGTGTGCACGCCGCAGTAGGCGCAGCGCACCATGGGTGCCGTGGTTTCTGTGGGCGGAGGCGTCTGGCGCCGACGTCCACCACTGACGTAGCGGCGCCACACCCAGATAGCGGCAAAAATGATGGCAATCCAGAACAGCAGGCGGAACAGGCCCATGACGCTCTCTTCATATAGAGGAATGCGCCAGTTTAGCTAAGGAAGGGAACGGCGGACAGTTGCTTGGTCAGCGTTTTTGCACCGCCGAAATGCAAGATGCCAGTCTGTTGACTGGCATCTTGCTGCGTATGGCGCTTATTTAGTCGAACAGGCCGAACGTCATGTAGCTGAACCAAGAGCGCTTGCTGCCTTGTGGCTCTTCGCTTTGCTCGCCCTGATTTTCCGGCTTCAGTTCAGACGGAATCTGATCCGCAGCTTCTTCGTACTGACGAATCACGTCTTGGCTCGCCTGAGTTTGGCTCGGTGGCGGCGGCACGTCGCTTTCGATCAGGCCCAGCGTGGCCTTGGCCAGCCAGGAGCGGTTGTCGGCATCTTCTTCGCGTGGCACGAATTGGCCGTCGACCAGGCTCGAATGATCCGGGTAGTTGAGCTTGAGGGTTTCCAGGCTGGTGGCTGCCAGGTCATCGAGGGTCAGGCGTTGATAGGCCTCGACCATCACCGCCAGGCCGTCACCAACGGCTGGCGTTTCCTGAAAGTTCTCCACCACGTAGCGGCCACGGTTGGCGGCGGCGACGTAGGCTTCACGGCTCAGATAGTAGTGGGCCACGTGAATTTCGTAGGCAGCCAGCAGGTTGCGTAGGTAGATCATGCGCTGCTTGGCATCTGGCGCGTAGCGGCTGTTCGGGTAGCGGCTGGTGAGCTGGGCGAACTCGTTGTAGGAGTCGCGGGCGGCACCTGGGTCACGCTTGGTCATGTCCAGCGGGAGGAAGCGCGCCACAATGCCGCGATCCTGGTCGAACGAAGCCAGGCCCTTGAGGTAGTAGGCATAGTCGACATTCGGATGCTGCGGGTGCAGACGGATGAAACGCTCAGCGGAGGCGCGCGCGGCTTCCGGCTCGGCGTTCTTGTAGTTCGCGTAGATCAGCTCGAGCTGCGACTGCTCGGCATAGCGCCCGAACGGGTAGCGGGACTCCAGGGCCTTGAGCTTGGTGACGGCGCTGGTGTAGCTGCCGTTATCCAAATCTTGCTGAGCCTGCTGATAGAGTTCTGCCTCGCTGAGGTTTTCATCCAGGACTTCCTTGGACGAACAGGCGGCGGTGAGTGCGAGGATGGCGATCAGCAGCAGGTGTTTCACTTGCATGGCGGCTTGCGTCCCTGGGACGGCGGCTGTCTTGGGCAGGGCCGTCCTGTTATGATGAGCGCCCCCGGTACCCCTGGGGCAAAGACGCCGTATTTAACCACAAGCGTGTAGCTGAAACCAAAGGCTATGCCCCCTCCGTTGCCGAGCATGTCATCTATTAATAAGCAGGCTATTCAGTTATCCGCCGAGGTGCCCTACGATCTGGGCGGTCAACGCCTCGACCAAGTCGCCGCCCAGCTGTTCGCCGAGCACTCGCGCTCGCGCCTGTCCGGCTGGATCAAGGAAGGCAATCTGACCGTCGATGGTCAGGTGCTACGCCCCCGTGACATCGTTCACGGGGGCTCCGTGCTGGCCCTTTCTGCCGAGCAGGAGGCCCAGGGTGAATGGGTCGCCCAGGACATTGCGCTCAATATCGTCTACGAGGACGAACACATTCTGGTGATCGACAAGCCCGCAGGGCTGGTCGTGCACCCGGCTGCCGGTCATGCCGATGGCACCTTGCTCAATGCGCTGCTGCACCACGTACCGGACATCGTCAACGTGCCGCGGGCGGGCATCGTGCATCGCCTGGACAAGGACACCACCGGTCTGATGGTGGTGGCCAAGACCATCGAGGCGCAGACTCGCCTGGTCGATCAGTTGCAGAAGCGTACGGTCAGCCGCATTTACGAATGCATCGTGATCGGCGTGATCACTGCAGGCGGCAAGATCAACGCGCCTATCGGTCGTAGCTCCTCGCAGCGCCAGCGCATGGCCGTTTCCGATGGCGGCAAGCCGGCGGTCAGCCATTACCGCGTGCTCGAACGTTTCCGTTCGCATACCCACAGCCGGGTCAAGCTGGAAACCGGGCGCACCCACCAGATTCGCGTGCACATGAGCCATATCGGCTACCCATTGGTCGGCGATCCTGTGTATGGCGGGCGCTTCCGCATCCCGCCTGCGGCCAGTCAGACCATGGTGCAGAGCCTCAAAGAGTTTCCGCGTCAGGCCCTGCACGCCCGTTTCCTCGAGCTGGATCATCCGCTTACCGGTGAACGGATGAAGTGGCAATCGCCTTTGCCCGATGATTTCGTCTGGTTGCTGACGCTGCTGCGCCAGGATCGCGAGGCGTTTATTGGATGAGTGACAAGGCCCATGACTGGCTCACGCCGCATTGGCCCGCTCCCGAGTGGGTACGCACCTGCGTGACCACTCGGGCGGGTGGCGTGAGTGCGGCGCCCTACGACAGCTTCAACCTCGCCGCGCATGTCGAGGATGATCCGCAGGCTGTGGTCAAGAATCGTCAGCGGCTCCTGAGCCAGCTGGGTTGCCGCCCGGCCTGGTTGCAGCAGGTGCACGGCATCGCTGTCGCTCAGGCTGACCCGGAGAGCGTCGAGGAAGCCGATGCCAGTTGGACGGCTACGACGGGCGTCGCCTGTACGGTGATGACCGCCGACTGCCTGCCTGCATTGTTCTGCGACCGCGCAGGCACTCGTGTGGCGGCCGCTCATGCTGGCTGGCGTGGGTTGGCCGGTGGTGTATTGGAGGCCACGCTCGATGCGCTTGCCATCGAGCCTGAGGAAACTCTGGTCTGGCTGGGCCCGGCCATTGGCCCGCAGTCATTCGAGGTCGGCGCCGAAGTGCGCGAGGCTTTCGTCAGCCTGCATGCCCAGGCGGCCAGTGCCTTTGTGCCGAGCGAGAATGCCGGGCGCTTTATGGCGGATATCTACCAGTTAGCGCGCATTCGGCTTGCCGCACGCGGTATTAGCGCGGTGTATGGCGGGGGATTCTGCACCGTCAATGACTCACGCTTCTATTCCTACCGTCGCGCCGCCCAGACCGGCCGCTTCGCCTCGCTGATCTGGTTGGCAGATCGCTAAGGCAGGCCTCCCGGGTATCGCTGCTCAACCATTCAGCACTCATCTGACCCTTATCAAAATCACCCCGCTTGAAACGCGCACAATCGGCCTCATCTATTCTCCATCTCGGCAGGTTATTGGTTTAGGCGCATGCACCGCGCTGGCCTGCCCTATAAAGGAAGGATGACGCTATGCGAATCGACCGTTTGACCAGCAAGTTACAACTTGCCCTTTCCGATGCCCAGTCGCTGGCTGTCGGCCATGACCATTCCGCCATCGAGCCGCTGCACCTGATGCAGGCGCTGCTCGACCAGCAGGGTGGCACCATCCGCCCGCTGCTGATGCAGGTAGGCTTTGATGTGAACAGCCTGCGCGAAGCCTTGAGCAAAGAGCTCGATCACCTGGCCAAGATCCAGACCCCCACCGGCGATGTGAGCCTGTCCCAGGATCTGGCACGTCTGCTCAATCAGGCCGACCGCCTGTCGCAGCAGAAAGGTGACCAGTTCATCTCCAGCGAACTGGTGCTGCTCGCCGCCATGGACGACAACACCAAGCTGGGCAAGCTGTTGCTCGGCCAGGGTGTTAGCCGCAAAGCTCTGGAGAACGCAGTCAACAACCTGCGTGGCGGCGATGCCGTGAACGACCCGAATATCGAAGAGTCCCGCCAGGCGCTGGATAAATACACCGTCGACCTGACCAAACGTGCCGAAGAGGGCAAGCTCGATCCGGTGATTGGCCGTGACGATGAAATTCGCCGCACCATCCAGGTACTGCAGCGGCGTACCAAGAACAACCCAGTGCTGATCGGTGAACCTGGTGTGGGCAAGACGGCCATTGCCGAAGGTCTGGCGCAGCGCATCGTTAACGGTGAAGTACCGGACGGGCTTAAAGATAAGCGGCTTTTGTCATTGGACATGGGCTCGTTGATTGCCGGCGCCAAGTTCCGCGGTGAGTTCGAGGAACGCCTCAAGGCCGTGCTCAATGAGCTGTCCAAGCAGGAAGGCCGCGTCATCCTGTTTATCGACGAGCTGCACACCATGGTCGGCGCCGGCAAGGCCGAGGGCGCCATGGACGCCGGCAACATGCTTAAACCGTCGCTGGCGCGTGGCGAGCTGCATTGCGTGGGTGCCACTACCCTGAACGAGTACCGCCAGTTCATCGAAAAGGATGCCGCGCTGGAGCGTCGCTTCCAGAAAGTGCTGGTCGATGAGCCGAGCGAGGAAGACACCATCGCCATCCTGCGCGGCCTCAAGGAACGCTATGAGGTACACCACAAGGTGGCGATCACCGACGGCGCGATCATCGCTGCGGCCAAGCTCAGCCACCGTTACATCACCGATCGTCAGTTGCCGGACAAGGCCATCGACCTGATCGACGAAGCGGCCAGCCGCATCCGCATGGAAATCGACTCCAAGCCGGAAGTGCTCGACCGCCTGGATCGTCGTCTGATTCAGCTCAAGGTGGAGGCTCAGGCGTTGCGCAAGGAGGAGGACGAGGCTGCCAAGAAGCGCTTTGCCAAGCTGCAGGACGATATCGCCAAGCTGGAGAAGGAGTATTCCGACCTCGATGAAATCTGGAAGTCGGAAAAGGCCGAAGTCCAAGGTTCGGCGCAGATCCAGCAGAAGATCGAACAGTCGCGCACCGAACTCGAAGCGGCGCGCCGCAAGGGCGACCTGAACCGCATGGCCGAGCTGCAGTATGGGGTGATTCCCGATCTGGAGCGCAGCCTGCAGATGGTCGACCAGCATGGCAAAACTGAAAACCAGTTGCTGCGCAGCAAGGTGACCGAGGAGGAGATTGCCGAGGTGGTCTCCAAGTGGACAGGCATCCCGGTGTCGAAGATGCTCGAAGGTGAGCGCGACAAGCTGCTGAAGATGGAGGGGCTGCTGCACCAGCGCGTTATCGGTCAGGATGAGGCAGTGGTTGCCGTGGCCAATGCGGTGCGTCGTTCACGCGCTGGCCTATCCGACCCGAATCGCCCAAGCGGCTCGTTTCTGTTCCTCGGCCCGACCGGCGTCGGCAAGACCGAGCTGTGCAAGGCGCTGGCCGAGTTCCTCTTCGATACCGAGGAGGCACTGGTGCGCATCGACATGTCCGAGTTCATGGAGAAGCATTCCGTGGCTCGCCTGATCGGTGCGCCGCCAGGCTACGTTGGCTACGAGGAGGGCGGCTACCTGACCGAAGCGGTACGCCGCAAGCCCTATTCGGTGGTGCTGCTCGATGAGGTCGAGAAGGCTCACCCGGATGTCTTCAACGTATTGCTGCAGGTGCTCGAAGATGGCCGCCTGACCGACAGCCATGGCCGCACCGTGGATTTCAAGAACACGGTGATCGTGATGACCTCCAACCTGGGGTCGGCGCAGATTCAGGAGCTGGTCGGCGACCGTGAGGCGCAGCGTGCGGCGGTGATGGATGCGGTGGGTAACCACTTCCGTCCGGAGTTCGTTAACCGCATCGACGAAGTGGTGGTGTTCGAGCCGCTGGCCCGTGAGCAGATCGCCGGTATCGCGCGTATTCAGCTCAGCCGTCTGCTGGAGCGTCTGGCCGAGCGTGAGCTGAGCCTGGAACTGTCCGATGAGGCCATGGATAAGCTGGTCGCCGTGGGGTATGACCCGGTATACGGTGCGCGGCCTTTGAAGCGTGCAATCCAGCGCTGGATCGAAAACCCGCTGGCGCAGATGATTCTGGCGGGCAAGTTCAATCCGGGTAGCACCGTGATCGGCAAGGTCGAAGGCGAGGAAATCGTCTTCGCCTGACGTCTGCGGTAGCGGCAAAACAAACGGCCGGTGTGATCGCTCACATCGGCCGTTTTGTTGTGACGTCACGTAGAACCGTAGCCTGGATTAGCCGTAGGCGTAATCCGGGAGCGATCTATGACATTTGCATTCATTGGCGGTAAACGACGGATTACGCTTCGCTAATCCGCCCTACGATATTCGTGGCGCGACGCGTAACCCGCCAGGCGATAGCCGGTGCTGCACCCATGGTGGGTTAAGGTGCTGCGGAAAATCTATGTCCTCAGGTTGTGTGACAAGCACCTAACCCACCCTACGGTTTAGGTTTGGCATGCAATGCCGTGCACTGCTCAAGGCTTGCTGGTATTCGGTGCGTTGCGCTGGCCTTGCTCAATTACCCAGTCGATCAACTGGCGCGAGAGCTGGTCGTTGGCGGTACCGAACGTTTTTACGACCGACTCCACGGCGACATCGCTTGCGATCTGGCGCACTTCGAAGCGACGGCTGGCGAGAATGCGCTGGTTGCCTCCCTGTACCAGCCGGGCGTCGAGCAGAATGTGCACCTCCGGCCGGCCATTGCGGTATTCGGTCTGAAACGCACGCAAATCACTGCTCAGTTCGAGGTCGGCCTGCAGGCGGCCTTCGTCGCTGCTGACGGCGCCGACGCGGCCATCATCGAGAAAGGCGCCGATCAGCCGATCACGAAACAGGGCGGGGGCACGGTCGCTCCAGCGTGCGCCTTGATAAGCGCTGATCAGATCGCCCTCGGGCAACACGGCAATGCGTGGGCTGTCGAGCAACTGGCTGCTTTGCGGGCGGTTGACCCGCAGGGACCAGTCCTGCTGCAGCGCATCCGAGGCGCGTACCGGCAGGTTACTGGGCAGCAGGTAAACGTTCAGCGCTTCGCCCGAGGGAAGAATCGAGCAGGCGCTGAGCAGACCGGTCAGCAACAGGGCGCCAGCGGTGGCGAATGCTTTCATGGTTGGAACTCCTTGATGCTGTCGCTGCGCAGCAAGTAGCCGGCGGGATCTTCTTCCAGTCGCCGCGAGAACGAGCGCAGCGAGCCGAGGGTGTCACGCAGTTCGTTGATGGCCGGGCCCAGCTCGCCGATGCCCTGCATACCGCCGTCGAGGGCGGCGCGGTTGTCCTGCAGCAGTTGTTCGATGTTGGTGCTGGTACGCTCCAGCGAGGTCACCAAGCGCTCGGCACTGTCCAGGGTGTTCTGGGCCGGGCCGGTAAACAGCTGGTTGGCGTTTTTCATCAGGGCAGCCGCTTCGCGCCCGGCGGTGCTCATCTGGGTCAGCGCTTCACGCAGCTCGTCGCGTTGCTCGGATACGCTGGCGGTGATCTGCTCGAGGTTGCGTAGGGTCTTGGCGATATTTTGGGTGTTCTCACGGGAAAACATGGCGTTAGCGCGATCCAGCAGGCGAGTGACGCTCACCATCAGGTCTTCGCCGTTGGCCATCAACCGTGACAGTGGCGAGCGGTCGGCGATGATCACCGGCGTACCACCATTGCTGGCTTTCAAAGGCGGGCTCTCGGGCGAGCCGCCGTGCAGCTGGATCACCGCACCACCGGTGATGTTGGTGATGGTCAGGCGGGCGCGGGTGTCTTCCTTGATGGGGGTCGCGCTGGTGATGCGGATATTCGCGTGCACCTTGCGCGGGTCCTGCGGGTCGAGCGTCAGGCTGGTGACGTCACCGACGCGGATGCCGCTGTACTGCACGGCGCTACCCTGAGACAAACCGCTGACCGCTTCCGCGAAAATCACTTCGTAATAGTTGAACTGCTTGTCGGCGCTGGATTTACCCAGCCACAGGGCGAATAGCAGGATGGCGCTGACTATCGCCACCGTGAACATCCCGATCAGTACGTGATGGGCGCGCGGTTCCATTAAAAGCTCCTAGGCACAGCGGCCTGCTCGGCAGCGCGTCCGCGCGGCCCGTGAAAATAGTCGTGAATCCATGGGTCGTCTGTAGCGGCCACCACGTCAAGCGTATCGGCCACCAGTACGCGCTTCTGCGACAGCACTGCAACTCGGTCACACAAGGTGTAAAGCGTATCCAGATCGTGGGTGACCAGGAAAACACTGAGGCCCAGGGCATCGCGCAGGGTGCGAATCAATTGATCGAAAGCTGCGGCGCCAATCGGATCGAGGCCTGCAGTCGGCTCGTCGAGAAACAGGATGTCCGGCTCCAGCGCCAGGGCGCGGGCCAGTGCGGCTCGCTTGATCATGCCGCCAGACAGTTCGGTTGGGTACTTGTCGCCAGCATGGCTGGGCAGGCCGACCAGCGCGACCTTGGATTCGGCCAGGCGCTCGGCATGAGCGCGGCTGAGCCCGGCATGTTCGATCAGCGGCAGAGCGATGTTTTCCAGCACGGTGAGTGAGGAGAACAGGGCGCCTCGCTGGTAGAGCACACCGAAACGACGTTCCAGTTCGGAACGACGTTGCGCCGATAGCGTCAGCAGATCTTCGCCGAATACCCGCACCGTGCCGGCGTTGGGCTGGCGCAGGCCGACGATGGTGCGCAGCAGTACCGACTTGCCAGTGCCCGAGCCGCCGACCACACCGAGCACTTCGCCGCGGTACAGATCCAGGTTCAGGTGCTGATGCACCACCTGTGGGCCGAACTGATTGGTCAGGTCGCGGACCTGAATGATCGCGTCGTCACTCACCAGCCCATCTCCATCAAAAACAGCGCGGCCAGGGCGTCCACCACGATCACCACGAAGATCGATTGCACCACGCTGGACGTGGTGCGCTCACCCACGGACTGCGCGCTGCCAGTGACCTTGAAACCTTCCAGGCAGCCGATCACGGCGATCAGAAAGGCGAAGATCGGCGCCTTGAGCATGCCCACCAGGAAGTGATTGATCGGGATATTTTCCTGCAGCACGTTGATGAACATCGTCAGCGAGATATCCAGCGTCAGCATGCACACCATGGCGCCGCCGATCATGCCGCACAGCATGGCAATAAAAGTCAGCAGCGGCAGGGCGATGAGCATGGCGAACACCCGCGGCAACACCAGAAGTTCCATGGGATTGAGACCCAGGGTGCGGATCGCGTCGATTTCCTCGTTGGCCTTCATCGAGCCGATCTGTGCGGTGAAGGCGCTGGCCGTGCGACCGGCCATGAGAATGGCGGTGAGCAGCACACCGAATTCGCGCAGGAACGAGAATGCCACGAGGTCGACCGTGTAGATGGTCGCGCCGAAGTCGGTCAGGATGGTCGCGCCAAGGAATGCCACCACAGCGCCCACCAGAAACGTCAGCAGGGCGACGATGGGCACCGCATTGAGGCCGATCTGTTCCAGGTGCGAAGCCAGGGATGTCAGCCGCCAGCGGCGCGGGTTGAGCAAAATCAGCAGCATGCTGCTGAGCGTTAGGCCAACGAACCCCAGCAACCCGACGGCCTTGTGCCAAACACCTTCCACCACTTCGCCGATATGGCCGAAGAACTCACGGTAGGTCGAGTGGGTGGGATGCTCAGGAGCCTGCTGATCCTGTTGCATAGCCGTGGCAACGGTGTGTAGCAAGGCGCGGCGTTCGTCGCTGAGTGCTGCTTTGGGCAGTAACAGGATCAGACGTTCGGCGCCGAGCAACTCCACCAGCAAGCTGGCGCCGGCGGTATCCAGGGCGTCCAGTTCGCTGAGGTCTGCATGCAGATCATTCGCCAGGTTGCGCCTGATAGCGTCTACCTGAACCACCAGCGCGCCGTAATGGGCAAGCGTCCAGTCCCCCGCCACCTTGAGTGTGGCAGCGTCGGCAGTGGGAGCGGAGATGTAAGGCGGGTGGGTCATGGTCGACAGCTTAACGCTCGAACGTTCCTATGGAACAGCCGTAATAGAGCCTCAAGGGATATCTTGTAAACCCTTGCCGTAACGGAGGCGGCTCAATGCACCCGCAAGGTAGGCGCTGACTGCAGGTCATGGGTAATCGACTGGCTAAGCCGAGTGGGGTTCGAATAAATCGTTGCAGGCGATGAATTGCATCGCAAAAGCCCGGTGGCTTTGTCTCGGCTGCTTACCTAGCATGGCGGAGAGTTTTTCCATCACCGTTTCCGGAGTTATCCATGCATATCGACGAAGCCATCCGCAGCCGCCGCGCCATCAAGGGTTACGACGCCGGTTTTACCCTCAGCAACGAAGAGAAGAGCGAGCTGTTGCAGCTGGCTCTGCTCGCGCCGTCAGCTTTCAACCTGCAGCATGTACGACTGGTCGAGGTCAGTGATCCGGCGTTGCGTCAGCAGATCCGTGAAGCCGGCTGGGGCCAGGCGCAAATGACCGATGCCTCGATGCTGGTGGTGATTTGTGCGCAGGTCGATAGCTGGGAAAAGAATGTCAGCCGCGTGTGGGAAGGCGCGCCGGTGGAGGTGCAGCAGTACATGGCGGGTGCCATCGACACCTATTACCGCGACAAGCCCCAGGTACAACGCGATGAAACCATGCGCAGCTGTGGCCTGATGGCGCAGACGCTGATGCTGGCCGCGCGTGGCAAGGGCCTGGATTCCTGCCCCATGGACGGCTTCGATTTCGACGCTGTGGGCAAGCTGATCAACCTGCCGGACAACCACGTGATCGGCCTGATGGTCGCGGTCGGCAAGAAGGCCATCGACGCCAAACCGCGGATCGGCAAGCTGCCGTTCGATGAAGTGGTTATCCGCGATCGCTTCTGATCATCCTTTCACTGTTTGCCCTTGCTGCGTATCTTGGCGTTAGGGCAAACAGCAGGAACCTAGTTCTGATCTGTTGCCTCCAAGCTTGTAGACCCGTCAAAAGCGAGGAATCACATGCAAGTTCAAGTGAACAGCAACCATATCGAAGGCAGTGCGCGTCTCCAGGAATGGGTGGGCGCATCGGTGGCGGATCGGCTGGAGCGTTATGAGGAGTTTCTGTCGCGTGTCGAAGTGCACATCAGCGACGAGAACGGCAGCAAGAGCGGCGCCGATGACAAGCGCTGCCAGATCGAAGCGCGGCCCAAGGGCCATCAGCCGCTTTCGGTCACCCACAAGGCCGAATCGCTGGATCAGGCTGTAGAGGGCGCCGCCGAGAAAATGCGCCACGCGCTGGAGCATCTGGTCGGCAAACTGGAAAGCAAGGCGGTCGGCACCGGGCATCTCGAGCAGGAACTGGATGCCAGCGAAGCGGAGAACTCCGATGCGCTGCTGCAGGAAGAATTTCTGGAGCGTCAGGAGGCGCTCGGCAAGGAGTGATCCTTCGATGCGCTTACTCCCTTGAGTAAGCGCATGATCCTCAAAGCTCTATCCCGCATATAAAAAACAGGCCCTTTGTGGCGTCGCTTGGTGTGACGCTACACAGGGCCTGTTTCGTTTATCAGGCAACCAGGCTACGACCGATAAAGTCTGGTGACTCGGTCTGCCGGTAAGTCGAGATGGCTTGCTCGGCTAATCGCGGGCTGACCTGATAACCGTTGCTGGCCGCTGGAACAGTTTCCAGCTGCGTCCGCTGCCTTGCCAGACTCTCGGCCGAGAGCGGGTTGAGCGCTTCCTGACGCTGTTCCTGCAGAGCCTCAAGGCGCTGTTCACGTAGCTGCTCGTTGAGCGCTTGCACTGCGTCTTGACGTTCCTGGCGTAATTGCAGGGCGCGTTCTTGCTGTTGATCCTGCTGGGCAATGCGCTCGTCACGCGCCTCACGCAGTTGCTCCTGACGATCCTGTTCAAGACGCTGGCGTTCCAGCAAGCGCTCCTGAGCATCGTCCAGCCGCTGAGTAGCAGGTGCCACTCGCTCCAGTTGATTGGTTTGCAGACCATTACCAACGTTGCCGACTGGGCGATAGCTGTACTGCCCGATATTCATGCCGTCGATAGAAAGGGGCATGAGTCACCTCCATCTTCGTTTCGATGTTTCCAGTCTAAGCCCGGAGAAACGTCTTCCTTAGGCGGATGTGTCATAACCCCAAGAACCGGATGGACTAGCACTTTTTCGGCAGCAGAATGTCGCCCAACGGCGTCGATATATGTCGATGCGCGCCAAAGGCGCATGGTTACTGGGCTGTGGCGCTCCAGCCAAAATGCAAAGGCAAGATGCTTGAAAGACTGCGTGCGGCCACCTGGCCTGTTAGCCAGCATGAAGTAGTCGACGAGCGGCAGCTAAGGCGGGCTCCACGAGGCAGATGATGTTTCCCGACCTACTATGAGTACATGGGCCTTGCCAGGGTGACAGCACAAGGAGCATGGCCTTCACGCGCACATTCGCGCGCATCACAAGAAGAGGAAAGCGTCATGCAGCCATTTAGTTTTGCTACAGCCGCCCATCTCATCTGCGAACCGGGAGCCGTGCAACGGCTCGTTCCCTTGTGTAGAGCATGGGGAGCGCGCTCGGTGGTGCTGATCACCGATGCCGGTGTAGCGCGGCTCGATTTTTTCGAAGAGGTACGGGCAGCTTTCGCAGGCAGTGACGTGGCGCTGCACGTATTCGACGGTGTGACGGCCGGTGCCCCGGAGAGCGTGGTAAGCAGTGCGGCGCAATTCGCCAAGAACGTACAGGCGAGTCTGATCGTCGGCTTCGGTGGTGGCAGCTCGCTGGATGTGGCCAAGTTGGTTGCCTTGTTGGCGCACCCGGATTGCCGGCAGTCGCTAAGTGATTTGTATGGTGTCGACAAGGCCGTTGGGCAGCGGTTGCCGTTGATCCAGGTGCCAACTACTGCAGGTAGCGGCTCCGAAGTTACGCCCATCGCGGTGGTTACCACGGCCCATTCAACGCGTATTGCGGTGGTGTCGGCTCGTCTGCTGCCAGATCTGGCGCTGCTCGATGCCGATCTCACTCTGCAATTGCCTGCACCCGTAACCGCAGCCTGCGGCATGCTGGCGATGGGGCATGCGGTGGAGGCCTATACCGGCGCGCGGCGCAAGAATCCGCTGTCCGACATGCTCGCTCGCGAGGCTTTGCGATTGCTCGGTGCCAATCTCGACGAAGCGGTACATAACGGCGGCAGTCTCGAGGCCCGGCAGGCCATGCTGCTGGGTTCCTGTCTTGCCGGGCAGGCGTATGCCAATGCGCCGCTGGCAGCCGTACATGCTCTGGCGTATCCCCTCGGCGGGCATTGCCAGGTACCGCACGGCGTGAGTACGGCGGTGCTGCTGCCCCATGTGCTGGGCTTCAACGCATCTGTCGCCGCGCCGCTCTATGAAGAGCTGGCACCGCTGCTGCTGGGCGAGCGCCTTCGTGCGGGCGATGCTACGGATCACACCGAGCAGTTCATCATCGAACTGGTCGATCTCAGCGAGCGCAGTGGCCTGCCTGCGCGTCTGCGCGATATAGGCGTTGACCAGTCTCTGCTGCCGCGCTTGGCGACCGATGCCATGCTGCATGAGCGTCTGCTGGCCAATAATCCCCGGGAGATGACCCAGGCCCATGCGCTGGCGATCTATCAGGTCGCTTACTAACCGAGCTGCGCGTCTCTCGCTGTAGGTTGTCAGCGTCGATGAGGGCCGGCACCATGCCGGCTTCTCTCTTATCCGAGGCGTCGTCCCATGCAGCAGCCGCAGCACCTGCGCGAGCACTATCGCCACTTCCAGCCGATCACTACGCGCTGGCATGACAACGACCTGTACGGGCACGTCAATAACGTCACCTATTACGGCTATTTCGACAGCGCGGTGAACACCTACCTGATCGAAGTGGGGGGGCTGGATATTCATCGCGGTGAAATCGTCGGGTTCGTGGTGAGTTCGAGCTGCGACTACTTCGCGTCGATTGCCTTTCCCGAGCACATCGAGATCGGCTTGCGAGTCGGCAATCTGGGCAACAGTTCGGTGCAGTACGAGCTGGCGGTATTCAAGGAAGGGGAAGAGCAAGCCTGCGCCGCTGGGCGCTTCGTGCATGTGTTCGTCGACAGGTCGAGCAACCGGCCGGCTGCGATACCTGAAACATTGCGGTTGGCGATGGAGGCGTTGAAGGTCTCTTGAACGACCAAGGGCGCTGAAGGCGCCCTTGGTTGTATATGGATTAACGGTGACGGTGTTTGTGATGGCGTTTGTGGTGCTTCTTGCCATGACGATGGCCGTTATCGCGGTAGCGGGATTCGTTGCGGTTGCTGTCGGCCATCTCGTTGGCCAGAGCACCACCGGCTGCACCACCCAGGCCTGCGCCAATGGTCGAGGCCGTGCCGCCACCGAACTGGTTGCCCAGCACGGAGCCGGCGGAGGCACCCAGGCCGCCGCCCAATGCAGCTTCGGTCTTGTTGCGTGAGCTGATGGCGCCACCGGCAGCACCGCCGAGGCCGGCGCCGATCGCGGCACCTGTGCTGCCGCCCAGATGCTGGCCGACGATATTGCCGAGCGCGCCGCCGACACCACTACCAATCGCGGTCTTGGTGGTATCGGCGTTGGCCAGGGGAGAAACCAGTGCACTGAAAGCGAGTGCGGTAAGGAATGTACGCATCGCGCAACCCTCGAAAAATACCCTTGCGGGCGTAGTCATGGCAGTGCCATGGATCATGCGGTCGCCATTACTGTGCGGCGACACAAGCTTAGAGCCTGATCTGCAAGGAAATTCCCGAGATGGGGATTAAAGATACATGGGTGAATGTATCAAGATGTGTGCGGTGCAGGCCCGGCCCAGCGCGGCCGCGGGTGGGCGGCTGTTTAGAACAGCGAGCGCGATGCTTTGATCAGGAACCAGCCCTCACACTCGGTGTTATGGCCTGAATAGGCAGAGCATGCATCACCGCTCAAGCTGGAATCCGAGTAGGAAAAATCGAAGTCGATTCCTTTCCAGGGCCGCGACAGACTCAGCGACCAGTCGTTGAAGGAGCTGACCTGCCCACCACCGGAAATATTTTTAGGGTTGTCGAGCAGGTGATTGCCGTAGCGCACGACGACGGCCATGCCCAGCAGGCTGACACGGCCAAGGTCGGCCAGCACCGTACTGTTGAAGCGGCTTGGGTCATTGCTGAAGGAGAAACCGAAGCGGCGCGCGTCATACGTCAGGCCTGCGTAAACGTCCTGACTGTCGAGGTAGGTGTAGCCCGGATGGCTGTAGCGAATCGTGCCGACTTCGTAGCCGAGCGAATCGACGAACTGCTGTCGATAGCCGACATAGCTGTTGAGCTCCATGCGACTACCCGGGCTGATCCCCAAGTTGGGTGACCATTGACCGAGGTACCAGCCGCTCGGGTGGCTCAGGTCGAGGCCGCCGTGGAAGGTACCGCCACTCTCTGGCTTGACCAGCCCCTGAGCCATGCTGCGACTTGGCGTGGTGCCCAGATTGAGTTCGTAGTCACCCAGTTCCCGCTCCAGGATCGCCGCCTGGGCTTGAATGCTCAGCAGAGCCGCCCCTAGCAGGACGGCAGATGGAAAACGCATGGAATTCCTCCCGTTGCAGGCGAATGACGTCAGCTGCAGAGCTGCTCAATGGCGCGGCTCGGCGGATCATTCGCACGGTGTTGCTCGTCTGGCAGAAACCCGAAGGGCCACATCGTGGCTTGGGCAAGAAACGCTATGCGCTTCGGTTGAGCGCTTGGTCTGGCACGTTAACTGACGAAAGTAACGGCAAAGGGACATCAGTGGGTATTTTTACCAATGTGTTTGGCAGATTCCGACGAAATGCAGCAACTTCGGCCGCTATTCGGTGCCACGCCACGCCGAAGGGGATGCTTCGGCTGAGTGTCGCCTCCATCTCACCCAGGTCGAGATGCCTGGGCGAGATGGAGGCGTTACCGATTACAGGATGCGCGCAGTCTGCTCGGCAGCGTGCAGGCGAATGGCAACGAACTTGGATGTCGGTGTGTGGCTGCCCAGACCGACGCTTTCCAGCGGCACCAGTGGGTTGGCCTCGGGGTAATAGGCTGCCGCCTGGCCGGCTGGAATGTCGAATGCCAGCAGGGTAAAGCCAACCACTTTGCGCTCGATACCGTCGTCCCACAGCGAAGTGATGTCGACTTTCTGCCCGTGCTTGTAGCCAAGTCGCGTAAGGTCGGCCTCGTTGACGAACAGCACGTCACGCTGACCCCGAACGCCGCGGTAGCGGTCGTCGAGACCATAGATGGTGGTGTTGTACTGGTCGTGGGAACGCATGGTCTGCAGGATCAGATCCGGCGTTTGACCACTGTTACGCACCTGCGGCGGCAGCAGATCGGCGAGCAAGGTGTTGGACTTGAAGTTGGCCTTGCCGGTGGTAGTTTTCCACTGACGGGCGCCAGCCGAGTTCCCCAGGTAGAAACCACCTGGGTGCTGCACGCGCTGGTTGAAATCCTGGAAGCCGGGAATGGTGTCGGCGATCAGCTCTCGGATCTGGTCGTAGTCGGCGATCATGGCGTCCCAGTCGACCGGATGGTTACCCAGTGTGGCTTTGGCAATGCCGGCGACGATCGAGGGTTCCGAACGCATTTGTCGGGACAGCGGCTCCAACTGGCCGTTGGACGCGTGGATCATGCTGAACGAGTCTTCTACGGTTATCGCCTGCGGGCCGGTGGCCTGATGATCGATATCGGTACGGCCCAGGCACGGCAGGATCAGCGCATCGGTGCCGGTGGTCAGGTGGCTGCGGTTGAGCTTGGTGCTGATCTGTACGGTCAACTCGCAGTTCTGCAGCGCTTTATGGGTGCGCGGGCTGTCTGGCGTAGCCTGGGCGAAGTTGCCACCCAGGGCGATGAACACCTTGGCATGGCCGTCGACCATGGCGTTGATCGCTTCGACGGTGTTGTGGCCGTTTTCGCGGGGTACCTTGAACTGGAAGCGCTTCTCGATGTTGTCGAGCAGCACCACCGGCGGGCGATCATTGATGCCCATGGTGCGGTCACCCTGCACGTTGCTGTGACCACGTACCGGGCACAGGCCAGCGCCGGGGCGGCCAAGGTTGCCACGCAGCAACTGCAGGTTGACGATTTCCTGGATGGTAGCCACTGAGTGCAGGTGCTGGGTGATGCCCATTGCCCAGCACATGATGACCTTCTCGGCGCGGCGATACATCAGCGCTGCTTGCTCGATGTCTTCCAGGGTCAGGCCTGACTGTTCGACCAGCGACTGCCAGGATGTATCATCCAGCACCGCCAGGTAGGCGTCGACACCATCGGTGTGTTCGGCGATGAAGGCGTGGTCGAATACCGGCTTGTCACCCTTGGCGACCGCTTCGCGCTCCCATTGCAGCAGGAACTTGGCGATGCCGCGCAGCGCCGCCATATCGCCACCCAGTGCCGGGCGGAAGAACGCGGTGTTGAGTGGCTCGGAACCGTTGGTGAGCATTTCCAGAGCGTGTTGCGGATGCTGAAAGCGCTCCAGGCCACGCTCCTTCAGTGGGTTGAAAGCAACGACCTGGGCGCCACGCTTCACCGCCTCACGCAGCGGCTCGAGCATGCGGGGGTGGTTGGTGCCTGGGTTCTGGCCAAGGACGAAGATCGCATCGGCGTGCTCGAAGTCGGCAAAGGTCACGCTGCCTTTGCCGATACCGACGCTCTGGGTCAGTGCGACACCGCTGGCCTCGTGGCACATGTTCGAGCAGTCGGGGAAGTTGTTGGTACCGAATGCCCGCACGAACAGCTGATACAGGAACGCCGCCTCGTTGCTGGCCCGGCCCGAGGTGTAGAACTCGGCCTGGTTGGGGCTTTCGAGGTTTTTCAGGTGTTTGGCGATCAGGCTGAAGGCATCGTCCCAGGAGGTGGGCACGTAGCGATCGGTGGCGGCGTCGTAGCGCATCGGCTCGGTCAGGCGGCCCTGATACTCGAGCCAGTAGTCGCTTTGCTCACGCAGCTGGCTGACGGTGTACTTGGCGAAGAACTTCGCGTCGACACGACGTTTGGTGGCTTCCCAGTTAACCGCCTTGGCGCCGTTCTCACAGAACTTGATGTGGCCGTCTTCCGGGGAATCGCCCCAGGCGCAGCCGGGGCAGTCGAAACCACCGTTCTGGTTGGTCTTGAGCAGCGCGCGCAGGTTCTTGAACGGCTGTTTACTGTCCAGCCAGAACTGGGTGACGCTGATCAGCGCACCCCAACCGGCGGCAGCGCCTTTATAGGGTTTGTAACGCGGGTTAACGGGTTGCAGGCTCATGGTTATTCTTCTCTGGCAGGCGGCGCGGGGCTGTAGACCCGGGGCGCGCTGTGGTGGGGCAGATGGATCAGGTTGAGGTTGTGCCGGCGCGCCCATTGCACGGTAAGGGCGGTCGGGGCCGAAAGGCTGACCAGGTTGCCGATGCCGGCTCTGACCGCCTTGTGAATAAGCTCCAGGCTGCAGCGGCTAGTCACCACCGCGAAGCCCTGGCGTACATCCTGGCGCTCGCGCAGCAGTGCGCCGATCAGCTTGTCCAGCGCGTTGTGCCGGCCGATGTCTTCCCGGCAGGCGCGTATCTCGCCACTGCCATCGACATACAGCGCGGCATGCAGTGCGCCGCTACGACGGGCCAGATCCTGCACGGCGGCGATCCGCTCGCGTAGGTCAACCAGGTGCGCCGCCTCGGGCAGTTCAGCCTGGGGCAGCGTGGCCAGTTGCGGCAGCGCCTGATCGAGCGCTTCCACGCCGCACAGGCCGCAACCACTGGTACCGGCTAGTTGACGACGTTGTTGTTTCATCGCCCAGAAGGCGCGGCTGCTGATCTCGACATCTGCATTGATCGACGCGCCGAGGTGGCGCAAGCGGATGTCATAAATATCGTCGATGGAGTCAACCACTGCGCTTGTCACGCTGAAGCCGGTAATGAAGTCTTCCACGGCCGTAGGTGAAACCATCATCACCGCATGGCTGATGCCGTTATAGCTGATGGCCAACGCGCTTTCCTGCGCCAGAACGGCAGAATCAGTGGCTTGTGGGTTACCAAGCTGCGCAAAGGCATAGCCTTCCGGCTGCGGTGCAGCGGGCTCGTTGGAATCAGGAACGGTAGATATCTCGGCTAACCGGGGCACGGCAAGCTCCCCTGCGACGGATTGACACAGAGAAGCCTAGGCGCTTGCTCCGGCGGCGTCTAATCGCTGTTACCGATATGCTGATCGACGCGATCTATCGGCTTGCTCGCCCAGGCTCTGCAATAAGGGTTTTGGGGCGGCTCAGCCGTTTACGCTGACGCCTTAAAGTGCTGCAACAGCGCGTTCAGCGCTTCCGTGTTGGGCTGATCGATATCGATGATGCGATAGCCGGCCCAGCATTGCTGGCCCGGCTCGCCCATACGGCTCCACAGGCAATCGCCGATAAAGTGCAACTCGCCAACACCGTTTAGCGGTATCGAGCAAACCAGTTGGCACTCCACCAGCGTATCCGCAGGCTGAGGTGTCGTGCAGCAGAGCATAAGGCCGTCTTTGGAAATATCAGCGACGCGCCCGAGGTAGCGCCCACTGTGTTGCTCGAATACCTCGAGCAGCGAGGTGGTTGGGTAGCGGCTGTGCTGGCGACGATCATCCATACGCGGTTCTCAGTGAGTACGGCCGGTGAGCTGTTGCAGAACACGATAAACGGCGGTTAGCGCGCGATCGACCATCGGCGCTGCCCGATCCGGCTTACTGAAACGGGCTGTGCCCTGTTCCATTTCCTGGGCCAACTGGCTGACCGATTTGACCGCAGCACGCTGACCGTTCGGGTCAACGAACATGTAGTTGTGGGTTGTCGGGCTGTACCAGGACAACTTCAGCGTTTGGCGTTTATCGCCGTTGATGAACTCGAACCACGTACCGAATTCGACCTTCTCGAGCTCACGCACCAGGCGCTGGCCATTTTGTGAAAGCGTGGTGTTGGCCAGGGAAGGGTCGAGCAGCGCCGCCTCATCTCCCAGCATGGCACCCAGTTGGCTGGGGCTGGGCGGCAATGTCATGCCAGAGGCGAGTTCGGGTTGTCCCGCCTGAACGGCATGCTGACAGGCGACCAGATCCTGAAGTAGACGGCGGATGTCATCTTCGTGGTAGCCGCCTAGCAGCATCAAGCCTTTGCGCAACTCTTCGAGCATCTCTATACGCAGATGCTGCAGTCGATCACGTTGCGTGGCGTCGAGCGGTATTCCGCTCCAGGCCAGCTGCTCGGCCGTTTCGCTGGCGCGCTGCCATTCGTTGCTGGATGAGCCATGGCGTAACTGAATGAACACCAGTACATCAATCCAGGTGCGCTCCAGGAAGTGACGAATGATCGGCGGCGGTGAGCGTTTGGCCAGGCTTTGAGCGATGACCTGGGCAGACCGGTGTCGGGCGGCCAGCAGTTTGTCGCGGCCCTTGGCTGTTTCTACCGTCCGCCGTTCCTGGAGATCTACCCGCTGCTTGAGTGTGCCGGTGAGCTCATTGAATTCCTTGAGCAGCTCGTCGAACAGGCGCAGGTCGCCGCTGAAGTGCTGAATCACTTGCTTCACCACCCAATGTACCTTGGCCAGCAGGCCGTGGGCTTCATCCGGTGCACCATAGAGAACACCAGCTTTAGCCATGGCATTGATCAACTGGCGCGCTGGATGGTGTTGCTGGGTGAACAGGGCTTTATCCAGCAGTGCCACTTTCAGGTAGGGCGTGTGCAGGTGGGAGAGGGCTATCTTGTAGGGCTGCGGCAGATTGTCGTCATCGAGGATAAAGTCGAACAGCATGCCCACCAGGTCGATGACATCGGTTTCCCTGTTGCCCAGTCGATGCTGTTGTGGCTCCTCGCTATGGCTGGCCAGTTGTCGCTGCAGGTCGGCCTTCAGCCCGGCAACCTGCTGCGGTTGTTCCAGCCGCTGGGCCAGCTCGATGGCGGACGTTTGCTGCATGCGATTCAGGGCTGCCAGCAAATCGGCCGCATCATAAGTGCGCCTGGCGCCTTCGGGCGCGAAGCTGGCCATGCTTGGCGTACTGCCGGGCTGGCTAAGGGTGCTCTGTTGCTTGCGATATTCGGCGAGCAGGGCGCCTAGACCTTCGACCAGTAGCTCCATGTTGGCGGGTGGGGCGGCATCAAGATCGAGCAGCGGGGGCTCGTCATGCGCTTCACTCGTCGGGGTGTTGGCGGTGTGTGGCGTCATCTTCGTCTGCGAAGACGGGGGCGCCTGCTCTGGCGTGCGTGCTGAGGTGTATTTGAGGTTGGGCAGCACGCCTGCATCTATCAAACGCTGATTGAGCGCGTCATAGAGTTTGTCCAGCTCGTGCATGAGCTGTTTGTCGAACAGGCTGTACAGCACCAGTTTGATTCTCAGTGGCAGCTCGCAGGGGCCAAGGGCCGTGAGAAATGCCTGGGCTATCGTTTTGGGTGCGAGCGGATTGCTGCCTTCCGGCAGCGGTTGGCCGTTATTGAGAAGCGCAAGGCGCTGCTCTAAAGCGAACAGTGCCTGGGCGCAGCGGGCCTGAACCCGGCTGGCCATATTGGTCACCTGGAGGATTTCTTCGTAGTCCTCGTTCTGCACCAGCGCCAAATCCTCGGCGTGTATATCCGTAGGCGATACAGCGCTAGCAACCAGCTTGCCGTCGAGAAAGTCGGCAATGCTCTGAGAAATGCTCAGGTGGTAGTGGCGTTCAATCTGCGGACGCAATGTGCGGATGCTGCGCATGCTTTCGAAGAACAGTGCCTGAACCTGATTGTTCTCTGCTTTCTCTGCGCACTGAAAGAGGGTGTCGTCGACTTGGGCGAAGGTGCGCGCCAGATTGTCCGCTAGATGATTGAGTACCAGCTTGCGACAGCTTTGCCCCAGCTCACTGAAGCGTGGCTGAATGCCTCGGCTTGCCAGTGTGCGCGAACCATTTTGGTGGGGCGGCGGCGTGCCTTGAGTGGTCATCGGTATTCCTGGGTGAGACCTCACTGCGGTGCTTCAAACAGTGCAGGTATTCGGTGAAGGTATAGCAAATGGCCATTCTTTCGCAAAGCATTGTCATAAAAGCAATTTAGGGGGTTGACAGTAGCTCGCGGAACCGTAAAATGGCGCGCCTCTGCAGCGGCAATTGGCGAAAGCCAAAAGCTAGTAACAGAGACTGAAAGAAGCATAGTTCCGCGATAGCTCAGTCGGTAGAGCAAATGACTGTTAATCATTGGGTCCCTGGTTCGAGTCCAGGTCGCGGAGCCAATCTTTCCTTCGGGGTGTAGCGCAGTCCGGTAGCGCGCCTGCTTTGGGAGCAGGATGTCAGGAGTTCGAATCCCCTCACCCCGACCATTTTTGGGTCGTTAGCTCAGTTGGTAGAGCAGTTGGCTTTTAACCAATTGGTCGTAGGTTCGAATCCCACACGACCCACCATTTCAAGCTCTGCTTGAGTAAGAAACCCGCCTAGTGCGGGTTTTTTGCTTTCCGGGCCATGCACATAACATTTCTAGAGCCATCTTTAAGAAGGGCGCCGAGGTTGTCACTCGGCGCCCTTCTTAGGATCAATGCAGCTTTAGTCGCGGATCGGTACTGCGCCCGATACGGTCGCTAAGCATCAGCAGGGACGTAGGGTGGATGACGCTCTTTTCATCCACCATCGCGGCCGCGGAGCGGTGGACGGATGAAGCGTCGTCCACCCTACGACAGGCCGCTCTCAGGATTAATGCAGCCGTAGGATGGGTGAAACCCATCAATTGCTGGTGGGTTTCACCGCCTGGCCCGACCTATCCTGCGATCTACGAGGGGCCGCTCCCGCCTTCATGACGCCGAGCATACTGCCCGGCGCCCCCTCGGGATCAATGCAGCTTTAGTCGCGGATCGGTACTACGCCCGATACGGTCGCTAAGCATCAGCAGCAGGGTGCGGAAGGGGCCATAGAGCGCCATCTGGTGCATGCGATACAGCGATATGTAAAACATGCGAGCCAGCCAGCCTTCCAGCTTCACGCTGCCCATCAGGTTACCCATCAGATTGCCAACGGCGCTAAAGCTCGACAGCGAGATCAGCGAGCCGTAGTCCTTGTAGGTGTAGGTGGGCAACGGCTGCTTCTGCAGGCGTAAGGTGAGCGACTTGACCAGTAGCGAAGCTTGCTGGTGAGCCGCCTGCGCACGCGGCGGTACGTTGCGCTCGCTGCCATCACCCATCGGGCAAGCGGCGCAGTCACCGAAGGCGAAGATGTTCTCGTCGCGGGTGGTTTGCAGGGTCGGTGTGACCACTAGCTGATTGATCCGATTGTTTTCCAGGCCATCTAGATCCTTCAAAAAGGCCGGCGCACGGATGCCCGCCGCCCAGACCTTGAGGCTCGCAGGAATATGCTCGCCACTGGCGGTAAGCAAACCGTCGGCAGTCACCTCTTTCACCGCAGCGTTGGTCATCACGGTTACGCCGAGCTTCTGCAAGGTGCGGTGAACGGGGGCGCTGATGCGTTCCGGCAGGGCCGGCAGCACGCGGGGGCCCGCTTCGATCAGAGTGATGCGCATGTTCTCGGGGCGAATGCGATCCAGCCCATAGGCCGCTAATTGATGAGCGGCGTGGTGCAGCTCGGCTGCCAGTTCCACGCCGGTGGCGCCGGCGCCGACGATGGCGACGCTGATCTGGTCGTTGTCACCGTTACCGGCATGAGCGCGCAGGTAGTGGCTGAGCATCTTGCGGTGGAAGCGTTCGGCTTGTTCGCGGGTGTCGAGGAAGATGCAGTGGCTGGCCGCCCCTTCGGTGCCGAAGTCATTGGTGGTGCTGCCTACCGCGATCACCAGAGAGTCGTAAGCGAGTTCGCGTGCAGGCACCAGTTCGCGGTCGTCCTCATCCAGCGTTGCGGCAAGCTGGATGGTTTTTCGTTCGCGATCCAGTCCACTCATGCGGCCGATCTGGAATTCGAAGTGGTTCCATTTCGCCTGAGCAACATAGTTGAGCTCGTTCTCCGTGGAGTTCAGCGAGCCGGCGGCGACTTCATGCAGCAGCGGTTTCCAGATGTGTGTCAGGTTGGCGTCGGCAAGGGTGATATGGGCTTTGCCACGCTTGCCCAGGGTTCTTCCCAGGCGTGTGGCGAGTTCCAGGCCGCCGGCTCCGCCGCCAACGATTACGATTCGATGGGTCATCGATACTTCTCACAAGGCTAAAAAAAAGGTGTTGAGTCCGGGCGAGCAAGGCTCGAAGCGCCAGGCAACTCAGGGGTGCGGCTCGGCAGATCGGATCAATCTGACGCACGATACGATGCTGAGAAACACTCAGGTAGTCATCGACTCGACGTTGATCGCCAAGGTTCAATCGGCCGAGCATGAACCTCGCAAAATGCGCTCAGTCTAGCAGGGCGCCACTGAGCGCGGATCGCGATATAGGCTGGCTGCCGCTATTCGAACTGTTCCAGGGGCTCGACTTCGAGCGAGTCGCTCAGGCGAATAACTCCACCCTGTAGTACGCGTGCGGTGATGCCGCCATGGCCGCGTACGGCCTGGAAAGTCCCAAGGCCCAGGCGTTCCTCCAGGCGTGCGCAGGGTTGGCACCAGCCGGTGGTTTCCAGAATCGCCTGGCCAATACGAAAGCGCCGGCCTTTGAGGCTGAACAGGTTGATACCGCTGATGGCGATATTGCGCCTGAGATCTTCGGGCTTTATCGCGTGCTGTGGATCGCGACCCAGTAGCGCGCTGACCACGGCCAAGTGCTCCCACTGAATCAGCGTGACCTGTCTTGCGTTGCGCGGCCCCGGCCGAGCGTGATCGCCAGTCAGCCCTGCTTCGCGGCGTGCTTCCACAGCCTCGAGTGCGAGCATCTCGCCGCGTGACGCCGGGCGGACGCCGATCCAGCGTACTTGTCCGCGTTGCGGCACGGCGGCGAGGAGGGTTTGCAGGGGGCTCATGGTTGTTCCGCCAGGTGATCTGTGTTGTCGCCGATTCCGCTCGGCGGATTATGCCTTCGGCTAATACGCCCTACGGGTTGAAGCCCCCAGGATGGATCGGGATCGGAGCGCGTAGCCTAGCGAAGCGTAATCCGTCGTTTGCCTAAAGTGCGGTCATTAAATCAATGCTGACGCGGCGGCAGATCATCGGAAAACAGATCGTCTTCCAGCTCATTTCCGGGAATCGCATGTTCTTCCGAAGCCCAGGCGCCAAGGTCGATCAGTTTGCAGCGCTCGGAACAAAAGGGGCGACTCGGGCTTTGCGGGCCCCATTCCACTGGGGCGGCGCAGGTCGGACAGGCGACGAGGGTAGGGGTGCTCATGGTTGGCCTCCATTCAAGGTCAGATAAAAGGCATGCAGGCGTTCGACTTCGCTTCTTATCCACGCCATGTCACGGTCGTTGGTCAGCACGTCATCGGCATGGCGCAGGCGTTCCTCGCGCGTTGCCTGAGCGGCCAGAATCGTTTGCACCTGTTCAGCCGACAACTGATCTCGGCGCATGGTGCGTTCGATCTGCAGTTGCGTGGGCACATCCACCACCAGCACGCGCTGCGTCAGCTTGTATTGGCCGGACTCGATCAGCAGCGGTGATACCAGAATTGCATAGGGTGATGTGGCGGCGTTCAGGAATTGGGCGACCTCTTGGGCGATCAGCGGGTGCAGTAGATTTTCCAGCCAACGGCGCTGTGCGGGGTCTGCAAAAATTCGCTCGCGCAGTGCCGAGCGATTCAGCTGGCCGTCCGCTTGCACAACCTGCTCGCCAAAATGTTCGGCAATGGCCGCTAACGCCGGTCGGCCAGGCTCCACGACCCAGCGTGCCGCCTGGTCTGCATCGATCAGATCCACGCCCAGTTCGACGAAATGCTCGGCAACGGCGCTCTTGCCGCTGCCGATACCGCCGGTAAGGCCGAGCGTCCAGGGTTTCATGGTGTGCGCGTGCCCCTGCAATCAATAGGGGCGGCATTATAAAGGAGTGAGGGGGTGGTGGTGAAAGCCTTGGCGGCTGGTCGATGAAAAGTGATCTAACGGTTAGCCTGCCAGATCGTAGCCTGGGTATCGCGGAGCGATACCCAGGGTGCAGTGCACTGCATAATCCTTCGGCCGCTAATTAAAGCCAGCAAACTGCAAATAACCGTCGGTAATCTGCTTGCCCCAGAGCAGCGCGATAAACCCTGCAATGGCTAAGTAAGGGCCAAACGGAATAGGCGTGCTGGTATTCGCATCGCGTAGGCGCAGCAGGATCACACCCAGCACTGCGCCGACTACGGAAGACAGCAAAATGGTAAGCGGCAAAATCTGCCAGCCGCCCCATGCGCCGAGCATGGCCAGCAGCTTGAAGTCGCCGTAGCCCATGCCTTCCTTGCCGGTCACCAACTTGAACAGCCAAAACACCGACCACAAGCTCAGGTAGCCAGCCACTGCGCCCCACAGGGCATCTTCAAGGCTGGTGAACAGACCAAAGTGGTTGACGATCAAGCCCAGCCACAACAGTGGCAGTACCAAGGAATCGGGTAACAGCTGATGATCCGCATCGATCAGGCTCATGGCCAGCAACCCCCAGGCCAGTACCAGCATGCTGCCTGCCTGCCAGCTAAAACCAAAATGCCAAGCGATATACGCCGATAGCAGTCCGCAGCTTAGCTCGACCAGTGGGTAGCGCAGGCTGATTTTCGCCTTGCAGCCCGAGCACTTGCCACGCAGAAAGAGGTAGCTGATAACCGGGATATTCTCCCAGGGGCGAATTTCATGGTTGCACTGTGGGCAGCTGGAGTGGGGGAGTACCAGGTTGTAAGTCTCACCCTCCGGTTCCGCCGATAGTTCCAGCACCTCGCGCGCCTGATTACGCCAGTCTCGAAACATCATCTTGGGCAAGCGATGGATCACGACGTTGAGGAAACTGCCGACCAGCAAGCCCAGCAATAGCACGCAGAAAACAAAGGCCGGCGTATTGCCGGCCAAAAACTCGATCACGGTCATGGTTAGACGACAGCGCCCAGTTGGAAGATTGGTAGGTACATGGCGATGACCAAGCCACCGACCAATACGCCAAGCACGGACATGATCAATGGCTCCATCAGTGCGGTCAGGCCATCTACGGCGTTATCTACTTCCGCCTCGTAGTAGCTGGCCACCTTGTCGAGCATGGTATCCAGTGCACCGGACTCTTCACCAATGGCGGTCATCTGCACAGCCATGGCGGGAAACACATTGGTCGAGCGCATGGAGAAATTCAGCTGCATACCACTGGTTACGTCCTGTTTGACCTTGTTAACGGCATTACGGAACACAACGTTGCCTGTAGCGCCTGCCACCGAGTCCAATGCTTCGACCAGCGGTACGCCTGCCGCGAAAGTAGTGGAAAGTGTGCGGGCATAGCGCGCGACGGATGATTTGTAGACGATATTGCCAACAATCGGCGCTTTGAGCACGACGCGATCCAGGCCGTCTCGGAATTTCTCCGAGCGCTGCTTAGCCTGAATAAACGCGTAACCAACCGCCACGAGCGCGATTATGAAGATAAACCACCATTCCTGAAGGCCTTCAGATATATCAATCACGAACAAAGTAAAGCCGGGTAACTCTGCGCCGAAACTTGAGAAAACATCCTGGAATTGCGGCACCACTTTGATCAGCAAAATACAGGTCACGATTACGGCAACTGCCACTACCGCAATGGGATAGTTCATCGCCTTCTTGATCTTGGCCTTCAGTGCCTCGGTTTTTTCCTTGTAGGTGGCCACCCTGTCCAGCAGCGTTTCCAGAGCACCTGCTTGTTCGCCCGCTTCAACCAGATTGCAGAACAGATCATCGAAATATTGAGGCTTGGTGCGCAGCGCTGCCGCGAAACTGTTACCGGCTGCCACATGCTGCTTAATTTCATCGACCAGCTTGCGCATATTCGGGTTTTCGAGACCATCGGCGATGATGTCGAAGGACTGCAGCAGCGGAACGCCGGCCTTCATCATCGTTGCCATTTGCCGTGCGAAAAGGGCAATGTCCATTGGCTTGATTTTTTTGCCCGCTCCGAACAGCGACATGCTCTTTTTGCGCACTTTGGTCGGGTTGATACCCTGCTTGCGCAGTTGCGCCTTGACCAGGGCTGGGTTCTGCCCGTTGAGCTCGCCTTTGACCACGGATCCCTTACGATCCTTGCCTTCCCAGACAAATGTGCTGGTCTTCGCTGCCTTTGCTGCTGCCATGGTTAATCCTTGGTCACGCGGTTGACTTCTTCAAGGCTGGTAACGCCTTGCATGGCCTTCAGCAGGGCCGAGGTACGCAGGTCGTTGAAGCCGTCTTTTCGCATTTGCGTGGCAATATCGATGGAATTGCCTTCCTCCATAATAATCCGCTGCAGGCTCGGCGTGTTTTTAACTACTTCATAAATACCGACACGGCCTTTGTAACCGTTCTTGCAATTTTCACAACCGACCGGGCCATAGAGCTTGAAGGTGCCAAGTTTGTCTGCAGGAAATCCTTCCTCCAGCAGAGCCTCGTTGGGGATGGGTACTTCCTTCTTACAGCTGTTGCAAAGCTTGCGCGCCAGGCGCTGGGCGATGATCAGGTTCACCGAGGTCGCGATGTTGAAGGAGGGCACGCCCATATTGCGCAGGCGGGTCAGGGTTTCAGCCGCACTGTTGGTGTGCAGGGTGGACATCACCATATGGCCAGTCTGCGCCGCCTTGATAGCAATGGAGGCCGTGTCCAGATCGCGAATTTCGCCGACCATGATGATGTCAGGATCCTGGCGTAGGAATGCACGAAGTGCTTGTGTAAAGTCCATGCCCTGCTTGGGGTTGACGTTAACCTGGTTGATGCCCTCCAGGTTGATCTCCACCGGGTCTTCCGCTGTGGAGATATTCACGTCCGGGGTGTTGAGGATGTTCAGACCGGTATACAGCGACACGGTTTTCCCCGAACCCGTAGGGCCGGTTACTAGAATCATTCCCTGCGGCTGCTTGAGTGCTGCCATATACAGGTCTTTCTGGCTTTCCTCGTATCCCAGGGCATCGATACCCATCTGCGCGCTGGCGGAGTCGAGAATCCGCATCACGATCTTTTCGCCCCACAGGGTGGGCAAGGTATTGACGCGGAAATCGATGGATTTGCTCTTGGATATGCGCATCTTGATACGGCCATCCTGCGGCTTGCGTCGCTCGGAAATATCCAGCCCAGCCATGACCTTCAGGCGTGCACTGATGCGCGGTGCCAATTGAATCGGCGGGCGTGCCGTCTCATGTAGAATACCGTCTGTACGAAAGCGTACACGGTAGGTTTTTTCGTAGGGTTCGAAGTGCAGGTCGGAGGAGCCGCCTTTGATGGCATCGAGCAGCATCTTATTAACGAAGCGCACCACCGGCGCGTCGTCGGCATCCTGGCCGCCGCCGTCGTTGATCTTCTTGTCATCATCGCCGGCTTCGGTCTCCAGGCCATCCAGATCCACGTCGCCCATATCTTCCAAGCCGGTATTGCCGGTATCGAAGAATTTGTCGATGGCATCACCGAGCTTGTCGTCTTCGACCAGCAAGGCTTCGGTGGAAAGACCGGTGCTGAACTGGATGTCCGTAACCGCCTGATGGTTGGACGGATCGGAGATGCCCACGAACAGCTTATTGCCGCGGCGCCACAGTGGCAGAGTGCGATGCTGGCGCACCAGTTTTTCACTGACCAAGTCCCTAGGCTGGCTTTCCTTATCCAGCGCATTGAGGTCGAAATAAGCCACGCCAAACTGATCCGCTGCTAGCTCCGCCAGAGCGCGACTCTTAACCAGTTTATTTTGTGCTAGGTAGGTGACCAGCGACAATTTATTTCGCTTGGCCTGGGTTTGCGCCTGCTGAGCGGCCTTCTCGTCCAGTAACTCAGCCAGTACCACCTGCTTGGCCAAGCCGGAAAGGGGAATATTGTCGCTCATGGACACCTCACGCATATCGAATGGGTGCGTTATAGCGCAGATGGCAGTTGCTGCCAAACGGCCAGTACCTGGGTGACGAAAATTGTCACAAGGTGCGGAGAATCGCGGTGCGGATGCTTGGCATTACTCATCCACCAGGTTCCGTTTTGTGAGGCGATTCTCGTATTTCATAGTGTTCTTGAGGCTTGGGTGTGTTGGCACGCCTTCTGCTTAGTCACCAGCAGGCTTGTCTGCCTAACACTTAATGACTGGAGAGTTATATGAAAGCTCAAATGCAAAAGGGTTTTACCCTGATTGAATTGATGATCGTTGTTGCGATCATCGGTATCCTGGCCGCTATCGCTCTGCCGGCTTATCAAGACTATACCGGCCGTGCTCAGGCTTCCGAGGCCCTTACAGCTACAGCAGGTATTCGCGCTGATATTGGCGTGAATTTGGCCGAAGAGGGCGCTTTGGGAACCAATGCTACTTTGGATGACACTGCAAGTGCCCTAGCAGGTAAGTATTTTGACGCGGGTAATGTAACTGTAAGTAACGTGGGTGTTGTTTCTGTCGAGTTTTCTTCCGGTGTTCATAGTGGCGAGACTATGACACTTACCCCAATTCCTAACAGTACTGCCACGCCGACTCAAATTAGCCGCTGGGAATGTGATGGTTTGGATGATAAGTTCCTGCCTTCTGCTTGCCGTCCTGCTACTACTTAATTTGTTGCAGTCTCAAGCTTCTAGTGTTTCATGAGATAATCATGACGCTAGAGGTCTGTAAAGCGCCCCGCATTTGCGGGGCGTTTTTGTAATATTTCTCTGCAGGCATATTTCTGTCTAGGCAGAAATTACCTTGTTGTCAGGTTCTCTCAGGTTTTAGATTGCGGAGCAATTTTGTTGGAAGAAAATTTCCGGGTTGTGACGTTTCGTTGGATGATGTTGCTCACTGAAGCTGTTCTGTGGGCGCTTCCTCCGTTGATTTTTCTTTGTGTATATATCGGTTTTCTTGATGCGCCTACTAGTATTCTGGTTCCTCACCTGAAAATAATTGTTGCCATCTGGCTCGGAGTGGGCGGGGTAAGACTTTTAAGTTGGCGATTTGTAAGGGCAGGGCTGTTGCAGAGGGTAGCCGCTGCGGTGCTCCTTTTATTGCCGCCGCTACTGCTGGTGATTTGGTATGTGTGTGTATTGATTGGTTTGATGTCTTGGGGGCGAGTCGCTACGTGGTCGATGTTTAAAGTTTACTTGCTGCAAGGGGGATACCTTTTTGATGTTCTTGGTATATCCAGCTTGACGGTATTTGCCGTATGCTTTTTGCTTCTCTTATTCTTCGGGTGCGCGTATTTTTTTATTAGGGTACTTGATATCTCTCGGCAGGTATCTGCTCGCTTAAGTTTGCTGGGCTTGCTTTTTATATCTTTGCTTGGTATCACATCGGCTTTTGCCTTGACTATGTATCTTCCGGGTCAAGTTTATAGCCATCCGCAGGAACCTATCGGGGTCAGTTTTTTCCCAGGCAGAGCATCGGCTCTGCAAAGCCATGCTGTCGCCGTTTCGCCGAGGATTGATGCTGCTGAGAATGACGCGGTTCTGTCTTACCATCCTTCTCAGGTATTCAAGAATCGTAATGTGGTTTTAATCGTTGGTGACGCTCTGCGATCGGATCACATGGGGATATATGGCTATGATAGAGATACCACTCCTTATCTTGCTGCCTCAATACTCAAACATCAGACTCTGTGGGCTCGTAGTACTAGATCAGTGTGCGCAGAGTCATCCTGCGGCTTAATGGCGTTAGCCTCATCTCGCCCATTGCATTTATTACCTAGTAAGCCAATAACTTTGCATAGTGTGCTTCGGCAACATGGATATAAGGTTAATTTGATGTTGAGCGGAGATCATACGAATTTTTATGGGCTTAAGGAGGCGTATGGAACGGTTGATGAGTATTTTGATGGGTCACAGCAAAAGGTACGCTATGTAAATGATGATTTACTTCTAGTTGATCACGTCGCTTCGCTGCCGCGGTATGATGGCCAGCAATCTGTGATGTTCCAATTTCATCTTATGTCTACACACGGCCTCGGTTTGAGGCACAAACGAGAAGATAGCCTCGAGCCAGCAGTTAATTATTACAGTTGGCCTTCTGGGAAGGGGCGAAAAGCACCCTCGTTAGATGAGGTTCCTAAGGCGGTTAATTATTATGATAATGGTGTTGTTCAATTCGACTTGGTGGCTGATAAGATATTGAAAGAGTTGGAGTCTAAGGGTTATCTTGATAATGCAGTGGTCGTTGTTACTGGCGATCATGGTGAGATGTTGGGGGAGAAAGGGCTTTTTGGTCATCAGTATCGTGTAGATGAGGAGGTCTTGCGAATTCCGTTTGTCTTGCAGCGCCGCGGTTACGATGGCGATAATTTTGGTGATTGGCGGTTGGCGTCACAGGTGGATATTGCACCGACTATTCTCCGAGAACTAGAGATTGATTCACCGCCCGTTTGGCGTGGGGTTCCATTGCAGTCGCAATCCAACTCTCGAATTATCCACTTTCAACAGGCCCCGCAGGTTGGTCTGTATATATCCGATGGTTCCCTATCGCTGCTGAAATACTGGAGGGATATTTCTACTGGGGAAGAGTATGTTTTTGATATACAGAAAGATCCGCAAGAAACAGAGAATATTTCTGGAACGATTGATTCGACGGTGATTGCAAACTGGAGAGTTGCCGCTGCAAGTAGCGCAGTTTCTGGCGTGAGTGACTTCTCTGATGAATAAAACGCGGTAAGACGGGATCACTCATAGGGTGGATTAGCGAAGTCGTAGCCCGTTGTTTACCGCGAGCCTGCTGCACCCGACGCCCCGCCTTGTGCGGGGCGTTTTGCTGTCTGGGTTTCGCTTGGCTGCGAATCGTATGGCCGATTACATCTGCGGCTAATACGCCCTACGGATTTGAAAATCTTCGGCGTAGATTTCCTGACGATCTAGGTTGGTAAATAAAACACGGTAAGGCGGATTAACTCCGTATCGCGGTACGGCGACCGTAGCCTGGATTAGCCGCAGGCGTAATCCGGGGGCGAAGCCCGAAGGCGTAATCCGTCGTTTACCGCGAATCTGCCGTACCCGCTGCTGTAACTGAACGCCCCGCCTTGTGTGGGGCGTTTTGCTGTCTGGATTTCGCGTTGCTACGAGTTATGCGGCGGATTACGCCTTCGGCTAGGCTGCGCGCCCCGATACGCCCTACATTCTATATATAACCGAAGGCTCGTCCGCACCAATCAATGATGCTCGCGGGTCGCCCTGAACTTCACGTCCGGCCAGCGCTCTTCCATCAGGCTCAGGTTGACGCGGGTGGGCGCCAGGTAGGTGAGGTGGCCGCCGCCGTCGAGGGCGAGGTTTTCCACTGCCTTGTTGGAAAATTCTTCCAGCTTCTTCTTGTCGCTGCATTCGATCCAGCGGGCTGACCAGACGGTAATGGGCTCGTAGCCGCACTCGACCTTGTATTCCTCTTTCAGGCGGCTGGCGACCACGTCGAACTGCAGCACACCGACGGCGCCGAGGATGATGTCGTTGCTGCGCTCGGGGAAGAACACCTGGGTGGCGCCTTCTTCGGCGAGCTGCTGCAGGCCTTGGCGCAGTTGCTTGGACTTGAGTGGATCCTTCAGGCGCACGCGGCGGAATAGCTCCGGAGCGAAGTGCGGGATGCCGGTGAAGCCCAGGGTTTCGCCTTCGCTGAAGGTATCGCCGATCTGGATGGTGCCGTGGTTGTGCAGGCCGATGATGTCGCCGGCCCAGGCCTCTTCGAGCATTTCACGTTCGGAGGAGAAGAAGGTCAGGGCGTCGCCAATGCGCACGTCCTTGCCGGTGCGCACGTGGCGCATCTTCATGCCTTTCTCGTACTTGCCCGAGCAGATGCGCATGAAGGCGATACGGTCGCGGTGTTTGGGATCCATGTTCGCCTGGATCTTGAACACGAAGCCGGTGAACTTCTCTTCCACGGGTTCCACGGTGCGCTCATTAGCGACGCGAGCCAGCGGACGCGGGGCCCAGTCGACCACGGCATCGAGTACATGGTCGACCCCGAAATTGCCCAGCGCGGTGCCGAAGAACACCGGGGTCAACTGACCATTAAGAAATTCTTCCTGATTGAATGTGTGGCAGGCGCCCTGCACCAGCTCCAGTTGCTCGACGAAGCGATCGTACTCATCACCCAGGTGGGCACGGGCTTCGTCGGAGTCGAGTTTTTCGATGATCTTGGTCGCGGTGCGCTCGTGGCCATGGCCAGGCGTGTAGACGATGATGTAGTCATCGGCCAGGTGGTAAACGCCTTTGAAATCGCGGTAGCAACCAATCGGCCAGGTGATCGGCGCGGCCTTGATCTTGAGAACCGCCTCGATCTCGTCGAGCAGTTCGATAGGGTCGCGGATATCGCGGTCCAGCTTGTTGATGAAGCTGACGATTGGCGTGTCGCGCAGCCGGCAGACGTCCATCAGGGCGATGGTGCGTGGCTCGACACCTTTACCGCCGTCGAGCACCATCAGCGCCGAGTCCACCGCGGTCAGGGTGCGGTAGGTGTCTTCGGAGAAGTCTTCGTGGCCGGGGGTGTCGAGCAGGTTGACCATGTGCTCGCGGTAGGGGAACTGCATCACCGAGGTGGTGATGGAAATCCCGCGCTGCTTCTCCATTTCCATCCAGTCGGAGGTCGCGTGGCGGTCGGATTTACGCGACTTGACCGTACCGGCCACGGCGATTGCCTGCCCCATCAGCAGCAGCTTTTCGGTGATGGTGGTTTTACCGGCGTCGGGGTGCGAGATGATGGCGAAAGTACGGCGCTTGGCGACTTCGGCGGCCTGAATGGTCATGGATACGTGCCTGCTTGAAAGCGTTGGCGGGCCGAGTAAGCCCGTAAAAAGGCGCGATTATAGCGGGAAATGCATGGTCGCTGGGGCCATCTGCAGTGCCGCAAACGGACGCTTGTCGGTAGGATCACCTCTTTATTCAGGTTCGAGGTCACTCATGGCACGTCGGGTTCTGCGCAGCATCATGATTGGCGCCTTGGGGCTCACGTGTTCTGTAGCCCAGGCGGGCCTGCCCGAGTGTCACATCAGTTTCCCCAATGGCATGAGCTTGGCTTTGCCGCTTGCAGCGACAGCCGAAGCGCGCACGGTGGGGCTGTCTGCCCGTGACGATATCGGCAGCGGCATGCTCTTCGCCTGGCCGGAGGAGGGGATGCGCGAGCTGTGGATGAAAGATACCCGTGTGCCCCTTTCGGCGGCCTTCATCGATGCCCGCGGCGTGGTACGCAGAGTGGTCGATATGCAGCCCTATAGCCTGCAGCGGCATGGCTCGAAGGAGCCTGCGCGCTACATCATCGAGGTGGGCAAAGGCGGCTTCGGCGAACTTGGCGTGGTGGTGGGCAGCCGTGTCGGGATCGATTGCCCACAGGGTGGGTAAGACGTTAAACAGCTGAAAAGATGGCGCACATATTCGCCCGATCCTTTTGATCGGTAATTCGGCTGACGGTCCCGTAGGCGCTGCTGTTACACTATCACCCCTCGCAAATTCGCATCCTTTCCGATACCAGGAGCATCCGGTGCCTGTCGTGTTCGTCGCCGCCTCCCAACTGCCGACCCCGTTCGGTGTGTTCACCATGCATGGCTTTCTCGAAGAGGCTACTGGCAAGGAGCATGTCGCTCTGACCTTCGGCGATGTGGCCGACGGCGAGCCGGTGCTGGGGCGCCTGCATTCCGAGTGCCTGACCGGCGATGCGTTGTTCAGCCTGCGCTGTGATTGCGGCTTCCAGCTGGAAGGTGCGCTGCGCGCGATCTCCGAAGAGGGGCGCGGCGTACTGCTCTACCTGCGTCAGGAAGGCCGCGGTATCGGGCTGCTCAACAAGATCCGTGCGTACGAGCTGCAGGACGCTGGCGCCGATACCGTCGAAGCCAACGAGCGTCTGGGCTTCGGCGCGGACATGCGCGACTACGCGATCTGCCTGCCGATGCTGCAGCATTTGGGCATCTCTTCGCTCAAGCTGATGACCAACAACCCGCGCAAGGTCAAGGCGCTGGGCGACATGGGCATTCCAGTGGCCAATCGCGTGCCGCTGCAACTGGGCCAGAACCCGCACAACAGCAAGTACCTGGCCACCAAGGCCGGTAAGCTCGGGCACATGCTCGGCAAGCTGCACCAGGGTGAGGTCGAGCGGCCTTGACCCGTGCCGCGGTCAAACGCCGGTTGGCCCTGTTCTGGTGGCGGCAACTGGCACTGACCCTGGCTCCGCTTCTGCTGATCAATTTTGCTTTTGGGGCTGGCCGCCAACCTGGTGTGCTGGCCATGCCGCTATTCGTCGCGGGATTGGCTTCGCTGTTCGTCAGCCTGCCGCTGTTCGGTGGCTACAAGCGCGCCCTGTTCGCCACCGCAAAGGCGCTGGACACCGCTGACGAGCCCGCCGCCTGGCTGACGCTTGCCGAACGCCGTCGCGCCGCCTTTCTTGGCGCTGGGCTGCCGGCCTGGATCGCCGCCCTCGCGGTATTTGCAGGCCTGGAAGCCGTGCCACTGGTGTTGCTGGCGCTCGCCAGTGTGGTGCTGCTCTATCTCTATCGAATTCCTCGGCAGCTGGGCTGATGCTGCGCTTTTTACTTGCGCTGTTGATGATGCAGATGGCGCCGCTGTCGGCTGCCGAGCGTGTGGTCAGTCTGGCGCCATCGCTGAGTGAAATCGTCCTCGAACTGGATTCCGCCGACCTGCTGGTTGGCGTGCTCGATGGTGGCGAGCGCCCGGCGGCGCTGGCGCATCTGCCGTCCGTAGGGCGCTATGGCCAACTCGAAATGGAAACCCTGCTGGCCCTGCAACCCGATTTGCTACTGTTGTGGCCGGGCAGTGTCAGCGCCGCGCAACGCGAGCAACTGAAAGCTTTTGGTATTCCCATGCTGGTGCTCGAGCCCCACTCGCTGGATGAGCTGGCTCGGCAGTTCGTGGAGATCGGCGAACGCCTTGGCCGGGCGGAGCAGGGGCAGCGCCTGCATCAGCGCTTCGTTGCCGGGCTTGCCGAGTTGCGTGAGCGCTACCGCCGTGAGCGCCCCGTGCCCGTGTTCTATCAGGTGTGGGATGCGCCGCTGTATACCCTTGGTGGTGGGCAGGTCATCAGCGACGCGCTGCAGGCCTGCGGTGCGCGCAACGTGTTTGCCGATCTGCACCTGCCGGCCCCGCAGGTGAGCGTCGAATCTGTTTTGCAGCGCGACCCGGCGGTGATCATCGCCGGCGACCGCAGGCAACTGCAGGCCTGGCAGCGCTGGCCGCAGCTTTCGGCCGTGCAACGCGAGCAGTTGCTGGTGTTGCCGGACAAGGGCCTGGAACGCCCCAGTTTCCAAATGCTCGACGCCACAGCCAAGCTCTGCGAGCTGCTGGCCCCCACTCGGTGATGGCCGTCACAACGCCGCTGTCGCCGGCAAGCGATGACGCTGGTAAAGCGTGCTGGCAACTGGCAGATTGTCTGCCTTCCTGGTTGTTGCAGATGTTATGAAAGCCCCTGTCTCCCCTTGGTTTTCCCCCGCCAGCGCAGTGATCGTTGGCGCCGCGCTACTGTTGGTCTTCCCGCTGAAACTGCTGCCGAGCCTGCTGGCCGGTTTGCTGGTGTTCGAGCTGGTCAACCGTCTGGCGCGTCCCATGCAGCGGCTATTCGCCGGGCAGCTCGGGCGTTTGCTGGCGGTTGGCCTGCTCAGCGTGCTGGTGATTGCCGTGCTCGGGTTGGTGTTCGCCGGTGGTTTTTCGCTGGTGATGCACGAGCTGAATAACCCTGGGCGATTGATGGGCAAGTTGCTTGGCGTGATCGACCGCGCCCGCGAGCAGTTGCCGGAAGCGCTGGTGGCTTATCTTCCAGCCAACGTCGACGATATCCGTATCGCGCTGCACGACTGGTTGCGCGGGCACATCAGTGAGCTGCAACTGCTCGGCAAGGGCGCAGTGCACATGTTCGTCACCATCCTGATCGGCATGATTCTCGGCGCGGTGATCGGCCTGCAGAACGTCCCCGAGCCGAGCCAGCTCAAGCCGTTGGCCGGTGCGTTGCTGATTCGTGTCGGACATTTTGTCGATGCCTTTCGCAACGTGGTGTTCGCGCAGATCAAGATATCCCTGCTCAATACCACCTTCACCGCGATTTTCCTGATGGGTGTGCTACCGCTATTCGGTGTGCACCTGCCGCTGACCAAGACGCTGATCCTCATCACCTTCGTGGCCGGCTTGTTGCCGGTGGTCGGCAACCTGATCTCCAATGCGGCGATCTTCGTGGTCGGCCTGTCGCTGTCGATCTGGGTGGCGCTGGGTGCGCTGGCGTACCTGATCGTTATCCACAAGGTCGAGTACTTCCTCAATGCCCGTATCGTCGGCGGCCAGATCAAGGCGCGCGCCTGGGAGCTGCTGCTGGTTATGCTGGTGTTCGAAGCCGCGTTCGGCATTGCCGGCCTGGTCGCCGCGCCGGTTTACTACGCCTACCTGAAGAGCGAGCTAAAGGCTCAGGAGTGGGTCTGACTCGTGCTCGATGATGTGCCGGGCTCTACATTCGTAGCCCGTGGTTGAGCGCAGCGATACCCGGGAGAAGGCAACCTGGGTAGCGCTTCGCGCAACCCTGGCTACGGGTCTCTGACTTTCGAAAGCGACCTCCCTGTAGGAGCCCGCTTGTGGGCGAGCCCGCGATCCGCAGCCAGACTCAAGCGTGCCATCTCCTACGAGCCTGCAGCGCTAGTGCGCAATGGCGCTGAACTTGAACGCAGCAGCCTGACCGAAGGCCGGCGCGCCGGGTGATGCGCTGTTGCCGCCGAGGTTCTCCTGGCGGCTGAGTCTGCTGGCGGTTTTGTGCAAGTCGAGCACCAGTTGCGCCAGTGACTGTGCCGCCTGCAGCGTTTCATCGGCGCTCTGGCTGCTGCGCTCGGCGGCCCCGGTGATTGCCTGAGCCTGCCCGTTGACGGCCTGCACCTGACTCAGTTGCGACTTCATGGCCTGGCTGATCTGGTCGAGTCGCCCCTGCATGCCTGCCACTTCCTGCTGAATGCGCTCGAGTGCGTCGGTGGCTTCGCTCGAGCGCGTCACGCTGCGTTGTGCGGCCTCCTGGCAGCTCTGCATGGCGGCCTGGGTATCGAGTGTCTGCTGGCGCACGCTGCCGAGCGTCGTGGCGATCTCTTCGGTGGCCTGTGCGGTTCGCCTGGCCAGGTTGCGCACTTCGTCGGCCACCACTGCGAAGCCGCGCCCGCTGTCGCCTGCCCGAGCAGCCTCGATGGCGGCGTTGAGGGCAAGCAGGTTGGTCTGCTCGGCAATGCTGCGGATCGCTTCGGTGATGTGCTGGATTTCCTCGGTCTTTTGGCTCAGGGCTTCGAGTGCCTGGCTCGATTGTTCGATGCGGCTGGCCAGTTGCGCGACATCTTCGGCGTTCTGCTGCACGGCCGCGCCACCTTTCTGGGTCATGGCCAGGGCCTGGCGCGAGGCGCTTTCGCTGTCGACGATATGCTGGGTGGCTTCGCCGATGCTGTGGTTGACGTCGAGCATCGCGCGCGCCGTGGACACCGCCGCCGCCTGGCCCTGGGCCGCGCACAGGCTGGCGTTGGCTGACGTTCGGGTCAGCCCCGTAGACGTCTGCTGCAGGGCGCTGCCGGCGGTGACGATGCCTTGCATGGTGTGATCCATCTTGTCGACGAAACTGTTCACCCAGCCGGCCAGGGCGCCTGCCTCGTCACTGGAAAAACGCTCTAGCGCCAGCCGGTTGCTCAGCGGCGCACCACACTCAGCGGTATCCAGAAAGAAGTCCGAGAGCGACTGCAGCGTGCGGGTGCGGCGGCGCAGGCTGAAGGCCCAGAAACCGAACAGCAGCACGCCGGCTGCGGCGAAGGTCAGTGATGCAGCATGCTCTTGCAGATACTGTTCCAGCAGCCATTGCAGGCCGCCCAGCAGAAACAGGCCGCCGAGTAACTGACTGGACAACGAATAGCTCAGGCTGCGCTGGCGGTAGACCTCCTCCAGATCGCCCTCGCACATCATGCCCCAGGTATCCGGTGAGCCGGGCAGGCGCAGCGTCAGGCCGGCGCCGATCACCGGCACATGGCGGTAATCGGGATAGCCTGGGTAGAGCACGAACAGGTTGCTGCCATGGCGAATGGTTTCGCGCACGCCAGGATGCAATTCGCCGCTCGCCGGCGCGGTGAAGCGCAGCTCGAACTCAGTGTGCTTCTGCACACGAACGGTGCCGAAGGGCGTTTTCACGCCCTGTTTGAGGTTCTCGCCACCGGTGAACGCGCCATCCTCGAAGCGTGAGCGCGACAGGGCGGTGCCTGGGCTTATCTTCGGGTCATGGGCGCTCTGCACCATGAACAGATAGTTATCGCCGGAGTCGCGGTAGACGTGCCCAGCTTCGCGCTGAATCAGGTCGCTCATCACATCGTTGGGGATCCGTGCGCACAGGCAACCGACCACTTGCCCGCCGTGGCTGAGTGGCTGGTGAAACAGCAGCGTGACGGCATCGTGGAACTTAGACGTGGTCGGCCCGAGTTGCTGGGTCAGCTCATCGATATAGGGGCCAAGCAGAAACTGCCCCTTGAGCCCGGCTGCCAGAGCTCCGGTATCGTGACGCTGGCCCTGGCGTGGTGTATGGGTCGAAGCGAGTATGCGTCCGGCGGTGTCGACCACGAACAGTTCGGACACTTCGGGCATATGCGCCAACGCCCGCTGCAGTACGGCATCCGGCAAGGCCGGCCACGCTGGGGTGAGTGCAGCACTCAGCAGTTCGAGCTCCTGCCAGTGCTGGCGTGCCCAGTTGGTGAGCAGGTCGACGCGGGTCAGCGCCAGGCCGGAGAAGGTTTTCTCAACCCGTTCGGCCTGACCGGCATTGAGCAACCAGGACCAGCGCATGGCCAGCTTGCCTGCCTTGCCGAACCAGGGCAGCCAGCGGCGCTCGCGGCCCTTGAAATCCATCTTGTGGCTACGCAACTGCATACGAGCTCCCGGCCGCTATCGGCGGACCATACATGCTCAATCCCAACTGGAGATTACTGCAATATATGGGCCGACGATATATGCCGGTCGGGGGAGTATCAGCGTGCCAGTTTTGCTCGTATGGCCGCTTCGATCCCGGCTTCGTCCAGGCCACACTCGGCGAGCATCTGCTCTGGGCGCGCGTGCTCCACATAGCTGTCGGGCAGGCCCAGGTGCAGCATTGGCGTCAGTGCGCCGCTGCTGGCGAGGAATTCGCTGACCGCGCTGCCCGCACCGCCCATCACGCTGTTTTCCTCGATGGTGACCAGTAGCTCGTGGCTGGCGGCCAGTTCGCTGATCAGCGTTTCGTCCAGCGGTTTGACGAAGCGCATGTCGACCACCGTGGCGTTCAGCGTTTCGCCGACGCGCAGGGCCTCACTCAGTTGCACGCCAAAGACCAGCAGGGCGACGCCGCTGCCCTGGCGGCGGATTACGCCCTTGCCGATCGGCAGGGCGCTCAACTGACTGTCGATCGGTGCATTCGGGCCACTACCACGGGGGTAGCGCACCGCTGCCGGGCCGGCGAACTGGTAGCCGGTAGTCAGCATGTGGTGCAGCTCGTTCTCGTCACTCGGCGTCATGATCAGCATGCCGGGAATGCAGCGCAGGTAGGAGAGGTCGAAGCTGCCCGCGTGGGTGGGGCCGTCTTCGCCGACCAAGCCGGCGCGGTCGATGGCGAACAGCACGTCGAGGTTCTGCACCGCGACATCGTGAATCAGCTGATCGTAAGCGCGCTGCAGGAACGTCGAGTAGATCGCCACCACCGGTTTGGCGCCTTCGCAGGCCATGCCGGCAGCGAGGGTCACCGCGTGTTGCTCGGCGATGGCCACGTCGAAGTAGCGATCGGCATAACGCTCGCTGAAGGTCACCAGATCGGAGCCTTCCTTCATGGCCGGGGTGATCGCCATCAGGCGTTCATCGCTGGCCGCCATGTCGCACAGCCACTGGCCGAATACGCTGGAATACTTCGGTCCGGACGGCTTTTTCGCCTTGGCTGGCGCGTTGATCGGCTCCAGCTTGGTGATCGCGTGGTAGACGATCGGGTCGACCTCGGCAGGGGCGAAACCCTTGCCCTTCTTGGTCACCACATGGAGGAACTGCAGGCCCTCCAGGTCGCGCATGTTGCGCAAGGTGGCCAGCAGGGTCGGCAGGTCATGGCCGTCGATGGGGCCGATGTAGTTCCAGCCCAGCTCCTCGAACAGCGTGCCGGAGACCAGCATGCCCTTGGCGTGCTCTTCGGTCTTGCGGGCGATTTCCCAGGCACCGGGTAGTTTGGACAGCACTTTCTTGCTGCCCTCACGCACGTTGGCGTAGGTGCGGCTGGATAGGATCTTGGCCAGGTAGTTGGACAGGCCGCCGACATTCTTGGAGATCGACATGTCGTTGTCGTTGAGCACGACGAGCATGTTGGCTTTAACGTCTGCCGCGTGGTTGAGCGCTTCGAACGCCATGCCGGCAGTCAGCGCGCCGTCACCGATCACCGCGACCGACTTGCGCTTGCTGCCTTGGCGCTGGGCGGCGATGGCCATGCCCAGTGCGGCGCTGATCGAGGTGCTGGAGTGACCGACGCCAAAGGTGTCGTACTCACTTTCCGAGCGGCGCGGAAAGGCGGCGATGCCGTCCTTCTGGCGCAGGCTGCCCATGCGCTCGCGGCGCCCGGTGAGGATCTTGTGCGGATACGCCTGATGGCCGACATCCCACACCAGGCGGTCATCGGGGGTATCGAAGACGTAGTGCAGGGCGACGGTCAGCTCGATCACCCCGAGGCCTGCGCCGAAGTGCCCGCCGGTCTGGCCGACTGTGTAGAGCAGGTACTGGCGCAATTCATCCGCCAGGGTCTCCAGCTCGGCCTCGCCGAGGCGGCGCAATTCATCCGGCGTATTGGCGCGGTCGAGCAGCGGCGTCAGCGGGCGTTCGCGGGGAATCTCGTGGAAGGTCGTCGGCATCAGGCGAGTCGTTATAAGAATTCAAATAATGGGGCAGTTTACCTGATGCGATGATCCGTGCCCAAGGTGGGGATGGATCACCGTAACGGTCGTGCCACATGAGACAACGAGGGCGTGGTTTCAGTTGCGCCTTTCTACGATGTAACGGGCCAGCTCGCGTAGGGGCTCGGCGGCATTATCGAACGGGCGCAGGGCATGCAGGGCCTGATCACGCAGTTCGAAGGCGTAACGCTTCGCCGCATCCAGGCCAAGCAGGGCCGGGTAGGTGGGCTTGTCGTTCGCCTGGTCTTTGCCCTGAGTCTTGCCCAGCGTGGCGGTATCGCTTTCCACGTCGAGGATGTCGTCCTGCACCTGAAAGGCCAGGCCGATGGCGCGGGCATAGCTGCTCAGCGCCGCCAGGGTGCGCTCGTCGGCGCGGCCGCTGGCCAGGGCGCCGAGGCGCACGCTGGCTTCGATCAGCGCGCCGGTCTTGTGGCGATGCATCACTTCCAGAGCCGGCTGCTGCAGTTGTTGGCCAACCGAGCCGAGGTCGATGGCCTGGCCACCGACCATGCCGGCGGGGCCTGCCGCTTCAGCTAACGCACTGAACATGCTCAGGCGGATTTCCGCGCTGTGCGGATTGCGCTGTTCGTTGGCCAGCACTGCAAAAGCCAGGCTCTGCAGGCCGTCGCCCGCAAGAATCGCCGTGGCTTCGTCGAAGGCCTTGTGCGTGGTGGGCTGGCCGCGGCGCAAGTCGTCATCGTCCATGGCCGGCAGGTCGTCATGTACCAGGGAATAGGCGTGGATCAGCTCCACCGCGCAGGCCGCACCATCGGCCTGCTGCGCAGCGCCGCCGAGGGCTTCGCAGGCAGCGTAGGCCAGCAGCGGGCGAATGCGTTTGCCACCGTTGAACACGCTGTAGCGCATGGCGGCATACAGGCGTTCGAGCTCGACTCGCGGCGCCGCGAACAGCGGCTCCAGGGCGGCGTCGACCTGCTTCTGGCAGCGTGCCTGGTAGCTGGCGATCATAACGGCTCGTCCGTTTCGAACGGTGCCGCCTGCAGTTCCCCGTCGCGCTCGAGAAGAATCTGCACTTTCTGTTCGGCCTGAGTCAGTGAGGCCTGGCAATCGCGGGTCAGGCTGATGCCTTGTTCGAAAGCGCTCAGCGATTCCTCCAGTGAGAGCTCGCCGTTCTCCAGGCGCTCGACGATGGTTTGCAGGTCGGTCAGGGATTGCTCGAAATCGAGCGCGGCTTTCTTACGGGCCATGGTCAGCAGGTCTCAGGCGGGGTTCGCGGTCGCCGCGACACTAGCAGAGCCCCCGCCTATGGGCAAATCAGCACAGGCGTAGGTGATTTGTATGGATATACAGTACTCTGGTGCCTGTCCAACTCATCGTGCCGATGCCCTATGCGCCTGTTTCTCTGCGAAAAGCCCTCTCAAGCCAAGGATATCGCCAGCGTGCTCGGTGCCACGCGGCGTGGTGATGGCTGTTGGCTGGGCAGCGGCGTGACAGTGACCTGGTGCATCGGCCACCTCCTGGAAACCGCGCCGCCGGATGCCTACGACGCGCGCTATAAACGTTGGGTACTGGACGATCTGCCCATCGTGCCGCAGCAGTGGAAGATGCGCGTCAAACCCAAGACTGCCGCGCAGTTCAAGGCGGTCAAGCGGCTGCTCGGTGAGGCCGACGAACTGGTGATCGCCACCGATGCGGACCGTGAGGGCGAGATGATTGCCCGCGAGTTGCTCGACCATTGCCGCTACCGCGGGCCGATCCAGCGCCTGTGGTTGTCGGCCCTGGACGATACGTCGATTCGCAAGGCGCTGGCTGCGCTCAAGCCCGGCGCCAGTACCTACAACCTTTATCAGTCGGCACTCGGTCGCTCGCGGGCCGACTGGTTGATCGGCATGAACATGAGCCGCCTGTTCACCCTGCTGGGGCGCAAGTCCGGTTATCAGGGCGTGCTGCCGGTCGGCCGCGTGCAAACGCCGACCTTGCGGCTGGTGGTGGATCGCGACCGCAGCATCGCCGCCTTCGTGCCCGTGCCGTTCTGGGCGATCGATGTGGTGCTCGACGGCAACGGCACGCCCTTTACCGCCCAGTGGCGTGCCCCTGAAGCGCAGTGCGACGAGCAGGGGCGCTGCCTGAAGCAGGAGGTCGCGCAGCGCGCCGCTGCAGATATCCAGGGCGCCGAGCAGGCGCTGTTGCAGCAACTGAAGACCGAGCGCATGCGCGAAGCGCCGCCTCTGCTCTTCGACCTCGGCACGCTGCAGCAGGTGTGCTCGAAAAAACTCGGCCTCGGCGCCCAGGAAACCCTGGATATCGCCCAGAAGCTCTATGAGACCGACAAGCTGATCACCTACCCACGCAGCGACTGCGGCTATCTGCCGCTGAGCCAGCACGCCGAGGCGCCAGCCATTCTGGCCGCCCTGGGGCAGGCTGATCCGGGCCTGCGCGAGGTACTGGCGCATACCCAGACGCAGCGCCGCTCACGGGCGTGGAACGACGCCAAGGTCAGTGCGCACCACGGCATCATTCCTACCTTGGCCGCGGGTGGGCTGGCACGCTTGAGCGGCCGCCCGCGAGCCGTCTACGAGCTGATTCGCGCCCGCTACCTGGCGCAGTTTCTGCCCAACCATGAATACGATCGCACCCAGGCCGACTTCGACTGTGCCGGGCACAGCTTGCGTGCGGTCGGTAAGCAGATCGTCGAGCCCGGCTGGAAGCGGGCGCTGCCCGAAGCCCTGGCGCCAGCCAAGGGGCGTGAAGCTGCGGCGCCTCAGGCTTTGCCGAGTCTGCGCGAAGGGCAGCAGTGCGTGGTGCGCGAGGTTTCGCTGAAGGATCAGCATACTCAGCCGCCCAAGCCGTTCACCGAGGGCGACCTGATCCAGGCCATGAAGAACGTGGCACGGCTGGTCGAAGACCCACGGCTCAAACAGAAGCTCAAGGACACCACCGGCATCGGCACCGAAGCCACCCGCGCCGGGATCATCCAGGGGCTGCTCGACCGCGGCTACCTGATCAAACAGGGCAAGACCCTGGCCGCGACCTCGGCGGCGTTCGGCCTCATCGACGCGGTGCCGCGGGCCATCGCCGACCCCGGCACCACGGCTATCTGGGAGCAGGCGCTGGACATGGTGCAGAGCGGCGAGATGCCGCTGGAAGAGTTCGTCACCAAGCAGTCGACCTGGATGGGCAAGCAGATCGAACGCTGCCTCGGCCTGCAACTGAATATCAGCGGCCCGCCTCCCAGCAACGGCCGTGGTGCTCCCTGGAAGGGCAAGCGCAAGGCCGCCTCGCGTAAAGGTGCACCCGCCAAACGCACGGGCACTCGCCCCGCAAAGGCCAAGCCAAAGCAGTAGTACGGCTGCTGCAAAATCACTGATGGTACCCACGCTCCGGCGTGGGTACCCGTGCTTTGGGCGCTCCGCGCCCGCTTTGTGGTCGGCTCAGGCGCGTGGTGCTGGACGCGGAGCGTCCTCCGGAGGCGTTCCCACGCGGAGCGTGGGAACGACCTGAGTCTCCCGATGGCTTCCATGTTCCAGCCATGTCGGGTGGATCGGGGGCGTAGCTGGCGCTGTTCTCAGCCACCGCTAGGGTTGCCGATTGGTGGACGGGTGAAGCGTCGTCCACCCTACGCCCTGGTTGGCCGAAGCGTGCCGCACGCGGAGTGCGGGGAGCGGCCTGAAAGGATGCCGCCCATCCGTTCTTTACACGGGCGGAGTATTCCCAAAAGCAGATTTTCCGTTACCATCCGGCGCGTTGAATTTAATGAACAGGTTTCATTCGCCTGCTCGACGCTTGGACATACCCTTCCATTCGTCGGATTTTCTGGGGGTAATCCCTCTAGAGCGGTGCATTTAGCCCTATCAATAGTTTGGGTTCGGCTCTCCTCGGGCTGGGCTGGTTGTGGAGTAAAACGAACATTCAAGCCGGTGGGCCGGGTTTTCTTCTGGCTACACCGCTGCAGTAATGGCTCAGAACGTCACGCGAGTGAGGCTGGGTCGTCCTCTGATTCAACCGGATGGATTTCGGCAAGGATTGTTGCCCGAGACCGGCCTACGCCGGATCCGGAAACGCTGATAGGGAACGCGATCACGACAACGCCTGCGTGTGGCAGGCCCGTTGCCGCGTTTCGTGCATCTGGAGCAGAGACGACCTGGCCTCAACGGTTTCCAGCAAAATCAATAAGAGGTAGTCCTTTATGGATGCGGTATCAGCCGACAAGGCAAAGCAGGAGCACGAGAGCAAGCTCAGTGCATCATTGAAGCCCCGGCACCTCACCATGATGTCGATCGCCGGTGTCATCGGCGGCGCGCTGTTCGTCGGCTCCGGCAGCGTGATCCACAGCGCGGGCCCAGCTGCCGTACTGGCCTATCTGGCCGGTGGCATTCTGGTGGTGCTGATCATGCGCATGCTCGGTGAAATGGCGACTTCCTCGCCGGACACTGGCTCCTTTTCCACCTACGCCGAGCGCGCCATCGGCCGCTGGGCCGGCTTCACCATCGGTTGGTTGTACTGGTGGTTCTGGGTCATTCTCATGGCCTGGGAAGCCTACGTAGCGGGCACCATCCTCAATGGCTGGTTCCCCGAAGTCAGCGTCAACGTCTTCGTGCTGGCTACCACGCTGCTGCTGATAAGCATCAACTTCTTCAACGTCAAACACTACGGGGAGTTCGAGTTCTGGTTCGCGCTGATCAAGGTGGTGGCGATCATCTGCTTCCTGGTGGTCTGCAGCATGGCCGTGCTCAGCCTGTGGCCGACCGGTGAAGTGCGCGGCTTCAGCAACCTGACCGCCCAGGGCTTCATGCCCAACGGTATCCAGGCTGTAGTAGTGGCCATACTCGGGGTGATGTTCGCTTTTCTTGGCGCGGAGATCGTTACCATCGCCGCCTCGGAAGCCAAGGATCCGTCGACGCAGATCGTCAAGGCGACCAACTCGGTGGTCTGGCGCGTATGCCTGTTTTACATCGGCTCGATCTTCCTGATCGTCTGCCTGGTGCCATGGAACGACCCGCTGATGGCTCAGTCCGGCTATGGCTCCTACCGCCGTACCCTGGAGCTGCTGGGCATCCCGTATGCCGAGCTGCTGATGAACTTCGTGGTGTTGACCTCGGTGAGCAGCTGCATGATCTCGGCGCACTACACCGCCTCGCGCATGCTGTTCTCGCTGTCCACCCGTGGTGATGCACCGCGATTCCTGAAGATCACCCGCTCGGGGACTGGCGTGCCGGTGTTTGCGATCATCGCCTCCTGCTCGGTGGCCATCTTCGTGGCGCTGATCAACTTCAGCGAAACCCTGCGCCCGAAAGACGTGCTCGACACGTTGATGAACACCACCGGCATGATCGCCCTGCTTGTCTACCTGGTGATCGCCTTCTCGCAACTGAAGATGCGCCGCAAGCTGGAAACAGAAGGCAAGGACATCCGCCTGAAAATGTGGCTGTTCCCCTGGCTGACCTACCTGGTGATCGTGTTCATCGTCGGCTGCCTGGTGACCATGGCATTCGTCGAGGAATACCAAGTGTTGGTCATCTCCACCGGCGCGGCTGCGGCCGTCGTCGTGGCATTGGGTGTCATGGTTCACATGCGCGCGGCGAAGAAGCTGGCTCGCTGATCACGTCGGCATGAGCGAAAAGGGGCGCACTCGTGAGAGGGCGCCCCTTTTTTCATTTCTGCCGCCGTCTGATCAGCGCGCCGCCCAGCCATTGAAGCGCTCTTCGAGCTCTTCGCCGTGGTCGATCCAGAACTCGGCGTTCACCAGTTGGGCGCCGGCCATGTTGGCTTCGGCGGTTGGCAGCTGCGCCTGCACATCTGCGGGCAGTTGCGGCAGGGTCTGCTTGTGTACCGGGCCATACGGAATCTGGCTGGAGAACACCTTCTGGGTGTCCGCCTGGCTGGCGAACTTGATGAAGCGCTCGGCCAGTGCCTTGTTCGGGCTGCCTTTGACGATGGCCCAGTGCTCCGGGTCGTACAGGCTGCCGTTCCAGGAAATCTTCAGGTTGGCGCCTTCCTTTTGGGCCACGCCAATGCGGCCGTTGTAGGCGGCGGACATGGCCACGTCACCGGCCAGCAGCCATTGCGGCGGTTGGGCGCCAGCTTCCCACCACTGGATGGAGGATTTGATGGCGTCCAGCTTCTTGAAGGCGCGGTCGACGCCTTCGGGCGTGCCCAGCACTTCGTAAAGCTGGTCGCGGCTTACGCCATCGGCCAGCAAGGCCGCTTCCAGGGTGTACTTGGCGCTTTTACGCAGGCCACGCTTGCCCGGGAATTTCTGCAGGTCCCAGAAGTCGGCCCAGGAGGCCGGCGCGGTTTTCAGTTTGTCGCCGTTGTAGGCCATCACCATCGACCACACATAGGTGGCCACGCCGCACTCACTGACGGTGCCCGGAATGTACTGGCTGGTGTCGCCGAGAATGGCCGGATCCAGGCGCTCGAACAGGCCTTCTTCACAGCCGCGTTGTAGTTCCGGGCTTTCCAGTTCGACCACGTCCCAGGTCACCTGGCCGACGTCGACCATGGCTTTGACCTTGGACAGTTCGCCGTTGTACTCGCCAGCGATTACCTGACCGGCACCGCTCTGCTCGAAGGGTTTGAAGTAGGCGGCGGTCTGCGCGACCTTGGTGGCACCACCGAAGGAAATTACCGTCAGGCTGGATTCGGCCTGTGCCGAGGCGCTGGCCCCGGCCAGGATGGACAGGCCGATGGCGGCCCGGATGCATGGACGCAAGTGCTTGAACATGGAAACTCCCTCGCTTTTTTACGTTGTAGGTCTGAGGCAGTAATGGCCGAATCGGCGAACCTGCGCGTCGTATCACGCGTCAGGAGATCTCTGTTGTTATGGGCGTCCGCTCGGTTGGGGGAGCGTGAACGGCAATTCGCTCAGGTCGTCGTGGCGACCCGTGGGTTGTTCGAGTGAGGGCCATGGTGCGTCAGTCTGGCGAGAAGGAAAATTAGTAAAAATATGCTCGAGACATATGAAAAAACTTTGCAAGCGGCGGCCCCGTAACAGCGCATTACTGGAGTAAGGTGCAGGGAGTAATGGCGTTGAGATCGACACGTGGCTTCCTACACCCTCCGGCAACTCAAGTACTTCGTCACCACAGTGGAAGCCGGCAGCGTGGCCGAGGCCTCGCGGCAGCTGTACATTGCCCAGCCGTCCATCTCCACGGCGATCAAGGGGCTGGAAGAAAGCTTCGGCGTGCAGCTGTTCATCCGCCACCACGCCCAGGGTGTATCACTGACGCCCAGCGGCGCGCGCTTCTACGAGAAGGCCCAGCAACTGCTGCGCATGGCCCGCGAATTCGAGCAGAACGCCTTGGCCGACAACGACATCGTCGCCGGGCAGATCGATATCGGCTGCTTCGAAACCGTGGCGCCGCTCTACCTGCCACAGCTGATCGCCGGCTTTCGCGAGCGCTATCCGGGGGTGGACATCCGCATCCGCGATGGCGAGCAGCAGGAACTGGTGCAGGGCCTGACCGCCGGCTCCTTCGACCTGGCCTTTCTGTATGAGCACGACCTCGATGGCACCATTGCCACTGAGCCGCTGATGCCGCCGCAGAAGCCCTATGTGCTGTTGCCCGAGCACCACCGTTTCGCCGGCCAGGCACAGGTGTCGCTGCGCGATCTGTGCCTGGAGCCGATGATCCTGCTCGACGTGCAACCCAGCCGTACCTATTTCGTCAGCCTGTTCCACGAGCTGGGGCTGACCCCCAATATCGTCTTCAGCTCACCGTCGATCGAGATGGTGCGCGGCATGGTGGGCCAGGGCTTCGGCTTCTCGCTGCTGGTCACCAAGCCGCACTCGGAATGCACTTACGACGGCAAGCGCGTGGTCACCGTGGACATCACCGAACCTGTCGCCACCTCCGGCCTGGTGGCGGCACGCCTCAAACGTGGGCAACTCACCAAGCCAGCGCAATTGTTCGTCGACTTCTGTCGGGAGCGGTTGAGCCAGCTTAGCGAGAGTGCCGGGCTGTAGAGCCGGGGAAACGCGGATATTGGCTATCGCCACTGTGGGAGCAGGCCAATCGTGGTTGATGCACGGTGGACGGGTGACGCGTCGTCCACCCTGCGATTCGCTCGTAGGGTGGCGCTTTAGCCCACCGTTGCGGGGTTGGGTTCGCGCTGACTTGCGAGATTCTGGTGGGCTGAAGCCCACCCTACGCCACGACGTCACTCTCTCCTCTGCTGTGGGGGCGGGCCATGCCCGCGATTTCGCGCGCATGGTGCGCTCCCACAGTAAGAGGGCCAATCGTGGTTGGTGCCTGGAGGACGGGTAAGGCGTCGTCCACCCTACGCTACGCTCTCTTCTGTGGCCCACCAAACAACCGAATCTCAAACCGGCTCGCGCAGGTAATCCACCAGTCTCGAAAGCATTGCATCACAACCCTGGAGCTGTTCCACGCTGACGAACTCGTCAGGCTTGTGGCCCTGATCCATGCTGCCAGGGCCGCAGACCACGGTTGGGATGCCGGCGCCGTCGAACAGGCCGCCTTCGGTGCCAAAGGCCACGGTGCCGAAATCACTTGACCCGCAGATCCTCGTCAGCAGGCGCGCGGCCTCGCTGTCGGGCGGTGTGGCGAGGCCGGGGTAGGCGCTCAGCGCTTGCAGGCGGATGTCGCTGGCGGCGCTCACCGCCTGCATCTTCGGCAGCAGTTGCTGGGCGGCGTAGCTTTGCAATTCATCCGCCACGCTCTGTGCGTTGAAGCCCGGCAACGCGCGCACCTCGAAATCGAACTCGCATTCCGCCGGTACGATGTTCAGCGCGCGGCCGCCCTTGATCAGGCCGGTCTGCACGGTGGAGAAGGGCGGGTCGAAGCGCGCATCGTGGTGCTCGGGCTGGGCCAGGCGCGCGCCGATGTCGCCCAGGTGGCCGATCAGCCGTGCCGCGTATTCGATGGCATTCACGCCGTAGGGCGCGTACGCCGAATGGCAGGCGGCGCCGTGCACTTCGCAGCGCATCGCCAGCTTGCCCTTGTGGCCGAGCACGGGCTTGAGTTCGGTAGGTTCGCCGATCAGGCACAGGGTCGGTTTATGTGGGCGTTTTTCCAGTTCGGCGAGCATGGAGCGCACGCCGAGGCAGCCGACTTCTTCGTCGTAGGAAAACGCCAGGTGCACCGGTACCTGCAGCGGGCGTTGTACGAGGTTCGGCACCGCCGCCAGCACGCAGGCGATAAAGCCCTTCATGTCCGCCGCACCGCGGCCGTACAGGCAGCCGTCCCGCTCCGTCAGCTGGAACGGGTCGAGCGTCCAGGCCTGGCCGTCCACCGGTACCACGTCGGTGTGGCCGGACAGCACCACGCCGCCGCGATCCGTCGGGCCAATGGTGGCGAACAGATTGGCCTTGGTGCCTTCGGCGTTGTGGAACAGCTCGCTGTCGACGCCGAAGCCCGCCAGGTAATCGCGGATGAATTCGATCAGTTGCAGGTTGGAATCACGGCTGACCGTGGCGAAGCCGATCAGCCGCTCGAGCAGGGCGCGGCTGCTGGGCTCATTCATCGCCCGGCACTCCATAACTTGGCGCGGCCGTGGGGTCTAGGGCGCGGCTCAGGTAATCCTGCATCTGCGGCCGGTAAGCTTGCCACAAGCCATCCAACTGGCCGATGGGGTCTTCGTCCGCCCAGTCGACCCGCAGATCGATGATCGGCCAGACCAGGTCGCCCACCACCTTGAGCGCAGCCGAATGCACCGGGCCGGCTTCGCCGCCGGCGGCCATCGCCCCATGCATGGCCGCGAGCAGGCGATCAGCCAGTTGCCCGCTGGCGTTTTCGAATGCCTCGACCATGGCCTGGATCACTGCTTCGCCCGACAGCAGATTACCCGCCGCCACGCACTGCTCACCGGCCACCGCGTTGTACAGCCCCAGCGCTTCCTTGCCGCTGAACAGCGCGGTACGGCCGTGGCTGTCGATCACCGTCACCTGGCGGTACTGGCTCCAGCCATTGGCGCTCAGCGCGCGCTGCAGGGCGTCGCTCGGCTCCAGCGTCTGCTGTTCCAGCAGGTCGAGAATCTGCGGGCCGAGGGCGGGCAGGGTGACGTTCTGGGTGGCAACCGCCCCTACACCGGCACGCAGCCAGGGGCAACGCGCGCCCACGGCGATGCTCGACGAGCTGATGGCGATGCCCAGTTGACCGGTTTCCGGGCAGCGCCCGACGATGGAAAAGGTCATGCCTGCCTCCTTATTTGGCTTGCCAGTCGTCCGGGATCACGGCGATCACGTCGATCTCCATCAGCCACTGCGGCTGGCCAAGGGCCGACACCACCAGGCCGGTGGAGATCGGGAATACGCCCTTCAGCCACTTGCCGACTTCCTTGTACACCGGTTCGCGGTAGCGTGGGTCGATCAGGTAAGTGGTGGTCTTGACGATGTGCGAGAGGTCGCTGCCGGCTTCTTCCAGCAGTTGCTTGAGGTTCTTCATCGCCTGCTCGGTCTGTGCCTGCGGGTCGCCAAGGCCGACCAGATTGCCGTCGAAGTCGGTGCCGACCTGGCCGCGTACGTACACCGTGTTGCCGGCGCGCACGGCTTGGCAGAGGTCATTGTCCAGGGACTGGTTGGGGTAGGTGTCCTTGGTGTTGAACATGCGGATGCGGGTATGAGTGGGCATCATTTGACTCCCTGCAGGCGGGTGATGGGGGCTTCTGCCTGGCGCTGCTCGGCATCGCGATAGGCGGTGTATTTGCGTTGTGTGGCGATGTGATCGGCGACGTGCTTGGCGTCGTGCCACACGCCCCAGATGAACGACGAGCCCCGGCGCGACAGCCACGGCAGGCCGAGGAAATAGATGCCCGGCTCGCGCGATACGCCGCGCTGATGCTGCGGCTTGCCGTTGGCGTCGAAGGTATCGGCCTCCAGCCAGGTGAAGTCGGTGGCGAAGCCTGTGGCCCAGATGATCGACGTCACGCCGGCCTCGATCAGATCCAGCTCGCGCAGCGGCTCGGTCATGCACGCTGGGTCGGCGGGGATGCGCCGCGCTTCCGGCTCTTCTGGCAGATCCAGGCCGTTGCGGGCGATGTAGGCATCCGCGGCATCGAGCAGCGCCAGGTAGTTCTCGTCGCCACGGCGGACGTTGTCGACCAAGTCGTCGGCAAACTGCACTACGCCGTTATCGAACGAGCGGGTCAGGCCAACCAGTGTCATGCCTTCGTGGGCCAGGCGGCGGAAGTCGATGGTTTTGCCGCCACCAGCGCCGCTGACAGCGATAGTCACGTGTTCGCGGCCGGCCTTCGGGGTTTCCTGATCCCACTCGCCGAGCACGCCCAGCCACCAGCAGAAATCACGGTCGCGATAGCTGCGTGGCGGCCGATCATGGGCACCGACCGACAGGTACACCTGGCGGCCTGCCTGCATCAGCTCATCGGCGATCTGCGTGCCCGAGGAGCCCGCGCCAATCACCAGTACCGCACCGGCTGGCAACTGCTGCGGATTGCGGTATTCAGCGGAGTGGATCTGTGTCAGGCGCTCGTCTTTTGGCGCGATGGCCGGGATCACCGGGCGCTGGAACGGTCCGGTAGCGGCGACCACACGGTTGGCCTCGATCACGCCCTCCGAGGTTTCGATGGTGAAGCCGGGGCGATTGGCGTTGCGGCGTACCTTCTTCACTTCCACGCCGGTGCGAATCGGCGCGTTAAAGGTGCGCGCATAAGCTTCGAAGTAGGCGGCTACCTGCTCCTTGGCGGGAAAGGCGTCATCGTCGATGTCGAATTCCAGGCCGGGAAAGCGGTCATGCCAGGCCGGCCCGTTGGCCACCAGCGAATCCCAGCGCATAGTGCGCCAGCGTTCGGCGATGCGGTCGCGCTCCAGCACCAGGTGCGGCACGCCCAGCTTGGTCAGGTGCTCGCTCATCGCCACCCCGGCCTGGCCTGCGCCAACCACCAGGGTATCTATTTCGATTTTCTCGACAGTCATCTCTATGTCCCTCTGAAGGAGGCCGGGCGCCTTTCGGCCAAGGCTGGCCTTGGGCACATCGCGCAAGCCGCTCGTGCATTGGGGCCATTGTGTTCAGAGGCAGGGGATAGCGAAATTAGCGTTTTTGTAGTCGTTGACCAGCAAAAAGCTGGGTACTGCCGCAGGGGGCGGTGCGGCGGCCCTCGACGGCTCAGTCAGACGGGGTTGTCGCCGAGCGTCACGCGGTTGCGGCCAGCGCCTTTGGCTGCGTACAGGGCGACATCCGCAGCCGCGACCAGTGCGGCGGGTGTCGGCATATCTCGCCCTGGCACGCAGGACGCGACGCCGACGCTCAAGGTCAGGTTGGTGTAGGGCGAACCCTCATTGGCTATCGCCAAGGCTTCGACATCCGCGCGAATTCGCTCGGCCACAGCCAAGGCTGACGCGCTTTCTGCGCCGGGGAGAATCAGCGCCATTTCCTCACCGCCATAGCGTGCAGTGGTATCTGCACTGCGCTTGGCATGGCGCTTGAGTACTGCGGCCACCTGCTTGAGCGCTTCGTCACCAGCCGGGTGGCCGTACTGATCGTTGAAGCGTTTGAAGTAGTCCACATCGACCAGCACGAAAGACAGCGGCTGCCCCTGGGCTGCCGCAGAGCTGAAGGCCGCCTGCAGCGCTTCATCCAATCGGCGACGTGTGGCCAGGCCCGTGAGGGCATCTTCGCCGGCGATGATCTCCAGCGCGTGATTGGCTTCTGCCAGATCACGGTGCATACCCTTCAGGCTGGCTTCCATCTCGCCCTGGCGCCCGAGCGCACGCCAGATCAAACAGGCCATCGACACGAACAGCAACAGCACGATGCCGCTCAAGACCCAGGTCTGCTGTGCACGGTGTCGCCAGGCCTGCAGCGCCTGTTCTTCCGACACCGCCGCAGCCACCACAATCGGGTATTCGGCGCTGGAGTCGAAGCCATAGATACGCCTCACGCCATCGAGCATCGCCGTCAGCACCATGTTGCCGCGTGTCACGCCATCGTCGTTGATCATGCGCAGCACTGGGCTTTTCGATACGTTGACCGCATAGCTCTCGGTGGACAGCTGCGACCTGGCGAGGATGGTGCCGTCGCGCTTGACCAGGCCGATGACGCCCTCGCTACCCAGGTCGATGGTCTGGTAGAAATCGACGAAGCGTTCGATCAGCAGCGTTGCCAGCACCACGCCGCGGAACTCGCCGTTGGCATCGTTGAGGCGCAGCGACAGTGAAATCACCCATTCGCCGGTCATGCGGCTCTGAATGGGCGCGCCGATAAACAGACCGTAGTTCCTGTTCTCGCGATGCAGGGCGAAGTAATCCCGGTCGGCGGCGCTATAGGTCGTATTGGGGTCGGGAATCGTGGTGATCAGCGCCCGACCATCCGGGCCGACCACGGTGAACCCTTGAACATCGCGCAGCACCCCCAGTTGGGCCCGTGATACCTCCAGGACCTCTTGCAGGTTTTCAGGGCCATAACCGGCAATCTTCAGCTTGCGTTCGATGCCGATCAGCACCGTATGCGCATCGCGGATCGTCGACTCGGCCTGCCTGGTCAGTGCCGTCGACAAATTCTGCATATCGTCGACATTATTCCTCAGCGCCTCGCGTTTATCCCACTCCACCTGCAGATAGGTGAGCAGCAGAAAGGCCATGCTCACAACGCCAGTCATGATCGCGACCAGGCGCCTGAGGTGACCGATTTTGGATGTCTGACTCATCAAATTTGCAGACCTGGCTGAGGCGGTGTTGAGCGTGTATCGGCCTTCACCATTGGCAGCGCAAGGGCGCTGGATGAATACGCTAGCTTGCCAATGATAGAGAGCGGTAATGGGATTATGAACGATCAGGCCGCTTCGTGGCGCCTTCTGCTGGGCACAACCTTTCGGTGCATGGATCAAATCAGCACACGGATCAAACGCGCTCGAGCCATCGGGATGTGGACGTTCCGTGAACGCAAAGGCGCAGTAGAAACGGATTTGTCGAGTGTATAAAAACACGAAAGCCTCGCAGTGCGAGGCTTGTGTAGCGGGCACTACGACTGTCGCTAGGCCGTGGCACGACGGCGGCTGCGCCAAGGAAATCTCCCAGGCATCAGAAGGTGTCATTCATGGCATTACTAGTCTGTGAGCCGATTAGCCACCCTATTCGGCTCGATTAGTGAGCCGAATAATGAATCTATTCAACTCAAAAAGTGACCCTCAGGCTGCGCTCAGACACATCGTATTTCTTCAGGGGCGCGGAGCACGCTCCTGCAGTCGTCTCGGTATTTTTCTCGGGATTGGAGACGCTGCACAGTGTCGTTGCGATGTTTCCAGACACGCAGCGCATCGGATTGGCGCTCGGCCAGGTGCATCGGTATAATCCGCCGGCCTCTGAGGGCCTATAGCTCAGTTGGTTAGAGCAGAGGACTCATAATCCTTTGGTCCACGGTTCGAGTCCGTGTGGGCCCACCACCTTTAAAGCCGCGCACTGCGCGGCTTTTTCATGTCTGCAATTCCAGGCCGAATCCGCCACGTAGGTCAGGATCTTTCATAGCGGCTGAGGGTCTATGTCGTTTGATCGGCGTCTGCACCTGATCAATGAGCCGGCCCCATCGGCCCAGACTGAGAACCAGATGCTAGCGCCCCCATGGATATGACCTTAGTCTGAGCCCATGATGAAAACGTCCTTATGATCGAACAACCTCAGCAAGACCGCATTATCGTGGCCGATGATCATCCGGTTTTTCGTGAAGGCCTGAGCCGCATCGCGCAGCGCGTCTTTCCCCATGCCTGCATTCTCGAGGCGGGTGACATGGACGAGGTGCTCGCCCTGGCTAGTGCTGGTACGGCGCCCTGCTTGTTCATGCTCGATCTGCTGTTTCCGGGGCAGTCTCCGCAAGCCATTGGTGCGTTGCGCCAGCGGTTTCAGCGCAGCTCCATCGTGATCGTGTCGATGGTCGACAACCGCGAGCTGATCGACGAGGTGATGGTGGCTGGTGCCGATGGCTTTATCGGCAAGGCGACGCCGCCCGACGAAATTGCCGCCGGGCTGCTGGCGGTGCGTGCGGGGGATTTCGTCCTCAGTCTGGGCCCGGCCGGGGTGCCGGCCTTTACCGAGGGCAGGCAACTGCTCGAGCAACTGACGCCGCGCCAGCAGGACGTGTTGCGGTTATTGGTTCGCGGCCTGTCGAACAAGGAAATCGCCCGCGAGCTAGACATCTCTCCCTTTACCGTGCGTATTCATGTTTCTTCGCTGCTGCGCACGCTGGATGTCAGCAGCCGTGCAGCTGCAGCCGCCAAGGCGGCGCAGGCTGGGTTGCGTTAATCGTCAGGCTGCTTGCGATCCGAGTTTGAGCGCCACCAGCAGCGAGCGCAGCTCGGCGGGCTGCACGGGCTTGGACAGGATTGGAATGTTCTCGTCAGCCAACTGTTCCTGGACGCGGCGCACGTCGTGGCCGGTCATGATGATGGCAGGCACGTTGCGGCCGCTGAGTGCACGCACATGGTTGATGCAGTCGGCCCCATGCGCTTCGAGGCCGAGGTCGAAGTCGGTGACCACCAGATCGAAGTCCGCCGGCACGTCTGGTAGCGAGGTGAAGGTGGTGACGTCACAGCCCCATTTCGTCAGTAGGGTGGCGGTGGCCAGTAGCACGTTCTGATCATCCTCGATGAGGCATACCCGCAAGCCATCCAGCATGCGCGGCGCCAGGGTATTGCTCTGTGCCGGGGCAGGGCGTTCGACAGGTGCCGCTACCGGCTGCAGGCCGTCGATGGCTGCGAGTGTGCCCCGGCCCTCAACGGAGCGAATGCGAATGCGCAGATCCATCAGCGTGCCTAGTCGCCTGACGATGGTCAGCCCCAGCCCCATTCCGTCGACATCAGTGTCGCGCGCCTGGCGCACGCGGTAGAACTCTTCGAAGATATTGTCGAGATGCGCGTCGGCAATACCGCGGCCCTTGTCGTACAGCTCGATGGACAGGCCCGTGCCTTTGCGCCGGCAGCCGATCAGCACGGGTTTCCCGGGGGCGTACTTCAAGGCGTTGGAGAGCAGGTTCTGCAGCATGGTGGTGAGCAGGGCGTGATCGGTACGCACGTAGACTGGCGGGCAGTGCAGGCGAATATCCACTCCGGCCCAGCGGGCTGCCTCGGTGTTCTGCTGGATCAGTTGCTGTAGCAGAGTGTGCAGCGGCAGGGTCTCCATTTGTGCCGCCACCTTGCCGCTGTCCAGCGAATACATGTCGAGAATCGAGCGGAACAGGCGGGCAACGCTGTTCAGCGATTTGTCGATGTTCTCCACCAGGCGTTTCTGCTCGCTGTCCAGGCTGCTGTCGCGCAGGCAGGCGGTGAACAGGCTGATGGAGTGAATGGGCTGGCGCAGATCGTGACTGGCCTGCGCCAGAAACTGCGACTTGGCCAGGTTGGCGGCCTGCTCGGCTTCAGCGGCGAGGCGCGAGCGCTTGAGCAGGGTGTGTATATAGGCGGGCACCATCAGGGTGGTGAGCAGCAGGGTGATGATCAGATAAGGTTGCGACTGCCAGTAGGCCGAAGTGCTAGCGATGATTAGCAGCGAGAGCGTGGCCATGACAGTTGCCAGCAACAGGTAGCCCGATCTGTAGCGCAGGCCGTAGCCGACCGTCACCCAGAGCAGGACGGCATAGATCGGCAGCATCGGTGCGCCACCTGCGGAAATGACCAGCGTGATGGTGGTGTAGTCGATGAGCATGGTCAGCACTCGCCGTGCCGGTCGGTTGCCGGGGCGGCGGCGGATGTCGAGCCAGAGCGCCAGAGCGGCGGCACAGTAGGCCGACTCGTAGAGGAATATGTCCCAGGCCACCTCTGCCTCAAGCATGGAGAGCTGGTAGAGCACCAGTGCATAGCTGATGGCGATGGGCGAGATGATCAGACGCACCACCGCCTGAGCACGCTCGACGTCGTACGCGCGTGGCGCGGTCACGGACATGTAGATTTCCTACGAGCTAGTTGATTCGGACACTCGTACACCATAGGCCGCCGGCCTTTGCAGGCGCAAGGCAGCAGCAAACGCACAACGTGCCTCTAGCACACCCGTACTATTTCGCCGCGACTATACCCTTCTTAAAATCGCGGGCATCGCTTCGGCAATGGGTCGAAGGCAGGTCGTCGAGGAAGAATCTCACATGAGCATCAAAGGAACGCTTGGGGCTCTGCTCATTGCCCCGATGCTGGCTACTCTTGCCGGGTGCCTGCCGCAGAATACGCAAAGCCAGGGCCTTATGAATAACACGCAGGCGGCCAATGCCAGCGGTCCCTGCACGCCGAGCACGTCCGATAACCTGATCTCGACTGGCCGCAGCCTGTTGAGCATTGCGAACTCCGTGCTGGAAACTCAGCAGAGCTTCCAGGGTGACTCGACCACCTACGCTTCGCGCATGCAGGCGGCGGAGAAGGCCCAGAAGGTCAACCAGGGCAATGACGTGCTCAACAACGTCGAAAGCATGACCGCCGGCCTCGGTGCCAGCGCTCCGTGCACTGCCACCGCTACTGCCGCACCGGCCGCTGCATCGCGTTGATTGCGCCAGGGGCATGAGTGCCTTTCGGGAAACCGAGCAGGCCCGCTACCAACGAAGAAGCCGCGCACTGTGCGGCTTCTTCGTTTGCGGCATTTGCTCACTGATCCACGGCCTGTGATTTTTTCGCCGGAATGAAAAAGCCCGGCATTGGCCGGGCTTTTTCGTTTACAGCGCTGTCGCTTATTTGCCGTAAACCGGCAGTTTGGCGCAGATGGCTTTGACCTTCTCGCGAACAGCGTCGATCACCGCTTCGTTATTCAGGTCGGCCAGGATGTCGCAGATCCAGCCAGCCAGTTCCTTGCACTCGGCTTCCTTGAAGCCACGAGTGGTGACTGCCGGGGTGCCGAAGCGCAGGCCGGAGGTCACGAACGGGGAGCGTGGGTCGTTCGGCACCGAGTTCTTGTTGACGGTGATGAAGGCTTTGCCCAGTGCGGCGTCGGCGTCCTTACCGGAGATTTCCTGCTTGATCAGCGAGAGCAGGAACAGGTGGTTTTCGGTGCCGCCGGAAACGACGTCGAAGCCACGCTCGATGAACACGCCGGCCATGGCCTGGGCGTTCTTCACGACCTGCTGCTGGTAAGTCTTGAACTCAGGCTGCAGCGCTTCCTTGAAGCAGATCGCCTTGGCAGCGATGACGTGCTCCAGCGGGCCGCCCTGGGCGCCCGGGAAGACGGCAGAGTTGAGCTTCTTCTCGATCTCGGCGTTGGCCTTGGCGAGGATCAGGCCGCCGCGCGGGCCGCGCAGGGTCTTGTGGGTGGTAGTGGTGACCACGTCGGCGAACGGTACCGGGTTCGGGTACACGCCAGCAGCGACCAGGCCTGCGACATGCGCCATATCAACAAAGAGCAAGGCGCCTACCTTGTCAGCGATGGCGCGGAAGCGTGGGAAGTCGAGAATCTGCGAGTAGGCGGAGAAACCGGCGACGATCATCTTCGGCTTGTGCTCGACAGCCAGGCGCTCGACTTCGTCGTAGTCGATCAGGCCGTTGCCGTCGATGCCGTACTGAATGGCGTTGTACAGCTTGCCCGACGAGGAAACGCTGGCGCCGTGGGTCAGGTGACCGCCGTGGGCCAGGCTCATGCCCAGGATGGTGTCACCGGCGCTCAGCAGGGCCAGGTAGACAGCAGCGTTGGCTTGCGAACCCGCATGCGGTTGAACGTTGGCGTAATCGGCGCCGAACAGCTCTTTGGCGCGGTCGATGGCCAGTTGCTCAACGATATCCACGTACTCGCAGCCACCGTAATAGCGCTTGCCCGGGTAGCCTTCGGCGTACTTGTTGGTCAGCACGGAGCCCTGGGCTTCCATGACGGCCGGGCTGGTGTAGTTTTCCGAAGCGATCAGCTCGATGTGCTCTTCCTGGCGCAGAGCTTCTTGCTGCATGGCTTCGAAGAGCTCGGCGTCGTACTTGGCAATGGTCAAATCACGGCTGAACATGGCAATCCCCTGAGAATCAGCTGGGCGGATGAAATAGGGTGCGGATTCTAACGCATCCGAGCTGGCCAGGCATATGAAGCGTGATCATGGCCAGGATAAGCGGCGCTCACGTCTCGCCCGCGCCGCGTGCAGCGACGTTATTCGAGTGTGAACGGGTGCTGGCTGCCGAACTGCGCCTCGAATTGGTGGGCGGTTATCGGCCGGCCGAGCAGGTAGCCCTGCACCTCGTCGCACGCGTGGTTGCGCAGGAAGTCGAGCTGCTCCTGGGTTTCCACGCCCTCGGCGATCACCGTCATGTTCAGGCTGTGGGCCATGGCGATGATGGCGCGGGCGATCTGCCCGTCCTGCTCGCCCTGGGGCAGGCCGTCGACGAAGCTGCGGTCGATCTTCAGCACGTCGATAGGGAATTGCTTGAGGTAGTTGAGCGACGAATAGCCGGTGCCGAAGTCGTCGATGGCGATGCACAGGCCGAGGTTCTTCAATACGGTCAGGGTCTGCATGGCGGCTGCCACGTCCTGCATGAGGATGCTTTCGGTCAGCTCCAGCTCCAGGCAGGCGGCGGGGATGTCGCTCTGGCTGAGGATGCGTTCGATACGCTGGTGCAGGTCGCCGTCGCTGAACTGACGGGCGGACAGGTTCACCGAAACCCGGGGTACGTGGATTTTGTTGTTGTGCCAGGTGCCCAGCTGGCGACAGGCTTCGGCGAGCACCCATTCGCCGACCTGCACCACCAGGCCGAGCTCTTCGAGCACCGGGATGAAGGCGTTAGGGGCGACCAGGCCGCGTGTGGGGTGTTGCCAGCGTAGCAACGCTTCGACGCCGGTCAGCAGTTTGCCGTCGCCGGAGAACTGCGGTTGGTAGTGCAGCAGGAATTCGCCCTGTTCCAGCGCGTGGCGCAGGTCGCCTTCCAGCTCCAGGCGCTCCAGAGCGCTGGCGTTCATGTCCGCCTGGTAGAACTGGAAGTTGTTCTTGCCGCGCTCTTTGGCGTGGTACATCGCGGTGTCGGCGTTCTTCATCAACTGGCTCAGTTCGTGGCCGTCCTGCGGGCTGAGGGCGATGCCGATACTGGCGGTGACGAAGAATTCGCGGCCTTCCAGCACAAAGGCGCGGGCCAGGCTGGCGAGAATCTGTTCGGCGACGTGGATGGCACGGTGCAAAGCGCCTTCGCGGCTGCCATTGGATTGCAGCAGCAGGGTGAATTCGTCGCCGCCCATGCGTGCCACGGTATCGTCTTCGCCCACGCAGGCGGCCAGACGAATGGCGACGTCCTTGAGCATGCGGTCGCCAGCCGCGTGGCCGAGGGAGTCGTTGATCGGCTTGAAGCGGTCGAGGTCGAGGAACATCAGCACCACCCACTCGCGATGCCGCTCGGCATGCTGCAGGGCGGTGTGCAGGCGATCCTGAAACAGGGTGCGGTTGGGCAGTTGGGTCAGGGCGTCGTAGTAGGCCAGCCGGTGGATGCGCTGCTCACTGGCCTTGCGCTCGCTGATGTCACTGAAGAAACACACGTAGCTGACCAGGTCGCCTTCTTCGTCATGTACCGCGGTGATGCCGACCCAGGCCGGGAAGTTTTCGCCGTTGCGGCGCCGCAGCCAGATCTCGCCTTCCCAGGAACCGCGCAGGTGAAGCTGGGACAGTACGTAGTTCAGGTGATTGTTTTTCTGGCTGTCGGCGGTGAGCATGCCCGGCAACTGGTCGAGCACTTGCTCGGAGCTGTAACCGCTGACCAGGCTGAAGGCGTTGTTGACCTGAACGATGTAGCCCGCCGGGTCGGTGACCAGAATAGCTGCCGTGGAGTGCTCGAATACCGTCGCCGCCATGCGCAGGTCTTTCTCGGCACGGCGCTGCTGCCCAATGTCGCGGCCCACGCCGAGCAGGCCCTCGAAGCGCCCGCTGTCGTCCCACATGGGTACCAGGCGCAGCTCCACCGGAATTTTTCGACCATCGGCGCGCAGGCAATCGAAGACGCACAGTTGCGGTGTCAGGTTCTGCCGCAGTTCGTGCATCTGCTGCGGTACACCCATGGCAGCGCGGATGCGGGCGAGCAGAGCGAAGACGCCACTGAGTTGCTGCGGGTTGGTGGCCAGGCCCTCGAAGCCATGCTTCTGCACCCACGGCACCGAGTAACCGAGCACCGTTTGCACCGAAGGGCTGATGTAGTTGAGGTCGAGCTGACTATCAGTGGAGAAAATGACGTCGCTGATGCTCTCGGCCAGCAGGCGGTAACGCTGTTCGTTGTCACGTAGCGATTCGTTGCGGGCGATCTGCTCGGTGATGTCCTTGGCCACGCCGATCAGGCGGCTGACCCAGCCATTGCTGTCCCGCGAGAGCGCCTGTTCGGTGATGCTGAGCCAGCGCCAGGAGCCATCCTGGTGTCGTGCACGGAACTGCGACTCGAGCAGTACGCCGTCGCTCAGCACGGTTTGCAGGTTACGCACGCGCCCGTACAAGTCGTTGTCGTCGGGATGCACGATGCGTTTCCAGAAACCGTCGCCCTGGGCCTTCACGAAGGCGGCGTCGTAACCCAGTTTGACGCCGATGTCGTGGTTGCTGAACAGCAGGGTGCGCGACGGAATGTCGTTGACGTAGAGGGTATCCGGCACCGCACGGACGACTTCTGACCAGAAGCGCTCGCGCTCGACCAGCGACAACTCCATGCGCTTGCGGCTGGTGATGTCACTGATACTCAGGGCTACGGCGTGCAGATCTTGTGCGCTTTCCGGCAGGCGCATCACCAGCCACAGGTGGCGGACGCTACCGTGCGGGCCTTCAATATGGCTTTCCAGTTCGAGGTGGCCGCCGCCGTCGAGTAGGGCGGCACTGAGCTGGGCACGGAAACCGTGCGGGTTCACGTCACCCCTATTGATCAGTTGTTCCCTGGCCTGCTCGGGCGTGTTCACGCCGAGCAGGCGTAGGGCGACCTGATTGGTTTCGGTGATGCGTATGTGCCTGAGCAGTTCGCCATGACGCTGCGGATTACGTTGCAGCCATGGCTGCAGTTGGGCACCGCTGCTCAGCCCTTCTTCGTGCAGAAAGTGGTACAGCCCGGCGAGGTCGAGCACGCAGAGGGCGGTGCCGGTGCCGTCGAAGATGTCCTGATAACGGCGCCGGGCTTCCTGCAGCACGCGGGTGGCTTGTTGCTCTTCGGTGACGTCACGCAGTACCCAGACAAACCCCAGGTGGCGAGCTTCGTCACCCAGGTCGCTGCGGGTGATGGTAAACAGCCGCACATCACCGTCCTGAAGGATTTCCACCAGATCCGGCCCCAGGTCACTATGGAAGGCCGTGGCGTGTAGCAGTAACGGATCGAGGCGCGGCAGTAGCTCCAGCAGGTGCCATTCGCTGGCGTGCCGGTTGGTCAGGCCGAACAGTGCTTCGGCCTGTGGGTTGAGGTAGGTCAGGCGGCCGTTGCTGTCGGTCACCAATACCCGCTCTTCGATAACGCTCAAAGCACTGGCGGCTTGATGCAGAGAGCGCCGCGACGCTGCGTTGAGCGCGTGCAGATGGCTTTGCTCACGTACCAGGCGGTAGAGGGCGAACAGGGTGAGCAGGGCGCAGAGGGTGAACAGCAGGAATTTTCCGGCTATTTCCGGTAGCACCTGGGCTTGCAGCTTGCGCTCGTTGAGCATGGCGCGAAGCTGCCAGTCGGAGCCGGGCAGGGCTTGCAGGAAAATGGTTTGCGCCTGGTTGGCTGCGGTGACCATCGGGTAGCTGGGTTCTTGCAGGTTTTTGCCGCGCGAGTCGGTGATCACCCGTGCGCTGATGGCATCCTCCAGCAACCAGGGGAAGTCGTTCTGGCGGCTATGCAGTAGCCAGCTCGTCAGGGCACTGGCGTTCAGACGCAGTGCCCAGTAACCATCGCCATTGGAGGCGTGCAGCAGGAGATAGATGCGTCCGTCACCCAGGGGGTCGAATGCGTAATGATAGCCCTGGCTGGCGCTGCGCCCGGTCAGTTCGGCAAGCAATTGATAGTCGGTGCTGTGCGGCGCAGTGTCATGCAGCAGGCGCCCGGCGTTATCCAGGCGGGCGATGCTGTGCAGGGACGGGAATACGATGCGCAAGTTGTTCAGGTAAGCAGCATGCGCCGGGCCTGCAGCATCTTCGGGTTCGTGCGTCGCATTGAGCACGGCCCGTCCGGCGTTGGCCATGGATCCCATGTTCAGGCTCAATTGCTTGGCCAACTGCTCGCTCACCGCCAGGTTGAGGGAGCGCTGGTTATCCTTCAACTGCTTGAATTCGAGCTGCAACTGCCACAACAGCAACACCAGAACTCCCAGCACCAGTACCACCAGAGCGCCCTTGAATGAGCGGCGCATGGGCACAATCTGTGGGTCGCGGTAGGGGGGCTTGGTGTTGGGCGCTGACACGTGATGAAGTCCTGCAACAGCGAGATAAAGAAGACCGGTGATGCTACTGCAAAGGCTAGTTAAGCAGGACGTCCGCTTCCCAAGGGCGGCTAGCATGCCACAACTGTGGCGAAGTGCCAGCTTGACCGACGAGCGTCCTGCGTTTACTGGCTCTTTCTAGTCGCCGCGAGATCGCCGAAAATACATCAGGGTTGGTTCGCTGCCGTCATACGAGGCTTACCCCTCTATTTAGTGCCAACTGGTTTTCTTCGGGCTACGCGCAACCGTGCTCGAGTGCCATGAGCTAGTCTTGCCGTTCCAGCGAGCGGGCTGTCGAAATCAGCTTGATCGGTTCGCCCGGCGCGACATTTCTCCGTTTGCGTGACGCACCGTCTTGGCATAGGGTGCGCGCCATCGTTGCCATTTATGAGTGAGGTCTGAATTTTGGCTCAATACGTCTACACCATGCATCGGCTAAGCAAGGTTGTGCCGCCGAAGCGCGAGATCCTCAAGAACATTTCCCTGTCGTTCTTCCCGGGCGCCAAGATCGGCGTGCTCGGCCTCAACGGTTCGGGTAAATCCACTCTGCTGAAGATCATGGCTGGCGTCGACACCGAGTTCGACGGCGAAGCCCGTCCGATGCCCGAGCTGAATGTTGGCTACCTGCCGCAGGAGCCGCAGCTCGACCCGAGCAAGACCGTGCGTGAAGTGGTCGAGGAAGCCGTGAGCGGCATCAAGGATGCCCAGGCGCGTCTGGACGAGGTGTACGCCGCCTACGCCGAGCCGGATGCCGACTTCGACAAGCTGGCCGCCGAGCAGGCCAAGCTGGAAGCCATCCTGCAGGCCAGCGATGGCCATAACCTGGAGCGCCAGCTGGAAGTCGCCGCCGACGCCCTGCGCCTGCCTGCCTGGGATGCCAAGGTCGAGCACCTCTCCGGTGGTGAGAAACGCCGTGTAGCGCTGTGCCGCCTGCTGCTGTCGGCCCCTGACATGCTGCTACTGGACGAACCGACCAACCACCTGGACGCCGACTCTGTCGCCTGGCTGGAACGCTTTCTCCATGATTTCCCCGGCACCGTGGTGGCCATCACCCACGACCGTTACTTCCTCGACAACGTCGCCGGCTGGATTCTCGAGCTCGACCGCGGCGCGGGTATCCCGTACGAAGGCAACTACTCCGGCTGGCTGGAGGCGAAGTCGTCCCGTCTGGCGCAGGAGTCCAAGCAACAGTCGGCCCATGAAAAAGCCATGAAGGAAGAGCTGGAGTGGGTGCGCAAAGGCGCCAAGGCCCGCCAGTCCAAGTCCAAGGCTCGTCTGCAGCGTTTCGAGGAAATGCAGTCCCAGGAATTCCAGAAGCGCGCCGAGACCAACGAGATCTACATCCCGGCCGGTCCGCGCCTGGGTGACAAGGTCATCGACTTCAAGAACGTCACCAAGGGCTACGGCGACCGTGTTTTGGTCGAAGACCTGTCGTTCAGTGTGCCGAAAGGCGCCATCGTCGGCGTCATCGGTGGTAACGGTGCCGGTAAGTCGACCCTGTTCCGCATGCTGATGGGCAAGGAAACGCCGGACTCTGGCAGCATCGAGATTGGCGATACCGTGCAAATGGCCTGTGTGGATCAGAGCCGTGACGACCTGGATGGTAGCAAGACCGTCTGGGAAGCCGTTTCCGATGGCATGGATCAGATCAAGATCGGTAACTACGAAGTGCAGTCGCGTGGTTATGTGGGCCGCTTCAACTTCAAGGGCGCCGACCAGCAGAAGTTCGTCAAGGATCTCTCCGGTGGTGAGCGTGGCCGCTTGCACCTGGCGCTGACCCTGAAGGAGGGCGCTAACGTTCTGCTGCTCGACGAACCGTCCAACGACCTCGACGTGGAAACCCTGCGCTCGCTGGAAGATGCGTTGCTGGACTTCCCTGGCGCCGCCATTGTGATCTCTCACGATCGCTGGTTCCTGGATCGCGTGGCGACCCACATCCTCTCCTACGAGGACGACGGCGTGCTGTTCTTCGAAGGTAACTACACCGAGTACGAAGCCGACCGCAAGAAGCGCCTCGGCGACGCCGCCGCCCAGCCGCACCGGGTACGGCACAAGAAGCTGGCGCAGTAAGCGCTGTAAACGAAAAACGGGGCCGAATGGCCCCGTTTTTCATTATGGCCGTCAGCGCCAGCCTTTTCTCTTGATGGGTGTTTTGGTGCGTAGTGCGTTTTATTTTGGTGCGAAATTTTCGGGGCTATAAGCCGTTTTCACGCATTACTTTATGTATAGGCACCAAAAACTTTCATAAAAGCGTCATTTTGCCCTTTTTTAGGGCGCGTCGTTCTTGCTAGAGTCGCGGCCACTTTATTTCGCGGCGCAGGGACGCCAGGAGCTTTTCATGACGCTTTCCGTAGACCGTTTTCTCGACCGCCTGAAGCAGCGCGACCCCGATCAGCCTGAATTCCACCAGGCGGTGGAAGAGGTGCTGCGCAGCCTGTGGCCGTTCCTCGAGGCCAATCCTCATTATCTGGAGGCGGGAATCGTCGAGCGCATCGTCGAGCCCGAGCGGGCAGTGCTGTTCCGGGTGCCGTGGGTGGATGATGCGGGCAAGGTGCAGGTCAATCGCGGTTTCCGTGTGCAGATGAACAGCGCCATCGGCCCGTACAAAGGTGGCCTGCGCTTCCATCCGTCGGTGAACCTCAGCGTGCTCAAGTTCCTGGCCTTCGAGCAGACCTTGAAGAATTCCCTGACCTCGCTGCCCATGGGCGGTGGCAAGGGTGGCGCGGATTTCGATCCCAAGGGCAAGAGCGATGCCGAAGTGATGCGCTTCTGCCAGTCGTTCATGAGCGAGCTGTACCGCCATATCGGTGCGGATCTCGACGTGCCGGCCGGTGATATCGGCGTTGGTGCCCGCGAGATCGGCTATATGTTCGGGCAGTACAAGCGGTTGGCCAACGAGTTCTCCTCGGTACTCACCGGCAAGGGCCTGAGCTACGGCGGCAGCCTGATCCGCCCCGAAGCGACCGGCTATGGCTGCGTGTATTTCGCCGAGGAAATGCTCAAGACCCGTGGCCGCAGCTTCGACGGCCAGCGCGTGGCGATCTCCGGCTCCGGCAATGTGGCGCAGTACGCGGCGCGCAAGGTGATGGATCTGGGTGGCCAGGTCATCTCCTTCTCTGACTCGGAAGGCACGCTATACGCCGAAGGCGGCTTCAGCGAGCAGCAGTGGCTGGACGTGATGGAGCTGAAGAACCGCAGGCGCGGTCGCCTCAGTGCCTTGCAAAGCAGCGATCTGCGCTTCCTGGCTGGTCAGCGGCCGTGGAGCCTGGCGTGCGATATCGCCCTGCCATGCGCGACCCAGAACGAGCTGAATCTGGACGACGCCCGCACGCTGCTGGGCAATGGCTGCGTGTGCGTCGCCGAAGGCGCCAACATGCCGACCACCCTGGACGCCGTGGATCTGTTCATCGAGCACGGTACCCTGTTCGCGCCCGGCAAGGCATCCAATGCTGGTGGTGTTGCTGTCAGTGGTCTGGAGATGTCGCAAAACGCCATGCGCTTGCATTGGAGCGAAGGCGAGGTGGACGAGAAGCTGCACGGCATCATGCAGTCCATCCACGCTGCCTGCGTGCGCCACGGCGAGGAAAACGGCACCATCAACTATGTGAAAGGCGCCAATATCGCCGGCTTCGTCAAAGTGGCGGATGCGATGTTGGCCCAGGGCGTGGTTTAAACGCAGCACGCGCAGCAGGACAATCCTGCTGCGCTATCCCACCCCCTCGTCAGGCAGGGCCATTGCCCTGATCGATCTGGCAGCCAAAACATCTTCTGTTGGATCCAGCACAACGGCCGTTCCGTTATGGGTTCTGACTCGCAAAAAACACTCAACCATCTCCACTGTCACGACTCTTACACACAAGAGGATGAAAATGCCTCCCCGTTGCGGCAGCAGGATGTCGTCGCGGGTCAGAACAACACTGGATTAACGAGAGTCGTGTAATGAAATCGATCCCTGGAATGCTCGAAGGCGCAATGGCCGTCCGCTTCTATCAAAGTGTGAATGGCCCTTTCCCCATCGAAGTCGGCGCCGCCGTGCCTGGCTCGAGCATGTCCGCCATCGTCAAACCGACTGTCGAGCTGGCAATGCTCGACCCCGTGAGTGAAGAGGAGCTTGGGCTGTCGCTTCTGGAAGCCGAAGCCACCGGGTTGCTGCCAGAAAAGGTCTGTGACCAGCTCAATGCTTTTCTCGGCGGGCACCGGGTCAATTGCACCAGTACGGCCGAGGTCGAGGCTATCACCCATCTGTTCCGAGCCTGCGCCATCGAGCCGGAGTTTCAGCTGGCGACGCTGGATGCTGCCGCGCTGTATCTGCCCAAGGCACCGCCGGTGGATCAGTACCCGGAAACCATCGCCCGGGATCTGTTCATACTCGCCAAACCGTTCGAAGCGCGTCGGCTGCGCTAAGCAGCGCCTCGGGTCTTTACATAGGTAAAGATGCGAATATCTGTTGCATGATAATCACTATCGAATAGACTCCCGCCTCAAATGGCCCGCTTGATTCGGCGCCATACCAGTCGGCTGACCAGCCCCGCCCATGCTTCGCGCTGGCGGGGTTTTGTGTGTTCTGGGAATGAGTTCGCTCCCTGACCGCGTCCTCGGCAGCCCACTGACTTCCTCCACTGCGGCGCGTGTTTTCAGAGTCGATTCCGGTGTTCAAGAAAATCCTCTTCCAGTTGCACTGGTTTTTTGGCATCACTGCCGGCCTGGTGCTGGCCCTGATGGGCGTGACCGGCGCGCTGTACAGCTTTCAGGAAGAGATCCTGCTGGCGATCAACCCGCAGATGGCGGTGACGGCGCAGCCGGGATTGGTACTCGAACCCGGCGAGATGATCGAGCGTTTGCAGGCCCAGGGCATCAGCGTGTCCGGCCTTTACGTGGATACCGAGGGCGGCCAGCCAGCGCGGGTTTTCCTGACACCGCCGCCGGGCGAGCGACGCGGCGGTGTGCGTTTCGTCGACCCCTACACCGCCGAATCACTAGGCGAGCCGCGGGGCATGGCGTTCTTCGGTCTGATGCTGCAGCTGCATCGCTTCCTCGCCATGGGCCAGACGGGCCGGCAGATCACCGGCGCCTGTACCATCGCTCTGGTGTTCTTTTGCCTGTCCGGGCTTTATCTGCGTTGGCCGCGACGGGTGTTCAGCTGGCGCGCCTGGCTGACGTTCGACTGGGCCAAGAAGGGCCGTGCCTTCAATTGGGATCTGCATGCAGTGGTCGGCACCTGGTGCCTGCCGCTTTATCTGTGTGCGGCGCTGACGGGCCTGTATTGGTCATACGACTGGTACCGCAGCGGCCTGGAAACCCTGCTCAGCGATACGCCGCGTGAAGCAGGTGAGGGGCGCGGACGACGCGGCCCGCCACCCGATGGCCAGCCAATGCCTGAGGTGAACTACGCGAACCTCTGGCAAGGCATTCAGCGAACGGCGGGCGACAAGCTCGGCGTTTACAGCCTGCAACTGCCCAATGCGCTCGGCCAGCCGGCGCGGGTGTTCTTCATGCTGCGCGACGCCGAGCACACGCGCGCCTTCAATCAGATGCAGCTCGACCCACTGACCGGCGAAGCCAAACAGGTCGAGCGCTACGCCGACAAGTCGTTCAAGGCGCAACTGCTGGCCAGCGTCTACGCCCTGCACACTGGTGAGTACTTCGGCATGATCGGGCGGGTGTTGATGATGGTCGCCAGTCTGCTGATGCCCTTGTTCTTCATTACCGGCTGGTTGCTGTATCTGGACAGGCGGCGCAAGAAGCGTGCGGCGCTGGCGGCGCGCCAGGCGCTGGTTGGCGGCGAAGGGGGGGAATCCTGGCTGGTGGGGTTCGCCAGCCAGAGTGGCTTCGCCGAGCAACTGGCCTGGCAGACCGCCGGGCAATTGCAGGCCGCCGGCATGACGGTGGAGGTGCAGCCGCTGGCGCGCATCGATACCGCCAGGCTGAGCGTCACACCCCGTGCACTGCTGGTTGTCAGCACCTTTGGTGATGGTGAGGCGCCGGACAGCGCGCGCGGCGTCGAAAGACAATGGCTGGCGGCGACGTTGGATTTACCGCACCTGCGCTACGCGGTACTGGCCCTCGGTGATCGGCAGTACAGCCAGTTCTGCGGCTTCGCCCGTCGCCTCGACGACTGGTTGAGCAGCCGCGGCGCCCAGCGTCTCGGCGAGCGTGTCGAGGTTGACGGCGATGATGAGCAGGCACTGCTCGGTTGGCAGCGGCAACTGGCCGACCTGACCGGGGTGCAGCCGCTGCCCGTGCAACAGGTGCCCTTCGATGGCTGGACGCTGCGCGAGCGTACCTGCCTTAACCCCCTCGGCCAGGGCCAGAGCACCTGGCTGATCGGCTTGCAGCCTCCGCCCGGCGCCTTGTGGGAGGCTGGCGATATCCTGGAGATTCTGCCGCGCAATGGCGAAGCGCAGGTCAGTCGTTGGCTGCACGAGCATGGCTTGCAGGCACTCGAGTCCGTGGTCATCGAGCCGTTGGGCCACACGCTCGGCGAGGCACTGAGCGCCCGCCAGTTACCGTACAGCGCCAGCCATCTGGTTGGTCTGCATGCCCAGGCGCTGCTCGATGCGCTGGTGCCGCTGCCGAGCCGTGAGTACTCCATCGCGTCCTTGCCCGAGGACGGCAAGCTGGAGCTGATCGTGCGCCAGCAACACCTGGCTAATGGGCAGTTGGGTGCGGGCTCCGGCTGGTTGACCGAGCACCTGCCGGTTGGCACACAGCTGCTGGCGCGGGTGCGGCGCAACAGTGGTTTTCATGCGCCCGCGGATGATCGGCCGGTGATCCTGATCGGCAACGGCACGGGCTTGGCCGGTCTGCGCAGCCTGCTCAAAACACGCATCGCGGCCGGTCATACGCGCAACTGGCTGCTGTTCGGCGAGCGCAGTGTCGAGCACGATTTCTACTGCCGTGACGAGCTGCAGGGCTGGGTGAGTGGCGGCCAAGTGCAGCGTCTGGATCTGGCTTTCTCCCGCGATCAGGCGCAGCGCATCTACGTGCAGGATCGCCTGCGCGAGGCTGCCAACGAACTGCGTAGCTGGGTGCAGGCCGGCGCTGCTGTGTACGTATGCGGAAGCTTGCAAGGGATGGCGGGTGGCGTGGATGTGGTGTTGCGCGAGGTACTGGGCGATGAGCCTGTCGACGCCCTTGTCGAGCAAGGGCGCTACAGGCGGGACGTTTATTAAGCCAACTGCTCCGCGTGGTGGCACGCCACTTCGCGGCCATCGAGCGGACGCAGCAGCGGTAGCTCTTCCTGGCAGCGCTCGGTGGCATAAGGGCAGCGCTTGTGGAAGGCGCAGCCCGATGGCGGGTTCAGCGGGTTGGGCAGCTCGCCGACGATCTTGATCTTCGGCTTGGCCGGATCCGGATGGATGGTCGGCGTGGCCGACAGCAGCGCCTTGGTGTACGGATGCAGCGGGCGTTCGTAGATACGCTCGCTGGGGCCGATTTCCGCCGGACGGCCGAGGTACATGACCAGTACATCGTCCGCCACGTGGCGCACCACCGAGAGGTTGTGGGAGATGAACACGTAACCGGTCTTGAACTCTTCCTGCAGATCCATGAACAGGTTGAGCACCTGGGCCTGGATCGACACGTCCAGCGCCGAGGTCGGCTCATCGGCCACCAGCACCTTGGGGGTGAGCATCATGGCGCGGGCCAGGGCGATGCGCTGGCGTTGGCCGCCGGAGAACATGTGCGGGTAGCGCTGGTAATGCTCGGGGCGCAGGCCCACCTGGCTCATCATCGCCTGAACTTTCTCACGTCGTTCAGTGCGTGACAGGCTGGTGTTGATCACCAGTGGTTCGGCCAGTTGATCACCGATCTTCTGCCGCGGATTGAGCGAGGCGTAGGGGTTCTGGAAGACCATCTGCACATCGCGGCGCAATTGCTTGCGGGTCTGTGCACTGGCGCCATTCACCTCATTGCCGGCGATCTGCAGCGAGCCCGAGGAGGGCTCTTCGATCAGCGTCAGAGCGCGCGCTAGGGTGGATTTGCCGCAGCCGGATTCGCCGACCACGGCCAGGGTCTTGCCTGCCTCCAGCTGGAAAGACACGCCGTTGAGCGCCTGTACTGTGGCGTTGGGTTTGAACAGCCCTTGGGACACGGCGTAGTGACGCGTCAATTGGCGTGCGGTCAGGACGGTCGTCATCACGCCACCTCGGCATTCAGATTGAGCGGGAAATGGCAGCGCACGGCGCCACGCTCGTGGGGTTCCAGTGCCGGGCGGCGTTCATGGCAGCTCGGCTGTACGTAGGGGCAGCGTGGCGAGAGTAGGCAACCTTTGGGCCGGTCATAGCGCCCAGGCACGATGCCGGGCAGAGTCGACAGGCGCGTGGCGCCCAGGCTGTGTTCGGGAATCGCCTTGATCAGCGCTTCGGTGTAGGGATGGGTCGGCGCATCGAACAGCGTCGGCACCTGGCCCAGCTCCACGGCCTGGCCTGCGTACATCACGCAGACCCGGTTGGCGGTTTCGGCAACCACGGCCAGGTCGTGGGTGATCAGTACCAGGCCCATGTTCTGCTCGCGCTGCAAATCGAGCAGCAGCTCCATGATCTGCGCTTGAATCGTTACGTCGAGGGCGGTGGTGGGTTCGTCGGCAATCAGTAGTTTGGGCTCGGCGGCAATCGCCATGGCAATTGCCACACGCTGGCTCATGCCACCGGACAGCTGATGCGGATAAGCCTCGAGGCGGCTGGCCGCACCCGGAATCTCTACCCGTTCGAGCAGTTGCAGGGCACGCTGACGAGCTGCCTTGCCCTTGAGGCCGAGGTGCTGGCGCAGCACTTCTTCGATCTGGAAGCCGACGGTGAAGCTGGGGTTCAGCGCGGTCATCGGATCCTGGAAGATCATCGACAGATCCTTGCCGACGATATGACGCCGCTGCCGACCCTTGAGGGTGAGCATGTCGGTGCCGTCGAATACCAGGCGATCTGCGCGGACGATGCCAGGTGCGTCGATCAGGCCCATCAGCGCCATCATGGTCACCGATTTGCCAGAGCCGGACTCGCCGACGATGGCCAGCACTTCTCCCTTGTCGACGTTCAGGTCGAGACCATCGACCACCGGCACGGCGTTGGCGTCGCCGAAGCGCACGCTCAGGTTGCTGATTTCCAGCAGGCTCATCGGGCGGCCTCCATCGAGTAGCGTGGCGCCGGATTGGCCGTCTCACGTAGGGTGAACCGGGGCACGCAGCTGACGCCACCCGTCCACCGGGGCATTGGCACGGATTGGAGGTTGTTCATGGTGACCTCCTCAGATCGCGTTCTTGAGCTTGGGATCCAGCGCATCGCGCAGGCCGTCGCCCATCAGGTTGATCGCCAGCACGCTGAGCAGAATCGCCAGCCCTGGCAGCGTGACGACCCACCAGGCACGCTCGATATAGTCGCGGGCCGACGCCAGCATGGTGCCCCACTCGGGTGTTGGCGGTTGCACGCCCAGGCCGAGGAAGCCCAGGGCAGCGGCGTCTAGGATTGCCGAGGAAAAACTCAGGGTCGCCTGCACGATCAACGGTGCCATGCAGTTGGGCAGCACGGTGATGAACATCAGGCGCGGCAGGCTGGCGCCGGCCAGGCGTGCGGCGGTGACGTAGTCGCGGTTCAATTCGCCCATCACTGCAGCGCGGGTCAAGCGGACGTAAGACGGCAGCGAGACGATGGCGATGGCGATCACCGTGTTGATCAGCCCTGGGCCGAGGATGGCGACGATGGCCACGGCCAGCAGCAACGACGGCAGGGCCAGCATGATGTCCATCAGGCGCATGATCGACGGGCCCATCAGGCGCGGGAAGAAGCCCGCCACCAAGCCCAGCAGTAACCCGGGAATCAGCGAGATGATCACTGAGGCGAGGCCGATCAGCATCGACAGGCGAGCACCGTGGATCAGCCGCGAAAGCAGGTCGCGGCCCACTTCATCGGTACCCAGCAGGAACTGCCATTGTCCGCCTTCGAGCCATACTGGCGGGGTCAGCAGGGCATCGCGAAATTGTTCGCTGGGCGAATAGGGCGCGATCCATGGGGCAAACAAGGCGCAGAACACAATCAACACCATGAAGCCGAGACCGGCCACGGCGCCCTTGTTATGGCTGAAGGCGCTCCAGAATTCCTTCATCGGTGACGGGTAGAGCAGGCTCTGGTCGAGAGGCGTGGTGGTGGTCGAGGTCATGGGCGCGCCTCATGGGTATTTGATTTTGGCGTAGCCCGGGTCGAGCGAAGCGACACCCGGGACAGGGCAGGGGTGCTGGCAGGAAATTCCCAGCAAGCCAAAGGCAGGGACATGGAAAGCTCCTTTATTAGCGCTGGTGGCGGATGCGTGGGTTGGCCAATCCATAGAGGATGTCCACCACGAAGTTGACCAGGATCACCAGGCAGGCGATCAACAGGATGCCGTTCTGCACCACCGGGTAGTCGCGTGCGCCGATCGATTCGATCAACCATTTGCCAATCCCCGGCCAGGAGAAGATGGTTTCGGTCAGCACGGCGCCTGCCAGCAACGTACCGACCTGAAGGCCAAACACCGTCAGCACCGGAATCAGCGCGTTGCGCAGGCCGTGGATGAACACCACACGGGTGGGCGAGAGGCCCTTGGCGCGTGCAGTGCGCACATAGTCTTCGCGCAGCACTTCGAGCATTGCCGAGCGGGTCATGCGGGCAATCACCGCCAGTGGGATGGTACCCAACGCGATGGCTGGCAAAATCAAGTGGCGCAGGGCATCGACGAACGCGCCGTCTTCATCAGAAAGCAGGGTATCGATGAGCATGAAGCCGGTTACCGGCGGTATGTCGTAGAGCAGGTCAATGCGCCCGGACACCGGTGTCCAGCCCAGCCATACCGAAAAGAACATGATCAGCAGCAGGCCCCACCAGAAAATCGGCATCGAATAGCCAGTGAGTGAGATGCCCATCACGCCGTGATCGAACAGAGAGCCGCGCTTCAGTGCAGCGATAACCCCGGCGATCAGCCCCAGGGTGCCGGCGAATAGGAGCGCGGCCAGGGTCAGTTCCAGGGTGGCGGGAAACAGGGTGGTGAATTCGTCCCAGACCGGCGTGCGAGTCCGCAGCGATTCGCCCAGGTCACCCCGCGCTAGTTGGCTGATGTAGTCGATGTACTGAGCGTACAGCGGCTTGTTCAGGCCCAGGCGCTCCATGGCTTCGGCGTGCATCTGCGGATCGACCCGGCGTTCGCCCATCATCACTTCCACGGGGTCACCAGGAATCATGCGAATGAGTGCGAAGGTCAGCAGGGTGACGCCAAAAAAGGTGGGAATCAGCAGGCCGAGGCGGCGCGCAATGAAACTCAGCATGGGGGTGGGTAACTCCTAATCAGGACGGCATCGAGCAGCAGGGAATTCTGGCGATTCCTTCGCTTACTTGCAGGTTAGCTGTTCGACCACGACGTGCCCCGGGTGTTTTACCCGGGGCACGTCGTTCTGGGACGGTTGCGCGACAGGCTATCAGTCGTTGCTCACGCCGATGAAGCTGTTGCGACCGAAAGGGCTGATCTGGAAGCCTTTGACGCTGGTGCGCATCGGTTGGTAGACCGTGGAGTGGGCGATCGGGGTGATCGGCACTTCACGCTTGAGAACCACCTGAGCCTGACGATACAGCTCGCTGCGCTGCTCCTGATCGGTGACGCGCTTGGCGGCTACCACCAGCTTGTCGTACTCGGCATCGCACCACTTGGAGAAGTTGTTGCCGTCTACCGAGGCGCAGCCGTACAGGGTGCCGAGCCAGTTGTCGGGGTCGCCGTTGTCACCGGTCCAGCCGATCAGCATGGCGTCGTGCTCGCCGGCATGGGCGCGCTTGATGTACTCGCCCCACTCATAGCTGACGATACGAGCCTTGATGCCGACCTTGGCCCAGTCGCTCTGCAGCATCTCGGCCATCAGACGGGCATTGGGGTTGTACGGGCGTTGAACGGGCATGGCCCACAGGGTGATCTCGGTGCCTTCTTTCACGCCGGCAGCCTTGAGCAGTTCCTTGGCTTTTTCCGGGTTGTAGGCGGCGTCCTTGATCGATTCGTCATACGACCACTGGGTCGGCGGCATGCCGTTCACGGCAAGCTGGCCGGCGCCCTGGTACACGGCGTCGATGATCGCTGACTTGTTCACCGCCATGTCCAGCGCCTGACGCACTTCGAGCTTGTCGAATGGCGCGCGGGTGACGTTGTAGGCGATGTAGCCGACGTTGTAGCCAGGCTCGGTCGGTACGTTGAGATTCTTGTCCGCCTGCAAGGCCTTGAGATCGGCCGGGCGCGGGTTGAGGGTCACGTGGCACTCACCGGCGCGCAGCTTCTGTGCACGTACCGAAGCATCGGTGTTGATCGAGAAAATCAGGTTGTCGATCTTCACCAGCTCGGGCGCCCAGTATTCCTTGTTGCCCTTGAAGCGGATCACCGCGTCTTTCTGGTAGCGGCTGAACACGAAAGGGCCGGTGCCGATCGGCTGCTGATTGATGTTCGCGGCCTTGCCGGCCTTGAGCAACTGGTCGGCATACTCGGCCGAATGTACGGCGGCGAAGCTCATCGCCAGGTTCTGCACGAAAGCAGCGTCCACGGCGTTGAGGGTGAAGACCACGGTCTTGTCGTCGGTCTTTTCGACCTTGGCGATGTTCTTGTCCAGGCCCATGTCGGTGAAGTACGGGAACTCACTCGGGTACGCCTTGCGGAACGGGTGGTTGCGATCGAGCATGCGCTGGAAGGTGAACAGCACGTCGTCGGCATTGAAGTCGCGGGTCGGTGTGAAGTAGTCGGTGGTGTGGAACTTGACCCCTTCACGCAGATGGAAGGTGTAAGTCAGGCCGTCTTCGCTGATGTCCCACGAGCTGGCCAGAGACGGTTGCGCCTTGGTGCCGCCGCGCTCGAATTCCGCCAGGCGGTTGAATATGGTTTCCGAAGCCGCATCGAAGTCGGTACCGGTGGTGTACTGGCCGGGGTCGAAACCGCCCGGGCTGCCTTCGGAGCAATACACCAGGTTACTGGCCTGGGCGAACGAAGCACTGGTGAGCAGTCCTGCGGTGAGCAGAGCCTTACACAGGGGAGACATGCGCATGCGAACCTCTTTTTCTTTTTGTTCGCGCCTGGGTTCAGCGCGAGCTCGGAATGCGGTGAAGGCGGATAGCCCACCGGGTCGAACTCGAAATTAAGTCATGCTGAAATTTCGGTCAACAAAAATTAAGCAGCACTAACATTGCGCATAATTGCCCTGAATTGGGGCGAAATTCACTCGTTGGCAGGGCGGTCGTCGAAAAGCGCCATGGTGGTCATGGTCAGTACTTCGGCAGGAGCATCTGCAGCATTGGCCAGGCGGTGCAGTTTGCCCGCGTCGAAATGCACCGAGTCGCCCGGCCCGAGGGGATAGTCGCGCCCCTCGATGGTGTAGACGATCTGCCCGGTAAGCACATAGGAGAACTCCACGCCCTCGTGGGCGATCAGCTCCGACTGGTAGCCCACCGGGATGTTCATCTTCACCGCGTTGATCGAGTTGCCGGGAAACGAGCTGGACAGGCGTTCGTAGGCCAGCAGCTGGCCGCCCACGGTATAGCGAACCCGCTCGTTGACGTGGGAATCCGGCTGCGCCTGGGCAGGCTGATCGAACAGGACGTTGAGCGGTACATCGAGGGATTTGGCGATGCTCGCCAGGGATGACAGCGACACGCCGGTGAGGTTGCGCTCTGCCTGGGACAGGAAGCTGGCGGTCAGTCCGGCATCTGCCGCTACCTGGTTGAGGGTCTTGCCGGCGGCCCGCCGGTAACGGCGCAAGCGTTCGCCAATGCGATCTGCGGTCATGAAAGGGGCTCGCTGTTCGGATCGCCGCAGTATACCCATGAGCTGCAGGGACTTCAGCTTGAGCGTCATGTCCTTTTTAAGTCTGACTGAAAAATACTTTGACCAAAATTTAAGCTGCACTTAAATTCTGCCGTAGCGAACGACCTGTCGACGATGCCCGTTGCAGGCCTAAGAAGAGGATGCGCAGATGACACTGGGAGTGGGCGGCAGCACGCCAGAGCAGGCGTTGGCACGTTTGCAGGACATGACGGCCGGCAGCGTGCCGATCAGTGATGCGGAATACCAGGCACGCATCGCGCGGGCTCAGGTACTGATGCGTGAGCAGGGTATTTCCGCTCTGTTCCTCTCGGCAGGTAGCAACCTGCAGTACTTCACTGGCGTTAAGTGGAACCCCAGCGAACGAATGGTTGGGGCGATTTTGCCGGCAGATGGCGTGCTGGAGTATCTGGCTCCCACATTCGAGGAAGGCACCGTGCTCGACTTTCAGGTCGTGCCGGGCGTCATCAATACCTGGGAAGAGCATGAAAGCCCTTATGCGCTCCTGCTGAGGTGCCTACGGCGCTTGGGCGTAGCGCCCAATGATGGTGCGCCACCTCAGGTAGGTCTTTGTTCTTCTTTGCCTTTTTTCATGTTTGAAGGCATTCGCCAACTGACCAACGGTTACCGTTTCGTCGATGCCGGGCGTATCACCACGGCCTGTCGGCAGCATAAATCAGCGGCGGAAATCGCTCTGATGCAACGCGCCAAGGACATGACCCTGGAAGTGCACAAAGCTGCCGCGAGCATTCTTCGCGAAGGTATCAGCACGACCGAGGTGACCGAGTTCATTCGCCAGGCCCACTGCAAGGTCGGCGCGCCGGGCTCGATCTTCTGTATCGTGCTGTTCGGGCCGGCCAGTGCCTTTCCGCATGGGGTCAAGCACGCGCAGCACCTCAAGGACGGTGACATGGTGCTGATCGACACCGGCTGCCAGGTGCACAGCTATCTGTCGGACATCACCCGCAGCTACGTGTTCGGTACGCCCAGTGCGCGTCAGCGCGAGCTCTGGGACAAGGAGAAGGTTGCCCAGCAGGCCGCGTTCGAGGCCGCCGTAATCGGCGCGTCGTGTGCCTCCGTGGATGCCGCTGCGCGGCGCAGCCTGGAAGCTGCCGGGCTTGGCCCTGGCTACAAATTGCCAGGCTTGTCGCACCGTACCGGTCACGGCATTGGCCTGGACATCCACGAGGGGCCCTATCTGGTCGGTGGCGATGATACCCCGCTGGCCGAAGGCATGTGCTTCAGCAACGAGCCGATGATCTGCGTGCCGGGCGAGTTTGGCGTTCGCCTCGAAGATCACTTCTACATGACCGCCAACGGCCCACGCTGGTTTACCCAGCCGAGCCATTCGGTGGACGACCCGTTCGGGCTGAACGCCTGAACCGTCCTTAGAACCGATCTTTTTAGGCGACGTAAAGAGACTGCTATAGGCAGGAGCGGACGGTCGCGATCTCGTGGGAGGGGCTTTAGCCGCGAGCTCTTTGCTCTTCAATAGAGCTCGCGGCTAAAGCCACTCCTACAAAAAGAAAGCTCTGCTCACCGTCCGCTATCGCCACCTTGCAGGCAAAGCGCTGAAGTCGATCCTGAAGATTGTGAGCAGGGTCTCAGAAACGAAAACGCCCGGCCAATTGGCCGGGCGTTTTCATTCAGGCAGATGCGTTACTCGATGCTTACACCGTAGAAAGAGTTGATCCCGAAGGGGCTGATCTTGAAGTCCTTAACCCGGATGCTCATCGGCTGATACACCGTGGAGTGGGCGATGGGCGTGTTCTGCACGTCGGCCTTGAGCAGGTGCTGGGCCTGCTTGTAGAGCACGGTGCGTTCTTCCCGATCATTGATCGCCTTGGCCTTCTTCAGCAGCCCGTCGAACTCCTTGTTGCACAGGCGGCTGTAGTTGTTACCGCCGATGGCGTCGCAGCCGTACAGCACGCTCAGCCAGTTGTCGGGGTCACCGTTGTCGCCAGTCCAACCGATCAGCAGGGCGTCGTGTTCGCCGGCCTTGGCGCGTTTGTTGTACTCGCCCCATTCGTAGCTGACGATGCGCGCCTTGATGCCGATCTTGGCCCAGTCGGCCTGGAGCATCTCGGCCATCAGCTTGGCGTTGGGGTTGTACGGGCGCTGCACGGGCATGGCCCACAGGGTGATCTCGGTGCCTTCCTTCACGCCCGCAGCCTTGAGCAATTCCTTGGCCTTTTCCGGGTTGTAGGGGGTGTCCTTGATGGTGTCGTCATAGGACCATTGGGTCGGCGGCATGCCATTCACGGCAATCTGCCCGGCGCCCTGGTACACGGCATTGATGATCGCCTGCTTGTTAACTGCCATGTCCATGGCCTGGCGCACTTCCAGCTTGTCGAACGGCTTGTGCTCGGTGTTGTAAGCCAGGTAGCCAACGTTGAAACCGGCCTGCTCGGGCATCTGCAGTTTTGGATCCTTTTTCAGGGCCTCGAGGTCGGCTGGGCGCGGGAATACGCTGACGTGGCACTCGCCGGCACGCAGCTTTTGCATCCGTACGGATGGGTCGGTGTTGATGGCGAAGATCAGGTTGTCGATCTTCACGTCCTCGGGCAGCCAGTACTCGGTGTTGCCCTTGTAACGAATCTGCGAGTCTTTCTGGTAGCGGCTGAACACGAATGGCCCGGTGCCGATGGGCTTCTGGTTGATGTCGGAGGCTTTGCCAGCCTTGAGCAACTGCGCCGCGTATTCGGCCGAATGAATCGAGGCGAAGCTCATGGCCATGTTCTGAATGAAGGCCGCATCGACGGTGTTCAGGGTGAAGCGCACCGTGTGCTCGTCGACTTTCTCGAGTTTGGCGATGTTCTTGTCCATGCCCATGTCGGTGAAGTAAGGGAACTCGGTGGGGTAAGCCTTGCGGAACGGATCATCCTTGCTGAGCATGCGATTGAACGTGAACAACACGTCGTCGGCGTTGAATTCGCGGCTCGGCTTGAAATAGTCGGTGGTGTGGAATTTCACCCCTTCGCGCAGGTGGAAGGTGTAGGTGAGGCCGTCATCGCTGATGTCCCACTTCTCTGCCAGCCCGGGTACGACGGCCGTGCCGCCGCGCTCGAACTGTGAAAGGCGGTTGAAGATGGTTTCTGCACCGGCATCGAAGTCGGTACCCGTGGTATAGAGCCCAGGGTCGAAGCCGGCTGGGCTGCCCTCCGAGCAGTACACCAGGGTGCTGGCAGCCATGGCGAACGGTGCACTGGCGATCAGCCCCGCGGCTACAAAAGCCTGAATAACGGCATTCTTACGCATGCTTACCTCATGTCTATTATGGTTTTGGTGAGGGGTCTTCAAGAGCAACAGATGCATTCTCCAAATCGTGGAGATGCGTCCGTTAACACTAGACCTTGTTCAGCTCTATGCACGGGATATGCCGAATATGGGGAGGGAAAATAATTCTGCGGAGAATAGGTGACACGACGGTGAGTAAAGGCCGTATTTCGGCGGTGATGCCGCGCAGGCACCGCTGTCGAGTGACAGCGGTGCCTGCTCCGTTTCAGGGCATCTGAATTTCAATAACGCCGTCAGCGCTAAGGGTTACCTGGCTAGTACCGGCTTCGACTTCCGGGGTCACGCTGTCGCTGGAGAACGATGCGGCCTTCATGGCTTCCATGCGCATCGGTGGGCGCACGAAGCCGCCACTGTTGAGGCCCAGGCTGACCAGCTTGTAGCTCTTGCCGCCCAGAGCTTCGGTGGTCAACTGCGCACGTTCCTTGAAGGCCGCAACGGCGTCCTTGATCAGCGCGTCCTCTTCTTTCTTACGCGTGGCGTCGGCGATGCTGAAACTCATGCCGCCCATTTTCAGGGTCTTGAGCATGTCGCCGGTCAGCTTGGAGAGGGCAGCGAAGTCGGCGCTTTCCAGGCGGATCTCGGCACGCTCGCGCCAGGCACTGATTTCCTCACCCTTCTCGTTGTAGACCGGATAGCTGTTGCGGCTGCCTTGGGAAACGCTGACGCCTTTCACACCTCGGGCCTGGGTCAGCCCGGCATTGAGGATGCGGGTGATTTCCGCGGCGAGGGCGGCAGGATCCTTGTGCTGGGCCTCGGTGTACAGGGTGACCTGCATCAGGTCGTGGGCTACTTCATGGCTGACCTGGGTGCTGAGGGAAATCTGGTTGTAGCGGGGCTCATCGGCCTGGGCGGCAATGCTGAACAGGCTAGCTGTGGTGAAGGCCAGAGCAGTGGCGAGGCGGGACAGTGGCTGCATGGTGGTTCCTTATCGATGACGTGTACGGCTGAACGGCCGTGTTCATGAGGGTAGACGAGGCGACTTGGCGATTCGGGTTAAGCTCAGTTGAAAAAATATCTGCCCATCTCTGACCGCTATTTTCGGCAGGTGACTTTTTTATCAGGTGCCTGGGCCGGCAATCATCGTACGACTGCGGCGCGTTGCCGCATCAGGCCGTTGGCGGGCTTGGTTATACTCGACAGGCTCGCCAACGAGCATAGAGGAGTATAGATGCTCGCCCCCGTACAACTGCTGTCCGCCAGTCGCCAGAACCTGTGGCGTTTGACCCTGATCCGTTTCCTGGTGCTGGCTGCGCAGGCCGGTTCGGTTGGTCTTGCCTACAAGTCCGAGTTGCTGCCGCTGCCCTGGCTGCAGTTGAGCATCACCCTTGGGGCCTCGCTGGTGCTGTGCCTGCTCACCGCGTTGCGACTGCGTGGCCCCTGGCCGGTGACCGAGGCCGAGTACGCAATCCATCTCGGTTTCGACCTGATCATTCACAGCGTGCTGCTCTATTATTCGGGCGGCTCGGCCAACCCCTTCGTTTCCTATTATCTGGTGCCGCTGACCATTGCCGCAGCGACACTGCCGTGGCTGTTCACCATGACCCTCGCGGGCATGGCGCTGGCCTCCTACACGCTGCTATTGATGTGGTCGCACCCGCTGCAGTTGCCGGTCGGGCCGCGGGAAAGCCTGCTGGTCTACGGCATGTGGCTGAGCTTCGCCCTGGCGGCGGGGCTGATCACTTTCTTTGTCGCCAAGATGGCCGAAGAACTGCGCCAGCAGGAAAAACTGCGCGCCGAGCGTCGTGAGCAGGGTATGCGTGATCAGCAACTGCTGGCCGTAGCCACCCAGGCCGCTGGCGCCGCTCACGAACTCGGTACGCCCTTGTCTACCATGAGCGTGCTGATCAAGGAGCTGCGCCGCGAGCACCAGAACCCACTGCTGCAGGAAGACCTGGCGCTGCTCCAGGAGCAGGTCAAGCTGTGCAAGGAAACGCTTCAGCAACTGGTACGCGCCGCCGAAGCGGATCGCCGCCAGGCCGTGGTGGAAATGTCCTCGGTGGACTGGCTGGAAACCACCCTGAATCGCTGGCACTTGATGCGGCCTGAGGCCAGCTATCGTTATGAGTGCCTGGGTGTCGGCAAGCCGCCACAATTGATGCCTCCGGCAGATCTGACCCAGGCGCTGCTCAACTTGCTCAACAACGCCGCCGATGCCTGCCCGGAGAACCTGCAGATTTGCCTGGACTGGGATCATCAGTGGGTACGGCTTGCCATCCGTGACTACGGTGCGGGTGTACCCTTGGCCATTGCCGAGCAATTGGGCCGGCCGTTCTTCACCACCAAAGGCAAGGGCAAGGGATTTGGCCTCGGGCTGTTCCTCAGCCAGGCCAGCGTGACTCGCGCCGGTGGCACGGTGAAGCTGTATAACCATCAAGAAGGCGGCACGCTCACCGAGCTCAAGCTGCCACGGGCTTACGTTCGGGCCTGAGTTAAGGAGTGATGTATGAGTGACGAAGCGCTGCTGGACAGTGAAGAACAACCCCATCTGCTGCTGGTCGATGATGACCCTACCTTCACCCGCGTGATGGCGCGGGCCATGAGCAGTCGTGGCTTGCGTGTAACGACCGCTGCCTCCGCTGAGGAAGGCCTGGCCATCGCCACGCAGGACTTGCCGGATTACGCCGTGCTCGACCTGAAAATGGAAGGCGATTCCGGCCTGGTGCTGCTGCCCAAGCTGCTGGAACTGGATGCCGAAATGCGCGTGGTGATTCTCACCGGCTATTCGAGCATCGCCACTGCAGTGGAGGCCATCAAGCGCGGTGCCTGCAACTACCTGTGCAAGCCCGCGGACGCCGACGACGTGCTCGCCGCGTTGCTGACTCAGCATGCCGACCTCGACACCCTGGTGCCGGAAAATCCCATGTCGGTGGATCGCCTGCAGTGGGAGCACATCCAGCGCGTACTGGCCGAGCACGAAGGTAACATCTCGGCGACTGCCCGTGCCCTCGGTATGCATCGCCGTACCCTGCAGCGCAAACTGCAGAAGCGCCCCGTTCGTCGCTGAGTACCGTGTGTTGCCATGAACGCTTGCGGTGCGCTCAGTTCGTGAGTGCGATCTGTTCCTTGCGGTACAGGCTGCTCAACTGACGAGCCAACTGGATGAAATTGCCGGTAGCCGGTGACTGATTAAAACTCCGGCTCGCCAGCGTGATTGGTGCAACCAGGCGGGGTTTGGCATCGCGGATTCGGCGATAGGCGACGCTGTCCACGTGAAAGCCTTTCATGGATGCCGGCACCACTGAAATGCCGGCGCCAGCAGCAACCAGGCTGACGTTGGTCAGCATGCGTTCGATTTCAAATGCTATCTTCGGTTCGAAGCCCGCGTTGCGGCAGGCTTGCATCAGATTGGCATACATACCCGGTGCGCCAGGTCGACGAACCAGAATGAAGTGCTCGCCGGACAGGTCTTTCAGAGCGATGGATGCTTCGCCAGGCCCCTTCAGTTGGGGATGGCCAGCCGGCAAGACCAATAGCATCTCCTCATTGAACAGCCGATGAAACTGCACGCCCTGCGGGCTCGATACCGGTGCGCGGAGGATGCCGACATCGACCCGTTCGTTGGTGACCTGATCGGTCAGATCGCCCGCGTTTCCTTCGTGCAGCGTGATGTTCACGCCTGGATAACTTTTCCGGTATTCACGAATTATTCGGGGAATCAAAGGGTGCGATGCGGCTGAGCTGGTGAATCCGACACTCAAAGTACCCACAATACCCTGCGCCGTGTGGGCTGCCATGGTGGTGGCCCGCTCCACGTGCTGCAAAATCTCCTTTGCTTCACGTAAGAAAATCTCGCCACCGGTCGTGAGGTCGACCCCTTTGGCGTGACGCATAAACAACTCGAAGCCCAGCTCTTGTTCGAGCGCCCGAATCTGCTGACTCAGCGGCGGCTGTTGTATACCCAGTCGGGTTGCGGCGCGTGTGAAGTGCTTTTCCTCTGCGACCATAACGAAGTAGCGAAGGTGGCGGAGTTCCATTCAGTGTTCGCCTCGAGAAAAATTGATAGGGCCACTGTGCGACGGCGACACACAATATCGAATCGATTCCTGGTGGGATAGGATGGGGGCAACATGCTCGGTGCTCTACCGTAAGCGAATAATAAAAATATCAGGCTCCGATGATCGTTCGTCTTGCCCGTTCCCGCGTTACCCTAATCGTGCTGGCCGTTTCGTTTGGCGGCTTGCTGGGTGTCTGGCGGCCAGCGCTGGCCACTCAGATGAAACCTCTCAGCGACCTGTTCATTACCAGCGTGGGTCTGGTGACGCCGGTTGTCATATTCGTGCTGATCTGTTCGAGCGTGGCACGTATGCGGGGTGATGGCGCGACCCTTCACCTCGGCCTCAAGGCAGTTGCCTATTGGCAGCTGATGTCTTTGCTGTCGTTGGCTTGTGGGTTGTCCGTGGCTGCGTTGTTGCGGCCCGGCGGCGATGCCATGGCCGGCGCCGAAGTCTCTGCGGTGGATATGGCGCCGATCAATATCCAGTTCTTTGCGCAGATTCCGGCTCTGCTGTGGGCCGCATTCGCCCAAAGCATCATTCTCAAGACGCTGCTCGCCGCATTTCTGGTGGGCGTGTTGCTGGGACGTGCCGGCGAGCGAGGGCTGGTGTGGCGGCAAGCGCTAGATACCTCGGTCGGCCTGGTCTTCAGGCTGATGCGCGTTATTGTCCTCTTCGCTCCTTTGGCGGCGTTTGGGGCCATTGCATTCACCATCGGCAAGCACGGTCCAGGCGCAGCCGTTCCGCTGCTCAAGTTCGTCGGCGTTGCCTATGCCACCTGTCTGCTGTTCATCGCGCTGGTGATGGCGTTGATGGCCAGGCTGGCTGGAGCGAGCCTGCTGCGTCTGATCGTCCATGTCAGGGAGGAGCTGCTGCTGGTGGCCGCAACGGGTTCATCCGTTGCGGCACTGCCTCGCTTGATCGACAAGCTGGAAGCGGCCGGTTGCGACAGTCAATTGGTGCGTCCGATCCTCACGGCTGGCTATAACTTCAACCTCAATGGCACCAACCTTTATCTGGGCGTCGCCGTGCTGTTCCTCGCACAATTGGCTCATGTCGACCTGACTATCCAACAGTTGCTCACTCTGCTTTTGGTCAGCCTGTTCACTTCCCTGGGGGCGACCAGCGTAGCGGGTTCGGCGTTCATCACGCTTGCCGCGACGCTGAGCGTGGTTCAGATAGTGCCGCTGGAGGCGCTGGGTATTCTCGTCGGCGTCGAGCGGCTAATGAAGTGTCGCTCGTTGACCAATGTGTTGGGCAATTGCGTCGCGTGCCTGGTGCTCGCCCGCTGGCATGACGCTCAGGATCGCGCAAGATTGAGCCGCGTGCTGGGCTGAGTCTTCGCAAGCAGCTGAATCATTGCCATGCCTCAAGTGACAGGTCAGGCCGTTGTACATGAAGGTGCTGCAGTTTGGCGCCGATGCCATCGCCCAGCAGGATTATTTCGCGCAAGGCAGGGAAGTGCCGACGTCGCTCAAGATGATTGATCAGGCCACGCAACACGCTTAGCGCGGTTATTCCATGATATCCGGCGGTCGACGCCTCGCCGCGGCTCCAGCCGTCAGCGTGCCAGCCAGGCATGTCAGGCTGCAGACGTTGGTCATCGGCATCGAGAAAGTGCACGGTAAGGAGCAGGATCTGATGCAGGTCTTGCTCGGGAGGATGAGCTGTTGTGCTCTGTAGTCGTACCACTACCTGCCGAATGTCTGTGGGCGGGTTGTACAGATCGGCACTGGCGCTGACCAGCAGGGCGAAAGTGTGGCCCTCGTCGGCCAGACGCAGTATCTGAACTGACTTCATATTCGCCGAAGCAGGCTTGGCGGTTTTCACCGCTGCGCCGTTAAGCGCAGCGATCGATACGAGCAGCGCTGTGAGCAGTGCTTGGCGGAACATCGCTCAGTCGGCAACCGGTAGTGGCCGGTCGCCGCTCCGTGTCAGTTAGCGTCACGTGCCAGCTTGCCGAAGGCGTCGTCCAGCGCCTTGTCTGCATCCAGCAAGTGTTGACGGCGCTCCTGCATCCAGGCCTGGTCTGTATCTAGCGATTGACCTGCCTCGGTCAGCATGCGCTTGACTTCGGCTGGCTGGGGGCCGCCAGTGCCCTTGCGTGTTTCTACCATGGTGCGCGGTGACAGCGTGGCTCGGAAGGCCGCCTCGTCCAGCGGCAGCCGCTCGGTTTTCCATTTGTATTGCTGCGCGGCTTTGGCGTATAGCCGCTGTGCATCGGTGTAAGGAAAATCTTTCGGCAGCAGCCCCTTGTCGCGAGCTTCTCCGACAATCAGAGAGGCGAAACTGTGGCCGATACGGAACGGCACCTTGTGTTCGCGTTCCAGGGTATCGGCCAGCTCCATGGACGTCGTCCAGTCCGCGTCGAGCTCCTCCATGGCGCGCTCGGGATTGATTACCAGTGCGGCCAAAACCTTGTCCAGTCGCTCGAACATGTCCGTGGCCGAGGTAAATAGCTCCAGAGATTCGAAAGCCGCCTTGTAGTCGGTCATGCCGGTCGTGACATTGTGCGCGCGGAGAGTGGTCGCCCCTGCCAGGCCGACCACGTCTGAGGCTGATTCGCGGGTACGCATCAGCAGGCCCGGATTGCGCTTCTGCGGCATGGCGCTGCTGCTGTAGGTCGAGCTTTCATCGAGTAGCAGCCACGGGCGCGTCTGGTGGTACTGGGTGTGGATGTCGCCAATCAGCGCCCCGACGCGAATCGCCGAGGATGACGCGATGCCTGCGGCCTCCAGAGGAATGTCAAAGGTAGAGATCTGCCCGGCATCCAGGGAGTTTTCCCGTACGCCGTCGAAGCCCAGCAGTTCGCCCAGGCGTTCTCGATTCAGCGGCCAGCCGGAGTTGGCGAGAACCGCTGTGCCCATTGGGCTGAGATTCAAACGAGCGTAGAGCTGGCGAACGCGCTCGGCGTCGCGCTCGAAGGATGCCGCGAAAGCCAGTAGGTAGTGCGCGTAGCTGATCGGCATCGCCTGCACGCCGTTGGTGTAGGCAGGAACCAGGGTGTCGACATGGTCTGCGGCGATCTTCAGCAGGCTGCTGCGGGTGGCATTCAACGCGTCGCTGTAGTCCAATATTTGCCCGCGCAGCACGGCCAGGCGATAGGTGGCGTACATGTCCTGGCGGCTGCGTCCTGAGTGGATCAGCGACGCTTCGGGGCCAATCTTGTCGATCATGATCTTTTCCACCTGCAGCACATCACTGGGGCGTTTGCCGTGCGGCTGTCGCGCCTGGTCGATAACGTGCTGCACGCCGCCAGCGATTCGCCGACCTAGCGGCGCATCGACGATTCCCTCTTCGGTAAGCATGACGATCGATGCTTTGTTGATGCGGTTCATCCAGTCGAACTGGTCTTCGTAAGCACCGCCTTTGGGGGCTTTTCCATCGACGGTGGCGCCGATCTTTTCCGCCTGCGCCGCACACTCTGCCGTGGTTCGGCAGGGCAGGTCAGCGGTGTTGGCTGCTTGCACGCCGTGGGCGAAAAGCAAGGCATAAGCCACCGATAGGGCAATGAGGGTTTTTCTGGGTTGCATGGCGTTTTCTCCGGTCGGATCGCAGTGAGGTTTTGTCAGAACAGCGGCAAGGTGTAGCTGATGATCAGGCGGTTCTGGTCCACATCGTTGCCGCCATTGCTGCGGTAGCTGCCATTACGCCACTTGATGCCTAGATTTCTCAGGGCACCGGTTTGCACCACGTAACCGATGTCTGTGTTGCGCTCCCACTCTTTACCCTCGCGACCGCCTGCGCGCTCGAAATTGTCGCCGCTTAAGTAACGGGTCATGAAACTCAGACCGGGAATGCCGAGAGCGGTGAAGTCATAGTCGTAGCGTGCCTGCCAGGAGCGTTCGTTGGGGCTGGCGAAGTCCGCTGAGATCATCACGTAGTTGACCAGGTAGGAGTTGGTACCCTCGATATGCGGGAAGCCCGTTTCGCCATCCATCTGCTGGTAGGCCATGCCAAAGGAGTGCCCGCCCAGGTTGTAGGTGAACTTGGCACCGAATGCCTTGTTGTCGACATTGCTGTTGCCGTCGTTGCTTGAGTGGGCGTAGCGGATGTCGCTGTCTATGGATTGATCCCCTGACAGGGGAAGGCGGTGCCTGAGATTGACGATGTGCTGTTTGTAGTTCTGGTCGAGGTGGCCGTAGTTGTAGGCTGTAGTGAGGTTCTTATTCCACTTGTAGCTGGCTCCGCCGAAGTTGAACTCGTCGCTGGCCCGGCCTCCGCTGATTCCTTTACCGGCGACCAGCATGTCATCGCTTGCGCTGGCATTGCGCAAGCTGTTCTGGGTCAGGCGACCAAGATCCAAGGTAAGGCCAGCGAGCTCTTTCGATTGCAGTTGCGTGCCGCGAAAGGTCTGCGGCAACAGGCGCGAATCGCTGGGTAGCACAGTCGGCAGCTTGGGGATCAGGGTGCCGACGTGCAGGGTGGTTTTCGACAGGCGAGCCTTGGCTGCCACGCCCAGCTGGCTGTAGTCGTCCGGGGCCTTGTCGTTACCTACAGGTAGCAAGCCGGTGTTTTGCCTATCCGGGCCCGAGTCCAGCTTCAGGCCGAGCAAGCCCATTGCGTCGACACCGAAGCCTACCGGGCCCTCCGTAAAGCCCGACTGGTAATTGAGCAAAAAGCCCTGAGCCCATTCATCTCGCTTGGGCTGGCTGGCACCATCCTGGCGGAAGTCATGGTTGAAGTAGAAGTTGCGTAGTTCGAGGGTGGCTTTGCTGTCTTCGAGAAACGCTGCCTGAGCGGCGAGTGGCAGGGCGAGGGTCGTACCGGCTGCGAGCGCAGCGGTCAAACGCGAGGCGCATCTGATCATTTTGAAGGTCTCGATTCATTGTTGTTATTCGTATGTCGCCAGTCGAGTGGCGGCGCACTGCAGATTAAAAGCAACAAGTCGAGATTAAAAATATATATAAGGTATCGGGTTGATACTTTTAAAGTTCTGCCTTGCCGCGCAAGAAAACGGCCGTCGCTTGAGCGATTATTGCTGCCTTGGAGGCCCGCATAGCGCTTGCTTTGCTATGATTAGCAGCCCTACCGACGTGCCTGATGCTCAGGCGCGCTGTCGGTTGCAGCCGCCACCTTTCCGCTCCCGGGACTTCCATGCTCGCCGTGCTTCAGCAAACCCTCGGCATTACTGCTCCGGTTTTCTCCATGCTGTTTCTCGGCGTGCTGCTCAAGCGGCTGCGCTGGATAAACGACGCATTCATCGACACCGCCTCGTCTCTGGTGTTTCGCGGCACCATGCCGGCGCTGCTGTTCCTCAGCATCGTCAAGGCGGATCTGGGCACGGCGCTCAAGCCAGCGCTGATCGGTTATTTCGTATTGGCCACCCTGATCAGTTTCGTCATCGCCTGGGGCTGGGCGATCTGGCGCTGTCCGATGGCCGAACGCGGCATCTACACCCAGGGGGCGTTTCGCGGTAACAACGGCATCGTCGGTCTGGCGCTGGCCGCCAGTATGTATGGCGACTATGGCCTGTCGGTCGGCGCGGTGCTCGGCGGCGTGGTGATCGTTTGTTACAACGTGCTTTCGGCGATCGTTCTGACTGTCTATGCACCAGGTGTTAAGGCTGACTGGCGGGCGCTGTGCAAGGGCATCATCACCAACCCGCCGATCATCGGCGTGTTGTTGGCCATCCCGGTTGCCTACTGGCAAATTCCGCTGCCGCATTGGGCGATGGTGTCTGGCGAGTACTTTGCACAGATGACCCTGCCGCTGGCGTTGATTTGCATCGGTGGCACCTTGTCGCTGACTTCGCTGCGTGAAAGTAGTGGCGTGGCAGTCGGTTCGAGCCTGATGAAAATGGTCTGGCTGCCGCTGTTCGCGACCCTGGGGGCCTGGGCATGCGGTTTTCGTGACGCCGATTTGGCGATCCTTTTTCTGTATTTCGCCAGCCCCACGGCCGCCGCCAGCTTCGTTATGGCGCGGGCAATGAACGGCAACTATCAGCTTGCGGCCGCGATCATCGTCATCACAACCCTGGCGGCAGTGATCACCACCAACGTCGGGCTGCTGCTATTGCGGTGGTCGGGGTGGATTTAGTGATCACCTGTTCATAACGAGCGGCGCTAACGGCGCGCTCTGGTCTGTGATCCAGTGCCGATTCGCGCGTGCCACGATTGTTAGTTGTGGGGTAAATGGTTAGCATCCTTTGCCTGCGTGTAACCTCATGTGACGACGCCTCGGCAGTGTTTGATCGTCGATGAAGGTGCGCTGTCGCCTACTAATGAGCCTACGATGTGAAGTGCGGATGCCAGGCTGTCGAGCCTGAGCCAGCACAAGGAGTGCAGTGCAGTGGTTCGTCCATATTCGCGACGAGGGTCGTTTCGGCTCGTTCGGGCCCATGCCCGGCTTGTGCGTCGCGTGCTGCTTCTGTGCGTTGTCCTGATGCCTCCCATGACCCAGGCCGACCCCTCTGTATCGCTGCAAGGCCCCAGCGGCGGCTGGCGTTATCACGGCCTCAATGACGGTGCCGACGAAGCACGCGTCGCGTACCCGACTCCGCCCATCGACCGTGGCGCCCAGCGTGGCCGCAGCATGATCGAGGGCACTCTGCAGAACATCGGCCAGTTGCGCCCGCCCCATCGGCTGGTGGTCAATGGCAACCCACTGCCGCTGTACACCGACGAGCAGGGGCGCTTCGCCCGGCCCTATGCCTTTGGCGCCGGCTCCAACAGCGTCGAGCTGGTGGCTGGCGAGGGGCAGTCGCTCAAACGCATTCAATTCTATGAAGCCAATAACCTGCGCACGCCAGCGCGCATGCGCATCGTGCTGGGCTGGGACGATCCTAAGGCCGAACTCGATCTGCACGTAGTCACCCCGGATGGCCAGCACGCCTTCTGGAGTCGACCGGTGCTGACCAACGGCGGCGGCCTGGATGTCGACAGCGTGGATGGCCCCGGCCCGGAAATGTTCACCATGACCGCGCCGCTGCAGGGCACCTATCTGATCTACGTGAATTACTGGGGCAACCTGGGCAGCGGTGGTTACAACTTCGAGGCTGGCAGCAACCAGAACGAGATCATCACCGCGCAGATCAACCTGATCTTCAACGAGAACACCGTCAACGAAAAGCGCGAGACGTTCCTGGTGCCGCTGCGCGCCATTGGCGAGCTGCTTTTCGTCAAATCTTTCAATTATTGAACCCGATGCTCGGATGAACTGGGACTTTTTATGAACCGGATGATCACCGCCCACTTGCAGCGCGTCTCTACACTGGCGCTGGCTGTGCTGCTTGCCGCCTGCGGCCAGGATTCCCGCGAGCTTGGTGAACGCAGTGCCCTGGGCCTGGACCTGCAGCACCCCGATGCACTGATCGAGAGCGCCTCGCTCAGCCGTCTGCCCAAGGATCTGCTGGCGGTGCCGCTGCTGCGCGACACCCTTACCGAAGACTTCGTCTTCTACTACGAGCACAACGCTGACCGCCTCGGGCTGGTTGGCAGCCTGCGGCGGATCATCTACGAGCGCGACCTGAAGCTGCGTGACAACCTGCTCGACGAGCTGCTCGACCAGCCCGCCGACGTCGCTCTGTGGAAGGGCGCCGACGGCAAACTCAAGCATTTCCTGATGGTCATACAGCGCGGCGGTTTGGCCAAGGTGCTGGAACCGTTGGCCCATATCGCGCTGGACGACAGCCAGCTGAAGCAGGCTGGCGAACTGCGCGTCGATGGCAGCAGCGTGCCGCTGTATCGTCTCAACTATCTGGGCGACCGTGCGCTGCTGCTGGCCAGCCATGGCGACAAGCTGTTGGTGCTTTCTTCACCTGGCATGCTGCTCGGCGAGGACGACAAGCTCGGCCGCGAAGCCGTGGAGTCGGTGGAGTCGTTGCTCGACGGAGATAACCCGTTTCCCAAGCGCTTCGGCCTCAAGGCCCGCGAGTCCGAGCAGCAACGCATTTCCCTGAGCGGCGAATACGTCGCCCTCGGCTACCAGCGCTTCTTCCCGGCCTTCGCCGGTCTGCGTTTCGAAAAAGGCGAGGGCGGCTGGAGCAGCTTCCTGGCCCTTAACGAAGTCGATAACCAGCCGGGGCTGGATTTCACGCCGATCTGGAAAGCCATGCCGATGGGCGCCAGCGCCTGTGTGGCGGTTCCCGTGGCGCCGGGCAGTGCCGAGCGGCTGCTGACCCGTATCGGTGCCAGCAAGGAAGTCAGCGAAGATCTCGAAAAACGCCTGGGCAGCACCGCCGGCCTGTGCTGGTACGCCGACTCACGACTGCATTCGCCGTTGCTCGTCACTCACCTCGACGAAGCCGTCACGCCTGAGCTCGATCAGGCCATCGGTGGGCTGTTCGAAGGCATGATCGGCGCGTTCGAACCCAATGCCGAAAACGGCCGCTTCCCGGTGGAAAGTCAGAGCACCGCCGACGGCCATACCTGGCGCCGCGAGGTGGGCTCCAATTTCGGCCAGTACCCGGCCGAGCAGAGCGCGGTAGCCGATGCCATGGTCTCCCGCAGCTTCTTCCGCGTGAGCCTGGCGCGTCAGGGGCAGACGCTGCTGTTCTCGCTGGATGACCGGTTGGTGGACAAGGCGCTCGATACGCTTGGTAAACGCTTTCCGCCGCTTGCCGAGGTGCTGCCTGCCGATGGCCTGGTGCCCGGCTATCTGGCACCCGAGGGTCTGTCGCGTCTGCTCGAACAGGAAACCCTGGACAGTTTGCCGGCCAACTACGAGCCAGTATTTCGCAACGCCGCCGACACTCACCTGCTGCCCAAGCTTCGCGCCATGGGCCGCTACGGCCAGTTCGCGCTGACGCTGCCGGCAGGCACCGAGGCGGATGATGACTGGAAGTGGATTCCGCTCGAGTGGCGCGCCCTTTGATCATTTCCGTTCCCGGATGGCGCGCGCTGCTGGCCGCTGCATTACTGGCGCTCAGCTTTGCCGCCCGCGCCGAGCCCGCGCCGGTATCTACGGAAGGGCTGAACCCCGAGCAGTCGCAGATATTCCGCGCCTGGTTCGTGCGTATCGCCCAGGAGCAACTGCGCCAGGGGCCGAGCCCGCGCTGGCACCAGCAGGACTGTGTTGGCCTGGTGCGCTTCGCCGCCAACGAAGCGCTCAAGGTGCATGACGCCAAGTGGCTGCACGCCAATGGCCTGTCCAATCGCTACCTGCCGCCGGAGCTGGAACTGGACGACGCCCAGCGCCGTCTGGCGCAGAACTGGCAGCAGGGCGGCGGCAAACAGGGCCCTTACGTCAATGCGATCAAGATGATCCAGTTCAACAGCCAGTTGGTCGGTCGCGATCTGAACCAGGCCCGCCCCGGCGACCTGATGTTCTTCGATCAGGGCGATGACCAGCACCTGATGATCTGGATGGGCCGCGACATCGTTTACCACACCGGCACCACCACTCCCACGGATAACGGCATGCGTGCCGTCAGCCTGCAACAACTCATGACATGGAAGGACACCCGATGGATACCCGACGACGCCAACCCCAACTTTATCGGCATCTATCGGCTGAATTTCCTCGCGCGATGAATCGCCTACTGGCTGTCGCGCTGCTGGCCTTGTTGCCCCTGGCCGCTCAGGCGGAAGACGAGGTGCCGGCGAGCAATTACACGCCGCTGGCCGGCGAGTCGTTCTTCCTGCTCGCCGATTCGAGCTTTGCCGCCGATGAAGTGGCCACCGTGCGCCTCGAAGCGCCGGGCCGCGACTACCGCCGCTATCGCATGGAAGGCTACGGCGGTGTCGACATGCGCCTGTACCGCATCGACCAGCCGCTGGAGTTTCTCAAGCGCCAGAAGAACCTGCACCGCGTGGTTGCCGAGGGGCAGTTCAAGGGCGAGGGGCTGTCCAACACCCTGTCGTACCTGTGGGACAACTGGTACCGCAAATCCCGCCGGGTGATGCAGCGCGCCTTCTCCTACGAGTCGCGCAAGCAGGTCACCGAGGAAGCGCCGGAGCTGAAGATGGGCAGCGCCATCGCGGCGCCCACCGAGTTCACCCCGCAGGTGCAGTTCGCGCCGATGAAGGGCCTGCCGCTGGTGGCCGAATTCCGCTATCCGCTGTGGGAGGCCAAGCCAATCGAGCCACCTGCCGGCGTCGACCTGTCTGGCTCGTCGAGCAACTTCGTCAGCGTCGCTTCGGGCAACGTCTATGTGCCGCTGGGCAAGCTGAAGCCGGGCCTGTACCTGGCCGAGGCGATCATCGGCAAGTACCGCGCCACTACCGTGGTGTTCGTTTCCAACACCGTGGCAGTGAGCAAGATCGCCGGTGGCGAGCTGCTGGTGTGGACGGCTGACAAGCATCAGGGCACGCCGGTCGCTGGCGCCCAGTTGCTGTGGAGCGATGGCCTGGGCGTGATGACCAGCGGCAAGACCGACGCCCAGGGCCTGCTGCGCCTGGGCCACGCCAGCCCGGAGCGCTCCTACGTGATCGGCGAGGACGCCGATGGCGGTGTGTTCGTCTCCGAAAACTTCTACTACGACAGTGAAATCTACGACACCAAGCTGTACGCCTTCACCGACCGCCCGCTGTATCGCCCTGGCGATTGGGTCGAGGTAAAGATCGTTGGTCGTGAGTTCAAGAACGCCCGCGAGTCGGTGGCCGCCAACACTGCGCCGATCAGCCTCAGCGTGCTGGATGCCAACGGCACCGTGCTGCAGACCCAGAAGGTCGACTTCGACGGTGTCAGTGGTGGTCAGGGGCGCTTCCAGCTGCCGGACAATGCCGTCGCCGGCGGCTACGAACTGCGCTTCGCCTACCGCGATCAGCTGTACAGCAGCGCCTTCCGGGTGGCCGAGTACATCAAACCGCACTTCGAAGTGTCGCTGGATCTGGACAAGCCGGACTTCCGCACCGGTGAGCCGGTCAAGGGCGCTCTGGTGCTTCTCTACCCGGATGGCAAACCGGTGGTGGATGCCAAGGTGCAGTTGAGCCTGCGTGCCCAGCAACTGTCGATGGTCGACAACGAGCTGCAGTACCTCGGCCAGTTCCCGGTCGAGCTGACCAGCAGCGAAGTGAGCACCGATAGCCAGGGCCGCGCCGTGCTCGACCTGCCGGCCGCCGACAAGCCCAGCCGCTACCTGCTCAGCGTATTCGCCAGCGATGGCGCCGCCTACCGGGTCAAGACCAGCAAGGAAATCCTCATCGAACGGGGTGCTGCCCGCTACCGCCTGAGTGCGCCACAGCGCTTCAGCGCCGCCGGTCAGGCAGTCAACTTCGCGTATCAGAGCGAAGGCGCCAGTGAGCGCAAGCCAGCCCGTTACGAGTGGGTGCGCCTGGAAGACCAGAGCACCGGCAACGGCGAGCTGGCGGCGGATGCCAAGGGCTTCGAGGTGAACTTCGAGCGCCCCGGCACCTACAGCGTCACCCTCAAGGACAGCAGCGGTCTGATCCTTGGCGCCACTGGCCATTCGGTCAGCGGTGAGGGCGTCAAATCGGTCGCCGGCACCATCGAGATCGTGCTCGACAAGGCCGAGTACCAGGCCGGCGAAGAAGCCCTGGCCCTGATCACCTTTCCCGAGCCGGTCAGCGACGCGCTGCTGACGCTGGAACGTGACAAGGTCGAGGCCACTGCGCTGCTCTCCAAGGGCGGCGACTGGCTCAAACTCGAGCGCCTGTCCGATACCCAGTACCGTGCGCGGATTCCTGTCGGCAATGATTTCTCGCCGAACATCACCTTCTCCGCGCTGTACACCCGTGGTGGTGATTACAGCTTCCAGAACGCCGGCATCAAGGTCGCCACGCCGCAGATCGACATCGCCATCAAGACCGACAAGGAAGTGGTGCAGCCGGGTGATCTGGTCACCGTCGAGCTGAGCACCCTGTTCGAAGGCAAGCCGGTGCCGACGCGTCTGACGGTCAGCGTTGTGGACGAGATGATCTACGCCCTGCAGCCGGAAATCGCCCCGGGCATCGACCAGTTCTTCTACCACCCGCGTCGCAACAACGTGCGCACCAGTGCCAGCCTTTCATTCATCAGCTATGACTTGGCCTTGCCGGGTACGCCGAGCGCACCGGGCCGCGCCAACCGCAGCGAGCGGGGTGTCAAGGTACTGGAGCGGCCGCGCCGTGAAGAGGTCGACACCGCTTCCTGGCAGCCGGATCTGGTCACCGATGCCAATGGCAAGGCGAGCTTCAGCTTCCGCATGCCGGACTCGCTGACCCGCTGGCGCATTACTGCCCGGGCGGTGAGCGCCGATGGCGACGTGGGCCAGAAGCGCCAGTTCGTGCGCTCGGAAAAACCGCTGTACCTGAAATGGAGCGGCCCGAGCCGTTTCCGTGTCGGCGACAAACCCGCACTGGGTCTGTTCGCCTTCAACCAGGGCGAAGAGGGCGCCAAAGCAGAATTGCTGATCCGTCATGGCGAACAGCAACAGCGCCGTGAAGTGTTACTGGCCAAGGGCATCAACTACCTGCCCGTCGAGGAAGCGGTGATCGCTGCTGGTGATTTCAGTGCCGAGCTGCGCCAGGGCGACAAGGTGGCCGATGCGCTGGCGGTGAATCTACGCACAGTCGCCGCGGGCTGGCAGCAGGTGCGCAGCACGCGCCTTTCGGCTTTCCCGGGCAGCACGGCGCTGCAGTTGCCTGCCGATGCCAGCCAGGTGCAAGTGCGCCTGGACGACAGTGGTGCCGGCCTGTTCGGCGCAGCCCTGGATGACTTGCTCGCCTATCCCTATGGCGGTGTCGAGCAAACCGCCAGCCGTCTGTTGCCGCTGAGCCTGGCTTACCCGACCCTGGCAGCGGGCGAGCCGCGGATCAAGGATCGCCTGCGTCTGGTCATGCAGAACAGCCGCCTGCGCCTGGTGCAGATGGCCGGGCCGGAAGCGACCTTCACCTGGTGGGGCGGCGATGCCGATGGCGACGCCTTCCTTACCGCCTACGCCTATTTCGCTGACTGGCACGCCAGCCGCGCGCTGCAGATCCAGTTGCCGCCGGAGCACTGGCAGCGTCTGCTGGAACTGTATGCCAAACGCGCTCAGGACACGCCATTGCTGCAACGCGCGCTGGTCATCGCGTTCTCCCGTGATATGGGCTTGCCGGTGAAAACCCTGCTCGAGGGGCTGGTGTATGACCTGGCCGCGGCAGGAGAGGGCGAGGAAGCGGTGCTCGGTGAAGGTGACAGCCTGGTGATGGCTGCACCGGATTCCGCGCTCGGTCTGGCGATTGCCCGCGAGCTGGGCGTCAAGCTGGCGCAGCGCGCTGGCGTGCCGGTATCAGATGAGCTGCTCGCGCAGATGGATGCTGTTCGTGGGCGTCTCGCTGAGAGCCAGTCACCCTTCGTCGACGCCGTCGGTCTGTATCTGGATGGCCCGGATCGCCAGCGGGCTCAGCGTCTGCTCGGCGAGCTGGCGCCTGCCCAGGCTGGCCTGGAGCGCGCTTTGGCGCTGACCTGGCTGCAGCCGTCGCTGGATCTGCGTAGCACGCAGCCCGCGTTGGTGCTGGAAGGCGACTGGCGGACCGTGGAAGGCACGACTGGCGAAACCTACTGGCAGTGGAACGGCGCTCAGCCGCCCCAGGCGTTGGTGCTGGCCGGTGATCTGGATCAGCCGAGCGAGGTGCGCATCGATTACCAGAGCGCACAGGCAGTGCCGAGTGCTGTGCCAGTGACCATCAAACGCCGCCTGCTGGAGTTGGTCGAGAGCGATGAAGCCTTCGTGTTCAGCGCCCATGAAGTAGGCAAGGACGATATCTCCAGCTCCAGTCTGTATCTGGACGAGATCACCCTGAGCAGCGAATCGGAACAGACCTTGCGCTACGGCATGCTGGAGGTGCCGCTGCCACCGGGCGCCGATGTCGAGCGCACCACTTGGGGCATCCAGGTAAGCGGCCTGGGCGGCGATGAAGCCTCGGCGCTGGAAAAGGCGCGCAACGAGCCGGGCGAGCTGAGCTACGCCGTGCCGGTGGACAGCCTGCAGGGCGAGCTGGTGTTGCGCCACCTGGTGCGCTTCTCGCAGAAGGGCGAGTTCGTGCTGCCGCCAGCCCGTTATGTGCGCTTGTACGCGCCGGGCCAGCAGGCGCTGGAAGCCAAGCAAGCCCTGCAGAAGGTCACCGTTGAGTAAGCGTTCTATCCTCGCTTCGCTGGCATTGCTGGCCGCCGTTGGTGGTCCGGCAATGGCCAGTGAGGCGCCGCTGTCGCTGGCCTGGCAAACGGCCGACGGCAGTGAACTGCTGCGCCTCGACGGGCAGCGGTTGATCAGTCGTGAGCCGCTGCCCGCTACGCTGCAGGCGCCGCTGGGCAGTCTGTGGAAACTGTTCGTGTATGCCTATCTGGTGGACACCAAGCAAACTGACAACGGCTATCAGTGCCGCGGTCAGAGCAAGGAAGAGGTCTACTGCTGCAACCCGGGCGAGAGCATCGACCGCGATCAGGCGCTGGTGAAATCCTGCGGCCTGTACTTTGAACAGGACAATCTGCAATTGGCCGAGGGCGACTGGTCGCGTTACTGGCAGGCACGCCAGGCGCCGGCTTGGATCACAGAGCGCAAGCGCCTGATACCGGAAACCCGCGTACCTGTTCAGCAACTGCTCGCTCAACTCGCGCAACTGCCGGCTCAGGCGGATGCGCGCAAGGTCTTGCTGGACGTGATTGTCAGCAGCGCTGACGGTTCTGCTGTCAGCGCCCTGGGTAGCCGGCTGCGGGTGAAAACCTGGAGCTGGCTGGCCGATGGTGATCCCCTGGCGCGCCAGGGTGGTTTCGCCGGCTGGCTGACCGATGGCACACCGGTCTGGGCTGGTGGCTCGGGCACCAGCATGATGGTGCTCAAGCGCTACGCCGAGCCGCTCGGCCAGGTGCTGCCCACGCCCTGGCCGAGCGAAGCCGGCAGTTGTGTAGAGGTGCGTCTGTTCGCCCGCTATCCGCTGCACCAGCTCAGGCGCGAGGGCAGTGATGGGGTGGTGGAGCCGGGGTCGCTCAATGGCCGCTACGAGGTGGAATTCGCCAACGGCAATCGCCTGCCCATCGAAAGCCATGGCGAGCTGTTTCTCGAACGTACGGGCGAGGGGCTGCAGCTGACCGCTCACCTCGATCGTGAGGACTACGTCGCCCGCGTGCTGGATCGCGAAGCCTCGGCGCAGCCCGCCGAAGCCGCCAAGGCATTGGCCATCGCCGCCCGTACTTACTTGCTGCAGAGCGCCGGGCGTCGCGGCGAGTGCCTGCGCATCGACGACAGCAGCGCCAGTCAGCGGGTGGCGCCGCGCCCGGCCAGTCAGGCCGCACGGGATATCGCCGCGTGGACGGCCGATCTGGTGCTGGCCGGCGCGCCGGTGACCTATCACACCTCTCAGCCCGGCCCTGATCGCCTGGCCTGGACGCAGGCCGTCGAGCAGGCTGGTAGCGGCCTGCGTTATGACGCCATCCTGGCCCGCGCCTTCCCGCGTGCCACGCTGAGCCGCTGGGACAAGCCGGTAGCCGCTTGCCAACCGCTTGCCGCCGCCGAGCAGTGGCTGCGCAAGCAGCGCCGCGACTGGCGCCCGCGTCTGGATCGCGAGCCTGGGTACGAGGAAATCCAGCAGTTCACCGTTTGCCAACTGGCGTCCGGCCGGCCCTATGTGGATCGCGAGCGGCAGCGCATCTTCGTGCGCGGCTTTTTCTCGCTGCAAGACCGCCTCGACCTGACCCACGAATACTTGCACCTGGCGTTCGTCGCTCACCCCAATGGACAGGACGAGGCCTATGTCGAAGGCCTCGCCCGCACCCTGTTACTGGAATGACACCATGGCCCTGATCAATCCCCGTTTCGCTCTCTGCCTGACCCTGCTGCCGCTGTGCGCGCTGGCCGAGGTGCAGCTCGATACTCCCCGCAGCGGCTGGCGCGTCGGCGGTGGCGACGGCGCGCAGTTCATGCAGCAGGTCAACTACCCGGCATCAAGCGTCAACAGCGCCGCCAATCAGGCCGATACCGCCCGCATCAAGGGCGCGATCAGCAAGCTGGAAAAGGACGGCAAGGTGCCCGGCCGGCTGGTGGTCAACGGTGTCAGCATGCCGCTGAAGATCGCCGAAGACGGCAGCTTCGACCGGCCCTTCGTGTTTTCCGAAGGCAGTAACAACGTCGAGGTGCGCAGCCCGGATGGCGGGCAGCGTCGCCGCGTACAGTTCTACAACAACGGCAGCGGCGAAACCCCGGCGCGCTTGCGCGTGGTGCTGTCATGGGACAGTGACAACACCGACCTCGACCTGCATCTGGTGACCCCCGATGGCGGCCACGTCTGGTACGGCGAGCGCTCCCTGGCCAACGGCGCAGCCCTGGATGTCGACGTGACCACCGGCTACGGCCCGGAAATGATCGCCACCCCAACGCCGCTCAAGGGCCAGTACCTGGTCTACGTGAATTATTACGGCGGTGGATACAGCTACGACGAAAGCGGAGAGAGCAGCGCCCAGCAGATTCTTACCACCGGGCAGATCACCGTGATCAGCGAAGAAGGCACGGTCAACGAAAAGCAGCAGAGCTTCCTCGTACCGATGCGTACACCGGGCGAGCTGACGCTGGTGAAAAGCTTCAGCTATCCGTAAGCGGCTGCTATCCAGAGGTAGCCTGGGTTGAGCATAGCGATACTCAGGGTTCGATCTTCCTGGTATCGCTGCGCTCAACCCAGGTTACAAGCCGGCGTTTCACCGTCGCCATCGTTTGATATCAAAAAAAGCTTATCCATCCTTCATTATTATTCGTTTGATGAAGTTTTCCTCGGTCGTCACACTCCGTTTCATTGTCCGAATCAGTTTCTCTGCTGAGGCGGGCAAGGTTGCACGCAGACGATTCCATCATCCAGGGACGGATACTCCTGCCAGCCGCCTGTGGCGGTACACAGCGGGCCTTTCACTTGAGAGGCTCGATCTTTTCGACGATAGCCGATGAAATCCCTAGCGCACTTCCCCCAGTGGCTGTCTGCCTTACTGCCTGATTCTCTGCATACCCGACCTCGTGAATGGAGCCGCGCCGCGCTTGGTGCCGCGACGGGTTTTCTGTTCAGCACCTGGGTGTGCAGCCATCTGTTCGGCCTGCACATGACCGTGCATTTTTCCGGGCCACTGGCGGCCTCGGCCGTGCTGTTGTTCGCAGTCTCTTCCGGCGCGCTGGCGCAGCCCTGGTCGATCCTCGGCAGCTACCTGTGTGCCTCGGTGGTCGCCCTGACGGTCACCCACTTCATCGATCACAGCCTGGCTGGCGCCGCGCTGGCGTTGGGCCTGAGCCTGTTGCTGATGTGCCCGTTGCGTTGCTTGCATCCGCCAGCGGGTGCCATCGCCTTCTGCATGGTGTTCGCCACGCCGGCGCCCGGAGAGCCATTCTGGCAGCCGGCGCTGGTGGCGATGACCGCCGGCCTCGGCCTGCTCGCCTGCGCGCTGCTCTACAACAACTTGACCCGCGTGCCTTATCCCCGGCTGCATCCGGGAGCATCTGCGGCGCATCACACCCGCGATCCGTTACCCAGTGAGCGCGCAGGCTTCAACGCTGACGATCTGGATCACGCGCTGGACGAACTGGGCTCCTTCGTCGATATCACCCGCGAAGACCTCGAACTGATCGTGCGCAGTACCGAGAAGCACGCGCTGCGCCGTAGCATGGGCGACATTCGGGCCGGGCAGATGATGTCCCGCGACCTGATCTACGCCACGCCGGAAACGGCCGTCGCCAAGGGCCTGTACCTGCTCACTCATCATGGCCTCAACGCCTTGCCGGTTCTCGACAAGAGTAAGCAGTTGGTCGGTATCGTCAGCCTGGTGGATCTGGTCGGTGCCATACGTGCCAACCGTTTCAACCTGCGCGCGATTCTCGGCCTGGAAAAGAAGCAGGTGCTGGGCGAGTTTATGACCTCGCCCGTGCAGTCGGTGGGTGTCGATGCCCATGTCGTCGACCTGATCGCGCTGCTCTCGGATGATGGCCTGCATTGCCTGCCGGTTTTGGATAACGGAGGGCTGGTCGGGATGATCACCCAGACCGATCTGGTCGCGGCACTGCATCGGGATCTGCTCAGGCACCTCGACTGATCCATCGAATGATTCGCCTTGCCCCCTTACACTGCACATCGGATCAGGCTTGAGGAGAGGCCCGCGCCAACCGCGCTGGCTCAGCAAAGATGGATATCGACCTTACCCGCACCTTTCTGGAAATCGTCCGCAGCGGCAGCTTCATTGCCGCTGCCGAACGCTTGCATGTCACCCAGACAGCAATCACCGCGCGTATCCAGAAGCTCGAAAGCCACCTTGGCAGCACGTTGTTCGTACGCAACCGTGCGGGCGCGCGACTGACTGCCGATGGCGAGGCGTTCGTCACCTATGCCAACCAGATTCAACAGACCTGGGAAGCGGCGCAGCGTGACCTGCCGCTGCCGGATGGTTATCACAACGTCATCCACATCGGCGGCGAGGTCAGCCTGTGCAACCCGCTGATGCTGCGCTGGGTGAGCGCGATTCGCGAGAACATCGACGGTTATGCGGTGCGTGCGCAGATCGCCGAAGGAGCGAGTCTGTTACGGCAGGTAGAGCTGGGCGTGCTGGATGCGGCATTGGTCTACCAACCCACGTACTGGGCCGGTATGCAGGTCGAGCAGGTGCTCGAGGAGAAGCTGATCCTGGTGAAGGCGGCGAACCCTGAGCCCTATGTCTACATCGACTGGGGCGACAGCTTCCGCGCGCAGCACGACCGCGCCCTGCCGGACAAGGCACGTGCGCCGGTGTCGTTCAATCTCGGCCCGTTGGCGTTGCAGTACATTCTGGAACACGGTGGCTCCGGTTACTTCCGTACCCGGGTGGTTCAAAGTTATCTGGACAGCAAGGTGCTGGAGCGGGTGAGCAAGGCGCCGGAGTTCAGTTATCCGACTTACCTGGTCTACTCCCGTGAGCGCGATTCGGCTGCTCTGCAGCAGAGCTTCGCTCTGCTGCGCGAGATCGCCGGCCAGGATACCGACTGGTCACAGCGCTGGGATCCGGCGTTGTAAGCGTCTGTTCACGATCTTTCGGCTCGAATTCAGCGCTTTGCCTGCAAAAAGGCGATAGCGGCCAGCCGCGTAACTCGTAGGAGGGGCTTTAGCCGCGAGCTCTTTGCACCCCAAAAAAGCTCGGGGCTAAAGCCCCTCCTACAAAATAAACTCTGCTCACCGCCCGCTTCTGCCTTGTAGCAGTCTCTTCATGCCACCTAAAAGATCGTGAACGTACCCTTCGTCTTACTTCAGGCTTTCCACCCGCACCGGCACCACGCCGGAACGAATCATGTCCAGTGACTCTGCAGCCTTGCGCGACACATCGATGATCCGCCCGCGAGCGAAGGGACCACGGTCGTTGATGCGCAGCACCACGCTGCGGTCGTTATTGAGGTTGGTGACCTTCACCCGGGTGCCAAAGGGCAGGGTGCGATGGGCGGCGGTCATGGCGTTCTGGTCGAAGCGCTCGCCGCTGGCGGTCTTGTTGCCGTGGTGCGCCTTGCCGTAATACGAGGCCTTGCCGTCAGCGCGGTAGTCACCGGGTACACCACCTCCAAAGCTGCTACAGCCGGCGAGCAGGCTGAACTGCACCAGCAGAACCGATAATCGACGCATTGCTTCTCTCCATACTCATACGTCAGACACAAAAACGCCGGGAAAACCCGGCGTTTTCAAATCGCTCAGCCTTCGAGCTTTTTCTTCAGCAGTTCGTTCACTTGCCCCGGGTTGGCCTTGCCCTTGGAGGCTTTCATGGCTTGGCCGACGAAGAAGCCGAACATCTTGCCGCGCTTGGCTTCGTCGCTGGCGCGGTACTGTTCGACCTGCTCGGCGTTGGCGGCCAGCACGTCGTCGAGCATCGCTTCGATGGCGCCGGAGTCAGTGACCTGCTTGAGACCTTTCTTCTCGATCACGTCGTCCGCCGTTGCGCCTTCACCAGCGGCCAGTGCTTCGAAGACCATCTTGGCGATCTTGCCGCTGATGGTGTTGTCCTTGATGCGCAGGATCATGCCGCCCAGTTGCTCGGCGGAAACCGGCGACTGATCGATCTCCAGGTTGTCCTTGTTAAGCAGGCTGGACAGCTCGCCCATCACCCAGTTGGCTGCCAGCTTGGCGTCACCACAGGTTTTTTCGACCACTTCGAAGTAGTCGGCCAGCTCACGGCTGGCGCTCAATACGCTGGCGTCGTAGGTAGACAGCGCGTACTGGCTTTCGAAGCGCTCGCGTTTTTGCGGTGGCAGTTCGGGCAACTTGCCGCGCAGGTCATCGAGGAAGCTCTGCTCGATCACCACCGGCAGCAGATCGGGGCAGGGGAAGTAACGGTAGTCGTTGGCTTCTTCCTTGCTGCGCATGGAGCGCGTCTGATCCTTGTTCGGGTCGTACAGGCGGGTTTCCTGAACTACCTTGCCGCCATCTTCGATCAGTTCGATCTGGCGCTGCACTTCATGGTTGATGGCTTTTTCGATGAAGCGGAACGAGTTGACGTTCTTGATCTCGGCGCGGGTGCCGAACTCGGCCTGGCCTTTCGGGCGTACCGACACGTTGCAGTCGCAGCGCAGCGAGCCTTCGGCCATGTTGCCGTCGCAGATACCGAGGTAGCGCACCAGGGCGTGGATCGCCTTGACGTAGGCCACCGCCTCCTTGGCGGAGCGGATGTCCGGCTCGGAGACGATTTCCAGCAGCGGTGTGCCGGCACGGTTCAGATCGATGCCGCTCATGCCCTGGAAGTCTTCGTGCAGGCTCTTGCCGGCGTCTTCTTCCAGGTGCGCGCGGGTGATGCCGATGCGCTTGACGGTGCCGTCTTCCAAGGTGATGTCGAGGAAGCCCTTGCCGACGATGGGGTGATCCATCTGGCTGGTCTGGTAGCCCTTCGGCAGATCCGGGTAGAAGTAGTTCTTGCGGGCGAAGACGTTGCGCTCGGCGATCTCGGCGTCGATGGCCAGGCCGAACTGGCAGGCCATGCGCACGGCTTGCTCGTTGAGCACCGGCAGGGTGCCAGGCATGCCGAGGTCGACCAGGCTGGCCTGGGTGTTGGGCTCGGCGCCAAAGGTGGTGGCGCTGGCCGAGAAAATCTTCGATTGAGTGCTGAGCTGAGCGTGAATCTCGAGCCCGATCACTGTTTCCCATTGCATATCTTGATCCTTCCTCAGAAGCCGCTCGGTGCTTGTTTATGCCAGTCGCTGATCTGCTGGTACTGATGTGCGACGTTCAGCAGGCGGCCTTCCTGGAAGTAGTTGCCAAGCAACTGCACGCCGACTGGCAGGCCGTCGACGAAGCCCGCAGGCATCGACAGGCCGGGGATGCCGGCGAGGTTGGCGGTGATGGTGTAGATGTCTTCCAGGTAGGCCGACACCGGATCCGCGTTCTTCTCGCCCAGTTTCCAGGCCAGGTTCGGCGTGGTCGGGCCGAGGATCACGTCGACTTCCTTGAAGGCTTTGAGGAAGTCGTTCTTGATCAGGCGGCGGATTTTCTGCGCCTTGAGGTAGTAGGCGTCGTAGTAGCCGGCGGACAGCGCGTAGGTGCCGACCATGATGCGGCGCTTCACTTCTGCGCCGAAGCCTTCTTCGCGCGAGCGCTTGTACAGGTCTTCGAGGTTGGTCGGGTTTTCGCAGCGGTAGCCGAAGCGCACGCCGTCGAAACGCGACAGGTTGGAGCTGGCCTCTGCCGGTGCGATCACGTAGTAGGCGGGAATCGCGTGTTGCATGTTCGGCAGGCTGATGTCCTTGATCGTGGCGCCGAGGTTTTTCAGCTCCTCGACCACGGCCATGACTTTTTCGCCGATGCGGGCATCGAGGCCGGCGCTGAAGTATTCCTTCGGCAGGCCGATGCGCAGGCCGGCCAGCGGCTGGGCGAGGGCGGCGAGGTAGTCATCCACCGGTTGATCGACGCTGGTCGAATCCTTCGGGTCGAAACCGGCAATGGCGCCGAGCAACAAGGCGCAGTCTTCGGCGGTGCGGGCCAGTGGGCCACCTTGGTCGAGGCTGGATGCGTAGGCGATCATGCCCCAGCGTGAGACGCGACCGTAGGTCGGCTTGATGCCGGTGAGGTTGGTCAATGCAGCCGGCTGGCGGATCGAACCGCCGGTGTCGGTGCCAGTGGCGGCCGGCAGCAGGCGCGCGGCAACTGCGGCAGCCGAACCACCGGAGGAGCCGCCAGGCACGCGGGTTAGATCCCAGGGGTTCTTGACCGGGCCGTAGTGGCTGGATTCGTTGGCCGAGCCCATGGCGAATTCGTCCATGTTCAGCTTGCCCAGGGTCACGGTGCCGGCGCTGGCCAGCTTCTCGACCACCGTGGCGTTGTAGGGGGCCTTGAAACCGGTGAGGATTTTCGAGCCGCAGCTAGTCAGCACGCCTTGGGTGCAGAACAGATCCTTATGGGCGATTGGCGCCCCAAGGAGTGGATTGCTTTCACCGGCAGCGCGGCGCGCATCAGCGGCCTTGGCCTGTTCCAGTGCAAGGTCGGCGGTCACGGTGATGAAGCTGTTGAGCTGCGGGTCGAGCTGCTCGATGCGAGTCAGCAGGTTCTGCGTGAGCTCGGTGGATGAGAATTGCTTGTCGGCGAGGGCGCGGGCGATCTCGGCCAGGGTCAACTGATGCATGGCGGGGCGCCTTCCTTACTCGATGACTTTGGGAACCAGGTACAGGCCGCTTTCCACGGCCGGGGCGATAGCCTGATAGGCGTCGCGGTGGTTCGCTTCGGTAACCTTGTCGGCGCGCAGGCGCTGAGTGGTCTCCAGCGGGTGCGCCAACGGCTCGATGCCGTCGGTATCGACGGCTTGCATGCTGTCGATCAGGCCGAGGATGCTGTTCAGGGTTGCAGTGGTGTGTGGCAGCTCGCCTTCACTCAGGCCCAGTCGGGCCAGGTGTGCGATCTTTTCCACCTCGGAGCGTTCAAGCGCCATCGGGTTCTCCTGTAAAGGCAGCCGCCAGGGGGCTGCCAGTGAAAATATGAGCGGTTGCCATGCACGGGGGCAGGGAACGGATGTGTCTGGCCGGCGGTCAAAGGCGGCGATATGCGGCTTGAGCAAGTGCTGGTAGTGCGCGGCAGTTTTTCACTACGGTCGCCATAACTGGCGAAGATGTCGCAAAGCCGCGGAAAACAGGCAATCTAACATATTGGTGCCTTGCTCAAAATCCCTGCCGTTGTTAGAGTTTGCCGCACTTTTTACCTGCGTGTTTTCACGCGCGAGCTTTTGCCTGCGTGTTTTCTTGCGCTGTATCTTTACCCACGCGTTGCCTAGGGTCCTTATCCCATGTTCAAAAAACTGCGTGGCATGTTTTCCAGCGATCTCTCGATTGACCTGGGCACTGCCAATACCCTTATTTATGTTCGCGAGCGCGGCATCGTCCTGAACGAGCCGTCGGTCGTCGCCATCCGTACCCATGGCAATCAGAAAAGTGTTGTAGCCGTCGGCACCGACGCCAAGCGCATGCTCGGCCGTACGCCGGGTAATATCGCCGCCATCCGCCCGATGAAAGACGGCGTGATCGCCGACTTCAGCGTTTGCGAGAAGATGCTGCAGTACTTCATCAACAAGGTTCACGAAAACAGCTTTCTGCAGCCTTCGCCGCGCGTGCTGATCTGTGTGCCGTGCAAGTCGACCCAGGTCGAGCGCCGCGCTATTCGTGAGTCCGCGCTGGGTGCTGGTGCCCGCGAAGTGTTCCTGATCGAAGAGCCGATGGCAGCGGCCATCGGTGCCGGCCTGCCGGTCGAAGAAGCTCGTGGTTCGATGGTCGTCGATATCGGTGGTGGTACCACTGAAATCGCGCTGATCTCCCTGAATGGTGTGGTGTACGCCGAATCCGTACGGGTGGGTGGCGACCGTTTCGACGAAGCCATCATCACCTATGTGCGCCGTAACTACGGCAGCCTGATCGGTGAGTCCACCGCCGAGCGCATCAAACAGGAAATCGGTACCGCCTACCCGGGTGGCGAGCTGCGTGAAGTCGACGTCCGTGGCCGTAATCTGGCTGAAGGCGTTCCACGCGCCTTCACCCTGAATTCCAATGAAGTACTGGAAGCGCTGCAAGAGTCGCTGGCGACCATCGTTCAAGCGGTCAAGAGTGCGCTTGAGCAATCGCCACCAGAGCTGGCTTCGGATATCGCCGAGCGCGGCCTGGTGCTGACCGGTGGTGGCGCTCTGCTACGCGACCTGGACAAGCTGCTGTCCCAGGAAACCGGCCTGCCGGTAATCGTCGCCGAAGACCCGCTGACTTGCGTTGCTCGTGGCGGCGGCAAGGCGCTGGAAATGATGGATCGCCACACCATGGATCTGTTGTCCACCGAATAAGCCGCCCGCCATACGCTGCAGCAGCCTCGAAGCCGCCTGCAGCTTCGAGGTAAGGATCATTGACGCAGCAACGCGGCTTACGCTGAAGCGTCAATGATCCTAGCTGCGAGGTAATCCCTATAAAGCCGCTATTCGCCAAAGGTCCTTCGCTCGGTATACGCCTATTGGTGTTCGCCGTGCTGTCGGCTGCGCTGATGGTCGTCGATGCTCGCTTGACTGTCCTGCAATCGGTGCGCAGCCAGCTCGGCCTGATCGTCGAGCCGGTGTACTGGCTTGGCCGCTTCCCCGTTACCCTGTGGGAAAGCGCGACCCAGGAGCTCAGCTCGCGCAATGAGCTGACGGCCGAGAACGAGAAACTCAAGGCCGAGCAGCTGATGATGCAGCGCCGCCTGCAAAAGCTGGCGGCGCTGACCGAGCAGAACGTACGCCTGCGCGAGCTGCTCAACTCGTCCGCACTGGTCGATGATGAGGTGCTGGCCACCGAATTGATCGGTATCGACCCCAACCCCTTCACTCACCGCATTCTCATCGACAAGGGCGAGAAGGATGGTGTGGTGCTCGGCCAGCCAGTGCTCGACGCGCGCGGTCTGATGGGCCAGGTGGTCGAGGTGATGCCTTATACCTCGCGTGTGCTGCTGCTCACCGATACCACCCACAGCATTCCGGTGCAGGTCAATCGTAACGGCTTGCGAGCCATCGCCACCGGCACCGGTAACCCGGAGCGCCTGGAGCTGCGTCACGTGGCGGATACTGCGGACATCAAAGAAGGTGATCTGCTGGTCAGCTCTGGCCTGGGGCAGCGCTTCCCTGCTGGCTATCCGGTGGCTACGGTGACCGAAGTGGTGCACGACTCCGGACAACCCTTCGCCATCGTGCGTGCCGTGCCGACCGCCAACCTCAATCGCACCCGTTACATGCTGCTGGTGTTTACCGACCCACGCACACCGGAACAGCGTGCTGCCGAATCGGCGGAAGCGCAGGAAGAGGTTGATCGCAAGGCGCTCAAGGGCGAGATGCCGTCCGAGGCCATGACTCCGCCTGCCGATGAGCCGAGCCCGGCACCCGCCAGCGGTGAGGAGGATAGCCAATGATCGCTGCCCGTTCGAATAACGTCTGGGTCATCTGGATCAGTATGGGCCTGGCGCTGCTGCTCAGCGTTTCCACATTGCCACGCTTCATGGAGATCGGCCGCCCGCTCTGGCTGGCGTTGTTTCTCACCTATTGGGTATTGGCAGTGCCTCATCGCGTTGGGATGACCAGCGCCTGGTGCGTCGGCCTCCTGGCCGATGTGCTCAATGGCACCTTGCTGGGGCAGAACGCGCTGATTCTCACCCTGATCACTTTTCTGGTGCTGAGCCTGCATCAGCGTTTGCGCATGTTTCCCATGTGGCAGCAGAGCATGGTGTTGCTGGTGGTGTTCGGTGTGGCACAGCTGGTGCAGTTATGGCTCAACGCGCTGACTGGTAGCCGGCCACCAACCCTGACGTTCGTGCTGCCAGCGCTGGTCAGTGCCTTGCTCTGGCCGTGGGTCTGTACGCTGTTGCGCGCCGTGCATCGACGTCTAGGTGTCAATTGAAAACGCGCTGCGGCGCCTGACTGCGAGACGTCTGCATGGCAACGCTTTACTTGGCCTCCGCTTCGCCGCGCCGCAGCGAACTGCTGACGCAGATCGGCGTTCCTTTCCTCACCCGGATCGTGCCCATCGACGAAACGCCGCAGCCCGGCGAGGCACCGGCGGTCTACGTCGAGCGTCTGGCACGGGCCAAGGCGGCGGCGGTGCTCGATAGTCTGCCCGAGCGTGAGGGTGCGGTGGTGCTGGGTTCCGATACCGCCGTGGTGCTCGATGGTCGCATCCTCGGCAAGCCTCTCGATCGCGCCGACGCGGTGGCCACGCTGACAGCCTTGTCCGGTCGTGAGCATCAGGTGCTGACCGCTGTCGCGCTGACCAGCGATAGACGCGGCAGCGCCCGTGTGGTGACCAGTACAGTGCGTTTCAAACCGCTCAGTCAGGCACAGATCGAAGCGTATTGGGCCACCGGCGAGCCGCGCGACAAGGCGGGTAGTTATGGTATTCAGGGGTTGGCTGCGGTTTTCGTCAGCCAGATGCAGGGTAGTTATTCGGCGGTAGTCGGTCTGCCGTTGTGCGAGACTGCCGAGCTGCTCGCGGAATTCGCGATTCCGTGCTGGCAATGACTGCCAGCGCATAACCCAGAGGTTGCAGGCCGCGATGTGCTGGGCTCATTTGAGTCTGCCGCTGCTTTCAGCTTCATCTCAAACAGAGATGGGCGCATGAGTGAAGAAATCCTGATCAACATCACGCCGATGGAATCGCGCGTGGCGGTGGTGGAAAACGGTGTCCTGCAGGAAGTGCATGTCGAGCGTACCCAGCGCCGTGGCATCGTCGGCAATATCTACAAAGGCAAAGTGGTGCGTGTACTACCAGGCATGCAGGCGGCTTTTGTCGACATTGGCCTGGATCGCGCGGCGTTCATTCATGCTTCGGAGATATCCAGCCGTGAAGGCAGTGCGGTGGAAACCATCAGCGCGCTGGTGCACGAGGGCCAGAGCCTGACGGTGCAGGTCACCAAGGATCCGATTGGCAGCAAAGGCGCACGGCTGACTACTCAGCTGTCGATCCCCTCGCGCTATCTGGTGTATATGCCGCGCACCAGCCACGTGGGCATTTCCCTGAAGATCGAAGACGAAGCCGAGCGCGAGCGCCTCAAGCAGGTGGTCGCCGATTGCGTCGCCGCTGAAGGTATCGAAGAAGCCGGTGGCTTCATCCTGCGTACTGCCGCCGATGGCGCACGCGGCGAAGAGATCCTTGCGGATATCCGTTATCTGCGCCGTCTGTGGACGCAGATCGGCGAGCAGATGAAGAGTGCGTCTACCCCCTCAGTGATCTACGAAGACCTCAGCCTGGCCCTGCGCACCCTGCGCGATCTGGTCGGCCCGCGCACCGAGAAGATTCGCGTCGACTCCCGGGAAACCTTCCAGAAGATTACCCAGTTCGTCGCCGAACTGATGCCGGAGATCTCCGATCGGCTGGAGCATTACCCGGGCGAGCGGCCGATCTTCGATCTGCATGGCATCGAAGACGAGATCCAGAAGGCGCTGGAGCGCAAGGTACCGCTCAAGTCCGGTGGTTATCTGATCATCGACCCGGCTGAGGCGATGAGCACCATCGACGTGAATACCGGCGCCTTCGTCGGCCATCGCACGCTCGAAGAAACCATCTTCAAGACCAACCTCGAGGCGGCTACCGCCATCGCTCGGCAACTGCGCCTGCGCAACCTGGGCGGGATCATCATCATCGACTTCATCGACATGGAAGACGAAGAGCATCAGCGCCAGGTGCTGCGTACCCTGGAGAAACAGCTGGAGCGTGATCACGCCAAGACCAATATCATCGGCATCACCGAACTCGGTCTGGTGCAGATGACCCGTAAGCGTACCCGGGAGAGCCTCGAGCAGGTGTTGTGCGAGCCCTGCAGCCACTGTCAGGGTCGTGGCAAGCTGAAAACTGCGGAAACCACCTGTTACGAGATCTTCCGCGAGATCCTTCGTGAGGCTCGTGCCTATCAGCCTTTGGGCTACCGCGTGCTGGCCAATCAGAAGGTGGTCGACCGCCTGCTCGACGAAGAGTCGGGCAACGTCGCCGACCTCGAAGCATTCATTGGACGAACCATCAAGTTCCAGGTCGAAACCATGTACTCCCAGGAACAATACGATGTGGTGCTGCTATAACGAGGCCCGGCCTGACCGGGGCGTGAACTGAATGGAGCGGCTGGGGCTGGCGTTCGCTGCGCTGCTGCGTTGGAGTCTGGGGCTATGCGCCCTGGGTTTGGTGCTGGCCGCCTTTTACGTGAGCCTCGGTCGTCAGTTGGTGCCGCTGGTTGCTGAGTACCGGGAAGAGGCACAAGCCCAAGCCACCCAGGCACTGGGCTTGCCGGTCACCATTGGTGCTCTGGAAGGTCATTGGAGTGGTTTCTCGCCATTGCTGACGGTGCGCGATCTTAGCCTTGGCGAGGGTGACCAAGGTCTGGCCCTGCAGCATGTGCGGGTGGTGCCCGACCTGCTTGGCAGTCTGCTGGCCTTGCAGCCGCGTATCGCCGAGCTGCAACTCGACGGCCTGAGCCTGACGCTGCGCCAGGACGAGCAGGGCGCATGGAGCGTCGAAGGCCTGCCGCAGCGGCAGAATCAGCCGCCGCTGGATGTCGCCAAGGTGCTGCGCCAGTCGCAGATGGTCAGCCGCATCGCCTTGTTCGACAGCCAGGTGAGCGTTCAAGCTCAGGATCTGAAACCCTTCAGCCTCACGGCCATCAACCTGAGCCTGAGCAATGGCAGCGCCCGCCAGCGTCTGGATGCCCGCGTGCAACTGCCGGACGGTCAGCCGCTTGCCCTGCAGGTGCGTACGCGCATGCAGGCCGAACACTGGCAGGATATGCGCGCCGAGTTCTACCTCAGCGCACCGCAGAGCGACTGGGCCACCTGGCTGCCGCCAGCCCTGACCCGCGAGTGGCACCTCGACCACCTGCAACTGGGTGGCGAGGCGTGGGGGCTCTGGGACAAGCGCAACCTGCAACGTGCCGTCACCCGCCTGCACGCCCCGCAGTTCGAGGGACGTTATGGTGAGCGTAAGGCCGTGGCGCTGAATGACCTGTCCCTGAATGCCTATTTCGAGCGCAAGGACGGCGACTTCGATCTGTTGCTCGACGACTTCGCCTTTAGCCGTGGCGAAAACCGTTGGGGCGAGACGCGTATCGCCCTCGGCCACCAGGCGGCCAGCGGCGAGCAGTCCGAGCGCTGGAGCCTGAGCGCCGATCGCCTCGACGTCGGCCCTCTGGTGCCTTTGGTGGAAGGCCTGGCGCCGATGTCGGAAACTGTCCTTGACCTGCTGCAGACCCTCAAGCCCCATGGCGCCTTGCGCAACCTCAATGCCAGCTTCCGCCCCGAGTTCGAAGGGCCGGAGCGCCTGCAATTTTCAGCAAACCTGGAGCGCGTCGGCTTTTCCGCCTGGCACGCCTCACCTGCCGTCGAGAATGGCAGCGGCAGCATCACAGGCGATCTGGGCCAGGGTGAGCTAAAGGTCGACAGCGAAGACTTCTCCCTGCACCTCACCACCCTGTTCCCCAAAGCCTGGAAGTATCAGCAAGCGAAGGGCCGGCTGACCTGGACGCTCGACGATCAGGGCTTCACCCTGCGCGCGCCGTACCTGCAGGTGCAGGGCGAGGAAGGCAAGATCGCCGGTGATTTCCTGATCCGCATGCTCAAGGATCCCGAGCGCGAGGACTACATGGATCTGCGTGTCGGTATGCGTGACGGCGATGCGCGGTTCACCGAGAAGTACCTGCCGACGCCCGTGCTCAGTCCGGCGTTGGACGAGTGGCTGAAAACCGCGATTCGCGGTGGCAAGGTCGAAGAGGGTTATTTCCAGTATCAGGGTTCGATCAATCGCAACCCGGATCCTGCCGTGCGCAGCATCAGCCTGTTCTTCGCGGTGCAGGACGCCGAACTGGCTTTCCAGCCCGGTTGGCCAGCGCTGCACGATGCCCGTGGTGAGGTGCTGATCGAGGACAGTGGCGTCCGGGTGCGCGTGTCGGAGGGGCGTATCCTCGACAGCCAGGTGCGTGAGGCCTATGCCGACATCGCCCATGTCGATGCTGGAGAAACACCGCACCTCAAGCTCAAGGGCAAGCTGCAGAGCAGTGTCGGTGATGGTTTGAAGATCCTTCAGGAAACGCCCCTCGGGGTTGCTGATACCTTCGCCGGCTGGAAAGGCGCAGGTGCCCTGAGTGGTGCGCTGGATCTGGATATCCCTCTGCACAAGGGCGAACAGGCCAACGTGGTCGTCGACTTCAGTGCCGACAAGGCCTCGTTGAGCATCAGCAAGCCGGCGCTGGAACTGAGCGACGTGACCGGAGACTTTCGTTTCGACACCAGCAAGGGCCTTAGCGCGCCCTCGATCAGCGCCCGTGCGCTGGGCCATGCGGTGACCGGCAAGGCTATTGCCGATGGCCGGCCAGGCCAAGCGCGTAGCCGCATCGAAGCCAACGGGATCATTCCGCTGGCCAACCTCACTGGCTGGCTGGGAGTGACACAGCCGTTGCCTGCCCAGGGGAATGTGCCGTATCGCCTGCGCCTGAGCCTCGAGGGGACGGACAGCCAACTGCGAGTCGATTCCAATCTCAAGGGCCTGAGTATCAGCCTGCCGGCTCCGTTCGGCAAAACCGCCAGCGAGGAACGTTACGCCGACTGGCGCATGAATTTCGGTGGGCGCGAGCAGCGTTACTGGCTCGATTACGCCAACGTTGCCAGCTTTACCCTGGCGGCGCCGCCCGGGCAGTTCAACCAGAGCCGCGGTGAGCTGCGCCTGGGCGACGGCCCAGCGATCCTACCGACTTCTCGTGGGGTGCGTGTTCGGGGTCGGGTCGCAGAAGTGAATCTCGCGGCCTGGCAGGAGGTCATCAAACCCTACGAGCAGACTTCGCGTCAGGATGCCCAACAACTGTTTACCGATGCCGAGCTGCGTATTGGACGTTTCGAGGGGCTTGGCCAGAAGCTCGATGATCTCGACGTTGGCTTGCGACCCATTGATGGCGGCTGGTCGCTAAGTGTGGACAGTGCGCTGGCCAAGGGCCGCGTCGACCTGTTCGAGGCGAGTGGCCGGCCTATCGTCGCCGATCTGGAATATGTGCGCCTGCCGGCCTCCAAGCCGAAAACCGTTGATGCGCCGGAGCCCGAGGCACCCGATCCGTTGGCTGATTTCGATCCGCGGCAGATTCCGGCGCTGGATCTGCGGGTCGCCCATGTGTTCCAGGGTGACGACGACATGGGGGCCTGGTCGTTGAAGGCTCGTCCTGATGCCCAGGGCGTGCAGTTCAGCGATCTGGATATCAACCTCAAGGGGCTGCGCCTTGGCGGCGCCATCGGCTGGCAGGGTGTGCCGGGGCAGACGCGCAGCTGGTACAAGGGGCGCATGCAGGGCGAAAAGCTTTCCGAAGTCCTCAAGGCTTGGGGTTATGCCCCCTCGGCGACCAGCGAGAGCTTCCGTCTGGACGCCGATGGGCACTGGCCTGGTTCGCCGGCCTGGTTCAGCCTCAAGCGTTATTCGGGCAGCCTCGACGCGTCACTGCGCAAGGGCCAGTTCGTCGACGTGCAGGGCTCGGCGTCGGCGCTGCGGGTGTTCGGCCTGCTCAATTTCAACTCCATCGGTCGCCGTCTGCGCCTGGATTTCTCCGATCTGCTCGGCAAGGGCCTGAGTTATGACCGGGTCAAAGGCAACCTGAATGCAACGGATGGTGTGTTCGTCACTCAGGAGCCGATCACCATGACCGGCCCGTCGAGCAATCTGGAGCTGAACGGCACCCTGAACATGATCGACCAGGGCATCGATGCCAAGTTGCTGGTGACCTTGCCAGTCACCAACAACCTGCCGCTGGCGGCCCTGATCGTCGGCGCGCCAGCTATTGGTGGCGCCCTGTTCATCGCCGACAAGCTGCTCGGTGACCGCGTGGCGCGTTTCGCCAGCGTGCAGTACGACGTCAAGGGCACCCTGCACGATCCGCAATTGACCTTCGACAAACCGTTCAAGAAACCCAACTGACCCTGGAGGCCAGCATGTCTTTCGCCGTGATCCAGATGGTCAGCCAGGACGATATCGCCGCCAACCTGCTGCAGGCCCGTCGCCTGCTTGAGGAGGCGGCCTCCGGTGGTGCGCGCCTGGCGGTGCTGCCGGAGAACTTCTCGGCCCTCGGGCGGCGCGATGCCGCTGATCTGGGGCGCCTGGAAGCCAGTGGTCAGGGCCCTGTGCTGCCCTGGTTGAAACGCACGGCACGTGACCTCAACTTATGGATAGTGGCCGGCACCCTGCCGTTGCCGCCGGCCAGTCAGCCCCATGGCAAACCACGTGCCTGCTCGCTGCTGCTCGACGATCAGGGTGAAACCGTCGCCCGCTACGACAAGCTGCACCTGTTCGACGTGGATGTCAGCGACAGCCGTGGCAGTTATCGCGAGTCGGACGACTACGCCCACGGCGAGCACCTGGTGGTCGCCGATACACCCGTTGGGCGTCTGGGTTTGACCGTATGCTATGACCTGCGCTTTCCTGAACTCTATGGGGCCCTGCGTGAAGCGGGTGCCGAGCTGATCAGTGCGCCGTCGGCGTTCACCCGGGTCACCGGTGCGGCCCACTGGGATGTACTGATCCGCGCACGGGCCATCGAAACCCAGTGCTACCTGCTGGCAGCGGCTCAGGGCGGCGTTCATCCTGGCAGTCGGGAAACCTATGGCCACACGGCCATCATCGACCCCTGGGGGCGTAAGCTGGCGGAACAGGCGGATGGCGAGGCTACGTTGCTGGCCAAGCGCGATGCCATCGAGCAGGCGGCTATCCGCGAGCGCATGCCGGTAGTGCGACACAAACGATTTTTCGCTGCGGCGCAGCCGCGGCAGCCTGATGTGGAGACGTTATGAGCGACATGTTGTTGACCGTCAGCGAGCAGATGCTGAGTCCTGGCGGGCTGACCCTGGAGCATTTGCCGGGGGTGCTCGGCGAACTGGCCGGCCCTGGCATCGATGCCGCCGACCTGTACTTCCAGACCCAGGTGTCCGAAACCTGGGTGCTGGAAGATGGCATCGTCAAGGAAGGCAGTTTCAATCTCGATCAGGGCGTCGGCGTGCGCGCCCAGTCCGGTGAGAAGACCGGCTTTGCCTATAGCAATGCGATTACCCCCGGCGCGTTGAGCCAAGCGGCTCGTGCCGCCCGCTCGATTGCTCGTGCCGGGCAGGAAGGGCGTGTGCAGGCTTTCAGCGCCACTCAGGTCGCTCCGCTTTATTCGTCCGAGAGCCCGCTGGATGTGATTGATCGGGCCCAGAAGGTCGAGCTCCTCAAGCGCGTCGATGTAGCCACCCGCGCCCTCGATTCGCGAATCAAACAGGTGACGGTAAGCCTTGCTGGCGTATGGGATCGCATTCTGGTCGCGGCCACCGACGGTAGCCTGGGCGCTGATATTCGTCCGCTGGTGCGTTTCAACGTCAGCGTCATCGTCGAGCAGAACGGTCGCCGCGAGCGCGGCGGTCACGGCGGTGGCGGTCGTACCAATTACAGCTACTTCCTCAATGAAGACCGTGCCATGGGCTATGCCCGTGAAGCACTGCGCCAGGCGCTGGTGAATCTTGAAGCGATAGCCGCGCCGGCCGGCACCATGCCCGTGGTTATGGGCGCAGGCTGGTCTGGCGTGCTGCTGCACGAGGCGGTCGGCCATGGTCTGGAGGGCGATTTCAACCGGAAAGGCAGCTCCAATTACAGCGGCAAGATAGGCCAGCAAGTAGCCTCCAAGCTATGCACCATCGTCGACGATGGCACCCTGGCCGAGCACCGTGGCTCATTGAGCATGGACGACGAAGGTACACCTACCCAGTGCACCACGCTGATCGAAAACGGTGTGCTCAAGGGCTACATGCAGGACAAGCTCAACGCTCGTCTGATGGGGGTAGCGCGCACTGGCAACGGCCGCCGCGAATCCTATTCGCACCTGCCAATGCCGCGCATGACCAACACTTACATGCTGGCCGGCGAGAGTGACCCCGAGGAAATCATCCGTTCGGTGAAGAAGGGCATCTACTGCGCCAACCTGGGCGGTGGTCAGGTCGACATCACCAGCGGCAAGTTCGTGTTCTCCACCAGCGAGGCGTACCTGATCGAGGATGGCAAGATTACCGCGCCGGTCAAGGGTGCAACCCTGATTGGTAATGGCCCGGAGGCGATGAGCAAGGTGTCGATGGTCGGCAATGACCTAGCGCTGGATAGCGGCGTTGGCACCTGCGGCAAGGATGGTCAGTCAGTACCGGTTGGCGTGGGCCAGCCGACCCTGAAGATCGATGCGATCACGGTCGGTGGCACGGGCGCTTGAGAATACTGGCCGGGGTGAGCCCCGGCCATGCGAAGGGGCGGAACCTAGCGCAGTCCGCGCTGGGTTTCGTCGAGATCGCGGATGTACTTGAAGATTTTGCGTGACGAGGCCGGCGCCTTTTCCTGAGCCGCTTCATGCTGGGCATGGCGGATCAGCGCGCGCAGGTGTTGGCGGTCTGCGTCTGGGTACTCGGCGACGAACTTTTCGAGTACTTCGTCGTTACCGACGATCAGACGATCACGCCAGCGCTCGAGGTTGTGGAAACGCTCGTTGTACTGGCGCGTGGAGGCGTCAAGCTGGTCGAGGAGCGTCAGGATCGCTTCGATGTCCTGATCGCGCATCAGCTTGCCAATGAATTGCATATGGCGTTTTTTCGCTGCATTGGCGGTGTGCTTGGGTGATTCTTCCAAGGCACGGCGCAGGCCATCAGTCAGCGGTAGCTTGTTCTGCAGATCAGGCTTGAGGCCGGCCAAGCGCTGGCCCAGCTCCTGCAACGCGTGGAACTCACGCTTGACCTGGGTTTTGCTCTTCTCGCCGGAGAAGTCGTCGAGGTAATCAGACATTTTGCGGTGATCCAATGGGAAACGCCGCCATGATAGCAGCAAGTTTCTTGCCGCATGCGCGACCAGAGTCGTTGTCGCAGTGGCTATCGTTCAGGAGTCGTTATGAGTGAAGTGGAAGTAGTCGGGCCAGGTGCTCTACCGGGCCTTCAGGCGCAGGTCGAACAGATTCTCGCCGAGGCGAAGAAGCAGGGTGCGAGTGCCTGTGAAGTGGCGGTGTCGGTGGAGCAGGGGTTGTCCACCAGCGTGCGCCAGCGTGAGGTGGAAACCGTTGAATTCAACCGCGATCAGGGCTTTGGTATCACCCTTTACGTCGGTCAGCGCAAAGGCTCGGCCAGCACCTCGGCGACCGGCGAGGCGGCGATCCGCGAAACCGTAGCGGCGGCCCTGGCCATCGCCAAGCATGCGTCCGAAGACGAGAGCGCCGGTCTTGCCGACGCGGCGCTGATGGCTCGCGATATGCCGCAGCTGGATCTGTACCACGCCTGGGACATAAGCCCGGAGCAAGCGATCGAGCGCGCGCTGGTCTGCGAGGCTGCTGCCTTCGATGCCGACTCGCGCATTCGCAATGCCGATGGCACCAGCCTGAGTACCCATCAAGGCTGCCGTGTATACGGCAACAGCCACGGCTTCATCGGCGGCTACGCCAGCACCCGGCACAGCCTCAGTTGCGTGATGATTGCCGAGAGCGACGGGCAGATGCAGCGCGATTACTGGTACGACGTGAACCGTCAGGGCGAGCTGCTCGCCGATGCCGCGAGTATCGGTCGGCGCGCTGCACAGCGTGCGGTCAGCCGACTCGGCGCTCGCCCGGTACCGACTTGCGAAGTACCGGTGCTGTTCTCCGCGGAGCTGGCTACCGGTTTGTTCGGCAGCTTCCTTGGGGCTATCTCCGGTGGCGCCCTGTATCGCAAGTCATCGTTCCTCGAAGGAACTCTGGGCGAGCAACTGTTTCCCTCCTGGCTGAACCTCGACGAGCGTCCGCACATTCCCCGTGCCATGGGCAGTGCGGCGTTCGACGGCGATGGCCTGGCCACCTATGCGAAACCGTTCGTGGAGGGCGGCAGGCTGGTCTCCTATATTTTGGGCACCTACGCCGGGCGCAAACTGGGCATGCCGAGCACGGCCAATGCCGGCGGTGTGCATAACCTGTTCGTCAGCCATGGCGACGAAGATCAGCAGGCGCTGATCAAACGCATGGGCCGCGGCCTGCTGGTCACCGAGTTGATGGGCCACGGCCTGAACATGGTCACCGGCGACTACTCCCGGGGCGCGGGTGGCTACTGGGTGGAGAATGGCGAGATCCAGTTCGCCGTGCAGGAGGTGACCATTGCCGGCAACCTGCGCGACATGCTCAAGCAGATCGTCGCAGTCGGCAGCGACCTGGAGCTGCGCAGCAATATCCGCACGGGCTCGGTGTTGATCGAGAAAATGACCGTCGCCGGCAGTTGATTCGAACGGGCGCTTTTGCGCCCGTATGTTGTGAGCCGTTGACGTTTCGGAGCCCATTGCCGAAGCGTCGACGGATTCTCGGCCTGCCACGCAATGTGGCCATATCGCGCCTTTCTCCTCTCATTCATGACTGCTGAAGGCAGATGGCTGCTTGTTACCTGCCGTTCGGCAACTTTCGCTTTCTGTACTTTTTGCCAATTGCCGCTGGTGCCAATCCTGCGCGGCGAGACCAATGGTGCTTCATACCAATTCGGTATTGATTATTCTTTCTAAATAGGAATTAATATTATTATCTTTTGAAGGGTGAGCCATGAGATTTCGCTCGAGCAATACGCCATGTTTGGATTGTTGGTACTGGCTGGGTTTCCGGATCCGTTGCGGGCTGCTTCCTGATGAACCAAGGCTGCTCGAGCTTCACTGGGCGCAGGGTCGCCAACTGGTCGAGCACGGTCGGCTGTGTCCCTGGCGGATGTCACTGACCACCCTGAATCTGCTCATGGATACCGCCTGCGATACGGCGCTGCCCTGGCACTGGCGCAGTGTCTGCCTGGATCACGCCTACCGCTCCCTCTACGCGCTGCAGCACCTGGCGACCAGCCGCGATCAGCAACACAGCCTGAATAGCGTTCGCAACCGCCTGGCCACCTTGCGCATGCAGCCCTCTCTTTCGATATCCGAATTGGCAGAAGGAAATCCCTATGAGTAACACCCGCATAGAACGCGACAGCATGGGCGAACTGGCCGTCCCCGCCGAGGCCCTCTACGGTGCCCAGACCCAGCGTGCAGTCAACAACTTCCCGGTATCGGGGCTGGCCATGCCCAAGGCGTTCATTCGTGCGTTGGTGCTGGCCAAGGCCGCCGCCGCCCGTGCCAACGTGGATCTGGAGCAGATCCTGCCTGCCCAGGGCGATGCCATCGTTGCGGCATGCCAGCAGCTGCTGGCCGATGATTTCATGCAGCACTTCCCGGTGGACGTGTTCCAGACCGGTTCCGGCACCAGCTCCAACATGAATGCCAACGAAGTGATCGCCACCCTCGCCACGGGCATTCTCGGCGAGCCGGTGAACCCCAATGATCATGTCAACTGCGGCCAGAGCAGCAATGACATCATCCCCACCACCATCCATGTCAGTGCCGCCATCGAGGTTAGTGAACATCTGCTACCGGCGCTTGGCCACCTGCTCAAGGTGCTCTGCGAGAAGTCCCTCGAGGTGCAACCCTTCGTGAAGACCGGCCGTACGCACCTGATGGATGCCATGCCGGTGCGCATGAGCCAGGTGCTCGATGGCTGGGCGCAACAGATTCAGGGCAACATCCAGCTGCTCACCAGCCTGCTGCCGGCGCTCCAGGCACTGGCCCAAGGTGGTACTGCGGTCGGTACCGGCATCAATGCGCATCCGCGATTTTCCGAACTATTCTGTCAGGAGCTCAATGCGCTGACCGGGCGCCAATTCACCCCGGGTATCAACTTCTTCGCGCTGATCGGCTCTCAAGACACTGCGGTGGCGCTGTCCGGGCAACTAAAGACCACGGCAGTGTCGTTGATGAAGATCGCCAACGACCTGCGCTGGATGAACTCCGGTCCGCTGGCCGGCCTGAGCGAGATCGAACTCGAAGCACTGCAACCTGGTTCCTCGATCATGCCGGGCAAGGTCAATCCGGTGATCCCGGAAGCCACTGCCATGGTTGCGGCCCAGGTCATCGGTAACGACACCACCATTGCGGTGGCGGGGCAGTCCGGCAATTTTGAGCTGAACGTGATGCTGCCGGTGATCGCTCACAATCTGCTCGGCAGCATCGAGTTGCTGGCCAACGCCAGCCGCCTGCTGGCGGATCGCGCCATCGCCAGCTTCAAGGTCAACGAGCCGAAGCTCAAGGAAGCACTGGGCCGCAACCCGATTCTGGTGACAGCGCTGAACCCGCTGATCGGTTACCAGAAGGCTGCGGAAATCGCCAAGAAGGCGTATCGCGAAGGTCGGCCGATCATCGACGTGGCCGAGGAAATGACCGATCTGGGACGTACCGAGCTGGAGCAGTTGCTCAACCCGGAACGCCTTACCGAAGGTGGTCTGTAACCGTTGAAACCGCCGCGCAGGTCATGTGGCCTGCGCATTTTCGCCTCAGGGCGAGGAGGCAATCCCATGGAGCAGTGGAAGCGACTCATCCAGGCCGGTAACCGCTACTTCGCCGAAGGTTCCTGGGTCGAGGCGCGGGAGCAGTATCTGCAGGCGCTGGCGCTTGCCCAGGTACTGTTCGAGCGCTGGCGGGATGCCGATGCTGCGGTGGCGGCTTTCGTCGTTTCTCAGCATAACCTGGCCGATCTGCAACTGATGATCGGTCATCCGGAAGAGTCCGCCGAGCACCTCTGTGCCTGCCATGAACACCTGTTGCGCTGCATGGGCAGTGAGCATCTGTCGCCGTCCTTGCGCCAGGCTGCACTCAATCACAGCGGCCGAACCTACACCAGTCTGTTGAACTTTGTCGCCGAGCACGGGGCCTACCCCCGTACGGATCGATTGTTGGGCGCTCATGCGCCTGGCGATGCTTCACCGGCAGAACGCCCAGCGTCTGTCGTTCGTCAGTACCATTAGAAGGAGTGAAACCATGCCGTATAGCCTGCCTGCTCTGCCTTACGCCTACGATGCCCTGGAACCGCACATCGATGCGCAAACCATGGAAATCCATCACAGCAAGCACCATCAGACCTACGTCAACAACCTCAATGCCGCTTTGGAAGGCAACTCGCTTGGCGAGCTGCCGGTCGAAGAGCTGCTCACTCGTCTCAAGGAAGTGCCGGAAGACAAGCGCGGTGCGGTGATCAACAACGGTGGTGGGCATGCCAACCATTCGCTGTTCTGGAGCGTGATGAGCACCAGTGGCGGTGGTGAGCCCCAAGGTGAGTTGAAAGCCGCCATCGACAGCCAGCTGGGTGGCCTGGAGGCTTTCAAGGAAGCCTTCACCAAAGCCGCACTGACCCGCTTCGGCAGCGGCTGGGCCTGGCTCAGCGTAACGCCACAGAAGAAGCTGGTGGTTGAAAGCACCGGTAACCAGGACAGCCCGCTGATGAACGGTAATACGCCGATTCTGGGTCTGGACGTGTGGGAGCATGCCTACTACCTGCGCTACCAGAACCGTCGCCCCGAATACATCGGTGCGTTCTACAACGTCGTCGATTGGGCCGAAGTGGCGCGTCGCTATCAGGCAGCTCTGGCTTGATTGCATGCCTATGAGCCGGCATCGAGTGTACGCATGAGCCCACTGCACGAGTTGATCGCGGCCAATGGCCGTTCCTTTCGCTATGCATTGGGCCTGATGCTGCTCGTTGGCGGCGGGATCATTCTTGCCCTCAAGGTCTGGAGTGGTTTGCAGAGCCGGCTTTCGCCGGCTCTCTGGTATGCCTGGCAAGGCGGCATGCTGTGTGCTCTTGGCACAGCACTGGGTGCCTTGCCAGTTATTTTCATGCGCAGCATTTCGGCACGTTCTTACACGGCCATGCTGGGTTTCGGTGGGGGCATGATGCTCGCTGCCAGTCTTTTTTCACTCCTTCCGCCGGCTTTTCAGCTGACTCACGAGCTGGGCCTGAGCGCTAGTCAGGGCTCGCTGCTGGTCGCCGCAGGAGTGGTGCTCGGTGCTGGTGCCTTATGGGTGCTGGGCCACTGGTTGTCTCGTACATCGCGAGCGAACATGCAGGCAGATCAGGGCGTCGGCTTGAGCGTCTGGCTGTTCGTTATCGCCATCGTTCTGCACAACGTGCCGGAAGGAATGGCGGTCGGTGTGGCGGCCGCGGCCAATCTGTCTAATGCCGACGGATTGGCGCTGGGGATTGCGTTGCAGGACGTACCCGAGGGGCTGATCATTGCCCTGGTGCTGGCCGGGGCAGGAATGTCGCGATGGAAGGCGGTTTTTTGCGGCGCCGCCTCCGGGTTGGTCGAGCCGCTGTTCGCGCTGCTTTCGGCCTGGTTGGTCGGCGTGTCGTTGCAGTTGCTGCCCTGGGGGCTGGCGATCGCGGCGGGGGCAATGCTCTTCGTGGTGATACGCGAGATCATTCCCAAGCTGTATCGACGCAGTGACATGCCACCGGCTGTACTGGGTTTTGCATCGGGGTTCGTGTTGATGTTGGCTGTGGGCAATGCCCTGAACGTCTGAGGGCGATCACTCGCCTTCGTCGAAGTAGTTATTGATCAGGTCAATCAGCGCCTGCAGGGCTTCCTCTTCCCGCTCGCCCTCGGTCGCCAGGTGCACGATGGTGCCCTTGCCGGCGGCGAGCATCATCACCGCCATGATGCTCTTGCCATCTACGAGGCTCTCGACGCTACGCCCGATTCTCACCTGGCAGGGAAAACGCCCCGCGACCCCGACGAACTTGGCGGCCGCGCGCGCGTGCAGGCCGAGTTTGTTGATGATGGTGATTTCACAGGCGGGCATCGCGGCAATTCCTTAACTGAGGTCGCGGTGGCGGATCTGAACATTCTTCAGCAGCGGTTTGAGGGCGTGCCCCAGGCGGTTGGCGAGGTACACCGAGCGATGGTGGCCGCCCGTGCAGCCGATCGCAACGGTAACGTAAGAGCGGTTGCTGGCAGCGAAGCGCGGCAGCCACTTGTGCAGATAGGTGAAGATGTCCTGGTACATGTCCTGGACGTCCTCCTGGGCTGCCAGGTATTCCTCGACCGGCTGCTCGAGGCCGGTGAAGTCACGCAGTTCGGGTTTCCAGTAGGGATTGGGCAGGCAGCGCACGTCAAACACTAGATCTGCATCCACCGGCATCCCCCGTTTGAAACCGAAGGATTCGATCAGGTAGGCGGTACCCGGTTCCGGCTGGTTGAGCAGGCGCAGCTTGAGGGTGTCGCGCAGTTGGTAGAGATTCAGGTGAGTGGTGTCGATCTTCAGATCGGCACGGTCGATGATCGGGCTCAGTAGTTTGGTCTCGTCGACCATGGCTTCGGCCAGCGAGCGCTGGTCGTTGGTCAGCGGGTGACGTCTGCGCGTCTCCGAAAAGCGCTTGAGCAGGGTTTCTTCGCTGGCGTCCAGATACAGGACATCGCAACGGATGTTGCGGCCGCGCACTTCATCAAGCAGTTCGGAAAAGCGCTTGAGCTGGCTAGGCAGGTTGCGTGCGTCTATCGATACCGCCACTTGTGGGTGCAACAGCTCGGTATGCAACAACGCCCGTTCGGCCAGCTCCGGAAGCAGGCCGGCAGGCAGGTTGTCGATGCAATAGAAACCGTTGTCCTCGAGCACGTCGAGAGCGGTGCTCTTGCCCGAGCCGGAACGGCCGCTGACGATGATCAGGCGCATGGGCTAATCCTGTAGGGCTATTGGCCGTTCTGCACGTTCACTACGGTCTGGTACAGCGATTCACTGTCTTGAGCCTGGCGCAGCCGCTCGCGAACGTCCTCGCGGTCGAACATGCTGGCGATCTGGCGCAGCAGTTCCAGGTGCTCATCGGTCGCTGCTTCGGGAACCAGCAGCACGAACAGCAAATCGACGGGCGCACCATCGATGGCGTCGAAGTCGACCGCAGCGTTGAGTTTCAGCAGTGCACTGATCGGTGAGCTGCAGCCGGGTAGGCGGCAGTGGGGAATGGCGATGCCATTGCCAAAACCGGTCGAACCGAGTTTTTCCCGGGCGATCAGGCTTTCATAGATGGTCTGGCCGTCGAGATCGGGCAGGTCGCTCGCGATCACGGCAGCTATCTGTTCGAGTACACGCTTTTTACTGCCGCCCGGCACGTTCACGAGGGAACGGCCGGGGGTCAGGATATTTTCAAGTCGGATCATAGGATAAGGACGAGGTCAGCGGGCCATTGCGCCCTGCTGGCGGTCGAGCTGTTTTTCCTTGTGCTTGATGAGTTGGCGGTCAAGTTTGTCGGTCAGTAGATCAATGGCAGCGTACATGTCTTCATGCTCGGCATTTGCCACCACTTCGCCTCCGGCGATATGCAAGGTAGCTTCGACTTTCTGCTTGAGCTTCTCGACCTCCAGGATGACCTGCACATTGGTGATCTTGTCGAAGTGCCGCTCGAGACGTCCGAGCTTTTCCTCGATGTAGCTGCGTAGTGCGTCTGTCACATCCAGCTGGTGTCCACTGATGTTGACTTGCATACCGCTTCTCCTTGTTGCCGTGTGTGAGTGGCAGGCTATAGACCTGCCGCAGGAACACTGGGGCTTGCTACGGGGCAACTCTAAAAACTGCCTACGTTGTTACCGCTGCGTTAACTGCCTCGCCAACGTTTTTAGAGATGCCCCTACAAGGGCGCTTACATCAATCGCTTGCGTTCGCTCGAAGGCGCTATACCGAGCGATTCACGGTACTTGGCGACTGTGCGGCGCGCCACTTGAATGCCCTGTGCTTCCAGTAAACCAGCGATCTTGCTATCGCTCAATGGCTTTTTCGCATTTTCCGCGGCGACCAGTTTTTTGATGATCGCGCGGATCGCGGTGGACGAACATTCGCCGCCTTCGGAGGTGCTGACGTGGCTGGAGAAGAAGTATTTCAGCTCGTAAATGCCACGCGGCGTATGCATGTACTTCTGGGTGGTGACGCGGGAAATGGTCGACTCATGCATGCCTACCGCTTCCGCGATGTCATGCAGTACCAGCGGCTTCATGGCTTCGTCGCCGTAGTCGAGGAAGCCGCGCTGATGCTCGACGATCTGCGTCGCGACCTTCATCAGGGTCTCGTTGCGACTCTGCAGGCTCTTGATGAACCAGCGTGCTTCCTGCAACTGATTGCGCATGAAGGTGTTGTCGGCGCTGGAGTCGGCGCGTTTCACGAAGCCTGCGTACTGCGCGTTGACGCGTAGGCGCGGCATGGCTTCCTGGTTGAGCTCCACCAGCCAGCGATCGTTGTGCTTGCGCACGATCACGTCAGGCACCACGTACTCGGGCTCGCTCGACTCGATCTGCGAGCCAGGGCGCGGGTTGAGGCTCTGAATTAGCTCGATAACCGGGCGTAGCTCGTCTTCCTTGAGCTTCATGCGGCGCATCAACTGGCTGTAGTCGCGGCTGCCGAGCAGGTCGAGGTAGTCGCTGGTGAGGCGCTGAGCTTCGCTCAGCCAGGGTGTACTGGTCGGTAGCTGACGCAATTGCAGAAGCAGGCACTCGCGCAGGTCGCGGGCGGCGATGCCGGAAGGCTCGAACTGCTGGATGCGGTGCAGCACGGCTTCGACTTCATCGAGCTCGACATCGAGTTCGGGGTCGAAGGCGTCGGTAATTTCTTCGAGAGTTTCTTCGAGGTAGCCCTGAGCGTTGATGCAGTCGATCAGGGTAACGGCGATCAGGCGATCCTTGTCGGACATCGGCGCCAGATTGAGTTGCCAAAGCATATGGCTCTGCAGGCTCTCGCCGGCGGAGGTGCGAGTGGTGAAGTCCCACTCGTCGTCGTCATTGCTTGGCAGGCTGCTGGCGCTGGTCTGGTAGACGTCTTCCCAGGCTGTGTCTACGGGTAGTTCGCTGGGGATGCGTTCACCCCAGTCGCCTTCTTCCAGATTGTCGACGGTCTGGGTGTTTTCCTGGAAGGTCGGCTCCTGAAATTTCTCTTCCTGAGCAGTCGCAGTGGTGGCACTTTCCGCACCGTCGGCCATGGGATCCGAATTGTCGAAGTCGTCGCCTTCTTCCTGACGCTCGAGCATCGGATTCGACTCCAGCGCCTCCTGGATCTCCTGTTGCAGATCGAGAGTCGACAGTTGGAGCAGGCGAATGGCTTGTTGCAGCTGCGGTGTCATCGTCAGCTGCTGGCCCATTTTCAGGACTAGCGATGGTTTCATTGCAGACCTTATCTGGCGTCTGTGCGCAATCCACGACAGGGCGCCAAAGCGCCACTAGGAAGCAAATTATATGCCTGAACCCGAGTGGTTTGCCTAGAGCCCGTTACCATTTCATTACGACCATGTCGTGGGGTAACAGGCTCTGGATGCCCATCGGTGGGAAAACCGTTACAGGCGGAATTCGTGGCCCAGGTAGACTTCCTTTACCATCTGGTTGGCCAGGATCGCAGCGGAGTCGCCCTCGGCGATCAGTTGGCCGTCGCTGACGATATAGGCGGTCTCGCAGATATCCAGGGTTTCGCGCACATTGTGGTCGGTGATCAGCACCCCAATGCCTTTGGCTTTGAGGTGGTGAATGATTTGCTTGATGTCACCGACCGAAATCGGGTCGACGCCGGCGAAGGGCTCGTCGAGAAGGATGAATTTCGGTGATGTTGCAAGGGCGCGGGCGATTTCTACACGGCGGCGCTCACCACCCGACAGGCTCATGCCCAGGTTGTCGCGAATGTGGGTGATGTGGAATTCCTGCAGTAGGCCCTCCAGTTCCTGCAGCCGCTGCGCGCGGCTCAGATCCTTGCGCGTTTCCAGGATCGCCATGATGTTATCGGACACACTGAGCTTGCGGAAGATCGACGCTTCCTGAGGCAGGTAGCCTATACCGGCGCGGGCGCGGCCGTGCATGGGCTGGTGGCTGACGTCGAGATCGTCGATCAGTACGCGGCCCTGATCGGCCTGAACCAGACCGACGATCATGTAGAAGCAGGTGGTCTTGCCGGCGCCGTTGGGGCCGAGCAAGCCGACGATCTGCCCGCTGTCGATGCTCAGGCTTACGTCGCGAACGACCTGGCGACCTTTATAGCTTTTGGCCAGGTGCTGGGCTTTCAGAGTTGCCATCGTTATTGGCCCTGCTCAGCGGCGGGTTTTTTCTGCGGCTGGATCACCATGTCGATACGCGGGCGCGGCGTCGACACATTGGTGCCCGTGGCGCGGCCTGCATTGACGATCTGTCGCTGGGTGTCATAGACGATTTTCTCGCCTTCGAAGGTGTTGCCTTCCTGAACCACCTTGGCCTGGTCGATCAGTACGATGCGCTCATTGGCAGCAAAGTACTGGATGGTCAGGCCGTAAGCCTTGACGATCTGCTTGTCGGCCGAGGGCTTCTGCTCGTAATAGGCGGGTTTGCCCACCGAGGTGAACACATCGACCTCACCCTTTGCGTTCTGGGTGATGGTGACGGTGTCGCCAGTGATTTTCAGGGTGCCCTGAGTGATGACGACGTCGCCGCGATACACTGCAACGCCTTGTTTGTCGTCCAGCTCAGCACTGTCGGCCTGCACGCGGATCGGTTGATCACGGTCGCTCGGCAGAGCCCAGGCGCTTGCGCTTCCGAGCGTGGCGCCGAGGCTGAGAAGTAGGGGGAGGGTTTTAACGAACCTCATGCTGGCCTCTTACGTTGGACTGCAGGAGCATCCTGCCGTCATTCAAGTACGCTTTCATTCCTTGTGCCGTGGTCACCCCGTTGGCCGCGTCGATTCTAACGGCTTGCTGGGTCTGCGCATATTCCTTCTGTGGGAATACGGTCAGGCGGCTGGTGGTAAGTATAGTGGCGCGGCCCTTTTCGTCTGTGCGTTCCACCCGCACCTGGTCGATCAATTCGACCTCGTCGCCATCGGGGCCTACCTCGCCGCGTGCGCTGCGTACTTTCCAGGGAAGCTCGGTGCCCCGGAACAGGTTCATGCGCGGTTCGGTCAGTAGGGTGACGTCGGTACTCTGCACATGCTCGAGCAGATCACTGGTCATGTCGCTCTGTACCTTGCCGTCGGGCAGGTACTGCACGCTGCGGGCGTTCACGGCGTAGAAGTCGATCGGGTTGTCCGGGCCGCTCTGCTGTGGCGCGCTGGAGAAACTGTCCGGGTTGATGTTCCAGTACCCGGCTGCCACCAGCAGCAGGGCGCCGAAGGTCAGCAGGACGGGTGTGATGAATTTGCGCAACATCAGTAAACCCCTAAAGGTAGGCCGCTTGGGCGGCTTCGAGAGTACCCTGGCCACGCATGATCAGTTCGCAGAATTCGCGTGCCGCACCTTCGCCGCCGCGCGCTTGTGTGACGCCGTGGGCATGCTCGCGCACAAATTCGTTGCCGCTGGCTACCGCCATACCCAGGCCGACACGGCGGATTACCGGCAGATCCGGCAAGTCGTCACCCAGGTAGGCCACCTGCTCGTAACTGAGGCCCAGCTCGGCGAGCAGCTCGTCGAGCACGTCGAGTTTGTCTTCACGGCCCTGGTACAAATGCTGGATACCCAGGTTCTGTGCGCGGCGCTCGACTACGGGAGTCTTGCGGCCGCTGATGATGGCCGTTCGTACGCCAGAGTTGATCAGCATCTTGATGCCCTGGCCATCCAGGGTATTGAAGGTCTTGAACTCGCTGCCATCAACGAGAAAATACAGCTTGCCGTCGGTGAGTACGCCGTCGACATCGAAAATCGCCAGTTTGATGGCGTGAGTGCGCTGCAGCAGGTCGTTCATCACATCACTCCCGCGCGCAGCAGATCGCCAAGGTTGAAGGCGCCTACAGGACGACCACTGGTATCGATCACTACCAGCGCGCTGATCTTGTTGTCTTCCATTATTTTCAGGGCCTCGGCGGCAAGCATATCAGCACGAGCGGTTTTGCCGTTGGGCGTCATGACGTCGTCGATGCACGCATCACGCACATCGATACCTTTATCCAGGGCGCGGCGCAGGTCACCGTCGGTGAAGACCCCGGCCAGGCGGCCGTCGTCTTCCAGTACGGCGGTCATGCCCAGGCCCTTCTGGGTCATTTCAAGCAGGGCTTCGCGCAGGCTGGTGCCACGATTGACCTTGGGCAGGCTGTCGCCAGCGTGCATGACGTTCTCGACTTTGAGCAGCAGGCGACGACCCAGGGCGCCACCGGGATGGGAGAAGGCGAAGTCTTCGGCAGTGAAACCGCGGGCTTCCAGCAGCGCGATGGCCAGGGCGTCGCCCAGTACCAGGGAGGCGGTGGTGGAAGAGGTCGGCGCCAGGTTGAGTGGGCACGCTTCCTTGGCTACGCGGGTGTCGAGGTTGACTTCGGCAGCCTTCGAGAGCGGCGACTCGGGGTTGCCGGTCATGCTGATCAGGGTGATGCCGAGGCGCTTGATCAGCGGCAGCAAGGTCACGATTTCGGCCGTGGAGCCTGAGTTGGACAGGGCCAGGACGACGTCGTCACGGGTGATCATACCCATGTCGCCATGGCTGGCTTCAGCAGGGTGCACGAAGAAAGCGGTGGTGCCGGTGCTGGCCAGGGTCGCGGCAATCTTGTTGCCGATATGTCCGGATTTTCCCATCCCGACCACCACCACACGGCCCTTGCTGGCGAGAATCAGCTCGCACGCCTTGACGAAGTCAGCGTCAATACGGGGCAGCAGCTCTTGTACCGCCTCGATCTCTAGACGGATGGTGCGCTGTGCGGAATCAATCAGGTCGCGGGTCTGGTTCATGCTCTGCTTGGGCTGCTGTACGAAAAAGACAGGGATTATAGCGGGAAAGACTCCGCGACTCATCATCCATGGCGTGGCTGCGAAATGGCAAAGCTGTCACAAGCCTGAACGTCGTGGGTTCTCAGCTTTGGTGGGCTATTGGGCAAATGCTATAGTCCGCAACCATTTTGGGGCCCGTGTGGCTGATCATCGTGTCCTTATTCCGATGCGGGGCGTCAGATTAGGAAGGCAGTACGTAATGGAGTTCCGATGAGCGCCGAAAATCAGTATGCGGTCGAGCTTAAAAACGTAAGTTTTCAGCGCGGCGAGCGTCACATCTTCAAGAACGTCGACATATGCATCCCGCGGGGCAAGGTTACCGGGATCATGGGGCCCTCTGGCTGCGGTAAAACCACGCTGTTACGGCTGATCGCGGCCGAGCTGCGGCCCAGCAGCGGCCAAATCCACGTCAACGGCCTGAATCTGCCTGATCTGTCGCGCAGTGAACTGTTCGACATGCGCAAGCAAATGGGCGTGCTGTTCCAGAGTGGTGCGCTGTTTACCGATCTGGATGTGTTCGAGAATGTGGCATTTCCTCTGCGTGTACACACTCAACTGCCCGAAGAAATGATTCGTGACATTGTTCTGATGAAGCTGCAGGCGGTTGGCTTGCGTGGCGCGATCGAGTTGATGCCCGATGAGCTCTCCGGCGGTATGAAGCGGCGCGTTGCGTTAGCTCGGGCAATTGCTCTGGATCCACAGATACTGATGTATGACGAGCCGTTCGTGGGGCAGGATCCAATTGCCATGGGCGTGCTGGTGCGCCTGATCCGTTTGCTCAACGATGCGTTGGGCATCACCAGTATCGTGGTGTCCCACGATCTGGCGGAGACAGCGAGCATCGCCGATTACATTTATATAGTTGGCGACAGCCAAGTGCTGGGTCAGGGAACACCCGCCGAGCTGCGCGACTCTGAGAATCCGCGGGTACGGCAGTTCATGCAGGGAACGCCGGACGGGCCGGTTCCCTTCCATTTTCAAGCGCCGAGTTACCACGACGATCTACTGGGGAGGCGCTGATGCGCAGGACATCTTCACTCGAGCGCGTGCGCCTGTTCGGGCGTGCGGGCATCGACGTGGTTGCCACGCTGGGGCGTTCGACGATCTTTCTGCTACGCGCGCTGTTCGGGCGGGGTACGTCAGGTAATTCGCTGCAGTTGTTGATCAAGCAGCTGTATTCGGTGGGCGTCCTTTCACTGGCGATTATCGTGGTTTCCGGCCTGTTCATCGGCATGGTGCTGTCGCTGCAGGGTTTCAGCATTCTTGCTAAGTATGGTTCCGAGCAGGCGGTCGGGCAGATGGTTGCGCTGACTCTGCTGCGTGAACTGGGGCCGGTGGTCACTGCGCTGCTATTCGCCGGTCGCGCGGGTTCTGCGTTGACCGCCGAGATCGGCAACATGAAGTCCACCGAGCAGTTGTCGAGCCTGGCGATGATTGGTGTCGACCCGCTCAAGCACATCGTTGCACCGCGGCTTTGGGCCGGCTTCATCTCCATGCCGCTGCTGACCATGATTTTCAGCGTGGTCGGCATCTGGGGCGGGGCGATGGTCGCCGTCGACTGGCTGGGCGTTTACGAAGGCTCATTCTGGGCCAATATGCAAAACAGTGTTTCGTTCCGCGAGGACGTACTCAACGGGATAATCAAAAGCCTGGTCTTCGCCTTCGTCGTTACCTGGATCGCCGTGTTCCAGGGTTACGACTGCGAGCCCACCTCCGAAGGTATCAGCCGCGCGACCACCCGAACGGTGGTGTACGCCTCGCTGGCCGTATTGGGGCTGGATTTCATTCTGACCGCTTTGATGTTTGGAGATTTCTGATGCAAAACCGCTCGATGGAAATCGGTGTCGGCCTGTTTCTCCTGGCCGGCCTGCTGGCCCTGCTGTTGCTGGCTCTACGTGTCAGTGGCCTGGCACCTGGCAACGCCGTCGACACCTACAAGGTCTACGCGCACTTCGACAATATTGCCGGCCTCACCATGCGCGCCAAAGTGACCATGGCGGGGGTGAGCATCGGTCGTGTGACGGCGATCGATCTGGATCGTGACAGTTACACCGGGCGCGTAACGATGGAACTCGACGGCAGTGTCGACAATCTTCCGGTGGACTCTACTGCGTCGATTCTCACCGCAGGCTTGCTCGGTGAAAAGTACGTGGGGATCAGTGTCGGTGGCGATGAAGAGTTGCTGGCCGATGGCGGAACCATTCATGACACCCAGTCTTCTCTGGTGCTTGAGGATCTGATTGGCAAATTTCTGCTCAATTCGGTCAACAGAGATCAGGACAGCCAATGAGGTACCCGATGATGATCAAGACCATGCGTAACAGCCTTGTCGCTTTGCTGGCTGCGATGCCCTTGCTGGCAGTGGCCGCGCCTGCTGCCCATGAAGTGGTGCAGGGAACCACGCAGACCCTCCTGGCCGACCTCAAGGCCAACAAGGAGCAGTACCGCAGCAATCCTGATGCCTTCTACAACTCGCTCAACGAGATTCTCGGCCCGGTCGTGGATGTCGATGGCGTTGCCCGCAGTGTCATGACGGTGCGCTATTCGCGTGAAGCCACGCCCGAGCAGATGACCCGTTTCCAGGAAAACTTCAAGCGCAGCCTGATGCAGTTCTATGGCAACGCGCTGCTTGAGTACAACAACCAGGACATCCGTGTGCTGCCGGCCACTGGCAAGCAGGATCCGCAGCGTACCTCGGTCAACATGGAAATCCGCGATGGTAAGGGCACGGTCTATCCGCTTTCGTACACCATGGTTGCCATGGACGGAACCTGGAAGCTGCGTAACGTAGTGATCAACGGTATCAACGTTGGCAAGCTGTTCCGCGATCAGTTCGCGCAGTCCATGCAGAACAACCGCAACGATCTCGACAAGGTCATCGACAGCTGGGCAGACACCGTTGCCCGCGCGCGTCAGGCCCGGGGGGCGTCGTGAGTTCAGCGGCCATCGTCGAACAGGCGCCGGGCGTTCTCGCGCTCTCCGGCGTCCTCGATTATCAGAGTGGTCCGGCCCTGCGTGAGCAGGGCGGTCGGCTGATCCAGGCCACCCAGGCAAGTACCTGCGTGATCGATTGTTCGGCGGTGGAGAAGTCCAGCAGTGTCGGTTTGTCTTTGCTGCTTGCCTATACCCGCGATGCTCGGGATGCTGACAAAGTGTTGAGCATTCGCGGCTTGCCCCAAGACATGAATGGGATCGCCAAGGTGTGCGAGCTGCACCATGTGCTTCCCTTGGAAGCCTAAGGCATTCAAAACGCCGCGGTCATTACCTTCTGGCGCCGCAGCTCGATACCGAGAATTGCTTCTGGCAATTTTTTGTTATGATGCCGGCCCCATGTCTACAGGCCCGTGCCGAGTGCCGCTGGCGGATCGTGCAGCCAGCAGCGTTGCTGCCTGACCTTCTCCGCAATTGCTGGCTCGGACGCTGTAAACAGATGTCGCCATGCGACGTTCACGCTTATTGAATACGTTGATCGAGGTTGAGCATGCAGGCCCTTGAGGTAAAAAGTTTCTTGGAGACCAAACTGCCGGAGGTTCAGGTAGAGGTCGACGGCGAAGGCTGCAACTTCCAGCTCAATCTGATCAGCGACGAGCTGGCCAGCCTTAGCCCGGTCAAGCGCCAGCAGCAAATTTACGCTCACCTCAATCCCTGGATCGCCGATGGCAGCATCCACGCCGTGAGCATGAAATTCTTCAGCCGTGCCGATTGGGCCGCGCGCTCCTGAGACGACGAGTTAGCTATGGATAAATTAAGCATTACTGGCGGCGTGCGTCTCGACGGCGAGATCCGCATTTCCGGTGCCAAGAACTCCGCACTGCCGATTCTGGCTGCGACCCTGCTCGGCAACGCGCCGGTGACCATCTGCAATCTGCCGCACCTGCACGACATCACCACGATGATCGAGCTGTTCGGCCGCATGGGCATCGAACCGATCATCGACGAGAAGCTCAGCGTCGAAGTCGACGCGCGCACCATGAAGACCCTGGTCGCGCCGTACGAGCTGGTGAAGACCATGCGCGCTTCGATTCTGGTGCTCGGCCCAATGGTCGCCCGCTTCGGTGAGGCCGAAGTGGCGTTGCCTGGTGGTTGCGCCATCGGCTCGCGCCCGGTCGACCTGCACATCCGCGGTCTGGAAGCCATGGGCGCGACCATCGATGTCGAAGGCGGTTACATCAAGGCCAAGGCGCCGGAAGGCGGTTTGCGCGGCGCGCACTTCTTCTTCGATATGGTCAGCGTGACCGGCACCGAGAACATCCTGATGGCCGCTACCCTTGCCAAAGGGCGCACCGTACTGGAAAACGCTGCTCGTGAACCTGAGGTGGTCGATCTGGCCAACTGCCTGATCGCCATGGGCGCGAAGATTCAAGGTGCCGGTACCGACACCATCACTATCGACGGCGTTGAAAGCCTGCATGGCGCTCGCTTTAGCGTGATGCCCGACCGTATCGAAACCGGTACCTACCTGGTAGCCGCTGCTGCCACGGGTGGCCGCATCAAGGTCAAGGATGCTGATCCGAGCACCTTGGAAGCCGTACTGGCCAAGCTGCAGGAAGCGGGTGCCGAAATCACTACCGGGCCCGACTGGATCGAGCTAGACATGAAGGGCAAGCGTCCGAAGGCCGTTAGCCTGCGCACCGCTCCTTATCCGGCTTTCCCGACCGACATGCAGGCGCAGTTCATCGCTCTCAATGCCATTGCCGAAGGCTCCGGTACTGTGATCGAAACGATCTTCGAAAACCGCTTCATGCACGTTTATGAAATGAGCCGCATGGGCGCGCAGATTCAGGTCGAAGGCAACACGGCCATCGTCACCGGTACCGCGCAGCTCAAGGGCGCTCCGGTAATGGCGACCGACCTGCGTGCTTCGGCCAGCCTGGTTATCGCCGCGCTGGTCGCCCAGGGCGACACGGTGATCGATCGCATCTACCACATCGACCGTGGCTACGAATGCATCGAAGAGAAACTGCAATTGCTGGGGGCGAAGATTCGCCGCGTGCCGGGCTGACCACATGCTGACCATTGCCCTGTCCAAAGGCCGTATTCTCGATGACACCCTGCCGCTGCTCGCGGCGGCAGGCATCGTGCCGACCGAGAATCCGGACAAGAGCCGCAAGCTGATCATCCCGACCACCCAAGATGACGTTCGTCTGCTGATCGTGCGCGCCACCGACGTACCGACTTATGTCGAGCATGGCGCTGCCGATCTTGGCGTCGCCGGTAAGGACGTGCTGCTCGAATACGGCGGCCAGGGGCTCTACGAGCCCCTGGATCTGCGTATTGCCCGCTGCAAGTTGATGACCGCTGGCGCCATCGGTGCGGCCGAGCCCAAGGGCCGCCTGCGCGTGGCCACCAAGTTCGTTAACGTCGCCAAGCGCTACTATGCCGAGCAAGGCCGTCAGGTCGACATCATCAAACTGTACGGTTCCATGGAGCTGGGGCCGCTGGTTGGCCTGGCCGACAAGATCATCGACGTGGTCGACACCGGCAACACCTTGCGAGCCAACGGTCTTGAAGCTCAGGAGCTGATCGCCCACATCAGCTCCCGGCTGATCGTCAACAAGGCTTCCATGAAGATGCAGCACAGCCGTGTCCAGGCCCTGATCGACACGCTGCGTGAAGCGGTCGAGACGCACCATCCTCATTGATCCTCTCCCGCGCGGCCTTGCAGGCCGTTGAAAAACGTAGTCGAGGCAGCCAGCGCAAGGAAAAAACAGACTAAAAAGCGGAGTGTACGAGTAGTACATGAGCATTTTGAGGCTGTTTTTAACGCCGCGATGGCAACGCAGATAGTTTTTCAGCAGCCTGCCTGGGCTGCGCAACGCCTATCCGTGCTATAGCCAAATTCTCAGGTGCCCGCACGGTGGGCTTGCTACTCTAGCGGCGCCTGAGAACACGCCATCCAGATGAGGCTTTCGCTATGACCGCTCCAGTTGCCATTCGCCGACTCAACGCTGCCGACCCGGATTTCGCTCATCATCTGGATCATCTGCTGAGCTGGGAAAGCGTCTCGGATGACGGCGTCAATCAGCGCGTGCTGGATATCATCAAGGCCGTGCGTGAGCGTGGCGATGCAGCGCTGGTCGAGTTCACCCAGCGTTTCGATGCCCTTGAAGTCGCCTCCATGGCCGACCTGATTCTGCCGCGCGAGCGTCTGGAGTTGGCGCTGACGCGCATCACCACTGAGCAGCGCCAGGCGCTCGAAGTCGCCGCCGAGCGCGTGCGCAGCTACCACGAGAAACAGAAGCAGGATTCCTGGACCTACACCGAGGCCGACGGCACGGTGCTGGGCCAGAAGGTCACGCCGTTGGATCGTGCCGGCCTGTACGTGCCGGGCGGCAAGGCATCCTATCCGTCGTCGGTGCTGATGAATGCCATCCCGGCCAAGGTTGCCGGTGTCCCGGAAGTGGTGATGGTGGTGCCCACGCCCCGTGGCGAGATCAACGAGATCGTGCTTGCCGCGGCCTGCATTGCCGGTGTCGACCGGGTGTTCACCATTGGTGGCGCCCAGGCTGTCGCGGCGCTGGCCTATGGCACCGAAAGCGTGCCGCCGGTGGACAAGATCGTCGGCCCAGGCAACATTTATGTGGCGACTGCCAAGCGCCATGTGTTCGGCAAGGTCGGTATCGACATGATCGCCGGGCCGTCGGAGATTCTCGTCGTCTGCGACGGCCAGACCGATCCGGACTGGATCGCTATGGATCTGTTCTCTCAGGCCGAGCACGACGAAGACGCGCAGTCGATTCTGGTCAGCCCGGATGCAGCTTTCCTCGACAAGGTCGCCGAGAGCATCACTCGCCTGCTGCCGAGCCTGGAGCGTGAGGCGATTGCTCGTACCTCTATCGAAGGCCGTGGCGCGCTGATCCAGGTCGCGGACATGGCCCAGGCCATTGAAGTGGCCAACCGTATCGCGCCTGAACACCTGGAGCTCTCGGTCGAGAACCCGGAGCAGTACCTGCCAGAGATCCGTCACGCGGGGGCCATCTTCATGGGCCGTTACACCGCCGAAGCGCTGGGCGATTACTGTGCGGGGCCGAACCACGTGTTGCCTACATCGGGCACTGCGCGCTTCTCGTCGCCGCTGGGGGTCTACGACTTCCAGAAGCGTTCGTCGATCATCCACTGTTCGGCCGAAGGTGCTTCCGAACTCGGCAAGGTGGCCTCGGTACTGGCCCGTGGCGAGTCGCTGACCGCACACGCCCGTAGTGCCGAGTACCGCATCAAGAACTGACCCAACGATTAAACCGAATTCGAGGAGAGAAGGGCAGATGAGCAAATTCTGGAGCCCCTTCGTCAAAGGCCTGGTGCCTTACGTACCGGGTGAGCAGCCCAAGCTGAGCAAGCTGGTCAAGCTCAATACCAACGAAAATCCCTATGGCCCGTCGCCCAAGGCTATCGCCGCCATGCGCGAGGAGCTCAACGACGACCTGCGTCTGTATCCCGACCCCAACGGCGATCGCTTGAAGCAGGCAGTCGCTGAGTTCTATGGCGTAAAGACTGCTCAGGTATTCGTCGGCAACGGTTCTGACGAAGTGCTGGCCCATGCTTTCCACGGCCTGTTCCAGCATGGCAAACCGCTGTTGTTCCCCGATATCAGCTACAGCTTTTACCCGGTCTACTGTGGCCTGTATGGCATTCAGGCCGAGCCGTTGGCATTGGACGAGCAGTTTCAGATCCGTATCGAGGATTATGCGCGGCCCAATGGCGGCATCATTTTCCCGAACCCCAATGCACCTACCGGCTGCCTGCTGGCCCTGGAGGCCATCGAGCGCCTTCTACAGGCTAATCCGGATACCGTGGTGCTGGTGGATGAAGCCTATATCGACTTCGGTGGCGTCTCGGCCATCAGCCTGGTCGACAAGTACCCGAATCTGCTGGTGACCCAGACTCTGTCCAAGTCCCGCTCTCTGGCTGGCCTGCGGGTTGGCCTGGCAGTCGGGCACGTAGATCTGATCGAAGCGCTGGAGCGGATCAAGAACAGTTTCAACTCCTACCCGCTGGATCGCATCGCCATCGCCGGTGCGGCGGCGGCGTTCGAGGATCGGGCTTACTTCGAGCAGACCTGCGCCGCGGTGATCGACAGCCGCGAAAAGGTCACGGCTGGTTTGCAAGCGCTGGGGTTCGAGGTGCTGCCCTCGGCGGCCAACTTCATCTTCGCCCGCCACCCGCAGCGTGATGCTGCCGGTATTGCGGCAGCACTGCGTGAGCAGGGCGTGATCGTGCGCCACTTCAAACAGGAACGTATCGCCCAGTTCCTGCGCATCAGCATTGGTTCGCCCGAGCAGAACCAGGCGCTGCTGGATGCGCTGGCAACGCTCTGATGTTTTGCGGATGAAAATGAAAAAGCCAGGGCAGATACCCTGGCTTTTTCGTTTTCGTGTTGGCGGCGGCTTGGCCTCAAGCGTTAGCTCGAACTATCGGTGTTCCATCGCCATTCGCCGCGAGGTCGCGGCTCCTACAGCGTGTCGCTAGACGACTAGCCGCTGCGTAGGGGCGTCGCCCTCGGCGCGAATAGTGTGAGTGCGGCGATCAAACCTAAGGCTCGATGCCGCTGGCCGGTTTAAGCGTCGACCATCAGTGATGATGCCCCTGACCGATAAACGTCAGCGAGGTGAAGTAGCCACGGCTGTCGATATCGGCATCACCTTTCACCGCCTGACTGGCCTCGGCGGCGATGATGTTCAGGCCTTCGTTGCGAATCAGCACCTGTGCTTCGCCCTTGGCATTGGTGGTGGCGCTGACCTGATCCGGTGCGCTGCGGTAGTCGCCGATCAGTTTGATATCGGCAGCTGGCTTGCCGTCGACCAGCACACGAACCGGCAGCGGCTTGCCGACACCGACTTCAAGAGGATCGGCCAAGGGCACGATTACCATACGCAGATCTTTCAGATCGGGCAGGTGGGCGCCTTCCTGATAGATCGCCAGGCTGTATTTGTAGGTATGCAGTGCCTCCACGGCGTTCGGGACTTTGCTGCGGCCCTGATTGATCCATTTGCCGTCTGCGGTCTTCGACCAGGCGCCGTTATCCAGTGCCACGGCCAACGAAGCGGGTGCGTTCAGCGGCTTCAGGCGGGCATGGTCGGCAAGGCGTTCGATGGTCACCGGAACGGTCTTGCCGGCGCCGTTGAAGGCCCAGGCGCGGCTGATCTTGTCGGCCTTGAAGGCGTCGTCTTCGGCACCATGGCCGTAGACTACTTCGATATTGCCGCGGCGTTGCTCCGTCCACAGGCCGTGGGCGCCGGCCTGGCCGGCAACGGCCAGGAGTGCCAGTAGGGCGGCGGTTTTGCTTGAGATGCGCATGATGCGTCCTTTCGATCAGAGGTTGAGGGTCAGGCTGACACTGAGGTTGCGCGGCTCGCCGGGTAGCACCCAGACGCTGTTGTAGGCGCGCTCGTAATACTTGCGGTCGAACAGGTTGTTGAGGTTCAGGCCCACGGTGACTTCCTCGCTGGCCTTGTAGTGGGCCAGCAGATCGACCGTGCTGTAGGACGGCACCGTGAAGGTGCTACCCGCCTGGCCAGAGCGCTCGCCGACGTAGTTGAGGGCTGCGCCGAGGTCGGAGCCGCGCAGGGCACCGTTCTGGAATTCGTACACACTCATCAGGCTGGCGCTGTTGCGAGCAATACCGAGCAGGTCGCTGCCCTTTGGCAGGGCGGCGTCGCCCTTGGTTACCTCGGCATCGATGTAGGCGTAGGCACCGATGACTCGTACGGCGTCGCTCAACTGGCCGCTGAACTGCATGTCCAGGCCCTGGCTGCGGGCCTCGCCGGCGGCCACGCTTTCACCCAGGGCGTCGGTGGTGATGACGTTTTCCTTGTCGATCTGGAACAGGGCGATGGTCGCGCCGAGGCGGCCGTCGAGCAGGTCGAGTTTCACGCCGGTCTCGTAGCCCAGGCCTTTCTCCGGTTTGTAGATCTGGCCCTGGGTGCCGATGGTGTTGGGTTTGAACGAGGTAGAGGCATTGGCGAACACGCCGACCTGCGGGGTCAGTTGATAGAGCAGGCCGAGGCGCGGTGTGGCGACGTCCTTTTCCTGGCTGTTGCTGACGCGCGTCGAGCGGTTCAGTGATGTCTGCTCGACATGCTCCAGGCGTACCCCGACCAGACCGCGCAGACGATCGGTAAAGGCGACTTGATCCTGCAGGTTCAGTGCGTAGCTTTCCGTGCGCTCGTGGAAGTCATTGACACGCGTCAGCGCTGGCTTGGGCTGGCCGTACACCGGGTTGTAGATATCCAGGCCGTAGCTCAGCAGAGTCGCGCTCTGTGGATACTTCTGGCTGTTGCGGTAGTTCTCGTACTCCAGGCCGATCAGGGTCTGGTGCTGCCAGCCGGCAAACTCGAAATCACCATGCAGCTCGGCCTGGGTGATGTTGTCGTTCCACTCGAAATCACGTTGGCGATAGAAACGGGTGATGGTCGTGCCGACCAGCGCCTGGGGTTCCGAGCTGTTTCCCTGCAAGGTGCCCTGGGTGTAATGGTTGGCCAGACGCAGTTTCCAGGTGTCGTTCAGGTAGTGCTCGAGGGCCAGGTCGAGGGTCTGGTTGTCGTTGCGAATGTCACCGTCGTTGGGCTCGCCAACGAACGTTGATCGCTTGACTGAGCCCAGCTGGCCATTCACGGCCGGGATGCCGCGGTCGAATACGGATTCGGTGCGGGAGAACTCGGCGTCCAGCATCAGCCGGGTATCCGGGGATATCTGCCAGCTCAGCGACGGGCTGACGATGCGCCGCTCGCTGCCGACGTGATCGCGAAAGCTGCCGTTGTCCTCGATGGCCATATTGACCCGGGAGAGCAGGTGGCCGTCTTCGGTAAGTGGAGTATTCACGTCCAGGCTGCTGCGGTAGCGATCCCAGCTACCGGCACTCAGCGAGAGGGTGGTAAATGCCTCCTCTTGCGGGCGCTTGGTGACGATATTGACCAGGCCGCCAGGGTCGCCGCGGCCATAGAGACTGGCCGCCGGCCCCTTGAGGACTTCAATTCGTTCGATGTTGGAGGTATCCGGCGAACTGTAGCTGCCCCGGTTGATCGCGAAACCGTTCTTGTACAGCTCGCCGGTGGTGAAGCCCCGCACGCTGTAATTGAGGAAGGTCAGCCCACCGAAGTTGTTTTGCCGCGAAACGCCGCCGGCGAAATCCAGGGCGCGGTCGATGCGCGTGGTATTGAGATCCTTGAGTACCTGGGCCGGTACCACCTGAATGCTCTGCGGGGTATCGCGGATGTCGGTGTCGGTACGGGTAGCCGTTGCCGAGCGCGTGGCGCGATAGCCCTGTACCGGGCCATCGGCGGACTCCTGGCGATGTTGGGCATTGATCACGCTTTCGTCGAGCAGCAGTGCATCGGGGTTTTCGGCGTACGAGGAAATACTCAGCAGGCTGAGCGGTAGGCTGGTGAGCAGGGCGAGGGAGCGATGCAAGATGCAGATCCTTGGCAAATTAAAAACGTAATAACATTACATTTTAATGCTGTCAGGCTGCAACTACAGCTTTCTATTTCGCTATCTGTGTCGTGTTCACGGTAAGGTTTTCAGGACGAGCCGCGCTTCAAGACGAAGCCAGGCGGCACCTGTGGAAGATCAGGGAAGGCGTGGGCGATCAGCCATTCCCCGTGTATTGCTACTGGCTGATCGCTGCCCGGTGCGGCGGTATTTCTGGCAGCAACGCCATGTGTTCTAGTTGCTGGTGGCGACTGGCGGGCGTACGCCAACTTCGGCACTGAGTTCCATCATCTTGCCATTGCGCATGACTTCGATACGGATCGTCTCACCCGGTTTGGCACGAGCGACCTGGTTCATCGAGCGGCGAGCGTCACCGGCAGGCTCACCATCTATCTTGAGGATCAGGTCGTTGGGCTGCAGGCCTGCTTTCTGCGCCGGGCCATTGCGGTAGATGCCGGCGACGATGATGCCTTGCCGTCCTTCCAGCCCGAAGGACTCGGCCAGCTCCGGAGTCAGCGGTTGCACTTCGAGGCCCAGCCAGCCACGGATTACCTGACCATGCTCGATGATTGCCTGCATCACCTCCATCGCCAGTTTCACCGGAATGGCGAAACCGATGCCCTGCGAGCCCCCGGACTTGGAGAAGATCGCCGTGTTGATGCCGACCAGATTGCCATAGGCGTCGACCAGCGCACCGCCGGAGTTGCCGGGGTTGATCGCCGCGTCAGTCTGGATGAAGTCTTCGTAAGTGTTGAGGCCGAGCTGGTTACGCCCGGTGGCGCTGATGATGCCCATGGTCACGGTCTGGCCGACGCCAAACGGGTTGCCGATGGCCAGGGTGACGTCACCGATCCTGATATTGTCGGAGCGGCCCAGTGTCATTGAGGGCAGATCCTTGAGATCGATCTTCAGTACTGCGAGGTCGGTTTCCGGATCGCTACCGATCACCCGTGCCAGCGTCTCGCGGCCATCCTTGAGTGCCACTACGATCTGATCCGCATTGGCGGTCACGTGGTTGTTGGTCAGCAGATAGCCTTCCGGGCTCATGATCACTGCCGAGCCGAGGCTGGATTCCATACGCCGTTGGCCTGGCAGATTCTCACCATAGAACTTGCGGAACTGCGGATCATCGAGCAACGGGTGGTTAGACTTGCCTACGTACTTGGTGGTGTACAGGTTGGCCACCGCCGGCGAGGCAGTGCTCACTGCCGTGGCGTAGGAAGCAGGGCCCTCCTGCGCGCGTGCGTAAGCAGGCGCCTGGCGGAGCTGCACGTCTTGCATCGGCAGGCCCACCAGTTGCGGGTACTGTTGCATGACCAGCAGCGATACCAGAACGCCGACCAGTAGTGGCCAGCCGAAGAAACGCAGGGCCTTGAGCATCGATCCAATCCTGAGGGTTGCGAGGCCCTGATCGGGCCCTTAAGGTGCGCCATTATAGAGAACCGCGCCAATAAAGCAGCGGTTCGCAACAGCTCGTGAGGAAACAATATGGCCATTGCTCTAACGACCTTGGTGGAGGACGCCGAACGCTATCTTGGCGCTTCGCGTATCAGCGATTACTGCCCCAATGGCCTGCAGGTCGAGGGCCGGCCACAGGTGCAGCGCATCGTCAGTGGCGTGACCGCCAGCCTGGCGCTGATCGAAGCTGCGGTGGAGGCTCGCGCAGACGTGCTGCTGGTGCACCACGGCTATTTCTGGAAGGGCGAGAATCCCTGCATCACTGGCATGAAGCAGCGTCGCTTGAAAACCCTGCTGGCCAACGACATCAGTTTGCTGGCCTATCACCTGCCGCTGGATGTACACGCCGAGGTGGGCAACAACGTGCAGCTCGCCCGGCAATTGGATATTACCGTCGAGGGGCCTCTGGAACCGGACAACCCACGTACCGTCGGCCTGGTCGGTTCGCTGGCGCAGCCCATCAGCGCACGGGATTTTGCCCGCCGCGTACATGAAGTACTGGGGCGCGAGCCATTGCTGGTGGAGGGGGAGGGAATGGTCAGCCGTATTGGCTGGTGCACGGGGGGCGGGCAGGGTTACATCGATCAGGCCATCGCCGCAGGCGTCGATCTCTATCTGACCGGAGAAGCCTCCGAGCAGACTTACCACAGCGCCCTGGAAAACGGCGTCAGCTTCATCGCTGCTGGGCATCACGCGACCGAACGCTATGGCGTTCAGGCCTTAGGCGAATACTTGAGCCGGCGCTTCGCCATCGAGCACCTGTTCATCGATTGTCCGAACCCGATCTAGGGTTTTGAGGAACGGCGACCGAGCGGCAGGCCCGGTCGCCGTATTGGGGCAGGGTCAGAAGTCGTAACGAACCTTGGCACGCAGGGTGTCGGCATCGAAGCCCGAACGACCCACGTGCTCATAGCCCCCACCGAGGCTCAGCGCACCGACGCGGTAGTTGACGCCCAGGCTGGCCTCGTAACTGTCACGGGCCGGGCTGGCGCCGTGGGTTACGAATGACGAACCGCCGAGCACGAAGCTCGAGGTGCTGGTGGCTTGATCGGCCGCGAAGTCGTGATAGGCCATCAGCTTCAGCTCCGGCTCCAGCGTGCCCTGGCCGACGGAGAACTGGCTGGCCAGACGCGCACCCGCACCGAGCTCGATGGTCTCGTAGCGCTGGCTGCTCACTGCCAGTGCTGCCGAAGAGCCTTTTTCACGGTAGCTGTCGATGTCCAGGCGGCTGTAGCGTGCGGCAACGCGCGGCTCCAGGGTGATGCCGTTGGCGTGCAGTCCGTAGCCTGCCTCCAGGTTCAGCGCCAGAGACTGGCTGTCGAAATCACCCTTGGCGCGAGTGCCGGCGACGTTGCGCTTGCTGGTGTTGTCGTTGAAACCGTAGCTCAGGCTGGTGTCGACGAAAACCGGGCCTTGTTCGAAGCCCGAGTAGAGCGTCAGCACCTGGGTGTCGATCTCGCTCTTGTTACCGTTGCGGCCACTCACGTTGGTGTCCAGGTTGCTGTAGGCGGCACCCAGTGTCCATTGCTCGTTCAGCTTGCCGTCGATACCCAGGCTGAGACCGCGGCTGTCGGCGTCGTAACCGGCGATGCCGCTGCGGCGACCCTGACGCAGATCGCTGTCATGACCCTGCACCCAGAACCCACTTTTACTGAACGCCGAGCCCGACGACGTGCCACGCAGTGCCGACGTACGCGAGGTTAGCGCGCCGTTGACCAGATTCTGTGTGGCGCGTGCAGCGCTCTGCAGGGCTCCGTCGACCTGCGGTGCGAGCTGCTCGCTGAGTGCCGCGAGCTGGGCTTCATCGGCGTTGGCGAAGTTTTGGAAAACGCTATCGTTGTCGTCCAGCTGCCCCATCACGTCTGCATAGAACGGCTCGAAGGCATTGCTGGCGTTCGAGCTGCTGCCCGCCTGATCGATGATCTCGCCGGCCTGCTCGCCGGATACCGTGCTGACTGTCGCCAGAACTTCGGTATCGGTGAGTCTGGAGGAATCGACGGTCAGCAGTGCGGAGCTGCTGAGAACCTGCGGGCCTGCACCTTCGTACTCGAGTACACCGGCTTTGATTAGCTTGTACTCCTTGCCAGCAGCCCGGAATGCCTCAGAGGTCGGACGCAGAGCGATGCTGCTCGTTGGCGAAAAATAAGCATCGTCGCGCACCGTCAGAATGGCGCGATTGGGGTCTGTCGCATCGCTCAGGTTGAGTTGCAGCTCGGTGCCGCGGTTCATTTCCAGAGCGCCGTCGATGGTGACGTGCGGCTGCACCAGAGTCAGTCGTCCCGGCTTACCCAAAGGGCTGTCTTCTGCATTGAACAGGTCGACAACGCTAAGTTGTTCGCCGGTAAATTGCCCATTCTCGATGCGTGTGCCATCGAAAATGGTGTCCCCGGTTACAGCTATGTAGCCGATACCCGAAATATTGCCTTTTACCGTTCCGCCAGCCAGATCTACACGCAGGGTGGAGTCACCCGGGTTGGCATAAATGGAATACTCACCACCCTCGATCACACCGCCTTTATGCACGATGTCGTAGTCGGGATCTAACGGATCGCCTCCGTCCGAGGTGAAATCCGACAGATAGATACCGACCCGGTCGCCCTGAATGGTTCCGCTGTTGACGATGCCGCCGCCGATGCGCCCACCGTCCACATAGAGGCCGGCTGAGTCCTCTCCCTTGGCGCGGATGGTGCCGCTGTTGTTCAGTTCGCCATCGATCTCTGCTTGATAGAGCACGATGCCAGCTGCGGTGCCGCCTTGGCCACCCACTGCGGTCACGTCGATGGTGCCGCTGTTGAGCAGGTCGCCGCTGATGCGCGCCAGATCCGAATGACCTTCGTAAGCGTGTATGGCAATCCCGCTGGCTTCATACGCGCTGACAGTAACGTCGCCGCTGTTGGTCAAATCGCCATTGACAATGCTGGTATCGACGGTGATGCCTTCAGCTTCGCTAAGGTTGCTCGCATCGCCAGGCGCGGTAATGCCCTCGGCCGTGATAGTGCCCGTATTGTTCAGGCCATTGAACTGACTGCCCGCATAAGCGGCGATGCCGTGGATGTAATCGCCGCTGACGGAGATGGACCCATCGTTATCGAGTGCGCCAGCCAATGTGCTGGAGCCGATACGAATACCGTCGGCCTGATCGAGGCTGCTCACTTCAATGCTGCCACTGTTCTTCAGGCCACCGCCTGCCGTGACCGAGTTCAGGCCCAGGCCGGCCGGTGTATTCGAACCACCGGTAAGTGCATCAGTAGCTGTGACCTTGAGCGCGCCGCTGTTGGTGATACCACCGTCCAGCTGCGTATTGTCGATGGTCACTGCAGTCGGACTACCTGCGCTTGTCGTGACGTCGGCGCCAACATTCAGGTCGCCTCGTACAGACGTATTGCCGCTCAGCGTGAGGGCATCTTGCGTCGTCGAGAGCGCGCCAGAGATGGACAGACCATCGGCAATCGTTTGATTGCTCCAGGTCTTGGCACCGTTATCGATCTGGTAGGTTTCTGCGTGAGCGGCAAGGCTGGCAGTGGTGATTGCGAGGGCGAGCATGGAGCGGGTTAGTGGTGTGGATGACATTCGGCTCTCCTTGAGCACAGCAACGTGAAACACCCTGCTTGGCAGCGAGCGGGGAACTCGCGTCCCGGTAGGCGGGATTGACGCAGTCGCATGCTGATTTTTTACTCACAGGGTGAGCAAGCTCGAGCGACCGCTATTGCGAAATGTTTCGCCGGGTTCATTGACGACCTGACGGATAGGAGAGTTCCGTAGCGCTCCGCAAAAATTAGGATTATTCCGATTTGCTGCGTGGAGCGTTGTGATGCCCGTGAGTCCAAATTGGCAGGTATAAAGTTAGATCGTTTCGATCTAAGTGGCTTCCTGAATAGAATGAGGCGCTGTGCTAGAGTGCGCGCTCGTCCAAGGCCCGCCGGCCTAAATAAAATATCGTTATCCCGTGAGTAGCCATGCTCGACAAACTGACGCACTTGAAACAGCTCGAGGCGGAAAGCATCCACATCATTCGTGAAGTGGCCGCCGAATTCGATAACCCGGTGATGCTCTATTCCATCGGCAAAGATTCCGCCGTGATGCTGCATCTCGCGCGCAAGGCCTTTTTTCCCGGGAAACTGCCATTCCCGGTGATGCACGTGGACACGCGCTGGAAATTCCAGGAGATGTACAGCTTCCGCGAGAAGATGGTCAGCGAGTACGGCCTGGATCTGATCACCCACACCAACCCCGAGGGTGTGGCGCAGGACATGAACCCCTTCACTTACGGCAGTGCCAAGCACACCGACGTGATGAAGACCGAAGGCCTCAAGCAGGCGCTGGACAAGTACGGCTTCGACGCTGCCTTCGGTGGCGCGCGCCGTGACGAAGAGAAGTCCCGTGCCAAGGAGCGTGTGTACTCGTTCCGCGACAACAAGCACCGCTGGGATCCCAAGAACCAGCGCCCCGAGCTGTGGAACGTTTACAACGGCAACGTCAAGAAGGGCGAGTCGATCCGCGTATTCCCGCTCTCCAACTGGACAGAGCTGGATATCTGGCAGTACATCTACCTTGAGCAGATTCCGATCGTGCCGCTGTATTTCGCCGAAGAGCGCGAAGTGATCGAGATGAACGGCGCGCTGATCATGATCGACGATGAACGCATCCTCGAGCACCTCACTCCCGAGCAGAAAGCCAGCATTCACAAGAAGATGGTGCGCTTCCGTACCCTGGGCTGCTACCCGCTAACAGGCGCGGTGGAGTCCACTGCCAGCACCCTGCCGGAAATCATTCAGGAAATGCTGTTGGCCAAGACCTCTGAGCGCCAGGGCCGGGTTATCGATCATGACTCGTCCGGCTCGATGGAAGAGAAGAAACGCCAGGGGTACTTTTGATATGTCGTACCAATCCGAATTGATCAGCGAGGATATCCTCGCTTACCTGGCCCAGCACGAACGTAAAGAGCTGCTGCGTTTTCTGACCTGCGGCAATGTCGACGACGGCAAGAGCACGCTGATCGGCCGCCTGCTGCATGACTCCAAGATGATCTACGAAGACCATCTGGACGCCATCACCAAAGACTCGAAAAAAGTCGGCACCACCGGTGAAGACATCGACCTGGCGCTGCTGGTTGACGGCCTGCAGGCCGAGCGCGAGCAGGGCATCACCATCGATGTCGCATACCGCTATTTCAGCACCACCAAACGCAAGTTCATCATCGCCGACACCCCCGGCCATGAGCAGTACACGCGCAACATGGCAACCGGCGCCTCCAACTGCGACCTGGCGATCATCCTGATCGACGCCCGTTACGGCGTGCAGACCCAGACCAAGCGCCACAGCTTCATCGCCTCGCTGCTGGGCATCAAGCACATCGTCGTCGCCATCAATAAGATGGATCTGAAGGGCTTCGATGAAGGCGTGTTCGAGCAGATCAAGGCCGATTACCAGGCCTTCGCCGACAAGATCAATCTCAAGCCCACGTCGCTGTTCTTCGTGCCCATGTCGGCGCTCAAGGGCGACAACGTGGTCAACAAGTCCGAGCGTTCGCCGTGGTACTGCGGCCAGTCGCTGATGGAAATTCTCGAGACCGTGGAAGTGGCGGGCGACCGCAATTTCGACGATCTGCGCTTCCCTGTGCAGTACGTCAATCGTCCGAACCTGAACTTCCGCGGCTTCGCCGGCACCCTGGCGAGCGGCATCGTGCGCAAGGGTGATGAAATCATCGCCCTGCCATCGGGCAAGGGCAGCAAGGTCAAATCCATCGTCACCTTTGAAGGCGAGCTGGAGCAGGCCGGTCCAGGCCAGGCCATCACCCTGACCCTGGAAGACGAGATCGACGTATCGCGCGGCGACATGCTGGTGCATGCCGACAACCGCCCTCAGGTGGTCGACAGCTTCGACGCCATGCTGGTGTGGATGGCCGAAGAGCCGATGCTTCCGGGCAAGAAATACGACATCAAGCGCGCCACCAGCTACGTTCCAGGCTCTATCGCCAGCATCGCTCACCGGGTGGATGTGAACACCCTGGAAGAGGGCGCTGCGAGCAGCCTGCAGCTCAATGAAATCGGCAAGGTGAAGATCGCCCTCGATGCATCGATCGCCCTGGACGGTTATGCCCATAACCGCACCACCGGCGCGTTCATCATCATCGACCGGTTGACCAATGGCACCGTCGGTGCCGGCATGATCATCAGCGATGCTCAGGGTTCCGGTTCGGGTCACCACAGCGAGTCCGGTCACGTCTCCACCGAAGAACGTGCATCGCGCTTCGGCCAGCAACCGGCCACCGTGTTGTTCAGCGGCCTGTCGGGCGCGGGCAAGAGCACGCTGGCCTATGCGGTCGAGCGCAAGCTTTTCGACATGGGGCGTGCGGTGTATGTGCTCGACGGCCAGAACCTGCGCCATGACCTGAACAAGGGCTTGCCGCAGGATCGCGCCGGGCGTACCGAGAACTGGCGTCGTGCCGCGCACGTGGCGCGTCAGTTCAACGAAGCCGGTCTGCTTACCCTGGCCGCGTTCGTGGCGCCGGATGCCGAAGGGCGCGAGCAGGCCAAGGCGCTGATCGGTGCCGAGCGGCTGATCACCGTTTACGTGCAGGCGTCGCCGCAGGTGTGCGCAGAGCGTGACCCGCAGGGACTATATGCGGCGGCTGGCGATAACATTCCGGGCGAGTCCTTCCCGTACGATGTGCCGTTGAACGCTGATCTGGTGGTGGATACGCAAAACTTATCTGTGGACGAAGGCGTCAAGCAGGTGCTGGCAGTACTGCGCAGCCGCGGCGCTATCTAAAATCTACTGATGATCAGCTGCGCGTCGGCCCTGCTGCTCGGGGCCTGATCGCTGCGCAAAAAAATGCCCGCTCTCCTTGGAGACGGGCATTTTTATTACCGGCGGCTGAATCAGATACCCTTACCACGGGCGCGTTCGCGCTCGTTGATTTCCATCTGCTCGCAGGTCAGGAAGCCTTTGCTGTCGACCCGGTCTGCGGAGTTGAAGGCAACGTAGTAAGGCTGTTCTTTGCCGTCACGGTTGAGGACATAGTTGTTGCAGGTGCCCGGAAGAAGCGTGCGGGTCATCTCCGAGGAGGGTGGGCCGCCCAGTTCCAGAACGGTCGACTTGCTCATGTCTTTCTCGACCTGTTTGACCAGCGGCTCGTTACGGTAGGTGATGTGGTCAACCGGATTTTCCGGCTTGCCGGCACAACCGGTAAGAACGGCCAGAACGCATGCGGCACCCAGACTTTGCTTGAACATGGTTTATTTCCCTTGTGATGAACCTGACCATTTTTTCGAGCCTGGCGGGTGTGGATAAGTTCGTCCTAAATCACCCAGGGTTCGATTGGGTCATGCCCACAGCGCATTCCAGCGCCGTTGCCGGTGTTCACCCAAGGCATTGGTGGCTAGCGCTCAACGACCTGCTGTTGCTGGCTGCTATCCACGGCTTCACCCAGAATGGGCGCCGGAGCGCGGCTGGGCAGTGCGAGCGCATTGGCGCTCAAAAGGCTCAGGGTCAGGAGGATGGTCAGGACTTTCATGGTGTACCTCGTTCTCTCTGCATACGGTGTTTCACGGAACCATGCTAAGGGCGGGGTAGTCAGGGATGAAGTCGACTGTCTCGATAGTGGCCATCGACAATCATGATGTGCTTTCCCACGCGCTTACCTGATGCCTGCCGTATTGGCCAGGAGGCGCTCCTCCATGGAGACTGAAATGGGTCATCGTGCAGTTCCCCGGTACCCACTGGTGCTGGTTCCTGGTTTTCTGGGTTTTGTCAGTCTGTTCGGTTTCGAATACTGGTATGGCATCGTCACTGCTCTGCGTAATCAGGGCGTCGATGTTTATCCCGCGCGTCTGTCGTCGGTGCATGCCACAGAGCTTCGCGGCGAACAATTATTGCTGCAGATCACCGACGCGCGTAGGCGCAGTGGAGCGGAGAAGGTGCATCTGATCGGCCATAGCCAGGGTGCCCTGGTCTGTCGCTACGCCGCAGCACGCCGCCCGGAATGGGTCGCGTCGGTGACGTCTCTGGCTGGCCCGCATCAGGGCTCCGAGCTGGCCGACCACATCGAACGCAAAGCCGCACCAGGCAGCCTGCGCGGCACGCTGCTGCAGCTGGGCGTGCATGTGCTGGCGCGGGTGGTGACAGTGTTCGACAGCGGCGCCCGCGGCGCGAGCATGCCGATCAACGCCACGGCTGCCCATCGCTCGCTGACCACCGAGGGCGTTGGCATCTTCAATCACCAATATCCCCAGGGCCTGCCGTCAGTGTGGGGGGAAGATGGGCCGGAGGAGGTCAATGGCGTGCGCTATTACTCCTGGTCCGGCACCCTGCAGCCAGGCATCACCGACCAGGGCGGCAATCGCCGTGATCTGTCGAACTGGTTCTGCCGACGCTTCGCGCGCACCTTCGTGCGTGAGGCCGGGCAGTGCGATGGTATGGTCGGGCGCGTCAGCTCCCACCTGGGCAAGGTGATCCGCGACGACTATCCGCTCGATCACCTGGATATCGTCAACCAGCACTTCGGCCGTGCCGGCGAGGGGGTCAACCCGGTCAGCCTGTACATCGAGCACCTGCGCAGGCTGCACGACGCCGGGCTGTAACTCTGCCGAGGCATGACAGTGGAACCGTAGCCTGGGTTGGGCGAAGCGATACCCAGGTATCTGACGTAACCCCTACGGTTGGCCCAGGCTTACTGCTTGGCTTGCGCCGCCTTCAGCGTCTCGTAGGCCGGCGCTGCGTAGATGCCCACTTCCACGGCCAGTTCCAGCACCCGTGGCAGCTCGCTGGTGTACACCAGTACAGCCTGCAGCTCATCGTCCAGCGGCTCGCTGAAGTCGATCAGCACATAGCCCTGGGTCTCCTTGGACAGGCTGCTCAACTGCACCTGAATGCGGTTCAGGGCCTTCAGCGGCTCGACCTTGTGCAATTGTTTGGCGGTAAGCACGAAGCTCACTTCGGCGCCGAACGATTCGGTGATCTGACGAAACAGCTCGTCGTAGCTATCGGCCTGGAACAGCACGGTATCCGGCAGGTTGCCGACCACCATCCATTCGCCCAGCGGGATGGGAAAGCTGTCGTCGTAGTTGATGTCCGGGTTGGCCGCCAGAAATGCCTGTGGGTCGGCGTAAGCCTGTGCCGCTTCGTCGGCGATACGGGTGATTTCGTCCTGCGGCAGGCAGCCCGAGCTGATTTTGCCGATGAGTTCTTCGAGCTGGGCGCGCATGGCAGATTCCTGATCATGTGTTGGGTGCGCAAGGCTGCCCGTTACCAGCGATCAGCGCAACTGACTTTCCGCCAGGTTGCGTGTCCGCGGGATGCGCGTGGCATCCCAGTGGCGTGCGCTCCACAGCAGCAGCTCGTCGGCGCTGGCGTCCGCAAGCTCGCTTGGAGGCTGCTGGCCGAGTGCGTGCAGGGCGCGAATCAGCAGCGGGGTGACCTGGTCTTCAGGTAGGGGCGGCGAGCGGTAGGATTTGCCGAGCTTGTGGCCATCGGGCTGGATGATCAACGGTACGTGCAGGTAGCGCGGCTGAGAGAGCCCGAGCAGTTCCTGCAGATAGAGTTGCCTTGGCGTCGAGTCGAGCAGGTCGGCGCCGCGTACCACGTTGTTGACGCCTTGCCAGGCATCGTCCAGTACCACGGCGAGCTGGTAGGCATACAAGCCATCGCGACGGCAGATAACGAAATCGCCCACTTCTCGACCCAGGTGCTGGCTGTATTCGCCCTGTACTCGATCGGTGAAGCGGTAAGTCAGTTGCGGTACGCGTAGGCGGATGGCGGCGTCATGACGCCCATGGCCAGCATTACCGCAGTAACCCGGATAGATGCCGCCGCTGCCTTCCAGCTTCTTGCGTGAGCAGGTACAGGCGTAGGCCAGGCCCTGATCGAACAGCCGCTGCACCAGTGCTTCGTACTCGGCATGGCGTTCGCTCTGGCGAACCAGTTCGCCATCCCAGTGCAGGCCGTAGCGTTCGAGGGTTTGCAGAATCGCGCTCTGTGCGCCGGGGACTTCCCGGGGCGGGTCGAGGTCTTCCATGCGCAGCAGCCAGCGGCCACCGACGGAGCGGGCATCGAGGTAAGAGGCGAGGGCAGCGACCAGCGAGCCGAAGTGCAGATAGCCACTGGGCGTAGGGGCGAAGCGACCGATATAAGTGGGACTGTGCATGAGGGCGTTACGGAGGGGGGAAACGAAACGGGGCGCCTGAGCGCCCCGTTGGTTGATCGACTCAGGAGCCGACCTGTTTTTCCTTGATTTCCGCCAGGGTTTTGCAATCGATGCAAAGGGTGGCGGTTGGGCGAGCTTCCAGACGGCGGATGCCGATCTCGACGCCACAGGAATCGCACCAGCCGTAATCTTCATCTTCGATCAGTTGCAGCGTTTCGTCGATCTTCTTGATCAGCTTGCGTTCACGATCACGGGCGCGCAGTTCCAGGCTGAACTCTTCTTCCTGGCTGGCACGGTCTGCCGGATCCGGGAAGTTGGCTGCCTCGTCCTGCATATGGTGCACGGTGCGATCAACTTCCTGCATCAGCTCCAGCTTCCATTTGTTCAGGATGCCGGTGAAGTGGGCGCGCATCGCCTCACTCATGTACTCCTCGCCCTTGGTTTCCTTATAGGGTTCGAAGCCACGAATCAATTGGCCGTTTGTTGCTTTTGCTTTGATGGGCATGGATGGCCGCCTCTCACTCTCTCTAATCCACTGCGCAGGGAATGTGTCCGTTGCCGTTTACAATAACGGCCCTGCGACTGCAAGCGGGCGAACTTACCAGATCGCCTCAAGCCGCGCCACTCCCGGATGTCATGGTTGTGCGTCTTCGTTCGGCAGAGCGCCCTCGGTGGCTTTGCACGGCGCCTCACGGCCCGCCACGGACTCTGTCCTATCTGCCGAACGGGCCTTTGCAATCGCAGTGTAAACACGTGTTTCAGTGGTGCGTCGGCACGGTATGACCGAGTCGTCCTGATAGAATTCCACCTTTAATAGGTTTCCAAGGCATTTCCCATGGCCCAGCCCTACAGCGCCCGCAGCCGCGCGATCGAACCCTTCCATGTGATGGCGCTGTTGGCACGCGCCAACCAGTTGCAGGCCGAAGGCCATGACGTTATCCACCTGGAGATCGGCGAGCCGGATTTCACCACCGCAGCGCCTATCGTCGCGGCTGGGCAGGCGGCGCTGGCTGCAGGGCACACGCGCTACACCGCCGCTCGCGGGCTGCCGGCACTGCGTGAGGCGATTGCCGGCTTTTACGCACAGCGCTATCGGCTGAACATCGACCCGCAGCGCATCCTCATCACGCCGGGCGGCTCCGGTGCGCTGTTGCTGGCGGCCAGCCTGCTGGTCGATCCGGGCAAGCATTGGCTGTTGGCCGACCCAGGCTACCCTTGCAATCGGCATTTCCTGCGCCTGGTGGAAGGTGCCGCACAGCTGGTGCCCGTCGGCCCCGAGGAGCGTTATCAGCTCACCGCTCAGGCGGTTGCCGATAACTGGAACGCCGATAGTGTCGGCGCCTTGCTCGCCTCGCCGGCCAACCCCACCGGCACGCTGCTGAGCGCTGCAGAGCTGGCGTCGTTGTCCCAGGCCCTGAAGTCCCGTGGTGGGCATATGGTGGTCGATGAGATCTATCACGGCCTGACCTACGGTGTGGACGCCAGCAGCGTGCTGGAAGTGGACGATGGCGCCTTCGTGCTTAACAGCTTTTCCAAATACTTCGGCATGACCGGCTGGCGCCTGGGCTGGTTGGTGGCGCCCGAGGATGCGGTGGGAGAGCTGGAAAAGCTGGCGCAGAATCTCTATATCAGTGCGCCGAGCATGGCCCAGCATGCCGCACTGGCCTGTTTCGAGCCGCAGACCCTGGCTATTCTGGAAGAGCGCCGTGGTGCCTTTGCCGAACGCCGTGACTTCCTCCTGCCAGCGCTGCGCGACTTGGGCTTCGGCATTGCCGTCGAGCCTCAGGGTGCCTTCTATCTATATGCTGATATTCGCGCCTTCGGTGGCGATGCCTACGGCTTCTGTCAGCATTTCCTGGAAACCGAGCACGTGGCGTTCACTCCGGGGCTGGACTTCGGTCGGCATCAGGCTGGGCATCACGTGCGCTTCGCCTACACGCAGAGCCTGCCGCGCCTGGAGCAGGCGGTCGAACGTATTGCCCGCGGCCTGAAGAACTGGAGCGCCAATGCGATTTGATCCGCCGCTCGAAGAGGGCCGTCTGCTGCGGCGCTACAAACGCTTTCTCGCCGACATCGAAACCACCAGCGGCGAACTGCTGACCATCCACTGCCCGAACACCGGCTCGATGCTCAACTGCATGAGCGAGGGCTGCAGAGTCTGGTTCAGCCGCTCCAATGACCCTAAACGCAAACTGCCGGGTACCTGGGAAATCGGTGAAACGCCCCAAGGCCGCCTGGCTTGTATCAACACCGGGCGCGCCAATGGGCTGGTCGAGGAAGCGCTGCGCGCCGGGGTGATCTCCGAGCTGGCAGGCTTTACTGCACTGCGTCGCGAAGTGCCTTATGGCGTGGAACGTAGTCGGGTGGATTTCTGCCTTGAGTACGCCAGCGGCGTGGCGTTCGTCGAGGTGAAGAGCGTGACCCTGGGCTTCGCCGACAGCGCCGTGGCGGCCTTTCCGGATGCGCGTACCGAGCGCGGCGCCAAGCACCTGCGTGAGCTCGCGGCCTTGGCGCGCAGCGGCGTGCGCGCTGTGCAACTGTATTGCGTGAGCCTGTCGGGTATCGAGGCGGTACGGCCTGCCCAGGAAATCGACCCGGCCTACGCGGCCGCTTTGACCGAAGCGGTGAGCGCGGGTGTCGAGGTGCTGGCTTATGGCGTGGATATATCGCCGCTGGGCATTGAGGTGGTGCGGCGCCTGGATGTGCGGCTGGCTTGAAGTCGCTCCCGGGTATCGCTGCACTCCACCCAGGCTACGGGGCCGTATTCCCGCCAGCATGTCTTGGTAGCCTGGTGTTGAGCTAAGCGATACTCAGGTTTTGACTACAGATCTACCCAGACCCCATCTGTATCTTCTTTGCTGTTGATCACTTGCAGGGAGTCTCCCTCGCAGGGGCCGGCCACGCACTCGCCGGACTCGATCAGAAACAGCGCACCATGCCGGGCGCACTGGATCAGGCTGGCACTTGGGTCGAGAAACTGGTCGGCTTGCCACTCCAGCGGCACGCCACGGTGTGGGCAGCGATTGCGGTACACGAACACCTCACCGCCCTTGCGAACGGCGAACAGCTGCTTACCTGTAACGGAAAAGCCCCGGCTTTGAGCTTCTGGAAGCTCGTGCGGGGCGCATAGACGAATCATCGAAGTCTCCAGGCCTGAGAGGGGATTATCCCGGATCGGCCTGGCGATGGAAGGGGCGCGCGTCCTTGCGCGAATCGGCTCAGCTTGCTCTGTTCATATTTCCCAGATCAGGTTGAAGGCTGCGTGGCGTCCCGGCTGGGAGTAACGGCCGAGGCTCGAGCTGTTCTCGGTAAGGCTGCGTACGTCGCCCCATTGCCAGTATTGCTTGTCCGTCAGGTTGAACAGGCCAGCGTTGACCGATACCCCGGAGCCGATGTTCCAGTAGGCATTGAGATCGAGGGTGCCATAGCCCGAGGGCTCGAACTGATTGGCGATCTGTGTTTGATCGACACGCTTCTTGGCCGCCGCCACCGTCCAGGTCAGCTCGCCGCCAAACTGGCCGCTTGGCGCATCGTAGCCAAGGCCGAGCACCGCTTTGAGCGGGTCGACGCTGTTGAGCGGTTGCCCGGTCGCCTCGTCCTTGCCGCGTGCATAGGCGACGGCGCTGCGCAGATGGCTGCCGGCAGGCATGCCGAAACGCTCCAGCAACAGTTCGCCGCGGGCCTCTGCACCGCGAATGGTCACGCGATCGAGGTTCTGATACTGGAAGGTCATGCGACCGGCGCCAGTCGGGTCGCTGGCCAGAGTCATCTGCTCGATGAAATCGTCGTAGCGGTTGTAGAACAGCGCCACGCCAAAGGCGCCGGTCTCGTACTGACCGCGCAGGCCGATCTCATAACTGTCGCTGGTCTCTGGTTTGAGATTGGGGTTGGCGATGGTCTGGTAGTTACGGGCGAAGTTGATGAACTCACCAAAGATGTCCACCGGATTGGGTGCCCGGAACCCTGCTGCGTACTGACCGTAGACGCTATGGGCGTCGTCGATGCGATAGGTGATGCCGAGCTTGGGCGAAATCGCCTCGTCTCGGTAGTCGGACGGGTTGCGATCGATCGGCTGGCTGTTCAGGTAGTGCTGCGTGACCTCCGGCTTCATCTCGTAGTGGTCGTAGCGCAGGCCAGGCAGCAGCGTCCAGCGGCCGATCTCGATGTTGTCCTGAACGAAGAGCGCATATTCGGTCGAGATCGGATCCGGGAAGTCGCTGAGCGGGAAGGTTTCATCGCCGGGGATCGCCGGAACCGGCAGGCCGCTGCTGGCGAACACTTCACGGCCTTTGCGCAGATCACTGCTTTCCAGGCGCTTGAAGTCGAAACCGTAGATCAGTCGATGGTTGGCCGCGCCGGTCTCGAAGGCTTTGTCGAACTTGGTGTTGAAGGCCCAGAGGTCTTCCTGATAGGTCGAATCGCGGCTGCGCTCACGCAAGCTGCCGCCGCTGAAGCGCTGCTGGTAGGTGCGCTGGCGGATCTGACTTTCCTGATAGCTCAGCTGCCATTCGACATGGTCGCTGATCGCCGTATCCAGGGCGAAGCTATGGAGCAGGCTGATGCGATCGCGATCGGTGTTGTCGGTAGCGTTCGAGGTGCGCACCGTGGCTGCGGTGCTGTACTCGCTGAGTACCTTGGTATCGGCATCGTCCTCGTAGCGCTCGTAAGTCAGCTGCAAACGATCATCGTTGAAGTAATTCCAGCCGACTTTGGCGAGCAGGTTATTGGCCGTGTAGTCCTGATGGTTGGCCTCCTCGCGACCGGCACCGATCCCGCTGCGGCCGCCGTAGGTGTTGAGGGCCTGGCCGTCACGCCGACCCAGATGCAGCAGGCCGTCAAGCGAGCCCTGGCGGGCAGCCAATGTCGCGCTGCGCGACCAGCTGTCATCAGCTCCGTCATAGCCGGTCTTGAGGCGGGCGTAGGCATCGTCGCCGGCGCCCAGGTAGTCGGCAGCATCCTTGGTCAGGAAGCTGACTGCGCCACCAATGGCATCGCTGCCGTATAGCGAGCTGGCCGGGCCGCGGATGATCTCCACACGCTTGAGGGTGTCCGGGTCGACATAGTTGCGCCGCGCATCGAGAAACGGCCCGAAGTTGAAGGCGTCCGGCATGGGGACGCCGTCCACCTGAGTGAGGATGCGGTTGCCGCCGATGCCACGGATCGTGAACCCCGCCAGACCGAAGCGACTGCCTGTGCCACTGACCGAGACACCCGGTTCGTAGCGCACCAGATCCTTGATGTTCTTGACCGTCTTGCGGTCGATGTCTTGCTCGGTAATTACCGACACGGTATTGGGAACGCTGTTGGTGCTCTGCTCCGTGAGGGTCGCACTGATTGTGGTTTTCTCCAGCTGCAGCGTCTGAGCGATGGCGAACGATGGGCCGAGCAATAACAGGGCCAGACAAGAACGAAGCGGGAAGGGCGGGGTAAGCGACATGCGGGTCTCCTCGGTCATGTCGAAAAGTAGTTGGGCAGTGATGGCATATTAAGTATTAGTGATTCTCATTTGTAAATGAGACTTTGTGGCAATTAAGATGATTTAATGTTTGCGCGGTTCGCTCTCGCGGTGGCCCGTTTACCCTTTTTCAGTCTGCGGTTTCCCTCGCGAGGTCAGCGAGACCTGCAAGGAGTGAGTGATGAGCGATCTATCTGTAGCGGATGGAGGCCTGTACGCCTCCTGGCAGCACCTGCGTGTTGAGCAGCCGCAGTTGCGTGCCCGCGATGCGGCAGCGCAGTTAGGCGTCAGCGAAGCCGAGCTGACGGCCAGCCGACTGGGCGTGGATGCAGTGCGCCTGCGCCCCGAGTGGGCCGCCTTTCTGCCGGCGCTGGGCGAACTCGGCCACGTCATGGCGTTGACCCGCAACGAGTCCTGCGTGCACGAACGCAAGGGCGTCTACCGTGACGTGACGGTGACCGGTAATGGCCAGATGGGCCTGGTGGTCTCCGCGGATATCGACCTGCGCCTGTTTCTCGGTGGCTGGGCCAGCGTGTTCGCCGTCGAGGAGCAAAGCCCGCGAGGGGTGATGCGCAGCCTGCAGGTGTTCGATCACCAGGGCATGGCGGTGCACAAGGTGTACCTCACCGAGCAGAGCGAGTTGGCGGCCTGGGCGCCTCTGGTCGAGCGTTTTCGTGATGCGCAGCAGTTGCCTGAACTCGAGCTGAGGCCTCTGCCCGAGCCTGCGGCGCCGCGGGCGGACGAGCAGATCGATGTCGACGCCCTGCGTGTCGGTTGGTCGACGCTCAAGGACACCCACCATTTTTTCGCCCTGTTGAAGACCCATGCTGCAACCCGCACCCAGGCCCTGCGCCTGGCAGGCGGCGAGTGGGCCGAAAGGCTGGCGCCCGATGCCCTGGCTGGCGTGTTCGAGCGCGCTGCGGCTGCCGAGGTGCCGATCATGGTGTTCGTCGGCAACCGGCATTGCATCCAGATCCATACCGGCCCGGTGAGCAACCTGCGCTGGATGGATACCTGGTTCAACGTGCTGGATCCGCAGTTCAACCTGCACCTCAAGGCCCATGACGTCCATGAGCTGTGGCGAGTGCGCAAGCCGAGCAGCGATGGTGTGATCACCAGTTGGGAAGCCTTCGACGCCAATGGCGAGCTGATCCTGCAGTTGTTCGGTGCGCGCAAGCCGGGTGTGCCCGAACGCGAGGACTGGCGCCGCCTGGCAGAGGAAACCCCAGCCCTTCAACCCTGAAAGCAGGTGCAGCCGCCCTGTCTGCGGCTACACTGGCAGCCTCGGTCACTGACGCTTTGCAGTGGCCTGGATACGAATTGTGTTTTTCTGGAGCCTGATCCATGACCCGCCCTATCGCCGTATTCGCCCTGTTCGCCAGCCTGCTGTCGCCGCTGGTGGCGAGTGCCGAAAACCTGCCGCAGCGTTGGGTCAGTGCCGGTGGCTCGCTCAGCGAGTGGGTTGTCGAGCTGGGTGGTGAAGGCAAGCTGGTGGGTGTCGACACCACCAGCCTGCACCCTGCCTCCCTGAAGAAACTCCCTAGCGTTGGCTATCAGCGCCAACTGGCTGCCGAGGGCATCCTCGCGCTGCGTCCCGAGGTGCTGCTCGGCACCGATGAGATGGGCCCGCCACCGGTGTTGGCGCAGCTGGCAGCGGCAGGTGTGAAGGTCGAAACCCTGTCGGCTGAGGCTGATCTGCAGGCCCTGCACGGCAACCTGCAACGTATCGGCGCACTGCTCGGCGACGAGGCGCATGCCGAAAGCGTTTTCAGCGCCTACCAGGCACGCCTGAATGAGCAGGCCGACTGGGTCGCCAAGGCGCAGGCCGATAGCCAGGCACCCACCGTTTTGTTGCTGCTCGGCCATGCAGGCAGCAGCCCCATGGCGGGTGGGCAGGACACGGCCGCGGCCTGGGTGATCGAACACGCCGGCGGCAAGAACCTGACCAATCACAACGGCTACAAGGCATTGTCCACCGAGGCGTTGCTGGCATTGAATCCCGAGGTGGTGATCTTCGCCGACCGTCGCCTGAGCGGTGACGAGGCCAAGCAGGCGCTGCTCAAGCAGAACCCGGCGCTGGCCTCGACCAAAGCGGGGAAAGAAGGGCGCCTGGTGGCGATCGACCCGACCTTGCTGGTCGGCGGCCTCGGCCCGCGCATTCCCGCTGGCCTCGCCGAGCTCTCGGCCGCCTTCTACCCTGGCCGTACGTCGCTTACCCCCGCGACCCCATGAGACCGGTGATCAGCCCACGCTCATTGTTTATCGCACTGGGCCTGTTGCTCGCGCTCGCGTTGTGGCTGTCTCTGGCGCTTGGGCCCGTCAGTCTGCCTCTGGGTGACACCTTGCGTGCCGCGCTGCGCCTGGCCGGGTTGCCGCTGGAGGGGCAAGGCCTGCAGCAGGCCGAGCTGATTCTCGGCCAGATCCGTATGCCGCGTACGCTGCTGGGGCTTGCGGTCGGCGCCGTGCTGGCGCTGTGTGGTGTGGCGATGCAGGGGCTTTTTCGCAATCCATTGGCCGATCCAGGTCTGATCGGCGTCTCCAGCGGTGCGGCGCTCGGTGCGGCTATCGCCATCGTCGGTGGTGCGGCGCTGGGCGGGATTCCCGAGCTGTTCGCGCCCTATCTGTTGTCGCTATGTGCCTTTCTGGGCGGGCTTGTGGTTACCGCGCTGGTCTACCGCCTGGGGCGCCGCAACGGCCAGACCAGCGTGACCACCATGCTGCTCGCCGGTATTGCCCTCAATGCCCTGGCATTCGCCTGCATCGGCCTGTTCACCTACCTGGCCGACGATGCCACCTTGCGCACCCTGACCTTCTGGAACCTCGGCAGCCTCAATGGCGCCAGCTATGCGCGGCTCTGGCCTCTTCTGCTGGTGACCCTCGCCGTGGCGCTTTGGTTGCCGCGTCGGGCCCAGGCGCTGAATGCCTTGCTACTTGGCGAGTCGGAGGCCCGCCATCTGGGCGTTGCGGTCGAGCGGCTGAAGCGCGAGCTGGTGTTCTGCACCGCCTTGGGCGTCGGCGCGGCCGTGGCGGCGGCCGGAATGATCGGTTTCATCGGCCTGGTAGTGCCGCATCTGGTGCGTCTGCTGGTCGGCCCGGATCATCGCGTTCTGCTGCCTGCTTCGGCGCTGGCCGGCGCCAGCCTGCTGTTGCTGGCCGATCTGTTCGCCCGGCTGATCCTGTCGCCGGCCGAATTGCCCATCGGCATCGTCACCGCATTGATCGGCGCTCCGTTCTTTCTTTATCTGCTGCTGCGGGGGCGTACCTGATGCTCAGTGCACGCAAGCTGTCGATCAAGCGCGGCGCCAAGCAGGTGCTGGCCGATATCGATCTGCAGTTGCAGCCCGGTGAGGTACTGGGCGTGCTCGGCCCGAATGGTGCCGGCAAGAGCACCTTGCTTGGCGCCCTGTGTGGCGAGCTGACGGCAGCGACCGGCGAAGTTTCGCTTGGCGGCCGCCCGTTGAGTGCCTGGCAAGGTGTGGAGCGCGCACGACGCCTGGCGGTGCTGCCGCAGAGTTCTTCATTGAGCTTCGGCTTTGCGGTTCGTGATGTGGTGATCATGGGGCGCATGCCTCATGACACTGGCCGCGACCGTGATGCGCAGATCGTCCGCGAGGCGCTGCAGGCCGCAGACGCCGAGCACCTGGCCGAGCGCAGTTATCTGGAGTTGTCCGGTGGCGAGCGCCAGCGTGTGCATTTGGCGCGGGTGCTGGCGCAGTTGTGGCCGGGTGGCGCCGAGCAGACGTTGTTGCTCGACGAACCCACCTCCATGCTCGACCCTCTGCATCAGCACACCACGCTGCAGGCCGTGCGCCGTTTTGCCGAGCAGGGCGCTGCGGTGCTGGTGATCCTCCATGACCTGAATCTGGCGGCGCGCTACTGCGATCGCCTGCTGTTACTCAACGAAGGGCGAACCCACGCCATTGGCCTGCCCGCCGAGGTGCTACGTGCCGAGCCGCTGCAGGCCGTGTTCGGCCTCGAGGTTCTGGTGCAGCAGCATCCCGAGCGGGGCCATCCGCTCATCGTTGCCCGCTGAAGGAAATTCTCATGCGAAGTTTCTTGTTGCTTGCCCTGCTGGCGCTTGCCGCCTGTCAAAGTCAGCCTGCGCTGGCACCGCTGCCGGCGTGGCAAAGCCCGCAGGGGCGCGAGCATGCCGAGTTGGGGCAGATCGTCGATCTGCACAGTGGCGAGCGGCTGACGCCCGAGCAACTGGTGGAGCGGCTTTCCAAGGCGCCCCGTGTGCTGGTCGGTGAGCAGCACGACAATCCGGATCATCACGCGCTGCAGTTATGGTTGCTGCACGCCTTGGAGCTGCGCCGGGCGCAGGGCAGTTTGCTGCTGGAAATGCTCGCCTCAGGCCAGCAGCACCTGGCCGATGAGGTGGCACAGCAGCTGAGAGACGGCAGACAGATCGATGATCTGCCCAAAGCCCTGGAGTGGAGCAATGGCTGGCCGTGGGCGTTGTATGGGCCGATCGTTCGCCATGGGGTGGCGCAGAACTATGGCTTGAGAGCGGCCAATCTCGACCGCGCGGAGATCATGGCCATCTACCGTGAACAGCCTGTTCTGAAGGGCCAGGCCTCGACTGCAGCAGCGGTGCGGGAGCCGCTGCTGGCGCAGATTCGCGAATCCCATTGCGACAAGCTGCCGATCAGCCAGTTACCCGCGATGCTGGCGGTGCAGCAACAACGTGACCGGCGTATGGCCGAGCAACTGTTGAAAGCGCCGGTGCCGGCGATGTTGCTGGCCGGCTCCTACCACGTGCGCCGCGACCTGGGCGTGCCGCTGCACCTGCGTGATCTGGGGGCGCCGGACGGTGCTCAGGTGCTGATTCTTTCCGAGGTCGGCAAGCCGGTGACGGCCGAGCAGGCGGACTATGTGTGGTACACCGCCGCGCTGGCGCCTGAGGATCATTGCGCGCAGTTTCGGTAGGGAGGCGCTCCCGGCGGTGTTGATACCGGTTGGTGGGTTACGCGACGCGCCTTAGTCGGTGGGCTTTTTGAAGCCGTGCCACGCGTCGCTCCACCCACCCTACATCTGCGGGCTTGCCTCGGTTTCGTAGGGTGGGTGAGGCGCCTGTTACAGGCGTTGAGGATTGTGCGGAAGGTGGTTCGCCGTAACCCACCGTTTTGCCGGTGCGGCTACATCCCTGTGGGAGCGGGCGGGGACGCCTAGTCCATGCTCGCGAAGCAGTCGCCCGCACGGCGAGCTCCCACCTGGTAACGGCTCCACGGTTCTATGAACCGGCTTAAAACCCTTCCAGCACGATCTTGCCTTTTGCCTTGCCGCTTTCCAGTAGGGAGTGGGCGCGGCGCAGGTTGTCGGCGTTGATGGTGCCGAAGTGTTCGCCCAGAGTGGTTTTCAAGGTGCCGGCATCGACCAGGTCGGCCACGCGGTCGAGCAGGCGATGCTGTTCGATCATGTCGGCGGTTTCGAACAGCGAGCGGGTGAACATCAGTTCCCAGTGCAGGGAAATGCTCTTGCGCTTGAGTTTCATCACATCCAGTGGCTGAACCGGATCGTCGATCAGCGCCAGGCGACCCTGGGGAGCCAACGCTTCGACCAGTGCATCGTAGTGTTGGTCGGTCTGGGTCAGGCTGGCTACGTGGGTGACGTGGGGGATGCCGATACGCGCCAGTTCCTCGTTCAGTGGTTTGCTGTGGTCGATCACGTGGTGAGCGCCCAGCTCCTTCACCCAGGCTTGGGTCTCCGGGCGTGAGGCGGTACCGATCACGGTCAGCCCGGTGAGCTGCCGCGCCAGTTGCATCAGTATCGAACCGACGCCACCCGCTGCACCGACGATCAACAGGCTCTGGCCCTGGTCGGCGTTACCCTCAGCAACCTGCAAACGGTCGAACAGCAGCTCCCAGGCAGTGATCGCCGTGAGCGGCATGGCCGCAGCTTCGGCAAAGGGGAGGCTGCTCGGTTTACGCCCGACGATACGTTCGTCGACCAGGTGCAACTCGCTGTTGGCGCCCGCACGGTTGATGGCGCCTGCGTAGGAAACCTCGTCGCCGACCTTGAACAGCGTGACGTCGCTGCCCACCGCCTTGACCACGCCGGCGGCGTCCCAGCCCAGTACCTTGGCCTGACCTTGCTCGGGTGCCACGTTACGGCGAATCTTGGTGTCCACCGGGTTCACCGAGATGGCTTTCACCTCGACGAGCAGATCTCGTGGGCCGGGTGTCGGCGCGTCCAGTTGCACGTCCTGCAGGGCTTGCGAGTTATCGATGGGCAACGACTGGTGGTAGGCGACGGCTTTCATGGAGGAGTCCTGTAGGGGAGTGAGATGAGCGCAGCTTGCGCCATTCCATTGCTAGGAAAAACCAGATGAAGGTAGAGTCTCTTTCAATATTTTTTTGAAGATCGACGCCATGCTGCGTTTTGACGACCTGCAACTGTTCGTGCGCATCGCCGGGGAAGGCAGCCTCTCTGCAGCCGCCCGCCAGCTCGCTATCTCGCCTGCAGTGGCCAGCGCAGGTCTCAAGCGTCTGGAGCAGCAGTTGCAAGCACGTCTGTTCGTGCGCTCGACTCGTAGCCTGCGGCTGACGTGGGAGGGTGAAGGCTTTCTCGAGCATGCCCGGCAGGCGTTGCAGAGCCTCGAGGCCGGACGCCAGCAGTTGGCCGGTAGCAAATCCGCCATCAGCGGGCCGCTGCAGCTTTCGGTGCCGTCCGATTTCGGCCGCAATACCCTGCTGCCGTGGCTCGATACCTTCATGCAGACGCACCCGCAGGTGCAGTTGCGGCTGCTACTCGGTGATCGAGTGACCGATCTGTTCCGCGAGCCTGTGGATATCGCCCTGCGCTACGGTGAGCCGGAAGACTCGAGCCTGGTGGCCTTGCCGGTCGCGCCGGGCAATCGCCGGGTGCTGTGCGCCGCGCCGGCCTATCTACAGCGCCATGGCGAGCCACTGCAGATCAGCGAGCTGCGCGAACACAATTGCCTGATCTACATGCTCGGCGGCCGCGCCTACGAGCGTTGGCGTTTTCATGAGGGTAACGCCGAGCACAGCCTGCAGGTCGCCGGCGACCGGCTCAGCGACGATGCCGATGTGGTGCGCCGCTGGGCTGTGGCGGGGATGGGCGTGGTGTACAAGTCCTGGCTGGACGTGGCAGGTGACGTGCACGCCGGGCGCCTCAAAGTCTTGCTGCCGGATCTGCTGGGTGAGCCTACACCCCTCAATCTGATCTGCACCCACCGCGAGCAATTGAGCAAGCCGGTGCACCTGTTGCGCGACTTCGTTCAGGCGCGCTGCGCCGAACTGCTGGCGCAGGCTCCGTGGGCTCGCTAAGCTCTGCGGCAATCCACCGCAGCACCTGACACGCTACAGGCCCTAAAATCGCTGCCCATGAACTTGTCCCGCTCTGATAGCTCGTTGCTCGCCTGGGTGCTGTATTTCAGCGTCCTGTTCAGCGCGTTCGCCTGTGCCATCGGCCACGGGCAGATGACCGGTCTGCAGCTCAGCGGCATGGACGGCGGCTACTGTTCCCTGGATGCAAGTGGCAGTGGTGGTATGGACATGGGCGGCGTCGATTCCGGCATGCCTATGCCCTCGACGGGCTCCGGTTGCCCGCTGTGCTCCACCTTCGTCGCCCTGGCGCTGGCCGCCTTCTTCGGCCTGCTGGGCTTGTTGCCACGCCAGCGCCCGGCCAACCCTCGCCCCAATGCCGAACCCGGCGGGGCCCTGCGTTATCTCTGGCCATCGGCCAATCCTCGCGCTTCTCCGCTCACCGCCTGACTTCGTTTGGTTGTCTTTGCCTGCCGCGCGCCTCGCGCTGTGGGCAATTCGCTTACGTACAGGATCGGGCTCCACATGAGAAACGCGACACCTTCGTTCTACAACCTGGCCTGGCGCTGGCATTTCTATGCCGGCCTGTTCGTCATTCCCTTCATGATCATGCTGTCGGTGACCGGCATCATCTACCTGTTCAAGCCGCAGCTCGATCAGCTGATGTACGCCGATCTGTTGCAGGTGCAGGCCAGCGGCCAGTCGCTGACAGCCGATGAAATGCTTGCTCGGGTGCAGGCGGTCTACCCTCAGGGCAGCGTCAGCCAATACCTGCCACCGGTGGATGTCGACCGTAGCGCGCAGTTCGTCGTCGGGGTTGGCGAGCGCACCCGCAACGTTTTCGTCGACCCTTACAGCGGGGCCATCCTTGGTACTCAGGATGCTCACGACAATCTGCAGGCGCTGGCCCGTGCGGTGCATGCCGACCTGCTGATCGGTACGCCGGGAGATCGTTTGATCGAACTGGCGGCGGGCTGGGGCGTGGTGCTGGTGGTTTCCGGCCTGTATCTCTGGTGGCCGCGAGGTAGCAACAAGTCGGGAGTACTATGGCCGCGGCTGTCGGCCCGCGGCCGCCTGTTCTGGCGTGATCTACATGCCGTTACGGGCTTCTGGGGCGCCTTGTTGCTGCTGTTCATGCTGCTTACCGGCATGACCTGGACGGGCGTCTGGGGCAAGCAGTTCGCCGGAGCCTGGAACCACTTCCCGGCGGCCATGTGGGACGAGGTGCCAACCTCGGATCGCCAGGCTGGTGAGCTCAACCAGAGCCACAAGCAGACCGTGCCCTGGGCGCTGGAAAATACCCCGATGCCAGAGTCCGATCCCCATGCGGCGCACAATGGCGGTGTCATGCCGGCTTCAACGGCCAACCCGACCGTCAGCTTGCAGCAGGTGGTCGATATCGCCAGCGAACGCGACGTGCACCCGGGCTACAGCATCACTTTCCCGACCACTCCCACTGGCGTCTACACCATTGCGATATTCGCCGACGACCCACGCAACGACGCCACGCTGCATATCGACCAGTACAGTGCGGCAGTGCTTGCCGATGTACGCTGGCGCGATTACGGCCTTGCCGCCCGTGCAGTTGAAAGTGGCGTGATGCTGCACATGGGCAAGCTCTATGGCCTGCCGCATCAGTTGTTCATTTTTGCCGTATGCCTGCTGATTCTGCTCAGTTCGGTCAGTGGTTTGATCATGTGGTGGAAGCGCCGCCCCAGCGGCAGCCTTGGCGTGCCGCCGCTGCGCCATGATCTGCCGCGCTGGAAGGTCGGCGTGGCGATCATGATCGTGCTCGGTGCGCTGTTTCCGCTGGTTGGCGCTTCGCTGCTGCTGATCTGGGCGCTGGATTTTCTGCTGCTGTCGCGCCTTTCGGCACGTCGGTTGGCCTGACTTCAAGAGCGTACCTGCGGGTACGGTCGTTCATTCAAATCGCTTTATGGAGAGTTGCCATGTCACTGAAGAAAATCGTTCTAGCCGCCGCTCTGCTGGGCACCAGCCTGCTGGCCAACGCTCACCAGTACGATGCTGGCGAGTTGCATATCGAGCATCCCTGGTCGCGGGAAATGCCGCCGGTGGCGCCGACCGCTGCCGCCTATTTCGTGGTGCACAACAAAGGTGCTCAGGATGATCGTCTGCTGTCAGTCGAGACGCCTGTAGCCGGCAAGGCGGAGATTCACGAGCATGCCCACGTGGGCGGCCTGATGAAGATGCAGCAGGTTCAGAACGTGGTGATTCCAGCCGGTGGCGAAGTGAAATTCGCGCCCATGGGTTATCACGTGATGCTGTTCAACCTGAAGCAGCAGGCGAAGAGCGGGGAACGTTTCCCGCTGACCCTGACCTTCGAAAAGGCTGGTCAGGTGCAGGTCGAGGTGGCGGTGCAGAAGGATGAACCGGCCGCCGAAGGCGGGCATGACCATAAGGGGCATTGATCACACCTGCCGTGCGTGGCAACTTGCCTAACGGTTCTCGCTACGCCGTACTGAGGTGCTTTTTTCCACAAGGCTCACAGGCAACATCAATTGCCCCTTCAGGAGGCCGAGTGGAATCGTTATGTAGAGGGTTGAGCGGCATGGATGCCGCGAGAGCCGCGATGGGCCAGGGTTGGCCCTTCGTGGGGGGCCGCCTAGGTCGTGCCCTCGGAGCAACGATGTAGCGAGGGAACCCCGGCGAAGCCGGGGCCGGATGTCGGGGCTAGACCTTTTGGTTTCTTTTGGCGGGGCCGGCCATCCGGGCAATGCCAAAAGAAACCCGCTCGTCAGAGCGGAACTGAGGGCGCAAGCAACACGGTAAGCCTGACTATCCACGGTGGACGAACAAAGCGTCGTCCACCCTACGGCTTGCTGGCCCAGTAGATGTGTTGTTCTCCTTTGGCAGTGAGCAGCAGGTCGTTGCCCGTAGCCTGGGTTGAGCGCAGCGATACCCAGGAATCACCCGCCCAAGGTATCGCTTCGCTCAACACCGGGCTACTCACACCAGCCTGGCATCCAGGCTGTTCTGCGCCAAACGCTTGGCCTGGTCTTCGCTCATGCCCAGGCCCTCGTGCAGGGCTGCGAAGTTTTCGGTGACGTAGCCACCGAAGTAGGCCGGGTCGTCGGAATTGACCGTGACCTTCACGCCACGCTCGAGCATGTCGAGGATGTTGTGCTGGCCCATGTGCTCGAACACGCAGAGTTTGGTGTTGGACAGTGGGCAGACAGTCAGCGGGATCTGCTCGTCGATGATGCGCTGCATCAGACGCTCGTCTTCGATGGCGCGCACGCCGTGGTCGATGCGTTCGATCTTGAGCAGATCCAGGGCTTCCCAGATGTACTCGGGCGGGCCTTCCTCGCCGGCGTGCGCCACAGCGTGCAAGCCTTCACTGCGGGCCTTGGCGAACACCCGCTCGAACAGCCGCGGCGGGAAACCTTTCTCCGAACTATCCAGGCCGACGGCGATGAAGGCATCGCGAAACGGCATGGCCTGTTCCAGAGTCTGGAACGCCTGCTCTTCAGGCAAGTGGCGCAGAAAGGCGAGGATCAGGCCGTGGCTGATGCCCAGCTGTTTCTCGCCATCCACCAGCGCCTGCTTGATACCGCGCAGCACCACCTCGAAGGGGATGCCACGGTCGGTGTGGGTCTGCGGGTCGAAGAACGGCTCGGTGTGTACCACGTTCTGCGCCTTGCACTTGAGCAGGTAGGCCCAGGTCAGGTCGTAGAAATCCTGCTCGGTGCGCAGCACGTCGGCACCTCGGTAATACAGGTCGAGGAATTCCTGCAGGTTGTTGAAGGCGTAAGCCGCGCGTAGCGCCTCGACATCGTTCCAGGGCAGGGCGATGCGGTTGCGCTCGGCCAGGGCGAACAGCAGCTCAGGCTCCAGAGAACCTTCCAGATGCAGGTGCAGTTCGGCCTTGGGCAGGGCGTTGAGCCAGTCGTACATGGGACAATCTCGTTCATCAAACGTGGCCGCGAAGTTTAACTCCATGGGCGCGCCCTTGCGGCATCGAGACCTCCGAGCGGTACGTGGGTTGAATTATTTACAGGATGTTGCAGTCGGAGCAGGATCGATCTGCTCCTCTCTGAAAGGAATCGCCCCATGTTCAATGCTATCAAGCAGGAATACTGGCTGCTGCTGGCCGTACTCGCCGCGGTCATCGCGCTGCCGTTGGAGCACGCGTTGCTTGGGCATGGCCAGGGTGTTGCCCTGATCGCTGCGATCGCGCTGATCGGCGCAATCGTTTGTGCGTCGCTGCGCGTCGCTCACCATGCCGAGCAACTGGCAGAGCGGGTCGGCGATCCCTACGGCACCATGATCCTCACCCTGTCGGCGGTGCTGGTCGAGGTGGTTATTCTGGCGATCATGATGAGCAATGAGGCCTCGCCGACCCTGGTGCGCGACACCATCTATTCGGCAGTGATGCTCGACATCAACGGCATCCTTGGTCTGGCTGCGCTGATGGGGGGCATCAAGCACGGCGAGCAGCCTTACAACGACGACTCGGCACGCAGCTATAGCGTGATGATCCTTACCGCCATGGGCATTTCCATGGTAGTGCCGGAATTCATTCCCGAGTCGGACTGGAAGGCGTACTCGGTGTTTACCATCGGCGCCATGCTGGTGCTCTACGCCGTGTTCCTGCGCATGCAGGTAGGCCCGCACAGTTACTTCTTCAGCTACAGCTACCCGGAGAAGAAAAACCGCGGCGGCGACGGCCACGGGGCCGGCGAGTCGCAGGTCAACGTCGGCTGGTCGGTGGGCGTGCTGGTGTTTGGCGTCGTGGTGATCGGCGTGCTCGCCGAGGTCATGTCCCAGGCCCTGGACGTAGGCCTCGAAGGTACCGGCGCACCACCGGTGCTGACCGCCATCGTGGTGGCGGGAATTTCCGCGGCGCCGGAAATTCTCACCGCCCTGCGGGCAGCGCTGGCCAATCGCATGCAGTCGGTGGTCAACATCGCCCTCGGTGCATCGCTGTCGACGGTGATTCTCACCGTGCCGGTGATGGAAGCCATGGCGCTGTACAGCGGCCAACCGTTCCAGATGGCCATGACCCCTGTGCAGACGGTGATGGTGTTCATCACCCTGATCGTCTGCGCCATCAATCTCAATGACGGTGAAACCAACGCCATCGAGGGCATGACCCACTTCGTGCTGTTCGCCACTTTCCTGATGCTGGCGATGCTCGGTCTGTAGAACTTCGTTTCCAAAGGCCTGCAGGCTGGCCTCGTTACCAGGCGATAGGGTTGCCCTGGTAATCGACGAAGTGATGACCACCGCGCCCGGCATGACGCTCGACCTGCTCGATCAGGCCGCGGCAGCTGTCGACCACTTCGACTATGGCGCCATCGCCGCCCATCTCTGTTTTCACCCAGCCCGGGTGCAGTGAAAGCACCGTCGGGCGCGGCTCCGGCAATTCGCAGACGAAGCTGTTGGTCAGTGAGTTCAGCGCCGCCTTGCTGGCCTTGTACAGCGCCAGATTATTGCCTTCCGGATTGGCCACGCTGCCCAGCCCCGAGCTCATGAACGCCAGCACGCCGGTCTGTGGTCGCAGCTGACCCACCAACTGCTCGGCCAGGCGAATCGGCGCCACCACGTTGGTCAGAAACAACTGGCCCAGTTCTTCAGTCGTCGCGGCTGCTGCGGACTGGTGGCTAGGGCCGAGAATCCCGGCGTTGACGAACAACAGATCGAACACCTGTCCGCTCAGCCGCCGCTTCAGCAGTCGTAGTGCTGGCGCGTCGGCGATATCCAGTGACTCGATCTGCACGCCTTGCAGCGCTTGCAGATCGGTGGCGCGGGCGGGGTCGCGCACCGTGGCGGTGACCTGCCAGCCATCGGCGTGCAGTTGGCGCACCAGGCCCAGGCCGATGCCGCGGGAGGCACCGATGATCAAGGCAGTTCTGTTCGAAGGCATGGCGAAACTCCACGGTTGGCAAGGGTTGTCAGCTTAGCAAGCGCTGCCTCTGCAGGTGTCTGCAATCTTCGTCAGTACCTACACATTCACTGACAAAACATGGACTTGCGGCGCCTGTGATAAAGGTTGGTGAAAGGTTGGCGCTCTAGGATGCGCGGCTCGTGTCGTGTGTAGCGATCCTCACAAGAAGAATAGGAGACCTCCGGTTTGCTGACCCTGATTGGCTTGTTGACCATTTTCTGCCTGGTTGTGCTGCTTCTGAGCGGGCGCATGTCGCCCGTCTTGCCGTTGATCGTGGTGCCGTTGCTGGGCGCGCTCTGTGCGGGTTTCGGGCCCGAAGAGATCTCAGGATTCTTCACCGATGGCGTTGGCAAGGTGATGGCTATCGCCACCATGTTTATCTTCGCCATCACCTTCTTCGGTGTGCTGCAGGATACCGGGCTGTTTCGCCCGATCATCGGTTTCATGGTCAAGTTGACCCGTGGCAACGTCATCGCCGTCGCGGTCGCCACGGCGATCATCGGCATGCTGGCTCACCTTGATGGTGCAGGCGCGACCACCTTCCTGTTGACCATTCCCGCCTTGTTGCCGCTGTACAAACAGTTGCGCATGAGCCCGTACCTGATGCTGATGCTGCTGGCCACCGGCGCCGGTATCCTCAACATGGTGCCTTGGGCTGGGCCGCTGGGTCGCTCGGCGGCAGTCACTGGTCTCGACGTTACGGAGCTATGGCGGCCGCTGCTGGCCGTTCAGGGCGTCGGCGTGGTGCTGCTGGTCATGCTGGCTGCCTTGCTCGGCTGGCGCGAGCAGCGTCGCATCGCCGCGACTGGCGGCACCGTGGTGGACGACGGTGAGGTGGATCACGTGGGCAGCCCTGGCGAAATCAGTGCTGAGGAGCTCGCGCTCGAGCGACCAGGGCGGATGTGGATCAATGCGGGTCTGTTCGTCCTGGTGCTGGTGGCGCTGTTCACCGGCGTGCTGCCGGCCGGCTATGTATTCATGATCGGCTTGAGTCTGGCACTGCTGATCAACTACCCGAACGGTAAGCTACAGATGCAGCGTATCGCGGCCCACTCGGCAGCGGCGTTGGGGATGGGCATGATCATCCTTGCCGCAGGTTCGATGCTCGGGATTCTTTCCGGCACCGGCATGTTGACGTCCATCGCGCAGGATCTGGTCAAGGTGCTACCCGCCAGTATGATCGGCCAGTTGCACATCATCCTGGGGGTCTTCGGCTTCCCGATGGAGTTCCTGCTCAACACCGATGCCTATTACTTCGGCTTGCTGCCGGTGGTCATGGAAGTGGTCGAGACCCATGGTGTCGCAGCACCGAGCGTGGTCTATGCCCTGATGATCGGCAACATCATCGGCACCTTCATCAGCCCGTTCTCACCAGCACTGTGGCTGGCGCTCGGTCTGGCGAGGTTGGAGATGGGCCAACACATCCGCTATTCGTTCTGGTTGATGTGGGGCTTCTCGCTGATGCTCTTCGGCTTCGCCTGGGCGATTGGGCTTTTCTGATCAGGTGATACGCCGGGGGCGCAATGACCCTGGCGTAGCCAATACGTTTATCAGCGCAGGCACGCGCTTGTCGTGCGCTGATAACGCTGCGCAATAGCGGTACTCAGCGACCGAGACGCTGCAACTCGTCCGACTCGACCACTCGCAACCCTTCACCTTCCTCGAGAGCCAGGCGCCACAGCGCGCGGGCGAGGGCGGTCACGTCGATTGCGCGGTGTTTGCCGGGCAGCCAGCGCATGAAGGGCGCCGCCAGGCGTTCACCGAGGCGGAACTCGTTGCGTGGGCCAAGCAGCAGGGAAGGGCGGGCCAGGGTCAGTTGCGGCCAGCCTTGAGCCTTCAGCGCCTCTTCGGTTTCGCCTTTGATGCGGTTGTAGAACACCGATGAGCGCGGATCCGCGCCAATCGCGCTGACCACCACGAAGTGCCGCGCACCCAGCTCGCGGGCGCGCTTGCCGAAAGCCACCACCAGATCGTGATCGACCGCCCGGAAGGCATCCTGCGAGCCCGCCTGCTTGATGGTGCTGCCCAGGCAGCAGAACGCCGTGTGTACCGGCCCATCGAGCGCGGGCAGCAGCCCGAGCAGCTCCCCGACCGGGTTCTCCAGATGGGGATGTTCGGCCAGCGACCTGCGACTCGGGGCCAGCACACGCTCTACGGTCGGTTCGTTGAGCAAGCGGTCGAGCAGGTGCTCGCCGGTCATGCCGGAGGCGCCTGCCAGAAGAATGTGCTGGGGGGTCAGGTACATGGTCGATCCTCGACTGCTGTTCGATACGTAGTTTAGAGGGCGGCGGCAGATTTATCGTTCAAGGCCGCTTCGCTTTGTTGCTGACGCAAGGCGTTCCAGTGCTCCAGCACGGCAGGCGGCGCCCATATCTGCGGCTCGGACGGCTCGAAGCCATCGGCCTGTTCGCGTTCTGCCACGGCCGCGCTGGCCAGGTCGAAAGCCCGTTGCAAGTCGTCCGTCTCCTGCAGTGCTTCGGCGAACAGCGCCCTGCCGAAATAGGTGAAATCAGCTTCTTCCGAGCAGCCGAACGACACCCGGTCAGCCCGTGCAGCGGTCATCAGCAGGGTCTTATCGTCTTTCAGGGCCGGGATGAACCCGCCGGAATAGCAGGCGGAAATCACCACCACCTTGTGGCGGTCGGCCAGCGGCTGCAGCAGCGTCGCCAGCTCGTCGGCGGGCAGGTCGGCCAGTTGCAGGCGTGGCTGATCCAGGTTCAGTTCATGGCCGCGCGAGCCGTGGCTGGTCAGGTAGATGAACACCAGGTCTTCCGGGCCGCTGCGTTCGGCGATGGCGCGTACCGCGCGGCGCAGGTTTTCCCGGGTTGCCAGTGGGCGGTCGGCCAGGTGATCGCGGTGGTTGGCCAGGGTGATGCGGCCATAGGCGGAAAAACGCCCCGCGAGCAGGTTGGCAACGTAGTCTGCCTCGCGCAGGAACACGCTCTGCTTGCCATCGCCGGCCAGCGTCAGGGCATAGAGTTCGCTGCGTGGGGTGGACGCTGGAAGTGCGGCGATGGCCTGGTCGAGCAGCTCACCCTGTTTCAGCAGGCCGATTTCCAGTGGATCCGGCAAGGCCTGGCCGTTCTCGTCACGCACCCGCAGGCCGCGCTGCCAGGTGCCTTTCTGGAGGCTGCCGTCGGCAAGGGTCAGGGTGCCTTCGCCATGGTAGCGGCCGTTGGCGAAGCGGCCATCGAAGCGGCTGCCATCAGGCTGCTGCAGGTGACCTTCGCCCTGATAACGCCACTCCTTGAATTGTCCTTGATAGCGTTCGCCATCGGCGCCGGCATACTCGCCCTTGCCGTTGAGCGCACCCTCAGCGAAGGTGCCGCTCCAGACGTTGCCCGCTGCGCTCTGGTAGCGACCTTTGCCTTGGAACAGGCTGTTGCGCAATTCGCCGTCGTAACTGTCGCCGTCGCTGCCCTGGTAGTTGCCGTCCCCCTTCAATTCTCCACCCACGAAGTGGCCGGAAAGCTGATTGCCGAGTTCGTCCTGATGCACGCCCTGGCCGTCGGGCAGGCCTTTTACGAACTGGCCCTGAAATCGACTGCCGTCGGCTTGCTCGAGCGTACCCAGACCGTGAAAACGGCCATCGCGGAACTGCCCACGGTAAGTCTGCCCGGCTTCCTCCAGAGTGCCTTCGCCGCTGAAGCGACCGTTGAGAAATCCGCCGCTGTACTGGCTGCCATCGGCTTTCTTCAGGTTGCCTTGTCCCTGGTAACTGCCCGCAACGAATTCACCGACGTAGTGCTCGTCATTGGCGCCGCGCCACTCTCCAGCGCCATGGCGTTGACCGTTGAGGAAGTGGCCAATGAACACGCTGCCATTGGGGTAATCCAGGCGACCCTCGCCTTGCAGCAGGCCGTCGACCACATTGCCGTGATAGCGCGAGCCGTCCGGCAGAATCGCGTCGGGAGGCAGAAGGGATGTGCTCTGGCCGCAGGCGGCGAGGGAAAGAACCAGAGCCAGGGGCGCGAGGCGAAACATGCGGGGACGTCCAGGTCAGATGAGCGATATCGGCAGTATGCCGCAAAGCGACTGACGGCGCCCTGATGGGCTGAACCGGTCAATTGCAGATGATCTGGCACTGTTAAGCCGCCTCTGTTACCTGACTATAATGGCCGCTTTGTAAGGTGGCGCCGTCTTGCTTGGCGCGCCTGCCCAGTGTTTGAGGGGAGTCTTCATGCTGCTTCGTGGCCTGTTCTGGCTGGTGCTTTGCCAACTGCTCGGCACGGCGATCAACGCGCTGTTTCTGCCGATGTTGCCGGGGCCGATTCTCGGCATGCTGCTCTTGGTGGTGTTTCTGCTCTGCCGTGGCCAGGTCGACGAGCCGATCCAGCAGGCCGCCAGCAGCCTGCTCAAATACCTACCGTTGCTGCTGGTGCCGCCTGCCGTCGGCGTGATGGCCTACGCGGAGGCGATCGTCGCCGACTTCTGGGCGGTGATCGGTGCGCTGGTGCTGTCGTTGATCCTGTCCCTGGTGTTCGCCGGCTGGATGATGCAGAAATTGATCGAGCGCCAGACGCGCCGCCGGGGGGAGGGATGATGCTCGACTGGCACGGCGCCTGGATGGCCGTCACCCACCATCCGCTGTTCGGGGCGGGCATCACCCTGGGCGCCTATCAACTGGCTATCGCGGCCTACGAGAAGACCCGCTGGGTATTCCTGCAGCCGGTACTGGTATCGACCCTGCTGGTCATCGCCATTCTGCTGCTCTGCGGACTGACCTTCAGCGAGTACAAGAGCGGTGCCGAGGCGCTGACTATTTTCCTAGGGCCGGCCACCGTCGCTCTGGCGGTGCCCCTCTACCTCAACCTGCGACGTATCCGTCAGGTATTCTGGCCTACCGTGCTGACCCTGCTGATCGCCGGGGTGGTCGCCACCGTCCTTGGTGTGGCGCTGGCCTGGATGCTGGGGGCCGAACACAACATGCTGATGAGCATGGCGCCCAAGTCGGTGACCTCGCCAATCGCCATGCTGGTGGCCAGCCAGATCGGCGGCCTGGCGGCGCTGGCCGCGGTGTTCGTGATGATCACCGGCGTGCTGGGGGCGATCATCGGGCCGTCGCTGCTGCGCTGGTGTGGCGTCCATCACCACGCTGCCGTGGGCATGGCTTTGGGCATGACTGCCCATGCGGTCGGCACCTCGCGAGCCATGCAGGAGAGCGAGGAATGTGGTGCCTTCGCGGCCCTGGCCATGAGCCTGATGGGGGTGTTCACGGCCATCCTGCTGCCACTGGCTGTCGTCTTCCTGAGTTGAGAACCGCAATGACCCTACCTTTATTTCCGCTGCATACCGTTCTGTTTCCCGGCTGCGTGCTGGATCTGCAGATATTCGAAGCGCGCTATCTGGACATGATCAGCCGCTGCATGAAGCAGGGCGAAGGCTTCGGCGTGGTGTGCATCGTCGAGGGGGCCGAGGCGGGCGACGCTGCCGAGCGCGTTGCGCAGATGGGCTGCGAGGCGACCATCATCGATTTCCAGCAGCGTCCCAACGGCCTGCTGGGCATTCGTGTGCAGGGCGGTCGACGGTTTCGCGTCAAGCAGGCGCAGGTGTTGCCGGACAAACTGACCCTGGCCCAGGTCGAGTGGCTCGACGAGCAGCCCCAGCTGCCACTGGATGAGGAGCATGCCGACCTGCTGGCGCTGCTGGGAGCCCTGGCCGAACACCCGATGGTCGCCAGCCTGGACATGGGCGGCAGTGCCGACAGCCAGGCCGAGCTGGCTGACAAGCTCGGCTATCTATTGCCGTTCAGTGCCGAGCATAAGATTGCCTTGCTGGCAGAACCAGACGCCACGCGGCGCCTGGACATGCTGCAGGAGCTGGTCGAGCAGTTGCAGGGCGACGGCCCGGCTCAGTAACGGTAAATCTCCACGCCTTCCGACATCCGCCACAGCGCCATGGTTGTCAGCAGCAGGGCGCAGCTCGGCACGATCATCCACCAGACCTTTGCCGGCAGTGGCGGCAGTGAGGCGAAGCGTTGCATCAACGCCAGGCTCAATGCGCACAGGCTGCTGGCCAGCAAGGCGCCAGCGATGATATCGCTCGGCCAGTGAACGCCCAGGTAAACCCGCGACAGGGCAATTGCCAGCGCCGGCAGACAAGCCAGCAGTATCCAGGTCAGGCGCAGGCGTGCAGGTTGCCCACGGCCGGCGAGCACGGCCGTGGCCAGGAAGAATGCGAAGGCCGCAGAACTGTGCCCGCTGGGAAAGCTGTAGGTATGCAGCGGCTCGAGCAGCACTTCAGGGCGCGCTCGCTCGAACAGTCCCTTGAGTGTGCCATTGGCCAGGGCGGTGCTGAGCATGGCCCCGCCTGCGAACAGCAGAGCCTGCCATTTGCGGGCGAGCAGCAGCAACACGCAGAGCAGGGCGGCGACCGCCAACTGAACGTCGAAATCGCCGAAGTGAGTGATCGCTACCGCTATGTAGTCGAAACGCGGATTGCGCTCTTCCTGGATCAGGGTCATCAGGCCCTGATCCAGCTGGATCAGATGTGGCCAGCCGATGAACAGGGCGATCAGCAGAATGGTGCCCAGTCCGGCTGCGATCAGGCTGGCCTGGCGCTGTTCGCGCAGACTGCTCTGGATGGTCAGCACCAGCAGCAGTGCCAGGCCTGCGGCGACTACTGCAGCCTGGGGCCAGAAACCCTCGGGCAGCGGCAGGCGCAGGGCGGCACCGGCGGCCCAGCCCGGAACCAGGTAGGCGACTGCCCAGCCAGCGGCGGCTAGCATACTGACGGCGATAAAACGGCCGATCGGCATGCTCAGCATGCCCGCGACCATCGGCAGCATAGGCCGCAGTGGGCCGATGTAGCGGCCAAGCAGCAGGCTGGCGACGCCATAGCGTTCGAAGTAGGTCTCCGCGCCGCTGAGCCATTGCGGGTGGCTGCGCAGGCCCGGCAGACGACGGATGTCCTGGTGGAAGTAACGACCCAGGGCATAGGAAATGGCGTCGCCAAGCAGGCCGCCAAAGTACGCCAGCGCCAGGGTTTCCCACAGGCTCAGGGCGCCATTGCCGGCCATCACGCCGACGGCGAATAGCAGCACGGTACCGGGAACGATGATGCCGGCGATGGCCAGGCATTCGATGCAGGCGATCAGGAAGATCGCCAGGCCCAGCCACTGCGGGTTGGCCGCAAGCCAGGTAGTCAGACTATCGAGCCACTCGCCCATGTATGGACACCTTATAAATGAGAAATCGCAGCCTTCGACCCATTCATCCGAAAAGCGGTTCCTTCGCCATGTGCGTCATGCGCGGCCGGGCTGGCGCGGGCGATCATAGCAACAAGGCCTGGCAGAGAGGCAGATGCGCGTATGTCGCAATAGGCTTCGGCTCGCCGCTTGCAGCTGGAAACAACCATCTGCCAGGCGCCGCTGTGCGCGGAGCGGCATGACCGCTATAATCAGCAACTTTTTCCAACTGCCAGACCTGAGTTGCCATGACCGAGTCCGTGCTTGACTACATGACCCGCCTGGGCCGCGCCGCCCGCCAGGCTTCGCGCGTGCTCGCGCGGGCCAGCACCGCGCAGAAGAACCAGGCCCTGCAGGCCGCCGCCGCCGCACTCGACGCCTCGCGCGCCGAGCTGGTTGCCGCCAATGAACTGGATCTCGCCGCTGGCCGTGCCAACGGACTTGAGCCGGCCATGCTCGATCGTCTGGCACTGACCCCCAAGGTCATTGACAGCATGATCGAAGGGCTGCGTCAGGTTGCCACGCTGCCCGATCCTATCGGCGAGATTCAGGGCATGCGCTATCTGCCGTCCGGCATTCAGGTAGGCAAGATGCGCGTGCCGCTGGGCGTGATTGGCATCATCTACGAGTCACGACCCAACGTGACCATCGATGCGGCCAGCCTGTGCCTGAAGTCCGGCAACGCCACCATCCTGCGTGGCGGCTCCGAGGCCATTCATTCCAACCAGGCTATCGCCCGCTGCATTCAGGCCGGCCTGGCAGAGGCCGGTTTGCCGGCCAGTGCGGTACAGGTCGTGGAAACCACCGACCGCGCCGCCGTTGGCGCGCTGATCACCTTGCCGGAATTCGTCGATGTGATCGTGCCGCGTGGCGGCAAGGGCCTGATCGAGCGCGTCAGCCGCGAAGCCAAGGTGCCGGTGATCAAGCATCTGGATGGCGTCTGCCACGTTTATGTGGATATCGCCGCTGACCTCGACAAGGCCATTCGCGTCTGCGACAACTCGAAGACTCAGCGCTACTCGCCGTGCAACACCATGGAAACCCTGCTGGTGCATGCCGATATCGCCGCACGCGTACTGCCGCCGCTGGCTGCCATCTACCGTGACAAGGGTGTCGAGTTGCGTGGCGACGCGCAGACCCGCTCGCTGCTGGGCAGCGATGTACTGGAGGCCAGCGAAGACGACTGGTATGCCGAGTACAACGCGCCGATCCTGGCGATCCGCGTGGTCGACTCGCTGGATGCGGCCATCGAACACATCAATACCTACGGCTCGCAGCACACCGACGCGATCATCACCGAGAACTTCAGTGATGCACGGCGCTTTCTTACCGAAGTGGATTCCAGCTCGGTGATCGTCAACGCCTCGACGCGTTTTGCCGATGGTTTCGAGTACGGCCTGGGCGCGGAGATCGGTATTTCCACCGACAAACTGCACGCCCGTGGTCCGGTCGGTCTGTTGGGGCTGACCAGCGAGAAGTACGTGGTATTCGGCGACGGTCACGTGCGCACCTGATGGCAAGCCGCAAACGCATCGGGCTGTTGGGCGGTACTTTCGACCCGGTGCATATCGGCCATCTGCGCGGCGCGCTGGAGGTGGTCGAGTTTATGGGGCTCGATGAGTTGCGGTTGATCCCCAGTGCGCGGCCGCCGCACCGGGAAACCCCGCAGGTCGGGGCGCAGGATCGCCTGGCGATGGTCGAGCAGGCGGTGGTGGGATTACCGCCGTTGCGGGTGGATGATCGCGAGCTACAGCGTGACAAACCGTCCTACAGCATCGACACCCTGGAGTCGCTGCGTGCTGAGCTGGCGGCGGATGACCAGTTGTTTCTGATTCTGGGCTGGGATGCCTTTTGCGGCTTGCCAGTCTGGCACCGTTGGGACGAGTTGCTGTGCCACTGCCATATCCTGGTGTTGCAGCGCCCGGATGCCGACAGCGAGGCCAGCGAACCGCTGCGTGACCTGCTGGCGGCGCGTAATATCGCCGACCCATTGGCGCTGGACGGGCCGGCGGGACAGATTTCATTCATTTGGCAGACACCGCTGGCGGTGTCTGCCACGCAGATCCGTTCGCTGCTGGCGAACGGCCGCTCGGTGCGTTTTCTGGTGCCCGATGCGGTACTGGCTTATATCAATGCCCATGGACTGTACCGTGGGTAAATCGAACACGAGGCAAACGAGTTAGTTATGACGAAGCAAACCATGCACAGTGAAGACCTGGTCAAAGTGGCCATCGCAGCACTGGAAGAGATCAAGGCGCAGGACATCACCACCATCGATGTGCGCGAGAAGACCAGCATCACCGATTTCATGGTGATCGCCAGCGGCACCTCCAGCCGTCACGTCAAGTCGCTGGTCGACAACGTGCTGGAAAAGGCCAAGGAGCAGGGCGTGCGGCCAATCGGCAGCGAAGGCCTGGATAGCGGCGAGTGGGCACTGCTCGACCTGGGCGATATCGTCGTCCATGTGATGCTGCCGACCGCTCGCCAGTTCTATGACCTGGAGCGTTTGTGGCAGGGCGCCGAGCAGAGCCGTGCGCAGCAAGGCATCGAGCGCGAGTAAAGGTAGCCTGTCGTGCGTATCAAACTGATCGCCGTCGGCTCGCGCATGCCGCGCTGGGTCGAAGATGGCTGGCAGGAATATGCCAAGCGCATGCCCTCTGAGCTGTCTCTGGAGTTGGTGGAAATTCCTCTGACCACGCGCGGCAAGAATGCCGACGTGGCGCGGATGATCCGCCAGGAAGGCGAAGCCATGCTGGCCAAGGTGCAGCCTGGGGAACGCATCGTCACCCTGGAAGTCGAAGGGCGGCCCTGGAGCACCGAGCAGTTGGCGGTCGAGCTGGACAAGTGGCGTCTCGATTCACGCACCGTCAACCTCATGGTCGGCGGCCCGGAAGGGCTGGCGCCGGAAGTTCAGGCGCGTAGCGAGCAGCGTTGGTCGCTGTCGCCTCTGACGTTGCCTCACCCGCTGGTACGGATACTGGTCGGCGAACAGATCTATCGGGCCTGGACGGTGTTGTCCGGTCACCCTTATCACAAGTAGTCAGCAGTCCCGATGCCCCAGCCGATTCGCCTAAAAGACCACGAGAAGGACGCGCGCCTCATTCGCAAGCGCGCGCTGGTCGGTGGCGCGTTTTTTCTGGTGCTGACCCTGGTGCTGATCGCGCGCATGTATTACCTGCAGGTGATTCAGTACGAGTATCACTCCACGCTGGCGGAGAACAACCGCATCCACGTGCAGCCGATTCCGCCCAACCGCGGGCTGATCTACGACCGTAACGGGGTGATCATCGCCGATAACCGGCCCAGCTTCAGCCTCAGTCTGACCCGCGAGCGGGCGGGCGATTGGGAGCAGGTACTGGATGTCATCGTCGAGGTGCTGGAGCTCGCTCCCGATGATCGCGAGTTGTTCGAGCGCCGCGTGCGCCAGGGGCGCCGGCCTTTTGAGCCGGTGCCCGTGCTGTTCGAGCTCAGCGAGGAGCAGATCGCCCGGCTGGCGGTAAACCAGTTCCGCCTGCCCGGCGTCGAGGTGGTGGCGCAACTGGTGCGGCACTATCCGCAGCGCGAGCATTTCGCCCACTCGGTCGGTTATGTGGGGCGTATCAACGAGCGTGAGCTCAAGGAGCTCGACCCGGTCGAGTACAGCGGCACTCACCATATCGGCAAGACCGGTATCGAGCGTTTTTACGAAGATCAATTGCACGGTAAGGTCGGCTACGAAGAGGTCGAGACCAACGCCCGTGGTCGCGTACTGCGTGTGCTCAATCGCACGGATCCCTTGCCCGGCAAGGATGTGATGCTGACCCTGGATGTGCATCTGCAGGAAGTCGCCGAGCAGGCGCTTGGCGGTCGGCGCGGTGCGGTGGTGGCCATCCAGCCGTCCACCGGCGAAGTGCTGGCGATGGTCAGCCAGCCGAGCTTCGATCCCAACCCCTTCGTGACCGGGATCAGTTTCAAGGCCTACGCCGAGCTGCGTGACTCCATCGACCGGCCGCTCTATAACCGCGTGCTGCGTGGTTTGTATCCTCCAGGCTCGACGATCAAACCGATGGTCGCGGTGGCCGGCCTGGATGCCGGGGTGATTACCCCAACGTCACGGGTCTTCGACCCGGGCTTCTATCAGTTGGCCAACCACAGCCACAAATACCGCAACTGGAACCGCACCGGCGATGGCTGGGTCGATCTCAACCTTGCGATCATGCGCTCCAACGACACTTACTTTTACGATCTGGCCCACAAGATGGGCATTGATCGCCTGCATGACTACATGACCCGTTTCGGGATTGGTCAGCGGGTGTCCCTGGACATGTTCGAGGAAACCGCCGGTCTGATGCCGTCGCGTGACTGGAAGCGTGCGCGCTACCGTCAGCCCTGGTACCCGGGCGAAACGCTGATTCTCGGCATCGGCCAGGGTTATATGCAGACCACGCCGCTGCAGCTGGCCCAGGCTACCGCGCTGATGGCGACCAAGGGCAAGTGGATTCGCCCGCATTTGGCGAGAACCATCGACGGCAGCCTGCCCCATGATCCGGATCCGATTCCGGATATCGTGCTGCGCGATCCCAAATCCTGGGATTACGCGCGTCTCGGCATGGAGGCGGTGATGCACGGTGCGCGGGGTACGGCGCGCAAGGTCGGTGACGCTGCGGCCTACCGGATTGCCGGCAAGAGCGGTACGGCGCAGGTCGTGGCCATCAAGCAGGGCGAGAAGTACGACCGCAGCAAGGTGCAGGAACGCCATCGTGACCACGCCCTGTTCGTCGGTTTCGCCCCAGCGGACAACCCGCAGATCGTCGTGGCGGTGATGGTCGAGAACGGTGAGTCAGGCTCCGGCGTGGGCGCTCCGGTGGTCAAGCAGGTGATGGATGCCTGGCTGCTCGACGAAAACGGTCAACTCAAGGCCGAATATGCCACGCCCGGTGCGTCGGTACCGCTTAACGCAGAGGTGAAGCATCCATGAGTCTGACCGGTAGCTTCGACCGTACGCTTTCCACCGACGATGTCCTGCGGCGCCGCTCCAGCTTGCTGCAGCGCTTGCACATCGACGGCATTCTGCTGCTGCTGTTATTGCTGCTCGCCACCGGCAGTCTGTTTATCCTTTATTCGGCCAGCGGCAAGAACGTCGACCTACTGATGAAGCAGGCCAGCTCGTTCGGCATCGGTCTGGTGGCGATGGTGGTGATCGCCCAGTTCGAGCCGCGCTTCATGGCCCGCTGGGTGCCACTGGGCTATCTGTGTGGTGTCGGTCTGCTGGTGGTGGTGGACGTGATGGGCCATAACGCCATGGGGGCCACGCGCTGGATCAACATTCCCGGGGTGATCCGCTTCCAGCCGTCGGAATTCATGAAGATCCTGATGCCGGCGACCATGGCCTGGTATTTGTCCAAGCGCACATTGCCACCCAGCCTCAAGCACGTCGCTGTCAGCCTGGGGCTCATCGTCACACCGTTCGTACTGATTCTTTTACAACCGGATCTGGGCACGTCCGTGCTGATTCTCGCCTCCGGAGCCTTCGTGCTATTCATGGCCGGGCTGCAGTGGCGCTGGATCGCTGGCGCAGTCGCAGCGCTGGCGCCAATTGCCGTGGCTATGTGGTTTTTCGTCATGCACGACTACCAGAAGCGCCGGGTGCTGACCTTCATCAACCCGGAGAGCGACCCGCTGGGCGCTGGCTGGAACATCATTCAGTCGAAGGCGGCGATCGGCTCGGGCGGCGTGTTCGGCAAAGGCTGGCTGCTTGGTACTCAGTCGCACCTGGATTTTTTGCCGGAAAGCCATACGGACTTCATCATTGCTGTTTTGGCCGAAGAATTTGGCCTGATTGGTGTCTGTCTGTTGCTGCTTTTGTACATTCTGTTGATTGCACGCGGTCTGGTGATTACCGTGCAAGCGCAGACGCTGTTCGGTAAGCTGCTCGCCGGTGGTTTGACCATGACCTTCTTTGTCTATGTCTTCATCAATATCGGCATGGTCAGTGGTTTGTTGCCGGTAGTGGGTGTGCCGCTGCCGTTTATCAGTTATGGCGGCACGTCTTTGATTACGTTGTTGTCGGGTTTCGGAATTCTGATGTCTATCCACACGCACCGTAAGTGGATCGCTCAGGCTTGATTGGGGTTATGAATTCAATGCAGATTTTGCGTGGCTGGGCCGCACGACATGCACACTGGCTGGCGGTTGCCGGCCTGTTCGGGGCTCCACAGGCGATGGCTGTCAACGAGTACGCGAACTCGCCGCAAGTTGGCGAGTTCATCACCGAGATGACCCGTGATTACGGTTTCGCCAGCGAGCAACTGAGCACGCTGTTCACCGGTGTGGAGCGCAAACAGGCGATTCTCGACGCCATTTCGCGTCCCGCCGAGCGGGTCAAGCCGTGGAAGGAATATCGGCCGATCTTCATCACCGATGCACGTATCAACAAAGGCGTGGCGTTCTGGAACGAGCATGCTGAAGCCTTGGCGCGTGCCGAGAAAGAATACGGCGTGCCCGCCGAGATCATCGTCGCCATCATCGGAGTAGAGACCTCCTACGGTGGCAATACCGGCAATTATCGAGTGATCGATGCATTGTCGACCCTGGCCTTTGATTACCCGCCGCGTGCGCCGTTCTTCCGCAAGGAACTGCGCGAGTTCCTCATGCTGACCCGTGAAGAACAGGTCGACCCTGCCAGCCTGAAGGGCTCCTATGCGGGAGCCATGGGCCTGCCGCAGTTCATGCCGAGCAGCTTCCGCGCCTATGCGGTGGATTTCGACGGCGACGGCCATATCAATATCTGGAGCAACCCGACCGATGCCATCGGCAGCGTTGCCAGCTACTTCAAACGTCATAACTGGCAGCCGGGCCAACCGGTGGCTAGTCTTGCCACTGTCAAGGGCGAGCAAGTCGAGCAGGGCCTGAGCGCCGGCCTCGACCCGGAAAAGAACGTGGGTGAACTGCGTGCACTGGGCTGGTCGAGCAATGACGTGCTTGCCGATGACCTGCCGGTTACCGCGTTCCGCCTCGAAGGCGCCGAGGGTGCCGAGTACTGGATCGGTCAGCCGAATTTCTATGTCATCACTCGCTATAACCGCAGCGTGATGTACGCCATGGCGGTCAATCAGTTGTCCGAGTTGCTGGTTCAGGCCCGAGGTGCCAATCAATGACGGGTTTGCCGTTCAAGCTGGCCGCGTGCGGCATCCTTGCACTGATGCTGGCGAGCTGCTCTTCCAGTCGCGCGCCAACGGCCACGTCGCCGGTGCAGGCTTCAGGTGGGTCGGTTTCCGGCCCAGGCGATTTCAACCGCCCGCATAAAGATGGCGCACCCTGGTGGGACGTCGACGTCTCGAAGATCCAAGACGCTATCCCTATGCCGCATTACGGCCCGGTGAAAGCCAGCCCTTACGTGGTCTTTGGCAAGCAGTACTATCCGATCGCCGATGCCCGTCGCTACAAGGCAACGGGCCCTGCGTCCTGGTACGGCACCAAGTTCCACGGTCAGGCTACTGCCAACGGCGAGGCCTACGACCTGTACGGCATGACCGCCGCGCACAAGACCCTGCCGCTGCCCAGCTACGTGCGAGTGACCAACCTGGAGAACGGCAAGTCCGTGATCCTGCGCGTCAACGACCGCGGCCCGTTCTACTCTGATCGCATCATCGACCTGTCTTTCGCAGCGGCCAAGAAGCTCGGTTATGCGGAGAAGGGCACCGCTCAGGTTCATGTCGAGGGTATCGATCCGGCTGAATGGTGGGCTCAGCAAGGCCGCCCGGTGCCGATGGTGCTGGCGCAGCCGCAGATGGCCAAGGTTCAGCCCGCACAGGCTGCCCAGTTGCAAATAGCCAGTGCACCGGTCGAGCAGTATTCGCCACCACCGCAGCAGCATGCCGCGGCCACCGTGCCGGTGCAGATCGACTCAAAAAAAAACGCTTCAGCCGCAGCGTCTGGCCTGTATCTCCAAGTGGGAGCCTTCGCCAATCCCGACGCTGCGGAGCTCCTCAAGTCCAAGTTGAGCGAGTCGGTGAGTGCGCCGGTGTTCATCAACTCAGTGGTGCTCAACCAGCAGATACTGCACCGCGTCCGACTGGGGCCGATCAACAGCCAGGTCGAGGCTGAGCGGGTGCGTGAAAGCATTCGCGTGGCCAACCTCGGTCAAGCGACTCTGGTCAAGGCAGACTGAGGGCATAGCCCTCCGACGCTGGCAACTAATTGGCCTGCCGCCTGACTAAGCAGGGAATCGCCGTCACCGTGCGGCGATGACATTTCATACTTGCCCGCAAGGGCCTGTTCGACCATCAGCGATTTAGAGAGACGGATGAAAATCACCAGCTTCGCGCAACGCATCTTCCTGTCACTTATGCTGCTCGGCGCCTCCAGCGCCTGGGCCAACCAAGCGCCGTTGCCGGCTCCACCGCAACTGGCAGCCAAGTCCTATGTGTTGATGGATGGCGCCAGCGGCAACGTCCTTATCGATAACAATGGTGACGAGCGCCTGCCGCCAGCCAGCCTGACCAAGCTGATGACCGCCTACATCGCCACCCTGGAAATCCGCAACGGCAAGATCGGCGAGCAGGACATGGTCACTATCAGTGAGCATGCCTGGCGCACGGGTGGTGCTGCTTCCGGTGGTTCCACCATGTTCCTGCCGGTTAATAGTCAGGCCTCGGTCGATGATCTGCTGCATGGCATCATCATTCAGTCCGGCAATGACGCCAGCATCGCGATTGCCGAACACATCGCCGGCAGTGAAGACGCCTTCGCCGACATGATGAATGCTACTGCCGAGCGTCTGGGCATGAAGAACAGCCACTTCATGAACGCCACTGGCCTGCCGCACCCCGAGCACTACTCCAGTGCTCATGACATGGCGATTCTGGCGCGCGCCATCATCAATGAAGATGCCGAGCACTACGCTATTTACTCGCAGAAAGAGTTCCTCTGGAACAACATCAAGCAGCCCAACCGCAACCTGCTGCTGTGGCGTGACCGCACTGTCGATGGCCTGAAAACTGGCCACACCAATGAAGCCGGCTTCTGCCTGGTGGCTTCGGCTGTACGTGATGGCGCGCGGATGATCACTTCGGTATTCGGCACCGACAGCGAACGTGCTCGCGCCGCTGAAACCCAGAAGCTGCTGACCTATGGTTTCCGCTTCTTCGAAACCCGCACCTTCTATCAGAAGGGCGCCGAACTGGCTCAAGCGCCTGTCTGGAAGGGGCAAACTCCTCAGGTCAAAGCCGGTCTGGCTCAGGATCTGACCCTGACCCTACCCAAGGGGCAACTGGAAAAATTGCAGGCCAGCATGACCATCAATCCGCAGATCACTGCCCCGATCGCCCAGGGCGACGTGATAGGCAAGGTCGAGGTGAAAATGGGTGATCAGGTGGTGCACAGTGCCGATCTGGTCGCGCTGGAAGCTGTCGAGGAGGGTGGCTTCTTCCGCAGCCTGTGGGATAGCATTCGGCTGTTCTTCTACGGGTTGTTTAACTGACAGCTCGCCCCCATGTTTCGATGAACGCCCTCGACCCGAGGGCGTTTCATTTTGGATCAGTGAACATCATGACCGATACCGACGTACAAGCTCCGAAAATCGAATTCCCCTGTCCGAACTACCCGATCAAGGTGATCGGCGAGGCCGGTGACGGCTTCACTGACATGGTGATTGAGGTGATCCAGCGCCATGCGCCTGACCTCGATGCTGGCACCCTGGTGACCCGTGATAGCAGCAAAGGCCGCTTCCTGTCCGTGCAGGTGCTGATCACCGCCACCGGTGTCGAGCAACTGCAGGCGATCCATGTCGACCTGCGCGCCACCGGCCGCGTGCAAATGGTGCTGTAGTGGCGGCAGCCGACCTTATCGTGCGTCATCTGGGGGTGGTGGAGTATCTGCCGACCCTTGAGGCGATGCGCACGCTGACTGCCGAGCGCGACGACGCCACGCCGGACGAGATTTGGCTGTTGCAGCACCCGCAGGTATTCACCCAGGGCCAGGCCGGCAAGCCCGAGCATCTACTGGCCCCCGGTGACATTCCGGTGATCCAGGTGGAGCGCGGCGGGCAGGTGACATATCACGGGCCAGGCCAACTGGTGGCGTATCTGATGCTGGATCTGCGCCGCCTTGATCTGGGCGTGCGTGAGCTGGTCAGTGCCATGGAGCAGACGCTGGTCGACGTTCTGGCGAGCTACGGCGTCGAGGCGGCGCCAAAGGCAGATGCACCGGGTGTATACGTCAATGGCGACAAGATCGCTTCGTTGGGCCTGCGTGTGCGCCGTGGTTGCTCATTTCACGGCCTGGCACTCAACGTCGACATGGATATGCGCCCGTTCCAGCGCATCAATCCGTGCGGTTATGCCGGCTTGAAAATGACGCAACTCAGGGATCAGTTGGACGCGCCGCTGCGTTTCGACGAGGTTGCCGAGCGCCTTGAGCAGGCTCTTCGTCAGCGGTTGGGGTATGTGCAGTAGCCGGCGAACTTTGCGCTAGCGCAGTTGCCGTAGAGCGGTTTCCCTGGGTATCGCTGCGCTCAACGCCAGGCTACGGATGAGCCTGGTCAACTTGAGCGTAGCGATACCAGGTGATCAGTTGACGTTCAGCGCAGGAATCAGGCTGGTGTTGACCTGCTGCCCAGGCACCGGTACTGGCGCTGCCAGGCCCAGATTGTTCTTCTCGAACACCTTGTCCGCCCGATAGCTGGAGCGCACCAGAGGGCCGGCTGCCACTTCCATGAAGCCCATCTGCAGGCCGATCTCGCGGAATCGGTTGAATTCGTCCGGGCTCACCCAGCGCTTTACCGTCAGGTGATTGCGGGTCGGCTGCAGGTACTGACCCAGGGTGAGGATATCCACGCCCACGGCGCGCATATCTTCCATCGCTTCGAACACTTCGTCGTCGGTCTCGCCCAGGCCGAGCATCAGACTGGTTTTGGTGAGCACGTCCGGGCGATGGCGCTTGGCGTGGGCCAGTACGTCGAGGGTCTTGCGGTAGCCGGCGCGAGGATCGCGTACTTCGCGGGTCAGGCGTTCGACTGTCTCGACGTTCTGAGCGAACACTTCGAGACCGGAATCCACCACGCGCTCGATGGACGGCAGGTCGCCGTCGAAGTCGGGGGTCAGCGCTTCCACGACCACTTGCGGCGTGTTGGCCTTGATTGCCTGGACGCAGGCTGCGTAGTGCGCGGCACCGCCGTCCGGCAGGTCATCACGATCCACCGAGGTCAGCACGATGTAACGCAGGGCCATCAGCTCCACCGACTTGGCGGTGTTCTGTGGCTCTTCCTTGTCCAGCCAGCCGTTCGGGTTACCGGTGTCCACCGCACAGAAGCGGCAGGCACGGGTGCAGACCGAGCCCATCAACATGATCGTGGCCGTGCCGTTTGACCAGCACTCACCCATGTTCGGGCAGTGGGATTCCTGGCACACGGTGCTGAGGCGGTGCTCGCTGACATTGCGCTTGACCGCTTCGAAGCGACTGCCGGTCGGAGCCTTGACCCTTAACCAGTTTGGCTTGGGTTCATAAACCTGGGGCTCGCTCGAGGTACGACGCTTTTGGCCGTCCTTGATGGCGGTAATACCCTGAACGGTGCGGAATTTGTCGCCGCTGGTAACGGGTTTGGGCGAGGCGGTATCGGACATCGAAAATCTCGGCTCCGGTAGGGGCTGCGGTGGCGGGTGGGCAGCTTGTGGCCGCCGCAAAGTGTATCACACACCGTCGCAGCAAGCGCCTGACCGTCCGCGTCGTTACCGAGTGCAGGAGGTTCGTCGATCAGGCTGTTGGCAGCTTGGCGATCACCTTGATCTCGAACTGGAAGCCATACAGCCAGGTCACGCCCACGCAGGTGATGTTCGGATGCGGTGCCTCGCCCCAGTACTCTGGAACGACCTCCCAGATGGTCTCGAAACGTTGTTCGGGGTTGACGATGAACACCGTCACATCGACGACGTCATCGAAGGTGCAATCGGCGGCCTTGAGAACCGCGTTGAGGTTCTCGAACGCCAGGCGAACCTGAGCTTTCAGATCCGGCTCGGGGGAGCCGTCGGGATGGCTGCCAACCTGGCCGGATACGAACAGGAAACCATTGGAGCGTACGGCCGGTGAGTAGCGGTTGCGCTCATAAAGGGCCTGACGGCCTGGGGGAAAAACCACGTCGCGAGTAGTCATGTCGTCTCCTTTGGGCAATCGCCCCGTATAAGTGATGGGTTCACTCTAGGCGTGCCGACGCGCTGGATAAACCGGCCAGTTCGATCAACACTGTTTGGGAAATCCAAATAATCACCGGTGGCAGAGTGGATCGATTCGACGCGATGAGGGCCTTCGCACGGGTGGTGGAGGCCGGCAGCTTCACCAAGGCGGCCGATACGCTGCACATGAGCAAGACCAGCGTCACGCAGCTGGTGCAGCAGCTCGAGGCGCGGCTGCGTGTACGCTTGCTGAACCGCACGACGCGCAAGGTCAACGTCACTGCCGATGGCGCTGCCTATTACGAGCGGGTGGTGCGCCTGCTGGCCGATATGGACGACGCCGAAACCAGCCTCTCGGACGCCACCAGCATGCCGCGCGGGCGGCTGCGCGTGGATGTGCCCAGCCCGTTCGCGCGGATGATTCTGGTACCTGCGCTGCCGGCCTTCCATGCGCGTTATCCCGATATCCAGCTCGACCTCGGGGTGAGCGACCGCCTTATCGACCTGGTGGGTGAGAACGTCGATTGCGTGATCCGCGGCGGGGAGATCACCGACCAGTCACTGATGGCGCGCCGCGTCGGTGATCTGCAATCGGGGGTCTATGCCACGCCCAGTTACCTGTAGCGCTGCGGCACTCCCGCGCATCCGCAAGAGCTCGCCGATAGCCACCACCGCATCGTCGGTTTCAAGCGCGCGCGGGCCGGCAAGCTGTTTTCGTACGTCATGCACCGTGATGGCGAAAGCGTCAATGTGGAGGGGCGCTATGTGCTGGCACTCGACGATGGCAACGCCTATCTGGCCGCCGGTTTGGCGGGGCTGGGCGTGCTCTGGCTGCCGAACTACATGTCGCGCGAGCATGTGCAACGCGGCGAGTTGGTCGCCGTTTTCGAGGGCTGGCAGTTCGAGCCGATGCCGATGTACATCGCCTACCCGCCGAACCGCCACGTCAGCGCCAAGTTGCGGGTGTTCATCGATTGGGTCATCGAGCTGATGGCGCTGCACGCACCGGTCATTGATCGAAGTGGGCGCTAGAGCCGGGGCCAGCAACAGGCGCTGATCCTTTACGTTAAACTGCGCGCCTCGCTTTCCCGATGGCCTTGCTGCATGTCCCGACCTTCTCGCCCCGCGTCTCGTCCGTATCGTGTGCCCAAGGCGCCGCCTGCCGAGCCGCGCCTGATCGTGCTGAACAAGCCGTTCGACGTGCTCACCCAATTCAATGATGATCAGGGCCGTGCCACGCTCAAGGATTTCGTCGCCGTGCCTGGCGTGTATCCGGCCGGGCGATTGGATCGCGATAGCGAGGGGTTGCTGCTGCTCACCAACGATGGCCAGTTGCAGGCGCGCATCGCCGATCCCAAGCACAAGTTGGCCAAGACTTATTGGGTGCAGGTCGAAGGCGAGCCCAGTGCCGAACAGCTGCAGCAACTGCAAGAGGGGGTGCAGCTAAACGACGGGCCAACCTTGCCGGCCGGCGCGCGTCTGCTTGATGATCCCGAACTATGGTCACGCAACCCGCCGGTGCGCTTTCGCAAAAGCATACCGACTGCCTGGCTGGAGCTGGTGATCCGTGAGGGGCGCAACCGTCAGGTGCGGCGCATGACCGCTGCCGTAGGGCTGCCAACTCTGCGTCTGGTGCGCGTGCGTATCGGCCCTTGGTCGCTGGAGGGATTGCAGCCGGGCGAGTGGCGAGAAGTCCCTGCCACGCTCAAGCAATAGGCTCCCTGTCAGCCGTCGTATCCGGCCTTGATGACGCTGATGCCTTTGATCAGCACCTCGCGCCAGCCCTGCAGGGTGGCTGCGTCAGCCTGTTTGTCATGTTCCATGATGGTTTTGAGCAGTGACTCCAGCCACAGATCGTAAAGCTCCGGGCGGATGTCCATGGCTGTCCGCGCATGGGTGCAGCCCAGGGCGCGCAATTTGCTGTCTGGCATGCCGCGGGCGTGCATGACCAGATTGAGAATTCCCTGACGCAGCAGCAGCTTTTGCGCAGCCATGTCGGTGTGTACGAACTTCTCGCGAATTGCTGGCGAGCTGTCCAGAAAATACCGATAGAAATCGTCGAAAAAAGCCGGACTGGCACAGCAGCGTCCGTAACTCTGCATGACGCGATCAGTGGCGTTCATGTATTTCTCCATAGGGCAGCAAACAGGGCAACGCGGCATACGCCGTATTTTTCGTTATTGGCTTAAACACTTTCCAGGCCGGCGATGACCAGTGTCTTGATCAGAAAGCCGAGTACACCCAGGCCCAGCGTGAAGAACAGTGTGAAGGTGCCGAATAGACCGGCCCTGGACTGCTTCGCCAGATCCCAGACGATGAATGCCATTAGCAGCACCAAACCGCTAACCAGCAAGGTCATCATCAGCTCTTCGAAAACTTCCGGTTCCATGACGATCTCATCGGCGATAAATAAGGCTGCGTCTCCCTGGCGCCATGGGCGCATGCGAGCCGTGGCGGAGGCGCTGCCCCAAGGCACATAAAGCGTGTGGATATTACACGCTGGCAGGTCCTGATGCGTAGTTCCCTATTGGTCGTATGGTCTTTAGCTGCGCAAGTGCTGGAGAGGTAGTTGCGTGCTGGAGAGGATCTGCTGCAGCACGAAACTCGAGCGCACGCTGGAAACACCATCGATACGGGTCAGGGTGCCGAGCAGCAGCTTCTGGTAGTGATCCATGTCCGGCACCACCACCTTGAGCTGATAGTCGGCGTCCATGCCGGTGACCAGGCAGCATTCCAGGACTTCGGGGCACTTGCGAATCTCTTCCTGAAAATGCTCGAAGCGCTCGGGCGTATGGCGATCCATGCCGATCAGCACGTAGGCGGTCAGGCTCAGGCCGAGTTTCTTGCGATCCAGCAGGGCGACCTGCTGCACGATGTAGCCGTCATCCTCCAGTTGCTTGACCCGCCGCGAGCAGGGAGAGGGGGAGAGGCCGATGCGCTCGGCCAGATCCTGGTTGGACAGGGTCGCGTCGCGTTGCAGTTCGGCAAGAATGTTAAGGTCGTAGCGGTCTAGTTTGTTCATTCTCGGACTTACTTGTTGTTTGCTTGCGCTGAATATTGATGGATTAACGTTAAATTGCGCAAGCGATGCTTATTTAAGCAATGTTTGCAATATCTGGTCGCGCTGTCGGGCGTAAGCTTTACCTCAGTTTCAAGGCCCGGACGACACGTCCACCCGGCTCGCCCAATCAGGAGAGCTGGCGCCGCCGACCCAACCGGGTCGTCACGGCACCCGGGTCCGCACTGCCCAACCAGGCGGGCGAGGAAAGCGGCGACAGAATTGCCAGCACAGGACATCTACGAAAGGGGAGGCCGAGAGGTCTCCCCTTTCTTCTTTACGGGTCTCAATGACCGCCGCAGCACTTCTCCCAATGTTTCTTCTTCGATGTCTGGCCGATACCTGGGTTGAAGGCGTTGGTCGGATCCAGTTCGCGGTAGAAATCCGCTAGCGCCGGCTTGGCGATATACAGGTGACCGACGTTGTGCTCGGCCGGGTACTCGGCGCGGCGCTCATCGAGCAGTGTCCACATGGCGTGCTCCATGGCTATTGGATCGACGCCCTTCTTGACGATGTAATCCTGATGGAACACGTGGCAGAAGAAGTGACCGTAGTAGAGCTTGTGGATGATCTGTTCCTCCATCGCTGCCGGTAGCGTCTCGACCCAGTCGCGGTCGTTGCGGCGCAGGGCGATATCCAGGGCGAGGATATCTTCGACGCTGTTGCGGTGCGCCTCACGATAGCGGATCGCCGCGCCGGCGATGGCGAAGCGGTGCAGGAATGCCTTGCGGCCCTCGTCGGCGTCACATTCGAAAAAGGCGCCGCTGGTGCGCTGGTCAAAGTATTCGCTCAGAAAGGTGCGGGTCTGCTCCAGGCTGTCATTGGCGACTCGGACGAGGAGGTGATGTTCGTAGCGATTGCGATACTTACGCATGCGCTGGGGCAGATGGCTGGGCAGCAGGTTCATCAGCAACTGAATCGCCCGATCGCTTACGCCACGCAGACCTAAGCGTTCGAAGAAGCCATCGACGCGGCTTTTCAGCGCGAAGGCCGCGGGTACTTTGGCAGTGCCGAATCTGTCGATGACCAGAAAGGTGTCCTTGCCGTATTTCTCACCGATGTCGAAGGCGGTGCGATGAATGTACTCGCCGGCAATAGGCAGGCTCGGCAACTGGCTGAGCAGGTGGCGGCGCACCTCGGTGAGGTCGTGCGGATCGTTGCTGCCGATATAGAAGACGGTGCTCGGCTCCTTGGGAAAGGTATCCAGGCGCACGGCGAACAGGCACAGCTTGCCAGCCGAGCCGGAGGCCTCGAACAGCCGTGACGGGTCGGCATTGAAGCGCGCCGGTGTATCCGCATCCACGTCGCGCACGTACGCTCCATAGCTGCCGTCCGAAGCCTTGCCAGTGCCGTCATTGATGACCTGGAACGGGCTGTAGTCGCCACGCTGCAGGCGGGTGAGGATTTCCTCGGGGCTGTTGCCCAAGTCGATGCCCAGGTGGTTGATCAGCTCCAGCGTGCCGTCCTCCTTCACTTGCGCGTACAGCGCCAGTTCGGTGTAGGCCGGGCCACGACGAACCAGCGAACCTCCCGAGTTGTTGCACACGCCGCCGAGTACCGAAGCACCGATGCACGAGGAGCCGATCACCGAATGGGGCTCGCGGCCGAGTGGCGCCAATGCTTGTTCCAGGCGATCCAGTGTGGCGCCGGGCAGGCACACCACTTGTTCGCCATCGTTGATCAATTGCACGCCGGTGATACGCAGGGTGCTCATCAGTACGATCTCGCGATCGTAGTCGTTGCCATCCGGTGTCGAGCCACCGGTGAGGCCGGTGTTGGCCGCCTGCATGATGACGATGCGATCGGCGGCGACGGCTGCCTGCAGTACCCGCCATTGCTCCAGCAACGTGCTGGGCCGTACTACGGCCAGCACGCCGCCGTCCCCGGTACGATGGCCCTTGCGAAAGCGCCGGGTGCTCTGCTCGTCGGTAAGCACATGCTCGCTACCCACCGCTTCACGCAGGGTTGCCAGCAGGGTGTCGCGGCTGATGGATGGCATGCCTCAGAGCTCCCGAACCAGAGACTCGGCGCTGATCTGCGAAATGGATCTGGCGCCGGTCAGCACCATGGCCACACGCATTTCCTTGTCGATCAGGCTCAGCAGGTTGCTCACCCCCGCACCGCCAGCGGCCGCCAGTGCGTAGACGAAGGCGCGGCCGAGCATCACGGTATCGGCGCCCAGGGCGATCATGCGTACCACGTCCAGGCCGCTGCGGATGCCCGAGTCGGCGAGGATCTTCAGGTCGCCCTTCACAGCGTCGGCGATGGCCGGCAAGGCGCGAGCGCTGGATAGCACGCCATCGAGCTGGCGACCACCGTGGTTGGAAACGACGATGCCGTCGGCACCGAAGCGCACCGCGTCGCGGGCATCTTCAGGGTCGAGGATGCCCTTGATCACCATTGGGCCATCCCAGAACTCGCGGATCCACTCGAGATCTTTCCAGGAAATCGACGGATCGAAGTTGGCGCCCAGCCAGCCAATGTAATCGGCCAGGCCGGTAGGGCTGCCGCGGTAGGCGGAAATGTTGCCCAGGTCGTGGGGCTTGCCCAGCAGGCCAACGTCCAGCGCCCAGGCCGGGTGAGTGAAGGCTTGCAGCATGCGGCGCATGGCGGCGTTTGGGCCGCTCATGCCGGAGTGGGCGTCGCGATAACGAGCGCCTGGGGTCGGCATATCGACGGTGAATACCAGGGTGGTCACGCCAGCCGCCTTGGCCCGCTCCAGAGCGTTCTTCATGAAGCCGCGGTCTTTCAATACGTACAGCTGGAACCACATCGGGCGGCTGAGCGCCGGCGCCACTTCCTCGATCGGGCACACCGAAACGGTCGAGAGCGTGAAGGGAATACCTTTGTCCGCTGCTGCCTTGGCTGCCTGTACTTCACCGCGGCGCGCGAACATGCCGGTCAGGCCGACTGGGGCCAGAACGACCGGCATCGACAATCTCTCGCCGAACAGCTGGGTTTCCAGGCTCAGTTCAGACATGTTCTTCAGCACGCGCTGGCGCAGGGCGATGCTGGCTAGATCCTCGACGTTGCGCCGTAGCGTGTACTCGGCATAGGCGCCGCCGTCGATGTAATGGAATAGGAACGGCGGCAGGCGACGCTGGGCGGCGGCGCGGTAGTCGGTGGAGGCTGAAATGATCATGGTTTATCCCGTCGCAAGAAAATAAAGGGGATTTTGTACGGCAAGCGCCCCGGCATTGTCGGGGCGCACTAACAGGCTGTGGTCAGGTGCCAACCAACGGATCGCTGATATCCAGCAGGTAGATCGCGATCAGTGCGATGACACCCGTGAAGATCACGTAGTACAGCGTCGGCCAGATGGTTTTACGCAGAATGCTTCCTTCACGCCCAAGCAGACCCACCGTGGCCGAGGCGGCAACCACGTTGTGAATGGCAACCATATTGCCTGCAGCAGCACCAATGGCTTGTACCGCGACAATCAACGCACTGGAAATGCCGAGGCTGTTTGCTACCCCGAACTGGAACTGACTGAACATCATGTTACTGACCGTATTGGAGCCGGCGATGAAGGCGCCTAGCGCACCGATACTGGGGGCCAGCAGCGGGTAAACACCTCCGACACTGTCGGCCACCCAGCGGGCCATAAGAATCGGCATGCTAGCCAGTTCCGCGCCGTTGACGCCGGAGTTGATCAGGATGCGCACCATCGGCACGGTGAACAACAGCACGAAGCCGGCGCTGAGCAGTACGCTGGACGATTCCTTGACCGCCGCACTTAGCTCGCGAACTTTCATGCCGTGCAAAAAGAAGGTCGCCAGCACGACTGCAACCAGAATGCCGCCAGGCAGGTAAAGCGGCTGGAAGTTGGCGCTGACACCGGTCTCACCAAGCAGATTGGGGAAGTCTACGACAACCGCCTTGAGCGCAACGCCGACGCCAGGGAAGACCCTGCTGATAACCAGCAGAGCACCGACCAGTACATAGGGGAACCAGGCGCGTATTGCCCCCATCGGTTTTGCACTCAGGTTTTCGAGTTTGATCTCCACGCTACCCAACCATTCGCTTGGCCACTTGTCCGCCGGTGCGAAGTCCCAGGTCTTTTTCGGCACCAGAAAACCACAGCGGGCGGCGCTGGTGACAATGGCCAGGCCCACCAGCCCACCGATCAGTGACGGAAATTCCGGCCCCAGCAATACGCCGGTTGCTGCATACGGCAGCACAAATGCCAGGCCGGCGAAGAGCGCGAATGGCAGTGCTTCCAAGCCTGCTTTCCAGCTTTTCTCCTGACCGAAAAAGCGAGTCAGCATCATCACCATTATCAACGGGATAACTACACCCACGATCGCATGAATGATCGCTACCTGGCTGGTGATCAACTGCAGAAACTGATCCCACGACGAGCCGTTTTCAATCAGTTGTGCACCGATTGTGGCCGTATCCAGCCCTGTGTTCACGCCGACAATAATTGGCGTGCCAACGGCGCCGAAAGAGACTGGCGTGCTCTGTACCAGCATACCCATCAGTACTGCAGCCATGGCAGGAAAACCGATAGCGACCAACAGCGGTGCAGCAACCGCTGCTGGGGTACCAAATCCGGAAGCACCTTCGATAAAGCAGCCGAACAGCCACGCAATGATGATCGTCTGTACTCGACGGTCAGGGCTGATGGTCGAAAATCCTGAACGAATGGCGAGGATGCCACCCGAGTGTTTGAGCGTATTGAGCAGCAGAATGGCGCCGAAAATGATCCACAGCACACCGATGGTGATCACCAGGCCCTGCAGAGTGGATGCCAGTACACGATTGAGGCTCATGTCCCAGGCAAATAGGCCAATTGCTGCGGTGAGCAGATAGACCAATGGCATGGCACGCTTGGCAGGCCAGCGCAGGGCAACGAGTAGAAGTGCCGCCAGGAGAATTGGTGAAAACGCCAGTAAAGCGAGAATTCCAGTAGACATGATGGCAGTCACTCCGTGCGTTGGCGCAATAGGTGTTTGGAGGAAACTGCGTTAGGGCGCTGTGTGACATAGCGGGGCAACATGAGATGACCTCGACCGATTGTTTTTGTTGTGATCATGTAAATTGGTAATACCAATTTACATGCAGTGAGCGTCAGGGTAAAAGTTTGTGTAATTGCCTGTCAAATCGCCTCATAAAGACTTTGGTCGTAGAATGTTCGCTTCCTGTCCATGCGGCGCTGTGTCGTATAGGGATTTGGCTTATTCAGTGGGGACGTGGCAATGGAAGTAGGTCAGGTGCGCCAGCGGCGTTTGTCGGACGACATTGCCGGGCAGGTCGAAACCATGATTCTTGAGGGGACGCTCAAGTCTGGTGAACGCTTGCCAGCTGAACGCGTTCTGGCAGAGCAATTCGGCGTGTCCCGTCCCTCGTTGCGCGAAGCGATCCAAAAGCTGGTGGCGAAGGGGTTGCTGTTCAGCCGCCAAGGTGGAGGAACCTACGTCTGTGAAAACGTGGGCTCAACATTCAGCGACCCGCTGCTGCACCTGCTAGAGAACAATAGCGATGTACAACGTGACCTCCTCGAGTTTCGGCATACCCTCGAGGGCTCTTGCGCTTACTACGCCGCTCTGCGAGCGACTGATAGAGATCGCCAGCGCCTGAGCGAAGCTTTTGAGCGTTTGCAGGATTGTTACGGGCGAGCGGGTGAGGTGACGCGAGCAGAGGAGGGGACTGCTGATGCCAATTTCCATCTGGCAATTGCCGAGGCCAGCCACAATGCTGTGCTGCTGCACACCATTCGTGGTCTGTTCGCTCTACTCAAGCGCAATGTGGTCACCAACATCGGTGGGATGTATGCCCTGCGCGGCGAAACGCGCAGCATGCTGAATGCACAGCACCGTGCGCTTTACGACGCAATCATCGAAGGGCGGGCTGAGGATGCGCGAGAGCTATCCAATCAGCATATTGACTATGTGCAGGAAGTTCTGGCTGGTGCTTTACAGCAGGAAGCCCGCGAATTGCGGGCACAGCGCCGAGAAGCGGCGGCCGGCTCCAAGGTTTGATGTTTAGGCAGCCTGTGCTGAACGCGCGGAGAGAGTAGTTACATGGCCGGAGCAGAGTAGGCCAGTCGCGTACTTACTCGTCTTTGCCCTTGCTGCGCATGGCACGCTGCACTTCGCGGTCGGCGTCGCGTTCTTTCTCGGTATGGCGCTTGTCGAAATCCTTCTTGCCCTTGGCCAGAGCGATTTCGCATTTCACCAGGTGCTGTTTCCAGTACAAGGACAGGGCTACGCAGGCATAGCCCTTCTGCTGGACGGAGCTGAACAGTTTTTCCAGCTCGCGTTTGTTCAGCAGCAGCTTGCGCGTACGTGTCGGGTCGGCGATGACATGAGTGCTGGCGGTTTTCAGTGGGGTGATGTGGCAACCCATCAACCAGGCTTCGCCGTCTTTAAGCAGCACATAGCTGTCGACCAGCTGGCCTTTGTTGGCACGTAGACTTTTCACTTCCCAGCCAGACAGGGCCAGGCCGGCCTCGAAGCGGGACTCGACGAAGAAGTCGTGCATCGCTTTCTTGTTCTGCGCGATGCTGCCTTGCGGATGTTTCGTTTGTTTAGCCATAGGCGGCGCATTATATGGAGTATGGCGGCGGCGCGCTATGCATCCTCACGCTAAAACCGCCGCGGCAGCGGTGCGCTTGAGCCATCAGGGCGAATCCTCGACAATGTGGGTACTTCTGGTCTTGTGGTCGATGCCCGTTCGCATGCCGTATCGCCCTGTGATGTCGCGGTAATGTGATGTCGCCAACCGTGGAAATTCATTCGTTATGAGTACTCATATTCAACGCTCGGCCTTGCTGCCTTACCCGGCGCAAGCGCTGTATGACCTGGTCAACGATGTTGCGCGCTACCCGGAGTTTCTGCCCTGGTGTGCCTCGAGCGAGGTGCTCGAGGTCAGTGACACGCACATGCGCGCCAGCCTGGAAGTGGCCAAGGCCGGACTGAGCCAGCGTTTCACCACCAGCAATGTGCTGGTGCCTGGTCAGTCCATCGAGCTGAATCTGGAGAGTGGCCCCTTCGAGCATTTCCATGGGCAGTGGGTATTCAAGGCATTAGGCGACAAGGCCTGCAAGATCAGCCTCGATCTGACCTTCGATTACGCCGGTCCGATCGTGCGGGCGGCCCTCGGCCCGTTGTTCAACCAGGCCGCCAACACCATGGTCGATGCATTCTGTCAGCGGGCCAAGGAACTCCATGGTCAGTGAGCGGGTGTCGGTGGAAGTGGTCTTCGCCGCACCTGACAGGCAGTTTCTTTTAACGCTGCAACTGCCGGCTGGCAGCACGGTACGCCAGGCTGCCGTGCAGTCAGGGTTGCAGGAGCATGTTGCCGATATTGATCTGGCTGGTGCGCCCCTGGGGGTATTCGGCAAGGTGGTGGCGTCGCCCGAAACTCGGCTGCTGGAAGAGGGAGACCGCGTCGAGATCTACCGTCCGCTGCTCGCTGATCCCAAGGACGTACGCAAGCGTCGGGCAGCCCAGGCTGTCGAGCGGGCAAGGCTGGCGGGAGACAGCGACAAGCGTTGAGGTGTGGCGAAGGGCATCATGTGGTGCTGCTCTGTTCGAGCACAAAAAAAGCCCCGGCACTGGCCGGGGCTTTTTTATGCGGGAGCACTTACTGGGGAGAGGTTTCCAGTGGCTCCGGCGTCGGTACCGGTACGGTTTCGACGTTATCCACATCACGCTGGATCTGCTCGAGCAGCGAGCCGGGGGCTGCAGGTTCGTCCTGCTGCTGAGTCGGTGCCGTCTGCGGCGCGCCATCGCGGCCGAGGATTGCGTCATCGCGGCTGACGCCTGGCATGAAGTCACCGGACAAGCCGACCAGTTGGTCGTCGCCGTTGAACACTACGCTTACGCGCTCTTGCTGCCGCTGGCTGCCGCCGGCCTGCATGCTGTACAGGTAATCCCAGCGATTGGCATGGAAGGTATCGGTCAGCAGGGGATTGCCCATGATAAACCGCACTTGGCGTCGGGTCATTCCCGGCCTCAACTGGTCTATCATGTCCTGCGTGACGACATTGCCCTGTTGGATGTCGATTTTATAAACCCCGGGGAATGAGCAACCGGCGAGTGCGATGAGCCCCATGAACATGAGGCTGGTCAGCAGGAGTTTGGTTTTTTGCATCGGTGGGCGTCTTCCACTATCTTGGCTGGGCAACGTAAACCCCGATCATACCCGCAATAAGGGAAGCTGCGAAGCGCTTCCGTGAGAAAGCAGACCATGGTTGAAAATAGCGAACTCCGCAAAGCTGGCCTGAAAGTGACCCTGCCACGGGTCAAAATCCTGCAGATGCTCGACTCTGCCGAACAACGCCACATGAGCGCAGAGGATGTCTACAAGTCTCTGATGGAGGCTGGTGAAGATGTCGGTCTGGCTACTGTTTACCGGGTTCTGACCCAGTTTGAAGCGGCCGGCCTGGTGGTGCGCCACAACTTCGATGGCGGCCATGCCGTGTTCGAATTGGCTGACGGCGGTCACCACGATCACATGGTGTGCGTGGACACTGGTGACGTGATCGAGTTTTTCGATGCTGAAATCGAAAAGCGCCAGAAGGAAATCGTTCGTGAGCACGGTTTCGAACTGGTTGATCACAATCTGGTTCTGTACGTGCGTACCACTGGCGTCAAAAAGTAAGTACGACCGGTAATGAAAAAGGCGACCCTGGGTCGCCTTTTTCATGCCTGTAATAAAGTGTTGCGAATGCTAGCTCTGCGCGTTGCTGACCAGCTTGCGGGCGTGGGCCAGTGACTCTTCGGTGAGGTCGATGCCGCCGAGCATGCGGGCGATTTCCTCTATGCGCTGTGCGTCACTCAGCTTGCTGACGGCCGTACGGGTCGCGTTGTTGCCGCGCACCTTGTGCACGAACAGGTGCTGGTGACCCTGGGCGGCGACCTGGGGCAGGTGAGTGACGGTGAGTACCTGGCCGCGCTCGCCCAGGCGGCGCAGCAACTGACCGACGACTTCGGCGGTAGGACCGCCGATGCCCACGTCCACTTCGTCGAACACCAGGGTCGGTACCCGTGAGGTTTGTGCGGTGATCACCTGGATCGCCAGGCTGATACGCGACAGCTCGCCGCCTGAGGCCACCTTGGCCAGTGCCTTGATGGGTTGGCCCGGGTTGGCGCTGACCAGAAATTCCACCTGTTCGAGGCCATTCGCATTCGGTTCGTTGCTGGTATTTTCCTGCAATTGAATGCTGAAGCGCCCGCCGGGCATGCCCAGCGTCTGCATTTCCTTTTCCACCGCTTTGCTCAGCTTGCCTGCTGCCTTGTGTCGGTGGGCGCTCAGCTCGGCAGCCTTCTCCTGGTAGTGTCGGCCATAGGAGGCCAGTTCTTCGCTCAGACGTTCGGTTGCTTGGTCATCGGCATTCAGGCCTTCCAGTTCGTCGAACAACTGCTGTTGCATGGTGGGCAGTTCGCTGGGGTGAATGCGATGCTTGCGTGCCAGGGTATAGATGGTGTCCAGGCGCTCCTCAAGTTGTTGTTGTCGCTGAGGGTCTGCCTCGAAATGATCGAGAAAGCGGTTCAGCTCGCCCACCGCCTCTTCGACCTGGATCTGTGCGCTGGCCAGCAGGTTGGCAGCTTCGTTGAGCGCGCCCGGTTGGCCCTGGACGCCACTGAGTCGGCTCAAGCTGTTGGTCAGGGCAGACAGTACGTTGCCGGCATCGCTCTCGCTGCATTGCTCGATGACTTGGCGACAGGCAGCGAGCAGGCCTTCGGCGTTGGTCAGGGCCTTGTGATCCTGTTCGAGCTGCTCCAGCTCATTTTCGCCGAGCCCGAGGTTCTCCAACTCTTCCAGCTGATAGCTAAGCAGTTGATGGCGCGCGCGCTGCTCATCGCCCTGTGAGGCGAGGCGTTCCAGTTCGCTGCGGGTTTGCTTCCAGCGCTGGGCGGCGAGGTGCACCTGGCGGGCCAGTTCCTGGGCATTGGCATATTCATCGAGCAGGCGTCGATGGGTGTCGGCCTTGAGCAGCGACTGATGTTCATGCTGGCTGTGGATGTCGATCAGCAGCTCGCCCAGCGCCTTGAGGTCGCCGAGGGGGCAGGGCGTGCCATTGATGTAGCCACGCGAGCGGCCTTCGGCGGTGATCACGCGGCGCAGAATGCACGGGCCGTCATTGTCCAGATCGCGCTCGGCGAGCCAGGTGTGGGCTTCGGGGATATCGCCCAGATCGAAACTGGCGAGAATGTCAGCCTTGTCGGCTCCGGGGCGTACCACACCGCTGTCCGCGCGATCACCAAGGGTCAGGCCGAGCGCATCGAGCATGATCGATTTGCCGGCGCCCGTTTCGCCGCTGATGACGCTCATGCCTTTATCCAGCTCGAGATCAAGGTGTTCGACGATGGCGTAATTGTGTACGGACAGGTGCACCAGCATGGCGAGGCCTCCGAGAATTTGTCTGGTTATTTATACAGTGTTCTGTCTCGTGGTGGCAATCCTGCCCCTCGTATGCTGCTGCGATGTGCTTGCTCCCCTTGAAACCCTACAAATCGTCCTTATATAGGCCGCAGACGCGCGAGTTGAGGCTCGTCGAATTATTCAAAGGAGAAATGCATGGCTGACGAACAGAACCTGGATCCGCAGACTCCCGAGGCTGAAGCGAATGACGCTGCGCTGAGTGACGACCTGATTGCTCGCGTGCAAACGCTTGAAGAGCAACTGGCGGCTGCGCAGGATCAGTCGCTGCGCATGGCTGCCGATCTGCAGAACGTGCGCCGCCGCGCTGAGCAGGATGTCGAGAAGGCGCATAAATTCGCGCTCGAGAAATTCGCCAACGATCTGCTGCCGGTGGTTGACAGCCTGGAGCGCGGTCTCGAGTTATCGAGCCCGGACGATGAGGCCATTAAGGCCGTGCGCGAGGGCTTGGAGCTGACGCTCAAATTGCTGCTCGACACCCTCAAGCGTCATCAGCTGGAAGCCATTGATCCGCATGGTGCGCCGTTCAACCCGGAGCATCACCAGGCCATGGCGCTGCAGGAAAGCACCAACGTCGAGCCAAACAGCGTGCTCAAGGTGTTTCAGAAGGGCTACATGCTCAATGGTCGCCTGCTGCGCCCGGCGATGGTCGTGGTCAGCAAGGCTCCGGCCGAGGCGCCACCGTCCATTGACGAGCAGGCTTGAAATCGGCGGCCGAGACCCCATCTATTAAGTCAAGCGTATTAGTGCTACCGCAGCGGTCACGATAACGTTGCGGCTATATCAAAGTTTCGGGAGAGTAAAATGGGCAAAATTATTGGTATCGACCTGGGGACCACCAACTCCTGCGTCTCCATTCTTGAAAATGGCAAAGTCAAAGTCATCGAAAACGCCGAAGGCGCGCGTACCACGCCGTCGATCATCGCTTACGCCAACGATGGCGAGATTCTGGTCGGCCAGTCGGCCAAGCGTCAGGCTGTGACCAATCCGCACAACACCTTGTATGCGGTGAAGCGTCTGATCGGTCGCCGCTTCGACGAAGAAGTCGTGCAGAAAGACATTCAGATGGTGCCGTACAAGATCGCCAAGGCTGATAACGGCGATGCTTGGGTCGAAGTCAACGGCCAGAAAATGGCGCCGCCGCAGATATCGGCTGAAATTCTCAAGAAGATGAAGAAGACCGCCGAAGACTATCTCGGCGAAGCGGTCACCGAAGCTGTGATTACCGTTCCGGCTTACTTCAACGACAGTCAGCGTCAGGCCACCAAGGATGCCGGTCGCATCGCTGGTCTGGACGTCAAGCGCATCATCAACGAGCCGACCGCGGCTGCGCTGGCCTATGGCATGGACAAGGCCAAGGGCGATCACACCGTGATCGTTTATGACCTGGGCGGCGGTACTTTCGACGTGTCGGTGATCGAGATCGCTGAAGTCGACGGTGAGCACCAGTTCGAAGTATTGGCTACCAATGGCGATACGTTCCTCGGTGGTGAGGACTTCGACATCCGCCTGATCGACTACCTCGTCGACGAATTCAAGAAAGAAAGCGGCATGAGCCTCAAGGGCGATCCGCTGGCTATGCAGCGCCTCAAGGAAGCTGCCGAGAAGGCTAAAATCGAGCTGTCCTCGAGCCAGCAGACCGACGTCAACCTGCCGTACATCACTGCAGACGCCACCGGTCCGAAGCATCTGAACGTGAAGATCTCCCGCGCCAAGCTGGAGTCGCTGGTCGAGGATCTGGTGCAGCGCACCATCGAGCCTTGCCGCATTGCGCTGAAAGATGCCGGTATCGACATTGGTGCGATCAACGACGTGATCCTGGTCGGTGGTCAGACTCGTATGCCACTGGTGCAGAAGCTGGTGACCGAGTTCTTCGGCAAAGAAGCACGCAAGGACGTCAACCCGGACGAAGCCGTTGCCATGGGTGCTGCCATCCAGGGTGCGGTTCTGGCTGGTGACGTCAAGGACGTACTGCTGCTCGACGTTTCGCCGCTGACCCTGGGTATCGAAACCATGGGTGGCGTGATGACTGCGCTGATCGACAAGAACACCACCATCCCGACCAAGAAGTCGCAGGTGTTCTCCACCGCGGACGACAACCAGGGCGCTGTGACCATCCATGTGCTGCAGGGTGAGCGCAAGCAAGCCGGTCAGAACAAGTCCCTGGGCAAGTTCGACCTGGCCGAGATTCCGCCAGCTCCGCGTGGCGTGCCGCAGATCGAAGTGACCTTCGACATCGACGCTAACGGCATCCTGCACGTCGGCGCGAAGGACAAGGCAACCGGCAAGACCCAGTCTATCGTGATCAAGGCCAACTCCGGCCTGTCCGATGACGAGATCGAGCGCATGGTGCGTGACGCCGAGGCCAACGCCGAGGAAGACCGCAAGTTCGAAGAACTGGCCACTGCCCGTAACCAGGGCGATCAGCTGGTTCATGCGACCCGCAAGATGCTCACCGAAGCTGGCGACAAGGCCACTGCGGACGAGAAAGCGGCCATCGAAACTGCGTTGGGTGAATTGGAAGTTGCCGTACGTGGCGACGACAAGGCAGCCATCGAAGCGAAGATGAATGCCCTGTCCGAAGCGACCACGCCGCTGGCGCAGAAAATGTATGCCGAGCAGCCGCAGCCAGGTGCTGCCGGTGCGGCGGCGGATGCCGGTGAAACCAAGGGCTCTGCGGACGACGTGGTCGACGCTGAGTTCGAGGAAGTCAAGGACAACAAGTAAGCCCCGGCTTGCCTGTGTTTGCGCCCTGCCGCACTGCTGTGTGCCAGGGCGATCCGCCGCGCGGGGGCTTGCTCCCGCGTTGGCGTGTCTGGACGGTACGAATTTTGAGAGTGTTAGAAACCCATGTCTAAACGTGACTACTACGAAGTGCTCGGGGTCGAGCGCGGTGCCAGCGAGGCGGAGCTGAAAAAGGCTTACCGCCGCCTGGCGATGAAGCATCACCCCGATCGCAACCCCGGCGACAAGGCTGCCGAAGACGCCTTCAAGGAGGCCAACGAGGCCTACGAAGTGTTGTCCGATGCGGGCAAGCGCAGCGCTTACGATCAGTACGGTCATGCCGGTGTCGACCCGCAGATGGGGGGCGGTGGCGGCTTTGGCGGCGGCAGTGCCAACTTCTCCGATATCTTCGGCGACGTGTTCAGTGATTTCTTCGGTGGCCAGCGTGGTGGTCAGCGCGGCGGTGCCCAGCGCGGCAGCGACCTGCGTTACACCCTGGAGCTGGATCTCGAAGAGGCGGTGCGTGGCACCACGGTGACCATTCGCGTGCCGACGCTGGTCAACTGCAAGGTCTGCGAAGGCTCTGGCGCCAAGAAGGGCACCAGCCCGGTTACCTGTACCACCTGCGGTGGTATCGGCCAGGTGCGCATGCAACAGGGCTTCTTCTCGGTGCAGCAGACCTGCCCGCGCTGCCACGGCAGCGGCAAGATGATCACCGACCCCTGTGGCTCCTGCCACGGCCATGGCCGTGTCGAAGAGCACAAGACGCTGTCGGTCAAGGTGCCGGCGGGTGTCGATACCGGCGACCGTATTCGCCTGTCCGGCGAGGGTGAGGCGGGCACCATGGGTGGTCCGGCTGGCGATCTGTATGTGGTCGTCAACGTGCGTGAACACGCAATCTTCCAGCGCGACGGCAAGCATCTGTACTGCGAAGTGCCAATCAGCTTCGCCGATGCGGCGCTGGGTGGCGAGCTGGAAGTGCCGACCCTCGACGGTCGGGTCAAGCTGAAGATCCCGGAAGGTACACAGACCGGCAAGCTGTTCCGTCTGCGTGGCAAGGGCGTGGCCCCGGTGCGTGGTGGCGGTGCTGGCGATCTGATGTGCAAGGTCGCGGTGGAAACGCCGATCAACCTGGATCGTCGTCAGCGCGAGCTGCTCGACGAGTTTCGTCAGTCCCTGGCGGGTAACAGTTCCCACTCGCCCAAGGCCAACGGCTGGTTTGAAGGCGTCAAACGTTTCTTCGGCGATCTTTAATTCGGCAACGAGCGGCGGGCTATTGGTCAGAACCGGTAGCTCGCCGCTTGCAGTTTGGAGCGATGCATATGCGTATTGCAGTGACAGGCGCCGCCGGGCGCATGGGCAAAAATCTGATCGAGGCCGTGCAGCAGGCCGAAGGTGTCAGCCTTGGTGCTGCAGTGGCGCGTCCTGAAAGTACGTTGTTGGGCGCTGATGCTGGCGAGCTGGCCGCTGTCGGCAAACTCGGTGTTGCGGTTGGTGGTGATCTGCAGGGCGTGCTCGATCAATTCGACGTGCTGATCGACTTCACTCACCCCTCGGTAACCCTGAAGAATCTGGAAATCTGCCGAAAGGCAGGCAAGGCGATGGTCATCGGCACCACTGGTTTCAGCGCTGCTGAAAAGCAGCTGCTGGTCGAAGCGGGCAAGGATATTCCGATCGTCTTCGCCGCCAACTTCAGCGTGGGCGTCAACCTGTGCCTGAATCTGCTCGATACCGCGGCGCGGGTGCTGGGTGACGATGTGGACATCGAAATCCTCGAGGCCCATCACCGTCACAAGGTCGATGCACCGTCCGGTACCGCGCTGCGCATGGGTGAAGTGGTCGCCAATGCCCTGGGGCGTGATCTCGACAAGGTCGCGGTCTACGGGCGTGAAGGCCAGACCGGCGCCCGCGCTCGCGAAACCATCGGTTTCGCCACGGTACGGGCCGGTGATGTGGTCGGCGATCACACCGTGCTGTTCGCTGCCGACGGCGAGCGTGTGGAGATCACCCACAAGGCCTCCAGTCGCATGACCTTCGCCAACGGCGCCGTGCGTGCGGCCTCCTGGTTGCGCGACCGCTCTGTCGGTCTTTACGACATGCAGGATGTGCTGGGGCTGAAGTGATCGTAGTGCGGATGAGGTCACTGGCCTCATCCGGCTTCATCTGCAAGCCTTGTGAATAAGGATGTTGGCGATGAATCCGTTGAATCTCGATGATGTGGCGCGTTACGTCGAGCTGAATATTGGTGCCTTTCACCAGAAACGTATTGCCAGCCTTGGGCGGCTCAAGCTCAAAGATGTGCTCAAGCGTAAGAACCCTTATATGTACCGCGCCAAGCACGTCCTCACGGCCGAGCAGATCATTCGCGGGATCATCGACGCGCATATTTCCTCCAACGAAGAAACCTTGTTCGGCGATTGGTTGGAAGGATTGGCGATCTTTATCAATGCTCAGGTCTATGGGGGTTGGAAGTCCGGTATCACCGGAGTTGATCTGGAATTCGATAAGGAGGGCTTGCGTTACATCGTGGCGATCAAGTCTGGGCCGAACTGGGGTAATAGCTCGCAGATCGGTCAGATGAAAAGCAATTTTCTCACCGCCCAGCGCACCCTGCGTACCGGTAATTCGGGGCTGCAGGTGGTTGCGGTCAATGGCTGTTGCTATGGGCGCGACAACAATCCCGACAAAGGCAGCTATTTCAAATATTGCGGCCAGCGTTTCTGGGCGTTCATTTCAGGTGACGAGGATCTTTACCTGGAGCTGATCGAGCCGCTGGGCTTCAAGGCCCGTGAGCGCAACGACGAGTTCGCCGAGAGCTACGGGCAGATGATTAACAAGTTCACCCGAGAATTTACCCTGGAGTTCTGTGACGAACAGGGCGCGATCGACTGGGCGCGCTTGCTGCGTTTCAACTCCGAAGCCTGAGCGTCCAGAGCTTTAGCTGATTGCCAGGGTCAATTGCGTCTTGCGTCGTTGCTGCTCGAAGGCTTTCAGCCATTGTTCGTGGCAGGTCGCCTGATAGCGCGAGAACTTGAACGCGCTCGGCGCAGGGTGCGCTTCGCCAGCGAGCAGGCCGCGCAGCAGAACCCCTACAGCGTGGCCGAGGCTCACCGGCACAGCATTGCCGACCTGTTTGTACTGCTGGATCAGCGGGCCCGCCAGTTGCCAATCGTCTGGAAATTCCTGAATACGTTTGTACTCCTGGATCGACAGCGGGCGGTCTTCCTGTGGGTGCGCCAGATCCGTGGCGGGCATCGCCGGATGCGTCACCAGGGTCGGCGAGGGTTTGTCCCAGGCCAGGCGCCGTAGAAAGCCGGTCTTGCCACCGCCCGAGAAGTAGGACTTGCCCATCGCTTCGCGCTGCAGATCCTCTGGCAGGTTGCGCCAGTTCTGCCCAGCTTTGAGCAGGCGGTAATAACGCAGGCGCTTTTCCGGGAAATTCAGGTGGGCATGATTGCTCAGGCCTTCCAGGGCCTGGCGTACGGTGCGCCAGGCGGGCAGGTTCAGGGCGCCATCCTCGCTATGGGTCGGTGTCAGGAACGGAGCGGTTTGCCCGTCTCGTGAGCAGATGATGATGACCCGCTCGCGCACTTGCGGAGTGCCGAAGTTCGCCGAGTTGTACAGGTTGAACGAGTAGGCGTAGCCCGCATTGCGCAGCTTGCTGAGCACGAAATTCAGGGCGCCGCCTTTCATTTCGTCCAGTGAAAGATCAGGGAAGTCCGCACCGCGTTGGTCGTGAGGGCGATGATCCATTGGGCAGGAGAGTAGGCCGCGGACGTTCTCGATGACGATCAGTGGTGGACGAATCTCCAGGGCGAGGTCGATGTATTTGAGAAAGGCGTTGCCGCGGTCGTCATTGAACGCCTTGCGTTTGCCGGCCGTGCTGAAGGCTTGGCAGGGTGGACCGCCGACGATTACGTCGACGTCGTCGCGTCCGATGCCGGCGGCCTCCAGCACCTGTTCGGCGGAGCAGCTATTGATATCGCCGAGCAGTGCAGTGTCCGGGCGGTTCAGGGCGATGGTCTGTCGGCAGTACTTGTCCGATTCGCAAGCCAGGCGAATATCGAAACCAGCCTTTTCCAGGCCTAGATCCAGGCCCATGGCACCGGAAAAGAAACTAAGGGCGATGGGTTTTCCACTCTGGCGCTGCTGCGCCGGATGATCATGTGCAAGCATATGAGCCGTTTTTAAACCGTAGTGGGTGACGCTGAGTGGGTCGATGATCCAGCTGCTGCCAATTTTCTGGGCGGCCAGATTGCCATTTCGGCACAGGGTTCTAACACGCTGTACGCTGATCTTCAGTGCGGCGGCGGTGGCCGAAATGCTTAGATAGGTACTCACTCAGGGTTTCCCTGCCGAAACCTGTAGGAAGTACCGAATTTTACGGCTGAGGGGTGATGTGTCAATTGGTGATGAATCGGTTTGCAAGTTTTCCCTGGTTATGGCTTTCGAAAAACCGGGTTTTCCTGTAGGCTTTCCGCTTTAGTGTGTCCACTAAAGTTGCGCAGAATGAATCAATTAAAAAAGCGGGATGACCTTCACACGTCATCCCGCTTTTTTACAATCTGCGTTCGCTTCACGATCTACGGGAGGTCTTCTTGAGTAAGCCAGCCATACTCGCCCTTGCTGACGGCAGCATTTTTCGCGGCGAGGCCATCGGGGCCGATGGCCAGACTATCGGAGAGGTGGTGTTCAACACCGCCATGACCGGCTATCAGGAAATTCTCACCGATCCTTCCTATGCCCAGCAGATTGTCACGCTGACCTATCCACACATCGGTAATACCGGTACCACCCCAGAAGACGCCGAGTCGAATCGCGTTTGGGCGGCTGGTCTGATCATCCGTGACCTGCCGCTGACCGCCAGTAACTGGCGCAACAAGCAGTCCTTGCAGGATTACCTCAAGGAAAACGGCACTGTCGCCATCGCCGGTATCGATACCCGCCGCCTGACCCGCATTCTGCGCGAGAAAGGTTCGCAGAACGGCTGCATCCTGGTTGGCGCTGACGCCACCGAGGAAAAAGCTCTCGAGCTGGCGCGTGGCTTCCCGGGCCTCAAAGGCATGGATCTGGCCAAAGAAGTCAGCTGCACCGAGCGCTATGAGTGGCGTTCCAGCGTGTGGAACCTGAAGGATGACAGTCATCCGGAAATTGCCGCCAGCGAGCTGCCCTATCACGTCGTGGCCTATGACTACGGCGTCAAGCTGAACATCCTGCGCATGCTGGTCGCGCGTGGTTGCCGTCTCACCGTGGTGCCTGCGCAGACACCGGCCAAGGATGTGTTGGCACTCAACCCTGATGGCGTATTCCTGTCCAACGGCCCGGGTGATCCCGAGCCTTGCGATTACGCGATCCAGGCGATCAAGGACGTACTGGAAACCGATATTCCGGTATTCGGCATCTGCCTTGGTCACCAGTTGTTGGCCCTGGCTTCCGGCGCCAAGACCGTGAAGATGGGCACCGGCCACCACGGTGCCAACCACCCGGTTCAGGATCTGGATACCGGCGTGGTGATGATCACCAGTCAGAACCACGGGTTCGCTGTGGACGAAGCGACTCTGCCGGGCAACCTGCGGGCGATCCACAAGTCTCTGTTCGACGGCACCCTGCAGGGTATCGAGCGCACCGACAAGGACGCTTTCAGCTTCCAGGGCCACCCTGAGGCCAGTCCGGGGCCGAACGATGTCGCTCCGCTGTTCGACCGCTTCATCGACGCCATGGCCAAACGCCGCTAAGCCCGCCGACTGACCTAAGGATTCGAGAGAGAACATGCCAAAACGTACAGACATCAAAAGTATCCTGATCCTCGGCGCCGGCCCCATCGTCATTGGGCAGGCTTGCGAGTTCGATTATTCCGGCGCCCAGGCTTGTAAGGCCCTGCGCGAGGAAGGCTTCCGCGTCATCTTGGTGAACTCCAACCCGGCCACCATCATGACCGACCCGGCGATGGCTGATGCCACCTACATCGAGCCGATCAAATGGGCCACCGTGGCCAAGATCATCGAGAAGGAACGCCCTGACGCCCTGCTGCCTACCATGGGTGGCCAGACTGCATTGAACTGTGCGCTGGATCTGGAAAAACACGGCATCCTGGAAAAGTTCGGTGTGGAAATGATCGGCGCGAACGCCGACACCATCGACAAGGCTGAAGACCGCTCGCGCTTTGACAAGGCGATGAAGGACATTGGTCTGGCATGCCCGGTCTCCGGCATCGCGCACGACATGCAGGAAGCCTACGGTGTTCTGGAGAAGGTCGGCTTCCCGTGCATCATCCGTCCGTCCTTCACCATGGGCGGCACGGGTGGCGGTATTGCCTACAACCGAGAAGAATTCGAGGAAATCTGCACGCGCGGCCTGGATCTGTCGCCGACCAGCGAGCTGCTGATCGACGAATCGCTGATCGGCTGGAAGGAATACGAGATGGAGGTGGTCCGCGACAAGAAGGACAACTGCATCATCGTCTGTGCCATCGAAAACTTCGATCCGATGGGCGTGCACACTGGTGACTCGATCACCGTCGCACCGGCCCAGACCCTGACCGACAAGGAATACCAGATCCTGCGTAACGCCTCCCTGGCGGTGCTGCGCGAGATCGGCGTGGAAACCGGTGGCTCCAACGTGCAGTTCGGCATCTGTCCGAACACTGGCCGTATGGTCGTCATCGAGATGAACCCGCGCGTGTCGCGTTCCTCGGCGCTGGCCTCCAAGGCTACCGGTTTCCCGATCGCCAAGATCGCCGCCAAGCTGGCCGTGGGTTACACCCTCGACGAGCTGTCCAACGACATCACCGGTGGTCGTACCCCTGCGTCGTTCGAGCCGGCCATCGACTATGTGGTTACCAAGATCCCACGTTTCGCCTTCGAGAAATTCCCCAAGGCCGACGCCCGCCTGACCACCCAGATGAAATCCGTCGGTGAAGTCATGGCCATCGGCCGTACCTTCCAGGAATCCCTGCAGAAAGCGCTGCGTGGCCTGGAAGTCGGCGTGTCCGGCTTCGATCCGAAGCTCGATCTAACCGACCCTGAGGCGGAAAGTACCCTCAAGCGCGAGCTGATCGTGCCGGGTGCGGATCGCATCTGGTACGTGGGCGACGCTTTCCGTGCCGGCAAGACGGTCGAAGAAGTGTTCGAGTTGACGCGTATCGACGAGTGGTTCCTGGTACAGATCGAGGATCTGATCAAGGACGAGCAGCGTATCAAAACCCTGGGTCTGTCGAGCATCGACCGTGACCTGATGTTCAGCCTCAAGCGCAAGGGCTTCTCCGATGCGCGCCTGGCCGAACTGCTCGGTGTCACCGAGAAGAACCTGCGCAGCCATCGCCACAAGCTCAAAGTGCTGCCTGTGTACAAGCGCGTGGACACCTGCGCTGCCGAGTTCGCGACCGATACCGCCTACATGTATTCGACCTACGAGGAAGAGTGCGAGGCCAATCCGAGCAGCCGCGACAAGATCATGATCCTCGGTGGCGGCCCGAACCGCATCGGCCAGGGTATCGAGTTCGACTACTGCTGCGTGCACGCCGCGCTGGCCATGCGTGAAGACGGTTACGAGACCATCATGGTCAACTGCAACCCGGAAACCGTTTCCACCGACTACGATACCTCCGATCGCCTGTACTTCGAGCCGGTGACCCTGGAAGACGTGCTGGAAATCGTTCGCGTCGAGAAGCCGAAAGGTGTGATCGTCCAGTACGGCGGCCAAACCCCGCTGAAGCTGTGCCGTGCCCTGGAAGAAGCTGGCGTACCGATCATCGGTACCAGCCCGGACGCCATCGACCGCGCCGAAGACCGTGAGCGTTTCCAGCAGATGGTGCAGCGCCTCGGCCTGCGTCAACCTGCCAACGCCACTGCGCGTAGCGAAGAAGAGGCGCTGACGCTGTCCAAGAACATCGGCTACCCGATGGTGGTGCGTCCATCCTATGTACTGGGTGGCCGGGCGATGGAAATCGTCTACCAGGAAGAAGAGCTCAAGCGCTACATGCGCGAAGCGGTGAAAGTCTCCAACGACAGCCCGGTTCTACTCGATCGCTTCCTCAACTGCGCCATCGAAGTCGATATCGATGCGGTATGCGATGGTGAGCAGGTCGTCATCGGCGCCATCATGCAGCACATCGAACAAGCGGGCGTGCACTCCGGTGACTCCGCCTGCTCGCTGCCGCCTTACTCGCTGCCGGCACACATCCAGGATGAGATCCGCGACCAGGTCAAGAAAATGGCCCTAGAGCTCGGCGTCGTCGGCTTGATGAACGTGCAGATGGCCGTGCAGGGCGAAGACATCTATGTGATCGAGGTCAACCCGCGCGCTTCGCGTACTGTGCCGTTCGTCTCCAAGTGCATCGGCGAGTCGCTGGCCAAGGTTGCGGCGCGTGTGATGGCTGGCAAGACGCTGGCTGAAATCGGCTTCACCAAAGAAATCATCCCACCGTTCTTCAGCGTCAAGGAAGCAGTATTCCCGTTCAACAAGTTCCCAGGCGTTGACCCGATTCTCGGTCCAGAGATGAAGTCGACCGGTGAAGTGATGGGCGTGGGCGATACCTTCGGTGAAGCGTTCGCCAAGGCGCAACTGGGCGCCAGTGAGATCCTGCCGACTGCGGGTTGCGCCTTTATCAGCGTGCGTGACGACGACAAGCCGTTGGCCGAGCAAGTCGCTCGCGATTTGATCAGTCTGGGCTTCGAGGTCGTGGCCACCTCCGGCACCGCCAAGGTGATCGAGGCTGCCGGCCTGCCGGTTCGTCGCGTTAACAAAGTGACTGAGGGTCGTCCGCACGTGGTCGATATGATCAAGAATGACGAAGTCACTCTGATCATCAATACCACCGAAGGTCGGCAGTCCATCGCGGACTCCTACTCCATTCGTCGTAACGCTCTGCAGCACAAGATCTACTGCACCACCACCATCGCGGCGGGGCAGGCGATCTGCGAGGCACTCAAATTCGGTCCTGAGAAGACAGTGCGCCGACTGCAGGATCTGCACGCAGGAATCAAGGCATGATCAAATACCCAATGACCGTCGAGGGCGCTCGCGCCCTGGAAGAAGAACTGGCCCATCTGACCAAGGTCGTCCGTCCGAAGCTGAGCCAGGATATCGGCACGGCCCGTGAGTTGGGCGACTTGAAGGAAAACGCCGAATACCATGCTGCTCGTGAGCAGCAGGGTATGGTCGAGGCACGTGTGCGTGATATCGAAGGGCGTCTGCAGAATGCAGTGGTGATCGATGTCAGTACCATTGCCCATACCGGCAAGGTGATCTTCGGCACCACGGTGGAAATCGCCAACGTCGAGACTGACGAAAGCGTGTCCTATCGGATCGTCGGAGAGGACGAGGCTGATATCAAACAGGGCAAGATTTCCGTCGGTTCGCCTATCGCCCGTGCCTTGATCGGCAAGGAGGAGGGTGACGTGGTAACGGTGAAAACGCCAAGCGGTCTGATCGAGTACGAAATTGTCGAAGTTCGTCACATCTGACCTCGCCGCGACGTCCGACATGGCGGCAGGCTTCTGGATGCTGCTGCAAACCCTCTGGGTGGGCGGCATCTGGATACTGCACTTCATGGTGCTGCCGGGGCTGTACAGTGTAGGGCTGGCGTCGCTGCTGATCGATGAAATCGCCGGCGTGTTGATGCCGCAGATGGTGTTGATCACCTTGGTCTGCGTGCTGATTCAGGCTGGCTTGCTGGTCAGGTTGCGTCGTCTTTCGTCGCTTTGGGGCGAGCGCCGCGGGCAATTGCTGCTCGCGGTACTGTCGATTGCCTCGGGCTTGCTGGCTTCGCTCGCGCTCTGGCCGGATGCCATCCGCTGGCAACTGTTCAGTTACCTGTTGCTGGCATTTTTCGGTCTGCTGCTGGTGCTACAGCCTGTGCCCCGCAAACCTTCGATAGCCGACCCCGCGGTCGGCTAATTCGACGACTCAGCCCTGATGGCGGCTGATGTTGGACAGATTGCGATTGGCTTTGGGGTTCTTGCGGTAGAGCAGCGCCATTTTTCCGATAACCTGTGCCAGGTCGGCCTTGCTGGCCTTGCACAACTCATCGATCACCGCCAGGCGGCCTTCGCGCTCGGTAATGCGCAACTGAATCTTGATCAGTTCATGATCGTTCAGGGCGCGCTCCAGCTCCGCCAATACGCCTTCGGTAACACCGTTATCGGCAACGATCAATACCGGTTTCAGGTGGTGGCCGATAGATTTGAACTGTTTCTTCTGCTCTTGAGTGAGCGGCATAATCTGAACCCTGCGTCTTAATCTGGGGAAAGCGGCCTATTTTAACCGAGCCGCTCGAAGCCCGCCCAGTTATTCATTCTGTTCTTCCGAGGTGTTGTTGTGGCCCGTTCCAAGACCAGCCAGCGTTGGCTGAAAGAGCATTTCGACGATCCGTACGTCAAAATGGCGCAAAAGGACGGCTATCGTTCACGTGCCAGCTACAAATTGTTGGAGGTTCAAGAGAAGGATCGCATCCTGCGCCCCGGCATCACTGTGGTCGACCTCGGTGCTGCTCCGGGCGGTTGGTCGCAGGTCACCAGTCGCGTTATTGGCGATAAAGGCCGGCTGATCGCTTCGGACATCTTGGAAATGGACAGTATTCCGGACGTGACTTTCATTCAGGGTGATTTCACGGATGACGCGGTGTTCGCGCGCATTCTGGAAGCGATCGACAATCATCCGGTAGACCTTGTGATTTCCGATATGGCCCCCAATATGAGTGGAGTCAGGGAGTCGGATCAGCCTCGTGCCATGTATTTGTGCGAGCTGGCACTGGATCTCGCCACGCGTGTCTTGCGTCCTGGTGGCGATTTCTTGATCAAGATCTTCCATGGCGAAGGTTTCGATGAGTACCACAAGCAGGTTCGTGGTCTGTTCGAGAAGGTGCAGATGCGCAAACCGCTGTCATCGCGCGGCCGTTCTCGTGAGCAGTACATGTTGGCTCGCGGACTCAAAGTACAGCGCGAAGAGTAAAACCAAAGGCTTGGTTGTCAGTCCAAGCCTATGCGCGCATCGTTACGGGCAGATATCTCATAAAGGGTTACAGACGGTGTCAGCCACGGGCGGGCGTTTGTAGTAAGTTAGATCGGTTTATAACTGGTCGTCATGCGAAGCACGCTTCGGCAAGGGGCCTGCTTCAGAGGGTAGCTAATTGAACGACATGGCAAAGAATCTGATCCTGTGGCTGATCATCGCTGCCGTCCTGGTTACGGTGATGAACAATTTCTCCAGTCCGAGTGAGACTAACAAGCTCAACTACTCGGAGTTCATCCAGCAGGTGCAGGATGGTGGGGTCAAGCGTGTCACCGTCGATGGTTACATCATCAGCGGCATGCGTTCCGACGGTTCGTCGTTTGAAACGGTGCGCCCGGCGATCCAGGATAATGGTCTGATCAAGGATCTGATGGATAACAACGTCGAGATCGTTGGTAAGCAGCCTGAGCAGCAGAGCATCTGGACGCAATTGCTGGTTGCCAGCTTCCCGATCCTTGTAATCATTGCCGTATTCATGTTCTTCATGCGCCAGATGCAAGGCGGTGCCGGCGGCAAAGGCGGGCCGATGAGCTTTGGCAAAAGCAAGGCGCGCCTGCTTTCCGAAGATCAGGTCAAGACCACTTTCGCTGACGTCGCGGGTTGTGACGAGGCTAAAGAGGAAGTCAGTGAGCTCGTCGAGTTCCTGCGTGACCCCGGCAAGTTCCAGCGCCTTGGTGGTCGTATTCCACGTGGTGTGCTGATGGTCGGCTCGCCGGGTACCGGTAAAACCCTGCTGGCCAAGGCGGTTGCTGGCGAAGCAAAAGTACCTTTCTTCACCATTTCCGGTTCTGACTTTGTGGAAATGTTCGTGGGTGTCGGTGCCTCCCGCGTGCGTGACATGTTCGAACAGGCCAAGAAGCATGCGCCATGCATCATCTTCATCGACGAGATCGACGCCGTTGGTCGCCACCGTGGCGCCGGCATGGGTGGCGGTCACGACGAGCGCGAGCAGACCCTCAACCAGTTGCTGGTAGAGATGGACGGCTTTGAAATGAACGATGGCATCATCGTCATCGCCGCGACCAACCGTCCGGATGTGCTCGACCCTGCGTTGCTGCGCCCGGGCCGCTTCGATCGTCAGGTGGTGGTCGGTTTGCCGGACATCCGTGGTCGTGAGCAGATCCTCAACGTGCACATGCGCAAGGTGCCGATGGGTGAGGACGTCAAGGCTGCGGTCATCGCCCGTGGTACTCCAGGCTTCTCCGGTGCTGACCTGGCCAACCTGGTCAACGAGGCATCGCTGTTCGCTGCTCGTTCGGGTAAGCGCGTCGTCGAGATGAAGGAGTTCGAACTGGCCAAAGACAAGATCATGATGGGCGCAGAGCGCAAATCCATGGTCATGTCGGACAAGGAGAAGCTCAACACCGCATTTCACGAGGCAGGTCACGCCATCGTCGGTCGTCTGGTGCCCGAGCATGATCCGGTCTACAAGGTCTCGATCATTCCCCGGGGCCGTGCCTTGGGTGTGACTATGTTCCTGCCAGAAGAAGACCGTTACAGCCTGTCCAAGCGTGCACTGATCAGCCAGATCTGCTCGCTGTACGGCGGCCGTATCGCCGAAGAAATGACCCTGGGCTTCGACGGTGTAACCACCGGCGCGTCCAACGACATCATGCGTGCCAGTCAGATCGCCCGGAACATGGTTACCAAGTGGGGGCTTTCGGAGAAACTTGGCCCGCTTCTGTATGCCGAAGATGATGACCAGCCGTTCCTTCGTGGTGGTGGCGGTTCGTCCAGCTCCAGTGTGTCGGGTGAAACAGCCAAGCTGATTGATTCGGAGGTGCGCAGCATCATCGATCAGTGCTATGGCACGGCCAAGCGCTTGCTCGAGGAAAACCGCGACAAGCTTGATGCCATGGCTGAAGCCCTGATGAAGTATGAAACCATCGACGCTGATCAGATCGATGACATCATGAGTGGTCGCGCGCCGCGTGAGCCGCGTGATTGGACGGGTGGTGGCAGCGATGCCGGCAAGCCGGCAGCCAAACCCGACGAAGCTGATCTCCCCGAGAAACCAATCGGCGGCCCTGCTGCCGAGCTGTAAGGCTTTTCATGTCCCATGCTATACCCCGGAACCGGCTGCCCTGTGGCAGCCGGTTTCTTGATTTGACCCGTCCCCAAGTGATGGGGATCCTCAACGTAACCCCTGACTCGTTCTCCGACGGTGGCCGCTTCGCCCTGCGCGATGCGGCGTTGCGCCATGCCGAAAGCATGGTGCTGGCCGGGGCGACGCTGATCGATATAGGCGGTGAGTCCACTCGGCCGGGCGCCGCTCCCGTGTCCGTGGAGCAGGAGCTCGCGCGCGTGGCGCCGATGGTGGAAGCCATCGCCGCCGAGTTGGACGTGATCATCTCCGTCGATACTTCGACTCCGGAAGTCATCCGTGAGTCGGCCAGGCTGGGTGCCGGGCTGATTAACGACGTGCGCTCGCTGCAGCGTGACGGCGCGCTGCAGGCGGCTGCTGATAGCGGCTTGCCGGTTTGCCTTATGCATATGCGTGGTGAGCCCACTACCATGCAGCAGAGTCCGCAGTACGACGATGTGCTGGATGCCGTGGCAGACTTTCTGCGCGAGCGTCTGGCGGTCTGCGAGGCGGCTGGCATTCCCGCAGAGCGTATCGTGCTCGATCCGGGTTTCGGCTTTGCCAAAACACTCGAGCACAACCTCAGCCTGTTCAGGCGCATGCCTGCGCTGCAGGCGTTTGGTCTGCCGCTGCTGGTCGGCGTTTCACGCAAGAGTATGATTGGTGCCGTGCTGGGCCGCGAGGTCGATGGGCGCCTGTATGGCAGTCTGGCCCTGGCGGCTCTGGCCGTTGCCAAGGGTGCAAGTATTCTGCGCGTTCACGATGTGGCGGAAACCGTCGACGTGGTGCGCATGGTCGCCGCAGTCGAAGCGGCGCAGTAATTAGAAGAAGGGAGTTGTCGTTTTGAGTCGCAAATATTTTGGCACCGACGGTATTCGTGGGCGCGTCGGTCACTATCCCATTACGCCTGACTTCATGCTCAAACTCGGCTGGGCCGCGGGCATGGCCTTTCGCAAGCAGGGCAAGTGCCGGATTCTGATCGGCAAGGACACGCGCATTTCCGGCTACATGTTCGAGTCGGCTCTGGAGGCGGGTCTGTCTGCCGCAGGCGCTGACGTCATGCTGCTGGGGCCGATGCCGACGCCAGCGATCGCCTACCTGACGCGTACCTTCCACGCCGAAGCGGGCATCGTCATCAGTGCATCGCACAACCCTCATCATGACAACGGCATCAAGTTCTTCTCCGGGCAGGGCACCAAGCTGCCTGACGAAGTCGAGCTGATGATCGAGGAGCTGCTCGATGCGCCGATGACGGTGGTCGAGTCCGAGCAGCTCGGCAAGGTATCGAGAATCAATGACGCCGCAGGTCGCTACATCGAATTCTGCAAGAGCAGTGTGCCGACCAGCACCGATTTCGCCGGCCTCAAGATCGTTCTCGATTGTGCCCATGGTGCGGCCTACAAGGTCGCTCCGGCGGTGTTCCAGGAGCTCGGTGCCGAAGTTTCGGTGCTTTCCGCTCAGCCCAACGGGCTGAACATCAACGCGGATTGCGGCTCGACTCATGTCGAAAACCTGCAGGCCGAAGTCGTGTCGCGTCAGGCGGATCTGGGTATTGCCTTCGATGGCGACGCCGATCGGGTGTTGATGGTCGATCACACCGGTGCGGTGGTGGACGGTGACGAGTTGTTGTTCATCATCGCCCGTGATCTGCAGGCGCGTGGCAAGCTGCAGGGCGGTGTCGTCGGTACCTTGATGAGTAATCTGGGCCTTGAACTGGCCCTCGATGAACTGCAGATTCCCTTCGTGCGCGCCAATGTGGGCGACCGCTACGTGATCGCCGAGCTCCTGGAGCGCGGCTGGCAGCTGGGTGGCGAAAACTCCGGACACCTGGTGTGCTTCCAGCACGTCACCACGGGTGACGCCATCGTTGCTGCGTTGCAGGTATTGCTTGCCATCCGTCGGCGTGGGCAGAGCCTTGCTGAGGCGCGCCAGGGGCTGCGCAAATGTCCGCAGGTGCTGGTCAACGTGCGTTTCGGTGGCGGTGTCGATCCACTCAAGCACCCCGATGTTCAGGCTGCCAGTGACAGCGTGACCGAGCGAATGGCAGGACGTGGCCGTGTGCTGCTGCGTAAGTCCGGCACCGAGCCGCTGGTTCGGGTCATGGTCGAAGGCGAGGACGAAACGCAGGTGCGAGCCTATGCCAATGAATTGGCTGAGGTTGTCTCTAAAGTCTGTGCTTGATTCGGCTTGCCAGTCCACAAGCGGTTGGGTAACATCTGCGCCCTCTTTGACCAACGAGGTAAAGCATGCGCCGCCCAATGGTTGCTGGTAACTGGAAAATGCACGGTACCCGCGCCAGTGTCGCAGAGCTGATCGGTGGTCTGAATCAGCAGGTGTTGCCTGGTGATGTCGATGTTGCCGTGTTTCCTGTCAGTGTTCATCTCGGTCAGGTTGTCGAGGGGCTGAGTGGCGTTGCCGTGTCGGTTGGCGCGCAAGACTGTGCGGTCGAGGCGGGGCAGGGTGCGTTGACCGGAGAAGTATCGAGCGAGCAATTGCGCGATACCGGCTGCAAGTTCGTGCTGATCGGTCATTCCGAGCGCCGCCTGATCCTGGGTGATAGCGAAGAGCAGGTCGTTCGCAAGTTCGCGGCGGCTCAGGTCGCTGGGCTCGTTCCGGTTCTGTGCTTGGGGGAAACCCTTGAGCAGCGCGAGGCTGGGGAGACGCTTGCGGTTGTCGAGCGTCAGCTCGATAGCGTCATCGGCGCCCTGGGCGTTGCGGCTCTGTCGGCTGCTGTAGTGGCATACGAGCCGGTCTGGGCCATTGGTACCGGGCTGACGGCGTCGCCCGTGCAGGCTCAGGATGTGCATGCGGCGATTCGTGCTCGGGTCGCTGGCAAAGATGCAGATGTGGCGAGTGCTTTAAGAATTCTTTATGGCGGCAGTGTCAAGGCCGCCAATGCAGCCGAGTTATTCGGCATGCCAGATATCGATGGGGGGCTTGTGGGTGGAGCCTCTCTGAATGCGGATGAGTTCGGTGCGATCTGTCGCGCTGCAGGAAACTAAGAATATGCTGGAAACAGTCGTTGTGGTTCTTCATCTGCTGGGTGCGATCGGTGTGGTTGTGCTGGTTTTGCTGCAGCAGGGTAAAGGTGCCGATGCAGGTGCTTCGTTTGGTGCTGGTGCCTCGAATACCGTATTCGGTAGTCAGGGAACTACTACCTTTCTGAGCCGAGTTACTGCTATACTCGCCACCGCTTTTTTCATTACCAGCTTGGGGTTAGCTTACTTTGCTAACCAAAAGTCTGATACGCTTGGTCAGGCTGGTTTGCCTGATCCGGCAGTGATGGAAGTGCCGCAGGAAAGCAAGCCTGCAGCAGAAGATGTACCGGTGCTTGAGCAACAGCAGGCACCAACTTCGGGGCAGCAAGATGTACCTCAAACCCCTGAAGAGCAGTAAGCGTTAATTTGCCGAGGTGGTGGAATTGGTAGACACGCTACCTTGAGGTGGTAGTGGCCATAGGCTGTAGGGGTTCGAGTCCCCTTCTCGGTACCAATTAAATGGAAGAGCTCGCTGTATGCGGGCTTTTCTGTTTCTGGAGGGTTGGTTGACCTGCGAGCCGGTTCGGTCGTATAATCCGCTCCCAGTTTTGACGCGGGTGGAGCGAATCGTCGGCGTCGGGCTAATGGCCCTGAGGTCACTGGTTCATCCAGCCCCCGTAGCCAGTATTAGTGGAGCCCCTTTCAAGGGGCTTTTTGCTAGCTGGTGGACAGATTTGCCGTCGCACGGACGGTTTTATGGATGGGCGTTTCGCCCATTTTTTATTTGCACAGCATGCGCGAGGGGTTCAGGTGTCGAGCAAGCTAGAACAGTTGCAGGCCTTGGTGGCCCCGGTAGTCGAGGCGCTTGGCTACGAGTGCTGGGGTATTGAGTTTCTGTCTCAGGGGCGGCATTCGCTGCTACGTATCTACATCGATAGTGCCAATGGCGTCCTTATTGAGGATTGCGAAAAGGTCAGTCGGCAGATCAGTGGTGTCCTCGATGTTGAAGACCCCATTGCCGCGGAGTACACCCTGGAGGTGTCCTCGCCCGGTATGGATCGGCCGCTTTTCACCTTGGCGCAGTTCGCCAGCCATGGCGGCGAGCAAGTAAAAATCAAGTTGCGCTCGCCGTTCGAAGGGCGCCGCAATTTTCAGGGTCTGCTCCGTGGTGTGGAGGAGGAGGACGTGGTGGTGCAGGTGGATGACCACGAGTTCCTTTTGCCGATCGATCTGATCGACAAGGCCAATATTATCCCCCGGTTTGATTGAGACACGGATCCCGCGGGGTTCGCGGAATGCGTGGATCCCAATGGATTGCGAGAGGCGAGGCGTACGATGAGCAAAGAAGTACTGCTGGTTGTTGAGTCGGTATCCAATGAAAAGGGCGTGCCGGCCTCTGTAATTTTCGAGGCGCTTGAGCTGGCTTTAGCCACGGCGACCAAGAAACGTTTTGAAGATGAAGTAGAGCTGCGCGTGGCGATCAATCGTCAGAGTGGCAACTATGAATCCTTCCGCTGCTGGACTGTGGTCGAGGAAGAGCATTTCGAAGATCCTGCGCATCAAGTGACCATCGACATGCCACGGGCTGTTGAGGCGAATGCCAAGGTCGGTGATGTACTCGAAGAGAAAATCGACTCCATCGAGTTCGGTCGTATTGCTGCACAGACAGCCAAGCAGGTCATCGTGCAGAAAGTGCGCGAAGCCGAGCGTGCTCAGGTTGTCGAAGCCTATCGTGAGCGTGTTGGCGAGATCATCGCGGGTACCGTGAAGAAGGTGACTCGTGACAATGTCATCGTTGATCTGGGCGCTAACGCGGAAGCGTTGCTGGCTCGCGAAGACATTATCCCGCGTGAAACTTTCCGGGTTGGTGTTCGTCTGCGTGCGTTGCTCAAGGAAATCCGTGCCGAGAATCGCGGCCCTCAGCTGATTCTGTCGCGTACTGCGCCAGAAATGCTGATCGAGCTGTTCCGCATCGAGGTGCCGGAAATCGCCGAAGGCCTCATCGAGGTCAAGGCTGCTTCGCGTGATCCAGGCTCGCGAGCCAAGATCGCGGTGCGTTCCAAGGACAAGCGTATTGATCCGCAGGGTGCCTGCATCGGTATGCGCGGTTCGCGTGTACAGGCGGTCTCCGGTGAGTTGGTCGGTGAGCGCGTGGACATCGTGCTGTGGGACGACAACCCGGCGCAGTTCGTCATCAACGCCATGTCGCCGGCTGAAGTCGCGGCGATCATCGTTGACGAAGACGCTCATGCCATGGACATCGCTGTCGGCGAAGACAACCTCGCTCAAGCGATTGGCCGTGGTGGCCAGAACGTGCGTCTGGCAAGCCAGCTGACCGGCTGGACGCTGAACGTGATGACCGAAGCGGACATCCAGGCCAAGCAGCAGGCCGAGACTGGCGACATCCTGCAGAGCTTCATCGACGAGTTGGAAGTCGACGAAGAACTGGCCCAGGTGCTGGTCGAAGAAGGCTTCACCAGCCTGGAAGAAATTGCTTACGTACCGATGGAAGAGATGCTCAGCATCGATGGTTTCGATGAAGAAATCGTCAACGAACTGCGCTCGCGAGCGAAAGATCGTTTGCTGACCAAAGCCATCGCTACAGAAGAAAAGCTGGCAGACGCCCAGCCGGCCGAAGACCTCCTCGAACTCGAGGGTATGGACAAAGGCCTGGCGCAGGAACTGGCAGTGCGCGGTGTGGTTACCCGCGAAGACCTGGCCGAGCAGTCTATTGACGACCTGCTCGACATCGACGGCATCGACGAAGAGCGTGCCGGCAAGCTGATCATGGCCGCCCGAGCCCACTGGTTCGAGTAAGTTTTACGGCCTGAGGAGAGAAGTGCATGACGCAAGTCACGGTGAAAGAACTGGCCCAAGTGGTCGACACACCGGTAGAGCGCCTGCTGCAGCAGATGCGAGAGGCGGGTTTGCCGCACAGCAGTGCCGAGCAAGTTGTCACCGATAACGAGAAGCAGGCCCTGCTTGCTCATCTGAAGAGCAGCCACGGCGAGAAGAAAGCCGACGCGCCGCGCAAGATTACCTTGCAGCGCAAAACCACCAGCACCCTACGGGTCGCTGGCAGCAAGACCATTAGCGTTGAAGTGCGCAAGAAGAAAACCTTCGTCGAGCGCAGCAACGAAGAGATCGAAGCCGAGAAGCAGCGTGGGCTCGAAGAGCAACGCGCGGCTGCTGAAGCTGCTCGCCTGAAAGCCGAGGAAGAAGCCAAGCGTAAGGCTGAGGATGAGGCCAAGCGCCAGACTTCCTCGCCAACTGCCGGGCAAACACCTGCTGCCGAAGTGGCGCCAGCGCCAGTTGTTGCGCCGGTTGCTGCTCCTGCAGCCGATGAGCGTAAGAAGGACGAGCCGCGTCGCCCAGACAAGCCTCGTAACGATGACGCTAGCCGCCGTGATGGTGATCGCAAGACCACCCAGCACCGCCCGACCGTCAAGGAAAAAGCGCCTGCTCCGCGTGTGGCTCCGCGTTCCGTCGATGAAGAGAGCGATGGCTTCCGTCGTGGCGGCCGTGGCAAGTCCAAGCTCAAGAAGCGCAATCAGCATGGCTTCCAGAGCCCGAGCGGTCCGGTCGTGCGTGATGTTGCCATTGGCGAGACCATCACGGTTGGCGAGCTGTCCCAGCAGATGTCGGTCAAGGCCGCTGAAGTCATCAAGTTCATGTTCAAGATGGGGACTCCGGTCACCATCAACCAGGTTCTCGACCAAGAAACTGCGCAACTGATTGCCGAAGAGCTGGGCCACAATGTCAAGCTGGTCAGCGATAACGCGTTGGAAGAGCAACTGGCTGAGTACCTGAAGTTTGAAGGCGAGGCTATCTCCCGCGCGCCGGTCGTTACTGTCATGGGTCACGTTGACCATGGTAAGACCTCGCTGCTCGACTATATCCGCCGCGCCAAGGTAGCTTCTGGCGAAGCCGGTGGCATTACCCAGCACATCGGTGCCTATCATGTAGAAACCGATCGCGGCATGGTTACCTTCCTCGATACCCCGGGTCACGCTGCGTTTACCGCAATGCGTGCTCGTGGTGCCAAGGCGACCGATATCGTGATCCTGGTGGTGGCTGCTGATGACGGCGTGATGCCGCAAACCATCGAAGCGATCCAGCATGCCAAGGCTGCTGGTGTACCGCTGGTGGTTGCAGTGAACAAAATCGACAAGCCGGGCGCTGACCTCGACCGTATCCGCAGCGAGCTGTCGGTTCACGGTGTGACGTCTGAAGAGTGGGGCGGTGATACGCCGTTCGTGTCGGTCTCCGCGAAAGTCGGTACCGGTGTGGATGACCTGCTCGAAGCCGTCCTGCTGCAAGCCGAAGTGCTGGAACTGACCGCAACACCGTCGGCTCCTGGCCGTGGTGTGGTGGTTGAGTCCCGCCTGGACAAGGGTCGTGGTCCGGTAGCGACTGTTCTGGTTCAGGACGGTACGTTGCGTCAGGGTGACATGGTGCTAGTCGGTTCGAACTACGGCCGTATTCGCGCCATGCTCGACGAGAACGGCAAGTCGATCAAAGAAGCAGGTCCGGCGATCCCGGTTGAGATCCTCGGTCTCGACGGTACGCCAGAAGCCGGTGACGAAATGAGCGTCTTGGCTGACGAGAAGAAGGCGCGTGAAGTTGCGCTGTTCCGTCAGGGCAAGTTCCGCGAAGTGAAACTGGCTCGTGCGCATGCCGGCAAGCTGGAAAACATCTTCGAGAACATGGGCCAGGAAGAGAAGAAGACGCTTAACATCGTCCTCAAATCTGACGTCCGTGGTTCGCTGGAAGCGCTGCAAGGCTCGCTTGGCGGGTTGGGTAACGACGAAGTACAAGTGCGTGTGGTCGGTGGCGGCGTTGGTGGTATCACCGAATCCGATGCCAACCTGGCACTCGCTTCCAACGCTGTACTGTTCGGCTTCAACGTGCGTGCCGATGCGGGCGCACGCAAGATCGTCGAGCAGGAAGGTCTGGACATGCGTTACTACAACGTCATCTACGACATCATCGAAGACGTCAAGAAAGCGCTTACCGGCATGCTCGGCAGCGATGTTCGCGAGAACATCCTCGGTATCGCCGAAGTCCGCGATGTGTTCCGTTCGCCGAAGTTCGGTGCGGTCGCCGGTTGTATGGTGGTCGAGGGTACGGTTCACCGTAACCGTCCGATTCGCGTACTGCGCGACGACGTGGTGATCTACGAAGGCGAGCTGGAATCGTTGCGTCGCTTCAAAGACGATATGGCCGAAGTGCGTAACGGCATGGAATGCGGTATCGCTGTGAAGAGCTACAACGACGTCAAGGTCGGCGACAAGATCGAAGTGTACGAGAAGGTCCAGGTGGCTCGCAGCCTGTAATCGCGAGTCGCAATACGCAGCGCCCGGCCCCGCATTCGCGCGGCCGGGCGTTTGCCGCTTTTGAGTCCGATGCTTTTTCAGGCGTCGAGGCGAGTGGAAGGTAGCAAAGATGGCAAAAGACTATAGCCGTGCCCAGCGCATCGGCGACCAGATTCAACGCGAGTTGGCTCAGCTGATTCGCTCGGAAGTCAAAGATCCCCGCCTGGGTGGCTTGGTGACTGTCACTGCGGTCGACGTCAGTCGTGATGCCAGCCATGCCAAGGTGTTCGTCACCATCATGGGTGTCGAGCCCGAAGAGGGCGTCGATCCGGTTACGCAAAGCCTACGCGTGCTTAATGACGCCAGCGGTTTCCTGCGTATGCAGTTAGGTAAGGCGATGAAGTTGCGTAGTGTGCCGAACCTGCGGTTTCACTATGACGAGAGTGTTATTCGTGGCGCTCAGTTGTCAGCACTGATCGAGCGTGCGGTGACCGAGGACAGCAAGCACGCTGAAGATGATACCGAGGCCAAGGAGTAAGCGCGTGGCTCAGGTAAAGCGTATTCGTCGCAAGGTCGATGGCATCATTCTGCTCGACAAGCCCAAAGGCTTCAGTTCCAACGCCGCATTGCAGAAGATTCGTTGGTTGCTCAATGCCGAGAAGGCTGGACACACCGGTAGTCTGGATCCGCTTGCCACCGGCGTATTGCCGTTGTGCTTTGGTGAGGCGACCAAGTTTTCCCAGTACCTGCTCGATGCCGACAAAGGCTATGAGACGGTCATGCAGCTTGGCGTTACCACCACCACGGCCGATGCCGAAGGTGAGGTGCTCGAGCGTCGTGATGTGAACGTCGCTGCTGCCGATATCGAAGCGCTGTTGCCGCGCTTTCGGGGTGATATCAGCCAGATCCCGCCCATGTACTCCGCACTCAAGCGTGACGGCCAGCCGCTGTACAAGCTGGCTCGAGCAGGAGAAGTGGTGGAGCGCGAACCGCGTTCTGTTACTATTGCGCGCCTGGAGTTGCTCGACTGCGCCGCCGACAAGGCGAGCCTGGCAGTCGATTGCAGCAAAGGCACCTATATTCGCACCCTGGTCGAAGATATCGGCCAGTTGCTGGGCTGTGGTGCCCATGTCGCCGAGCTGCGACGAGTACAGGCTGGGCCGTTCGGGCTGGTGCAAACCGTCAGTCTGGAAGAAATCGAGCGTGTGCATGCCGAGGGTGGTCATGAGGCGGTAGATCGCTTTCTGCTACCCGTAGACAGTGGTCTGGAGCATTGGCCGCTGCTGAGTTTCTCGGAGCACAGTGCGTTCTATTGGCTACAAGGGCAGCCTGTGCGTGCCGCAGACGCGCCGAAGTTCGGCATGGTGCGGGTACAAGATCACAATGCTCGTTTCATCGGTATCGGTGAAGTGAGCGAAGACGGGCGTATTGCGCCGCGTCGTTTGATTCGGTCTGTATGACCGTGGCGAGCTGCTCCGGCGGCTCGTATCGAGGGTGGCTGTTAATAGGCGCGGTCATACCTCCTTTAAAACACGGGAAGCTATTCCCGGCCTATTGAGGCTGTCGTTCGCGACAATCTCCAGATGAGAGGATGCCCACATGGCACTCAGCGTTGAAGAAAAAGCTCAGATCGTTAATGACTACAAGCAAGCCGAAGGCGATACCGGTAGCCCGGAAGTTCAGGTTGCTCTGCTGTCCGCTAACATCAACAAGCTGCAAGGCCACTTCAAGGCCAACGGTAAAGACCACCACTCGCGTCGTGGCCTGATCCGTATGGTTAACCAGCGTCGTAAGCTGCTGGATTACCTGAAGGGTAAAGACACCAGCCGTTACAGCGCCCTGATTGGTCGTCTGGGTCTGCGTCGCTAAGCAATGCTTATGCGCCGTTGACCGCAAAAGCTGGAAGTGAGCTCGCCTCGCTTCCAGCTTTTGTGTTTATGCTTCATCCGTTTTAACGTTTCACCCGTTTGGACAGCGCCGGGCCGACTCCCGAAGCCACTGCCCACGAATTCGCAAGAAACCGTTTCCCCAAAGGCAACAGAGAGAAGGAAAACACCGTGAACCCGGTAATCAAGAAATTTCAGTTCGGTCAATCGACCGTTACCCTCGAGACTGGCCGTATCGCCCGTCAAGCCTCCGGCGCAGTGCTGGTCACCGTTGACGACGACGTTGCTGTACTGGTTGCCGTAACCGGCGCTAAAACTGCCGACCCGAGCAAAGGCTTTTTCCCGCTGTCCGTGCATTACCAGGAAAAAACCTACGCTGCCGGCAAGATCCCCGGTGGTTTCTTCAAGCGTGAGGCGCGTCCTTCCGAGAAAGAAACCCTGACCTCGCGTCTGATCGATCGTCCGATCCGTCCGCTGTTCCCAGAAGGCTTCCAGAACGAAGTGCAAGTCATCTGCACCGTGGTTTCCACCAGCAAGAAGACCGATCCGGACATCGCTGCGATGATCGGTACCTCGGCTGCTCTGGCGATCTCCGGCATTCCGTTCAACGGCCCAATCGGTGCCGCCCGCGTCGCTTTCCATCCGGAAACCGGCTACCTGCTGAACCCGAACTATGAGCAGCTCAAGGCGTCGAGCCTGGACATGGTCGTAGCGGGCACCAAAGACGCCGTACTGATGGTTGAGTCGGAAGCCAAAGAGCTGACCGAAGACCAGATGCTGGGCGCTGTGCTGTTCGCCCATGATGAATTCCAGGTCGTTATCCAGGCTATCGCCGAGTTGGCTGCCGAAGCCGCCAAACCGACGTGGGACTGGCAGCCAAAGGCTGAAAACACCGCACTGCTCAGCGCTATTCGTAGCGAGTTCGGCGATGCCATCTCCCAGGCTTACACCATCACCGTCAAGCACGAGCGTTATGCCCGTCTGGGTGAGCTGCGCAATGAAATCGTTGCCAAGTTCTCTGGCGAAGAAGGCCAGCCAACTGCCGGCGAAGTCAAAGAAGTATTTGGCGAAATCGAATACCGCACCGTGCGCGAGAACATCGTCAACGGCAAACCGCGTATCGATGGCCGTGACACCCGTACCGTGCGTGGCCTGAACATCGAAGTCGGTGTGCTGGACAAGACCCACGGTTCGGCGCTGTTCACCCGTGGCGAAACCCAGGCGCTGGTCGTTGCCACCCTCGGCACCGCCCGTGACGCACAGCTGCTGGACACCCTCGAAGGCGAGCGTAAAGACCCCTTCATGCTGCACTACAACTTCCCACCGTACTCGGTGGGCGAGTGTGGTCGCATGGGCGCCACTGGCCGCCGCGAAATCGGTCACGGCCGTCTGGCGCGTCGCTCCATAGCTGCCATGCTGCCGGCTGCTGACGTGTTCCCGTACACCATCCGCGTCGTGTCGGAAATCACCGAGTCCAATGGTTCGTCCTCGATGGCCTCGGTCTGTGGTGCCTCCCTGGCACTGATGGATGCTGGTGTGCCGATGAAGGCGCCGGTAGCCGGTATCGCCATGGGGCTGGTTAAAGAAGGCGAGAAATTCGCCGTTCTGACCGACATCCTCGGCGACGAAGATCACCTGGGCGACATGGACTTCAAAGTAGCCGGTACCGCCAATGGCGTCACTGCGCTGCAGATGGACATCAAGATCCAGGGCATCACCGAAGAAATCATGGAAATCGCTCTGGGCCAGGCCCTGGAAGCGCGCCTGAATATCCTCGGCCAGATGAATCAGGTCATTGCTCAATCGCGTAGCGAACTGTCGGCCAATGCGCCGACCATGATCGCCATGAAGATCGACCAGGACAAGATTCGCGACGTCATCGGTAAAGGCGGCGCTACCATCCGCGGTATCTGTGAAGAGACCAAGGCTTCGATCGATATCGAAGACGACGGCTCGATCAAGATCTTCGGCGAAACCAAGGAAGCTGCAGAAGCCGCGCGTCAGCGCGTTCTGGGCATCACTGCGGAAGCCGAGATCGGCAAGATCTACGTCGGTAAGGTTGAGCGCATCGTCGACTTCGGTGCCTTCGTCAACATCCTGCCGGGCAAAGACGGTCTGGTGCACATCTCCATGCTCAGCGATGCGCGCGTCGAGAAGGTCACCGACATTCTGAAAGAAGGCGAGGAGGTCGAAGTGCTGGTACTGGACGTCGACAACCGCGGCCGTATCAAGCTGTCCATCAAGGACGTTGCCGCTGCCAAAGCTTCGGGTGTCTGACCCGGGCTAACGCCGCTGCTACGAGAAAGCCAGTCAGGGTGACCTGACTGGCTTTTTTATGGGTGCTCGATAAAGACGTCAGGCGCGCTCAGGGATCGCGAATGTTGCCTTTTGGAGTGCCTTGCTGATGATCCGTAGACATAAAAAACGCCAGCCAGGCCAAGCCTGACTGGCGTTTGTGTTGTAGTGATCCGATCAGTCTGTGTACTGGAACAGTTTGATGATCTTCTGTACGCCCGAGGTGTTCTGTACGACGTTGCTTGCGGCATTGGCTTCCTGGCGGCTGACGACGCCCAGCAAGTAGACAACACCGTTCTCGGTGATCACCTTGATGCGGCTGCCCGGTACGCCGCTGTCGGCGAGCATCTGGGTTTTGATCTTGGTGGTCAGCAGCGAGTCGTTGCTGCGGGCCAGCAGCGAGCTTGGCTGCTGCACCTGCAGCTCGTTGTGTACCTTGCGCACGCCTTGTACGGTGCGCGCGGCCTGCTCGGCGGTGCTCTTCAGTTCGGCGCGTGGCGTCTGCCCTGCGATCAGGATCACGCCGTTGTAGCTGCTCACGACGATGTGCGAGGTGGGGCTGGCGAGATCAGCGTGCGCGCGGGTAATGGCGTTTTCGACATTGGGGCCGACGAACTGATCGTCGATCTTGTTGCCAATGCTACGGCTGCCGCAACCGCCAAGGATGAGGCTGATTGCCAGTGCGGCGAAGATCAATGGTGAACGGGTCATTCTTCACTCCCAAACAGTTGACTGTCGATAAGGTCGCACAAGCAGTGGATGGCCAGCAAATGGACTTCCTGAATGCGTGCCGTGACCTTGGACGGCACGCGAATTTCAACATCTTCCGGGAGCAGCAGCGAAGCCATACCGCCGCCGTCACGGCCAGTCAGGGCGACCACGGTCATTTCCCGGTCATGAGCGGCCTGAATGGCCTGGATCACGTTGGCTGAGTTGCCACTGGTGGAGATCGCCAGCAGCACGTCGCCGGGTTGGCCGAGTGCCCGGATCTGCTTGGAGAAGATCTCGTTATAGCTGTAGTCGTTGGCGATCGAGGTGATCGTCGAGCTATCGGTGGTCAGCGCAATGGCTGGCAGGCTTGGGCGCTCACGCTCGAAACGGTTGAGCAATTCCGAGGAAAAGTGCTGAGCGTCGCCAGCGGAGCCGCCGTTGCCGCAGGAAAGAATCTTGCCTTCGCTGAGCAGCGCCTGAACCATCACCTGACTGGCGTGCTCGATGAAAGGTGGCAGTACCTCCATCGCGTGGTGCTTGGCTTCTATGCTGGCTTGAAACAGCTGGCGAATCCGGGCTTGCATATCCATGTGGATGTTTTGACCTTGACTGTAACGGTACGCCGAGCCGGGTGGCGCGCAGCGCTGTCGTTGAAAATGGCGGTGAAACGGTGCGTTCGCAGCAAGCCGGGGCTTCAACTGTCGAAGGCGTTCCTGATCCACTCCAGTGGTGCGGGTTTGCCATGGCCTATGGCTATGACATCGAAACGACAGGGATGTTTGGCCCAGCGCTTCTCTTGCTGCAGAAACTGTGTAGCCGTGGCGATCAGCTTGTCACGCTTGCGCCTGTCGACGCTCTCGATCGCACCGCCCCAGGCATTGTGTTTGCGATAGCGCACTTCGGCGAATACTACTGTATCGCCATCGAGCATGACCAGATCGAGTTCGCCGCGTTGGCCGCGCCAGTTATGGGCGATGTGTTTCAGGCCGTGAGTTTCGAGATGCTCGCGGGCGAGGGCTTCAGCCGCTCGCCCGCTGGCATGTCGAGGGTCGTCGCTCAAAGCGGAACGTCGGGCAGGCGCTGGATCTGCCCGCCACGAATTTCAGCCCAGGGCAGTTGACGCTCCACGCGTTGCGCAGGGTTCAGGCTGAGGCTGCCGGAAAGACCATCGATGCGGCTGTCTGGCAGTGCCTTGAGCTGGCCCAGGCGCGGCGCCAGGCGGAAGGCATCGACGCCCATGGCGTACAGGCGGCCCATGCTGCCGCCAGCTTGCGGCCACTGGTTGTTGACCTGCTGTCGCAGTGGATCGTTGGCGTCCAGCAGCCACGGCGTTTCGCAGAAGCGAATGCCGTCGAGGTCACGATACTGGGCGGCATTCATACTGCCGTTGAACAGGTGCGAGGTCGCATAGACCGGCACTTCACCTGCGTACTGGTAGGCGAGGGTCGGTTTGATCTGTTGAGCCTGTTGTGGCGTGGCGGCAAGGAAGATGAAGTCGACATCCTGGCGGCGGCTGGGCGCAGCCCCGGAAGCCGAGCCGCTGCCGCTGAGCTGGAACAGGTTGGCGATCTGCCGAGCCATGTCTACCGGCTGGTCGATGTGTTCGGCGCCTAGGAAGGTGCCGCCGGCGGCCTGCCAGCTCTGCTGGAACGCGGCCAGGACGCGATCGCCCCAGTCACCTTTGGGTACCAGTGCCACGGCACTGCGCTTGCCATCGGCCCAGGCGCGACGAGCGACTTCACGGGCTTCGTCTTCGGCGGCCAGGCCGAACTGGAACAGTTGCTCCGGGCTTTCTGCGCTGGCTTCGCTGTAGTTGAGGGCCAGGGTGGTGATCGGCAGTTGCTCGCGATTGCCTAGCTGGGTCACCAGATTCTTCTCGAGTGGGCCGACGACCAGTTGCACGCCATCGGCCTGAGCCTGGCGGTAGAAATCATCCAGAGAGGTCAGGCGGGCACTGTCGTACAGCTGGATCTGCGGCTGCTTCTCGCCGCTCTGCTGCGCCTGGTAGTGAGCGGCGAGGAAGCCGTCACGCAGTGCGCGCGCCACGGATGCCAGTTGGCCTTCCTGTGGCAGCAGCAGGGCGATTTTTTCCAGCGGCTGGCTGGACAGTGCCTGCAGGTCGGCCAGGGCTTTCGGCAGTTGCTGGGCAGCGGGGTGGTTCGGGTGTTGAGCCAGCCAGTTGTCGATGGCGCCCTGCTGTTGTTGCAGGGTACCGACCGTCTTGGCGACCTGCGCCAGAGACAGCCAGCCGGCCAGATCGGCATCGTCGGCGCTGGGCGTCGGCTCGGCCGGCAGGCTGGAGACTAGGCTCCAGATCTGATCCTGGTTGCGCTGTGCCTCGTCGCCGCTCAGCAGTGGTGCGATGAACACGCGCTCACGGGCTGCGGCGAGAATCTGGCCGTCTTTCTCGAGTGCGTTGGCGCGAGCCAGCTGGGTGCGTGTCTGCTGTTCGACCGGCAGTTCACCGAGGCGCTCAAGGCTGGGATGGGCGAGGGCGCTGAGCGCTGCCTTGGCATCGTTGCGGGTCAGGGCCAATTCGGCAGCGAGCGTGCTGGCGAAGATCTGCTGAGCCGGCTTGAGGGTCTGCAGGTCGACCTGGGCGAGAATGCCGCTGGCGCGCTCGGCGTTGCCTTGCTTGTAGGCCAGGTCGGCGGCGGTGAGACGCAGCAATTGCGCGTCTTCGCTCTGGCTGGTACCGGCCTGCTGGAGCATCTGCTCGAGGCTGGCTTGAGGTGTGCGAGGCAGTTCGCCGAGGTTGGAGGTGGGCGAGCTGCTGCAGGCAACGAGCAAGCCGGCAAGGCAGAGTGCAGAGAGCGGACGCAGGCAGGCGATCATGTAAGCGATTCCGGTTCTTGAGCAAATGAACGCACAATTGTACCCAAGGCATGCCGTCGGCGCGATCTCGAAGGTGTTAACCGGTGCGCAGACAGCGGTATCGTCCGTCGGGAACCCCTCGTTTGTCGCACGCGTTACAATGAGCGCTTTCTGATTAGATGAGGCGCCGCCGTGACTGCTAGTGAAGCTCCCCGTTCCGCCACGGGCACCTTGTTCGTGGTGGCGACGCCTATCGGCAATCTCGACGACCTCAGCGCCCGGGCGCTCAAGGTGCTCAGCAGTGTCGCGCTGATCGCTGCCGAGGATACCCGGCACTCCGCGCGCCTGATGCAGCACTTCGGTATTGGCACGCAGCTGGCTGCCTGTCATGAGCACAACGAGCGTGATGAGGGCAGCCGCTTTATCGAGCGTCTGCGTGCGGGCGAAGATGTCGCACTGATTTCTGATGCCGGTACGCCGCTGATCTCCGATCCCGGCTACCACCTGGTGCGCCAGGCGCGTGCTGCGGGTATTCGCGTGGTGCCGGTGCCGGGCGCTTGCGCGTTGATCGCCGCGTTGTCCGCTGCCGGCCTGCCCTCCGATCGTTTCGTCTTCGAAGGTTTCCTGCCCGCTAAGAGCGTGGGGCGGCGCACCCGCCTTGAGCTGGTGCGTGAAGAACCGCGTACGCTGATCTTCTATGAGGCGCCGCACCGGATTCTGGAATGCCTGCAGGACATGCGCGACGTGTTCGGCGGCGAGCGCCAGGCCCTATTGGCACGCGAACTGACCAAAACCTTCGAAACCCTGCAGGGGCTGCCGCTCGAGCAGTTGTGCGAATGGGTGGCGGCGGATGCCAATCAGCAGCGTGGCGAGTGCGTGGTGCTGGTGGCCGGCTGGCAGGCGCCTGAAGACGAAGCTGCGGTCAGTGTCGAAGCGCTGCGCGTGCTCGATCTGCTGCTCGCCGAACTGCCGCTCAAACGTGCGGCGGCGCTGGCGGCGCAGATCACCGGGGTGCGCAAGAACCTGCTTTATCAGGCCGCGTTAGAGCGTCAGCAGGATGTTTGAACTTGTTCTCACTGTGCCCCAGCGGTTACCCTAGTCGGCGGAGAGTCGATCGGACAGTCGCTGCCGTGCTTCGTTCGCGAAGTGTGGGGGAGGAAAGTCCGGGCTCCATAGGGCGGAGTGCCAGGTAATACCTGGGGGGCGTGAGCCTACGGAAAGTGCCACAGAAAATAACCGCCTAAGCGCTTCGGCGCCGGTAAGGGTGAAAAGGTGCGGTAAGAGCGCACCGCGCGGCTGGTAACAGTCCGTGGCTAGGCAAACCCCACTCGGAGCAAGACCAAATAGGGTTCCATTGGCGTGGCCCGCGCTGGAACCGGGTAGGTTGCTAAAGACGTACAGTGATGTCCGTCGTAGAGGAATGACTGTCCTCGACAGAACCCGGCTTATAGATCGACTCTCCACCTCCTTTCGCTTTGCGCTCCATCCTCTCGTTTCTAATACCGAAAAGATCTTACTCTTAACAAACTACTTTAAGTTTGTGGGTCAGGCTTCTGTATGTGCTTGTTTTTACCCTGACTATCACCCCGATACCTCCGTCACACTCCCTCCTTTATCCGCTAAATCTCCGTTCTATAAGGACTTTTCCGTTCTGGCGCGCCTTGACGGTGGGGTATGCGCGTTCCTATAGTGTGCTCCGGTGGTGAAAAGTGGCATGAAGTGGGTTTTTTTGGATGCAGATGGCTAATTAAGGGGAAGCGCAACAGTGTTTCGCGGAGCTAACGCCATAAGTCTCGACGCCAAAGGGCGACTCGCGATGCCTAGCCGGTATCGGGACGAGCTCGTGTCGCGTTCGGCTGGCCAGCTCATCGTTACCATTGATGCCATCGATCCCTGCCTTTGTGTCTACCCGCTGCCGGAGTGGGAAATCATCGAAAACAAGCTGCGTGAGCTGGCGTCCTTCCGTGAGGAAAACCGCCGCCTGCAGCGTTTGCTGATTGGTAATGCCGTCGATCTCGAGCTGGACGGTAGTGGTCGTTTTCTGGTTCCGCCGCGTTTGCGCGAGTACGCCAAGCTGGATAAGCGCGCGATGTTGGTGGGGCAGCTAAATAAATTTCAACTGTGGGATGAGGATTCCTGGAATGCCGTGGCTGACGCCGATCTGGCCGCCATCAAGCAACCGGGTGCTCTTTCCGATGACTTACGTGACCTGATCCTGTGAATATGACCTCTACCTTCCGCCATATCACTGTACTGCTCGAGGAGGCCGTCGAAGGCCTCTCGCTGCGTGCGGATGGCTGCTATGTGGACGGTACATTCGGGCGAGGGGGGCACAGCCGGCTGATCCTTGATCGGATCGGGCCAGGCGGTCGCTTGCTGGGGTTCGATAAGGACCCTCTCGCAATCGCGACTGGAAATACGCTAGCGGCCGAAGACGGCCGCTTTGTCGTTGTGCAGAGAAGCTTTGCGGAACTTGCTGATGAGCTCGCTGTCCGCGATCTCGCCGGTAGGGTCAGTGGCGTGCTGCTGGATCTGGGTGTGTCGTCCCCGCAGCTGGACGACGCCGAACGTGGCTTCAGCTTCCTCAATGACGGCCCTCTGGACATGCGCATGGATCCGACGCGTGGCGTCAGTGCAGCGCAGTTCATTGCCACTGCCGATGCCGACGAAATCGCCCGGGTCTTCAAGGAATACGGCGAAGAGCGTTTTGCCAAGCGCATGGCTCGCGCGGTGGTAGCACGTCGTGCCGAACAGCCGTTCGAGCGTACCGCCGATCTGGCTCAGGTACTGACCGTGGCCAATCCCGCCTGGGAGAAGGGCAAGAATCCGGCTACCCGAGCTTTCCAAGGCCTGCGCATTCACGTCAACAACGAGCTGGGTGACCTGGAACGTGGCCTCGATGCCGCGCTGGAAAGCCTGGAAGTTGGTGGTCGTCTGGTAGTGATCAGCTTTCACTCCCTGGAAGACCGCATCGTCAAATTGTTCATGCGTAAGCACGCCAAGGGCGAGATGGACAAATTGCCCCGCGACTTGCCGATCATCCCCAAGGCCTTCGAGCCGCGCCTGAAACTGATCGGCAAGCCGCAGTTTGCTTCCGAAGTCGAGCTCAAGGCCAACCCTCGCTCGCGCAGCGCCGTCATGCGTGTCGCGGAGAAGCTGCGATGAGCGGCGTGCTCGCCAAGCGTTTCCCCAAGGGCAGCCTGCTGATGCTGGTGCTCTTCGTTGCCGTGCTCGGCTCCGCGCTGGCAGTGTCCTACAGCGCGCATTGGAATCGTCAGTTGCTCAATGGCCTGTATGCCGAACTCAGCGTGCGCGACAAGGCGCAGGCTGAGTGGGGTCGGTTGATTCTCGAGCAAAGCACCTGGACCGCTCACAACCGTATAGAAACCCTGGCCAGCGAACAGCTGAAAATGCGCATCCCCGACGCCGCCGAAGTGCGCATGGTGGCGCCATGATGAAGCTGGAGGGTGCTCTTTACCCATGGCGCTTCCGTTTGGTCATGCTGCTGCTGGCGGTGATGGTCGCTGCGATCGCTGCACGCATTTTCGAGCTGCACGTATTCGACCACGACTTCCTCAAAGCCCATGGCGATGCACGTAGCGTTCGGCACATTCCGATCCCGGCACACCGTGGCTTGATCACCGACCGCAATGGCGAGCCGCTGGCCGTCAGTACGCCGGTCACCACGTTGTGGGCCAACGGCAAGGAACTGCAGGCCGGCAAGGCCCAGTGGCCGGTGCTCGCTGCCGCGCTTGGTCAAGAACCGAATGCCTTCGCCACGCGCCTGCAGGCCAATGCCGAGCGCGAGTTCATGTACCTGGTGCGTGGTCTGACCCCGGAGCAGGGCCAGCGTGTGCTTGACCTCAAGGTGCCGGGCGTTTACCCAATCGAAGAATTCCGCCGTTTCTACCCGGCCGGTGAAGTGACCGCCCATATGGTCGGCTTCACCGATATCGATGACCGCGGCCGCGAAGGCGTCGAGCTGGCGTTCGAGGACTGGCTGGCTGGCGTGCCTGGCAAGCGTCAGGTGCTCAAGGACAGGCGTGGTCGTCTGATTCGCGACGTTCAGGTTACCCAGAACGCCAAGGCCGGCAAGGCTTTGGCGCTTTCCATCGATCTGCGTCTGCAGTACTTGGCCCACCGCGAACTGCGCAATGCGCTGGTCGAGTTCGGCGCCAAGGCCGGCAGCCTGGTGATGGTCGACGTGAAGACCGGCGAAATCCTCGCCATGGTCAACCAGCCGACCTACAACCCGAACAACCGCCGCAATCTGCAGCCGGCCGCCATGCGCAACCGGGCGATGATCGATGTGTTCGAGCCTGGCTCGACCATGAAGCCGTTCTCCATGAGCGCCGCTCTGGAAACCGGGCGCTGGAAGCCTACCGACAAGGTCGATGTGCAGGGCGGTACGCTGCAGATCGGCCGTTACACCATCAAAGACGTATCCCGTGCGCCGGAAGGCGTGCTCGACCTGACGGGCATCCTCATCAAGTCTAGTAACGTCGGCATGAGCAAGGTCGCCTTCGATATCGGCGGCGCTGCCATTTATGACGTTATGCAGCAGGTCGGCCTCGGCCAGGATACTGGTCTGAGCTTCCCAGGTGAGCGCGTCGGCAACCTGCCCAACCACCGTGAGTGGCGCAAGGCCGAGACCGCGACGCTGTCCTACGGTTACGGTCTCTCGGTTACTGCCGTGCAGCTGGCGCATGCCTATGCCGTACTCGGCAACAGCGGGCGCAGCGTACCAATGTCGCTGACCCGTACCGATCGCGTGCGCGACAGCGTGCAGGTGATCCCGGAAGACGTCGCCCACACCATACAGGGCATGCTGCAGCAAGTGATCGAAGCGCCAGGTGGTGTATTCCGTGCCCAGGTGCCGGGTTACCACGTCGCTGGCAAGAGCGGCACTGCACGCAAGACTGCCTCCGGTACCAAAGGCTATCAGGCCAATGCCTATCGTTCGCTGTTCGCCGGCTTCGCTCCGGCCAGCAACCCGCGTATCGCCATCGCCGTGGTCATCGACGAACCCAGCAAGAGCGGTTACTACGGCGGCCTGGTATCGGCGCCGGTGTTCAGCCGCGTCATGGCCGGTGGTCTGCGCCTGATGAACATCACCCCGGACAATCTGCCGGAAACTGCCGCGGCGAAAGCCGAAGCGCCGACGGCGACCAACAATGGAGGGCGCGGCTGATGCCCATGCCATTGAACCAATTACTGCCGCAAGCACAGAGCAGTGTCCTGATTCGCGAGCTGACGCTGGATAGCCGTCAAGTACGTCCGGGCGATCTGTTCCTGGCCGTACAGGGCACTCGTCAGGATGGTCGCGTGCACATTGCTGATGCGATTTCCCGCGGCGCCGCCGCAGTTGCCTACGAAATCGATGGCTCTCTGCCGATGACCGCCGAGAGCGCTGAACTGGTTGCCATCAAGGGTTTGGCAGGGCAGTTGTCGGCGATTGCCGGGCGCTTCTATGGCGAGCCGAGCCGTGGTCTGCATATGGTCGGTATCACCGGCACCAACGGCAAAACCAGTGTCAGCCAGTTGCTGGCTCAGGCGCTGGATCTGCTTGGCGAGCCCTGCGGTGTTGTCGGCACCCTCGGCAATGGTTTCTATGGCGCCTTGGCTCAGGGGCTTCACACCACGCCCGATCCCATCGGCGTACAAGCGACCCTAGCCGGACTGAAGAAGAACGGCGCTCGGGCGATCGCCATGGAAGTATCGTCCCACGGCCTGCATCAGGGCCGTGTCGCCGCGCTGGACTTCGACGTAGCGGTGTTCACCAATCTGTCGCGCGACCACCTCGACTATCACGGTTCGATGGAGGCCTATCAGGCTGCCAAGTCGGCCCTGTTCGCCTGGCCGAGCCTGCGCAGCCGGGTGATCAATCTGGACGACGCCGTAGGTCGCAAACTCGCCGAGGAAGAGCGCGAGTCACGACTGATCGGTTACAGCCTGGAAAATGAAAGCGCCTACCTATTCTGCCGTGACATTCATTTCGATGATCATGGCGTGCGCGCCACATTGGTCACTCCACGTGGCGAAGGCAGCCTGCGCAGCTCGCTGTTGGGACGCTTCAACCTCAGCAACCTGTTGGCGGTGGTCGGTGCGCTGGTGGCCATGGATTACCCGCTGGACGAGATTCTCAAAGCCCTGCCACGTCTGCAGGGGCCGGTCGGGCGCATGCAGCGCCTGGGCGGTCAGCTGGCACCGCTGGTGGTGGTCGATTACGCCCACACCCCGGACGCTCTGGAAAAAGTGCTGAGTGCGCTACGCCCACACGTCACCGGTCGCCTGCTTTGCCTGTTCGGCTGTGGCGGCGATCGCGATCGCGGCAAGCGTCCGCTGATGGCCGAAGTCGTCGAGCGCCTGGCCGATGCCACGCTGGTTACCGACGACAATCCGCGCAGCGAGGCACCCGAGCAGATTTTCGAGGATATCCGTGGCGGTTTGCGCAGCGCGGATCAAGTGCGTTTCGTCCATGGTCGTGGCCGTGCCATCGCTGAACTGATCGGCGAAGCCGCAGTGGGCGACGTGGTGGTGCTGGCTGGCAAGGGCCACGAGGACTACCAGGAAATCGACGGCGTGCGTCAGCCGTTCTCCGATTTGCAGGAAGCGGCTCGCGCACTCGCGGCATGGGAGGCGGCACATGCTTAAGGCACTGCGTTTGAGCGAAGTGGCCGGGCCATTGAGTGGCCGCCTGGTTGATGAAGATTGCGTTTTCGATGCCGTCAGCACCGACAGCCGCAGCATTGTGCTAGGCCAACTGTTCATCGCCCTGAGCGGCCCGCGTTTCGACGGCCATGACTACCTGGCGCAGGTTGCTGCGAAAGGCGCCGTGGCGGCGCTGGTCGAGCGCGAAGTGCCGGATGCCGGTTTGCCACAATTGGTCGTCAGCGATACGGCCCTGGCCCTTGGCCAACTGGCTGCATTGAATCGTCAGGCCTACGGCGGCCCGTTGGCTGCCGTGACCGGCTCCAGCGGCAAGACCACGGTCAAGGAAATGCTCGCCAGCATCCTGCGCGCCGCCTTCATGGATCTGGGCGGCACCGTGCTGGCCACCCGTGGCAACCTGAATAACCAACTCGGCGTGCCGTTGACCCTGCTGGAGCTGGCGCCCGAGCACAAGGGGGCAGTGATCGAACTCGGCGCTTCCGGTATTGGCGAAATCGCCTACACCGTCGGCCTGACTCAGCCGCATGTGGCGATCATCACCAACGCCGGTAGCGCTCATGTGGGTGAGTTCGGTGGGCCTGAGAACATCGTGCTGGCCAAGGGTGAAATCCTTGAAGGGCTGAGCGAGGGTGGCGTCGCCGTGCTCAATCGGGATGACGTGGCCTTCGAGCGCTGGGTCAAGCGTGCGGCCGGGCGCCGGGTGCTGAGTTTTTCCCTGCGTGATGCATCTGCTGATTTCCATGCCAGCGAATTGAGCCGCGACCCGCGTGGGTGCTCGGCTTTCAGCCTGTATTGCCATGATGGCCAGGCGCGTGTGCAACTGAACCTGCTGGGTGAGCACAACGTCGCCAATGCCTTGGCTGCGGCCGCTGCCGCCCATGCCTTGGCGGTGCCGCTGGTGGCCATCAAGAACGGTCTCGAAAGCTTGCTGCCGGTCAAAGGGCGTGCCGTCGCGCAATTGGCGCAGAACGGCGCACGCGTGATTGACGATACCTACAACGCCAACCCGGCTTCGATCTGCGCTGCCATCGATATTCTTGCCGGTTTCTCCGGGCGCAAGGTGCTGGCGCTGGGCGATATCGGTGAATTGGGCGACTGGTCAGAGCAGGGCCACCGTGAGGTCGGCGAATATGCGCTCGGCAAGGTGGACGCCCTGTATGCAGTCGGGCCGCAGATGAAACATGCCGTACAGGCTTTTGGTTCCGCTGGCCGGCACTTCGCCGACCAGGCCGCACTGATCGATGCGGTACGCGCCGAGCCCGGCGACAGCACCATTCTAATTAAAGGTTCACGCAGCGCCGCGATGGAAAACGTCGTGGTCGCACTGTGTGGCGATAGTGGGGAGAGTCACTAAATGCTGCTGCTGCTGGCAGAGTATCTGCAACAGTTCCACAAGGGCTTCGCGGTCTTTCAGTACCTGACGCTGCGCGGGATTCTCGGCGTGCTCACGGCGCTGACACTGTCGCTGTTCTTGGGCCCCTGGATGATCCGTACCCTGCAGATTCGGCAGATCGGTCAGGCCGTGCGCAACGACGGCCCGCAGTCGCATCTGTCGAAAAAGGGTACGCCGACCATGGGCGGTGCGCTGATCCTTTCGGCAATCGCCGTCAGCACCCTGCTGTGGGCGGACTTGAGCAACCGCTATGTATGGGTGGTGCTGATCGTCACGCTGCTGTTCGGTGCCATCGGTTGGGTTGACGATTACCGCAAGGTGATCGAAAAGGATTCACGTGGCCTGCCGAGTCGCTGGAAGTATTTCTGGCAGTCGGTATTCGGCCTGGGCGCGGCGATCTTCCTTTATATGACGGCGCAGACGCCAATCGAAACCACCCTGATCGTGCCGTTGCTCAAGGATGTCAGCATCCCGCTTGGCATCGGTTTCGTGGTGCTGACCTATTTCGTCATCGTCGGCTCCAGCAATGCGGTGAACCTGACCGATGGCCTCGACGGCCTGGCCATTCTGCCGACCGTCATGGTCGGCGGCGCCCTGGGCATCTTCTGCTACCTGTCGGGCAACGTGAATTTCTCCGAATACCTGTTGATTCCCTATGTACCGGGCGCAGGCGAGCTGATCGTGTTCTGCGGCGCGCTGATCGGCGCCGGCCTCGGCTTCCTGTGGTTCAACACCTATCCGGCGCAGGTGTTCATGGGCGACGTCGGTGCGCTGGCGCTAGGCGCTGCGCTGGGCACCATCGCGGTGATCGTGCGTCAGGAAATCGTGCTGTTCATCATGGGTGGCGTGTTCGTCATGGAAACCCTGTCGGTGATCATCCAGGTCGCCAGTTTCAAGCTGACCGGCAAGCGCGTGTTCCGCATGGCACCGATACATCACCACTTTGAATTGAAAGGCTGGCCCGAACCGCGGGTCATCGTTCGTTTCTGGATCATCACCGTCATTCTGGTGCTGATCGGTCTTGCCACTTTGAAACTGCGTTGAGGAACGAATGAGCCTGATCGCTTCCGACCAATTCCGCATCGTTGTCGGCCTCGGCAAGAGCGGCATGTCCCTGGTGCGCTACCTCGCGCGCCAGGGCATGCGCTTTGCCGTGGTCGATACCCGTGCCAATCCGCCGGAGCTGAGCACCTTGCGTGAACAGTTCCCGCAGGTCGAAGTGCGGTGTGGCGAGTTGGACGCAGAGTTCCTCGGCCGTGCCAGCGAGCTGCTGATCAGCCCTGGCCTGGCCGTGGCCACTCCTGCGTTGCAGGAAGCGGCGAAGCGTGGTGCCAAACTGTCCGGTGACATCGATCTGTTCGCCCGCGCCGCCAAGGCCCCGATCATCGCCATCACTGGCTCCAACGCGAAGAGTACCGTGACCACTCTGGTCGGCGAGATGGCTGCAGCAGCCGGTCGCAAGGTCGCCGTGGGCGGCAACCTCGGCACGCCTGCGCTGGATCTGCTGGCCGATGACGTCGAACTGTATGTGATCGAGCTGTCCAGCTTCCAGCTGGAAACCACTGAATTGCTCAACGCTGAAGTGGCTACCTGCCTGAATATCAGCGAAGACCATATGGATCGCTATGCCGATCTGCCGGCCTATCACCTGGCCAAGCACCGCGTGTTCCGTGGCGCGCGGCAAGTGGTGGTGAACCGGGACGACCCGCTGTCGCGGCCGATGATCGCCGAGCAGGTACCGTGCTGGAGCTTCGGCCTCGGTAAACCTGACTTCAAGCGCTTCGGTCTGCTCGAGGAAAATGGCGAGAAGTATCTGGCCTATCAGTTCGAGACACTGTTGCCGGTGCGCGAGCTGAAAGTCCGCGGTGCACATAACCAATCCAATGCATTGGCCGCGTTGGCGCTCGGCCACGCTGTAGGCCTGCCGATGGATGCCATGCTCGATACCCTCAAGGGTTTCACTGGCTTGCCGCATCGCTGCCAGTGGGTCGGCGAGCGTGCAGGCGTGAGCTATTACGATGATTCCAAGGCCACCAATGTCGGTGCCGCCCTGGCGGCCATCGAAGGCCTGGGCGATGACATCGCCGGCAAGCTGGTGCTGATCGCCGGTGGCGATGGCAAAGGCGCCGACTTCTCCAGCCTGCGCAAACCGGTGGCGGCACATTGCCGCGCCGTGGTGCTGCTTGGCCGTGATGCCGACAAGCTGTCTGCGGTGCTCGACGGCGCAGTGGACATCGTTCGTGTCGACAGCCTGCAGGCGGCGGTCGAGCAAGCTGCAGCTATCGCACAAAATGGTGACGCGGTGCTGCTGTCGCCGGCTTGCGCGAGCCTCGACATGTTCAAGAACTTTGAAGAACGCGGGCGCCTGTTCGCCCAGGCCGTGGAGGCGCTCGTCTGATGCTGTCCTTCCTGCGCCCTTATCCGTCCCCGCTGTTCAGCCGCCGTGGCCTGGACATGGACTTCCCCATGCTCGCCGGCTGCCTGGCGCTGCTCGGCCTCGGCCTGGTGATGATCTCCTCGGCCTCCACCGAAGTGGCGGCGGTCAACACCGGCAGCCCGCTGTACTACATGATCCGTCACCTGGTGTACCTAGTGATCGGCCTTGGCGCCGCAGGTGTGGTGCTGATGATTCCACTGGCCACCTGGCAGCGCCACGGCTGGTTACTGCTGTTGGCTGCGCTGGCGCTATTGGTCATGGTACTGGTGCCGGGCATTGGTCGTGAAGTGAACGGCGCGAGGCGCTGGATCGGCTTCGGGGCGTTCAACATTCAGCCGTCGGAGATCGCCAAGGTCTTCGTGGTGATTTACCTCGCCGGTTACCTGGTGCGTCGCCAGGAAGAGGTGCGTGAGAGCTGGGCCGGTTTCTTCAAGCCGTTCGTGGTACTGCTGCCGATGGCCTTCTTGCTGCTGCTGGAGCCAGACTTCGGCGCCACCGTAGTGATGATGGGCTCGGCGATGGCCATGCTTTTCCTCGGCGGCGTCGGCTTGCTGCGCTTCGGTTTGATGGTGGCCTTGGCCGTAGGCGCGGTGTTTGTACTGGTGCAGACCCAGGAATATCGCCTGCAGCGTCTGATTACGTTCACCGACCCCTGGGCCGACCAATACGGCTCTGGCTACCAATTGACTCAGGCACTGATCGCTTTCGGTCGTGGCGAATGGCTGGGCGTGGGCCTGGGCAATAGCATCCAGAAGCAGTTCTACCTGCCGGAAGCGCACACCGATTTCGTGTTCTCCGTGCTGGCCGAGGAGCTTGGCCTGGTCGGCGCACTGGTGACTGTTGGTCTGTTCGTGTTCGTCAGTGTGCGGGCCTTGTATATCGGCCTGTGGGCGGAACGCGCCAAGCAATACTTCTCCGCCTATGTAGCCTTCGGTCTGGCCTTCCTGTGGATTGGCCAGTTCCTGATCAACATCGGCGTCAACATCGGGCTGTTGCCGACCAAGGGGCTGACTCTGCCATTCCTCAGCTATGGCGGCAGCTCCCTGGTGATCTGCTGCGTCAGTCTGGCGCTGCTGCTGCGTATCGAATGGGAAACGCGCAATCAACTGGGCAACGAGGACGTCGAGTTCGACGAGTCGGATTTCCCGGAACCCGCTATCGGGCAGGAGTCACCACATGGCCGGTAACGTGCTGATCATGGCGGGCGGCACCGGGGGCCATGTGTTCCCGGCTCTGGCCTGCGCGCGTGAATTCCAGGCCCGCGGCTATCGCGTGCACTGGCTGGGCACGCCACGCGGTATCGAGAACGAATTGGTGCCGGCTGCCGGCCTGCCGCTGCATCTGATCAACGTCAGTGGCCTGCGCGGTAAAGGCAAGTTGTCGCTGCTCAAAGCACCGCTGCAATTGCTCAAGGCGCTTTTCCAGGCGCGCAAGGTAGTGCGTGAGCTACAGCCGGTCTGTGTGCTGGGCATGGGCGGTTATGTGACGGGCCCGGGTGGCCTGGCTGCCCGACTGGCTGGCGTACCGCTGATCATTCACGAACAGAATGCAGTGGCAGGTACCGCCAATCGCAGCCTGGTGGCATTCGCCAGCCGGGTCTGCGAGGCTTTCCCCGATACCTTCGCGGCGTCGGACAAACGTCGTACCACTGGCAACCCGGTGCGCGAGGAGCTGTTCCTGGAAACGCCCCGCGATTCCCTGACCGGCCGTCGCCCGCGTCTGCTGATTCTGGGTGGCAGCCTGGGCGCCGAACCACTCAACAAACTGCTGCCGGAGGCGCTGGCGCAGGTATCTGCCGAGCTGCGGCCGGAAGTCTTCCACCAGGCGGGCAAGCAGCACGCCACGGTGACTGGCGAACGTTACACCGCTGTGGGCGTCGAAGCGCAAGTCGCGCCGTTCATCAGCGACATGGCCCGCGCCTATGCCTGGGCCGACCTGGTGGTCTGCCGCTCCGGCGCGCTGACCGTCAGTGAACTGGCTGCTGCCGGTCTGCCGGCTTTCCTGGTGCCGTTGCCCCACGCGATCGACGATCACCAGACGCGCAATGCCAGTTATCTCGCGAAGGACGGTGCCGCCGTCCTTCTGCCACAACGCTCCACTGACGCTGCCGATCTGGCAGCGCAGCTGACCGAGGTCTTGATGCACCCCGAACGACTCAAAGAAATGGCCAGCACGGCACGTCGCCTGGCCAAGCCCGATGCCACCCGTAGTGTTGTCGATGTTTGCCTGGAGGTGGCCCGTGGCTAAGTCTCCCGCAGCGGTCAAGGCAGAAGTGCGGCGCATGCGCCGTATCCGCCGTATTCATTTCGTCGGCATCGGCGGCGCCGGCATGTGCGGCATCGCTGAAGTGCTGCTCAACCTCGGTTACGAAGTCTCCGGTTCCGACCTGAAGACCTCGCCGGTTACCGAGCGCCTGGAAAACTTCGGTGCCCACATCTTCATCGGCCACCGTGCCGAGAACGCCGAGAGTGCCGACGTGCTGGTGGTTTCCAGTGCCATCAACACCTCCAACCCTGAAGTCGCTACCGCTCTCGAGCGGCGCATTCCGGTGGTGCCGCGTGCCGAGATGCTCGCCGAGCTGATGCGCTACCGGCATGGCATCGCCGTGGCCGGTACCCATGGCAAGACCACCACCACCAGTCTGCTGGCTTCGGTGTTCGCTGCCGGTGGCCTGGATCCAACCTTCGTGATTGGCGGGCGCCTGAACGCGGCTGGTACCAATGCGCAGCTCGGCAGCAGCCGTTACCTGATCGCCGAAGCCGACGAGAGCGATGCTAGCTTCCTGCATTTGCAGCCGATGGTTTCGGTCGTCACCAACATCGACATGGATCACATGAGCACCTATGAGGGTGACTTCAATAAATTGAAGAAAACCTTCATCGAGTTCCTCCACAACCTGCCGTTCTACGGCCTGGCCGTGGTCTGCGTGGATGATCCGGTGGTACGCGAGATTCTCTCCCAGGTGGGTCGCCCGACCGTGACCTACGGCTTCAGCGAAGACGCCGACGTGCGCGCCATCAATGTGCGTCAGCAGGGTATGCAGACTTTCTTCACGGTGCTGCGCCCGGACTGCGAGCCGCTCGATGTGTCGGTGAACATGCCGGGCAACCACAACGTGCTCAACTCCTTGGCGACCATTTGCATCGCCACCGACGAGGGCATCAGCGACGAAGCCATCGTGCAGGGCCTGTCGCAGTTCCAAGGTGTTGGTCGCCGCTTCCAGGTCTATGGCGAACTGCCGGTCGAAGGTGGCCAGGTGATGCTGGTCGACGATTATGGCCACCACCCGCGTGAAGTCGCGGCGGTGATCAAGGCCGTGCGTGGTGGCTGGCCTGAGCGCCGATTGGTGATGGTCTACCAGCCGCACCGCTTTAGCCGTACCCGTGACCTGTACGACGATTTCGTTCAGGTGCTGGCCGACGCCAACGTACTACTTCTGATGGAAGTCTATCCGGCTGGCGAAGAGCCGATTCCCGGTGCCGACAGCCGCCAGCTGTGCCACAGCATCCGCCAGCGCGGTCAGCTGGATCCCATTTATGTCGAACGCGGCGCCGAGCTGGCGCCGCTGATCAAGCCGCTGCTGCGTGCCGGCGACATCCTGCTTTGCCAGGGTGCCGGCGACATCGGCGGGGTTGCCCCACAACTGCTGCAAAGCCCGCTGTTCAGCGTGCAAGGTCAAGGGAAATGAGTGCCGAAACCCTGAAATCTCAACTGCCGGTCGCGGCGTTCGGCCGAGTGGCCGTGCTGTTCGGCGGCAAGAGCGCTGAGCGCGAAGTCTCGCTGAAGTCTGGCAATGCCGTGTTGTCCGCGCTGCAGAGTGCAGGCGTGGATGCCTTCGGTATCGATGTGGGCGATGACTTCCTTGCGCGCCTTACCAGCGAGAAGATCGACCGCGCCTTTATCGTTCTCCACGGTCGTGGTGGCGAAGACGGCAGCATGCAGGGTCTGCTCGAATGCGCCGGTATTCCCTACACCGGCAGCGGCATCCTGGCTTCGGCCCTGGCCATGGACAAGCTGCGCACCAAGCAGGTATGGCAGAGCCTCGGTCTTTCCACGCCGCGTCATGCTGTGCTGGCTAGCGCCGAGGATTGCCGCCGTGCGGCTGCCGAGCTGGGTTTCCCACTGATCGTCAAGCCCGCCCACGAAGGTTCCAGCATCGGCATGGCCAAGGTTGCCGATGTCGAGGCACTGATAGCAGCCTGGCAGGACGCTGCTGTCTACGACAGCCAAGTGCTGGTCGAGCAGTGGATCCACGGACCTGAGTTCACCATCGCCATGTTGCGCGGCGAAGTATTGCCGCCCATCGCGCTGGGCACTTCGCACAGCTTCTACGACTACGATGCCAAGTACCTGGCCAATGACACCCAGTATCGCGTTCCCTGCGGCCTGGATGCCGACAAGGAAGCCGAGCTCAAGGCGCTGACCGCCAAGGCCTGCGAGGCCGTGGGCACTCAGGGTTGGGCCCGCGCCGACGTGATGCAGGACGCCGAGGGGCGCTTCTGGCTGCTCGAGGTGAATACCGTACCGGGCATGACCGACCACAGCCTGGTGCCGATGGCCGCGCAGGCCGCGGGTCTGGACTTCCAGCAACTGGTGTTGGCGATTCTTGCCGATAGCCTCGAGGCTCGGGGGTAATCATGAGCGCCGTCTTGCGTCATCAGCCAGGTACCGCCCGAGCGCCCGTGCGCGGGAAGGCCGTGCCGCGCGGCGCCAGCCGTCTGGTGCCGAAGGAGCCGATCAGCCTGCGTTTGCCGCGGCCCAATTTCAGCCTGTTCAAGCGCATCACCTGGCCGGTTTTGCTGCTGGTGCTGGGCTTCGGCGCCTATGAGCTGTCGCTGCGCCTGCTGCCATACGCGGATCGGCCAATCGCCAAGATCAGCGTCGAAGGCGACCTCAGCTACATCAGCCAGCAATCGGTGCAGCAACGCATTGAACCTTTTGTCAGCGCGAGCTTCTTCAGTGTCGACCTTGTCGGTATGCGGCACGAGTTGGAGCAGATGCCATGGATCGCCCACGCCGAAGTGCGTCGCGTATGGCCCGATCAGGTGATGGTGCGTCTGGAAGAGCAACTGCCGATCGCCCGCTGGGGTGACGAAGCACTGCTCAACAACCAAGGGCAGGCATTCGCGCCGAAAGAGCTGGCGCATTACGAGAATCTGCCGCAGCTGTACGGCCCTAAACGGGCCCAGCAACAAGTCATGCAGCAGTATCAGGTGTTGAGCCAGATGCTGCGGCCAATGGGATTCACCGTGGCACGCCTGGAGTTGCGTGAGCGCGGCAGCTGGTTCCTGTCTACCGGGCAGGGCATCGAAGTGCTGCTGGGGCGCGACCATCTGGTGGAAAAAATACGTCGTTTCGGCGCCATCTACAGCAAGGCGCTGAAGGATCAGAAAGACAACATCGCGCGGATCGATCTGCGCTACGCCAACGGCCTTGCCGTTGCGTGGCACGAACCGCAAGCACCCGTAGCGGCCGAAACCGCTGCGGTGCAGTGAATCAGGAGAGAAGGCAACAGTCATGGCAAACGTGCAGAGCGGCAAGATGATCGTCGGTCTCGACATCGGCACCTCCAAAGTGGTGGCGCTGGTGGGCGAGGTGACCGCTGATGGTCAGCTGGAAATCGTCGGCATCGGTACTCACCCGTCACGCGGCCTGAAGAAGGGCGTGGTGGTCAATATCGAGTCCACGGTGGCCTCGATCCAGCGCGCGGTCGAAGAGGCCCAACTGATGGCGGGTTGCCGTATCCACTCGGCGTTCGTCGGTGTGGCTGGCAATCACATCCGTAGCCTCAACAGCCATGGCATCGTCGCCATCCGCGACCGTGAGGTCAGCAGTGCCGATCTGGAACGCGTGCTCGATGCCGCCCAGGCCGTGGCCATCCCGGCTGACCAGCGCGTGCTGCACACCCTGCCGCAGGATTACGTGATTGATAACCAGGAAGGTGTTCGTGAGCCCCTGGGTATGTCCGGTGTGCGTCTGGAAGCCAAGGTGCACGTCGTGACCTGCGCAGTGAATGCGGCGCAGAACATCGAGAAGTGCGTGCGTCGTTGCGGCCTGGAAGTCGACGACATCATCCTCGAGCAGCTCGCTTCCGCGTATGCGGTGCTGACCGACGACGAGAAGGAGTTGGGCGTATGCCTGGTCGACATCGGCGGCGGCACCACCGACATCTGCATCTTCACCGAAGGCGCAATCCGGCACACCGCGGTGATACCGATTGCCGGCGACCAGGTCACCAACGACATCGCCATGGCGCTGCGTACTCCTACTCAGTACGCCGAAGAGATCAAGATCCGTTATGCCTGCGCCCTGGCCAAACTGGCTGGCGCCGGCGAAACCATCAAAGTACCGAGCGTGGGCGACCGCCCGCCGCGCGATCTGTCGCGTCAGTCGTTGGCCGAAGTGGTCGAGCCGCGTTATGACGAGCTGTTTACCTTGATCCAGGCCGAACTGCGCCGCAGTGGCTACGAAGACCTGATTCCTGCTGGCATTGTGATGACCGGCGGCACCGCGAAGATGGAAGGCGCGATCGAACTGGCCGAAGAGATCTTCCATATGCCGGTTCGCCTTGGCATGCCCCATAGCGTCAAGGGGCTCAGCGACGTGGTGCGCAATCCTATTTATTCGACGGGCGTTGGCCTGTTGATGTACGGCCTGCGCAAGCAGTCCGACGACATCCCGATGCCCGGCAACGGTAACTACGGTGATGAAACTAAAACCCCAGTGCTGGAACGGCTCAAACGCTGGATTCAGGGCAACTTCTAATGTTGGGTGACGCGTGCACGGGCGTGTGCGGCGTCATCAGGCAGTAGGCGTAAAAACTAGAAAATACAGGAGAGAGACCATGTTTGAACTCGTAGACAACCTTCCGCAAAGCGCGGTCATCAAGGTTATCGGTGTCGGTGGTGGTGGTGGCAACGCCGTCAATCACATGGCCAAGAGCAACATCGAAGGCGTCGAATTCATCTGCGCCAACACCGATGCTCAGGCACTGAAGAACATCGGTGCACGCACCATCCTGCAGCTGGGTACTGGCGTGACCAAAGGCCTGGGCGCTGGCGCCAACCCGGAAGTCGGCCGTCAGGCGGCTATGGAAGACCGTGAGCGCATCGCCGAAGTACTGCAGGGCTGCGACATGGTTTTCATCACCACGGGCATGGGGGGTGGTACCGGTACCGGTGCTGCGCCAGTGATCGCCGAAGTGGCCAAGGAAATGGGCATCCTCACCGTTGCTGTGGTGACCCGTCCGTTCCCGTTCGAAGGTCGCAAGCGCATGCAGATCGCTGACGAAGGCATTCGCTTGCTGCAGGAAAGCGTCGATTCGCTGATCACCATCCCCAACGAGAAATTGCTGACCATCCTCGGTAAAGACGCCAGCCTGCTGTCCGCCTTCTCCAAGGCCGATGACGTGCTGTCCGGTGCCGTACGTGGCATCTCCGACATCATCAAGCGTCCGGGCATGATCAACGTCGATTTCGCCGACGTGAAAACCGTGATGAGCGAAATGGGTATGGCGATGATGGGCACTGGCTGCGCCAGCGGCCCTAACCGTGCTCGTGAGGCCACCGAAGCGGCGATTCGCAACCCGTTGCTCGAAGACGTCAACCTGCAGGGCGCTCGCGGTATCCTGGTGAACATCACCGCAGGTCCCGATCTGTCCCTGGGTGAGTACTCCGACGTGGGTAACATCATTGAACAATTCGCTTCCGAGCACGCCACCGTCAAGGTCGGCACCGTGATTGATCCGGACATGCGCGACGAGCTGCACGTGACCGTAGTTGCCACTGGTCTGGGGGCGCGCATCGAGAAACCGGTCAAGGTCATCGACAATACCGTTCAGGTCGCTGCTGCTCAGTCCGCTACGCCCGTAGCTGCCCCGATTCGTGGTGAGCAGAACGTTAATTACAAGGATTACGAGCGTCCGACCGTACAGCGTCAGAGCCATGGTAGTGCAGCTACTGCGGCGAAGCTGAATCCGCAGGATGATCTGGATTATCTGGACATTCCGGCATTTCTGCGTCGTCAGGCAGATTGATGAAATCTATCAGGAGCATAAGGGTGATTGGTGTTCAGCAAAGGTCGGTTCTGCTATCATCGCCAGCCTTTGTTGAAAACAATTCGCACTTAGCGCTATAGCGGCCAGAGCCATGATCAGACAACGCACCCTGAAGAACATCATCCGCGCCACGGGTATCGGCCTGCACTCCGGGGAGAAGGTTTACCTGACCCTGAAGCCGGCTCCGGTGGATACCGGCATCGTGTTCCGTCGTACCGACCTCAACCCCGTAGTAGAGGTTGTCGGTTACGCCCTGAACGTCGGTGAAACCACGATGTCGACCACGCTGGTCAACGGTGATGTCAAGGTGGATACGGTAGAGCACCTGCTTTCGGCCATGGCTGGCCTGGGTATCGATAACGCCTACGTCGAGCTCTCTGCATGTGAAGTGCCGATCATGGATGGCAGTGCCGGGCCCTTTGTTTTCCTGATTCAGTCGGCCGGTCTGCAAGAGCAGGACGCCCCTAAGAAGTTCATCCGTATCATCCGTGAAGTGACCGTGACGGAAGGCGACAAACGCGCCACTTTCGTTCCGTTCGAAGGCTTCAAGGTGAGCTTCGAGATCGATTTCGACCACCCGGTGTTCCACGACCGTACCAAGACGGCGAGTGTGGATTTTTCCAGCACCTCGTTCGTCAAGGAAGTCAGTCGCGCTCGCACGTTCGGTTTCATGCGTGATATCGAATTCCTGCGTTCGCACAACCTGGCACGCGGCGGTAGCGTGGACAACGCCATCGTGGTGGACGAGTTCGGTGTGCTCAACGAAGACGGCCTGCGTTACGAGGACGAATTCGTCAGGCACAAGATTCTCGACGCGATTGGTGACCTCTATCTGCTCGGTAACAGTTTGATCGGTGAGTTCCGCGGCTACAAATCGGGCCATGGCTTGAACAATCGCCTGCTGCGCGCCTTGATCGCACAGCCGGACGCTTGGGAAGTGGTGACTTTCGAAGACGCCGAGGCTGCACCGATTTCTTACATGCGCCCAGCTGCGGCAATGTAAGAGACTCTCCTTGCTTTATCTTTAAGGCCACCCTCGGGTGGCCTTTTTTATGCCCGTATTTCTATTGCGCACGCAGGTTCGGCTCGCAGCATTCAGAGCTGCAACGGCTATCCGTTTTATAGGAGTGACATTTTTCTGGCTATTGCAAACTACAGCGCTAACAGCTTGATGAACTTTACGAATCGCTGCGTCGGCGGTGATTGGCAAGGCGCTCCAGGGCTTCTCGCAGGCGAGGGTCGGTGACGCCCGCAGCGGTTTCCTGAATGTTATCGGCGGCGCTGTCTGAGAGCTCGAAGGGTTGAGTGGGCTCACGCCTTTCGGCGGTAGGAGGTTGCACCTTGAAGAGTATTTTCGTTAAGGTCGCGAACGTTTCGAGCGCCTGCAACTGCCTTTGCAGGCGTCGCTGTTGATAACGCAACCGGGTGGCCCAGTGGCCGTCGGTGACGATTAAAAGCAGACAGCCTTCTCGCCAGGACGCCACGTGGCAATGTTCCCGGGCGGCTGGTTGTAGCTGGCTTTCCAGCAACTGCTGCAGGTGATCAATCCGCTGGGCCTGATTGAACAGGGCTTTCAGGGGTTTCGCCTCGCGCATCAGTGCAACGGGAGCCTTGGCCGGCAAGGGACGAAAACTCATGGCGGAGCGCCTGCAACTTTGTGGGCCGTCATGTTAGCAGAACCTTGCTGAGCGCTTGGGTTCCACTTTTTTACATGGGGATGTCATGCACATCATTTTTCTCAGTCGACGCCACGGCGCGGCGCGTTCGCTCAGCCTCGATCTGCGTTGGCTGGCGATCGGCCTGGCGCTGTTGATCGCGTTGGCGGTTGGCGGAGGTGCCGCTGTCGGCGCCTGGCTGGCACCGAAGCCGACAGGGCTGCCGGAAAGCGTCGAAATCACTCAAGCACTTGATGCCCAGCGTGACGAAGTGGGCGCGGTGCGTATTGATGCGCAGCGTCAACTGGACGCGTTCGCCGCCCACGTCGCCGAGCTGCAAGCCCGGCTGACTCGTCTCGATGCCCTCGGTGAACGCCTTACCGAGCTGGCCGAGCTGGACGCCAGCGAGTTCGATTTCTCCCTCGGCGTCGGTCAGGGTGGGCCTGAAGAGCCCATCGGTGGCGCTGCCTACGCACCGCCACCGTTCATGAGTTCTCTGGATGAACTGGCAATGCGCATGGACAGCCGCGAGCAGCAGCTCGAAGTGCTGGAGCAACTGTTGGCTGATCGGCGCATTGACGAAGCCGTGATGCTATCCGGGCATCCGGTATTGCAGGGTTATGTGTCGTCACCTTTCGGTCGCCGTGTTGACCCGCTGACTGGCCGTGCCAGCGTACACAAAGGCGTGGATTTCGCTGCCAAGGCTGGCAGTGATGTGGTTGCCGTCGGCGCTGGCGTGGTGACCTTCGCTGGACGCCGTAACGGCTATGGCAACACCGTGGAAATTAGCCATGCCGATGGCTATGTCACCCTGTATGCGCACAACCGCAGCAATCGTGTGCAGGTCGGTGATCTGGTTCAGCGTGGTCAGGCCATCGCAACGGTGGGCAGTACCGGGCGCTCGACCGGTAATCACGTTCACTTCGAAGTCAGCCGTAACGGGCAATTGGTCAATCCGCACAATTACATTGCGCGAGTCAGCGACGGCGAATGACGCACACGGACGCTGGCCGTCTCATGCATCGCCGATGGCTCTGTGCCAATAACGCCGCTTTCCTCAATTCCGTTTCCGGGTAGAATGCCCCCTTCTCACGCAGCCATAAGGGCTGCATGGGCGACTCACGGGGCCGCCCTCCATCCATAGCGTGGAAGATCCTGTCGATATGTTTGCGCCTTTGTTGAAAAAACTCTTTGGAAGCAAGAACGAGCGTGAGGTCAAGCGCCTGCTCAAGGCGGTTCAGGCCGTCAATGCATTCGAGGAGCAGATGCTCGCTCTCTCCGATGAGCAACTGTGCGCCAAAACCGAAGAATTCAAGGCCCGCCTGGCCAAAGGCGAAACCCTGGATCAACTGTTGTCCGAAGCTTTCGCCGTTGCCCGCGAGGCCGGCAAGCGTGTGATGGGGATGCGCCACTTCGACGTTCAGTTGATCGGCGGCATGACTCTGCACGAAGGCAAGATCGCCGAGATGCGTACCGGTGAGGGCAAGACCCTGGTCGGCACCCTAGCCGTCTATCTCAACGCTCTGGAAGGCAAAGGCGTGCACGTGGTCACGGTCAACGACTACCTGGCCCGTCGTGACGCCAACTGGATGCGTCCGCTGTACGAATTCCTCGGCCTGTCGGTCGGCATCGTCACCCCGTTCATGCCGCCGGACGAGAAGCGCGCCGCCTACGCCGCCGATATCACTTACGGCACCAACAACGAATTCGGTTTCGATTACCTGCGCGACAACATGGCGTTCAGCGTGGAAGAGAAATTCCAGCGCGAGCTGAATTTCGCCGTGATCGACGAAGTTGACTCGATCCTCATCGACGAAGCGCGTACGCCGTTGATCATCTCCGGCCAGGCCGAAGACAGCTCCAAGATGTACACCGAGATCAACAAGCTGATTCCTCGCCTCAAGCTGCACATCGAGGAAGAAGAGGGCGTGGTCACTCAGGAAGGCCATTACAAGGTCGACGAGAAGAGCCGCCAGGTCGAACTCAACGAGGAAGGCCACCAGGTCATCGAAGACATGCTGACCCAGGCAGGTTTGCTGGCCGAGGGCGAGAGCCTCTATTCGGCTCACAACCTCGGTCTGCTGACTCACGTGTATGCCGGTCTGCGCGCTCACACCCTGTTCCAGCGCAACGTCGAGTACATCGTGCAGAACGGTCAGATCATCCTGATCGATGAGCACACTGGTCGTACCATGCAGGGTCGTCGTTTGTCCGAAGGTCTTCACCAGGCCATCGAAGCGAAGGAAGGCGTGAATATTCAGGCCGAGAGCCAGACCCTGGCCTCTACCACCTTCCAGAACTATTTCCGCCTGTACAACAAGCTATCCGGGATGACCGGTACCGCTGACACCGAAGCTTTCGAATTCCACCAGATCTACGGTCTGGACGTGATGGTGATTCCGACCAACAAGCCGGTTTCTCGTAAGGACTTCAATGACCTGGTCTATCTGACGCAGGAAGAGAAGTACGCGGCGATCATCAACGACATCAAAGAATGCCAGGCTCAGGGCCGGCCGATTCTGGTTGGCACTGCGACCATCGAAACGTCCGAGTACATGTCGCGATTGCTGGAGCAGGAAGGCATCGAGCACAAAGTACTCAACGCCAAGTTTCATGAGAAGGAAGCCGAGATTATCGCGCAGGCCGGTCGCCCAGGCGCGCTGACCATCGCTACCAACATGGCCGGTCGTGGTACCGATATCCTGTTGGGCGGCAACTGGGAAGTGGAAGTCGCGGCGCTGGAAAATGCTACCGCCGAGCAGATCGCTCAGATCAAGGCTGACTGGCAGAAACGTCACCAGCAGGTGCTGGAGTCGGGTGGCCTGCACGTGATCGCTTCCGAGCGTCACGAGTCGCGCCGTATCGACAACCAGCTGCGTGGCCGTGCCGGTCGCCAGGGTGACGCCGGCTCCAGCCGCTTCTACCTGTCGCTGGAAGACAGCCTGATGCGCATCTTCGCCTCTGATCGTGTGAAGAACTTCATGAAGGCGCTGGGCATGCAGGCTGGCGAGGCTATCGAGCATCGCATGGTCTCCAATGCCATCGAGAAGGCGCAGCGCAAGGTCGAAGGCCGCAACTTCGACATGCGTAAGCAACTGCTCGAGTTTGATGACGTGGCGAACGAGCAGCGCAAGGTGATCTACCACATGCGCAATACCTTGCTGACCGCCGACAACGTGGGCGAGACCATCGAGGATTTCCGCAGGGAGGTGTTGGACAACACCGTTAACGCGCACATGCCACCGCAGTCGCTGCCAGAACAATGGGACATCCCAGGCCTGGAAGAGGCGCTGTACGCTGGCTTCAATCTGCGTCTGCCGATCCAGCAGTGGCTCGACGAAGACGACAAGCTGTACGAGGACACCCTGCGTGAGCGCATCCTCAAGGAGCTGATCGAGGCTTACAACGAGAAGGAAAACCAGGCCAGCGCCGAGGCTCTGCGTACCTTCGAGAAACAGATTCTGCTGCGTGTGCTTGATGACCTGTGGAAAGACCACCTGTCGACCATGGATCACCTGCGTCACGGTATCCATCTGCGTGGCTACGCCCAGAAGAACCCGAAGCAGGAATACAAGCGCGAGTCCTTCACCCTGTTCCAGGAACTGCTCGATTCGATCAAGCGCGATGCCATCCGCGTGCTTTCGCACGTGCAGGTTCGCCGCGAAGATCCGGTCGAAGAGGAAGCCCGTCTGCGTCGCGATGCCGAAGCCCTGGCCCAGCGCATGCAGTTCCAGCACGACGAAGTTTCCGCGCTCGAAGAGCCTGAAGCCGAAGCGCAGGACGGTGGCGATGTCGCCGTTGCCACTGCCCCGGTGCGTGCCGAGCAGAAGATCGGTCGCAACGAGCTCTGCCCGTGCGGATCCGGCAAGAAGTACAAGCACTGCCACGGTCAGGTCAACTGATCAACGCAATGCCGTGAAACGTCCAAACGCCGCGAAGGGTTAATCCCTTCGCGGCGTTTTCGCATCGTACATGCTGTGCAATTCCACCTAATTCGAGGAGCTTCCCTATGGCTGTTGGTCTTGGCCCGCTGTCTACCCTGCACCCGGTTCCAGGTTTCGAACTGGGCATCGCCTCCGCCGGCATCAAGCGCCCGGGGCGCAAGGATGTGGTGGTGATGCGCTGTGCCGAAGGCAGCAGTGTGGCGGGTGTGTTCACTCTCAACGCGTTCTGCGCGGCGCCGGTGATCCTGGCCAAGAAGCGTGCCTCTGGCAGTGTCCGCTACCTGCTCACCAATACCGGTAATGCTAATGCCGGCACCGGTGAGCCGGGCCTGCAGAACGCTATGCGTACCTGCGCCAGCCTGGCCAGTCTGGCCGGTGTGGACGAAAGCGAAGTGCTGCCGTTCTCCACCGGGGTGATCGGTGAGCCGCTGCCGGTGGAAAAGATCGAGGGCGCGCTGCAGGCCGCGCTGGACAACCTCTCGGTGAACAACTGGGCAGAAGCCGCTACCGGCATCATGACCACCGACACCCTGCCCAAGGGTGCCAGCCGCCAGTTCAGCCATGAAGGCGTGACGGTCACCGTCACCGGTATCAGCAAGGGCGCCGGCATGATCAAGCCGAACATGGCCACCATGCTCGGCTACATCGCCACGGACGCCAAGGTCGCCCAAGGCGTGCTGCAGGATCTGCTGCGCGATGCGGCGAACAAGTCGTTCAATCGCATCACCATCGACGGCGACACCTCCACCAACGACTGCTGCATGCTGATCGCTACTGGCCAGGCGGCGCTGCCGGAAATCACCCAGGCCAGCGGGGCGCTGTTCGCGGCGCTCAAGCAGGCAGTGTTCGAGGTGTGCATGGACGTGGCCCAGGCCATCGTGCGTGATGGTGAAGGCGCGACCAAGTTCGTCACCGTGCAGGTCAACGGCGGGGCGACTCATCAGGAGTGCCTGGATGTCGGCTATGCGGTGGCCCATTCGCCGCTGATCAAGACCGCGCTGTTCGCTTCCGATCCCAACTGGGGGCGCATCCTCGCGGCCGTCGGCCGTGCCGGTGTGGCACAGCTCGACGTCAGCAAGATCGACGTGTTCCTCGGTGACGTGTGCATCGCCAGCAAGGGGTGCCGGGCCAGCAGCTACACCGAAGAGCAGGGCTCGGCGGTGATGGCCGAAGAGGAAATCACCATCCGCATCGAGCTGGGTCGTGGCACCTGCAGCGAGACGATCTGGACTACCGATCTGTCGCATGAGTACGTGAAGATCAACGCCGAATACCGTACCTGAGGTATGGCAGCCGCCCGTTGCGGGCGGCACGTTGATCCGCGTCTACGTGCGGCCTGACGCTCGTAGCTGACGTCTATTCCGCTCGCGCATGACCCCATGAGTGAGCGGAATTTGCCTTCACGGCAGGTAGCGGCGAAGCTGTCGCTCTGATTCTTCTGACCGCCGGAGAGCGCACATGCCGCTGCAATTGCTGATAGGCAACAAGAACTACTCGTCCTGGTCGCTACGCGGCTGGTTGCTGGCCGAACTCAGTGGCGCGGACTATCAGGAAACTCTGGTGCCGCTGTTCCGTGCCGATACCCACGCGCGTCTGCTGGCCCACTCACCGACCGCCAAGGTGCCGGTGCTCAAGACCGACGACGCTGGGGTGATCTGGGATTCCCTGGCCATCGCCGAGTACTTGGCTGAGCGCTTCCCCGAGGCCGTCATGTGGCCGCGCGATGTGGCGGCTCGTGCCATGGCGCGTTCCGCCTGTGCGGAAATGCACAGTGGTTTCGGCGCATTGCGCAGTCATATGCCCATGGACATGCAGCGCAGTACGCCACTGGCCAGCATTGCCGATGACGTGCAGCACGATATCCAGCGCATCATCACCTTGTGGGCGTCCTGTCGTCAGCGTTTTGGCCAGAGTGGCCCGTATCTGTTCGGTGAGCTGAGCATTGCCGACGCCTATTTCGCACCGGTGGCCAGCCGCCTGCGCAGCTATGCCGTGCAACTGCCGGAAGATGCCGCGGCCTATGTGGAAACCATTTTTCAGTGGCCGGCGTTCCAGCGCTGGTTGCAGGCAGCCTTGAAGGAGTGAACGTGAAGCGCGTGCATGTAGCGGCAGCGGTGATTCGTGGTGAGGATGGTCGCATCCTCATCGCCAGGCGTCCCGACGACAAGCATCAGGGCGGGCTCTGGGAATTTCCGGGTGGCAAGGTCGAGGAGGGCGAGGCTGTGCTGGCTGCGTTGTCCCGCGAGCTGCAGGAGGAGCTGGGGATCCGCCCGGAAACTGCGCGACCACTGATCCAGGTGCGCCACGACTATGCCGACAAGCACGTGCTGCTGGACGTCTGGGAGGTCAGCCGTTTCAGTGGCGAGCCCCACGGTGCCGAAGGCCAGCCGCTGGCCTGGGTGAGTGCGCGGCAATTGGGTGAGTATGACTTCCCTGAGGCCAACCGGCCGATCATCGCCGCGGCGCGCTTGCCCGAGCAGTATCTGATTACCCCGGATGATCTGGATCGCGCTGAGCTGCTGGGCGGCGTTCGTGCAGCCATCGGGCGCGGTGCCCGTTTGATCCAGCTACGAGCGCCGGCGATGTTCGATGCCCAGTACCGCGATCTCGCCGTGGATATCCAAGGCATGTGCGCCGGCAAGGCGCAATTGATGCTCAAGGGGCCGCTGGAGTGGCTCGGGGATTTCCCCGCTGCGGGCTGGCATCTGACGGCTGAGCAACTGCGCAAGTATGCTGCCAAGGGCCGTCCGTTGGCGGCGAATCGCTGGCTGGCAGCCTCGTGCCACAGTGCTGAAGAGCTGCAATTGGCAACACAGATCGGCGCTGACTTCGTTACCTTGTCGCCGCTGCAGGCCACCCAAAGTCACCCTGATGCACAGCCCTTGGGCTGGACGCAGGCTACCGAACTTTTGCAGCGTTTCAACCAGCCCTGCTATCTGCTCGGTGGTGTCGGCCCGCAGCACAGCGAGCAGGCCTGGCAGGCCGGCGCGCAGGGCGTCGCCGGGATTCGCGCTTTCTGGCCTGAGCAATAACCACTATCTGCTGCCTGCTTTGGGCGGCAGTACACCTTTCCGTTTTCGCTGAGAGTTCTCCGGCCCATGGCCTCGGTCTTCAATGTCATTCTGCCGGTCTTCGCGCTGATCCTCGCCGGCTTCGCCTGTCGGCGGATGGGCCTGCTTGGCGCCAGTGCAGCGTCCGAGATAAATCGCATGGTGGTCTGGCTGTGCCTGCCGGCGCTGTTGTTCGAGGCCATGGCGACGGTCGTCTGGGAAGAGATCTGGCAGCCGGGCTTCATCTTCGCTTACGGCATCGCCACCCTGGGCATCTTTGCCGTGGTGCTGCTGTGGCGCCTGCGCCGTACCGGCAGCCTGGCCGATGCCAGTGTGCAGGGGTTGAGCGCTTCCTACGCGAATACCGGTTACATGGGTATCCCGCTATGTCTGCTGGTGTTCGGCGAAGCAGGCATGGAGCCGGCGCTGATTGCCTGCCTGATCGTCATCTGCGTGCTGTTCGCCCTGGCGGTGGTGTGCATCGAGGTCGGCCTGCAGAACGAAAAGAGCATCCTGCTGGCGGTACGCAAAGTCTTGCTCGCGCTGCTCAAGAACCCCATCGTCATGGCGCCGCTGCTCGGCACGCTATGGGCCGCGACGGCACAGCCGCTGCCGGGGCCGCTGCACCAGTTTCTCAAGTTGCTCGCTGCCGCTACCGGGCCCTGTGCATTGATCGCGTTGGGGCTGTTTCTGGCGCAGCGGCATGACGGGGTGAGGGAGCGCGGTACCAGTTTGGTGCTGATCAAGTTGATCGCTCATCCGCTGATCACCTGGGTGCTCGCTGTCTACGTCTTTCGCCTGCCACCGATGTGGGCTCATGCGGCCTTGCTGCTCAGTGCACTGCCTACCGGCACCGGGCCGTTCATGCTGGCCGAGTTCTACCGGCGCGAAGGCACTCAGGTGTCGAGTACCATCCTGCTGTCGACCCTGGGGTCGCTGGTGACGCTGTCGATCTGTCTGTACCTGATCGCCCCCTGATAACCGCGACCGGAGCCTTTGTATGTCCGCATCCGATCACCCGCGAGTCACTCTGCGGCCCAGCACCCTGCATTTGCCGGCAGGGCCCTGGGTGACCGTGCTCGATTGCCTGTGCGCGCACTTTCCGGCGATTTCACGAGAAATCTGGCTGCAGCGTGTAGCGCGGGGCCGGGTGTTGGATGGCGAAGGCGTGCCTATCGCTGTCGATCATCCTTATCGGGTCGGCTTGCGTGTGCATTATTTTCGCGAGGTACCGGCCGAGCCGCAGATTCCGTTCGAAGAGGCGATCCTGCATATCGACGAGCATCTGTTGGTCGCCGACAAGCCACATTTCCTGTCAGTGATGCCGGCCGGCGCCTATGTCGAGCAGACTCTGCTGGCGCGGCTGGTCAAACGCACCGGCAATGCCGACTTGGTGCCGCTGCACCGGATCGACCGGCACACCGCCGGGCTGGTGCTGTTCTCCACCAACGCGCAGACGCGTGGGCGCTACCAGGCGCTGTTTCGCGAGCGCAACATCGACAAACGTTACGAGGCGCTGGCGGCGCCTTTGCCGCAGGTGCAGTTTCCGTTACTGCGCGAGACCCGCTTCGAGGCGGGCGAGCCGTTCTTCCGCATGCGCGAAGCGCCGGGCGAGGCCAATACCTGCACGCGCATCGACGTACTCGAACGACGTGCTGATTGCTGGCTGTACGGCCTCGAGCCGGTTACCGGCAAGAAGCACCAGCTGCGGGTGCATATGGCTGCATTGGGTGCGCCGATCCTCAATGATCCCTTCTATCCCGACGTCAGCAGCAGCGAGGGTGATCCCGACTATTACAGCCGGCCGCTGAAGCTATTGGCTCGCGGCTTGTCGTTCACCGATCCATTGAGCGGCGAACCGAGGCGTTTCGAGAGCGACCTCAGGCTTTAGTGGCCGCCTCCCAGAGGACTTCGTCGACTCCCTGGCGCCTGGCGATCAACCGCGCCGCCACGAACAGCAGGTCGGACATCCGGTTGATATAGGCCAGCAGCTCGCCACGCAGCGGTTCGATGGCATTGAGCTGCCCGCAACGGCGCTCGGCGCCGCGTGCGCTGCTGCGGCACAGGTGAGCCTGGGCTATCAGCCGCGAGCCTCCGGGCAGAATGAAGTTGGTCAACGGGCCGACTTCCTCGTTCCAGCGGTCGATGGCCGCTTCCAGGCGCTCGATCTCGACCGCTTGCAGCGCCTGGTAGTCCGGCATGGCCAGTTCGCCACCCAGATCGAACAGGCGATGCTGACAGGGCGCCATTACCTCGATCAGCTCGGCAAACCCCGGGTAGCGGGGCTGCTGCTCGATCAGTTCGGCCAGCAACAGGCCGAGCTGGCTATTCAGGGTGTCCACTTCGCCGATGGCTTCGATACGTGGATGATCCTTGGCGACCCGGCGTCCATCGGCCAGCCCGGTTTCCCCGGCATCGCCGGTGCGTGTGTAGATTTTCGACAGTCGATAGCCCATAGGGTCTCCGTTGCAGGGGTCAGCTACTTATGCCGATGGGCAGGCGCAGGGTGAAGCAGGTGCCCTGGCCGGTGCGTGAGTGCACCTCCATCTGCCCCTTGTGATTGTTGGTGACGATGAAGTACGAGACGGAAAGCCCCAGCCCCGTGCCTTGGCCAACTTCCTTGGTGGTGAAGAACGGCTCGAAGATGCGCTTGCGCACGGCTTCCGGGATGCCCACCCCGTTGTCTTCCACCTGCACTTCGGCCCATGGCGGCGCCAGGCGGGTGCGCAGGATGATCTTGCCCGGGACGCTGTCATCATCGCGCAGGTGAATGGCCTGGGCGGCGTTCTTCAGCAGGTTGAGCAGCACCTGTTCCAGCTCATTGCCGATGCCGGGAATCGGCCCCAGTACCGGGTCGAACTCGCGCTGAATCAGCAGGCTCTTGAAGTCGAAGCTTTCGGTCAGGTCGAAGTCGTTGCTGGCGATCTCCACGGCCTGGTCGATCAGTGCCGGCAACTGGCAGGGCGCCAACTGACGGTTGCTCAGGCGGCTGAAGCTGAGCATGTGGGTGACGATCTTCGAGGCCCGCGTACCGGCCTGTTGGATGCCGTCGAGCAGCATGGGAATCTCCCGCGCCGTCAGGTATTGATCGATGGCCGGCAGGCTGACACCGGCTACTTCAGCCTGCTCCTGATTGCGTGGCAGCTCGGGGGACAGGCGCCGACGGATGTTCTGCACGTTGTGCAGGATGGCGCCCAGCGGGTTGTTGATCTCGTGGGCCATGCCGGCGGCCAGGCCGCCGACGGAGAGCATCTTCTCCGACTGCACCATGACCTCTTCGAGGTTGAGGCGCTGGGTGATGTCGTCAATGCGGATCACCACGCCGCGGCCGATGCTGCCGATCAGCGGGTAGAAGGTCAGGGCGTAATGGTGTGGCTCGTCATCGCGGATCCAGGTGACTCGTTCGATCTTCTCCACCCGGTGCTGTTCGGCGGTGCGCTTGAGCTTGGACAGGTAGGGTTTGAGCAGCGGGAAGGCGAGAAACACCGGCTGGTTCACCGCCTCGTCCAGCGAGGTGCCGGAGAGGGCGCTGGCCTCCTGGTTCCATTGCGCCACGTAGAGCTGTTCGTCAAGGGCGATCAGCGCCGAGGGCATGGAGTCGATGATGCTGTTGAGGTAGTTCTGGAAGCCGGTGAGCTTCTTCTCGATCTTGCTGCGTACCTGCACCTCGAGTTCCAGCTTGCGGTTCGACAGGCGGGTTTCCTCGGCCAGGCCCTGGGCCTGGTTGTAGGCCTCTTCGGAATCGTCACGGGCGCGCTTGAGCTGCTGCTCGCGGGCCTCGATGCGCGTCAGCATGGTGTTGAAGGCTTCGGCCAGGCTGCCGATTTCATCCTGATTGCCGCGCCGCGCCCGCAGCGAATAGTTCTCTTCGCGGGTGACCTGACGGGTCAGTTCTTCCAGACGCTTGATCGGGCTGGTGACCAGACGGCGGATCTGCCGCGCCACCAGCAGCCACAGCACCAGGCTGAAGCCTAGGATCACCAGGCTGGCGGTGACGGTGCCCGTGTAGAACGCACCAGGCAGTTCGCTGGAGGCGACCAGCAGCAGGTAGCCCGCTGGTGCATCGACCTGCGGCAGCTCGACCAACTGATTGGCGCGAAATTCGCTGAGGCGCCAGCTGTCCAGCTCCTCGACCCGTGAGGGTAGCTGCAGTTTTTCGCCGCGCTGCAACTGCGCGAGGCTGTTACCGTTGGCGTCGTAGATCACTGCTGCGCGCAGCGGCCCATAGCCATCCAGGCGCTTGAGCAGATCGCCCGCGGCCTGGGGCGAACTCAATGCTTCGCGGCTCAGGGCGGGGCTGGCGATCAGTCGGCTAAGGGTCTGCAGCGCCTGGGGGGCGACGCTCTCCTGGGAAATCCAGTAGGCAGCGCTGATGAAGGTCAGGTTAGCCACCACCAGCACCGCTGCCAAGAGCACCAGCAAAGCGGCGAGTAGTTTTCGGCCAACGGGTAGATTCTTCAGGCGGTGGCGCAGGCGCATTAGGCTTTGTCGTATTGGCAGGTAAGAGGGCAGGTTAGGGCCTGTTAACCGTTGCGCGCAAGCGTCAGCTGGCTCTGGGATGGACTTACTGTCGCGGCAATCCGCGGGCATCCAGGTACGCGAGCAGGCGTTGCTGCAGGGTGTTCAGGCGCGGCAGTGGCAGCCCGTTACGTTCACCCGCTGTGCAGGCGTAGCCGAGCAGATAGCTGACTTCGGTGCGCCGGCCCCCGGCGACATCCTGGTACATGGACGAGTAATTGGCGGCGGTGGCCTCGATCACTCGCCAGACATCTGCCTGAAGGTTTTCAGCCGCTGTGGACTGACCGCAACCCTGCAGCAGAACCGTCAACTCCGTGCATAGCCCATCGACTTCCTCGCGGTAGCCGGCGAGCCCGCCGTTGCGGCAACCATGCAGCACGGTCAGCGGGTTGATCGCGCAGTTGAGTGCCAGCTTGCGCCACAGCCGCGCGAGAATATCGGGGCTCCAGGTATGAGGAGTGCGACAGCGTTGCAGGTCGCTCAACCAGCCCGGCTGGGTGACATCGGTCGGGTCGCCGATCCAGGTATGCCCCTGGCCGGCGAACACCACGCGCCAGTCACCGTCGCGAAAGGCGCCTTCGGTACTTGAGGCGAACAGGCAGCGCCGTCCTGGTAACAGGTCGATGACCTCGTCCTGGCTGCCGAGGCCGTTTTGCAGCAGGATTACTTCGGCGCCTGGGGCGAGGCGATGGGCGACGCACTCGATCGCGCTCGCTGCGTCATAGGCTTTGCATGCCAGGAGCAGGCGTCGAATGGGTGTGTCGTCGTTGACGCTATGTGCTGGTATGGCGTGTTGGCTAACGTGGCCCTGCTCGACCAGGGTCAGTGCGCCCGCCTGGCGATAGGCGGCCAGGCGCTGTTCATCGCGCAGGATCAGTTGAACCGGCACGCCGGCACGAGACAGGCGCGCGGCCCACAGGCTGCCCATGCTGCCTGCGCCGAGCACGTGCCAGGTCATGGTCGGGGCAGGCGTACGGCGGTGACGCGACCGCTGGCGTGGGCCTCTGGAAGCAGGCGAGTGGCGAGGTCGAGCAGTTGCTGCTGTTCCATGGGCATCGCCTTGCTATCCAGCCCGACTACGGCAATCCCGGCCTTTAGCGAGATGAAGCCTTCGCTGGTCTTGAAAGCCTTGAGGTTGAGACCTTCGTGAAGACGCTTGAAGCTGCTCGGCGAGCACTCCTGCAAGTCCTCGAGCAGGGTGATCAGGGCAAAATGGCGGTCGTCCAGGCTCACCAGTACGTCGAGCGGGCGTACCAACTGTTGCAGGCGGCGCGCCACGCTGCGTAGCAGCTCGTTGTAGAAGGCCGCGCCATGGCGAGCGCTCAATTCATCGGCGCCCTGCAGACCAATCAGCAGGTAGCACAGCGCACCACCGCGAGATTCCACCTGGCGCAGGCTGTCAGCCAGTTTCTGTGTCAGGTAACGGGTGTTGCCCAAACCGGTTAGCGGGTCTACCAGGTTACGCTCTTCCAGGCCGGCGATGCTCTGTACCAGCAGGGCGTTTTCATGGAGCAGGCGCTGCAGGGTGTTGCACAGGCGGTCGGCGGCAAACACGCGGGGCAAGAGCTGCTCGTTCATTGCCGATTTGCTGATGAAGTCATCGACGCCGCGGTCGAACGCCTCGTTCAGCACGTTCTCACCTTCCTTGCCGGTCAGCAGGATGATGTAAGTGTAGTGCTCGGCCGATTCGTCGAGCTGACGCACACGACCCGTCAACTCCAGGCCATCCATTTCCGGCATCAGCCAGTCGGCCAATAGCACACTCGCCGGGCGTTGTTCGAGGTTGCTGATGGCCTCGGCCGCACTACTGGCGAAGCGTACGTCCTGGTAACCAGCCTGAGTAAGCGCACGACCGATGATGGCGCTGGAAAACTTGGCATCGTCCACCACCAGGATGCTGAGATGGGGGTTGGGCATGGATGGTACTCACAGGCAAGAAAGCGGGTCGAGAAAGGGGAGTAACCAATACAACGCCGAGCGGTCTGTATCAGAGCGGATATAATGATCGCGCCAATTATATCGTCAAGCCATCCGCGCGGTTTCCGGAAAACTTAATTCACGATCTCGCGAACTGGAGCCCAGCAAGACGCAATCATCAGCTCAAACAGCAGCTATGAGCTTAGCGTAGCCGGGTCTATGTGCAGCAGATCGAGAATGAGATATCTACCAGGATCGCGCCTTTTATCAGGAGCAATTGCATGCCCTCGTTCGACGTGGTGTCGGAGCTGGACAAACACGAACTCACCAACGCTTTGGATAACGCGGCCAAAGAGCTGGAGCGGCGCTTTGATCTGCGCGGTAAGTGCAGCATCGAGATCAAGGAAAAGGCCGTTACGCTGACTGCCGAAGCTGATTTCATGCTCGAGCAGATGCTCGAAATTATTCGTTCCTGCCTGGTCAAACGCAAGATCGACGGCCAGTGCATGGAAACCAAGGATGCCTTTGCATCCGGAAAAGTGGTCAAGCAGGAAGTCGAGTTCCGCGAAGGTATCGACAAGGAACTGGCGAAGAAGATCGTCGCTCATATCAAGGATGCCAAGCTCAAGGTGCAAGCCGCCATTCAGGGCGAGCAGGTGCGGGTTACCGGCAAGAAGCGTGATGATCTGCAAGAGTGCATTGCCTCCCTGCGCAGCAAGGATTTCGAGATGCCCCTGCAGTACAACAACTTCCGCGATTGAAGGCGCGCGCCTCCTGCCGCCTAGAGGATTATTGAACCCGGGCGCGGTGACGGCGTCGCACATTCTGTAACGCGCTCGCAAACGCCATGGCCAGTGCGGCCATGGCGTTTTCGTTTCAAGACCTAGAAGGAGTGCCAGATGGATATGAGCGTCGACCAGTTGGTCGTCATGTCGCAGGCCTGGATCCCGGTTTTGCTGCAGTACAGCGGCAAGCTGACCCTGGCCCTTTTCACCTTGTTGATTGGCTGGTGGCTGATTAGCAAGGTGACTACCAAGGTCAGTGCGTTGATGGATGGCCGCAAGGTCGACCGTGCCCTGAGCAGCTTTATCGGCAGCCTGGCGAGCATCGTGCTGAAGGTACTGCTGGTCATCAGCGTGGCCTCGATGATCGGTGTGGAAACCACCTCGTTCATCGCCGTGATCGGTGCCGCTGGTCTGGCCATTGGTTTGGCGCTGCAGGGCAGCCTGGCGAACTTCGCCGGTGGTGTTCTGATCATGCTGTTCCGCCCGTTCAAGGCTGGCGACTTCATCGAGGCCCAGGGCGTCTCCGGTTCGGTCGACTACATCCAGATCTTCCATACGGTGCTGCGCACGGGTGACAACAAGGTGGTGATCGTTCCCAACGGCACCCTCTCCAACGGCATCATCACCAACCACTCGCGACAGGCTACCCGGCAGATACTGTACGACGTGAAGCTCGATTACGACGCCGACCTGTCCAAGGCCCGTGAGGTGCTGCTCGCGCTGTCCAAGGATGCGCGCGTGCATCAGGATCCGGCGCCGGTCGTGGTGGTCTCCAACCTGGGGGAAACATCGATCAACCTGTCGCTGCGCATGTGGACTTCGGCTGGTGACTACTGGCCGGTGACCTTCATGCTCAATGAAAGCGTCCGTGATCGGTTGCGTGCCGAAGGCGTCGAGCTGGCGCAGCCGCCGCGTATGGTGCTGCTACAGCAGGGCAAGGCTGACTGATACCAGCGCCTTTACCAGACATGAAAAAGCCGACAAATGTCGGCTTTTTCATGCTCCGAAATCAGGCCTCGGGCTTGTCCGGTTCACTGCTCGGGGCCATCGGCCGGCCGCCATGGCGGTGCCACTGCACCAGGATCAGGATCAGGGTTGGAATGCCCATCAGTGCGGTGATCAGGAAGAAGTCGGCGTAGCCGTATTTCTCCACGAGCACGCCTGAGTAGCCGCCTATCAATCGCGGCAGCAGCAACATGATCGAGCTGAGCAGGGCGTACTGGGTGGCCGAGAACTTCAGGTTGGTAAGGCTCGACAGGTAAGCGACGAAGGCTGCAGTGGCCATCCCGGAGCTGAAGTTATCGGCGGAGATGGTGAAGATCAGCATCTGCAGATCCGCGCCCATGCCCGCCAGCATCAGGAACAGCAGATTGGTCGCCGCCGATGCTACGCCACCGATGAACAGGATCGGCATGATGCCAAACCGAACGATCAGCAGGCCACCGGCACCGGCGCCGACCAGGGTCAGAACCAGCCCGAAGAGCTTGCTGACGCTGGCGATCTGATCCTTGGTGAAGCCCTGGTCGATGTAAAACACGTTGGCCATTACGCCCATCACTGTGTCGGACATGCGATAGGTCGCGATCAACCCGAGCAGTAGGAAGGCCTGCCAGCGGTAACGCAGGATGAAGTCGTTGACCGGAGTCAGTACCGGCGCCAGGCCGCGGCGGCCAAAGGTTGACAGGCACAGGCCGGTGAGGATGGTGTAGAGGATGGCGCGTAGAAAGGCGCGGTCTTCAAGGAGCAGATCCAGTAGGGTGGCTTCGCCGGTGACCAGGCTGGGGAAGTCGGTGTTGTACAGCTGGGTGAACATGGCCGGTACCGAGACCAGCAACACAATCAGCACCAGCACCGAGGCGATCTGGTGACTGAAGCCGTATTTGGCAGCAGCCAACTGGGTCTTCAGCGAAACCTCGGGCTCCTTCATCCACAGGCTGGTCAGCAAACCGGGCAGCATCAGCAGGGCGAACAGCAGATAGGTACCGGCCCAAGCGGCGTGTTGATAGAGCAGGGTGGTGGAGCCCAGCCCTTCAGCCACGTACAGCGCGCCGGCGGTTGCCAGTAGCGCGGCGACCCGGTAGCCGGCCATGTAGCTGGCAGCCAGTGCGGCCTGGCGGGAGTCGTCGACGATTTCCAGGCGGTAGGCATCGACCGCGATGTCCTGAGTCGCCGAGGCGAAAGCTACCAGCACCGCTAGCGCGATCAGCCAGGTCAGATGAGTATGGGGGTCGCACAACGCCATGCCGGCCAGGCCGATGGCGATCAGAATCTGCGACAGCACCAGCCAGGAGCGCCGTCTGCCCAGCTTGCCGAGCAGTGGCAGGCGCCATTGGTCGAGCAGCGGTGACCACACCCATTTGAAGGCATAGGCCAGGCCGATGAGGCTGGCAAAACCGATGGTTTCCCGCGCTACGCCGGCTTCGCGCAGCCACACGGAAAGGGTGGAGAACACCAGCATGTAAGGCAGGCCAGCGGCGAACCCGAGCAGCAGGAGAACCAGTGTCGAAGGACTGGAATAGGCGGCGATCGCGTCGCGCCAGCTTTTACGATGCATTGAACAGGTTCGGCCTGGAGGGAGGATGCGTGAACAAATGGCGCACTCTAGGGGCTAGGGTTGGGTCAGTGCAAGCCAGCTAAGCCGTGGTCACATCAAGGTGTCAGGCCTCGTGCTCCAAGGGGCGCCAGCCATGGCGTCGGATATCCACCCGGCCATTGTGGGATAGCACCCCTTCGACGCGCAATCGGGCGCGTTGTTCAACACCGCTTGGCGCATCGGCAGTTAGGCTCAATCGGCCATTTGCGGCGACCACCCGGTGCCAGGGCAGGGCCGTGCCGTCAGGCAGTTGGCTAAGCGTGCGGCCCACCCAGCGTGCGGCACGGCCGAGACCTGCCATGGCGGCCAGTTCGCCGTAGGTGACCACCTTGCCGGCCGGTACCTGAGCGAGCACCAGGTACAAGGCATCACGTCGTGCCTGCTGATCGGCATCGGCCAACGGCGCGTTGTCATTCGCTCGTCTTGTGGTCATGGCAGGCTCCAGGCAACTTGATCGGTCGGTTGGCGCGGTATTTTCACCGCTCAGCCGTGAACTCGCATGAATTCCGTCGGTCATTTCTTGCTCATATAACGGGTATGCGGATAATGCCCGATTTACCGCGAACCGGAGCACCAGCATCCGCTTATGTTTACTCGAACCCTGTTGTGCCTGAGCCTCAGTGCGGCGGCGATGCCGCTGATGGCCGATACCGTCTGGATGAAGAACGGCGACCGTCTGACCGGAACCATCAAGGTTCTCGATGGCGGCAAGCTGCTGCTGGAAACCGATTATGGCGGCTCCATCCCTCTGGACTGGAGCAAAATCGCGACCCTAGACAGCGAGCAGGAATTGCTGGTCAAGGAGAACGACATCACCGGTGAGCGCGCCAAGTCCCTGCAAGCCTCAGATGCCGGCAAGGTGACCCTGGCCAACGGCGATGCGCCGAAGACCGTCGAGCTGGCGAGCATCAAGCAGATCATGAAGCCCAAGCCCTTCGTCGAAGACTTCATGTGGAAGGGTAATGTCGATGTGGCCATGGACTACAAACGCGCCGAGAGCGACACCGATGATTACGACATCGATGTGAAGACCCAGGCGCGGCATGGCAAATGGCGTCACAACGCCACGGTGGATTACAACCGTGAGCTGCGCAACGACGTGGTGAGTACCGACAACTGGGGCACCGAATACGCCCTGGATCGCTTCCTCGACGAGCAGTGGTTCTGGCAGGGGCGCCTCGAGTACAAGCGCGACAAGATCGAGGATCTGGAGCGCCAGCGCACCATCGGTACCGGTCCGGGTTATCAGTTCTGGGACAACGAGCTGGGCGCCTTCTCCATGGCCACGCTGCTTAACCGTTCCGACTATGAGTACGCCAACGGCGAGAAAGATAACTTCTACGCCATCAGCATGCGTTGGGATTACAACCGTTACCTGATCGGCAAGACGTTCGAGCTGTTCAGCACCGGTGAAGTAGGCAAGCCGCTGGCCAGCGCCGCCGACTACTCGCTGGATGCCGAAGTGGGCCTGCGTTACAAAGTTACCGACTGGGCGTCGCTGAACATGAAGGCTTCAAAGGATCAGGTCAGCGGTTCGGAAGGCGACAAGGACGAGACCCGCTACACAATCGGCTTCGGTGTGGGCTGGTAACGCGTCCCCGCGAGATGCACGACGAAAAGCCCCGCATCACGCGGGGCTTTTCGTATCTGTGCTATCCAGGCTGGCGGTTGCTACAGACGGACGCCGCCGTCGAGTTCGAGAATGCGCCCGGTGAAGTAGTCGTTTTCCAACAGGTAGGCCACCGAATGGGCAATTTCCCGTGGCTTGCCCAGGCGCTTGAGCGGAATGACCGCCGTCATGCGTTCCAGTGCTTCGGGTTTCATGCTGGCAACCATATCGGTCTCGATGAAGCCCGGCGCCACACCCGCCACGCGGATGCCATAACGGGCCAGCTCGCGGGCCCAGACCACGGTGTCGGCGGCGACCCCGGCCTTGGCTGCCGAGTAGTTGGCCTGACCAACGTTGCCGGCCCGGGAAACCGAAGAGATATTGATGATCGCGCCTTCGTTCTGCAGCTCGATCATCTTCGCCGCCACTTCCCGCGTGCACAGGAACACGCCGGTCAGGTTCACATCGATCACCGACTGCCACTGCGCCAAGCTCATCTTGCTCATTTCGCCGTCCTTGACCTTGATGGTCAGGCCGTCGCGCAGAATACCGGCGTTGTTGACCAAACCATTGATCGAGCCGAAGTCATCGGCGATCTGGGCGATGGTCTGGGTCACTTGCTCTTCACTTGCCACGTTGCACAGATAGGTGCGGGCCTGGACGCCCAGCGCCCGACAGGCCGCCGCGGTTTCGTCGAGTTTCTCCTGGTTGAGATCGACCAGGGCCAGACGCACCCGTTTCTCCGCGAGGTATTCGGCCATGGCCCGCCCAAGGCCCTGACCGCCGCCGGTGATGATGATGACCTTGTCTTCGAGTTGCATGCCAATCCCCTTCGAATCAGTTTGGCGGGATGCCGTTACCGCACTGTAGCGATTATCCTAAGCGCTTGTCTGCGTCCGCCAGGAGTCTTGATATGAGTGTGCAAGCCAATCGCCAGGCCCGGGAGTTACTGCTCGGGGAGTACCGTGGCGCGCTGTCCACTCACTCCAAAGCGATGCCCGGCTTTCCTTTCGGCTCGGTGGTGCCCTATTGCCTGGATGCTCAGGGATGGCCGCTGATTCTGATCAGCCGCATTGCCCAGCACACCCATAACCTCAAGGCGGACGCAAAGTGCTCGCTGCTGGTCGGGGAGCGCGGTGCCGAGGACATTCAGGCGGTGGGGCGGCTGACCCTGCTGGCCGAAGCGAAGATGCTCGATGATGCCGCCGATATTGAAGCGGCTGCCGAGCGCTATTACCGGTACTTTCCCGAGTCACGCGGTTATCACAGTGCCCACGACTTCGATTTCTGGCGCATGCAACCCGTGCGTTGGCGTTACATCGGCGGTTTCGGCGCGATTCACTGGCTCGATCAGGTGGCGCTGGGCAACCACTTCGCCAGTGACACCGAGCAGCGTATGCTTGAACACATGAACAGCGATCATGCCGACGCCATCGCGCATTACGTCGCCTTGAGCGGGCTGCCCGCCACGGAATCTGCACGGATGGTCGGTATCGACAGTGAGGGGTTTCACCTGCGTATAGGTCGCAGCCTGTACTGGCTGGCCTTTCCAATATCCTGTAACACTGCCGGGGATGTGCGCGAAGCCTTGGTGCGCCTGGCGCGGGCCGATACGTGGCCAGCGCAATTCGAGGCTTCAGCTTGAATTAAGCGCAACACCCCATACTTACCTCCTACTGGAAGTCGTTCTTCCGTCAAGGAAACCGCGATGCGCATTTTCATGTTGTTGTTCCTGTTGTTCCCAATCTTGGAACTGACAGTACTTATTTCGGTGGGTAGTGCCATTGGTGTGCTGCCGACCATTGCACTGGTGATCGCTACGTCGATCTTCGGTGGTCTGATGCTACGTATCGCTGGCATCACCACAGCCTGGCGTGCCCGCGAAAGACTGGCCCGTGGCGAAATGCCGGATCAGGAAGTCCTGCAGGGGCTGATGATGGCCGTAGGTGGCGCACTGTTGTTGCTGCCGGGCTTCATCAGCGACGCTATCGGCCTGCTGTGTCTGCTGCCGTTCACCCGTCGCAAGCTGGTCGAACGCGTGCGCCGTCGTGCCGCCGAGCAGGCCGAGCGTCAGCGCGCCTTCGCTGATGATCTGGCCGCGCGCAATGGTCAGCCCGGTTCTGGCGCAAGTCGTCCGAACGTACTCGAGGGCGAGTACGAGCGCCGCGACTGACCGAGCACTTTATTAACCGCAAGCGAACCCCGATCTGGCCTCGTCAGTTCGGGGTTCGCTGTTTTCGCACGGACGATTTTCGTTCCCCTGACGGGAAAAATTTTCACCCCGTGCCCTTGAATTGCTCTTGTTCGACCTTATGTAGCGGTCACCGCAAGGTTTTTCAGCGTATCTGCGTTGAAACATATTTCGGCGTTACGTGTAGTGCGCAGCGCCATGATCCTGCCGGTGAGAACACCGGTTGAAGTCAACAACTATTGGGAGAGATCGACAATGAAGCTTCGTCCTTTGCATGACCGCGTCGTGATCCGTCGCAGCGAAGAAGAAACCAAAACCGCTGGCGGTATCGTGCTGCCGGGCTCGGCCGCTGAAAAGCCGAATCAGGGCGAAATCGTCGCTGTTGGCACTGGCCGCGTTCTGGATAGCGGTGAAGTTCGTGCGCTGGCCGTCAAGGTTGGTGACAAAGTGGTTTTCGGCCCTTACTCGGGCAGCAACACTGTCAAAGTCGACGGCGAAGACCTGCTGGTGATGAGCGAGAACGAAATCCTCGCTGTTGTCGAAGCCTGATTTCCCGCAAATCTCCGTTTAACCGTCAAGAATTGAGGATCAATTTCCATGGCTGCTAAAGAAGTTAAATTCGGCGACTCTGGCCGTAAAAAAATGCTCGCCGGTGTCAACGTCCTGGCCGACGCAGTAAAAGCAACCCTCGGCCCAAAAGGCCGTAACGTCATTATCGAGAAGAGCTTCGGCGCTCCTCTGATCACCAAAGACGGTGTTTCGGTTGCTAAAGAAATCGAACTGAAAGATCGCTTCGAAAACATGGGCGCGCAACTGGTCAAAGACGTTGCTTCCCGTGCTAACGATGACGCCGGTGACGGTACTACCACCGCAACCGTTCTGGCTCAGGCTATCGTCAACGAAGGCCTGAAAGCCGTCGCTGCTGGCATGAACCCGATGGATCTGAAGCGCGGCATCGACAAGGCGACCATCGCCATCGTTGCTGAGCTGAAGAAACTGTCCAAGCCGTGCACCGACACCAAGGCTATCGCTCAGGTAGGTACTATCTCCGCGAACTCCGACCATTCCATCGGCGAGATCATTGCCGAAGCCATGGAAAAAGTGACCAAAGACGGCGTCATCACCGTTGAGGAAGGCACTGGCCTGGAAAACGAACTGTCGGTTGTTGAAGGCATGCAGTTCGACCGTGGCTACCTGTCTCCGTACTTCATCAACAAGCCGGACACCATGGTTGCCGAGCTGGACAGCCCGCTGCTGCTGCTGGTTGACAAGAAGATCTCCAACATCCGCGAACTGCTGCCCGTTCTGGAAGCAGTGGCCAAAGCTGGCCGTCCGCTGTTGATCGTGGCTGAAGACGTTGAAGGCGAAGCCCTGGCGACTCTGGTTGTGAACAACATGCGTGGCATCGTCAAAGTTGCAGCCGTCAAGGCTCCAGGTTTTGGTGATCGTCGCAAGGCCATGCTGCAGGACATCGCCGTTCTGACTGGCGGCACCGTCATCTCCGAAGAGATCGGTCTGAGCCTGGAAACCACTACCCTGGAACACCTGGGTAATGCCAAGCGCGTCATCCTGAACAAAGAAAACACCACCATCATCGACGGTGCTGGCGTCAAGACCGACATCGACGGTCGTATCTCGCAGATTCGTCAGCAGATCGGCGACACCAGCTCGGATTACGACAAAGAAAAACTGCAAGAGCGTCTGGCCAAGCTGTCCGGCGGCGTTGCAGTGATCAAGGTCGGTGCCGGTTCCGAAGTTGAAATGAAAGAGAAGAAAGCCCGCGTTGAAGACGCCCTGCACGCAACCCGCGCAGCCGTCGAAGAAGGTGTGGTACCTGGCGGTGGCGTGGCACTGGTTCGCTCCCTGCAGGCTATCTCCGAGCTGCGCGGCGACAACGCTGATCAGAACGTAGGTATCGCTCTGCTGCGTCGCGCTGTTGAAGCGCCTCTGCGCCAGATCGTTGCCAACTCCGGTGACGAGCCAAGCGTTGTGGTCGACAAGGTCAAGCAGGGTTCGGGTAACTACGGTTACAACGCTGCTACCGGCGAATACGGCGACATGATCGAAATGGGTATCCTGGATCCAGCCAAAGTGACCCGTTCGGCACTGCAGGCTGCTTCCTCGATCGCCAGCCTGATGATCACCACCGAAGCCATGATCGCCGAGATCAAGGAAGACGCTCCAGCTGGCGGCGGTATGCCAGACATGGGCGGCATGGGTGGCATGGGCGGCATGATGTAAGCCACCCGGTACCTGCAGTAACAAGAAACCCCGCGCTTGCCGCGGGGTTTTTTTATCTGTAGTTTCTGGCGACTGCCGTGGCGGTATACCGTCCGTCTTGAGAAAAGTTGCAACTGCTTATCGTGATCTAGTGTTAGCAGACGGCGTTTGCAGCGCCATCAAGAGGTTGCAATCATGAGATTAGAAATAGCGCGAGGTTTGTTCCTCGTCGCGGCGCTCAGTGTATCGGTGGCTGCGGCTGCTTCTTGGTACGAGCCTGGCCATGGCGTGGTGAGCAGCCATGGGCGCAGCTATTGTGCCAACCCTGATCTCAAGCGCATCTCGGCTGCTCAGGCGCAGGCCAGTCAGAATCTGCTCTGGTTGGTGTTGGGCCTGTCTCAGGGCATGCGACCGCAAGGTTGAAAGCGCCCACTCATACCCCGCTGACAAAACAGTGAATTTCTCCCCTGCTGGAAAACTCCGATACCCTGCGAGCTGACCCGAGCACATCGGCCAGATTTCAGGGAGTTCCAGCATGTCCACCCAACAGCGCCTCGGCGAAAGCTTCAGTCAGTTGCATCGACAGGATGGCCTGCTGGTGCTGCCTAATCCCTGGGATGCTGGCTCGGCGAAGATGCTGGCGAGCCTTGGCTTCCAGGCCCTGGCCACCACCAGCGCAGGATTAGCGTTTTCTCTGGGCCGGCGTGACGCCGAAGGTGCGGTATCCCGCGACGAGGCCCTGGCCAATGCGCGGGATATCGTCGCCGCTACGGCGCTGCCGGTGGCCGCGGATCTGGAAAACGGCTATGGCGACAGCCCGCAGGACTGTGCCGAGACGTTGCGTTTGGCGGCTGCGGTCGGCCTGGTTGGTGGCTCCATCGAGGACGCCACGGGGCGAGCCGATGCGCCCATCTATGCGTTCGAGCTGGCGGTGGAGCGCATCCGTGTCTCGGTCGCCGCTGCCCGTAGCCTGGGCTTTCCCTTCACCCTCACCGCGCGTGCAGAGAATTACCTGCACGGCCGCGCGGATCTGGACGACACCATCCGCCGCCTAGTGGCCTACGCCGAGGCGGGAGCCGACGTGCTCTACGCACCCGGGCTGACACGGCGCGAGGAGATCAGCGCGGTGGTGCAGGCGGTGGCGCCGCGGCCGGTCAACGTGCTGGTCGGCTCGCCAAGTCTGAACCTGTCGCTGGACGAATTGGCCGAACTCGGCGTCAAGCGGGTGAGCCTCGGTTCCAACCTGGCTAGGGTGGCCTATGGCGCCTTTCTGCAAGCCGCTACGGGGCTTGCCGACGGCGGCGATCTGCGTGGTGCCCAGCAAGCGCTGCCGTTTGACCGAATTAATGATCTGTTTCGCGGCTGAGCATGCGCAATTTTCTGATCGCCTTGCTGTTGCTCGTCGTCGTGGGTGGGCCGCTGGCGCTGTACCGGCAGTGGATCGACGTACCGCCACGCTGGAACCCCTGGGCACCGCTGGATCTGCGTGATGCGCCAAACTGGCTGACCGGCTACAAGCTCGGGCGCCTGCAGGACGACCCTGCGTTGTGCCGCACCGTGCTGGACACCTCCTCGCTGCGCTATGTGGCGTTGGCGGACAGCACGCCAGTCGCCAACTGCCCGCTGACCAACACGGTGCGCGTGCAGGGCAGTGATGTGCGCTTGAACAGCAGTTTCATCGCCACCTGCCCGGTGGCGGCGGCATTCGCCCTGTTCGAGCGGCATGGTTTGCAGCCGGCGGCGCAGGAGGTATTCGGCCAGCGCGTCACCCAGATTGACCATGTCGGCAGCTTCGCCTGCCGCACCATCGCCGGCAGTCAGCGGCGTAGCCAGCACGCTTCGGCCAATGCCCTGGATATCGTCGGCTTTCGCCTGGCCGATGGCAGCCGTATCAGCGTGCTGCGCGACTGGCCTGGCAGTGATGACAAATCGCTGTTCCTGCGTCAGGTACAGCAGGCTGCCTGCACCAGCTTCAATACCACCTTGGGGCCCGACTACAACGCTGCTCATCGCGACCATTTCCATCTGGATATGGGCCTATTTCGGATGTGCCGCTGAGCGATCAGACGGCCAGGCGTTGTTGCAGCGTCAGACGGCCAAGCAACAGCTCCCAGGGATTCAGTGATTCCGTGAGCAACTCGTTGGTCTTGCCCTGTTCGCTTTCATCAAGCGTTGTCAGGGACTGCGGTTGCAGGGCCAGTTGATCAAGGGTGAGGGCACTGTCGGTGTCGTGCACCGAGCAGACGAACTGGCGCTGCATCATCACATCTTCGAGGGTGCGAATGCCTTGTACCGGGGCCTCATCCGCTGCTGCCGGCGCGGGGAGCGGGAGCATGCTATTGGCAGGGCTCTCCATCGACAGCAGCACGCTGCGCAGAATCTGGTCGTACAGCGCCGAGCTGGCACTCGAGGGTGTGCCGGCTTTCTGAGACGCGACCTGGGTATCACCGGGAATACGGGAGATGACTTCGAACATCAGACGGCAGGCTCTGGCAAACTATCGCATAGACAGGGTATCGGCCGATCAAGGCCCATATTGAGCCCTTTACCGTTATCGATGGACGATCCGCAATGAGTGAAAAACAGCCCGCCGCGCGCATCCGCATGGAGGCCCTGGCCCCGCATCTGCACGAGGCCGCACAACAGTGGGCGCAGCGCCTGGGGTTGCCGGTGGAGGGGGAGGCCGAGTTCGCGTTGCAACTGGGCGAAGCTGGCTTGCAACTGGTCGAATTTGGCCCCCAGGCGCCGGGGCCGGTGCGGGTGGATTTCGTCGAGGGCGCGGTCGCGCACCGGCGTCAGTTCGGCGGCGGCACCGGGCAGATGATCGCCAAAGCGGTCGGCGTTCAGCCGGGCATTCGCCCGCGGGTGCTGGATGCCACCGCTGGCCTTGGGCGCGACGCCTTCGTGCTGGCCAGCCTCGGCTGTACGATCAGCCTGATCGAACGCCAGCCGCTGATTGGCGCGCTGCTCGAGGATGGCCTGCAGCGGGCTGCCGCTGATGCCGAGGTGGCGGCCATCGTCGCGCGCATGCGTCTGCTGCAGGGCAACGCCATTTCCATCATGGCCGACTGGCAGGAGGAAGCGCCTCAGGTGATCTACCTCGACCCGATGTTTCCCCATCGCGACAAGAGCGCGCTGGTGAAGAAAGAGATGCGCCTGTTCCGCCCTTTCGTAGGGGACGACCCGGATGCTCCGGCGTTGCTGGAAGCGGCCCTCAAACTCGCCAGCCATCGTGTGGTGGTCAAGCGCCCACGCAAGGCGCCGGTCATCGAGGGGGCGAAACCGGGTTACGCGCTGGAGGGTAAATCCAGCCGTTACGACATCTACCCGCTGAAGAAACTCACGCCTTAGAGCCTGTTCACGATCTTTCGGCTCGACTTCAGCGTTTTAGCTGCAAAGTGGCGGGAGCGGACATGGGGTGCTGCTGCTTTTGTGGGAGGGGCTTTAGCCCCGATTTGGTCTGTCTAGGCATAAAGAGTTCGCGGCTAAAGCCGCTCCCACGAGGTCGCTGAAAGTCAGCTTCTGCCTTGTAGCAGCGTCTTTAATGTCGCCTAGAAAGATCGTGAACAGGTTCTTGAACCAACCGCTCTGCGGTCGCGATCCAACCTGAACGTTTTTACTGGCACTTACCTCAGATTCTGAACGGATGCACCAGACATCCGAGCGAACCGAGGTAGCCCCATGAGCGAGACCATCACTGACGGCTCAGAACGCCGTGCGATTTCCCTGTCGTTGAACGGCAGCCCCCTTAACGTCGAGGTGTATCCGTGGATCACCGCTCTTGATCTGTTGCGTGAACAGCTCGACCTGATCGGCACCAAGAAGGGTTGTGATCATGGTCAGTGCGGTGCCTGCACGGTGCTGCTCGACGGCCGCAGGATCAACGCCTGCCTGACCCTGGCGGTAATGCTCGACGGTCATGAACTGACGACCATCGAAGGTCTGGCGCAAAACGGTGAACTGCACCCGATGCAGCGCGCGTTCGTCAAACACGATGCTTTCCAGTGCGGCTACTGCACGCCCGGACAGATCTGTTCGGCGGTCGGGCTGGCTGCTGAAGGGCGCATCGACGATGCCGCTGACATTCGCGAGCGGATGAGCGGCAACCTCTGCCGTTGCGGTGCCTACAGCAACATCGTCGCCGCCATCGAAGAGGCCTTGCCGGCCTGTGAAAAGGCGGTGCGCCCATGACGCCGTTCGCCTACAGCAAACCTCAGGGCATCGACGAAGCCGTGCGCATGGCCGGGCCGGATAGCCAGTTCATCGCCGGTGGCACCAACATCGTCGACCTGATGAAGGAAAACCTGGTACGGCCCAAGCGGCTGATCGATATCAACGCCTTACCCTTGCGCGACGTGGAGCCCACTGCCGATGGTGGTCTGCGCATCGGCGCGCTGGTCAGCAATGCCGATCTGGCCTGGCACCCGGAGGTGGAGCAGCGCTATCCGCTGCTCAGCCAGGCGCTGTTGTCCGGCGCTTCGCCGCAGTTGCGCAACATGGCCAGTGCCGGCGGCAATCTGCTGCAGCGCACCCGCTGCCATTACTTCTACGACAGCCAGGTGCCGTGCAACAAACGCGAATCCGGCAGCGGTTGCCCGGCACGTGAGGGTCTCAATCGCTATCACGCGCTGTTCGGTGCCAGCGAGCACTGCGTGGCGGTGCATCCGTCGGACTTCTGCGTGGCGCTTGCTGCGCTCGACGCTCAGGTAGTGATTACAGGGCCTGTCGGCGAACGTCACGTGCCCTTCGCCGAGTTTCATCGCTTGCCGGGGGACACGCCGCAGCACGACACCGTGCTGGAAGCCGGTGAGCTGATCCTGGCCATTGAGTTGCCGGCCGAGGGTTTCGCCTCCCACAGCGCCTACCTCAAGTTGCGTGATCGGGCCTCGTTCGCCTTCGCCTTGGTATCGGTGGCGGCGGCGCTGAAGTTCGATGCCGAGGGGCAGATCCGCCAGGCTCGCCTGGCCCTCGGCGGGGTTGCGCACAAACCCTGGCGGCGTACCGAGGTGGAAGACAGCCTGGTTGGCCTGACGGCCAGTGATGAACACTTCGAGGCGGCCGCCGAGCTGCTTCTCAAGGATGCTCAGCCGCTGACCCACAACGCCTTCAAGGTGGAGCTGGCGCGCCGTGCCATCGTTCGCGCCCTGACCACCGCCGCAGAAGGAGTCCGCTCATGAACGCGCCTACGCTCGGCAAACCTCTCGACCGCGTCGACGGCTCGCTCAAGGTCAGCGGCCAGGCCCGTTATGCGGCTGAATACCCTACTGATGGTCTGCTGCACGGCAGCGTGATCTGCAGTGTTATCGCACGCGGCCGCATCACCCACATCGATGCCTCGGCAGCCCAGGCTCTGCCCGGCGTGAAGCTGGTGCTCAGCCACGAAAATCGCCCGCCGATGGCGCAGGACGACGAGAGCTATGAAGACGACGATGCGGCCGACGGCTCGCCGTTTCGCCCGTTGTTCAATGCACGCGTGCGCTACAGCGGCCAGCCGGTGGCGCTGGTGGTCGCCAACAGCCTGGAGCTCGCTCGCCATGCCGCTTCGCTGGTGCGCATCGAGTATCAGCAGCAGCCTCATGCCACGGATCTGCTGCAGGCGCTGGACAGCGCCCATGCAGCGCCAGCCGAACTGCCGGAGCGGCGCGGTGATGCCGATGCTGTCATCGCTGGCGCGCCGGTGCGCCTGGAGCTTGAATACGAGCTGCCCAACGAATATCACCACCCGATGGAGCCCCATGCCTCGACGGTGATCTACCAGGCGGACGGGAGCCTGCTGGTGCATGACAAGACCCAGGGGCCGCAGAACAGCCAGCAGTACTTGGCCAGCGTGCTCAAGCTCGACCCCGCGCGCGTGCGCATTCTGGCGTCCTTCGTGGGTGGCGCATTCGGCTCGGGGCTGCGTCCGCAGTATCAGTTGCCACTGGCCGCCATGGCGGCGCTGAAGTTGCAGCAGTCGGTGCGCGTCACGCTGACCCGTCAGCAGATGTTCACCTTCGGCTATCGCCCACGCACCGTACAGCGGCTGCAATTGGGGGCTGCCGCCGACGGCCGGCTGCAGGGGCTGGTGCACGAAGTGATCGGCCAGACCTCGCGCTTCGAAGACTTCACCGAACACGTCGCCGAGTGGTCGGGCATGCTCTACCACTGCGACCATCTGCGCCTGGCTTATCGGCTGGCGCCACTGGACGTCTACACCCCGCTGGACATGCGCGCGCCTGGCGCCGCGACAGGGTTGTTCGCCCTGGAGTCGGCGATGGACGAGCTGGCCTGGGCGGCTGGCGTCGACCCCGTGCAACTGCGCATGACCAACTACGCCGAGACCAACCAGAACGAGGGCAAGCCCTACTCCAGCAAGGAGCTGCGCGCGTGTTATCAGCAGGGCGCCGACGCCTTCGGATGGAGCGATCGTAATCCGCAGCCGCGCAGCATGCGTATCGGTAACCAGTTGGTCGGCTACGGCATGGCTACGGGTGTCTGGGAGGCCATGCAAATGCCTGCCAGCGCCCGCGCCACGCTGACCGCCGACGGTCGCCTGATCGTCGCCAGCGCGACCTGTGATATCGGCCCCGGTACCGCCACGGTGATGACCCAGATCGCCGCCGATACCCTCGGCATCGATCCCGCCCACGTCGAGTTCCGGCTCGGTGATTCGAGCCTGCCCAAGGCGCCGCTGCAGGGCGGCTCCTTCACCGTCTCTTCGGTCGGCAGTGCGGTGCGTGAAGCCTGCCTGGCGCTCGCCGAGCAGCTCTGTGATGCTGCCCGGCAACTGCCGGGTGGCCCGTTTACGGACGCCAGCTCTTTGCATTTCGTCGATGGCCGCGTTCAACAGGGCGAGGACGCTGGCCGCTCGGTTGCGCTTGGCACGCTGCTGGCTCGGCACGGCAGCCTCGAGGCCGAGGTGCAGGCGCAGCCGGGCAAGCTGCGCGAGCGTTACGCCAGCGCCACGCACTCGGCGGTGTTCGTCGAGGTACAGGTGGATGAGGCTCTGGGCACGGTGCGGGTTACCCGGGTGGTCAGCGCGATTGCCGCTGGCCGGGTGATCAATGCCAAGACCGCGCGCAGCCAGATTCTCGGTGGCGTGGTTTGGGGGATCGGCATGGCACTGCACGAGGAGGCGATGATCGACCACGAACTGGGTCGCTGCATGAACCACAACTTGGCCGATTATCACCTGCCGGTACATGCCGATATTGGCGACATTGAAGTGATATTCGTCGACGAGGATGACCAGATCGTCAACCCGTTGGGCTCCAAGGGCGTTGGTGAAATCGGTATCGTCGGCGTCGCTGCGGCGGTCGCGAATGCGGTCTATCACGCTACCGGCAAGCGCATCCGCCAGTTGCCGATCACCCTCGACAAACTGCTCTGATCGTCACTTGCCGACGTCAGTGAAGCTGTCGTTACCGACCGCTTCACTGACGATTCTCTGCAGGCTCGCTGCGCAGCACCATCCAGATGCCGACAGCCGATATCGCCGTACCGAGCGCCATCAGCCAGGACAGTGGCTCATCGAACATGGCCCAGGCCCACAACAGCGTCACCGCAGGGCTGAGATAGAGCACGCTGGCCATGCGAGTCGGTGTGGAGCGTTTCAGGCATATCCAATAAAGCCCGTAGCCGGCGAGGGTGGATATCCCCGCCGTCCACAACACACTCAGCACGAAACCTGTCGACGGCATAGGTTTCAAGCTGCCCTCCAGCAACGCGAGCAGCGCGAAGCCGATACTGGAAACGCAGCATTGCAGCCACAGGTTGGCAAGCAGGCCCAGCGAGGCGGCGCCGGTCGAGTGTTTCTGCCAGAGGGTGGCAACCGCCAGCGACAGCATGCCCAGAAGAGGCAGGCCATAGGCCCAGAGCGGCGCATCGCCCCAGGCGAGGGCGTCGGATGTCACCAGCACCACGCCGAGCAGGCCGATGGTCAGCCCTACCCAGGTACGCCATGCCAGGCGTTGCCGAAACGCTAGTGCCGCGAGTATTGCCATGCCGATTGGCAGCAGATCGGCGAGCAATGCCGCCAGGCCTGCCGGTACGCCGAGTGCAATGCCCTGAACGACACCGGCCAGGTAGCCAGCCATGGCCAGAAAACCGATACCGGCATTGCGCAGCAGCACGGCCGCTGACGCCTGGCGCAACTGCCTGAGTACGAACGGCAGCAGTACCACGCAGACCAGTACGCAGCGCCAGAACACCACCAGCATGGCCGGTGCGTGATCGATGGAAAACCGCGCGCCGATGAAACCGGAGCTCCAGGCCACCACCAGCCCCGCTTCGAGCAGCAGCAGGGGAATGGTTTTTTGCCAGATGCGCATCGCGTGTTGGCCAGGCATGACAATCCAGAGGATGAAGGGTGTATGCGCAGGCTAAGGAATGCGGCTAGTCTAATAAATCAAAATGTATTGAATTAGTAATTCGGTTTTGGTGAATTATGAGTGGTGTTCTCGATATCGAGTTGGTGCGTACTTTTCATGCGGTAGCGCGCAGCGGCAAGTTCAAGGCCGCAGCCGAGCAGCTGCACAAGAGCCCGGCGGCGATCAGCGTGCATATCCAGCGGCTCGAAGCCGTCGCTGGCGGGCGTTTGCTGGATCGCGACAATCAGTCGGTTGGCCTCACGGCACTGGGCCGGAGGCTGCTGATTTCGACCACCGATCTGCTCTCCACCCACGACCGGGTGTTGGCAGAGTTGCATGGCCCGCGCTTGATCGGACGCATCAGGCTGGGGGTGCCCGATGAGTACGCCGCACATGTGATCCGCGACATCCTGCCGATTTTCGCGGCAGCCTGGCCCAACGTTGTGCTGGAAGTGAAAACGGCGCCCAGCCACTCGCTGCGCGATCAGGTGCAGCGCGGCAAACTGCACGCTGCGGTGCTGACCCAGCCCAAGGGGCAGGAGGGCGAGCCGGCAAACGTTCTGGTCGCCACCACGCCGGTCTGGGTCGGTGCAACGATCAGCCTGTTCGAGCAACGTGATGCGCTGCCGCTGGCCGTCCACGCCGCGGATTGCCCTTACCGCAGTGCGATGCTGGAGTCGTTGAAGCAGAGTGGTCGCAAGTGGCGCGTGGTGCTCGACAGCCCCTCGAGTCAGGCCATCAAGGCCTGTGTGGAAGCAGGCCTGGCGGTCACCCTGATAGACCGTGCCCGAGTCTCCGAAAGCATGCGCATTCTCGACGGTTTGCCGCAGGTAGCCGAGCATGAGGTGGTGTTTCTGCGCTCATCTACGGCGCAGAGCAACGAGGCCCTCGAGCTGCTCGCGCAGGCGATTCACCAGCATTTCCGGCTGTGATGGGGCTGGTCATCCTGCCAACTCACCCGTCGTACTGCGCAGTCGGTTGGCATCCTTGGCGGGTGGCAGGCCGAACATGCGTGCATAGTCTCGGCTGAACTGCGAAGGGCTTTCGTAGCCCACTCGGTATCCGGCGCCTGCCGCATCAAGCGCTTGCGCCACCATCAGTCGGCGCGCCTCCTGTAACCGCAACTGGCTGCGAAACTCCAGCGGGCTCATCGAGGTGACCGCCTTGAAATGGGCGTGAAACGTGGAGCGGCTCATGCCGGCCATATCGGCGATGTCATCGATCCGGCAGGTTTCGCTGTAATGGTCGCGTAACCAGGCAATCGCTTTGGATATCTGGCTCAGTCGGCTGTCCGCTTTGGCCATTTGCCGAACCACGCCGTTGCCGCTATTGGCCAGCAGCCGGTAAAGGATCTCGCGCACCGTCAATGGCGCCAGCTCTTCGGCATCGCCCGGCGTATCCAGCAGCATGGCAAGCCTGGCTGCGGCCTCCAGCAGTTCGGGCGTGGTGTCATTAAGTTCGATACCGGTAGCCTGCGAACCGTTCTTGGCGTCCGGGGCTGGATGGCGCAGCACAAGGTCACTCAGCACCGCCATGTCCAGATCGAGCACCAGGCATAGGTAAGGTGCGGCTTCACTTGCCTCGATGACCGAGCCCATCACTGGAATGTCTACAGAGGCGATCAGGTATTTGGCTGCGTCATAGACATACGACGTGGTTCCGACCGTCACGTGCTTGCGGCCCTGGGCGATAAGGCAGAGGGTCGGTTCATAGACGACAGGCATTGGCGTTGTCGGTGTACCCGAACGCACCAGGCTGACGCCCGCAATCGGTGTCGGATGTATGCCATCGGTCGGGGCGTGACGGCTGATGAGGTCGACCAGCTTTTCCAGAGAACCCATGCTCGCTCCTTCAATAGTCCGTCTGTAAGGGCATCTGTCCGCTCGGATAATCGGGTAAGGACACAGGACAATCCTGCTACAAGCAGGCGCTCCTCTGAGGGCAGACTTATTTCATACAGACATGACGTTTCGTTTTCTGTAAGGCGTTCATCATGACCACTCTTTCAGTGCTCTACCACTAGCGCCTGTTTGGACGATCATGCATGTGCCCTGTGGGTTCCGATGCCCCGACATCGGAACCATCTGCAAGGTTGGGCGTGAGGGCTCGGCTCGAATAGCTCCTGCTTATCCCCGGTGCGAGCGCACAACGGCATGAGGCGCGTCACTCGGGATGAGATCGACTCGCTCATTTCCAGTTACCCCCGTGGCAAACCATGACACCAAGAGGATTCTGTCGCATGTGCATATCAATCGTTAAAAACACCCGATCAGCTTTTTTGGCATTCACGATGCTGATCGGCATCGGGCTGATGTCAGGCGTGGCCAACGCTGCTGCGAAAGCCGATGTGGAGGCACGTAACAAGCAAATCGTCACCGAGGCCTTCGATCGCTGGGCCGCTGGTGGAAGCACGTTTTTCAGTGATGTGCTGACACCGGATGTGGTCTGGACGATCAAGGGCTCTGGCCCCACTGCGGGCGTTTATCGAGGCGTCGATGCGTTCGTCGAGCAGGCTGTCCGGCCGTTCGTATCTCGCTTGTCCAGCCCCATAAGACCGGTCAGCAAGCAGGTTTGGGCGGATGGCGAGCACGTCATTATTCAATGGGAAGGCAGTGGTGTTGCGCGTGACGGGCAAGCCTACAGCAACAGCTATGCCTGGATTTTCCACATGCGCAATGGCAAGGCCTTTGAGGTCACTGCCTACCTCGACCTGGTGCCTTACGACGATGTTTTACAGCGTATTCCTGCGCCCGAGTGATCGAATCATCTGGTCGTCAATGCAGGCGATAGCCCTGCCTTGGCTGCGATTATACGGAGGCTGACATGAACTATCGATCAGCAGTCATGAGCGGCCTGATGTTGGGCGTGCTCAACCTGCCAGGCGTGCCCGCAGCAATGGCCTCGAACCAGGCTGCCACCGCCGATAACTACCAACAGCGATCACTGGAGAACAGCATGGCTCAGCACCCCTACGTCGGCCTGTGGGTAACCGATGACGGCCACATTCGCCACGAGCTCTTGCCGAATGGCCGCTACGACGAAGCCCGTGGCAAGCAGGAAAGTGCCTATCAGGGGCGCTATGAGGTCGAAGGTAGCCACATCGATTATTGGGACGACACCGGCTTTACCGCTGACGGTGAGTTCGTCGATCACGATACCTTGCACCATGGTGGGATGATCTTTCGGCGCCAGTGATAGCAGCTGTTGAAGCAACATCAAATGGTGGTGTTATTGGCTTCATAGGCTCTATGAAATTACCGATGTGCGCTGGCAATGGTCTGTGTCTCTTTTCATTGTCTGGGTGAAAAGACAACAGGTCTGCGTGCCATTCAGGTTGAGATAATTTGCAATAAGTGAGTGCTTGAGTGCGGCGTGGCGCCTGATAAATTGTCGCGGCGACGCCGGGCCCCTCTGACAGCTTCCCAGCTGCCATGTCGGAGTTGCAGTTTGTACAACTCTGACTTAGGAGGGGCTTATGAGCACCCTAGAACCGTTCTTCATGGCCGAGTTCCTCGGCACTGCCACCTGGTTGTGGCTCATCTTCATCACCATCGTCATCAGCCTGCTGGTCTTCGACCTCGGGGTGCTTCACCGTGAGCACCGCGAAATCGGCGTCAAGGAAAGCCTGCTGCTGTCCGCCGGTTACATCACTGCCGGCCTGCTGTTCGGTCTGTGGGTCTGGCATATGAAGGGCGCCGCCTCCGGTATGGATTTCTATACCGGTTTCCTGATCGAGAAGTCGCTGTCCATGGACAACGTCTTTCTCATGGCGATGATCTTCAGCTTCCTGGCCATCCCGCGTAAGTACCAGCATGAAGTGCTGTTCTGGGGCATCCTCGGAGTCATCGTGCTGCGCGCGATCATGATCGGCCTGGGCGCCGCATTGATCTCCGAGTTCAGCTGGATTCTCTATGTGTTCGGCGCCTTCCTGCTGCTGACCGGCGTGAAGATGCTGTTCAGCAAGGTCGACGACCATCCGGATCTGTCCGAGAACAAGCTGATCAAGTTCGTGCGCAAGCGCATGCGCGTCACCGACCGCCTGCACGAGGGCCGCTTCTTCGTGCGTCAGCCGGATGCGAACGGCAACATGGTTCGCTGGGCCACGCCGCTGTTCCTTGCGCTGGTGCTGATCGAGTGCGCCGATCTGGTGTTCGCGATCGACAGCGTGCCGGCGATCTTCGCCATCACCCAGGACCCGTTCATCGTCTACACCTCGAACATCTTCGCGATCCTGGGGCTGCGCGCGCTGTACTTCGCCCTGGCGGCGATGATCCACCGTTTCGCTTACCTCAAGTACGCTCTGGCGCTGGTGCTGGTGTTCATCGGCGGCAAGATCTTCCTGGTTGGCATCATCGGCAAGACCCCGCCGGTGATCTCGCTGAGCGTCACGCTCGGCCTGCTGATCGGTGGCGTGCTGCTGTCGCTGTGGAAAACCCGCAACGACCCGCCCGCCGTCGAAGCCGAAACGCCCCGCCAGTAACGCTCTAATGCCCCGGCGTGCCGGGGCCTTCATCACCTCTGGAGATGATCCATGAATCCATCACCCATCGCTGCGCTGGTTCTGGTAGCCGTGATTGGTTTGACCTCGGCCGGCTGCGGTGTCGCCGAAGAGTCGGCGCAGAAGCTCACCGAAAAGGCCGAGCAGGCCGTGCAGGAGATCGCTCGCGAGGCGGTCAGTGACACCCTCAATGCCTTCAACGAGCAGATCGATCAGGTACAGAAGTCGACTCGCGAACTGCTCGGCCAGCCTGAGGACAAACCCGAGCGAGAGGCCGAGAAGCCTTCACCTTCTTTCAAGGAGGGCGTCGAAACCTGAATATGTTGAGCCGGCTGTCAGAGGGTTGCCGCTGAGCTGAATGCTCGGTGGCGGTTTCTGAGTCGGCCATACGCTATGGCGCCTTGCGTAATAATCGGTGAGCGCCTGGGCGGCTTGCTCACTGTCTAGAAATGCGCGTTTCGCTGAGTAGGATTCGACCGGGAGACGGCTGCATCCACTCAAGCGGCTGGGCTGTGGCGACAGGGTCACAGCCCTACCGCTATCGCTAACCTCCAGTAGCCCTCTGGAACTTCAGCGGCGTACCATCACGCTTCCGTTAACCAGGCGGCCTTGATTGGCTGCCGACCCGAGGCGCCGCATCGGAAATGCTTTCTGCCGAACTTAAGTCCTTTCACATGGTCGCCCGCCTGGGCAGCATCACTCATGCGGCGAAGAAGCTCGGCCTCAGCCAGCCTACGGTCACCACCCAGATTCGCAATCTGGAGGCGCAGTATGGTGTCGAGCTGTTCTACCGAGGCGGGCGGCGCTTCACCCTGAGCGAGGATGGCGCGCGCCTGCTGCCGATGGTGCAGGCACTGCTGCAGCAAGAAGCCGATATCGAATTCTACCTGCGCAATTGCGGGCAGTTACAGGGCAGCCTGCGCATCGCCGCTACTGCTCCGTACTACGTGCTCGACCTGGTTCAACGCTTTCGCGAGCGCCTGCCGCAGATCCAGGTGACGCTGGAAATAGGCAATTCGCTGCAGGTGATCGAGGCACTGGAGGAGTATCGAGTCGATCTGGCTGCCTCCTCGCAACTGGAAGAGGACACGCGCTTCACCCGTTTGCTGCTCGGCGAGGATCCCCTGGTACTGGCCGTACACCGCAGCCATCCGCTGGCCAATCACAAGCGTCTACCGCCCTCGGCGCTGGCCGGACACAGTCTGTTGATGCGCGAAGTGGGCTCGACCACGCGCCAGCTTACCGAGCAGATGCTCCGCGATGCTGGCGTCGCCTTGGGATCGTTGCTGGAAATCGGCAGCCGCGAGTCGATTCGCGAGGCGGTGCTGCGCAATATCGGCATCAGTGTCATCGCCCGTCACGAGGTGCCGGACAATCAGGAACTGCGCGTCATCGCCCTGGACGGCGCACCGCTGATTCCCGAATACCTCTACTGCCTGCGCGAACGCCGCCAGGCGCGCCTGCCGGCGGCCTTCCTGGCCATCGCCCGTGAGTACATCGAGGCCTGATCGGGGCTTTGTCTTCACAAAAACGCTGATACCACTATCGGCGGCTTTTGCCTAACTGCCATAAAGCCTTCGCACGCTGGCGCCAAGATGACACTCGTTCGATTCATAACGAGGTTCCTGGCATGGCTACCGTCGACCTGCAACTGCGCGACATTCACAAAGGCTTCGGCACCTTCAAAGCGCTGGATGGCGTATCGCTGGATGTCAAAGCCGGCGAACTGGTTTGCCTGCTCGGGCCGTCCGGCTGCGGCAAGACCACGCTGCTACGCTGCATCGCCGGCCTGGAGCGTCAGGAGCAGGGCAGCCTGCACTTCGCCGGGCGAGACGTTTCCGCGCTGCCGCCCCAGGCGCGTGACTACGGCATCCTGTTCCAGTCTTACGCGCTATTCCCCAACCTGACGGTCACCCAGAACATCGCCTATGGCCTGTCCGGCCGTGGGCGAGATGAGATCCGTCGGCGCGTCGAAGAGATGCTCGAACTTGTCAGCCTGAGCGGCAGTGGCCACAAATACCCGGCACAGCTCTCTGGTGGCCAGCAGCAGCGCGTGGCACTGGCCCGTGCCCTGGCGCCGAGCCCTTCGCTGTTGTTGCTCGACGAACCGATGTCGGCCCTCGATGCCCAGGTACGTGAGCACCTGTGCGGCGAGCTGCGCAGCCTGCAGCGCCAGCTTGGCATTACCACCCTGATGGTCACGCACAATCAGGAAGAGGCCATGCTGATGGCCGACCGCATCGCTGTGATGAATCAGGGGCGGATCGAGCAGTACGCCACCCCACAGACCATCTACAACGCACCCGCGACGCCTTTCGTTGCCGAGTTCGTCGGCCAGGGCAACTGGTTGCCGTTCGAGCGCGATGGCGCCCACGCCCGTGTCGGCCGACTGAGCATGCGCCTGGCAGACACCGGGCAAGGTACGGGCGGGCGCCTGTTCTGCCGCCCGGAAGCGATCCTGGTCAACCCCGAGCTGGAGCAGGACAACCTGTTCCCGGCGCATATGCGCGAACTGACCTTTCTCGGCAATCGCTGCCGCCTGAGTTTCGAACTGGACGATCTGCCGGGCCATGCGCTGTTGGCCGAAATGGCGCCCGAAGCGCTGCCGCATCTGCACGGCAAGCAGATTCGCGTGGCCTTGCCGCCGCGCAGCCTGCAGGTGTTCGCCTGATGGAGCAGGTCACGACGTTGGGTCGTGCCGTGAAAACCGCACAGCGCTCGACGAACCTGGCCGACCGGCTATTCGTGCTGGGCGGGCAGTGGCTGTTGCTGGTGCTGCTGGTGCTGGCCGTGCTGCTGCCCTTGTTGGCCATGCTCTGGCGCGGGCTGGCGGGTGACCCGGCGCAGGGCGGTGGCCTGGCTGCGGCTGCAGAACTGTTCGGCAGTGCCAATTTCCGCTGGCTGCTCGGCAACAGCCTGACCAGCGCGCTGGCCGTGGTGATGATCGTGCTGCCCCTGGCCTATGGCTTCGCTTACGGCCTGCTGCGTACCTGTCTGCCGGGCAAGGGGCTATGGCGCGGCATATCGCTGCTGCCTCTGCTGGCGCCCTCGATGCTGCCGGGGATCGCGCTGATCTACCTGTTCGGCAATCAAGGGATGTTGCGCGACTGGATGCCCGACAGCATCTACGGTTTCTGGGGCATCGTGCTGGGCCAGGCGATCTACACCTTTCCCCATGCACTGATGGTATTGCTTAGCGCCCTGGCGCTGGCTGATGCGCGCCTGTTCGACGCCGCTTCGAGTATGGGCGCCTCGCCCTGGCGCGCTTTCCGCAGCATCACCTGGCCAGGTAGCCGCCAAGGCGTCTTCGCCGCTGGCTGCCTGGTGTTCACCCTGTGCATCACCGACTTCGGCGTGCCGGTGGTGGTCGGTGGCGACTATCAGGTGCTGGCGCTGGAAGCCTACAAGGCAGTGCTCGGCCAACAGCTGTTTGGCCGTGGCGCTCTGATCGGGCTGTTCCTGCTGCTGCCGGCGCTGTTCAGTTTCAGCGTCGACTTCTGGTTGCGCCGCCGTCAGCGCGACGCCATGGGCGGTCGTGCCCAGGTTTATCACCCCCAGCCCCGGTCGGGTCGCGACAGCGCCTTTCTGCTGCTGGTGGTGCTGGTGTGTACGGTTCTGCTCGGCGTTTTCGGCATGGCGGTGTACTCGTCGCTGGTCAAGTTCTGGCCCTACGACCTGTCGCTGTCGCTGCACAACTACGCGTTCTCGGATCTGCCCGGTGGCTGGCTGGCCTACCGCAACAGCCTGCTGCTGGCCACTGCCACGGCACTGTTCGGCAGCGTGCTGATCTTCACTGGCAGCTACCTGCTGGAAAAGACCCGGCAAAACCCGCTGACCCAGGTGCTGCGCCTGCTGTGCTTCATCCCCATGGCCGTGCCCGGCCTGGTGCTCGGGCTGGGTTACGTCTTTTTCTTCAACCTGCCGGCCAATCCGCTGCATGGGCTTTATGGCAGCCTGGCTCTGCTGGTGGTGTGCACCGTGGCGCACTTTCTGACCACTGCGCAAATGACCGCAGCCGCCGCACTGCGCCAGCTCGACGGCGAGTTCGAGTCCGCCGCGCTGTCGTTGAAGGTGCCGCTGCTACGCCACTTCCTGCGGGTGACGGTGCCGATCTGCCTGCCGGCGCTGCTGGATATCGTCCGCTATCTGTTCGTTTCGGCGATGACCACCGTCTCGGCGGTGATCTTCCTCTACAGCCCGGACAGCGTGGTGGCGTCGGTCGCCGTGCTGAACATGGACGATGCCGGCAACGTCGGCGGTGCCGCTGCCATGTCGACCCTCATTCTTCTCACCTCCGCCAGCGTATCGCTCCTGCTGGCCTGGGCTTCGCGCGGCTTGCTGCGACGTTCCCAGGCCTGGCGTGCGGCGCCTGGCCTTTGATCTCCCGGAGCATCTATATGCGCTACCAGCACCCCGATCATCTGCAGGCCGTCATCCTCGACTGGGCGGGCACCGTGGTCGACTTCGGCTCCTTCGCCCCGACCCGCATCTTCGTCGAGGCGTTCGCCGAGTTCGACGTACAGATCAGCCTCGCTGAGGCCCGCGGCCCCATGGGCATGGGCAAGTGGGATCACATCCGTACCCTGTGCGACCAGCCTGCGGTCGCCGAGCGCTTCCAGAGTCGCTTTGGGCGTCTACCGAGCGATGCCGACGTGACCGCCATCTACGAGCGCTTCATGCCGCTGCAGATCGCCAAAGTCGGCGAGCATTCCGCACCGATTCCCGGAGCGCTGGAGGCGGTGGCAAGCCTGCGTGAACGCGGCCTGAAAATCGGCAGCTGTTCAGGCTACCCGAAGGTCGTCATGCAACAGGTGGTCGAGCTGGCGGCTGCGGCCGGTTATCGCCCGGACCATGTCGTCGCCACCGATGAAGTGCCCAAGGGCCGCCCGAGCCCCGCTCAGGCGCTGGCCAACGTGATCGCTCTGGGGCTCGACGACGTGGCCGCCTGCGTCAAGGTCGATGACACCGAGCCCGGCATTCTCGAAGGCCGTGGTGCTGGCATGTGGACGGTAGCGCTGCGCTTCTCGGGCAACTTTCTCGGCCTCACTTGGGAGCAGTACCAGGCGCTGCCTACCGAGCGCCTGGAGGCCGAGCGTCAGCGCATCGATGCGTTGTTCGCTGACAGCCAGCCCCATTACCTGATCGACACCCTGGCCGATCTGCCGCCGGTCATCGATGCCATCAACGCTCGTCTGGCTCGCGGCGAAATCCCGCAAGGCTGCTGAGTCCGTCTTCCCCATTCGTACGCCCATCCCTCGCACACAGGAACCACACCATGTTCAAGCGCATCGCCCTTGCCGCTGGCCTGCTCGCCGCCGGCGCCCTGCATGCCCAGGCCGCCACCGAACTGACCGTCTACAGCGCGCTGGAAGTCGAACAGCTCAAGCCTTACCAGCAGGCATTCGAGAAGCAGCATCCGGATATCCGCATCAAGTGGGTACGTGATTCCACCGGTATCGTCACCGCCAAGCTGCTGGCCGAGAAGGATCGCCCGCAGGCCGATGCCGTCTGGGGCCTGGCGGGTTCCAGCCTGGCCATCCTCAAACAGCAGGGCATGCTCGAAGCCTACGCGCCGGCCAGCCTGGACAAGATCGGCGCCAACTACCGCGACAGCGACAATCCGCCGTCCTGGGTGGGCATGGACGTATGGGCCGCGAGCATCTGTTTCAACACAATCGAGGCGGAAAAACAGGGCTTGCCGAAGCCGACCAAATGGGAAGACCTGACCGATCCGGTCTACAAGGGCAAGATCGTCATGCCCAACCCGGCGTCTTCCGGTACCGGCTACCTGGACGTCAGCGCCTGGCTGCAGATCTTCGGCGAAGACGGCGGTTGGGCCTACATGGACAAGCTGCACCAGAACATCGGCCAGTACACCCATTCCGGTTCCAAACCCTGCAAGCAGGCAGCCGCCGGCGAGTTCCCCATCGGCATATCGTTCGAGTACCCAGCCATTCAGCTCAAGCGCAAGGGTGCGCCGCTGGCCATCGTGTTGCCCAAGGAGGGCCTGGGCTGGGAGATCGAAGCGAGCGCGATCATCAAGGGCACTCGGCACCTGGATGCAGCCAGGAAGCTTGCGGATTTCGCTGCCAGCCGGGAGGCCATGGAACTGTACAAGGCCAACTTCGCCGTCCTGGCTCAGCCGGGCATCGCCGAGCGTTTTCAGGAGCTGCCGGCCGACTACGAACAACGCCTGATCAACAACGACTTCGACTGGGCCTCGGAGAACCGCGACCGCATTCTCGCCGAATGGCGCAAGCGCTATGACGGCAAGTCCGAACCGGTCAGCCAGTAACCCGCGCGCTCTTCATTTCAATCTGCTGGCCGCTCCGGCGGCCACGTCCCCTTTCGAGGAGTTTTCCATGAGTCAGCACGACTGTGACTTGCTGATCGTAGGTGCCGGGATACTGGGCCTTGCTCATGCCTGGGCGGGTGTTCGTCGCGGCCTCAAGGTTCGCGTATTCGAACGCAGCTACACGCCTCTGGGTGCATCTATTCGCAATTTTGGTCAGGCCCTGGTGACCGGCCAGGCTCCCGGCCCGATGCTCGACCTGGCGCGCCAGTCCCATGGCCTTTGGGCGCAGCTGGGCGCGGCCGCCGGGCTGTCGATGAAGAAACAGGGTTCCCTGGTGCTGGCCCGCACCGAAGCCGAAGAGGCCATGCTGTCGGCATTCTGCGCCGGTCGTGCCCAAGAGCTTGGCTACCGCACCGAACTACTACGCGGGGCAGCCCTCGACAGTCTTTATGACGGCCGCTTCGCCCATCACCGTGCAGCCCTGCATGGCCTGGACGACCAGCAGCTGTTCTCCCGGGAAGCGCTGCCACAGATTATCGATTACCTGGCTGGCCAGGGTGTCGACTTCCACTTTTCGACGCTGGTACGGGACGTCGAGCCCGGCAGTGCTCTGACCACGGCGGGGCGCTTTTCGGCACGGCACATCGTCGTCTGCTCCGGCCACGACTATCAGACCTTGCTGGCCGAGCAGATGGCCAGGTTACAGCCGTCGGTCTGTCGCCTGCAGATGATGCGGGCTCGGCTGGCGCAGCCGCTGGATCTGCAGCACGCGGTGCTCACGGGACTGAGCTGCGTGCATTACGGCGCCTTCAGCGATCTGCCCGAGGCAGAGGCGATCCGCACCGAGATACGCCGCGATTACCCGATATTGGAAGAGCGCGGCATTCATTTGCTGATCAGCCCGACGCCTTACGGTGAGCTGATCATCGGCGACTCCCACGACTACGGCAGCGATGCCGTACCGTTCAACGAGGAGGGCGTGGATGATCTGCTCATCGAACTGGCTGAGCACACCCTGGGCGGGCGCCTGCAGGTGCTCGAGCGCTGGCAGGGCGTATACGGTACGCGCGGCCCAGGGCCATTCAGCGTGTCGCGTGCTGCCGAGGGCGTGACTGCGGTGCTGATGCACACCGGCTTGGGCATGAGCGTTGGCCTCGGCCTGGGCGAGCGAACCGTTGCGGCACTGTTTGGCGAAGGGGCGTGGCCGGACGCGCACCCGGCGTGAGGGCTGGCTAAGTGTTATGGCGTCATGCCCGATGGCAGATAGTGCCTACGCCATGATGGCTGGCCGACCACCGCTTCTGCGCGATCAGGCGACAGGGGCCACGTGGGCAGCCGTGGCGTAGCGATTCTTGCCCTCGTGTTTGGCTTCATACAGCGCCAGATCAGCGCGGCGCATCAGGCTGGTAAGGGGCTCCCCCTGTTCGCGTTCTGCCAGGCCCGCGCTGATCGACAAGCTGAGGCCATACAGCTGGTGCGAGTTGACTGCGTCGACAATGCCCTGAGCCAGACCCTGTGCCGCTGCCAAATCTGCCACGTGGGCGGCGACTGCGAATTCTTCGCCACCCAGACGCGCGAAGCTATGCCCGCTGCTTTGCTCTTTGAGCACCTTGGCCACTTCTACCAATACCCGATCACCGACCTCATGGCCGAAGCTGTCGTTTATCTTTTTGAAGTCGTCGATGTCGAGCATCAGGAAAAACAGCTGGGTTGTCGCCGCGTTATCTGTGGCGGTTTCGGTAAGCGCCTCCATGAACGCACGCCGGTTGGGCAGGCCGGTGAGGGTGTCCTTGTAGGCCATGTCATGAAGCTGTTGCTGCAAGTCGAAAACGTTTTTACGTATGCGGCAAAACGTTTGGCACACCAGCATGGCCACCAGCATGCTCGCGAGGATGAGCATCAGCGTGAGGGTCCGATCCAGCTGGCGCTCGAAGCTGGGTTGCACCACGTAGAACAACGTGGCCCAAACCGCGGCCCCGGTACTCAACGCGTGCCATGGACGAACATGCATCGCCGAAACCGGCAAGCTCATGACTAAGCCGATGGGTAAGAACCAGGTGATGGGATTACCCACCTCGTTCGCTATCGAGCCCAGGCATGCCGTGGTGGTGCATACCAGTAGCAAGTCGGTGAGCCATAACTGGCGCGTCGTGGTCGCCCGATAAGTGAGGTAGCAGGCGAGTGTGGTGAATAGGCAGTAGCTGTAGAGAAGGGGGGATATGCCGTGTGTCGCGTCGACCACCACGAGCACCAGAAAGCCCGCTACTGCCGCCAGAATGTCGCTTCTGAGTACCAGGGGACGCAGTTGTACAAACGACTTCTGCTCAAAACTTTCTTCAGGGCCGTACATTTTTTACTACCTCGCCAAATGTTCGGGCGCCTATCAAGTGTTTCAGTAACCGTCTTGCGTGAGCAGGCGTGCTTCACGGGTACTGATTATCATGGTTGATCTGCTCATGCTAGCGGGCAGAGAGTGCGCGCAGATTGCGGGGTAGATTAAATGAATTCGTCGCCCTGATGAGCCGCTGAAAACGAAGTGTCGCGTGGTATTGGCATTTTCAACGGTGTTCCACGGGCTCGTTACCGAGTAGTAGAACGCTGCCTTTTGACCCGATACATCTCGCCATCCGCATGGCTGAGCAGCGTGTCGGCATCTTCCCCATGCGCAGGGTAGCGGGCCACGCCGATGCTGCAGGAGGGCATTTTCAATCCGTCGAATTCATCGCCCAACGGCTCGGCCATTGCCGCAAGAATCTGCTCCACCTTTTCGCTGATGGCGCTCTCCGACTGGATATCCGTCAACAGCACGGTGAATTCGTCGCCGCCCAGGCGGGCCACCGTATCCGTCTCGCGCACGCAGCTTTCCAGCCGGCGGGCGATCACGCAGAGCACCTGATCGCCCGCGGCATGCCCGTGGAGATCGTTGATACCCTTGAAGTCGTTGATATCCAGAAACAGCAGCGCCAGATTGCTGTTGTGGCGGTGTGCCGCTCGCAGCGCCGATGCCAGCCGATCATTGAACAGCGAGCGGTTGGTCAGTTTGGTGAGCGGGTCACGATGGGCGAGGAAACGTAATTCCTCTTCGGCTTTGGCGAGGGCTGTCACATCGCGAGCGACACCGATCCGTGCGCCCACCTCTTCAGACCAGAAGGCAGCCCAGAGGATGTAGACGATGCCGCCATCCTTGCGGATGTAACGGTTGCGGAAATCGAAGTGGGGCTGGCCATTCATGACGCGGACAATGGAGGCCTTGGTGGCCGCCAGATCGTCCGGGTGCATGTAATGGGTGATCGTGGTGCCGATCAGCTCGTCGGCACGGTAACCCAGCAGCGCCTCGCAGGCAGCGCTGACGAATACGATCTGGTTGTCGCTATCGACCACAAACACCGTGTCCAGCATCAGGTGGATCAGTTTGGGGTAGAGCGCTTGCAGGTCAACGGGCATAAGTCAGGATTGTCCGGTTTAGGGCGCTTGCTCACGGTTCGATCGCGAAGAGAGGCGGCGAATGATCCTGCAGCTGACCGGCAGGCATGTGCCAGGTGCTGCGGCAGTTATGCGCGCCAGGACAGCCTACACAGAGTCATGCCGCCCTAACTAGCTGGCGTGAAAAAAAACCTTGGCGAGACGGCTGGGCCAAGATTCTGGCCTTTGCTTCTCTAGCCATCTTCGGCGTGTTTGTCGGAGAGCGCTGATAATCCAATACCACGATTTTCAGAAGCCCGTGGGCCGCCAGTTAGACTGATGGCTGGGCAGGATTGCCGTCACACCGGCTCACTCGATTCGCGAAGCGCCGGTAAGCCACGAGTGCGCTCAGCAACACCACGGCGGCCCCGCACAGTGCCACGCTGAAACCCGCAGAGGCCTGTGCAAGGTCGACTACCTGACCCGAGGCGAATGCACCTGCCGCTACGCCGACGTTCAATCCGGCCAGCAGCCAGGTCATTCCTTCGGTGAGCTGGCTTTGCGGTACGGCGCGCTCGATCAGGGACATGGCGACGATCATCGTGGGCGCGAAGAACAGACCCGCGACGAAGACGCTGGCAGCCAGTGTCGGGATGCTGTCGACCAGCAGCAGGGGCAGCGTGGTAAGCGCCGTTGCAGAGCCGCCGAGGAAAAGTAGGCGGTGCATCGGTGTGCATAGCGTAAGGGCGCCGAAAACCAGGCCTGCAAGGCAGGAACCCACTGCATAGGCCGATAGCACCAGGCTCGCCGCCGCCGGGTTGCCTGCCTCATCGGCAAACGCCACGCTGACGATATCCACAGTGCCGACGATGATGCCCAGGCCCACCATCAGCAGCGTCAGCAGACGCACGTCAGGTAGATGAATCACCGAGCTGGAGCGAGTAGCGGCAGTGTCCCCCGTCTCGCTTGGCGGCTCGCTCGCGCGCTGCACGACTAGCGCAAACACACCAATCGCCAGCAACAGCATTCCGACCAGTAAGCCGGCTTGAGGAAACACCGCCACGCTCAACCCGACTGACAGTGGAGGCCCGACCACGAATGTCACCTCGTCGAGCACGGTCTCCAGAGAGAAGGCGGTCTGCAATTGCGGCTGGCCACGGTAAATGGCCGTCCAACGGGCCCGTATCATCGCCGAGATGCTCGGCATGGCGCCCGCCATCAGTGCGCCGATGAACAGCAATGCGTCGTGCATCTGTAGCCAGGTCGCGGCGAGTAGCAACGCCAAGCCAGCGATGCAGACTGCAGCAGCAACAGGCAATACCCGGTACTGACCGTGGCGATCGACCAGACGCGAAATCTGTGGCGACAGCAGCGCATAGGCCAGCACGAAAGAGGCCGCCACCGCTCCAGCCAGCGCGTAGCTACCGCGTAATTGCGCCAGCAGGGTAATGATGCCGATTCCGGTCATCGGCAACGGAATTCGCGCAATCAGCCCGGCTAGCACGAAGCCCTTCGAGCCTGGCGCAGTGAACAGCCCCAGGTAGGGGTTGGCCATTTCATTCTCCTTTTTCATGGCCACCATAGGGGCCTGCGATCGCTTACATACGGTAGGTATGTATAAAATCATAGATTCATACGTTTCGTATGTAAATAATGGTTTGCCTGGCTCTAAGGAGAAAACGATGGCTCGCCGCACCCGCGCCGAAATGGAGAAAACCCGTTCAGCCTTGCTGTCCACCGCACGCAAGGTGTTCTGCGAACGCGGTTATGCCGAGACTTCGATGGACGATCTAACTGCGCAAGCGGGCCTCACTCGCGGCGCGCTCTATCATCACTTCGGCGACAAGCAGGGCTTGCTGGCCGCGGTAGTGGCGGAGATCGACGCTGAGATGGATGCGCGCCTGCAGGCTATCTCCGACAACGGCAGCGATGCCTGGGCGGGATTCCGTGATCGCTGTCGGGCCTATCTGCAAATGGCCCTGGAGCCTGAAATCCAGCGCATCGTGCTGCGTGACGCGCGTGCCGTACTCGGAGGGGCCACGCCCGATTCTCAACAGCAGTGCATCCGCTCCCTGCAGCAACTGATCGAAGGGCTGATCCAGCAGGGGATCGTCGATGACGTTGATCCGCAGGCATTGGCATTGCTGATCAATGGCAGCCTCGCCGAGGCGGCCTTCTGGATCGCCAGCGGTGAAGATGGCAACGCCCGGCTGGCACAGAGCATGGCTGCTCTGGAACTCTTGCTCAGAGGCCTGCTTATCGAGCGGTGATTGCACGGGCAGGGCATCTGTCTACGTTTTCTCTTCACCTGTTCTGGGCAAAGCAGGCAATGGGTCATTCACCGCTATCGATTGGAAAGCCCTGAGTTTGCTCCCGCCAAATCAGGCAAAACGGTTCGAAGGAATGCGCGCTTTGCAGTCATTGCCATAGATGCCTGTCCAATCGCGTGTAGTGGGTTTCCGGGCATCACCGCGCGATACTTCTAGAGCTGCTTGCTCGTGTGGATCTTTCCGCGGTTCAGAACATGGCGATACAAATGCACCCGCTCCAGGCCAGGTGTTTTGACGAAATTTCTACATTTCCCGCCGCAATAATTGCGCCCGTTCGACAGCTCTAGTTCGACTACGCATTTAATGAGGCCTACATGAAATCTCGACTCAATTACCTGGCAATCGGTGCCTTGAGCATCATTGTTCTTAGCGGGTGTGATGCTGCGGAAAACGCTGCCAATAAAGCCGTTGAAGATGCCAAGGAAAGCGCCAGTCAAATTGCCAAGGACACCTTCAGCGAATCGGTAAAGCAGTTCAGCAAGCAGGTCGATGACGCCCAGGAAGCGACCAACTCCTGGATCGATGGCAAGGCGCCGGAAGACAAAGAGTCTGAAAATAGTGAAGCTGACGAGCCTCGTGATAACGAAGCGTGATTCGTCTCTCGGCGTTGACTCATCTGGTCTCTTTGGTGGGAATCAAGGGGCTTGACGCCTCCTCAATCCTCGATGCGATCCGTGGCCTCACGGTCGTGCCTGTAGTGGGTCTTGCAGGGGAAGTGCGGTAGCCAGGACTCGCGCCGGGTCGTCCAGCTTTCGTAGGTTGGCAGCAACTGGTCTGGCGCATCGAGTGCGCCCAGATGCACTTCGATTTCATCGGCGCTACGGGCGAAAACCGATGAGCCGCAGCGGGGGCAGAAGCAGCGCCCGGCGTAATCCGCCGTTTCGCCGCTGATAGTCACCGCACCTTCAGGAAATACCGCTGCCGCGTAGAACAGCGCGCCGTGATGCTTGCGGCAGTCGAGGCAGTGGCAAATACCGACCCGGTAGGGAAGGCCCCGGGCTTCGATGCGTACCTTGCCGCACAGGCAGCCACCGGTGAATCGATCCATACGCGCCTCCTCTGACCGACCAGCCAGGCTACACACTGGCTGCCACTCGCAACTGCAAGCGTGATGTAGACGGTAGCAGCCAGACGCAGAACGAGGGGCGGTCAGGCCCGGTAGGCGCGCAGGAACATCCGTACTGCTTCCTGAGCATGTTGCTCCTGCTCGGCCGCACTCTGGGGCGCGCCACAACCGATCAGCAGGCGGAAGTTGGCGCAGCCCTTGAACAGAGAAAAGAACTGATCCGCGGCTACCTTGGGCGAGTCGATGGATAGCTGGCCATTCTGATTCGCCTTGCTCAGCAAGCGCTCCATTTCCGCCAGCAGGGGCTGTGGGCCGGCTTCATAGAAGACTTTAGCGAGCAGCGGATCCTTGCTGCCGAGGCTGGTCATAAGGCGATGCAGTTCGACGGATTCGGCACTGTTGATCAGGCGACTGAAGCCGCTGGCGATATTCAGCAGCACCGCTTCCACGTCGGCATGTTCGGGCAGCTCGAAGAACAGTTCGGGCAACTGCTCCTCGCACTTGGCCTTCACCGCCGCGCAGAACAGCGTCTCCTTGTCGGTGAAGTGGCTGTACACGGTGAGCTTGGAAACACCCGCGTGGGCGGCAATGGCGTCCATGCTGCTGCCGGCATAGCCGTAGCGCAGAAACAGGCATTTGGCGGCTTCGAGGATGGCCTCGCGCTTGGCGGGATCTTTGGGGCGGCCGGGGCCGCTGGGGGGCAACGAAGTATTCGACATCGGGCTATCTTAATACTGGACTGGCGAGTACGCTATTTTTACTATACCGAGCAGTACAAGTATTAAAAGTTCCTTGAAAGGACGCTCATCATGTTCCGCCATGCTCTGTCTCGCGTTGTGCCTGTCTGTCTTGTCCTGTCCCTGGCCGCCTGCAGCAATGCGGAGGCGCCGCAGCCGGGCATTCGTCCCGCCATGGTGGCGCAGCCGCAATTGGCTGCGGAGTTGGCAGATGTTTACCCTGGTGAGATAAGGGCGCGGCTGGAACCCGAGCTGGCGTTCCGCATTGGCGGCAAGGTGACCAAGCGCCTGGTCGAGGTGGGGCAGCGGGTCGACAAAGAGGCACCGTTGGCCGAACTCGATCCGCAGGATGTGCGCCTACAGCTGGATGCCTCCCGTGCCCAGCTGCAATCGGCCGAGTCCAATCTGCAACTGGCGCTGGCCGAGCGTGACCGCTACCGCACCCTGCAGCAGCGCGGGATGATCAGCAAGTCGCAGTCCGACAGCGCCGAAAACACCTTCCGCGCCGCCGAGGCTCGCCTGCGTCAGGTGCGTGCCGAACTCAATGTTGCCGATAACCAGGCCGGTTACGCGGTGCTCAAGGCGCCGCAGAGTGGCGTTATCGTGCAGCGTAGCGCCGAGGTGGGTCAGGTGGTGTCAGCCGGCCAAACGGTGTTCGTGTTGGCGGCCGATGGTGAGCGCGAGGTGCTGATCGACCTGCCCGAGCAGGTGATCGGTAGTCTGCGCGTCGGCCAGGACGTCGCCGTGGAGCTGTGGTCGCAGCCTGGCGAGCGACTGGCTGGGCGTATCCGTGAGCTGTCGCCGGCGGCTGATCCGCGCTCGCGTACCTACGCTGCACGCATCGCCCTGCAGCAGCGCGACGCGCAGGTGGAAATCGGCCAGAGCGCACGGGTGTTCATCGCCCGTAACGGCGATGTCCCGCTGGCAGTGCCGCTGTCGGCACTGACCGCCGAGAAGGATCAGCCTTACGTCTGGGTGGTCGATCCGCAAACCTCGAAGCTCAAGCGCACTGCGGTGCGGGTCGGCCCCTATGGTGAAAAGCAGGTGCCGGTGCTGGAAGGCCTGAAGGCCAGCGACTGGGTGGTGGTGGCCGGCGTACAGGTATTGCTGGACGGGCAGCAGATACGTCCCGTGGATCGGCAGAACCGAGCGGTAGACCTGGCGGCGAAGGAGTAAGCGTCGATGTCCTTCAACCTTTCCGCCTGGGCGCTGCATCATCGTCAGATCGTCCTGTACCTCATGCTGTTGCTGGGCATCGTCGGTGTCCTGTCGTACTCCAAGCTCGGGCAGAGCGAGGATCCGCCATTCACCTTCAAGGCCATGGTGGTGAAAACCAACTGGCCCGGAGCCACGGCCGAGCAAGTGGCGCGGCAGATCACCGAGCGCATCGAGAAGAAGCTGATGGAGACCGGCGAGTACGAGCGCATCGTGTCCTTCTCGCGGCCCGGTGAATCCCAGGTCACCTTCCTGGCCCGCGACTCCATGCACTCCAACGAGATTCCTGAACTCTGGTACCAGCTGCGCAAGAAGATCGGTGACATTCGCCATACCCTGCCAGGCGGCATTCAGGGGCCGTTTTTCAACGATGAGTTCGGCACCACCTTCGGCAATATCTACGCCCTGACCGGCAGCGGCTTCGATTACGCGGTGCTCAAGGATTATGCAGATCGCGTGCAGCTGCAGCTACAGCGGGTCAAGGACGTCGGCAAGGTCGAGCTGGTCGGCCTGCAGGACGAGAAGATCTGGATCGAGCTGTCCAACACCAAGCTGGCCACCCTCGGCCTGCCGCTCGCTGCCGTGCAGCAGGCCCTCGAGCAGCAGAACGCGATGGCCGTGGCGGGCTTCTTCGAGACCGGCTCAGACCGCGTGCAGTTGCGGGTCAGCGGCAGTTTCGAGACAGTCGAGCAGATCCGCGATTTCCCCATCCGCGTAGCCGATCGTACCTTCCGTATTGGTGACGTGGCCGAGATCAGCCGTGGCTTCAACGATCCCCCCGCGCCGCGCATGCGTTTCATGGGTGAGGATGCCATCGGCCTGGCCGTTTCGATGAAGCCCGGCGGCGACATTCTGGTGCTCGGCAAGGCGCTGGAGGGTGAGTTCACGCGTTTGCAGAACAACTTGCCGGCAGGCATGCAGCTGCGCAAGGTGTCGGATCAACCGGCAGCGGTGAAAACCAGCGTCGGTGAGTTCGTCAAAGTGCTCACCGAAGCGCTGATCATCGTGTTGCTGGTGAGCTTCTTCTCCCTGGGCCTGCGCACCGGGTTGGTGGTGGCACTGTCGATTCCCCTGGTGCTGGCGATGACCTTCGCCGCCATGTACTACCTGAACATCGGCCTGCACAAGATTTCCCTGGGCGCCCTGGTGCTGGCTCTGGGCCTGCTGGTGGACGATGCGATCATCGCCGTGGAGATCATGGCGATAAAGATGGAGCAGGGCTACGACCGCCTCAAGGCGGCGAGCTTCGCCTGGACGAGTACGGCGTTTCCGATGCTCACCGGTACCCTGATCACCGCCGCAGGCTTTCTACCGATCGCCACGGCGCAATCGGGTACCGGCGAGTACACCCGGTCGATCTTCCAGGTGGTGACCATCGCGCTGCTGATGTCCTGGGTCGCTGCGGTAATGTTTGTCCCTTACCTGGGGGCGCGTTTGCTACCAGATCTGGCCAAGCAGGCTGCCCAGAAACACGGCGGCAGCGCTGCTGGGCACGACCCCTATGACACGGCGTTCTACAAGCGCGTGCGGCGGGTGATCAACTGGTGCGTGCGACGCCGCAAGACGGTCATCGTGTTGACCCTGGCCTTGTTCGTTGGCTCGATCCTGCTATTCCGCTTCGTGCCGCAGCAGTTCTTTCCGGCATCGGGGCGGCTGGAGCTGATGGTCGATTTCAAGCTGGCCGAAGGCGCTTCGCTGATCGCCACCGAGGCCGAGGTACGACGCTTCGAAGAGCGCCTGGCCGGGCATCCCGGTGTGGATAACTATGTGGCTTACGTCGGAACCGGCTCGCCGCGTTTCTACCTGCCACTGGATCAGCAATTGCCGGCAACCAGCTTCGCGCAGATCGTGGTACTGGCGAAAACCATTGAGGATCGTGAGCTGGTGCGCAGCTGGCTGATCGGCGTGTTGAATGATGAGTTCCCCAGTCTGCGTACGCGCATCTCGCGTCTGGAGAACGGGCCACCCGTGGGCTACCCGGTGCAGTTCCGCGTTTCCGGCGAGCATATCGACGAAGTCCGCGGGCTGGCCCGGCAGGTCGCCGACAAGGTGCGTGACAACCCTTATGTGGTCAACGTGCACCTGGACTGGGAAGAGCCGAGCAAGGTGGTGTACCTGAACATCGATCAGGATCGCGCCCGGGCGCTGGGCGTCAGTACCTCTGACGTGTCGAAGTTCCTGCGCAGCTCTTTGAATGGCTCGTCGGTCAGCGATTATCGTGAGGACAACGAACTGATCGAAATCCTCCTGCGCGGTACGCCAGTGGAGCGTCAGGCCCTGCAACTGCTGCCGAGTCTGGCGGTGCCGACCGAGAGCGGCAAGAGCGTGGCGCTGTCACAGATCGCCACCCTCGAGTACGGCTTCGAGGAAGGGGTGATCTGGCACCGCAACCGCTTGCCGACGGTGACCGTACGTGCCGACATCTACGGCCCGCAGCAGCCGGCGACGCTGACCCAGCAGATTCTGCCGACGCTGGCCGAAGTGCGCGCGAGCCTACCGGATGGCTACCTGCTGGAAGTGGGCGGTGCGGTGGAGGATTCCTCCAAGGGCCAGGCCTCGGTGAATGCCGGTGTGCCGCTGTTCATCGTGGTGGTGCTGACGTTGCTGATGCTGCAGCTGAAGAGCTTCTCGCGTTCGGCGATGGTGTTTCTCACCGCACCGCTGGGGTTGATCGGTGTGACCCTGTTCCTGCTGCTGTTCGGTCAGCCGTTCGGTTTCGTGGCCATGCTGGGCACCATCGCGCTGTCAGGAATGATCATGCGCAACTCAGTGATTCTGGTCGACCAGATCGAGCAGGACAGAGCCGCGGGGCTGGATACCTGGGATGCCATCGTCGAAGCCACGGTACGGCGCTTCCGGCCCATTGTGCTGACCTCCCTGGCCGCGGTGCTGGCGATGATTCCTCTGTCGCGCAGTGTGTTCTTCGGGCCGATGGCGGTGGCGATCATGGGGGGGTTGATCGTGGCCACGGCGCTGACCCTGTTGTTCCTGCCCGCGCTGTACGCGGGATGGTTCAGGGTCAAACCCGGCGACAAGTTGCAAGCCGTAAGCGACACCTGACGGCAAGTGCCTGACCGCGCCGGGTGCGCGGTCAGGTGTATGACCGATGTTTCAGAGCGCGCCGAAGACCTTCTTCGCCAGGCTGGTGGCGGCGGCCGCAGGGTTCTCGCGGATGCCGGCTTCCTGCTTGGCGATCATCTCGAACAGGCCATCGAGTGCCTGTTCGGTCACGTAGCTTTCGATATTCGCGCTCTTGGCGTCGAGCACGCCGAAGGTGGCTGCCTGGCCGGCGAAGCTGTTGTACTGCTTCGCCAGGCCGACCTGATCGGTGGCCTGCTTGACGATGGGCAGGAACTTGGCGCGGATCTGCTCGCGGCTGCTCTTGTTCAGGTATTGAGTTGCCGAGTCCTGCGGGCCGGAGAGAATGCTCTTGGCGTCCTGCACGGTCATCTTCTTAACGGCGTCGACCAGCAGGGCCTGGGCTTGCGGCACGGCGGCTTCGGCGGCCTTGTTCATGCTGGTTTCCAGCTGCTCGACCTGAGCGCCCATGCCCATCATCTTCATGGTCTTGGCAGCTTTGCCGAGGTTGCCCGGCAGCTCGATGCGCACCTCGGGGTTGCCGCTGAAACCACCCGGCTTGCCGAGCTGCTGCACGGCCACCTTGGCGCCTTGGGTGAGGGCATCTTTCAGGCCGCCGCTGGCGTCCTTCTGGCTGAGATCGGAAAGCGACAGGGCGAACACGTTGGCGGACAGCAGCAGACCGGCGACGAGAACAGGGATGCGGAGCATGGCAGTAACCTTCGAGCGGTGAGATATGCAGCGAGCTTAGCAGGCTGTCGATGTTCTCGGCGAAGGTTGAGCAGGGAAGGGGCGAAGCGCTAGAGGGGAAACGGCACGCCCTGAGGGCGTGCCGGGTACATCGTTACTGGACTTCGAGAGCGGTCAGGCTTTCCAGGGTCAGCGCGCCGACGGCCTGGCCATTGGCGGTCTGGTATTCGGTCAGCGCGTCGAGGGTGCGCTTGCCGAGCTTGCCATCCACTGTGCCCGGGTTGAAGCCGCGCTTGACCAGGCTCTGCTGCAGGCGGGTCACTAGGTTGTCGTTGATATCGCCATCGCAGATGGTCTGGCGCGACACGATGCGCGCGTTGCCTTCGAAGCGGGTGACCTGCAGCTGGCGCTTCTCTTCTGGGACGATGATCTGGTTGGCTTCGACCGGACGAACCACTTCGGTGGAGGCGACCTTGGTGTATTCCGGATCCAGCGTCACTTCGACGGCTTGGGCAGGCTTGTCGACGATCCAGCGTGTCACGCTCTTGTATTGGGCCGGGTCGGTCTCGACGCGTACGGTTTCCGGGGAAACCAGTTTCTTGACCTTGACCACTTCCTGCTTGGCCGGTACCTGACGGGCACAGAACGACATCGCGCCGGTACCGCTCGAGTAGCGGGTGCCGGCTGCACGACACTGGTCGAGTACGGTCTTGGCTTCTTCGAGGGTGACGGTTTCCTGGGTGTTTTCGTAGACCGCCGGCACGACGATGAAGCGCTTGACCTCAGGGCGGATCTTCACCTGCTCGGATACCACGCGGTAGGTCGGCGGTTCGATGCGATACGTCTTGGTGCCCTCACGGGTGACCACCTGCTTGAAGCCCTTGTCGAGCTCGGCAGGGGTGACGGTGATCTTGTTGACCGAGTCCTTGATCACGACTTCCTGGGTGCTCTGCACCGGACGCGGTCTGACCTGGGCATGAACCCAGCACTGACCCGGCTGGATTTCGTATTCCTGAGGCTCCTGGGCACTCGCTGCAGGCACCGACGGGCTGGCCACTGCGGGCTGAACGCTTGGCGCTACTGCTGGTGTCGGCTGCGCTGCTGCGGGCGCGGCAGCGGCTTGCTGAGCAACTGGAACCGGTTGTACCGGCTTTTCTTCGTTATTGGTCGATGTGGCCGAAGGCTGCATGGCGCAGCCCGAAACCATGATCGCCAGTGATCCCAGAATTGTGTAATAACGCACGAAAATCCCTGCCCTAGATGGCCCCAACGACGCATCTTAGGGACTGTTGCCGTAAAGCTCAATAACGGACGAAGCCTATCGTCGTGTCAGATCGACATGACGGCTCGACCCCAGCCCTCAGGCTTAGAGTCCGTCCAGCAACTCCTCGCTGCGATCCATGGTCACCTGGCGGATCGACAGACGAATTTCCGCTGGCAGCACGCGCTTGGCGGCGCCTTCGGCCAGTTCGGCGAACTCCGGGTGGTGGCTGAGTTTGCCGGCTTCGTCCTTGCGCAGCACGCCCTGGTCGAGCAGGGTCTGGATGAAGTGGCGGAACAGGCTCTTGTCGAAGAATTCCGGGGCGTTCAGACCATGCAGGATCGACAGGCGCTGGGCCATGACCGTACACAAGTCTTCCAGCTCCTCGGCGCTGATGCTGTTCTGCCCGGCATTGAGCAGCAGTGCGCTGGCCATATAGAAGCGCTGCAGCGTTTGGGCGATGGCGCGTGACAGCAGGGTCAACAGCACGAAGTGCCGCGAGCTCGGCGCCGGGCGCACGTACAGGTCGTTCTCGACCTTGAGCAGACCCTGTTCGACGAAGGCCTCCAACCACTGATCGACCACGCCTTCGAGCTCGTCCGCAGACCAGCGGATGTACAGTTCGGCCTGCAGGTACGGATACAGCGCGTGAACGAAGCGCAGGATCTGTTCGCGGCTCATCCGCCCGCTGCTCTGGAAGAAGCTCGCCAGCAGGCCGGGCAGGGCGAAGATGTGCAACACGTTGTTGCGGTAGTAGGTCATCAGGACGGCGTTCTGCTCATCCAGATAGAGGATGCGCCCCAGGGCATCCTTCTGCTCGGAAAGCAATTCCATGCCGCGCACGTATTCGATCAGGGCCAGACCATCGCCTTCCGGCAAGGTGGTATGTGGCGAGTAGGGCACGCGGCGCAGCAGGCTCTGATACAGGTCGAGGATGCGGGTCAGCGCGCGCTCATCCAGAGCCAGTTTGCTAGTGGAAAGCAGCGCCAGGGCCACCAGGTTGACCGGGTTGATCGCCGCTGCCTCGTTGAGGCGCTGAGCCACCCGCTCACCGAGGCGGTTGGTGGTTTCGTTGAGCCACGCCGGGCGATAGTCCGGTCCCAGGTTCTGGTCGCGCCAGTCCGGCTGCTGCCCGTCGAGAAAGCTGTCGAGCTTGATCGGCTCGCCGAAGTTGACCCACACATGACCAAAGCGCTGCTTGAGCGCACCGATGACTTTGAAGATATCGAAGATCGATTCCTTCTTCTTGCTCGCACCGCGCAGTTCGCCCAGGTAGGTGCGACCCTCCAGCACGCGCTCGTAGCCGATGTACACCGGCACGAACACCACTGGCAGGCGATGGCTCTGCAGGTAACTGCGCAGAGTGATGGCGAGCATGCCGGTCTTCGGCCGCAGCATGCGACCGGTACGCGAGCGGCCTCCTTCGACGAAGTATTCCACCGGATAACCCTTGCTGATCAGGGTGTGCAGGTACTCGTTGAACACCGCGGTGTAGAGCGGGTTGCCCTTGAAGGTGCGGCGCATGAAGAAGGCGCCGCCGCGGCGCAGCAGACCACCGATGATCGGCATGTTGAGGTTGATACCGGCGGCAATGTGCGGCGGTGTCAGGCCGTTGCGGAACAGCAGGTAGGACAGCAGCAGGTAATCGATATGGCTGCGGTGACAGGGCACGTAGATCACCTCGTGACCCTGGGCGATGTCCTGCACGCCTTCGATGTGATTGACCTTGATGCCGTCGTAGATCTTGTTCCAGAACCAGGACAGGATCAGCTCGAGAAAGCGGATCGCCGTGTAGGTGTAGTCCGAGGCGATTTCGTTACCGTAACGCAGGGCGAGGGCTTCGGCCTTTTGCGCCGAGATGTTCTCGCGCTCGGCTTCCTCGGTTATGGCCTGGCGAACCTGAGGGCCATGCACCAGGCCTTTGACCAGGTTACGCCGGTGCGACACGTCCGGGCCGATGACCGCGGCCTTCTGGTTGCGAAAGTGCACCCGCAGGATGCGATGCACCATACGCAGGGTGCGTTCTTCGCCCTTGTTCTGGGCGATCAGCTCGCGCAGTTGAATCGGTGTGGAAAACTGCACGCGGGTGGTACGGCCGAGAATCAGAATGCTGACCAGGCGGCGCAGGCGACCGGTGACGGCCCAGCTGTCGGCGAACAGCAGTTTCCAGGCGCTGGTTTCATGATCCGGCGACTGGCCCCAGAACACGCTGACCGGAATGATCTGCGCCTCTTCCGCGCTGTTTTCGCCCAGGGCGGCGACCATCCGCTGCAAGGTCGGCGAGATGCCGCGCTTGTCCTGGCGACCTAGCCAGTCGGGCTCCGGAGTCAGGTAGAAGAACGCCGCCGGCTCCATCAGGTCGCCCACTGCTACCGACAGTACCGGCCGTGGCAAACCGGCCTTGGTGCATTCGCGGTCGAGTACCGCCAGATCACTCACCGAAGGCTGCTGCAGCACGTAGAACACCGGCTTGCTGCGGTCGAGCTTGAGAGTGAACGCCGACTGGTTGATGGTTTCCGAGCGCACCCACAGGTACAGCAGGCGGCGCAGGGTACCGAATGCAAGACGGCGAAGCGGGGAGCGGGTCATACGGTTCTGGCTACGGCAACGAGCCTGGGCCCGGGGGCGTTAGTGTGCCGGATCACTGCTCTGGCGGCAAAATCTTGTAAAGGTTGGTGTTTCGTCGGGGAAACTTCATTTAACCGCTACTTGGCTGGTCTGTCGCGTGCTCTTCCTTGACCGCATTGATGAAAGCCTGCATGGCTGACGACTGGATGCGGTGGCGCCGGGTAATCAGGCCGTAAGGCGGCAGGCGTGGCTCGAAGGTGATGGGTAGCACCGTGAGCAGGTGTTTGCCGGGGTAATCGTTGACCACCGATACCGGGGTCACACCGATCATGTCGGTCTGCTGCAGTAGCGACAGCAGGGTCATGATCGAGGTGGTTTCGACGATGCTGCTGGGAATGTCGACCCGCGCATTGTGAAACGCCTGGTTGATGATGGTACGCATCGGGCTCGGGTGCTGTTGCAGCACCCAGGTCATATCCTGCAGTTCTTCCCAGGTCAGATGCGTGGCGCTTGCCATCGGATGTTGGGCGCCGGCAATCACGCAGAGGGTTTCCTCGCCGAGGCTGTCGAACAACAAATCATCGGTGCGTGCGCCATCGGGAATACGGCCGAGCACTACGTCCAGTTGATCCTGTTGCAGGGCCTGCACCAGTACGTCGCTGGTGTCGACCTGAATGCTCATGGACAGCCGAGGGTGGCTTTGCTTCAGGGTAGCGATGGTGCGTGTCAGTAGACCCGAGGCCAGCGCCGGAATCGCGCCGATGGTGACCCGCCCGAGGTTGCCGGACTCGAGCGCGGCGAACTCCTCGCGCATGCCTGACAGTTCAGCGAAAATCATTTTTGCGTAATAGATCGCGGTTTCGCCGAAAGCCGTGGCGCGCATGCCGCGCGGCAGACGCTCGAACAGTTCGACGCCCAGCAGGCTTTCCGCTTCGTGAAGCATCTTGGTCGCTGCTGGCTGGGTCATGCCGATTTCTTCGGCGGCCCTGCGCAGCGATCCAAATTCCTGCAGGGCCAGCATCAGGCGCAGCTGCCGCAGGCGCAGGCGGCTGTGGATGATGCTGGCGTCTGGAATGCGGGACATGGCGCGGCTCGTGATTGGAGAATTGGCCAAGGGTGACAAGAAATCGCGGCGCTCGCCAGTCATCAGCGAGCGTCCGGTTGCGGTGGCCAGGAATAACCCGGCTTGCTGACGATCACGAGGCATGGTTTGTCTGCCTGGAGTGCGCAACGGCCATGGTGTTGTCACTGGGCGCAGCCGCGGGGGGGATTGGAATGATGGGATAACCGAGTGTCTTGAGCGTATAACCCAGGGTGCTGAAGATCTGCATCAGCTCGCAGAACCTCGCCACGGCGGCCGTCGAGAGGGCCTGGATGGGCGGCAGGCTTGGCTCATAACGCATCAGGCCAATGTGCATGGCTTATCTCATTATCGTTATTAGGGATTGCCCGGAGTGTGCGAAGCGACGCGATAAGCGTCTACTCAAAATAACTGATAGTCCGATAGCCTGAGGTTATCTCTTGGATTTTCCCGAGCGATAACCTCAGGCTATGTCCTTATGAGCAGCTTTGATTAGACGGTTATCGTTGGGCAGGCCGATAGTTTGGCTCAGCCCAGCGGCCATCTGCCGGCCGGCACTACAAAAACAACAACGTAGAGGTACTTCACATGGCCCAGGCTCAACCTGTTGCCCTGCAGGTGCGCGCACCCTTGGATCAGCCACTGACCAGTAGGCTGCCCCGCGCATACTGGCGTCTCTTCGTCATCCTTTTCGTACTCCCCGTTATCGCTCTGATCGACAGGGCTCTTCTGTCTATCGGCAAGCCAGCCAGCATTGGCGAGTTCAGCCTGAGCCTGGACGTCGTGCTGCCTCGCGCGCAGCAGCAATCGCTTTTTTACCGTAACGCACGGCGCCTCTACCGCACCGTGCCCGATGTCATCCGCCCGTTGGGGATGTCGGCCGACCTGAGGACTTTTGTATGAGCAAGCCAATCCTTCCCCGCCTGGCCATGGTACTGGGCGACCCGGCCGGCATCGGTCCTGAGCTGATCGCTCGTCTGCTCGCCGAGCCGGAAGTACGCCGCAAGGCCCAGGTGTTGCTGATCGCCGACGAGGCGGAAGTGCGTCGCGGCATGGATATCGCGGGGCTGTCGTTCCCTTACCGCATCATCGATTCAACCGAGACCTTGGAATTTGCCGATGATACGCCGCTGCTGCTGCCGTTTCGTGGCGCTGCTGAAGGTGAGTTTCCGCGCAGCGAAGCCAGCGTGATCGGCGGACGCTACAGCCTTGACACGCTCGAACAGGCACTGCGTCTGACTGCCGCTGGCGCCACCGATGCCATCCTGTTCGGTCCGTTGAACAAGACCTCGCTGCACATGGCGGGCATGGGGCACAGCGATGAACTGCACTGGTTCGCCGAGTATCTGGGCTTCGATGGCCCGTTCTGCGAGTTCAACGTGCTCGACAACCTGTGGACCTCGCGGGTGACCTCCCATGTAGCGCTGGCCGAGGTGCCGGGCATGCTCAGTCAGGATCGGGTGATCGAAGCGATTCGCCTGATCGACACGGCGCTCAAACGTAGCGGCATGGAGAAACCGCGCATCGGCGTTTGCGGGCTGAACCCGCACAACGGCGACAACGGCAGCTTCGGGCGTGAGGAGCTGGACATCATCGGCCCGGCGGTGGAGCGCGCTCGCCAGCAGGGTATCGACGCCATTGGCCCGTACCCGGGTGACACCATCTTTCTCAAGGTGCAGGGCGACAGCCAGGCCTTCGACGCGGTGGTGACCATGTACCACGACCAGGGCCAGATCGCGATCAAGCTGATGGGCTTCTCGCGTGGCGTCACGGTGCAGGGCGGCTTGCCGATTCCGATCACCACGCCGGCCCACGGTACTGCCTTCGATATCGCCGGGCAGGGCAAGGCCAATGTCGGCGCGACCCGTCAGGCCTTCGAGATCGCCTGCCGCATGGGAAGTCGCCAGCGGGGCTGATCCAACAACGCAGTTTTCGAGAACAACAATAACAAGGAGCCATTCATGGCTAGCTCATTTCGCAATGATCGGCAGCCCCTGCGGCCGCCGATGAGCCGCTCTGTGCGCGGCGTACAGGATCGGGTGGAGGATCTGCCATGCGTCTGCTAACGCTGCTGTTCTCACGTCTGTTCGAGAGCATCGTGGTGTTCTGCCTGGCCACCATGATGGTTCTGGTGTTCTTCAACGTGGTGCTGCGCTACGGCTTCAACTCTGGCATCGCCTTGTCGGACGAAGGCGCCCGCTACCTGTTCGTCTGGCTGACCTTCATCGGTGCAGTGATTGCGCTACGCGACAATGCGCACCTGGGCGTTGACCTGCTGTATCGCCGTCTTCCCCCCCTCGGCCAGCGTGTCTGCGCGGTGGTTGCCGAGCTGCTGATGCTGTTCTGCTGCGGTTTGTTCCTGATTGGCAGCTACAAGCAGACGGTCATCAACATGGACAACCTGTCGCCCGTCGCCGGCCTGCCGCTGGGGCTGATGTACGCCGCCGGCGTGGTGTGCAGCGTAGCGATGTCGGCAATCATCCTTAATCGTCTGTATCTGCTGCTGTTTCGCCATGTCGCTGCGGATTTGGTGATGCCCAAGAGCCCTGAAGACGTGCTGATTTCCGAGGTGACGAAATGACCATTGTGGTGTTCCTCGGCTCCCTGCTGGGTGCCATGGCCATGCGCATTCCCGTGGCATTCGCCTTGCTGCTGGCGGGCGTCGCATTGATGATTCAGCTCGATACCTTCGACGCGCAGATCCTGGCCCAGAATCTGGTCAGTGGGGCCGACAGCTTCCCGCTGCTGGCCATCCCGTTCTTCATGCTCGCTGGCGAGCTGATGAACGCCGGCGGCCTGTCGCGCCGCATCGTTGCCTTGCCGATGGCGCTGGTGGGCCACAAGCGTGGCGGCCTGGGCTTCGTGGCGATCATCGCCGCCATTGTCATGGCGTCGCTGTCCGGCTCGGCCGTGGCCGATACCGCCGCGGTGGCAGCAATGCTGATGCCGATGATGCGCAAGGCCGGCTACGACCCGAATCGGTCGGCGGGATTGATCGCCGCAGGCGGGATCATCGCGCCGGTCATTCCGCCATCGATTCCGCTGGTGGTGTTTGGTGTAGCGGGTGGTGTATCGATCACCAAGCTGTTCATGGCCGGCATCGTACCGGGGCTGATGATGGGGCTGGCGTTGTGGGCAACCTGGTGGTGGTTGGCACGCAAGAGTGATCTGCCTTGCGGTGAAAAGGCACCACTGTCGGAGGTCTACAAGGCGTTCACCGACGGTATCTGGGCGCTGATGCTGCCGGTGCTGATCATCGGTGGTCTGAAACTGGGTATCTTCACACCCACCGAGGCGGCGGCCGTGGCGGCGATGTATGCGCTGTTCATTTCGCTATTCGTCTACCGCGAGCTGAAGTTCAGGGATCTGTTCAAGGTCTTCCTGGATGCCGGGCGTACCACAGCGGTGGTGATGTTCCTGGTGGCCGCAGCGCTGGTGTCGTCCTGGCTGATGACCATCGCCGAACTGCCGATGATGGTCAGTGGGCTGCTCGAGCCGCTGATCGATCGGCCACAACTGCTGCTCGTGGTGATCATGCTGATTGTGCTGATGGTGGGCACCACCATGGATCTGATGCCGATCGTGCTGATCCTCACGCCGGTATTCATGCCGGTGATCAAGATGGCCGGTATCGACCCGGTGTACTTCGGCATCCTGTTCATCCTCAACACCTCCATCGGGTTGATCACGCCGCCTATCGGCAACGTGCTCAGCGTCATGAGCGGGGTCGGCAAGGTGCCCCTCGATGGCGTGATGCGCGGTGTCATGCCGTTCCTGTTCGCCCATCTGGTGGTGCTCTCGTCGCTGATCATGTTCCCCGCGCTGGTGATGACGCCGATGCGCTGGTTCCTCCCGTAACGCTCCGTTTACCTCACTGCAAGGAAGAAACGATGAAAAATAACAAGAACAAACTGCGTGTGTGTGGCTGCCTGCTGTTGTTGGCGTGTTCGGTCTGGCGGGCCGATGCGGCGACCACTCTGCGTTTCGGTTTCGCCGGCTCCGACACTGACACCCAGAGCGTGGCAGCGAAGGAGTTCGCTCAACTGGTCAAGGATGGTTCCAACGGCGAGCTGGTTGTACGCCCCTACGGCAACAGCATGCTGGGCAACGACCAGGCGATGATTGCCGGCGTACGGGGCGGCACCATCGAGCTGGAAATGTCCGGCACGCCCAACTTCAGCGGCCTGACCCCGCGCATGTCGGTGCTCGACCTGCCGTTCGTGTTCGCCGACAGCGCGCATGCCTACCGTGTGCTGGACGGCGAGATCGGCCAGAAGCTGCTCGACGACCTGGAAGCTCACAACCTCAAAGGTCTGGCCTACTGGGAAGTGGGCTTTCGCGACATCACCAACTCGCGCAAACCGGTGCGTGTGCCGGATGACGTCAAGGGCCTGAAAATTCGTACCTCCAGCAACCCGTCACAGATCGAGGCCTTCCGCCTGCTCGGCGCCAACCCGCAGCCGCTGCCGCTGGCCGAACTCTACAACGCGCTGGAAATGAAGGCCGTGGATGCCCAGGAACACCCGCTGAGTATCACCTGGTCGTCGGGCTTCTACGAAGTGCAGAAGTACCTGTCGCAGACTCATCATGCCTACACCGCGCTGATCCTGGTCATGAACAAGGAGAAGTTCGATGCCATGCCCGCTGCCCAGCAGAAACTGCTGGTCGATTCGGCCCGCGCCGCCGGCCGCTCGCAACGCAAGATGAACGCCGAGAATGACAGCAAATTCCTCGTCGAGCTTGAAGCCAAGGGCATGCAGATAGAGAAGGACGTCGACCGCGAAGCCTTCCGCAAGGCCGTTTCCGCGCCCCTGCGTGAGACCTTCATCAAGCAGCACGGCAGTGATTTGCTCGAGGCCATCGACGCTCAGCGTTGAGTACCGTTCACACTTTCGCGGTGCCTTGGCGCCGCCTTTAGGAATCGACACGATGAGTCAGGAAATTCTTCTTCTGGTGCAGAAATGCGCGCACACCTTCAGCTTCTACGACGTATCGACCGGCGATGCGATCAAGCACATCCGCCTGCCGGATTTCCCCCACGAATTTGTGGTGGATTCCAAGAACCGCTTCGCCTATGTCGGCCACTACGGTATCGAAACTTCCAGCCATGAAGGCGAGGGCGGCTGCTCGGTGTTCGTCATCGACCTGGAGCGCGGCGAGCACGTGCGCACCCTGAGCATCTGGCCGTTCCGTCGCCCCCATGGTTTGGCGATGGATGATCAGGATCGTCTCTATGTGCTCAGCGAGGGCGACTCGACCCTGCTGATCTTCGATCAGCCGCATATCAAGGACGTGCCGGATCGGGCGATTCCGTCCGGCGGTTACAAGAGCCATCTGGTTGCCCTCAACCGTAGTGGTGAGACCGCCTTCGCCCTCAACCTGCTGAGCAACACCATCACCCGTCTCAAGCCCCAAGATCCGACCGTTGCGCCTGTGCCTCTGCAGCCGGGCAGCATGCCCGAAGGCAACTGCTTCAGCCGTGACGAGCGCACGTTGTACGTCGCCACCCGTGGTGACAACAGCATCGTCGCCGTGGATGTGGAGACGCTCGAAGTGACCCATCGCGGACGCACTGGTGCCGACCCGACACGTATCTACCGTGACCGCCAGGATCGCCTCTACGTGACCAACTACGCGGAGCATTCGATCTCGGTATTCAACACCGCACTGGAGCAAATCCACCGCATCGAGCTGGATACCCACGCCATCGCCATGAGCCTGCACCCGACCCGCGACCTGGCCTTCGTCACCCTCAAGGATCAGCGTGTCGGCATGCTGGATCTGCAGACCTTCACCTTCCAGCGCTACTTCCACACCCTGCTCGAGCCAGATGTGTCTCAGGTCATCGTGCGCTGAATTCCCGTCATCATCGGAGAGTACTCATGAGTAATCTGTTCATTCGCGGTGTCGCCGCCCTTAGCCTGGCCCTGTTGCTGCCAGGCGTTGCCGCCCAGGCGCAGGAGCGCACGTTCAAGCTCAGCGCCGGTGACCCCATCGACGCCCCCGGGCCTCAGGGTGCCAAGCTGTTCGCCGAGCACCTGAAGGCCGAAAGCGCTGGGGCGTTGAGCGTCAAGGTGTTCCCTTCGGCGATGATCGGCAACGATGTGCAGATGCTCGGCGCACTGCCAGCGGGCACCGTCGAATTCGCCCTGGTGGGGGCGCCGACACTGGTCGGGCTGGTCAAGGATTTTGGCGTGCTGGATCTGCCCTACCAGTTCAACTCCACTGCCGAAGTGGATGCCATGCTCGACGGGCCGATGGGCCAGCAACTGCTCGCCAAGCTGGAAGAAAAGGGCCTGGTGGGCCTGGGCTTCTGGGAGATCGGGTTTCGTAACCTGACCAACAGCAAGCGGCCTATCGAAAAGTGGGAAGACCTCAAAGGCTTGAAAATTCGCACCGTGCAGAGCCCGATTTTCCGTACCTTCTTTGATCACCTGGGGGCCAACGCCCAGCCGATGCCGATCAACGAGGTGTTCGGTGCTCTGGAAATGCATGCCATCGACGGCCAGGAGAACCCTATCTCGCTGATCGCCACCCAGCGCTACAACGAGGTGCAGAAGTACCTGACCCTCAGCGAGCACATCTATACCGCCTACGTGCTGCTGATGAGCAAGAAGACCTGGGACTCTCTGGATGACGCGCAGCAGGCGCAGGTGCGCAAGGCCGCCGAGCAGGCGCGCAGCGAGCAGCGCCAACTGGCCCGTCAGGCCAACAGTGAGAAGCTCGCCGAGTTGAAGGCGTCGGGCATGCAGGTCAATGCCCTCAGCAATGAACAGCGCCAGCGCTTCGTCGATCAGGCGAAGATCGTCACCGAGCAGGTGCGTGGCAGCATCGACGCCGATTTCGTCAGCGCCTGGCAGGCCGAATTGCAGCGCTTGCGCGAGGCCAACTGAAATGTCCGAGTGCCTGCATCAGCGTCTCGGTCTGCCCCATGCAGCCGACGGGCAGCGATTGATCGATGCCCACCACCACCTGTGGAACCTCGATACCCATCGCTATCCCTGGCTGCAGGACGACGTCGATCAGGGCTTCTTTCTCGGCGACTACGCGCCCCTGCGTCGCAACTATCTGCCAGAGGATTATCTGGCCGACAGCGCTGGGCAGCGGGTGCTCGCCACGGTGCATTGCGAAGCCGAGCACGAGCGTGCCGATCAGGTGGCGGAAACCCGTTGGGTGCACGAGCAGCATGCGCGCTACGGCTTTCCCAATGCGGTGGTGGCCCATGTCTGGTTCCACCGCCCGGACTGCGAGGACATCCTTGGCCGACATCTGCAATACCCGCTGCTGCGCGGTATTCGCAGCAAGCCGGTGACGGCCTCGCGCCCCGAACTGGCCTCCAGCGTGCGCGGCCAGGCCGGCAGCATGCAGGACGACGACTGGCTACGGGGCTTTGCCTTGTTGGCCAAGCACGGTCTGTCCTGGGATTTGCGTGTGCCGTACTGGCACCTGCAGGAAGCGGCGCAGGTCGCCGCTGCCTTTCCCGAGGTGCCCATCGTGCTCAACCACATGGGCTTCCCCTGGGATCGCAGCGCGGCCGGGCTCGAAGGTTGGCGCACCGGCATGCAGGCTCTGGCGGCGCAGCCGAATGTCAGCGTCAAGATTTCCGAGCTCGGCCTACGTGATGAACCGTGGACGCTGCAGAGCAACCGCGGCGTGATCGAGGAAACCTTGTCGATGTTCGGCATCGAGCGTTGCCTGTTTGCCAGCAACTACCCAGTGGCCGGTTTGCGCATCGGTTACGGCGACCTGGTCACCGCGATGAGCACGGTGCTGGAGGGATATGACAGCGCGCAGCGCGATGCCTTTTTCTGGCGTAACGCCAGGGATTTCTACCGGATCGCCCTGGAGGGCTAGCCCTATCAGTGGCATCCCGTAGTCGCTGGCGAGCGTCTATCACCTGATATTTCACAGGTACTCAGCATCGGTTCATTGGCCCGAGGGGGAGGCGTTTGCCCGACGTTTCATCTACCGCCCCGGTGACGCTTTGCCGGATGCGGCTGCCCGATAACGCGCAGATGGCTTTTTTCGTTCAAGGCATTTCCTGTGGTTATCACTGAATGCGCATAAGTGATTATCCGCCGCCAAACGCTCTGGCTAGAGTCGGCGGCAATAGGCAGCGATGGCTGTCGCGATAAACCAATAAGAAGCCCGCCTTGAGTCCTCGCAAGGTGATGACAGGCAAAGAAGGAGCTGACCATGACAACAAGAATAACGGTCGAGGCACTGTCCTCGTCCATCGCCAAACGCTGCGTGCGGCTCCTGTCCCTTCTGATCCACCGATCCAATCGTCCCTCAACCACCCTAGCCGTGCCGCTGAACACAGCGCATGTCGGCTGACCGCCAATACGTAGTGAAAGGAGCTGTGAACATGAAAATAAAATCTATCCGTACCCGCGTCTTCGAATGGAAAGGCAAGGTGGTACCGCCGCAGGCCCACTTCTGCACCAATGCCAGCGATATTCTCTTCGAGCGCGGCGATGCCATGGGCTCGTTCCGTTTCCATGGTTGGCTGGTGGTGGAAGTGGAGACCGACACCGGCATCGTCGGCATCGGTAACTGCGCCCTGGCACCGCGTGTGGCCAAGGAAATCATCGACACCTACCTGGCACCCATCGCCATCGGTGAAGACCCCTTCGACAACGAATACATCTGGCAGAAAATGTACCGTCAGAGCCACGCTTGGGGCCGCAAGGGCATCGGCATGGCAGCGATCTCGGCGATTGATATCGCCATCTGGGACATCATGGGCAAGGCGGTGGGCAAGCCGGTCTTCAAGCTGCTTGGCGGGCGTACCAAGGAAAAAATCTGGACCTACGCGTCGAAACTCTACGCCAACGACAACCTCGACCTGTTCCTCGAGGAAGCTCAGGGTTATCTCGACCAGGGCTTCACCGCACTGAAGATGCGCTTCGGTTACGGCCCTAAAGACGGCCCGGCGGGTATGCGCCGTAATATCGAGCAGGTGCGCGCGTTGCGTGAGCTGGCTGGCCCGGATATCGACATCATGCTCGAGTGCTACATGGGCTGGACCCTGGAATACGCCCGGCGCATGCTGCCGAAACTCGCCGAGTTCGAGCCGCGCTGGCTGGAAGAACCGGTGATCGCCGATGACCTGGAAGGCTACATCGAACTGAAGAAGATGGGCATCATGCCGATCTCCGGCGGCGAGCACGAGTTCACCTCGTATGGCTTCAAGGACATGCTCGAGCGCCGTGCCGTGGACGTGATTCAGTACGACACCAACCGCGTCGGCGGCATCACCGCAGCGCGCAAAATCAACGCCATGGCCGAAGCCTGGTCGGTGCCGGTCATTCCTCACGCCGGGCAGATGCACAACTACCATCTGACCATGTCGACCACCGCTTCACCGATGGCCGAGTTCTTCCCGGTGTTCGATGTCGAGGTCGGCAACGAACTCTTCTACTACGTGTTCAAGGGCGAGCCGGCGCCGGTCAACGGCTACATCCAGTTGGACGACAACAAGCCGGGCCTGGGCCTGGAAATCTCCACCGAGTACCTGAGCGAGTTCAACATCATCGAGTGATGGTTGGCTGCGCCTTTCGCAACATCAAAGCCCCGGTCTGACCGGGGCTTTTCATTAGCGTCGGCGCAACAGCCCGAATAGCCCGATAACGGCCAGCAACAGCAGCAATGCCACAGCAGCGGCGCTCACGTACAGGCCCGTGGTGCCGAGCAGCGGTTTCTCCACCCGTTGATAGGTGGGCTGTTTGAGTAGCAGGTTCAGCGCCGCGTCTAGCTGTGCAGTGTGAATCTGGCGCAGTTCCTTGGAGTGATCGGCGAAGCGACCCTCCTCGTAGTCAGCCAACAAATTCCAGTACGTGTCGGCGAGGGCGCTGTTGCCCTGGGCCGTCCAGCTCTGGCGGGCGAGGGCGACGTTGCGCAGGCGCTCGACGGTTGCGTCATCCAGGCCGTCTCTGGCGAGCCTGTGCAACAGGTCGTGCAGACGCTGTAGAGTTTGCTCGACATCGCCGCGCGCCACCTCGGCGTTGATGCTGAAGAAGCTGCTGCTGGCATAGGCACTGCGTTCGACGCTCGGCCCATAGGCCAGGCCGTGTTCAAGACGCAGATCGCGATACACCGCCCATTGCAGGTAGTCGCGCAGCAACTGCCAGGTGCCGTGGTCAAGCTCGCCGACGAAGGGTTCGGCGAAGATCAGATGCACCTTGGCGGTTTCACCGACCAGGCCATTGACCAGCGTACGGTCGGGCTCGGCCTTGCCGGTGCTTTCCGGCAGTTCGCGTAGCTCGGGCATGGGGCCGGGCGGCAATTCGCCGAAGCGCCGTTCGAGGTAGGCGGGCAGGCGGCGATCCAGATCACCGACCATGATCAGGGTCATGTTGTTGGCGACGTACCACTCGCTGCGCAGGCGCTCCAGGGCATCGGCCGTCAGATGCTCCAGGTTGTCCGGCTCGGCGCAGGCCAGGCCCAGTTCTGCAGCCAGCTGCGCGGTGGCGTCATCCGCGCTGCCGGAGCTGCCGAACAGGCGCTGCCAGGCAGCAGGGTGTTCGCCATTCTCGTGGGCGATGACGCCCTTGGCGGCGTCGATGCGCGCTTGGTTCAGCTCGGTGTTGAACAGCGCCGAGAGCAGCAGATCGAGGGCGGCGCGCTGATTGGCTGCCGGTACTTCGAGCACGAAGGTGGTGTCGCTGTCGCGGGTGTAGGCGTTCCAGTCACCACCCAAGGCCTGCATGCGCTCTTCCAGCCCAGCTTCGCCGCTGTCGTCGATACCGCTGAACAGCAGATGTTCGAGCAGGTGCGGCAGCTCCTTGTGGCGGCAGTCGAACTGATCGAAGCCGACGCCGACCGCCAGGCGGATGGACACATGGCCGCGTTCGCTGGTGGGCTTGAGGATCAGTTGCAGGCCGTTGTCCAGCGGGTAGCCTTCCACCTTGAGGCGATCCGCCGCCAGGAGGTGGCTGCACAGCAACAGGCTCAGCAGCAGCGTCAGCGTGCGGCCGGTGGAAAGCACTACTCGCCACCTTCTTCGGCGAGCAAGGCACCGGTTTCATGGCTGCCGAGTACGGCGTAAGCACTTGCGCAGAACAGCGAATTGAGGCGTTTCATGTCGTCGATCAGTTCCAGGTGGAGAGAGCTGGTTTCCAGACTCTTGACCACCTGCTTGTGTAGACGTTCGACATGTAAATGGGTCAGCCGGCGCTCCTGGATGCGGAAGCGCCGCTTCTCGCGCAGCAATTGGCGAGCGGCATCGGCATCAGCGGAAAAGAATACCGACAGGCCCAGACGCAGGTTGCCCAGCAGGCGTTCGTGCAGTTCGGTGAGTTCCCCCAGGCCGCTTTCCGAGAAGGCGTGGCGCTGCGAGGTCTTCTCGTCCTGAATCTTGCCGAGCATGCGTTCGATGATGTCGCCGGCCCGCTCCAGGTTCGACGAGAACTCGATGATCTCCGCCCAGCGGCGGCTGTCGTGCTCGCTCAGTTCCTCTCTCTGCACCTGGGCCAGGTACAGCTTCACCGCGGTGTAAAGTGCATCGATATCGTCGTCGATACGGCGCAGATCCTTGCCGAGAATCGGCTGGCTGCCACGCAGGGCATCGAGCAGGTGGCCGAGCATGCTGTCGACCAGATCACCGATGCGCAGGGTTTCACGTACCGCATTGGACAGCGCCAGGCTCGGCGTGGACAGTGCCGTGGGGTCGAGGTGGCGAGCCTTGGCGACGGCGTTGATATCCGGGCGATCCGGCAGCAGCCAGTTGCAAAAACGCGCCATGAGACCGAGGGTTGGCAGCATCAGCACGCAACGCAGGCTGTTGTAGAGCACGTGAAAGCCGATGACCAATTCCGCCGGATGCCATTTGAGGCTGTCCAGCCAGTGCACCAGTGGGTCGAGTACCGGAATCACCAGCAGCAGGCCGATCAGCTTGTAGAGCAGGCTGCCCAGGGCCACGCGACGCCCGGCCTGGCTCTGCATGCTGGCGTTGAGAAAGGCCAGCACGCCGCTGCCGATATTGGCACCGATCACCAGACCGATAGCCACCGGCAGGCCGATTACCCCGGCGCCGGTCAGCGTCGCGGTGAGCAGCACCGCGGCCAGGCTCGAGTAGGAAATCAGCGCGAACAGTGCACCGACCACGGCGTCGAGCAGCAGATCGCCGGTGAGCGAGGCGAACAGTACGTGAATGCCCTTGGCTTCGGTAATCGGCGTGGCGGCGGCGACGATAAGTTGCAGCGCCAGGATCATCAGGCCCAGGCCGATGGCCACGCGGCCGAGCTGGCCAGCACGGGTCTGTTTGCGGGACAGGAAGAACACCACGCCGAGGAAGATCAGCAGCGGCGACAGCCAGCTGAGGTCGAAGGTCAGCACCCGCGCCATCAAGGCAGTACCGACGTCGGCACCAAGCATGATCGCCAGCGCCGGGGTCAGCGCCATCAGCCCTTGGCCGACGAACGAGGTGACCAGCAGCGCCGTGGCGTTGCTGCTTTGCACCAGCGCGGTCACAGCGATACCGGCGACGAACGCCATGGGCCGTTTGCCGACGTTGTGGCTGAGCACGCGACGCAACTGCGAGCCGTACACCCGCAGGATGCCGGTACGCACGATATGCGTGCCCCAGATCAGCAGGGCAATGGCGGAAAGCAGATTGAGCAGAGTCAACATCACGCATCTCCCTGATACGCAGATTCGATCCCGATACTTGGGATACTGCCGGTGACGGGGGATTACAAAAGTCAGTCACATCGAGTGTGGCTGTGCTTGTGCGCACCCACATAAATGAGCTGTAGCCGTCGTTCGCCTTGTGTGCCAATTCTGCGAGTAGACGACGGGCACGCCGAGCGAGGGTCGGCCTAGGGTTACATGCGGGTTGGAGAGGTCTGGGGTAGGAGAGTTCGAGGAGATTGAGCCGTGAATGTTCTGCGCGCCCATAAAAAACGGGGCCTGATTAGGCCCCGTTGTTTTTAGCTGTCGCTATTACTGCCCAGGAACGTCCTTGCGCAGTTTCACCGGGTCTACGTCGTCTTTGCCTTCTGCGCGACGACGGGCGCCACGCAGGCGGATGTTCAACGCTTCGACACCCAGCGAGAAGGCCATGGCGAAGTAGACGTAACCTTTCGGTACGTGGACTTCGAAGCTCTCGGCGATCAGCACGGTACCGACCACGATGAGGAACGACAGGGCGAGAATCTTCAGGCTCGGGTGTTTCTCGATGAAGTCGCTAATGGTGCCGGCGCAGATCATCATCACGATGACGGCAACGACGATGGCGGCAACCATGACCGGTACATGGGAAACCATGCCGACGGCGGTGATCACCGAGTCCAGCGAGAACACGATGTCGATGATGGCGATCTGAATGATGGTGCCGATGAAGTGCTTGGCCGCGCCCTTGGGCGCCTCCATGTTCTCTTCTTCGCCTTCCAGGCTGTGATAGATCTCGCTGCTGCTCTTCCAGAGCAGGAACAGGCCACCGAAGAACAGGATCAGGTCACGGCCGGAAATGCCCTGGCCGAAGATGAAGAACAGATCCGCGGTCAGACGCATGATCCAGGTGATCGAGAGCAGCAACAGGATCCGCGTGACCATCGCCAGGGCCAGGCCGAAGAAGCGGGTACGCGCTTGCAGGTGCTGCGGCATGCGGCTGACCAGAATGGCGATCATGATGATGTTGTCGATGCCCAGAACGATTTCCAGGGCAGTCAGAGTCAAGAAGGCAACCCAGATTTCCGGGTTGGTCAGCCATTCCATTAGATGTTCCTTGCGAGTGAGTGGACGACTGGCGCGAAAACGCGGCCAGGGTGCCGAATTTTAGCGCCAGTCGTGTGAAGATTTCGTCAAAATGTGTGCGGATCAGCTACCGAATAGCGGAAACACACCCAGTACTAGGGCTGCAGCCAGGATGGCCATGCAGATCAGTACCGCCCATTTCAGGGTGAAGCGCTGCAGATCACCGAATTCGATCTTCGCCAGGCCGATCAACAGATAGGTCGACGGTACCAGCGGGCTGAGCAAGTGCACCGGCTGGCCAACGATCGACGCCCGGGCCATCTCCACGGCGCTGATGCCGTAGCCCGACGCCGCCTGGTTGAGCACCGGCAGGATGCCGTAATAGAAGGCGTCGTTGGACATGAAGAAGGTGAACGGCAGGCTCACCAGTGCGGTGATCACCGCCAGGTGTGGGCCCATTGCATCGGGGATCACGGCCAGCAGGCTTTTCGACATGGCGTCGACCATGCCGGTACCGGTGAGGATGCCTGTGAAGATGCCCGCGGCGAAGATCAGGCCGACTACCGCCAGGACGTTGCCGGCGTGGGCAGAGATACGATCCTTCTGCTGCTGCAGGCACGGGTAGTTGATGATCATCGCGATGCTGAAGGCGATCATGAACAGCACGGGCATCGGCAGCAGGCCGGCGATCAGCGTGGTCATCAGAATCACGGTGAGGAGGGCGTTGATCAGAATCAGCTTCGGACGACGAGCTTCCGGGAACTGCGAAACGCTGATCTCGTCCTGGGTGATCTTGCCTTCCGGCAGTTGCAGCACGCCCAGGCGCTTGCGTTCACGCAGACCATAGTAGTAAGCCACGCCGAACAGCACGATGGCACCAACGATCATGCCCGGAATCATCGGCACGAAGACGTCCGATGGGTCGACGTGCAGGGCGCTGGCTGCGCGAGCGGTCGGGCCGCCCCACGGGGTCATGTTCATGATGCCGCCGGCCATGATGATCAGGCCGGCCATGATGGTCGGGCTCATCTTCAGACGGCTGTACAGCGGCAGCATGGCGCCTACGCAGATCATGTAGGTGGTCGAGCCGTCGCCGTCCAGGGAAACGATCAGCGCCAGGGCCACGGTACCGACAGCGACCTTCAGCGGGTCACCCTTGACCAGCTTGAGGATCAGGCGCACGGGCGGATCGAACAGGCCCGAGTCGATCATGATGGCGAAGTAGAGGATGGCGAACATCAGCATCACGCCGGTAGGCGCGAGCTTGCTGATGCCTTCGAGCATCATCGGGCCGATCTGGGGGGCGAAGCCACCGATCAGGGCGAAGATGATCGGGATGATGATCAGAGCGATGAGCGCCGACAGGCGTTTGCTCATGATCAGGTACATGAAAGTCGAAACCATGGCAAAGCCAAGGAAAGTCAGCATGGAGATTCTCCGGACGTGATTCGGCTACGGTGCGAAAAGGCGGTCAGCGTTAGCGACGAGGCGAACGGAGGGGGTGGAGAAGACGTGGAGAGCGAGGGCGGAGCATGGTTAATTACCTGTTTTATTCTTGTTGACGGCAGCTGCGGGCCTCTCTGGCGGCAGCTCATCGACCGATCTATGTCGGTCAGTGAGCGGATGCTAGAGCACAAAGCTTTCAGCCAGCTTTCGCCGAACTCAGATAATTGCTGGATGTTTCGCCGCGGCTAGATAAACCGGCGCGGGCCCGTGAGCCCCGCCAGCCGTGGGCTACAGCATTCGCTCGAGTAGATAGAGCGTGGCGACCAGGGAGGCCGCGGCGAGTAGATGTTGCAGCGTGATGATGCCGGCCATCAGGTTGGCATCGCCGCCCAACTGGCGAGTCAGCACATAAGCGGTCGGTGCGGTGGGCAGGGCGAAGAACAGTACCAGTACGGTGCTCTCCATCACCGGTAGTTGCAGCGCGTAAGCGACGGAGAATGCCAGCAGCGGCATCAGTAGCAGGCGCAGCAGGCTATTCCAGGTCAAGGCGGGGATTTCGCCACCCAGTTGCTCCGGCTTGAGTGCCGCGCCAACGCACAGCAAACCCAGCGGCAGGCTGGCGGCGGCGAGCAGGCTGAGCAGGCGGCCACTGCCGCCCGGCAAACCGAGGCCGCTGAGATTGACCAGGGCGCCAGCGAAACAGGCGAGGATCAGCGGGTTGCGGATGATCGGCAGTAGCAGGCCGCGTGCGCTGACGCCACGCTCGGCGGTCAGCGACCACACCGACAGCACATTGACCGTCGGCACCATCAACGCCAGCATCAGCGCGGCCAGGGTCAAGCCTGGCTGGCCAAACAAACTGCCCACCGCCGCCAGACCCAGATAGGTGTTGAAACGCAGAATGCCCTGGCTGAAAGCACCGAAGCGCGACGCCGGCCAGCCGCGCAGGCGGCGTACGATCAGCAGTGCCAGCCAGGCTATGCCCAGACCAAGCAGCACGGCCAACGCCAGCCTGGGTAACTGCGGGTTGTCCAGCGGCGCAGTGGCCAGGCTGTTGAACAGCAGGGCGGGGAATAGAATGAAGTAATTGAGGCGTTCGGCCCCGGGCCAAAAGGCTTCACTGGGAAAACCGCGACGGCGCAGTTCATAACCGGCAACGATCAGTGCGAAGAGTGGCCAGAGGGCCAGAAGCAGTTCGGTCACGGGAGCCCCCGGTGGTGGTGAGCGTGCATCTTCGCCAGTGCCGCACGATCAGGCAAGCCAGATGCGAGCTGGATATCAACAGGCTTCAGGAGAGAACGATGAGCGATCTACATAGCGGTGGCTGCCAATGTGGCGCATTGCGTTATCAGTTCCAGGCGCCTTTGAGCGATATCGCCCATTGCCACTGCTCGATCTGTCGGCGCAGCACCGGCGGCATTCTGGTCACCTGGATCACCGTGCCGCTACAGCACTTCACCTGGCTGCAGGGCGAGCCCGCGCGCTACGCCTCGTCAGCGACCTGCACACGGTATTTCTGCCCAACCTGTGGTGCGCATTTGGCTTTACTCACCACCCTGAGTCCGCAGTCGATGGATGTGACCATCGCGACGCTGGATCACCCGGAACAGGCGCCTGCGAATCGGCATATCTGGATCCAGAGCCGATTGCCCTGGCTGCAGGTGGATACGCACTTGCCGGAAGAGCGGCAGGAGCGGATTGACTAGCTTGCCTCTAGGCCAACCAAGTGACGGTCGCCGTAGCGCGTAAGCCTCCTCTTTGTCTGGTTTTCCCTAAAGAATGCTCGCTTTGGGCCGATCAAGAGTCGTCCCTTGACATGCCTTCGTGCCGCATATGGATGCGCTTTCGCTGTTTAACGTGCCGCAGTACATAAGCACGACGACAGACAATCTTTTTCCCTTGGTAATTGAATCTGCCGAAGTCCATGGAATAGGTGATACCCCGTGCTCAGAAATATCCCGTTGAGTCGCAAGCTCTTACTGATACTCGCGTGCCCGCTGTTTGGGTTTCTCTGGCTTGCTGCCTTGCAGGTCACCAGCAGTTACCAGACCTTGCAGGAGATGGATCGAACCCAGGAGGCCAGCGCCGCCGCTCAGAAAGTCAGTCAGTTGATTACCGTGCTGCAACGCGAGCGGGGCGCCAGCGGGATTTTTCTGGGTAGCCAGGGCAAAAATATGCAGGACGTCTTGCTGCGCATGCGTGGGCAGACCGACACGGCGCTGGGCGAAGTGCGCGCGCTGTCCGGCAGCGCGGCTGATCAGCTCGACGAAGCCCTTGCCGCGTTGAGCGGCCTGGATGCGACTCGCGGGCAGATCGACAAACTGGCGATCGACAACCGTGAGTCGGGGGCGCGTTATACCGCGATCATCCGCACGCTGATCGGCTACACCCACGGCCTCGAGCGCAGCGTCGACGATCCATCGCTGGCCCGCGTACTGTCGTCGCTCACCCAGTTCATCGAGATGAAGGAGCGGGCCGGGCGTGAGCGCGCCATGCTCGGCGTGGTGTTCAACCAGGATCGTTTCGACGCCGATCTGCTCTCCACCTTCAGCCGCAACCTGGGCGAGTTCACTGCTTACTCCGAAGGCTTCCGCCGCAACGCCTCGGCGGATTTCGTACGCAAGCTCGACGAGAAGATGCAGCAGCCCAGTGCCGTGGAAGTCGCCCGGTTGCAGAAGCTGGCCTTCGACACACCGCTTGGTCAGTCGCTGGGCGTCAAGGCTACCGACTGGTTCCAGACTTCCACCAGCCGCATTGACCTGATGGGCGAAGTGGAGACCGAGCTGGGTCAGAGGGTCGGCATCCTGGCCGCCCAGGCGCGTGACAAGGCCGCTGGCGTGCTGTGGATGACGGTGATCGGTGTGATGGCCGCGCTGGCGGTGGTGACCGTGCTGTCCTACTTGATCATCAGCAACATCAACTTCGCCGTGCGCGAGGCGAACACCGCGCTACTGGCCCTTTCCCAGCGAGACTTGACCGCACGCTCGACCTATCAGGGCAAAGACGAATTCGGCGAAATAACCCGTAACCTCAACCGCATGGCTGAAGAGCTGGCGCAGATCGTGCGCGAGATTGGCTCCGCCACCGCCCAGGTGGCCACCGCAGCTGAAGAGTCCTCAGCGGTGACCCTGCAGACCAGCAACAGCCTGGAGCGTCAGCGCCAAGGCACCGAGTTGGTGGTGACCGCCATCAACGAGATGAGCGCGACGGTTCGCGACGTGGCGCAGAGCACCAGCGACGCTGCGCAAATGTCCCGTCAGGTGAACCTCAGTACCACTCAGGGCCGCCAGGAAATCGAGCGTACCGTGGAGGTCATCCGCGAACTGTCCACTCAAGCGGATGAGACCGCGCGGATAATCGGCGATCTGAAACAGGAAAGTGATTCGATCTCTGGCGTGCTCGACGTGATCCGCGGGATTGCCGATCAAACCAACCTGCTAGCCCTCAACGCGGCCATTGAAGCGGCGAGGGCCGGCGATCACGGTCGCGGCTTCGCGGTGGTCGCCTCCGAAGTCCGCACCCTGGCGCAGAAGACCCAGGAGTCCACCGGCAATATCCAGGAGATGATCGCCAATCTGCAGAAAGGCTCGGATCTCGCCACGCATTCGATGGAGGAAACCCTCGGCAAGGCGCGCGCAGGTGCGGCCAACATCGAGCGCGCAGGTGACCTGCTGGCCGATATCGCCGCCGGCGTCGCCGGGATCAACGACCGCAACATGCAGATCGCCACGGCTGCCGAAGAGCAGAGTGCGGTCGCCGAGGACATTAACCGTAACGTGGTCGAGATCAACGATGTCGCCATCCAAGTCAGCTCCGGTGCCGAGCAGACCGCAGCCACCAGCCTGGAGCTGGCGCGGCTGGCCGAGCACCAGCAGAAACTGGTGAACCGTTTCCGCCTGGGATGACGGTCGTGCGGACGCTGCCTGGCCTGCAGGCAGCGTCATGGCTGGCGCTGTTGCCGCCAGTCGGCAGGGCGCGGATATTTATGAAATCTTGCTCATGGCCGCTGGTCAGAGCCTGACTCCTACTGCCCGGGTTCATGCGATGCCACTGATAGTCATAGCCGAAGACGAACGCTCGATCAGAGAGCTCCTCGTGGAGATCTTCGAAGACGAAGGTCATCAGGTGAAAGCTTTCCCCTGTGCCGACGACGCCTGGGAGTTCCTGTCCAGCAGCGACGGGCAGGTACAGATGGTGTTGACCGACTTCAGCATGCCTGGCGATATCGACGGTATCTTTCTCGCCCACCTGATTCGCGATCGCTTCCCAGATATGCCGATCATCATCTCTTCCGGCTTCCTGGAAGGGACGACCGATTTCGAAGGTTTGAACGTGGCGGTGATCCCCAAACCGTGGACGGTCAATCAGCTCCTCGCCATATGCGCGGCGATGACCGCTGAAAAAGCACCCCAGGCCGGCATTCAGCCGGTTTGATCGCTTCCAGTAACGGCTGCAAGGCCTCGCGGCTGTCTCGTTACACAAGACTTCTCTCAGGTGACTGCACAGAAAGGTTGGTGGATAGGTAGAATCGCCGCCCCCGTTTTACTGCTGGAGATGTCACGTTGGCCATTCACTACTCGCCTGCCCCGGATATTGTCGCTTGTGGCCGCACTGGTGCGAGCCTCAGCGCTACTCAGGATCAGGCGCAGGTTTCCTGCAAACTCTGCCTTCGCTCGCTCGAAAAGGAGGCTACCCCAGCCGCGGCAGCCAACCGCACGCCAACCCTGGCCGAGCTACGTGCTGCTGCTCGCGCCGCCAAGGCGCCGGCCAAACAACCTGAGGCCAAAGCTGCGCTGAGCGTGCGGGCCGCATGGCAGCAGAAGCTGGAACAGATTCCCGGTCGCAACCGGCTGCCACGCGGTGCTGCTCGCCAGGCGTACGTGTAACTTGCTGCCTCATCAGGGCTGCGAGACAGCCCTGATTGTTTGATGCCTGCATTACTGCCTTACCTTACTTGGCTTCATGCTGGTGTAACCCTTCCTGAGTGCGTAGCGCCATAGTTTTTTCATCTAGGCGTTAGGTCACTTCAAGTAACTTTCTAAACTTGATAATCACTCCTGATAAACACTTCAACATTCGGCCGGAAATACGGGGTCGCCTGAAACTCTTGGTTTGGATTGGAATAGGCAAGTTTGCCTCTGAAGAAAATTTATCAGTCGCTGATGAACTTAAAGTGCAGTTGCATCTTCATGTGTCAAAAAATGAAATTTCTCTCCCCGTTATTACCTGAATAACCACTGTCCAGTTACTTGTAGGCTATTCATGAGCCCCGCTCATTAGGTTTTGCAGTATTTCGCTACTAATCACTGTGGCCGATAGCTGCTAGCGTCAGCAGCCGTTTGTCTATCGATCCTTTAAGTACGGATGTGTTCTTATTCGCGAATGCCTGTTATCTGTTGAATGGATCAATCGCGGTACCTCGTGCTGTTCTTTACCCGAGTGAACGACGAACTTTGCCATGCAGACTATTCACTGACTAAAAACAGTGAACCGAAATGAGAGCCGCAGCTACCAAGTTCAATGCACTGGTGCAGTGGTAATAAAACGAAACGAGTCGTGGTAGCCGCCGATGTTCAGCGGTCTGCCGAGATGAGCGACCTTGAGGTGACCGTGATGAAAGATCAGAAGACCTTGCAGAGCCCTGTGGTGGAAGTGGATCCGGCCGCAGTGGCGGTATCACCGACGCGCCGCAGTTTTTTAAAGTTTGGTGCCTCCGGCATCGCGGCGGCGACACTGTCCGGCCTGATTCCCGAGAGCGCCCTGGCGACCGTCCAGAATGCCGTGCCCGGTATCGAGGACAAGTCGGCACCCGGCGTCGGCGAGCAGCGTATTCGGCTGGTCGTGAATGGTCAGATGCACGCGCTGAACGTGCCGGCCAATGCTGTGTTACTCGATGTATTGCGTGACCGCCTGCAACTGACCGGTACCAAGAAGGGCTGCGATTACGGTCAATGCGGCGCCTGCACCCTGTTGGTCAATGACGTGGCGATCAATTCCTGCCTGTCTCTCGCGGTGCAGCATGACGGCGACAGCATCACCACCATCGAAGGCCTGGCCCAAGGCGATACCCTGCACCCGGTGCAGGAAGCCTTCTGGGAGCATGACGCCTATCAGTGCGGCTACTGCACGTCCGGGCAGATCATGAGCGCCGTGGCGATTCTCAAGGATCCGAACATTCCCAGCGACGACGCCAGCGTTCGCGAAGCCATGAGCGGCAACATCTGCCGCTGTGGCGCGTACAAGAACATCCTCAGTGCGGTGCAGTCCGCGCGGTCGAAGATGGGAGGGGCAGTCTGATGCGGACTTTCAATTTCGTGCGTGCCGAGTCTCCTGCACACGCCGTGGGTTCGATGACCGGCGACGAACCACGCTCTTACCTGGCAGGCGGCACCACGCTGCTCGATCTGGTCAAGCTGGACGTGATGAAGCCTGAGCAGATCGTCGACATCAACCACCTGCAACTGAAGCAGGTCGAGCGCCTGGCCGATGGCCGGCTGCGCGTCGGCGCACTGGTCAGCAACACCGATCTGGCCAATCACCCGCTGGTGCGCGAGCACTATCCCGTGCTGTCCCAGGCCCTCCTGGCCGGTGCCTCGACGCAGTTGCGCAACAAGGCGACCACCGCCGGCAACGTCATGCAGCGGGTGCGCTGCAATTACTTCCGCGACGGTACCTCAGCCTGCAACAAGCGTGAGCCGGGTTCGGGTTGCGCGGCCATCGGCGGCTTGAATCGCAGCGTGCACGCGGTGCTGGGAACCAGCGAGCACTGCATTGCCACGCACCCGTCGGACATGTGCGTGGCCATCGCAGCCATCGGCGCACAGGTCACCGTTCGCGGCGCCGCTGGCGAGCGACAAATCCCGTTCGGCGACTTCCACCTGCTGCCTGGAGAAACGCCGTGGCGCGAGCATGCGCTGGAGCGCGGTGAGCTTATCACCCACGTGACCCTGGACGCGCCGCTTGCCGGCAGCCGCTCCGCCTATCTCAAGCTGCGCGACCGCGCCTCTTATCAATTCGCCCTGGCTTCCAGCGCGATCATTGTGGTGCTTGACGGGCAGCGCATCGCCGACGCACGCGTCGCTCTGGGTGGGCTGGGCAGCAAGCCGTGGCGCGCTACCGAGGCCGAGCGGGCGCTGATTGGTCAGCGGGCCACCCCGGAGACCTTCGCCCGGGCGGCGGAACTGGCGGTCAAAGGGGCGCGGGCTTACGAGCACAATGCTTTCAAGATTCCACTGGGGCAGCAGGTGGTTATGCGCAACCTGCGCGACCTTACGACTTAGACCCTATTCACGATCTGCTGCGCGTCGGCCCTACTGCGTTAAAAACAAGCTCGGAATGCTCATTTACAGCCGTAAACTCCGCTTCCTCGCTTATTTTTGCCTTGTATGGCTCTAGCTCGCTAGATCGTGAAAAGGCTCTTCAGGAGCTTATTCATGAGCGATAAAATCATCGGCGTCGCCCAGCGGCGCGTAGAAGGTCGTCAGAAGGTCAGTGGCGCGGCGTTGTATGCCGCGGATCATCATCTGGACGGTCAGCTTTACGCCTATGGCGTTTACAGCAGCATTTCCAGTGGGCGGATAGTGGTGGTTCACGACGAGCAGGCGCGGCGTATGCCCGGTGTCGTCGAGGTGCTGCACCACGGCAATTTCCCTCGCCTGCATCGCACGCCCAGTGGCGCCAAGAACCTGATCAAGAACATCCTCACCGCCAGCAAGGTGGATGAGCACCGGCTGCCCTTCGAGGACGACCGGGTCTACTATCCAGGGCAGTTCGTGGCCCTGGTGGTGGCCGAGAGTTTCGAGCAGGCGAGGGCGGCCGCCTATCAGGTGAACGTCGATTACCAGGCGGACGCGTCGATCAACAGCCTGCAGGATGCGCTGCGTACCCGTGGTGCGCGTGCCGGTGGTGGTGGCCACGAGCGTGGCGATCCCGAAGCGGGGTTTCAGCAGGCGGCGCACCGCATCGACGTGACCTACACCACGCCGGTGGAAACCCACAATCCCATGGAAATGCATGCCACCACCGCCCACTGGCGTGATGGTCGTCTGTTCGTCTACGAAAGCAGCCAGGGGGTGGTCAACCACCGCAACGTGCTAGCCAATGTCTTCGACCTGTCCACCGATCAGGTCGAGGTGCTGGCGCCCTACATCGGTTCCGGTTTCGGCGCCAAGCTGTGGCCCTGGCCTCACTCCATCGCCGCCTGCGCGGCTGCCAGGGTCACCAAGCGGCCGGTGCAACTGATGTTGCCGCGCGAGCAGATGTTCACCACCGTTGGCCATCGCCCGGAAACCCGCCAGCGGATGCGCCTGGCTACCGATGGCGAAGGCAAGTTGCTGTCCATCCGTCACGAGTCCTACAACAGCACCTCGACGCTGGATAACTACACCGAGACCTGCGGCGGGGTGACCAAGAGTCTGTATTCCTGCCCGAACGTGCTGGTCAGCCACAGCATGGGTCAGGTGAATCGCGGTACGCCGACCTCCATGCGTGCGCCCGGTGCGGCGCCCGGTCTGTTCGCCCTGGAATCGGCTATCGATGAGATCGCCCTGGCAAGCGGCGTCGACCCGCTGGTGTTCCGCCAGCAGAACCTGGCCAGCAAAGATGAAAGCACCGACCTGCCGTGGTCCAGCAATCACCTGCCGGAAGCCATCGAGAAGGCTGCCGAGCGCTTTGGCTGGCATCAGCGCAATGCGGCCGTCGGCGCCATGCGCGAAGGCGACGAGCTGATCGGCTACGGCGTGGGCGCCTGCAACTGGGAGGCTTTTCAGGTGGCGACCGATGCGCGGGTGATCCTCCGCGCCGATGGTCGCGCGCTGGTACAGTGCGGCTTGCAAGATATCGGCACCGGCACCTACACCATCATCGCGCAGACCGTCGCCGAATTGACTGGCTTGCCGATGGATCGCGTCGAGGTGCAACTGGGCAATTCGTCGTTCCCGCCTGGCGCCCTGTCCGGTGGCTCCTGGGTGACTGCCAGCCTGATGCCTGCCGTCGCCGGCGCGACTCGCCAGGCGCTGGACAAGTTGCGCGAGTACGCGGTGATGAACAATGGCCCCTTCGCTGGCCAGGATCCACAAAGCCTGGAACTGGGTGCAAGCGGACAACTGAGCAAGGGCGGCGTGAACGCCAGCTTTGCCGATGTACTGACCCGCCAGCGCCTGTCACGGGCAGAGGCGACCTACCACAGCGGTGCCTCGGAGAACGACAAGTACTCCTTCCGTTCCTTTGGCGTGCATTTCGTCGAGGTTCGCTGGGATCCGGGTATCTCTCGCCTGCGGGTTGCGCGGGTGGTCAGCGCCATCGACGTCGGCAAGGTGGTCAACCCGCTGGCGGCGCGCAACCAGGTCGAGGGCGCGATCATCATGGGCATCGGCATGGCGCTGTTCGAGGCGGCCGAGTACGACCCGCGCAATGGCTTGCCGGTGAACAACAACTTCGCCGAGTACATGGTGCCCGTGCATGGTGATCAGCCGGATATCGACGTGCTGCTGCTCGACTATCCCGATTACCAGCTTGGCGAATTCGGCGCACGGGGCATTGGCGAGATCGGCGTGACGGGGCTCGCAGCCGCCGTCGCCAACGCGGTCTACCACGCCACCGGGCAGCGTATTCGCAGCCTGCCGATCACCAAGGAAAAATTGATGGCCACCCGGTAATCGGGGGCGTGAACGAGCGCAGGCCGTCAAGCGAGTGGCCTGCGTTGCCTGGGTTGATGTGGCGAGGTGGTGTTGATGAAGCAACTTGACCTGCAGGTAATTCAGCAGGCTCGTGCCTGGTTGGCAGAGGGGCAACCGATCTGGTTGTGCACCGTGCTGTCGACCTTTGGTTCTGCTCCCCGCGCGCCGGGTGCGATGCTGGTGGCGTTGCCTAACGGTTCATTCTGCGGGTCGCTGTCTGGCGGCTGCGTGGAGGAAGATTTTCTCGAGCGGGTGGCCAGCGGTTCGTTCGCCACCCGCAATCAGGTGGTGCGCTACGGCGAAGGCGGATTGACGCCGACCCGTGCCTTGCCCTGTGGCGGCGTGCTCGATGTACTGGTCGAGTACATCGAGCCTGGTGCTATCGCCGAGGCGATGCTGGCGCAGGTCGAGCATGCTCTCGGCGGCGGTGAACTGCTGATCCGCGACGTGCCGCTGGGCAATGGGGTCGGTGAGTGCCGCCCAGCCAGCATGAGCGATGCGAAGATTCAGCGCGGCGAGGAACATGTGTCGATCCGCGTCGGTGCCGTGCTGCGGGTGATCCTCGCGGGTTGGTCGCCGGTCGCCGAGTTCTGTGCCAGCTTTGCGATGTCCCTCGGTTACGAGGTGATCCTCTGCGATCCGCGGCCCGAGGTGATCGCCGAGGTGAGCCTGCCGGGCATGCAGGTACTCGAACTGCTGCCGGCACGTTTTATCGCCGAGCAGGGCGCCCATCGCGCCACCGCAGTGCTGGCCCTGACCCATGATCCGCGTATGGACGATCTGACGCTTATCGAAGCCGTGCGTACCGATGCCTTCTACATCGGCGCCATGGGCTCGCAGCGCACCAGCGGTAAACGTATGGAACGGCTGGTGCGCCTGGGCGGCCTGACGCCTGAAGAGGCGCAGCGGATTCACGCACCGATCGGTCTGCAACTGGGCAGCAAGTCGCCGGCGGAAATCGCCCTGGCGACCATGGCCGATGTGCTCAGGGTCGCCAACGGTATCGACCGGGGGGCGGTGTAGGCATGGTTTCGCACGCTCCTGTGGTGATCGTGCTGGCGGCGGGTCGCGGCTCGCGCTTTCGGGCTTCTGGTGGCGCAGTGAGCAAGCTGCAGGCCGATCTGCACGGCAAGCCGGTTCTCGACCATGTGCTGGCAGCGGTCGAACGCTCCGGGCTCGCCGTTCACGTGGTACACAGTGCCCGTGGCGATGGCATGGCCGATTCGATTGCCGAAGGTGTGCGGGCTACCGCAGGTGCTTCCGGTTGGCTGGTGCTACCGGGCGATCTGCCGTTGGTGACAGCACAGAGCATCCGCAGTGTGGCTGCTGCCCTGGCGGAGAGTCCCGTGGTGGTACCGGTCTTCGATGGCGCTAAAGGCCATCCGGTGGGGTTTGCTCGCGAGTGCTTCGACGAACTGGCTGTGCTCAGCGGCGAGGCCGGTGGGGCGTCTGTCGTGCAGCGCTACCGTGCTGCGGGACGCGCGCTGCAACTGCCGCTCGATGATCCGGGCATCCTCACGGACATCGATACGCTCGAAGATCTGCTGCGGGTACGCCGTCTGTTTGAGTAGTGCTTCTGGCCTGCAAGCGTGATCAGCAAACGACGACCCGGGGGTCGTCGTTTGCTTTTGGCGGCCTTACAGAATGCTCAGCGGGTATTCGACGAAGGCGCGAATCTCGTTGAGATCCGGGCCTACGTCATTGCTGGAGCGGTAGATGGAGTTGCGCAGGCGCACGGAGAGGTCTTTGACCGCACCGTTCTGCACGGTGTAGCTGACCTGGTTGAACAGCTCGCGCTCCTTGCCTTCCTTGTCGCCACCGGTGTCGATGTTGTCGCCACGCACATAGGCGAACTTGTAGCGCAGGCCCGGTACGCCATAGCCGGAGAAGTCCAGCTCGTAGCTGGCCTGCCAGGAGCGCTCGTCCTTCAGGTTGAAGTCCGAGTAATAGGAGTTGGCCAGGTAGACGCTGCTGCCGCCATCGCCGTAATCATAGGCATAGCCGGCGTCGCCGCTGCTTCGCTGGTGGGCGATGATGAAGGCGTGGTAACCGACGCTGTATTTGGCCGCCAGGCTCCAGATGTTGTTGCGGTCATTGCGGCCGTCGCCGCCGAAGTCCAGCGCTGCGTCCGAGTTGTCATCGTAGTCGGTGCGGTACAGGTTGAAATCGAAATTGAGCGCCTGGGTGTCGCTCAGCTCGGTGGTGTAGTTGAGGTTGGCGTAGTACTTCTTGTAAACGTCCTCCACATCCGAGTGATACAGCGCGGCGCTCAGGTTGTCGGTGAAGGCGTAGCTGCCACCCAGTACATCGATCTTCTTCAGGCGGTTGGCGTCCCGTGCCGGATCGCCCATGGGGCTGTCGGCAGTGAAACGACCGGCATTCAGTTCGAGGCCCTGCACTTCGTTGCTGGTAACCAATGTGCCAGTGAACGATTGCGGGAGCAGGCGGCTGTCGTCATGGGCCAGCACAGGCAGCGACGGGAACTGGTTGCCGTAACGGACTACTGTATTGGAGAAGCGCAGCTTGACTGCCGCGCCCGCCTGGGAAAGGTCGTCGACCGGGCGGCCATCGCCGTCGGTATTGAAGAACGCGCTGTAATTGCGGCCCCGACCGCTGTCGAGCTTGACCCCGAGTAGACCGAAGGCATCGACACCCACGCCGACGGTACCCTGGGTAAAGCCGGACTCGAAGGTGGTGATGAAACCCTGGCCCCACACCTTGGCGTCGGCGGCGTTGTTCTTGAAATCGCGGTTGAAGTAGGCATTGCGCAGCAGCAGCTTCAGGCTGCTGTCGGCGATGAATCCGTTGGATTCGGATTGCTCACTGGCCTGTGCCAATGGAATGCCTGCTGCCAGACACGCACAGGCGAGTGCGAGTTTCTTGTGTTTGAACATGGATGCTCCTAGTCGATTGGCAGGTGTTGAAGTATTGATTCACCAATGTCACAACATAATTATTATGTGCGCTGGATATACCAGCGCAGTGCGATAGTTATCATCGGCGTTGGCGCATGAGCCAACCACAGGAGTCGATTATTACTATCGATGGAAATGATGCGTAGCGGCAGGGGTTTACCTATAGCATTCGAGGCGATGAACTCATAACCATTGGCTCCGAGAGTAGCCGGTGGTCTCTCCAGTTCATCATCCTTTGGTTTCCGCCTCACTATGAGGCGGTTTTTTTTGCCCATAGAAAAGTGCTTTGAATTAAGCAGTCAGTAGTTTTGTGCTGTTTTTAATTGGAATGGGCAATACGCTTGGCGCTCATTCATGGTAAGGCGCGATATTGATAGTTGGATATTGTTATTGATGACTTCTGCTCATAAGGGTATTCGTTAATTGATACTTTATTTGCATGGCTTTTATCTTTATAGATTATCTTTTTGGCGGCTGGCAGTAGTAAGCGCGCCGTCAGATTATTCCTGTTGCAAAGGCTTACAGGAAAAAGCGGCACCCCGTTGCGCTGTCGAGGTCACATGAGGCCGCAGCCGATTCACCTCCTGAACAAGCGAGATAAACCGTGTTTCACCTGATCACGGGCCTCATAGCCCTGTATGTATTCTGGCGAATGATCTGCATCCAGCGCTGGTCGCGCCCCGTCAAAGTTCTGTTGGGCGTTCTGATCCTGCTGGTCGCCGAGCACCACCTGATCACCCGCATCTTCTTTGGCAGCATGGCTTCCCCCGAGATTCCGGGCGAGGTACTGATGCTGCTGGGTTGGGCATTCGGTGCGCTGATTGTCAGCGCGTTGGTGCTGCTGGTGCTGGATTTCACTGCGCTGGTTTTCGCACGGGCTGGCTCCGTCGGCAGTGCCGTCAAGGCGCCCCGGTTACGGGCAGGCGTCGGCTTGGCCGCCATGTTGCTGACGTCGCTGGGCGTCTGGCAGGCGGTGCGGGTGCCGGATGTACGCGACGTCGAGATCGAGCTGGCGCAGTTGCCGGCCGAGCTGGATGGCCTGCAGTTGGTGCAGCTCACCGATCTGCACGCCAGTCGCCTGCTGCAGCGCCCGTGGATGGAAGCGGTGGTCGCCAAGGCCAACGCGCTGCAGCCGGATCTGATGGTGATCACCGGCGATCTGGTCGATGGCACAGTCGCGGCCCGCGAGCAGGATGTCGAGCCGCTGCGTGATCTGCGCGCACGGCTCGGTGTGTACGCGATTCCCGGCAACCACGAGTACTACGCGGAGTATCAGAACTGGCTTGGCCACTTCGAATCCCTGGGGCTGCCCATGTTGCTCAACGAGCACGTGACCATTGAGGACGCGGGTGCCAGCCTGGTGCTGGCTGGCATCACCGATCCGGCCGCCAGCCGTTTTGGTCAGCCGCTGCCTGACATCGAAGCCGCACTCGCCGGGGTTGCCCCGGAGGCGGCGGTGATCCTGCTTAGCCATCGGCCACTGGCGGCTGCGGGCAATGCCCTCGCCGGTGCCGATCTGCAGTTGTCCGGTCACACCCACGGCGGTCAGGTACTGGGCATGCACTGGGTCACCCAGGCGTTCAACGAGGGTTATGTGTCCGGTGAGTACGCGGTGGGTGACATGCGTCTGTACGTCAGCAATGGCGCAGGGCTGTGGAATGGCTTCCCGCTGCGCCTGGGCAAACCTTCGGAGATCACCCGCATCACTTTGCGTGCAGCCAAAGGCTAGCTCCTCAGCCTCACTGCGCCGAAGCGGCCTGTGGCGGCGCTGCGTACTGCTCGTCCGAGACCTTTTCCATCCAGTCGGCAGCCTTGCCGTCCAGCTGCTCGGCAATGGCGATATGGCTCATCGCCGTGGTCGCGGTCGCGCCATGCCAGTGTTTGACCCCCGGCGCGATCCACACGGTATCGCCCGGGCGGATTTCCCGGCGCGGACCATTCCAGTTCTGCACGTAGCCCACGCCGCTGACCACGATCAGCGTCTGCCCAAGCGGATGGCTGTGCCAGGCAGTGCGCGCACCCGGCTCGAAGGTGACCGTGCCGCCACTGACCCGTGCAGCATCGCTGCCCTTGAACGGCGCATCCAGGCGGACGTTGCCGGTGAAGTATTCGGCGGGCACCTGCACGGACGGCTGTTCGCCGGCTCGTGCGATGCGGATATCGGTGGTTTCTTGCGCCTCGCTGAGGCTGCCCAGCGATAGCGCGGCAGCTGTCACGAACGCCTTGGTTCGACGTGTACTCATATTGGATCTCCTCAATCGATGAATGGGTGGAAGGCGTCTCAGCCGCTGATCCCGGCGTCTTCGAGCCAGCGGTTGACGCGCTCCATGGTGCGGCGCTCCTGATCGGCTTCCAGGGTGAAGCCTTCGAGCATCCGTGCCCCTTTCGCATGACTGGCGAGCATCGATCTGCTGTCCCCCAGCCCATGGCCGCCATGGGTGACGAACGGGATCAGGGTTTTGCCGGACAGGTCGTGAGCGGCCAGAAAGGAACGGATCACCGGCGGCGTGCTACCGCCCCAGATTGGAAAGCCCAGCAGCAGCGTGTCGTACGAGGTGAGATCCACCCCTGTGGACGCGAGAGGTGGTCGGTAGCCGCTGTTGCGCTCCTGGCGCGCCTGCTCGACGGTTTGCAGGTAGTCCTCGGGATAGGGCGTGGCCGGCTGGATCTCCAGCAGGTCGGTCTTCAGCGTACGCTGCAGCAGGCCGGCGATGACGCGGGTGTTGCCGCTTCGCGAGAAGTACGCCACCAGCAGGCGCGAACCCTGTCCTTGTACCTCGGCGCCCTGGGTGCCGGCGCTGGCGCCAGCCAGAAAGGGGGCGCTGGCGAGCGCGGCGAGCAGCGTGCGGCGCAGTGGGTCGTGGGCATCGCTCATGAGCAGTTTCCGGCTTTCATCGACCGACCCTCGCCTGCAGCGCCGCGGGATAGCGATTGCCGGTCACCGGAATCTGTTCGACCGCATTGCTGATCCGGCTCATCTCGGCGGCATCGAAGGTGAGTGCTACGGCGGCCAGGTTCTCTTCGAGCCGCGCCAGTTTGGTGGTGCCGGGGATCGGCACGATCCAGGGTTTGCGCGCCAGCAGCCAGGCAATCGCCACCTGTGCCGGTGTCGCACCCTTGTCCATGGCGATTTCCTGCAGCAGCTCGACCAGTACCTGATTGGCATCCAGTGCGCTGGCTGCGAAGCGCGGCACCTGGCTGCGGAAATCGTCACTGCCGAACTGCTGGCCCGGCTTGATCGCGCCGGTGAGAAAGCCCTTGCCTAGTGGGCTGAAGGGCACGAAACCGATGCCCAGCTCTTCGAGCAGCGGCATGATTTCCTCCTCCGGCTCGCGCCACCACAACGAATATTCGCTCTGCAGGGCCGCGAGCGGCTGCACGGCATGAGCACGGCGGATGGTGCTCGCGCCGGCTTCGGACAGGCCGAAGTGCAGCACCTTGCCCTCGGCAATCAGCTCGGCGACGGTGCCGGCGACATCCTCGATGGGCACCTGTGGGTCGACACGATGCTGGTAAAGCAGGTCGATACGCTCGGTGCGCAGACGCTTGAGCGAGCCCTCCACGGCCAGGCGAATCTGCCGTGGCTGGCTGTCGAGTATCTGCTGTTTGCCGTCGTCGCCGAAGGTGAAGCCGAATTTGCTGGCGATCACCACCTGATCACGCATGGGGGCCAGGGCTTCGCCAAGCACATCCTCGTTGATGAACGGCCCGTACACTTCGGCGGTATCGAAGAAGGTCACGCCGCGATCCGCTGCAGCGCGGATCAGTGCTATCGCCTGATTGCGATCGGTTGCCGGTCCATAGCCGTGGCTCAGCCCCATACAGCCGAGGCCAATGGCCGAGACTTCAAGACCGCTGTTGCCGAGTTGGCGTTTTTGCATCTGCACTTCTCCCGTCTGGTTCGGCCGCTGCTCTCTGGTAGCGAGTGCAGTGGTATCGAATAAGCCTGACTCACCTTAATCAGCGGGGGAGGGCAGCACTAGGTAGTAAAGTCGGCATAGCGTCATGAGGTTAATTCATGAGTTGATCAGTGGTTTTCATGAGTTTTGCTCACCACCGTATGCGTGATTCTGGTCTTACTCACGCGAGGTCTGGGCCCTAGGCTTTCAAGACCTCAAGTGAACGGACAGGTGTTCCCATGAAATCCCGTGCATCCCTGGCTTCCACACTGCTCTGCGCCGTTTCCCTGGAAGCTGCCGCTCAGGGCGTACCGGATACGCCCGCCGCCCGGCAGGCACGGCAAACCGCGCCACAGCTGTTCGCCTACACCGAAACGGTGCTGTTCGGTGATCTGTGGAAGCGCGAGGCGCTCGCGCCCCGGGATCGCAGCCTGGTCACGCTGTCGACGCTGGTCGCCAATGGGCAATCAGCGCAGATGACCTCGCACATCAATCTGGCGCTGGACAACGGTGTCGAACCGGGGGAGATCGTCGAGCTGATCACGCACCTGGCGTTTTATGCCGGCTGGCCAAGCGCGATGTCGGCAGTGGGCGTTACAGGCGACGTGTTCGAAAAGCGCGGCATCGATCCAGAGCGTTACCAGACGGGAGGCCAGGCGCCGTTGCCGGTCGATGAAGCGGCTGAAACACGACGGACGAAGAGTGTGCGCGATAACGTGGCACCGGTTGCGCCGCGTCTGGCGCGTTACACCGACGACGTACTGTTCGCCGACCTCTGGCTACGACCGCAGCTGGCGCCGCGTGATCGCAGTCTGGTTACCGTGGCGGCGCTAATCGCCCGTGGTCAGGCCGAGCAGATGCCGTTCCACCTCAACCGCGCCATGGATAACGGCCTGACCCGCGAGCAGGCGGCCGAGGTCGTCACCCACCTGGCGTTCTACGCGGGTTGGCCGCGGGCGATGTCGGCCCTGCCGGTACTGCAGTCGGTTTTCGAGGCGCGCCAGTAGGCCGTTGCAGGCGCTACTCAGCCCGGGTGACGCAGCGCATCGATGATCACGCCGAGGGCGCGGGAGTACTGGCGGCGGTTCGGGTAGTACAGGTGGTAGCCGGCGAATGGCTCGCACCAGTCTTCCAGCACGCGCACCAAGCTGCCGTCGGCCAACTGTTCCTGCACCATGTCGTCGGGCAGAAAGGCCAGCCCGCAGCCAGCCAGGGCGGCGCGTAGTACGGGCGTGCTGCTGTTGAAGGTCCACTGACCCTCGACGCGGGCCTTCACTTCATGGCCGTCCTTCTCGAAATCCCATTGCAGCAAGCCGCCGTAGGTGGGCAGGCGCAGGTTGATGCAGCAATGCCGAGCCAGATCCGCCGGGGTGAGCGGGATCTCGTAGCGGGTGAAGTACTCCGGCGAGGCGACCACCGCCATGCGCAGGGTCGGGCCGATCGGTACGGCGATCATGTCCTTGGCTACCTGATCACCGAGGCGCACGCCGGCGTCGTAACGCTGCGCCACGATATCGGTAAGGGCGTAGTCGACAGTGATCTCAACCTTGATATCCGGGTAGTCGCACAGCACCTTGTGCAACTTGGGCCAGAGGATGTTGTTGGCGGCGTGTTCGGAGGTGGTGATACGCAGCGTGCCGACCGGCTTGTCACGAAACTCGCTGACAGCGCTGATCTCCGCCTCGATCTCTTCGAGGCGCGGCGCCACCGTGGCGTAGAGCCGCTCGCCGGCTTCGGTGAGTGCCAGGCTGCGCGTGGTGCGGGTCAGTAGGCGAACGCCGAGACGCGTTTCCAGGCTGCGAATGGTGTGGCTGAGGGCCGATTGGGAAACACCGAGGTGCGCTGCGCCGCGGGTAAAACTGCCCTCCCGGGCAATGACCACGAAGGCCTGCAGGTCGTTGAAATTTTCTCTGGGCATCTACGATTCGGGCTCGGGGGAGGATGTTCAGCGCAGCATCATAAGCAGGTCATGGGCGTCTCGTTCAGCGCTAATTTTCTCTTTTGATGTCAGCCGCAGTATCAGGCAAGCAGCATTGTCGCCCCTGGGCTCGCAGCTGCCGTTAGGCCTGAGCAGGCGGCTGTGAACGGGCTGCGGTGCTCGCCCGAACGACCAGTTCGAAAGGCAGGATCAGGCGATGCTCGGCGATGCTCTTTCCTTCCAGCAGGGCGAGCAGCATTGCCACCGCGTGCTGGCCGAAGGCCTCAGCCGGTTGCGCGATGGTGGTCAGCGGCGGGTCGCAAAAGGCGGCGAAGGAGATGTCGTCGAAGCCGGCGACCGAAATGTCCTCGGGAACCCGCAGGCCGGCTTGGCGAATACAGCGGATGGCGCCCATGGCCATTTCGTCGTTCTCGCAGAAGATCGCCGTCGGGCGCGGCTCGGCACGCAGCAGGTGCGCCGTCGCGGCATGCCCGGACTGGCAGTCGTAGTTACCGTCCTGCAGCAGGGCGGGATCGAGCTCGATACCCGCGGCGTCGAGGGCTTCACAATAACCGGCGAAGCGCTCGCGGGTCAGCGGGCTGTCCGGCGGCCCCTGGATCAGCCCGATACGGCGATGACCAAGATCCAGCAGGTGCTCGGTCATGGTACGGGCGGCGCCGCGGTTGTTCAGGCTGACCGTGGGCCAGGGGGCGTCGTCGACGATCTCGCAGATGTTCACCAGCGGCGGATGATCCTGGCGCGCGAACGGGTCGAAGGCGCGCAGCTGGATGACCCCGTCGGCCTGCCTGGCATCCACCAGCTCGGCGAACTGCCGCTCGGTTTCCGGGTTGCCCAGGGTATTGCACAGCAGCACCCGATAGCCGAACGCGCTGGCCGCTTCCTGAATGCCGCGGATGACCTGGGCGAAGAAGGTATTGGCGATATCCGGTACCAGCACCACCAGATTGCGGGTGCGCTGGGAGCGAAACTGGATGGCCATCAGGTTGGGTTTGTAGCCGGCGTGCTCGACGGCATCGAGCACCTTTTCGCGGGTTTCCGGCGACACCTGGGCAGGGCTTTTCAGGGTACGGGATACCGTGGCGACCGAGACGCCAGCCAGTGCGGCTACCTTGCGGATATTTGTCATGCACCCTCTGTTTTCTGGCCAGCGGCGAGCGCCGGTTCGCCGTTAGATTACCGCAACCCGACCGTCGTGGCGCGCTTGACCTGGCTAAGGCCGAGGTCTATATATCTTTCAATGTAACCGGTTACATTGATGAGAATACCCATAAAAATAGCGCAAGACGGAGTTATGCATGCCTGCTGCAAACGTAAGGCTGGGAATGATCGGCGGTGGCGCTGGCGCCTTCATCGGCAAGGTGCATCGCCAGGCTGCCGCCCTGGCCGGAGGTATCGAGCTAGTGGCCGGCGCCTTCAGCCGTGATCCGGCCAGCAATGCCGAAACCGGCCGCGAGTGTGGCCTGCCTGCGCAGCGTGTGTACGCCAGTTGGCAGGCGCTGCTGGAGGGCGAGGCGGGCCTCGACCCCAGTGAACGCATCAACCTGTTGGCGATCGTCACGCCCAATCACCTGCATGCGCCCATCGCTGCCGCTGCGCTGCAAGCCGGCATTCATGTGTTCTGCGAGAAACCCGCCGCGCTGACCAGTGCCGACACCCGCCGCCTGGCGCAGCTGCTCGATAACGCAGATGTTCTCTACGGGCTGGCCCACACCTACCAGGGCTACCCGATGATCTGGCAGGCCCGGCACATGGTGCAGACTGGCGAGCTCGGCCAGGTGCGCAAGCTGTATGTCGAATACCCCCAGGGCTGGCTCAGCGACGACCTTGCCGGCCAGGGCAACCGCCAGGCTGCCTGGCGTGGTGACCCTCAGTTGGCGGGGCAGGGCGGCTGCATCGGCGATATCGGTACTCATGCCTTCAGCCTGGTCGAATTCGTCAGTGGTCAGCGTATCGCGCGCATCTGTGCGCACCTCGCTACCCACGTGCCCGGCCGCGCGCTGGACGATGATTGCGCGATGCTGTTCCTGACCGAGCAGGGGGCCAGCGGCGTGCTGCTCGCCAGCCAGGTCTGCGCCGGCGAAGAGAACGCCCTGAAGATCCGCATCTACGGTGACAAGGGTGGCCTGGAGTGGCGCCAGGAAGAGCCCAACAGCCTGGTTCATCGCTCGCTCGACCAACCGATGCGCGTGTTGCGTGCCGGGGCCAACTACAGCTGGCTGTGCGAGGAGGCGCTGCGCCGCATTCGTCTGCCGGCGGGCCATCCCGAGGGCTATCTGGAAGCCATGGCCAATCTGTATGGCGACTTCGCTCGGGCGATTGCCGGCTCCCGCAGCGCCGCTGCCGCCCTGCCAGGCATAGAGACCGGCGCGCGCGGCATGGCCTTCATCGAAGCGGCGCTGGCCAGCCATGCCAGCGAGGCGAAATGGACGGTGCTGGCACCGACCGCAGGAGCACAGTCATGACCTCCAGTACAAAAGGCATTCGCGGCCCGGGTATTTTCCTCGCCCAGTTCCTCTCTGCCGAGGCGCCGTTCGACGACCTGAAAAACCAGGCCGGCTGGGCGGCGTCGCTCGGCTACAAGGGCATCCAGTTGCCGACGCTGGGGCCGCAGTGCATCGACCTGCAACGCGCCGCCGAGAGCCAGACCTATTGCGATGAGCTCAACGGCATCTGTGCCGAGGCCGGCGTTGCGATCAGCGAACTGTCCACTCACCTGCAAGGCCAGTTGGTCGCCGTACACCCGGCGTTCGACAGCCTGTTCGACGACTTCGCCCCGGTGCATCTGAGAGGCCGCCCGCGAGAGCGTACCGAGTGGGCGGTCAGCCAGTTGAAGCTGGCGGCGAGGGCCAGTCAGCGGCTGGGCCTGTCGGCTCACGCGACTTTCTCTGGCGCGCTGCTCTGGCCCTATCTGTATCCCTGGCCGCAGCGCCCGGCGGGCCTGGTGGAAGAAGGCTTCGCCGAGTTGGGGCGGCGCTGGCTGCCGATCCTCAATGCCTTCGATGAGGCGGGTGTCGACCTCTGCTACGAGTTGCACCCCAGCGAAGACCTGCACGACGGCGCCACCTTCGAACGCTTCCTGGGCGCTGTCGGTGGTCATTCTCGCGCGAACATTCTCTATGACCCCAGCCACATGCTGCTGCAGCAGATGGACTACCTGGGCTTCATCGACCGTTATCACCCGCGCATTCGCATGTTTCACGTCAAGGACGCGGAGTTCAGGCCCGATGCCCGTTCCGGGGTGTATGGCGGTTATCAGGCGTGGGTCGATCGCCCCGGTCGTTTCCGTTCGTTGGGCGATGGGCAGATCGACTTCAAGGCGATCTTCAGCAAGCTCACCCAGTACGGCTATCAGGGCTGGGCGGTTCTGGAGTGGGAGTGCTGCCTCAAGGACGCTGCCCAGGGTGCTGGCGAAGGGGCGGATGTCATCGCCCGCCATTTGATCACCCGTGCGCAACGCGCCTTCGACGATTTCGCCGGGGTCACCAGCAGCACCTCGCGCAATCGGGGGCTGCTGGGCTTGGACTGAATATGTTTAACGCTGTCTCGTGAACAACAACAAGGATAAGAACATGAGCACTTTGAATGTCAGGTTGGGCGTGATGATGTTTCTCCAGTTCTTCATCTGGGGAGGCTGGTTCGTCACGCTGGGTACCTTCCTGGGGCGCACCCTGGAGGCCAGTGGGGGACAGATCGGCATGGCCTACGCGACCCAGTCCTGGGGGGCGATTCTGGCGCCCTTCGTGGTCGGCCTGATCGCCGACCGCTTCGTCAACGCCGAGCGCTTGCTGGCGATCCTCCACCTGGGTGGCGCGGTGCTGCTGTACCAGCTCTACCGAGCCGAGGATTTCGCCACCTTCTATCCACTGGTGCTCTGCTACATGGTGGTCTACATGCCAACGCTCGGGCTGGTCAATGCGGTGGCGTTTCGGCAGTTGAGCGACCCGGCGGCGCAGTTTTCCAAGGTGCGGGTGTGGGGCACGCTGGGTTGGATCGTAGCCGGCCTGGTGATCAGTTTCGTGTTCGCCTGGGATGCCCAGCAGGCCATCGCCGATGGCGCCCTGCGCAACACCTTCCTGCTCTGCGCCGGCGCCTCGCTGCTGCTCGGGCTGTACAGCTTCAGCCTGCCAGCGACGCCTCCGGTGCCCGGCCAGCAGGCCGGTATCAAGCGCCTGCTCGGCCTGGATGCCTTGCAGATGCTCAAGGATCGCGGCTTCGCGACCTTCTTTCTGGCCTCCATCCTGATCTGCATTCCGCTGGCCTTCTACTACCAGAACGCCAACCTGTTCCTGACCGAAATCGGCGTTGCCAACCCGACCGGCATGATGACCCTCGGTCAGGTTTCGGAAGTTTTGTTCATGCTGCTGTTGCCCTTGTTCATCAAGCGCTTCGGGATCAAGGCGACCTTGCTGGTGGGTATGGCGGCATGGGCGCTGCGCTATGTGCTGTTCGCCTACGGTAACAGCGGCGAACTGGTGGCATTCCTGGTCGCCGGTATCGTCCTGCACGGCGTGTGCTACGACTTCTTTTTCGTCTCCGGGCAGATCTACACCGACGGCAAGGCTGGCGAGAGCATCAAGAGCTCGGCCCAGGGTCTAATCACCCTGGCCACCTATGGCGTCGGCATGCTGATCGGTTTCTGGGTGGCCGGCATGGTGTCCGATCACTACTCCATCCAGGGCGCCCACGACTGGTTCAGCATCTGGCTGTTCCCGGCGGTGTTCTCGGCTGGCGTACTGCTGGCCTTCCTGCTGACCTTCCGCGAGCGTGCCGCGGGCAAGCCGGTTGGCTGAGGGTTGCCTGTCGCAGGTGGTGCAAGCCACCTGCGACGGCAGATCAGCCCTCGCAGCGGGCCTCGGGCTGTTTGAGCAGCATGCTCAGTTGCTGCGGTGGGTGATGGATCAGGCCCGCCGGCGTTTCGCAGACGCGCTGGATGAAGTTGTCGGTGAACAGCAGCTTGCCATGCACGAAATGCTCGTTGGGGCGCAGGTTGGGGTTGTCGATGCGCGTGCCGAGGCGCGCGGCAAGCCATTTGCCGGCCTCGTAATGGCTGATCCAGCGCTCCGCTGACAGGCTCGCCATGACTTGCGGCTGCGCCTCGCGGCCAATGACGATCACCGGCACGTCGCTGACTTCCGGCACCAGATCGTTGTGGCCCCAGTGGCCTCCCTCGCCCAGGCGCTGGCCATGATCGCCGGTGATGATCAGGTAACGCTCGCCCTCCAGGCGGTCGAAGTCGGCGATGACTTCGGCCAGCAGGCTGTCGAGGTAATGCACCGAGTTGTCATAGGCATTGCTCTGCCCGTTGGCGCCCTGGTCGGCCCAGGGTGCCGGCTTCGTTTCATGGCGATAGTTCTGCGCATAGGGCAGGTGGGCGGTACGCAGGTTGAGCACCACGAAATTGCGCTCGCCCCAGCGCTGCTTGTCGAGCACGTCGAGCAGGGCGCGATCCTGTTGTTTGAGGAAACGTACCGGGTGATCCTCGCGGGTGATCGACACGTCCAGATAGCGGCTGCCCAGGTTGGCCAGCAGCTTGGATTCCTGGGAGGAGATCCAGTGAGTGCGAAAGCCTGCCTGCTTGGCGAAGCGGAACAGGTTGATGTCGCCGGTGCGCAGCAGCGAGTCCTGCCCCGGTTCACGAATCGGATTGATCAGGTAGGGCAGGCTGACATCGGTGGCCACCCCGGCGGCGATGCCGGGGCGTACGAAGGCGCTGGGGTGGTCACGCAGGTAACTGGCCAGCTGTGGCGTGGTATCGCGGCCATAGCCGAACACCCCGAGGCGATCACTGCGCAGTGAATCGGCGACCACCAGCCAGACGTGTTTCGCCTCGCTCAGGCTGGGGCTGAGCGCATACGGCGTGAAGGGGGCGGGCGGCAGCTCGACCTCCGGCTTGAACGCCAGATGCACGGCCCAGGCGGAGAACACGTTGAGGTTGTTGTGCAGCGCGCTGCGGCTGGGGCTGGCGGCGAACGAGTCGAGGTTGCGGTAGGTGGCGCGGTAGGGTTTCGAGAGCAATACCACGGCGATCAGCACCAGCGCCCAGCGGCTCTCCGGCAAGCTGATTCTGCCCGGCAAACGCCAGTGCAGGGCGAGCAGCAGGCCGTAGGGAATGGCCACGCAGAGCAGCACCGGCCAGTGCCGAGCGAAGCTATCCGCCGCGGTTTCGCGAACCTCGCCCGGGTCGTTGAGCAGCGACTGGATATCGATGGCGGTCAGCGGTTCGCCGAAGAAGCTGATATTGGCCAGCTGCATCAGTTGCATCGCCGCGAACAGCGCCAGGATGATCATGCTCAGCCAGCGCAGGTTGCATAACCAGAGTCCCAGGCTGAACAGCCAGAGTATGGCGACGTAGCCGGCTTCCAACTCGGCGTGGTTGTTGGGGGTGAAGAGTTGCTGCAGAAAATCGTCGGCGAGCAGCAACAGACAGCTGAGAGTGGCCAGGGCCACGAGCGACAGCCAGGAGCGCGGCGCTCCAGAGCTAAAACGCGCACGTATGGGCAGCATGGGGTTTTCCTGAGGTATCAGCGGTCTTCGGAATGGGCGCGGCGCTTGCCGGTGATCATCGACAGCGGCAGGTTTTCGCGCAGGTGAATACTTTCGATGAGCGCGGCGGCCATGTGGATGACCACCAGAGCGGCCAGGCCATCGGCGACCCAGCCATGCAGCGTGAGTGGCCAGTCGACGCCCCACAGCGCGTCCACTTCCTGCATCAGGAAGCCGCTGATGCCTAGGGTGGCGATGGCCGCCATCATCAGCAGCATCACCACGGCGCCCAGCGGCGAATGGCCGAGGCGACGATAGGCACGGCCGCCGAGCAGGTGACTCAGGTGTTCGGCGAGGCGCGCGCGCGTCGGCCAGAAGTCTGCCCAGCGGGCGCTGCGCGAACCGACGAAGCCCCACACCAGGCGAACCGCCAGCCAGGCGCAGGCGTAGTAGCCGAGCCAGGTATGCCAGTCGTCACCTTCCTCGGTGAAGAAATAGTTGGCGACGAAGACTCCGGCCACCGACACATGGAACAGCCGGATCAGCGGGTCCCAGAGTCGTATCGTCGCCGCGGGCATCAGTCTTCGATCTCGGTCTTGATCGCCTTGCCAGATACCGGGTCGTGATAGATCTCGACCTTGCGCTTGTCTTTGTCGAAGCCGTAGATCTCGTAGCAGTTGCCTTTGGTGATCTTGAACTTGTTGATCTGGTAACCCTGCTCCTTCAGTTGTGCCTGGAATTTCTCCGGGTCTTGCCAGGTCGAGCGGTCGGCGGTGGTGCATTCGGTGCTGGCCAGGGCCAGCGGGCTGCCAAGCAGCAGTGCGAGAAGGGCGAAGTAACGCATGGTGGGACTCTCCTGTGGTGGTGAGCCTCACCTTGCGACGCGAAGCTTAGGAAAGTCTTAATGGGCAAATCTCGGTAACAACAGTCCGTGCAAATCGGGCTGCAGACGGCGCATCATGGCCGCCGCCATATCTGACGAGGTGCGTCGCGTGCGTGTCCTGCTGGTTGAAGATGATCGCGCCCTGGCGCGCGGAATTCGCGTCGCCCTGCGCGGCGAAGGTTATACGCTGGACTGGCTGGAAGACGGCATCGAAGCCGCCCACGCCCTGCGCAGCGAGCAGTTCGATCTGGTGCTACTCGACCTCGGTCTGCCGCGCCTGGATGGCATGACGCTGCTGCGCCAGTTGCGCGCGCGCAGCGAGAATGCCGTACCGGTGCTGGTGCTCACCGCCCGTGACGCCATGGAGGATCGCATCCTCGGGCTGGATGCTGGTGCCGACGACTATCTGGTCAAACCCTTCGATCCCGAGGAACTGAAAGCGCGTATCCGCGCCTTGCTGCGCCGCAGCCAGGGCAGGGCGCAGCCGGTGCTGGAGTACGCCGGCGTGAGCCTCGACCCGGCTACCCAGGAAGTGCGCTATCAGGGCCGCAGCGTGCCGATGACACCCATGGAATATCAGCTGTTGCATCAACTATTGATCCGTCCCGGCGTGGTGGTCACCCGTGAACGCCTCGGCAACGCCCTCTACGGTTGGCAGGAAAGCGGGCCTGGCAACACCCTCGAAGTGCTGATTCACAACCTGCGCCGCAAGTTGTGCAGCGATCTGATACGCACCGTACGCGGGGTCGGTTATCTGGTGGAGCGCGCGCCATGATTTCCATCCGTACGCGCATTCTCGCGCCGACCATCGCCCTGGTGCTCGTCGGCAGCCTGGCCCTGGTGCTGCTCGCCCTGCGAGACAGCCATCGGCAGACCGAGGCTGTCTATGACGCCCAGTTGGTACAGGCCGCCCGGGTGCTGCAAGGCATGCTGCAGCAGCCGGACGGCCAGCCGACCGACTGGCAATTCGTCCGGCATGCGCTGGACAGCGCCCTGGATCTCTCGGCCGAGGGCATCTTTTCCCATCCTTATGAAATCAACCTGGCGTTCCAGGTGTGGGCCGCAGACGGCACGCTGCTGGTGCGTTCCGAGCAGGCGCCGCCACTGGCGTCGCCGCCCGCACCCGGGATTCACGACTTCTTTCTCAACGATCAGGAGTGGTGTGGGGTGCTGTTGGAGGATGCCGGTCAGGGGCTGCGGATCTGGGTCGGCGAGCGTGAGGATCTGCGCCAGGACCTGATCCATCAGATTCTCCAGCACACGCTGATGCCGACGCTGATCTGTTTGCCATTGCTGGCCGCCTTCATCTGGCTGCTGCTGGGTTGGGGATTGCGCCCGTTGCAGCGTCTCGCTCAGCAACTGCGCGAACGCCCGGAGCACAGCCTCGAACCGTTGCCGGCCGGCCCGTTGCCACCGGAGCTGGAGCCGATGCGCCTGGCCTTGGATGACGTGTTGAGCCAACTGCGTGCGTTGCTCGAACGGGAGCGACGCTTCATCGCCGATGCCGCCCATGAGCTGCGTACGCCCCTGGCGATTCTCGATATCCATGTGCGCAACGCGCTGCAGGCCGGCAGCGTGCAGGAGCGCGAGGAAGCCCTGGCATTCCTGCAGCAGGGCGTGCATCGCGCCACCCGCATCGCCAGCCAGTTGCTGACCATGGCCCGCCTGGAAGCGCCCTCGCAGAACCTGCAGCCTCTCGATTTGACGGCGGTGGTGCGCGAGGAACTGGCGGATCTGGCGCCGCTGGCGCTGAACCGGCAGATCGAGCTGGAGCTGGAGGCCGACGAGGCCGTGGTGATCCAGGGCGAACGCGGGCTGATCGTCATCCTGCTGCAGAACCTGGTCAGCAACGCGCTGACCTTCTCCTCACCGGGAAGCGAAGTGAGCGTGCGGGTTCGCCGTGAAGGCCAGGGCGTGCAGCTGCAGGTCGTCGATCAGGGGCCGGGTGTCGAAGACGCCCGATTGCCGCGTCTGGGGGAGCGCTTCCACAGTGCGGGCAACCCTCAGGGCGCAGGGCTGGGGCTGGCCATCGTCGGCATGATCGCTCGCCATCTGGGCGGCTCCATCGGCTTCAGCAATGCCAGTCCGAAGGGCTTCAGTGCCGTGGTCAGGTTTCCTGATTCGGTGACTTGATGATTAGATAAAAGTCGTTCGGCTGCTTTCAGGGCCGGCTCTCGAGAGTGATAACTACAACTGCAGCCCGCCGCTGGCTTTGTGCAGCGTGCGTAGGTGATCGCCAAGCAGCTTCAGATTGGTCTCGTTGGCCTCCAGCTCAGCGAGGCGTTGAGGCTCCAGCAGGCGACGCACTTCCTCGTCGAGGTCGGCGCTAAGCAAGCTCAGTTGCTGCTGGCGATTGCGGGTTTCGCTTTCCAGGCGCTGCCATTCACCCTGTTGCGGCAGGCCATAACCACCCTCGAGCAATTCTGCCGGGCGACTGAGAAAGCCGGTGCCGGCGAGGATCTGCTCCAGGGCGTCACCGGCCTTGTCCAGGTTCGGATCCTTGGCGGCGCGGCCGGTCAGGTAGCGCTGCTTGAGTTCGTCCTGGGAGAGCAGTAGCTGACGGCGCATCGCCGCCTGTTCGAGCAGCAGCATGGCGGCACTGGCGCGCAGGTCGGCCTGCTCGAACCACTGTCGGCGTTCGCTGGACGGCTGCTCCAGCCAGTCCTCGACGCGTTGTTGGCGGATCGGTAGACGCTGCTGCAGCACCTTGAACATGGCCTGGTAGCGGTCACGGAACGAGTCGAAGCGGTAGCCCAGGCGCAGCGCCTCGCGGGAGTTCTCGAGCATGCTGCTATCGGCCAGGCCGCGTGCTTCGAGTACTTCCAGCAGGCCGATGGGCGTGATGCTGTCGAGGTCCTGCAGGCGCGCCATATCGGTTCCGCTACGCAGCAGCTTGAGGGTTTCCACCGCACAGTTGTTGGAGACGAAAAAGTAGTCGCCGTCATAACTCCAGTGCTGCTCGACTGCGCGGGCGACCAGTTGCTCGAGGCGAGCGCGGGGCAGCGTCAGTGGCACCGAGGCCAGGCTGCGCAGCTCGACCTTGGTGTATTCCTCGATCACCTGGGCCAGGGGCAGCACGAATAGGCGCGAGGGGTAGGCGCCGGTGAGGCCGTCCCAGCTCGACAGCTGGACGTCACCGACGAAGGCTCGGTAAGACAGCACCAGATGCTGATCGAGATCCAGCCGGCAGTCCGGCCCACGTGGCCGGCCCGGTGCGCAGATCACCAGCCGTAGCATGCTGTGGCCCCAGCGACTGGCCATGTTCTGGTTGGCTTCGGCGAGCAGATAGTCCACTTCGTAGACCCGCTCGGGGTCGAGATTGGCCAGCGCCTGCTTGTCGAAATCGCGGCCTGCATTGAGGTAAGCATAGCCCGTGCCGCAAGGCGTGGCGTTCGCCGGTGACCAGCCGAAATGCTCGCTGAAGAAGCGCGCCAGGGAAGGGCGGCGACAGGCATATTCGGGGTCGAGGAGAAAGTACTCCATGTTCACCGCGACGAATTCGCGGGCGTTGCTCAATTCGTAGATGTCCGGGCTGCGCGCCACTTGGCCGTTCTGCTGGTCGCGTTCACCACGGGTGCCGACGCGCTGCGGCCAGCCGGCCAGGTCGAGCAGGCGTGGATCGTCGCTGAGAGTGAAGCGGCGTTCGGTCTGGCCACGGCATTCGGCCGGCAAACCGACTGCGCCCATGCTGCCGTTCTGGCGCTGGCAGCGCTGCAGCAGCGTGCGCTGTTCAGTGCCCCAAAAAGCGCCGCGATCATAAAGGTGTGTCACTTCATGGAGCACAGTGGCCAGCAGTTCGTTGCGCACGGTGCCATGGGGGCGCCCGGTGGCAGCCTTTGCTGCACTGCCGTCGGCGAGGCCGGGTAACAGGCTGGCATTGAGCTCGACACCGCTGAAGCGGCCAGCGCGCCCATAGATCTGCTCGGGCATGGCTACCCAACGCACCCTGACTTCGCGATCTACCGATTCACGCAGCCGCGGAGGCATTGCTGCCACGGCTTCGTCGAGCAGCGCCAGGCTGGCCTGGCGCTCGACGCTGTTCAGCTGGCCGTCATCCAGGGTCAGCTTGAGCTGGGCGTGACTGGCCGTGCTGACTAGCAAAGTCAGCAGCAGAAGCCAGCCGCGGGGGGCCATCACAGAGCGAGAATGGCTTCGGCCAATACCTGATCGGAAGCATTCTGCGCTTCGGGAAGCTGGCTACGCAGGGCGCCAAAGGCGGCTTCCAGCTGGGCACCGCGGATGTCGCCTTGGCTGGCGACGAAGCTGGCAGCGTCGTCACGGGCTTCGATGACCACTTTCATGTCGCGAACCGACGTGGTGGTATCCGAGGTGAAGTCGATGGTGCGATCGAGGGCGCGGACGATGATGTTGCTGGTGGCCACCAGGGTCTGGGCCTGAACGGCGCCGGCGAACAGGGCAAGGGATACAGCGGCGGCGAACAACGGACGCTTCATGAACGGTCTCCGAACGGGATGAGAATAAATTGGATTGGCTGGTTGGACGAAGAACACCTGCCGCAGTTCCAGCAATGATCAGGTGTTTAAAGCGCGAGGATGGCCTGCGCCAGTTGCCCATCATCGGCTTGCAACGTCGGCAGGCGGCCGCGGATGTGTTGCAGTGCGGCTTCCAGGTGCGCACCACGCAGCGTGCCCTGGCTAGCGACGAAGCTGGCAGCGTCATCCTTTGCGGCCAGCACGACCTTGTTGTCGACAACCGAGGAGGTCGCGTTGGAGGTGGTATCGATGGTGCCTGCGAGTGCATCGACCAGAGTATCGGTAGTCACCAGAAAGCTGCTGGCAGAGGCGCCAGCGGCCAGGCTGAACAGGCTGAAAAACGCGAGGGTGCGGGCGATTGGCATGGTCTGGACTCTACGGTTCGCTGAAAGCGAGCATTCTAACCGCTTCGCGTGGAACCGTTGAAAAAGACCTGCACAGTTTGTGTAAGGGTGTATGCGACTTGGCGCTTGTGCGAATCACCTAGCCTTAAACGACAAAACCCCGCAGGCGCTGCATGCCGGCGGGGTTTTGCGGGAGAAGCTCAACGGTCGCGATTAGCGCCAGAACGGTTTGCTCAGTTCGGCGTAACGCTGGCTTTCGCTGATGCCGGCATCGGCCAGCAGGCGAGTGTCGAGACGCGCCAGTTGGCGGCGGCTGACGATGCGACGCTGCCACAGGAGCAGAGTAGCGAGAAGATTCAGCGGCAGGCTGGTGGCAGATTTGGACGAGTTGTCGACAAGCAGATCGGAACTGAGGGTACGTTCCATGGTGTGCATCCTTCCGCTTTTGGCGGGGTTGGTAAGTTCTGGTGCCTATTTTCGTCCTTGGGCGGGGCTAGCAGTAGCCACAGCTGAAGTAAATAAGCTGCGTACTAGATAGGTTGCTTTGTAACTGTTTCGCTAATTTAGAGGATAACTGTACCGGTGTTTGTGGATTTGCCGTGACTCGTGTCGTTTGGCAGTGCTTTGACCTGTAAAACTTATTATTTTCAGGGATAAGCAGCCGATACAGTTTCAATTGTGCGCTGTCGTTGCTTAGCTCATTATTTTTATTTTTGCGCCATCAAGCCCGGATCGCACCATGCTGTATTTGTATGCAAATTCTGTGTCAGATATTTGCGCACTGTTACTCGCTCATTGCGTCCCGGTTACCTGAATGAAAAAAGACGAAGGCTTTTACGGCCTTCGTCTTTTTTTAGATTGCTCAGGGGGGCTAGATGAAAGCACACGGGGGCTGTCATATAGCCGGCAGACGCACTCCGAAGCTCTGCGTTCAGCGTCCTAGGACATCGCCACCCGGTGACGAGATGGCAAGGATGAAGGTGGCCATTTGTTGCGAGTCGAGACGCTCGAAGTACCAGAAGCCTCGCAGGTGCTCGAAAGCTGCTTCCAGTCTGGCCGAGCGGTATTCCCCGGCAGTGGCCACGTGCATCGCGGCATCGTCCTGAGCGCTTACGATCTTCTGTTCGCCCGTCGAAAGAGCATTGGCGATATCCTCGACGCTGGAATAGACACACACATAGGTGGTGACCAGAGGGTCTAGCACCGTCCCAATAGGCAGCAGAGTTGTCGAGGCAGTTGGGTTTGCGCCATATCCGTAAATGCCCTTGCCGGTAGTTTGCGCGGTAAGCGGAATGTCGCCGTCGAACTCGTAGCCCAGCCATACGCTGGAAGACGGGTTTGCAGCCACTGAGCCCACTGAGAGGCCGAAGACAAAAGATAAAAACAAGCTCCGCCAGGCTCGGCGGACGAAACGAGGGCGCATGGTTCACTCCTTGAACACGCTGACAGACCGCGTATTTTTTGCGGCGACGCGCACTCTAGCGCAATCCCTGCCTAGTCGGCGAGTACTGTGCCAGCGCATCACTCTCGGCAGAGTTGTTTGGCCAGTTATGCCTGATGGTCTACTTAGGTAGAGAGCTAAATCGCCCAATATAGGCGTCCAGTTAGGCGAGCTACCGGCGTGTATGCACACGCTGCTGCCAATTCACGAGCAGGCGCTGCAGTGGGCAGGAAATCTTGAGCGGTATCGCGGCGATGTGGCGTTGCGCAAAGGTTTCATGACATGTTCCTTTACCGCTCCACAGCGGCATTCGGTGGCTGTTGAGGCACTTCATGATCCGCTTGGAGAAGGAAAGAGGCGGGGGCGGCCAGGCCGTATTTTTTCGGTAAGATTTCAACTTGTCGAGAACTGTACCGGGCGTGTGGGCGGCGAGTTTTCTCCCAGAGGGGGCGATGAAAAGCCTGACATGAGGGTGGGTTCTTTCTGAGGTTGGGTGATCGTTCCCATGCGGAGCGTGGGAACGATCAATCAAAAGAAACGCTTGAGGCTGAAAGAGCTTTCAATCCACGGCTTTGAGCATGTCTTCGATGACCTTCTTGGCGTCGCCGAATACCATCATGGTCTTGTCCAGGTAGAACAGTTCGTTGTCCAGGCCGGCATAGCCGCTGGCCATTGAGCGCTTGTTGACGATGATGGTCTTGGCCTTGAAGGCTTCGAGGATCGGCATGCCGGCGATGGGCGATTTCGGATCGTTCTTCGCTGCCGGGTTGACCACGTCGTTGGCACCGAGCACCAGTACCACATCGGCCTGGCCGAACTCGGCATTGATGTCTTCCATCTCGAACACCTGGTCGTACGGCACTTCGGCTTCCGCCAGCAGCACGTTCATGTGCCCCGGCATGCGTCCAGCCACCGGGTGGATGGCGTATTTGACCGTGATGCCCTTGTGCGCCAGCTTTTCGGTCAGTTCCTTCAAGGCGTGCTGGGCACGGGCCACTGCCAGGCCGTAGCCGGGCACGATGATCACGCTGTCGGCGTTGCCGAGCAGGAATGCCGCATCGTCGGCAGAGCCGGATTTCACCGGGCGCTGCTCTCCACTGCCTGCTGCCGGGCCTGCATCCGTCGCCCCGCCAAAGCCGCCGAGAATGACGTTGAAGAACGAGCGGTTCATCGCCTTGCACATGATGTACGAGAGGATCGCGCCGCTGGAGCCAACCAGAGAGCCGGCGATGATCAGCATCGAGTTGTTCAGCGAGAAGCCGATACCGGCCGCCGCCCAGCCCGAGTAGCTGTTGAGCATCGACACCACCACCGGCATGTCGGCGCCGCCAATCGGGATGATGATCAGCACGCCGATGATGAAGGCCAGGGCCACCAGCATGGCGAACGCGGTCAGATTGCCGGTGAAGGTGAAGTAAAGACCGAGCGCGAGGATCGTCAGGCCAACAGCCAGGTTGATCAGGTGCTGCCCGGCGAACTGTACCGGTGCGCCCTGAAACAGGCGGAATTTGTACTTTCCAGACAGTTTGCCGAAAGCGATCACCGAGCCGGAGAAGGTGATGGCGCCGATGGCCGCGCCCAGGAACAGCTCCAGGCGGTTACCGGCAGGAATCGGGTCGGTAATGCTGGCAACGATACCCAGTGATTGCGGTTCGACCACAGCGGCGATGGCGATGAACACGGCGGCCAGGCCGATCATGCTGTGCATGAAGGCGACCAGTTCCGGCATCTTGGTCATCTCGACGCGCTTGGCCATGATTGAGCCGGCGGTGCCGCCGACCAGCAGGCCGACGATCACGTAGCCGATGCCCTGCACGGCCAGTTCACTGCCGAGTTTGTAGATCAGACCGAAGGTGGTGAGCACGGCGATGGTCATGCCGACCATGCCAAAGGCATTACCGCGCCGCGAGGTGGTCGGGTGCGAGAGGCCCTTGAGCGCCTGAATGAAGCACACCGAGGCCACGAGGTAGAGGAGGGTGATCAGGTTCATGCTCATCGATTACTTCTCCACCGGGGCTTTCGGGGCCTTCTTCTTGAACATTTCCAGCATGCGCCGGGTAACCAGGAAGCCACCGAAGACGTTGACCGCCGCCAGGGCCACGGCCAGGGTGCCCATGGTCTTGCCCAGTGGGGTGACGGTCAGCGCGGCGGCCAGCATGGCGCCGACGATGACGATGGCAGAAATTGCGTTGGTCACCGCCATCAGTGGGGTGTGCAGGGCTGGGGTGACGTTCCAGACCACGTGGTAGCCGATATAGATGGCCAGCACGAAGATGATCAGGTTGTAGATGCCGTCGGAAATCAGATCCATCGGGGTGATCCTTTTCTTGTAGTGATTGGCCCTCTCCATAAAGAGAGGGAGGCCATCATTTGTTGATGCGCACGATTTCGCCGTCTTTGCACATCAGGCAGGCAGCAACGATGTCGTCTTCCAGATTGAGGTGGAAGGCGCCGCTCTCGTCGATCACCAGCTTGAGAAAGTCGAGCAGGTTGCGGGCATACAGCGCTGAGGCATCGGCGGCGACCAGGGCCGGCAGATTGCCGTGGCCGATCAGGGTCACGCCATGCTTGACCACCACCTTGTCCAGTTCCGTCAGTGGGCAGTTGCCACCCTGGATCGCGGCGAGGTCGATGACTACCGAGCCGGGTTTCATGTCGGCGACGGTGGCTTCGTGCAGCAGCGTGGGCGCCTTGCGACCTGGGATAAGAGCAGTGGTGATGACGATGTCGGCCTGTTTGGCCCGTTCGTGCACCGCCCTGGCCTGGCGCTCCATCCACGAGGCGGGCATCGGGCGGGCGTAACCGCCAACGCCTTCGGCGCATTCGCGCTCCTCATCGGTCTCGAACGGCACGTCGACGAACTTGGCACCCAGGGATTCGATCTGCTCCTTAACCGCAGGACGCACATCGGAGGCCTCGATCACCGCGCCCAGCCGTTTGGCCGTGGCGATCGCCTGCAGACCGGCGACACCGGCACCGAGGATCAGCACCCGAGCGGCTTTCACCGTGCCGGCAGCAGTCATCAGCATCGGCATGAAGCGCGGGTAATGGTTGGCCGCCAGCATCACCGCCTTGTAGCCGGCGATGTTGGCCTGGGACGACAGCACGTCCAGGCTCTGGGCGCGGGAGGTGCGCGGTGCCGCTTCCAGGGCGAAGGCGGTGATGCCGCGCGCGTTCATGCGCTCTATGGTTTCCACACTGAACGGGTTGAGCATGCCGACCAGTACGCTGCCGGGCTGCATGCGAGCCAGCTCGGTGTCGTCTGGCGCAACCACCTTGAGAATCAGCGCCGCGCTGAATGCGGCGCCAGCATCGCCGATGCTCGCACCCACCGCTTCATAGGCACTGTCGGTAATGCTGGCTGCGATGCCGGCACCGCTTTGAACGGTGACCTGATGGCCCTGGCCAATCAGCTTCTTGATGGTTTCCGGCGTCGCGGCAACCCGCGTTTCGCCTGAATAGGTTTCGAGGGGAACACCAATGTGCACGCTTGCATCTCCTGCGATCGTTGCAGATTCACCCGGGGGGCGACGGAGGTACGGTATCGACTAAAGTCGATAGCCCGCATTCTGCAAAGGAAGCGGATCAGTAAGCAATATTCATGGAGCGTTTATTTAGCATGACTACAAGTTATCGGAGATATTGTTATTTTTCATGTTGAATTATTATGATAAATAACCGAATTAAGTCGTTAATTTCATGAAAATTGATGCTATCAGGAATAAATGTCTGAAAATTTGGTTGATTGTCTTTTTATCAGGTGCGACGAGGTGTCACACCTTTCAAGATCATTTGCGGGTGGTTGAGCAGGGTTTTTGATCGTTATGTAGCGATATTCAGTTTGTGCTACAAGGTGTGGAGGCCGTATCGCTGGGCATCGGAACCTGGGTGTCGCCTCGCTCGACGCCAAGCTACACAGGGGGCTGCGGTGCTTGGCTTCGCAAGCGCCGCTGTCGGTAAGACTATGTGAGTCGAACAGGCCGAAAGCTGTTCATGAGGCGTGCAGCCGAATGGCACGCCTGCGGTGTGATCGTTAAGCCGTAGCCTGGGTTGAGCGAAGGATACCCAGGGCTGCAGTCCCGGTGCGATCAGCCCGTGCGCCAGGTGATTTCCTGCACGCCGTCGGCGCTGATGCGCAGCCACTGATCGGCCTGCTCATTGCTTTCCTCTTCTTCCCAGCTGCCAGGCGCGCAGCGGACTTCCACATCCAGAGCGGCGTAGGCAGCCTGCGCGCAGGCCAGGTCGTCTTGCCATGGCGTGGCGTCGCTCTCCAGGTACAGGCTGTGCCATTTGCCAACGGCCTTGGGCAGCCAGGTCACCGGTACTTCGCCAGCGCGGCACTGGAAGGTCTGACCTTTCTGTTGCCAGTCGGAGCAGGGGCCCAGGGCTTGAGTCAGCCAGGCGGCAATGGCCTGGTGATCGGCGTCCTTGAGGTAAATCTCGATATCCGGTTGGCGCATTTTCATCCTCATCTGGTCGGGGCGCTCAAGGCGCGTCACGCTCGATCCAATCGTAGCGGATGGCGATGGTCACTTCGAAGTTTTCGGCAATCACCGCAGCGCGGCGTTCGGCACTAGCGCGCCAGCCATGGGGCGTCATCGCCAGCAGGTCGGCTCGTGCTTCTGGCGTGTCGAGCAGCAGCGGGAAGCTCAGGGTTTCGCTGTGCGCCAGGCGCATGCCCGGCGGGATCAGCTCTAGGTGTTTCTGGTCATCGTAATCGCGCACTTCGTCGTAGAGCTTCTGACGCAGCTCCATCAGGTGCTCTCGAGTAGGCCCCATGCGCAATAGGCCACCGCCGGGAGCGAGCAGGCGTTTGGCTTCCTGCCAGTCCAGCGGGCTGAACACACTGGCCAGTAACTGGCAGCTGGCGTCGGCCAGGGGCACGCGGGCCATGCTGGCGATCAACCAGTTGAGCTGAGGAGCACGCTTGCAGGCACGTTTCACCGCTTCTCGGGAGATATCCAGGGCATAGCCGTCGGCCTCTGGCAGCGCCTCGGCGATCTGCGCGGTGTAATAACCTTCGCCACAACCGATATCCAGCCACTGCTGCGGGCCGTAGCCGGCCGCCAGTTGTGCCAGTCGGGCAGCCAGCGGCGCATAGTGGCCGCCATCGAGAAAGCGCCGACGCGCCTCGACCATGGCGGCGTTGTCGCCTGGGTCGCGGCTGTTCTTGTGCTGCACCGGCAGCAGGTTGAGGTAACCCTGGCGCGCACGGTCGAATCGGTGGTTGGCGGGGCAGGCCACGCCGTTGTCGACGGCCTGCAGCGGCGCTTGGCAGATCGGGCAACTGAGCATCAGGCGAGCAGCTTGACCAGGGTCTGGTAGTAGATCTCGGTGAGTACATCGAGATCGCTGGCCAGTACGCGTTCATTGACCTGGTGGATGGTCGCGTTGACCGGGCCGATCTCTACCACCTGGGTGCCGAGGGTGGCGATGAAGCGGCCATCGGACGTACCGCCGCTGGTGCTTGGCGTGGTTTCGCGACCGGTCACGCTGCGGATGCTGGCGCTGACCGCATCGAGCAGGGCACCTGGCTCGGTGAGGAACGGCAGACCCGAGAGCGCCCATTCGATGTGATAGTCCAGGCCGTGCTTGTCGAAGATGGCGTTGACCCGCTGCTGCAGGCCTTCGACCGTGGATTCGGTGGAGAAGCGGAAGTTGAACACCGCGGTCAGCTCGCCAGGAATCACGTTGGTCGCGCCAGTACCGGAATTGAGGTTGGAGACCTGGAAACTGGTTGGCGGGAAGAACGCATTGCCGTCGTCCCAGTGCTCGGCGGCCAGTTCGGCCAGGGCCGGGGCGGCCAGGTGAATCGGGTTCTTCGCCAGGTGTGGGTAGGCCACGTGGCCCTGGATTCCGCGTACGGTGAGCGTCGCACCCAGAGAGCCACGGCGGCCATTCTTCACCACGTCGCCGACCAGCGATGTGCTCGACGGCTCGCCAACGATGCACCAGTCGAGGCGCTCGTTGCGCGCGGCCAGGCGTTCGACCACGGCCTTGGTGCCATGGTGGGCAGGGCCTTCTTCGTCGCTGGTGATCAGAAAGGTGATGCGGCCCTTGTGGTTCGGGTATTCGGCGACGAAGCGCTCGACGGCGATGATCATCGACGCCAGGCTGCCCTTCATGTCGGCGGCACCACGGCCACAGAGCATGCCCTGCTCGTCGATCAACGCTTCGAACGGACTGTGCTGCCAGGCCTGTACCGGGCCGGTGGGCACTACGTCGGTGTGGCCAGCGAAGCACAGTACCGGGCCATCCTGGCTGCCATGGCTCGCCCAGAAGTTGTCCACGTCCTCGATGCGCATGGCTTCGATGGCAAAACCCACAGCCGCGAGGCGGCGAATCATCAGCTCTTGGCAGCCTTCATCCAGTGGTGTCACGGATGGCCGACGGATCAGATCGCAGGCGAGCTCGAGGGTGGGGGACAGGGCCGTCATGGGAACTCCGGTAAAGTAATGCGCGTAAAGCAGTGCAGGGCGGGAAGGGCGCATAGCTTAAAGCAAAACGCGCCTGCCTCGTAGGCGTTCAGCCTTTTGGCGCTACATGGAAAGGCGCTTCGCTTGACCCGGCTACAAGAGCCGATGCAGTTCGCACCCGTAGCCTGGCGTTGAGCGAAGCGATACCCAGGGATTGTTTGCGCGGTTGCCGCTCACCAACCCGAAAAGAAAACGGCGGCCAATTGGCCGCCGTTGTCGTGTCGCTCACCGGGATCAGGCGTTCTCCGCCTCGGTCTGTACCACCGGAATTTCCAGCGGTTTCGGGCTGGACGACAGCAGTGCCATGATCAGCGCGGCGAGGTACGGCAGCGACTGCACCAGCAGCATGACCACCCAGAACTTCACGTCGTAGCTGGGCAGCCCCTGAACGATGGCGATACCCAGCGCGCCGCCCCACAGCAGGAGCATGATGAAGACTTCTTCACGGGCTTCGGCGAGGGCCACCATCAGGCCGTGGCTGGAGCGCATCTTCGGCGTACGGAAGAACGGGATGGACTTGGTGAACATGCCGTACAGCACCGCCTTGGCGATGGTGTGCGACAGCGCCAGCCCGGCTATCGCTGCGCAGGCCGCATCCTTGAGGTTGACCCCGACTGCTCGCTGATACAGGAAGATGATCTTGCCGACCTTGAACAGGAACAGCGTCAGTGGCGGGATCGCGAAGATCAGCAGCGGCGGGTCGACCCGTTGCGGCACGATGATCATCGCCGCCGACCAGAGCAGGGCACCTGCGGTGAAGAAGATGTTCAGACCATCGGCGACCCAGGGCAGCCAGCCCGCCACGAAGTGATAACGCTGACCACGCTTGAGTTCGCTGCCTTTGCCAGCGAGCAGTTCGCGGGCGTGTCCCTTCATGATCTGAATGGCGCCGTAGGCCCAGCGGAAACGCTGCTTCTTGTAGTCGATGAAGGTGTCCGGCATCAGCCCCTTGCCGAAGCTGTCGTGGGCATAGGCGGCGGAATAGCCTTTCTCGAACACGCGCAGGCCCAGCTCGGCGTCTTCGCAGATGGTCCAGTCGGCCCACTTCAACTCGTCCATCACGGTACGGCGGATCATGGTCATGGTGCCGTGCTGGATGATCGCGTTGCGGTCGTTACGGGTCACCATGCCGATATGGAAGAAGCCCTTGTACTCGGCGTAGCAGAGCTTCTTGAAGGTGCTTTCCTCACCGTCGCGATAGTCCTGCGGTGACTGCACCACGGCGATCGACGGATCGGCGAAGTGCGGCACCATGTGCTTGAGCCAGTTGCGGTCGACGCAGTAGTCGGAGTCGATCACCGCCACCACTTCGGCATCCGGTGCGGTGTGCGGCAGGATGTAGTTCAGCGCGCCGCCCTTGAAGCCATGCAGCGGCGCCACGTGGAAGAAGCGGAAGCGTGGGCCGAGCTCTTCGCAATAGTCGCGCACCGGCTCCCACACCGCAGGATCCTTGGTGTTGTTGTCGATGATCAGGACTTCGAAGTCTGGATAGTCGAGGTTGGCCAGGGCATCCAGGGTCTGTTTGACCATCTCCGGCGGCTCGTTGTAGCACGGCACGTGGATCGACACCTTGGGGCGGTAATCGCTATCGCCCAGCACCGGCGTGAAGGGTCGCCGTCGTTGTGTCCACACCGTTTCGGCCAGTTCGTGGGCCTCCGTGAGCAGGACGATGAACACGCCGATGGCGCCGACGCCGAGCAGCAGCCCGACCAGCATGCTGAACCAGGTGCTGTACTGCTGGCTGTAGTCGTAGCCGATCCACACCAGGGCCGAGCCGCCAGCGAAGGCGACGAAGGTCAGGAAGGTGCGCCCACGCTGGTGCAGGGCGCTGCCGTCGATGAGCATCAACGCCAGGGAAAGTAAGGCCATGACTACCGAGGCAACTGCCAGCAGTCGCCATTGCGGAATGGCCACCACCGGGCCTTCGAAATTGAATTTCGCATTACGGTCGAGGTTGTAAACGCCCCAGTAGGCGCCCACGGAACCTTCGTCGCCGGCCTTCCAGGGCTGGTCGAACGCCTCGATCACGAAGTAGTTGTAGCCCTGGGCGTTCAGCGTGGTGACCAGGGTACGCAAGTAGATGGCCTGATCCGCCTGGGTCGCTTCGGCGCCACCGCGCACGCGGCCGTTGCTCGGCCAGCCGACCTCGGAGAGCAGCAGCGGTTTTTTCGGGAACAGCTTCTTCAGATCGCGGGCGCGATCGAGGGTGAACTGCGTGGAATCCTGCATGCGCATGAACTCCCAATACGGCAGTACGTGCGCCGCGATCAGATCCGCGTGGTCGGCCAGCTCCGGGTATTCCTCCCAGATGTGCCACTGCTCGGAGGTGGTGACCGGCACCTTGACCGCCGAGCGCACCCGATCCATATAGGCGGTCAGTTGCTTGACGGTAACCTCGCGGCGGAACAACGCCTCGTTGCCGACCACTACGCGCACGACGCTACGCGAGGTATTGGCGATCTCGATGGCCTTGGTGATTTCGCGCTCGTTGCGTTCTTCATCGGGGCTGATCCACACGCCCAACGTCACGCGCAGGCCGAATTCCTCGGCGAGCAGCGGAATCTTGTCCAGCGCGCCGTCTACCGAATAGGTACGGATGCTGTCGGTCTGCTTGGAGAGCAGCTCGAGATCCGAACGCATTTCCTCGTCACTGGGATAGACGCCCGTTTGCGGGCTCTGTCCCTGACGGAACGGCGAGAAGGAATAACCGGATACCTGCTCGGGCCAGTCCGGCGCGGTCACAGGACGGTTGTAGAGCGCCCAGATACCGGTGAACAGGGCGGCAATAGCCAGGAAAACAATCAGATTGAGGCCGAACTTGCGCGAAAGCATGCTGTGTCAGGTTCCGAAAGGTGGAACGGGGAGAGGGCCGGCGAGCGCCGGTTGGCGCGCATGCTACTCCGTCGTTGAATGACTGTATAGCACAGCCCGGAGCGCTTGTTTGAGTATGAGCCGCAGCGTTTTCAGTGGCACCGGGCGTTCAGCTACGAAGCCTGCCAGATGGTGCTTGGGGTGAACGCCCAGGCTTCCTATAATGCGCGCCCAGCAAGAGGAGCCCGCATGTCGTTCGATGAACAGCGTTTCGCCGGAATTGCCCGGCTTTATGGCCGTGAAGGCGCCCAGCGGCTGGCGGCTGCCCATGTGGCGGTGGTCGGGATCGGCGGCGTCGGCTCCTGGGTGGCCGAGGCGCTGGCGCGCTCCGGGGTGGGCGAGATCTCGCTGTTCGATCTAGACGATGTCTGCGTCAGTAACACCAACCGGCAGGCTCATGCGCTGCAAGGGCAGGTCGGTCGTGCCAAGGTCGAGGTGATGGCCGAGCGCCTGCGGGCCATCAACCCAGCCTGCGTGGTGCATGAGGTGGCCGATTTCGTGACCCGTGACACCATGGCCGACTACATCACCGTCGAGCTCGACGCCGTGGTCGACTGCATCGATAGCGTGGCAGCCAAGGCGGCGCTGATCTCCTGGTGCAAGCGCCGCAAGATCGCCATCATCACCACCGGCGGTGCGGGCGGGCAGATCGATCCGAGCCAGGTGCAGGTGGGCGATCTGAACAAGACCTTCAACGACCCGCTGGCAGCCAAGGTGCGTTCCACGCTGCGTCGCGATTACGGCTTCTCACGCACGCCGGGGCGCAACTACAGCGTGCCCTGCGTGTTCTCCACCGAGCAGCTGCGTTACCCCGGCGCCGATGGTGAGATTTGCCTGAGCAAGGCCTTCGTCGGCGAGGGCGTGAAGCTCGACTGCGCTGGCGGCTTCGGTGCGGTGATGATGGTGACTGCGACCTTTGGCATGGTGGCGGCGGCGCGCATCGTCGATCGTCTGGTCGCGGGGGCCCGGCGGCCCTCGGAGCGGCTCGTGCCTCAAGCCTAAGTAGGCTCGATCAGCCGACGCATCTGCTGCAGCACTGCGTTCATGCCGTTGGCGCGCGAGGGCGATAGCTGGCGCGAGAGGCCTAGGCCGTTGAACCAGTCGGCGACATCCAGCTCTGCCAATTGCTCGGCACTCAGGCCGTTCACGCGCGCCAGTAGCACGGCCAGCAGACCGCGAATCAGGCGAGCGTCGCTGCTGGCGCGGAAATGCCAGTTACCGTTGCGCTGTTCGCCGCCCAGCCAGACCAGGCTCTCGCAGCCGTTTACGCGGTTCGCTTCGCTGCGCTCTGCTTCGTCGAGAGGCTCCAGTCGCTCGCCCCACTGCATCAGCAGGCGTGCACGCTGCTCCCAGCCTGGGCAGGCGCTGAATGCGTCGAGGGCTTCACGGGCATTGTCGGGCAGGCTCATCGCAGCAGCTCCAGGGCCTTGTCCAGTGCGGCGAAGAAACGCTGCAGATCGCTTTCGTCGTTGTACAGGGCGAGGGATACGCGGATCGCGCCGTTCACCCCCAGCCGTTGTAGCAGCGGCATCGCGCAATGATGGCCGACCCGTACGGCGATGCCTTGCTCGGTGAGCAGGTGGGCAAGGTCGCCGCTGTGTACGCCGTCTACGGTAAAGCAGGCCAGCGCCGTTTCCGGCTCGCCGAGCAGGCGCAGACCCGCGTAGCCGTGTAGGCCGGTCAGCAGCATGCGGTGCAACGCGGCTTCGTGGTTGTTGATGGTTTCGGCGTCGAGGCTGCGCAGGTAGTCCAGCGCTGCGCCAAGGGCGATGACTCCGGATACCGGTGGCGTACCGGCTTCCAGGCCGAGCGGCGCGTCGCGAAAGGTCGAGGCGAGGTAGTCCGCCTGCTGCACCATTTCACCGCCGAACTGCCAATGCTGCAGGCGCTGTAGTGCACTGCGCCGGCCGTAGAGCAGGCCGACGCCATCGGGGCCATACAGCTTGTGGCTCGAGCAGACGTAAAAGTCGCAATCCAGGGCCTGCATGTCCTGACGGCCGTGCACGATAGCCTGGGCACCGTCCACGACCGTCAGGGCGCCTTGATCGCGGGCCTGCCGAATCAGCGCGTGCAGCGCTTGCCTGCGCCCCAGCACGTTGGACAGTTGGCTGATCGCGAGCAGCCGCGTGCGTGGGCCGATCAGCGTGGTGGCCTGCTGCAGGTCGATATCGCCCTGGGGCGTCAGTGGCAATACCACTAGATTCAGGGCCTTGCGCGCGGCCAGTTGTTGCCAGGGCAGCAGATTGGCGTGGTGCTCGGCGGCGCTGATGACGATCTCGTCGCCAGCCTCGAACAGGTGTTCCAGCCCATAAGCGAGCAGGTTGAGGGATTCGGTGGCGCCGCGGGTGAAGATGATTTCCTCACGGTCGGCGGCATTCAGCCAGCGGGCGGTCTTGTCGCGGGTGTCTTCGAAGGCGCGGGTGGCGCGCTCGCCGGGCAGATGCTGGGCGCGGTGCACATTGGCGGCACCACCGGCGTAGTAGGCCAGCAGGGCATCGAGTACCGCTTGCGGTTTCTGCGCCGTGGCGGCGCTGTCGAGGTAGGTCTGGCCTTCGCGGTCGAGGGCCAGCATGCCGGGGAAATCGGCGCGCCAGGGGGAAATCAGGGTCATCCGGATCTCATAACGCTAAATGTAAAAGCGGGCTGCGCCCGCGATGATCATCAAGTCTATCGCGTGCACAGCCCGCTCGGGCAAAGCCTGGCTCAGTTGTGAGCGTGCAGGGCTTCGTTCAGCTCGATGGCCGACTTGTTGGTTTTGCACTCCACCGCGCCACTTTGCGAGTTGCGACGGAACAGCAGGTCGGCTTGACCTGCCAGGTCACGACCCTTGACCACCTTGACCAAGTTGTTCTGGTCGTCGAGCAGTGCGATCTTGGTGCCAGCGGTCACGTACAGGCCAGCTTCGACGATGTTGCGGTCGCCCAGCGGGATGCCGATACCGGCGTTGGCGCCGATCAAGCAGCCTTCGCCCACGGAAATGACGATGTTGCCGCCACCGGACAGGGTGCCCATGGTCGAGCAGCCGCCGCCCAGATCCGAACCCTTGCCGACGAATACGCCAGCGGATACGCGGCCTTCGATCATGCCTGGGCCGGCGGTGCCCGCGTTGAAGTTGACGAAACCTTCGTGCATCACGGTGGTGCCTTCACCGATGTAGGCGCCTAGGCGGATGCGTGCGCTGTCAGCGATACGCACGCCGCTAGGTACCACGTAGTCGGTCATTTTCGGGAACTTGTCCACCGAGAAGACTTCCAGCAGGTCGCCCTTCAGGCGGGCTTCCAGTTGACGCTCGGTCAGTTCGACCAGATCCACCGCACCCTGGCTGGTCCAGGCGACGTTGGGCAGCAGCGGGAAGATGCCGGTCAGGTTCAGGCCGTGTGGCTTGACCAGGCGATGGGACAGCAGGTGCAGCTTGAGGTAAGCCTCGGGGGTGCTGGTCAGGGCGGCATCTTCGGCCAGCAGGGTGGCGACCAGCGGCTTGGCGCTTTCCGCCAGGCGGGTGAGCAGGGCGCTCTGTACCGAGTCGATATTTTTCAGGGCACTGGCCAGTTCACCGGCCTGCTGGTTGGTCAGCGCAATGGCCTGGTTGCCGCCGCTGTAGCCGAGCTTCTCGGTGACCTTGGCGACCAGTTCGGCGCTCGGGTTGAGCAGGGGCTGTGCATAGAACACTTCCAGCCAGGTGCTTTGACGGTTTTGGGTGCCGACCCCGAAGGCCAGGCTGAACAGGGTGTTGGACATGAGCTTTTCCTTGCAACGAATTCGATTTAGGTAACGGTATCAGGCCAGTTCGGCGGCATAACGCTCGGGTTTGAAGCCGACCAGCGTACGCGCGCCCAGATCCAGCACGGGGCGCTTGATCATCGACGGTTGGGCCAGCATCAGTTCGATGGCTTTGGCCTGGTCGAGATCGCTCTTCTGGGCGTCGTCGAGTTTGCGAAACGTGGTGCCGGCGCGATTGAGGATGGTTTCCCAGCCGTGCTCGTCACACCACTTCTGCAGGTTGCCGCGGTCTATGCCGGCGGTCTTGTAGTCGTGAAACTGGTAAGCGATACCTTGCTCGTCGAGCCAGGTACGGGCCTTCTTCATGGTGTCGCAGGCCTTGATCCCATAAAGGACGTTACTCATTGATTTCCCTCGGAAGGATTCCACTCGTCGAATCCTCCTCAATACCTTGTTAATAGCGAGCGGTGGATTATGCCACGTCGGCCCGGCTTGCGGCGCTGTTACGGTATAACTCAACTGTCATGCCCTCCGCAGCCTGTATCCGACGCGTTAGAATGCACGGCCCATGCGAGCCATGCGGCCTTGTTCGTAAAGGATCTCTGCCACCATGCAGCTTCTCTACACCATCCTGATCATGTTGCTGGTGGTCAGTGGTACCCGTATCAGTGCCCAGTTCATTCCCCTGCCACTGCCGATCCTGCAGATTGTGATCGGAGCACTGCTGGCGATACCAGTACTGGGGCTGCATGTAAGGCTCGACCCCGAGCTGTTCCTCCTGCTGTTCATTCCGCCGCTGTTGTTCGTCGATGGCTGGCGCATGCCCAAGGGGCAGTTTCGCAAGCTGCGTACGCCGATCCTGTTTCTCGCTTTCGCTCTGGTGTTCTTCACCATTCTCGGTGCGGGTTATTTCATTCATTGGTTGTTGCCTCAGGTGCCGCTGGCGGCCTGTTTCGCGCTGGCGGCGGTGCTGTCGCCGACCGATGCGGTGGCCGTTTCGGCGATCACCCACGGGCGCTTGCCGAGCACCCTGAATAACTTGCTGCAAGGCGAGGCGCTGATGAACGATGCCTCGGGTCTGGTGGCGTTCAAGTTCGCTGTGGCGGCGACTCTGACGGGTGTGTTTTCTCTGAGTGATGCCAGCCTGCAGTTCGTGCTGGTGGCCGTCGGTGGGCTGTTGATCGGCATGGCGCTGAGTTATCTGTTGGGGCGCTTGCGGGCCTGGATGATCGCCCGCGGCTGGGAAGAGCCAGCGCCCCATGTGTTGCTGATGCTGTTGCTGCCTTTCGCCGCCTACGTGGCCGCCGAGCACCTGGGGCTGTCGGGCATTCTCTCGGCGGTTGCCGCCGGAATGATGCAGAGCCGCCTCGACCTGCTGCCCCGCCAGACCACCACGCGCCTGCTTAATCGCGGTGTGTGGGCGATGCTCGAATTCACCTTCAACGGCCTGATCTTTCTGCTTCTGGGTCTGCAGTTGCCGGACATCATCAAGGCAGTAATCGGTGATCACGCTGACGGCTGGCAGCTGCTGCTTCCGGCCTTGGGCTACGTACTGGCGGTGTATGCCGTGCTGATGACACTGCGCTTTCTGTGGGTCTACAGCTACTGGCGCACCTCCGGCATGCTGCGTCGCTGGCGCGGCAAGTCGACCCGTTTCGCCGGGCAGTCGCGCCTCGCCCTGACTGCAGTGCTGACCCTGGGTGGCGTACGGGGCGCCGTGACGCTGGCCGGCGTAATGTCGTTGCCGCTGTTGCTCAATAATGGCCAGGCGTTTCCCGAGCGTGATCTGCTGATCCTCATCGCTGCCGGGGTGATCCTGCTGTCGCTGCTGGTCGCCAGCGTGGCGCTGCCGAGTCTGCTGCCGCTGCTGCCCCAGGACAATGTGGCGCGCCAGGAGGGCGAGCTCAATCGTCATCGTGCCCAGGTGCTGCAGGCGGCCATTCGTTGCCTGGAGGCCGACGATGAAAAGGCCGCAGATACCGACGGTGCAATCGCTGCGGCCGAGATTCGCGCCAAGCTGATGAGCGAATACCGTGACCTGCTCGAACGCACCCGAACGCGCAGTGTCGAGGAGTCGCGCGACAACCAGCGCCAGGCCGACCAGCTGGAATATCGCATGCGTCTGCATGCGCTGCGCACCCAGCGCCTGGAGCTGTACCGGATGCGCAAGGAACACCAGTTAGACGACGACATGCTGGCGGAGATTCTTCGCGACCTGGATAACGCCGAGGCGCGTCTGCTCAAGGGCTGAGTCAGGGTTGGTAATGCTTCAGCTCCCGGGCAATCAAGATGCGTTGGATCTCGCTGGCGCCCTCGTAGATCTGGGTGATGCGCGCATCCCGGTAGTAGCGCTGCACGGGGAAGTCCTCCAGGTAGCCGTAGCCGCCATGCACCTGCAGCGCCTTCGAGCACACGCGCTCGGCCATTTCCGAGGCGAACAGCTTGGCCTGTGAGGCTTGTGAAAGGCACGGCTGGCCGGCACTGCGCAGGCGGGCGGCGTGTAGGGTGAGCAGGCGAGCGGCGTTGATCTGGGTGTGCATGTCGGCGAGCAGGTTGGCGATGCTCTGATGCTCGCCGATGGGCTTGTCGAACTGCACCCGTTCGCGAGAGTAGAGCAGCGCGGCCTCGAAGGCGGCGCGGGCGATGCCGACGGCCTGAGCGGCGATACCGATGCGTCCGCCTTCGAGGTTGGACAAGGCGATGCTAAGCCCCTTGCCGCGCTCACCGAGTAGATTGCTGGCGGGAATGCTGCAGTTCTCCAGGGCGATGGCGCAGGTGTCCGAGGCGCGAATGCCCATTTTGTGCTCACTGCGTTCGATGCGAAACCCGGGGGTGCTGGTCGGCACCAGAAAGGCTGAGATGCCCTGCTTGCCGAGCGTGGCATCGGTAACCGCAAAGACGATCGCCAGACCGGCGCGGCGGCCGTTGGTGACGAATTGCTTGGCGCCATTGAGTACCCAGTGGCCATCACGTAGTTCGGCACGGGTGTGTAGGTTGTGGGCTTCAGAGCCGGCCTGCGGTTCGGTCAGGCAGAAGCAGCCGATCACCTCACCACTGGCCAGGCGCGGTAGCCATTCGTCCTTCTGGCTATCGCTGCCGTAATTGAGCAGCGGGCCGCAGCCTACCGAGTTGTGCACGCTCATCAGGGTGCCGGTAGCGGCATCGGCGGCGGAGACTTCCTCGATGGCCAGCGCATAGGCCACATAGTCGAGATAACTGCCGCCCCAGGTGTCCGGGACGATCATTCCCAGCAGACCCATTTCGCCCATCTGGGCTACCACCGCATCATCGATCCAGCCGGCTTTTTCCCACTCTGCTGCGTGGGGGGCGATGGCGCGCCGGGCGAACTGTCGGGTACAGTCGCGGATCATGCGTTGTTCGTCGTCCAGCTCGATGTCGTGCATAGCGACCTCTCTGTTGTCATTGGCCCACGCCGGATCACGGCAAGTGGGTAGGTATGGCCCTCACGGATCGCGTGGCTGGCCTGACTACAGGGTCGCCCAGTAAAGGGCTAATCGCAAACGCTGGAATGTGCGCGGTGACGGGCGTCACCGCGCACTAGGTCAGTTCTGCTGGCGCAACTGGTCGAGCAGGTTGCTGTCCGGGTAGCCATCGGCCGGCCAACCAAGCTGCAGTTGGAAGGCACGAATCGCTTTGCGCGTGTTGGCGCCAATGATGCCGTCCGCATGGCCAGAGTCGAAACCACGGGCGTTCAAGCGCTCCTGCAGTTCGACACGTTCGCTACGGCCCAGTTGCCGATCGCCTTCCGGCCAGGCGCCCTGCACGCCATTGCCACCGCGTAGGCTATCGGACAGCAGGCCGATCGCCAGTGCGTAGGACGTTGAGTTGTTGTAGCGCAGGATGCTGCGGAAATTGCTCAGCAGCAGGAACGCCGGTCCCCGGTGTCCAGCGGGCAGTAGTAAGGTGGCGCTGGCATCGTCACGTGGGGAACCTAGTGGCTGCCCAACTGGGTGTATGCCAAGGGCACGCCATTCGCTCAGGCTGCGGCGCACTTCCGGGTCGGCCAGGGCGTAGTCGAAGCCCTGCGGTAGTTGCACTTCGAAGCCCCAGGGCTGGCGCAGTTGCCAGTTTGAACCTTGCAGGTAGTGAGCCGCCGATGCCAGCGCGTCGGCCTGAGACGTCCACACATCGCGCTTGCCGTCACCGTCGAAGTCCACGGCGTGTTCGTTATAGGTGGTGGGCATGAACTGGGTCTGGCCCATGGCGCCGGCCCAGGAGCCGACCAGGCTTTCCGGGGCGATATCGCCGTGCTGGAGAATCTGCAGAACGGCCAGCAACTGGCTGCGCCAGAAGGCCTGACGGCGGCCTTCATAGGCGAGCGTCGCCAGGGAGCGCACCACGTTGTGGCTGCCGATGTTGCTGCCGAAGTTGCTTTCCAGGCCCCAGATGGCGACCAGTGTTTCCGCGTCGACGCTGTAGCGCTGTTCGATCTGGTTAAGCATGGCGCGATTCTGCGTCAGCAAGATACGGCCACGAGCGACGCGGCTGGGGGAAACGGCCCCTTTCAGGTATTCCCATACCGGGCGGCTGAACTCTGGCTGACTGCTGTCGGCCTTGACCACATCCGGGTTGGGGACGACGCCCGCAAAGGCGCGGTCGAACAGGGTCGGGCTGATACCTGCGGCCATCGCGTCGCTGCGCAGCAAGTCACGCCACTGTTCGAAACTCAGTTGTTCTTGAGCAGGCTGAGTGAACGCGGTGTTGGTTGGAGTAGTACTCTGCGGGGTGCTCGGAGCTGCCAGGGGCTGGGCAGGGGCGTCGGCACAGGCCGTGAGCAGAAGCAGAAAACTGGCCGCAGCGGTGACAGGCAGGCCGCGAGTGAACAGGTTGGGCATGATTATCTCAACACGTTTTGCAGGCGAGCACCTTAGCACGGATGAGCGGGAATGCGGGCTGTACGAGTGTTCAGACCGCCTTTTTCGACAGCCCCAGAAACGAAAAAGCCTCCCAGTTCTGCTGGGAGGCTTGGCGGCGGTAGCTGCCTTTTCCTTTGCCGGGGCGTTCTTGGCGTGAGCGGAACAGCGGCTGGGCGATGATGGATTTGGCCTTGTTCGGGCGTGCTTTTTTGCTCATGGCATGTCCTTGGTCAAGACTCGCGTCGATGCGAGCGGAACAAATCATGCGCCGCTAGTGGGGTAATGTCCACACCTGAAGTAGGTGTTAAGCACCTGTTCACGATCTGCTGCGCGTCGGCCCTGCTGCGTTAAAAACAAGCTGGATTGCGAGCCCAGTCAGAATGCTCATTTCCAGCTTGTAAACTCTGCTTGCTCGTTTGTTTCTGTGGGGCCCGCCCAGGCCTTGCATGTCTCTAGCTCAGTCGTGAACAGGTTCTACGCGCCGAGCTTCAGGCGTTGACCGGCCATCATCAACACCAGACGCGACAGGCTGGCCCATGGATCGCCGGCGGCTTGACCTTTGACCTGTGCATCGATCTGCTGGGCATCCATCAGCAGCGCATTCCAACGCGCGGGCGAGTGACGCTGCAGGGCTTTGCTGACCAACGGGCGGCGTTTGTCCCATACAGGAGGGCGTGCCGAAGCGAAGGCCTTGTCCAGCGGCACGCCCTGGCTGAACTGATAGGAAATATTGGCCAGTTGGCGCAGCTCGCGGGCCAGCATCACTACGATGAACAGCGACTCCTGGCCTTCTCCACGCAAGCCATCAAGCATCCGCAGGGCGTGGGCGGCTTCGCCATTGAGGATGGCATCGATCAGGCCGAACACATCATAACGGGCGCTGTCGGCAACGGCTGCCTGCACGGTGCCGGCATCAATCTGCTGGCCGTCTGCGAGTAGCTTGAGTTTCTCGATCTCCTGGGCTGCGGCCAGCAGGTTGCCTTCTACCCGGGCGGCGATCAGGTCTATCGCCTCGGCAGTGGCGTTCATGCCGGCCTGGGCCAGGCGCTGACGAATCCACTGCGGCAACTGGCTGGCGTCCACCGGCCAGATCTGCACGAACTGGCAATGGGGGCCGTCGATCAGGGCCTTGGCCCATTTGGTCTTCTGCGCGTTGCCGTCGAGCTTGGGCAGGCTGATCAGTAGCAGGGTGTCTTCCGGCGGCCGACCCAGGTACTCGATGATCGCTGCTGCGCCCTTGTCGCCAGGCTTGCCGTTGGGGATGCGCAGTTCGATGACGCGCTTCTCGGCGAACAGCGACATGCTGGCGCCGGCTTGATAGAGCACGCCCCAGTCAAAGTTGGCTTCGGCGTGAAACACCTCACGCTCGCTGAAACCTTGCGCGCGGCTGGCGTTGCGAATGGCGTCGCTGGCTTCCTGGCACAGTAGTGCTTCGTCGCCGCAGACCACGTAGACGGGAGCCAGGGAGCCTTGAAGGTGTTTGCCGAGTTGGGCGGGGGCGAGTTTCATGGGTCGAGAAACCGAGGGGCCACCGAAGTGGCCCCGACTGGCTTATTGCACCGGCAGTTCTATGGGCGATTGCTGCGGCTGGGCAGCTTCACGCTGGCGTGCAGCTTCCAGTGCATCGGCTTCGGCTTTGGCCTTGGCTTCGGCAGTTTGCTGCAGGGCGTCGAGCTGATCCGGGGTGATTTGCTGCAGACGCTGGGCCAGTTGTTGTACCAGATCACGGCGCATTTCGCTGCGCAGTTGGGCTGACTCCTGGTCGTTGCTGATCAGGTTATTGGAGTCCTGTACGTAGTAGCTCTGCACTTCCAGCTGGTTGTTCAGCAGCAGCAGGTTCTTGGCACCGCGGATCTCGTAGTCCAGGGTCAGAGTGCGCTCGTACTCAACGCTGCGCGCCGAGCTGGTGTAGCTGGCGGAGCGCTGGCTTTCCTGCTCGCGGGCCAGGTACAGCTTGTAGGCGGCGCCCGGGAATACCCGTACACCGTTATTTTCCAGCACTTCGCGAACGTCACGTACGGTATCGCCGTAGCTGTCGCGCGCGCTGACTTCCAGCTCCTTGAGAGCGAACGTCACGTCACCGGTACCGCGCAGCTGGAAGCCACATGCGCCGAGCAGGCTTGCCAGGCCGATTACCAACAGATTGCGCTTGATCATCTCGTTATCCCCTTGTCCTGCCGGCTCCGCTGGCCAGCATGGGCAGGCACGGGTGCCTGCGTTGCCGATACGTTGACCCGGTGCCGGCAGCATGCCGACACCTCAGTTGTCGCCTCAGTTGGCGACGATGTTGACCAGCTTGCCAGGCACCACGATGACCTTGCGGATCGTCAGCCCTTCGGTGAAGCGTTGTACATTTTCGTTGCTGCGTGCAGCCGCTTCCACCGCTTCGCGGCTGGCGTCGGCCGGCACGTCGATCTGGCCGCGCAATTTTCCGTTGACCTGAATCACCAACTGCAGGCTGTCCTGCACCAGGGCCGTTTCGTCCACGATTGGCCATGTGGCATCGATGATCGCTTCCTCGTGACCCAGCTCTTGCCACAGTTCGTGACTGATGTGCGGGGTGATCGGGGCGAGCAGCAGGGCGACGGTTTCCAGGCCTTCCTGCAGCAGAGCGCGTTGTTGATCATTGTCCTGTGGGGCTTTCTCCAGCACGTTCATCAGGGTCATCACCTGAGCGATGGCCGTGTTGAATTTGTTGTGCTGGCCGATATCCTGGCTCGCCTGCTTGATTGCCAGGTGAATGGCACGGCGGACTTCCTTGCTGCTGTCGTCAAGTTTGGCGACATCCAGTACGCCCGGCAGCCCTTTGCTGACGTGGCCCTGAGCCAGGCGCCAGACGCGGCGCAGGAAACGGTTCGCGCCTTCAACGCCGGCGTCTGACCATTCGCAGCTCATGTCGGGTGGGGATGCGAACATCATGAACAGGCGGCACGTGTCCGCGCCGAACTGGTCGATCATCGACTGTGGGTCGACGCCGTTGTTCTTCGATTTGGCCATTTTCTCGGTGCCACCGATTTCCACCGGCAGACCATCGGATTTCAGCTTGGCGCTGATGACCTTGGCCTTGCTGTCACGCTCAAGCTCGACATCGGCCGGGTTGAACCAGGTAAAACCACCATTGGCTTCGCGACGGTAATAGGTGTCGGCGACCACCATGCCCTGAGTCAGCAAGTTCTTGAAGGGTTCATTCGACGACACCAGGCCTTCGTCACGCATCAGCTTGTGGAAGAAGCGCGCGTAGAGCAGGTGCAGGATGGCATGTTCGATCCCGCCGATGTACTGATCGACTGGCAACCAGTGGTCGGCCGCGGATTTGTCTACCAGGCCGCCTTCATAATGCGGCGAAGCGTAGCGAGCGTAGTACCACGAGGACTCGACGAAGGTGTCCATGGTGTCGGTTTCACGCTTGGCCGGGGCACCGCATTTCGGGCAGTTGCATTCGTAGAACTCGGGCATGCGCGCCAGCGGCGAGCCAGCGCCATCGGGTACTACGTCCTCGGGCAGCACGACCGGCAGTTGATCTTCCGGCACAGGTACGTCGCCACAGGCGTCGCAGTGGATGATCGGAATCGGGCAGCCCCAGTAGCGCTGGCGGCTGATGCCCCAGTCGCGCAGGCGGAACTGAGTGCGCGAGGCGCCGAGTTGCTTCTTCAGCAGGGCGACTTCGATGGCGTCGAAGGCACCTTCGAAGTCCAGGCCGTCGAACTCGCCGGAATTGATCAGTTGGCCATGCTCGTTGTACGCGGCTTGCCACGGTGCAGGTGTTTCGTCACCGGCACTGGTACGAACCACGGCCTTGATCGGCAACTGGTACTTGATGGCGAATTCAAAATCACGCTCGTCGTGAGCGGGCACGGCCATGACCGCGCCGTCGCCGTAGTGCATCAGCACGTAGTTGGCGACCCACACTGGCAGTTTCTCGCCGGTCAGAGGGTGTTCGACGAACAGTGGCGTGGGCATGCCACGCTTTTCCTGGGTGGCGACGTCGGCTTCCGCCACGCTGCCTGCTTTGCATTCGGCAATGAATGCCTGCAGCTCAGGGTTGTGCTGTGCGGCCTGGGTCGCCAGCGGGTGTTCGGCGGCCACCGCGACATAGGTCGCGCCCATCAGGGTGTCGGGGCGGGTGGTGAAGACTTTCAGTACACCCGCTGCGCCGATGGAGCCGACGTCGTAGGGGAACTGCACTTCCATGCCACGGGATTTGCCGATCCAGTTGCGCTGCATGGTCTTGACCTGTTCCGGCCAGCCATCCAGTTCATCCAGACTGCTCAAGAGCTCATCCGCGTAGGCGGTGATCTTGAAGTAGTACATAGGGATTTCGCGCTTCTCGATCACCGCGCCGGAGCGCCAGCCGCGGCCGTCGATGACCTGCTCGTTGGCCAGTACGGTCTGGTCGACCGGATCCCAGTTGACTGTGCCGTTCTTGCGGTAGATCACGCCTTTCTCGAACAGGCGAGTGAACAGCCATTGTTCCCAGCGGTAGTAATCCGGCTTGCAGGTGGTGATTTCGCGTGACCAATCCACCGCCAAGCCCAGGCTGCGCAGCTGGGTCTTCATGTAGGCGATGTTTTCGTACGTCCACTTGGCAGGGGCCACGTTGTTTTTCATGGCGGCGTTTTCCGCCGGCATGCCGAAAGCATCCCATCCCATGGGCTGCAACACGTTCTTGCCCTGCATGCGTTGGTAGCGCGCGATCACGTCACCGATGGTGTAGTTGCGCACATGGCCCATGTGCAGCTTGCCGCTCGGGTAGGGGAACATTGACAGGCAATAGAACGTGTCCTTGCCGGGCTGCTCGCTCACTACAAAGGATTTCTGCGAGTCCCAGTGGGATTGCGCGGCGGCTTCGATTTCGCGTGGCTGATACTGTTCGTGCATGGCTACTTGCGCTAGGGAAAGGGGCTTTCGGGAAACGCCGTAGCATACATGACCCCCCTTGACGGTGGGAAACGTTGATTGCTCTGCTGGGCGTGTACGTAGCCGTTTGTCGCGGTGCCCGGCTCTCTTTGGGGCGAGCGCTAAGCTCAGTTGCAGGGCGTGCTGCCCGGAGGTGTGCGATGGAGCATTTAACAGGTGTCGACGACGAGGCTGATCCCTACGGGCGTTTGCTGGAACGGCTGACTTCAGCACTTGATGAAGCCAGCAGCCTGGCACATTTATCCGCAGAACCGCCCGCTGAAATGGAGGTACGTGGGTTGTCCACTGCCGAACTGGCACTGATCACCGCCTACCTTGCCAATGATCACGACTGGCTGAAAGATTGGCATGCCACGGCTGTTCAGCAATATTCATCTGCCGCCGTGTTTTCTGAGCCTATTCGACCACCGTTCAAGCGTCAGTCGCTCTTCTATTGTGGGCAGTACTGGCATGCCCCTGCTGTGCTTTTACGCGATGCGTAACGTACCGGTAATTGCCTGTTCGTAGATTTCGTCTGGCTGCCTTCATCACATTCAAAGGCGCCTCGGCTTGCGCTGAAACGAGAACAAACTCTAGGCTTCGACCCTTTTGTGGAGGTGCTCGATGCCGTTTCGCTACATGCTCAAGCAATTCTTCATGCCGCCCGGCATTCTCCTGCTGCTGCTCATGCTCGCCTGGTTTCTGCGGCGGCGCTTTCCGCGACTGGCGGCAGGCTGTTTCGCTATCGGGTTGGGTGGGTTGTGCTTGATGAGCCTACCGGTGACGGTGGAGTGGACGGCGCGACTGATCGAGCGTGAGCCTGCTTTGCTTGCGCAGCAGTGGGCTCAATTGGCGCAACGTGCGGACGCTATCATCGTCTTGGGTGGCGGGCGGGAGTCTGCAGACCCAGCGTGGGACGGTGATCAGCCCAGTGCCATAGCGTTGGAGCGTACCCGCTATGCGGCGCGTCTGGCCAAGACTTCCGGCTTACCGGTGCTGACCACCGGTGGGCTGCATTTCGGTCGGCCGCCGAGTGAGGCGGCGCTAATGGCTGACGTGATGAGTGTGGATTTCGGCGTCGAAGTGCGCTGGCGCGAAGAACGCAGCCGTACGACCTGGGAAAACGCGCTAGAAAGCGCCTCCATGCTACAGCCCGAAGGTATTCGCCGTGTGGTGCTGGTGACGCAGGCCTGGCATATGCCCCGCTCGCGCTGGAGTTTCGAGCAGGCAGGCTTTGATGTGGTGGCAGCGCCGGTGGGGTTTATCGGCGTGCCCAATGACCGCCCGCTAGGCGGTTGGCTGCCAGAGGGCAAGGCTTTCTGGCAAAGCACCTTGCTGCTCAATGAAGTGATCGGTTCCCTTGCCTACCCACTGGTCTATGGGCGTTAAGCCGGTACTGGCACAGATGTGGCGGAAGCGGCCGTTCGTTGTGGTGCGCCAATTGGTGGGCTGAAGCCCACCTTACCCAAGATGCGCGGCTGTAGGTTGGGCTTCAGCCCACCAAATCGAACGTCCGCTTTCGCCTTATGGCCGTCGTTGAGCCGTTACGCCACACCCTTGCGGCGTCGGGCCAAAGCCCAGCCCAACAGCAGGGTACACAGGATGATCAGTGGCCAAGAGCGCCATTGCAGGTATGGCGTCAGGTGCTGCATGGGCTGCACTTCACCGTAAAGGGTGCCTTGCTCGAACTGCGGCAGGCGCTCGGTGATGCGGCCGAAGGGGTCGATCAGCACGGTCACGCCATTGTTAGTGGCACGAATCATCCAGCGGCCGGCCTCCAGGGCGCGCATCTGGGCCATCTGCAGGTGTTGTAAGGGGCCGATCGAGGTGCCGAACCAGGTGTCGTTGCTCACCGTTAGCAGCAGATCGCTCTGCGCGGAGAGGTTGGCGGCGAACTCGGGGTAGACCACTTCGTAGCAGATGAATGTCGCGATGCGATGCCCTTTGGCTTCCAGCAGCGGTTGATCGGCCGCGCCGCGGGCGAAATCGGACATCGGCAGGTCGAAGAAGGCGATCAGGCCGCGCAGCACTTCCTGTAGCGGTACGTATTCACCGAAAGGTACCAGCCGCTGTTTGAGGTAATCGCCGCTACCCTGGCCGAGCACGCTAACGCCATTGTAGTAACGCTGTTCGCCACGCTCGTTGGGCTGACGGATCGGCACGCCGGTAATCAGTGCACTCTGGCGGTCGCTGGCGAAACGATCCATCACGCTGAGATAGCCAACGGCTTGTTCCTTGAGCACCGGCACTGCGGTTTCCGGCCAGATCAGCAAATCGGTCGGTTTACTGCTGAAACTCATGTCGCGGTACAGCGCGAGTTGCGCATTGAGCTGTGCCGGATCCCACTTGAGGTTCTGTTCCACGTTGCCCTGAATGGCCACAACGCTGAGCGGCTCGCCTGCCGGCGCGGTCCAGGCGTGACCCTTGAGCAGCGTGCCGCTCAGCCAGGTCGCGATCAACAGGCCCAGTGCTGCAGCCAGTTGCGGCTTATGCCGATAGAGCCGCGTCAGGTTGACCAGCAGCGCTGCGCTCAGCGCCAGCGCAAAGGACAACAGCCACACACCGCCCACTGGCGCGAGGCCAGCCAGCGGGCCGTCGAGCTGGCTGTAACCGGCGTAGAGCCACGGGAAACCGGTGAGGAACCAGCCACGAAAAGCTTCCTGGACGACCCACAAGGCAGCGAACGTCAGGGCGTCCGTTACCGGCGATGCATTGCGGCGCAGCACTAGCGCCCACAGCCAGCCCAACAGAGCAAAGAAAAGACCGAGGCCGGCAACGAAACCCAGGGTCAGGAACGCTGCCAGAGGCGGTGAGGCTGCACCGTAGTCGTGAATGCTCACGTACACCCAGCTGGTGCCGGAGGCGAATAGGCCGAAACCGTACCACCAGCCGCGCCACGCGGCCTGGCGCGGTGTCAGGTCGCGTAGTCCGCGGTAGAGCAAGGCGATCGACAGCAGCACCAACGGCCAGATGCCGTAAGGCGCCAGGGCAAGGGTGGTAAGTGCGCCTGCGAGGAGGGCGACCAGATTGCCGGGCCAGCCGGAGCGGAACAGTCGATTCATCGGGATGCTCGTGAGGGGAGTGAGAGGCGCCCTGTTTACAGGGCGCTACAATGCGTCAGCGGGCCAGCGGCGTTAGACGCAGCAGATGCACGCGGCGGCTGTCGGCATTCAGTACGCGGAAGCGGAACTCGCCGATCACCGTCACTTCGTTACGCTTGGGCAGGTGGCCGAAGGCGCTCATCACCAGGCCGCCGACGGTGTCGAACTCGTCGTCGGAGAAGTCGGTGGTGAAGGCTTCGTTGAAGTGGTCGATAGGCGTCAGCGCCTTGACCAGGAAGTCGCCGCTGGGCAGCGGTTTGACGTAGCTGTCTTCCTCGACGTCATGCTCGTCTTCGATGTCGCCGACGATCTGCTCGAGCACGTCTTCGATGGTCACCAGGCCGGCGACGCCACCGTATTCGTCGATCACCACGGCCATGTGGTTGTGATTGGCGCGGAACTCGCGCAGCAGCACGTTGAGGCGCTTGGACTCTGGTACGAAAGTCGCCGGGCGCAGCATGTCGCGGATGTTGAAGTCGGGCTGGTCGGCTAGCAGCAGCGGCAGCAGATCCTTGGCGAGGAGGATGCCGAGCACGTCATCGAGGGTTTCGCCAATCACCGGATAGCGTGAGTGCGCCGCTTCGATGATCACCGGGAGGAATTCTTTGGGAGACTGGCTGGCCTTGATGGTGACCACCTGGGAGCGCGGCACCATGATGTCGCGAACCTGCAGATCCGCGACCTGGATGGCGCCTTCGACGATGGCCAGGGCCTCGCTGTCGAGCAGTTTGTTCTGGTGCGCATCGCGCAGAACTTCCAGCAGTTCCTGGCGGTTCTTCGGCTCATGAGCAAAAGCCTGGGTCAGTTTATTCAACCAGGACTTCTGCTCGTTGCTCGATCGGTCTTCGCTCATGGGGGTTTACTCGGGATCCTTGCTTCTATTCGTCGCCGGCATACGGGTCGGGATGACCCAGCTCGGCGAGCAATAATCGTTCCAGCGCTTCCATTTCCTCGGCTTCCTCATCATCGATGTGGTCGTAGCCGAGCAAGTGCAGGCAGCCGTGTATCACCAGATGCGCCCAATGCGCTTCCAGTGTCTTGCCTTGTTCGATGGCTTCGCGCTCGACCACTGGTACGCAGATCACCAGGTCGCCGAGCAGCGGGATATCCAGCAACTCGTCAGGCACATCGGCGGGAAAGGACAGTACGTTGGTGGCGTAGTCCTTGTTTCGCCAGGTGTGGTTGAGCTCGCGGCCTTCGGCCTCGTCGACCAGGCGGATAGTCAGTTCCGAGTCTGCCGTGCGCTGGCGCAGGGCCAGCTCACACCAGGCTTGAAAAGCGCTTGGCACGGGCAACTGGTCGCCGTTACTGGCGACCTGCAGATCCAGCTCGATCATGTGTCTGACCTGGCACCCGGGTCGTTGTCCGCCGGCCGGCGGTCGAAGGGCTTGTGATCGGCTTCGAAGCGCTCGTAAGCCTCGACGATGCGCTGCACCAACGGGTGACGCACGACGTCCTTGGGCTTGAAGTGGGTGAAGCTGATGCCAGGTACGCCATTGAGCACCTCCAGCACGTGAGTCAGGCCACTTTTGGTGCCGCGCGGCAGGTCAACCTGGGTAATATCACCGGTGATTACCGCCGTAGAGCCGAAGCCGATGCGGGTCAGGAACATCTTCATCTGTTCCATCGTGGTGTTCTGGCTCTCATCGAGAATGATGAAGCTATTACTCAGTGTACGGCCGCGCATGTAAGCCAGCGGCGCGACTTCGATCACCTGCTTCTCGATCAGTTTGGCGACCTGTTCGACGCCCAGCATCTCGTAGAGCGCGTCGTACAGCGGGCGCAGGTAAGGGTCGATCTTCTGCGACAGATCGCCGGGCAGGAAGCCCAGCTTCTCACCGGCCTCGACCGCCGGGCGCACCAGCAGAATATGGCGGATCTGCTCACGTTCCAGCGCATCGACAGCACAGGCAACAGCCAGGTAGGTCTTGCCGGTACCGGCTGGGCCGATGCCGAAGTTGATGTCGTGGTCGAGGATCGCTTTAACGTAAAGCTGCTGGTTGGCACCACGCGGCCGAATCATGCCCTTGCGGGTGCGCAAGGCGATGTTGGTGTGGGCGCTGGGGTTGTTCAACTCCTCGATGCCCGATTCCTGCAGGAACAGGTGCACCATGTCCGGCGACAGCTCGGCGCTCTCGGCTTCGCGATACAAACGACGGATCAGGTGCTCGGCAGAAGTGGTCTGCTTTGGCTCGCCGAGCAGCTCGAACTGATTGCCGCGGTTACGAACCTCGATACCCAGACGCGATTCGATCAGGCGCAGATGCTCGTCGAATTGCCCGCTGAGATTGGCGAAGCGCTTGGCTTCAAAGGGTTCGAGGGTGAAACGATGAGGTTCTATGGATGTATTCAAAGTTGTATTTTGGCCGCCAGTCGGCTGAGTTGAAGGCAGAGAATAGCGCTAGCCGTCGCCGGGGGAAAGCACGGCCGACGACTGCGCTCCCAGAGCGTGCCTCGACCGGTGCTGGGCTCAGTGGCGCTCGATCAGGGTGCCGCGTAGAGAATGCGGCATCGCCTCGTCGATATGCACATCGACGAACTGGCCGATCAGCTGCGGGTTGTCACATGGGAAGTTGACGTAACGGTTGTTCTCGGTACGGCCCTGCAGCTTGCCGGGATCCTTTTTCGAGAAGTCGTTGACCAGAATGCGCTGCACGCTGCCGACCATGCGTCGGCTGTTCTCGAAGCCTTGCTGGTTGAGCCGGTTCTGCAGGATTTGCAGGCGCTGCTTTTTCACTTCTTCTGAGGTGTTGTCGACCAGATCGGCCGCCGGCGTGCCAGGGCGCGAGCTGTAGAGGAAGGAGTAGGAGAAGTCGAAACCGACATCCTCCACCAGCTTCATGGTCTGCTCGAAGTCCTTCTCGGTTTCGCCGGGGAAACCGATGATGAAGTCCGAACTGATGACGATGTCCGGCACTGCAGCCCTGAGCTTGCGGATACGCGACTTGTATTCCAGTGCGGTGTGGTTGCGCTTCATCGCCGCGAGAATGCGGTCGGAGCCCGATTGCACCGGCAGATGGAGGAATTTCACCAATTCCGGGATCTCGGCGTGGGCCTTGATCAGTGCGTCGGAGAATTCCAGCGGGTGGCTGGTGAGGTAGCGAATGCGGTCGATGCCATCGACCGCCGCGACCAGGTACAGCAGTTCGGCGAAATCGGCGATGCCGCCTTCGCGCGTGGCGCCACGGTAGCCGTTGACGTTTTGCCCCAGGAGGGTCAGTTCACGCACGCCGTTTTCGGCCAGATGGATGATTTCGGTCAGCACATCGTCCAGCGGGCGGCTGACTTCCTCGCCGCGGGTGTAAGGCACCACGCAGAATGTGCAGTACTTGCTGCAGCCTTCCATCACGGACACGAGCGCGCTGGGGCCGTCGACGCGAGGCTCAGGCAGGCGGTCGAACTTCTCGATCTCGGGGAAGGAAACATCCACTTGGGCGATCTTGGTGTTGCGTGCCGCATCGATCATCTCTGGTAGGCGATGCAGGGTCTGCGGGCCAAAGACCACATCGACATAGGGTGCGCGATCACGAATCGCCGCACCTTCCTGGCTGGCCACGCAGCCACCGACGCCTATCACCAGATCCGGGTTCTCCAGCTTCAACTCACGCCAGCGGCCCAGCTGAGAGAACACCTTGTCCTGGGCTCTTTCGCGGATCGAGCAGGTATTGAGCAGGATGATGTCGGCGTCTTCCGCACGCTCGGTCACTTCCAGGGCCTGATGCTCGCCCAGCAGGTCGACCATGCGCGAGCTGTCGTACTCGTTCATCTGGCAACCGTGGGTTTCGATATAGAGCTTCTTGGTCATGGCACTGCCTGGCGTGATTGAAAAATAGTGCGAAGAATTTTTAACGTCGCGTCAGCGACGATCCACAGGATGGCCGCCAACAGCGGAGGCCATAAATATGACCGCGCAGTATAAGGGCCTTGGCCGACCGAGGCCACAAGCTATGGACAAGAGGAGGCGACCTCGTGCCCAGTAGGCGTGCTAAGATTCGCGCCCTCTTATTGACTGCCAGCCAATAGCTACCCATGACCAAGCGTGAACCGATCTACAAGGTGATTTTCCTCAACCAGGGCCAGGTGTTCGAAATGTACGCCAAGCAGATCTTTCAAAGTGATCTGTGGGGGTTTCTGGAAATCGAGGAATTCGTCTTTGGCGAGCGCACCCAAGTGGTCGTCGATCCTAGCGAAGAAAAGCTCAAGGCCCAGTTCGATGGCGTGGTGCGTAGCTTCGTGCCGATGCATTCGATCGTGCGCATCGATGAAGTCGAACGCCTGGGTACGCCGAAGATCAGCGAGGCCAAGGGCGGCGGCAATATCATGCCGTTCCCCATGCCGATGCCTGACAAATAAGCTACAGAGTGCAGGTTGCCGGCAACAAGTCGGTTTTGATAGCCGCCTGGCTGAGGTGACTTACTTCAGTGGTGCGAAAGGCGAGAGGCCGTCGGCGGCCTGCAGTTCCTGCAGGTAGTTGCGGAAGATCTGCCCCAGCACCTGTGTGGCGACTTCCAACTCGGCTCTTGGCATCTGCAGCGAGACTTCGTCGGCGCTGTCCATGGCCTCGTCGGAGCCGTTGACTGCCGCCATCTTCAGCACGATATAGGCTTGCACGTTGTTCGCGGCCACACCCTCGCCACGGAAAAACATCATGCCCAGGTGATATTGCGCCTGCGCATGGCCCTGCAGGGACGCGCGCTCGAACCAGCTGAGTGCCTGGGGAAGGTCGCGCTCGGTAGCCCTGCCGTCGTAATAAAACTCGCCAAGCTCGTACTGCGCCTGGGCATCGCCGCCTTCGGCGCTCTGCTGGCAGGCCTGTAATGCATCGGGCAGGTCTTCAGGCGCGACGCTCAGCGAGCAACTGCCAGTTGCCGGAATCAGCAATGAGTTTCCGTCCGCCAGTGCAAGCAATGGCAGCAGGAGCAACAGGCAGCCCAGAGACAGGGTGCGGCCGGTGCGCTTCATGAAGATCCGAATACCTCGAGGTGCTGACAGGGTGGGTTCCTGGCAAGACAAATGCGTCCGCCATCACATTATGAAATAAGCCGCACCGTTCTTACAAAGTGTTTGCCGGATTTTCTGCCCCGTCGTGGCGCGATTGCGTGGTTATTGCCCGCAAATCACGCCATGACATGGCTCAAGCCCGCATGCTGGTACGCCTTACCAGGTGATCAGCCGCTGTTTTACAGGTTGCAGCATTATGCGCGCTGATAAGCATCTGCTCCGCATAGTGGTGGGTTATTGCGCCTGTTTGAGAGCGGTGAAGGCGCGCTCTGCTGCGTCAAGAGTCAGCTTCAGCTCGCTTTCGCCGTGGGCGATAGAAGTGAAGCCTGCCTCGAACGCGCTCGGTGCCAGGTACACGCCGCCTTCCAGCATCAGGTGGAAGAAGCGCTTGAAGCGCTCTGCATCGCTGGCCATCACGTCGTCGAAGGTGACGATGTCGTCGGCGCCGCTGAAATACAGCCCGAACATGCCGCCCGCCTGGGTGGTGACGAAGGGAATGCCGGCCGCATCGGCGCGCAGCTGCAGGCCCTGCAGCAACTTGCTGGTGTAGTCGCCCAGTTCGGCATGGAAGCCTGGCCGGCTGATCAATTTCAGGGTAGTCAGGCCGGCGGCCATGGCCAGCGGGTTGCCCGACAACGTACCGGCCTGGTAGACCGGGCCGAGCGGCGCGATGCGCTCCATGATCGCGCGCTTGCCGCCGAAGCAGCCAACCGGCATACCGCCACCGATGATCTTGCCAAAGGTCGACAGATCCGGTGTTACACCGTAGTGCGCCTGGGCGCCACCGAGGGCGACGCGGAAGCCAGTCATCACTTCATCGAAAATCAGTACTACGCCGTGTTGGTCGCAGAGGCTGCGCAAGCCTTCGAGGAAACCAGGCGCTGGCGGTACGCAATTCATGTTGCCGGCGACCGGCTCGACGATGATGCACGCGACTTCAGTGCCGACCTTGGTGAGCATCTCGGCGACCGCGTCGATGTCGTTGAAAGGCAGGGTCAGGGTGTGCTTGGCGAAAGCCGCCGGCACGCCCGCCGAGTTCGGCACGCCCTGGGTCAAAGCGCCGGAGCCGGCTTTGACCAGCAGGCTATCGGAGTGGCCGTGGTAGCAGCCTTCGAACTTGATGATGCTGTCACGGCCGGTGTAACCACGGGCCAGACGAATGGCGCTCATTGTCGCTTCGGTTCCGGAGCTGACCATGCGCACCATTTCCATGGATGGCACCAGCGCGCAGACCAGGTCGGCCATTTCGGTTTCCATAGCGGTTGGCGCACCGTAGGACAGGCCGTGTTCAAGCTGGCGGCGCACCGCGTCGATCACTTCGGGGTGGCTGTGGCCAAGAATCATCGGGCCCCAGGAACCCACGTAATCGACATAGCGCTTGTCGTCCTCATCCGTCACGTAGGCGCCTTCTGCATGCTTGAAGAACAGCGGCGTGCCGCCAACGCTCTTGAAGGCGCGAACCGGCGAGTTGACGCCACCGGGGATGTGTTTCTGGGCGTTGGCGAAGAGGATTTCGGAGCGTGACATGGTAGAGCCTCTTGGAAATGAATTAGGCCGATTGGAACAGGGCGCTGAAGGCATGCGCGCGGCGCTCCACTTCGGCAGCGGAATCGGCGGCGAACAGGGCGTGGATCACCGCGATCATGCTGGCGCCCCTTTCGATCAAGGGGGCGGCGTTATGCAGGTCGATGCCACCGATGGCGACGATCGGCAACTGCACGCGTGCCTTGGCGCTGGCCAGCAGGTCGAGCGTGGCCGCTGGTGCGCCGGGTTTTGTGTGGGAATTGAAGAAGCGCCCGAAGGCCACGTAGCTGGCGCCTTCGCGGGCAGCATGTTCAGCCAGATCCAGGCGCGCGTGGCAGGTGCCGCCGATGACCGCCTTGCGTCCGAGCAGGGCGCGGGCCACGGCCAGCGAACCATCTTCCTGGCCCAGGTGCAGGCCGACACCCAATCGGGCGGCCAGCTCGGCGTCGTCATTGATGATCAGCGCCGCGCCGTAGCGTTCGCAGAGACCACGCAGGGCCTCGGCCTCGCGCAAGCGGCGGGCTTCATCATCGAACTTGTCGCGGTATTGCAGCACGCGTGCACCGCCAGCCAGGGCCGCCTCGACATAGGGCAGCAGCTTGCCGCCAGCGAGCAGTTGGCTATCGGTGATCGCGTACAGACCCCTTAGCTTGGCGCGGTGGGCGGGCATCAGGAGAGATCCAGCGGCAGGCGGCGAGGGATGAACTGGCCGCGGCCCGGTTGCTCGGCGTCGCGCAGGGTACGCCAGGTGTAATCCAGGGCGGTTTCGACTGCGCTGATAAGGTCTTGTCCCAAAGCTATTCGGCCAGCGAGGGTGCTGGCCAAGGTGCAGCCGGAACCGTGGTAGCTGCCGGGCAGCCGTGGGCAGGTAAAGGTGTGCTGGCTGCCATCGCGCAGGTACAGGCGATTATGCACCACATCGCTTTCGTCGCCATGGCCGCCGGTGATCAGCAGGTGGCGGATGTGCGGCAGCAGCTTGTCCGCACATTCGTCAGCCGTGCCGTCTGGCAGTCCGGCAAGGATGCGTGCTTCCGGCAGGTTGGGCGTGGCGATGGTGGATACCGCGAACAGACGCTCGCGCATGGCGAAACCAACTTCGTCCTTGCCCAGGGCGCCGCCACCGCCGGCACGCAGTACCGGGTCGCAGACCAACGGCACACCGGGCAGTTTGTCCATGATCATCAGTACGGTTTCGACCATCTCAACCGAGCCGAGCATACCCAGCTTGACCGCCGCTACCGGCATGTCGGCGATCACCGCATGGGCCTGAGCGAGCACCCAGTCGCGGTCGAGTACGCGAAAGTCGCTGACGTCGACGGTGTCCTGCACGGTCAGTGCGGTCACCGCAGGAGCCGCGTGGCAACCCTGGGCCAGCAGCGCTTCGATATCGGCCTGCAGGCCAGCGCCGCCGCTCGGATCGTGACCGGAGAGGCACAGTACCACTGGGCGCGAGGGGGCGAGGCGGGCGGTGCTGCGCGCGTAATCAGGGAGGCCGAAGTCGATCATCTGTGTCACGGGTTCCGGTTGACGGGTACGGCGGCAACTGCAGTACCTGGTTGATCGGGGTTCGCCGCAGCGGTTAGCTGGCGGCGTTTTCGTGGGGCGCGAGCTTAACATTTAATGAGTTACGGTGAGGCTGGATAGTCTCGCCGCTCAGGTGAGAGGCCAGTGCTATCGATGCTCCGGCATCCTATGTTGGATTTACACGCATACTGGTGTGCTACCCATCGAATGCCTGGCGGAGGTCGCCGCCGGGGCTCTACTGCGCTTACCTGCACAATGTACTCCCCGATTTTTCGTCGCCGTAGCGCTTGCGATAAAGCGCTGGCAGACTCTAGAGTTGCCGGCATTCCTATTTCGAGCCGTGCAAGCCAGTATCATCAAGAGGGCGTGGGGCCTTACGGTACTGCTCGACACAGCCATTAGCGGGGCTGCATGCGTTTTTTTCTGATCATTCTTCTGGCAGTTTGCCCGGTATTGGCGAGTGCTGCGCGGCCGGCCGTGTTCGACGAGAACACACGTGTCTTGCCGCTTGGCCAGATGATGTCCGTGTTCGAGGACGTGCGTGGCGACAAGACCATCGACGACGTTACCTCCAGCGCCCTGCAAGGCAGCTTTCGTGACCACGATAAATCGGTGCTGAACGCGGGTTATTCCCGATCCGCGTTCTGGTTGCGGCTCGATCTGCATTACTTGCCCCAGGACGGCTCCGTATCCGCTCGCCACCATCAGCACTGGCTGCTGGAGCTGGCTTATCCGCCGCTGGATCGCCTGGAACTTTACGAGGTGGGTGCTGATGGCCGCTTCCACCTGACGCAACGTACTGGCGATGCGCTGCCGTTCTCCAGTCGGGAAATTCGCCAGAACAACTACCTGTTCCCCCTCGACTTCAAGCCGGATCAGGTGCGGCGCGTCTATCTGCGTATTGAAAGCCAGGGCTCGATCCAGGCGCCGCTAACCCTCTGGTCGCCCACCGCCTATCTGGAAGAGCAGCCAGCGCGCATCTACATGCTGGGCATCATCTACGGTGTGCTGCTGGTGATGCTGATCTACAACCTGTTCATCTTTATCAGCGTCCGCGATACCAGTTACCTCTATTACATCCTCTATATCGCCTCGTTCGGGTTGTATCAGGTGTCAGTCAATGGTGCAGGTATCGAGTTCTTCTGGCCCGACAATCCCTGGTGGGCGAATGTTGCTACTCCATTCCTGATTGGCGCCACGGCACTGTTCGGCTGCCAGTTCGCGCGCAGCTTCCTGCAGACCTGCGAACACAGTCCTTGGATCGACCGCTGCCTGTTGCTGTTGATGCTCTGGGGCGCGGCGGTGATGGTGTTGGCGTTGACTGCCAGCTATGCCGTGTCACTGCGTCTGGCCACGGTTCTGGCGCTGGTGTTCACCTTGGTGGTGTCCGTCGCCGGGGTGTTGGCCTGGCTACGCGGCATGCGGGTGGCGCGTTACTTCATCATCGCCTGGACGGCCTTTCTGCTCGGTGGCGTAGTCAACACGCTGATGGTGCTGGGTTACCTGCCTAATATGTTCCTGACCATGTACGCCAGCCAGATCGGCAGTGCGATCGAAGTCGCCTTGTTATCGTTGGCGCTGGCCGACCGTATCAACGCAATGAAGGAGGAGCGTGCGCGCATTTTGCAGAGTGCCACGGCCAAGCTGGAAGCGCTGAACCACGAGCTGGCCGACAGTAATCGCCTCAAGGACGACTTCCTGGCCACAGTGACCCATGAGTTGCGTACGCCGATGAACGGCGTTATTGGCTCCCTTGAGTTGATGCAGACCCTGCGCCTGGAACCGGAAGTCGAGCAATACCAGAAGACCGCGACGCGTTCGGCGCGGGACATGATGCAGATGGTCAGCGACATCCTCGCGCTCACCGAGTTGCAATCTGGCAGGCTCTATCCACGGCGCGAGACGTTCAGCTTGCGTGGCATGCTCGATGGGGTGTGCGCCAATTACGAAAGTCGCGCCCGTGACAAGGGTTTGGCCTTCGCTCTCGACCTGGATGAGCACCTGCCCGATACCGTGGAAGGCGATGCGGTAAAGCTGGCGCAAGGGCTTGGCTATCTGCTGGATAATGCCATCAAGTTCACGGCGGCTGGCAAAGTTCGCCTACGTGTACATGGTAATGGCGAGGCGACGCTCGAGAGCTTGCCACTGAGCTTCGAGGTGATCGACGCCGGGATAGGCTTGGAGAATGTCCGCGAAACGGATCTGTACCGCCGCTTCCATCAGCTCGACACCTCGATGACTCGCCAATACGGCGGCCTTGGTATCGGCCTGAGCATCTGCAGGCAACTGGTCGATTTGCTCGGCGGTAGCCTGGCGTATGAGCCCAATCGTGCTGGTGCGGGCGGTAGCATCTTTCGTCTGGATCTGACGCTTGCCTTGCCGGTGCACAAGGGCGGTAGCGAGCCAGTGGTGCGCCGCGCCAGTGGCAGCGCCGTGCGCACACCAGAGCAATGCACGGTGCTGGTGGTCGAGGACAATGCCATCAACCAATTAGTGATTCGTGGCATGTTGCTCAAGCTCGGTTACCGTGTGCGCACCGCCGACAACGGCAGCGAAGCCCTGGAGTGCCTGCAGCGCGAGTCGGTTGACGCGATGCTGCTCGACTGCCAGATGCCGGTGATGGATGGTTTCGCTACCTGCCGGGCGCTACGTCTATTGCCCGGTTGTGCCGAACTGCCCGTGCTGGCGATCACTGCCCATAGTCAGTCCGGCGACCGCGAGCGCTGTTTGGCAGCCGGTATGAGCGATTATCTGGCCAAGCCGGTTAAGTTCGACGAGTTGCGTGTGCTGCTGCATGACTGGGTGCTATGCCGCTCTGCCTGAGCCTGGTGCCGCATGGCGTATTACCACCCATTAGCCAGGCCGGCTGCACGCCGCCTGGCTTTTTCGTCTCTGCGTTTCCAGTCCGCTGATCGGTCACCTGACTGTCATCGCGATTGACTGTTTTGCGCTGTAGCCATGACGCCCTGTGCCGCTACCGCCTATCCCTCAAGTTGAATCTTTTTTCGCGCAGCCTCCTCCTTATTCCATAAGGCCAAGACTGATTCGCGGGTCGAGCAGACCTGCAAATCGGTAAGACGGCCACCCATGGAATCACCTGAGCGCTGCTCTCGAACCCTCCGTTTCGAAAGCGCCTTTGAACTGCCCACGCAAGGCTCCGACCATGACCACATTAATGCCGATTTTCACCACGCCTCGAGAAAGCTACAGCTTTCTGCCATCCGATCCTGCTCGCACCCTCTACGAACGACTGTTGCAGCCCCAATTGGCTGATGGCGCTTTGCATCAGGCGCGCGGTTTTCTTGAGGCGCAACTGGAGGAGAGTGAGCGGCTGGCTTGCGACATGCCGGCTCAGCCGGAGGCGCTGCTGGGCTGGATGCGCGATGCCGCATTGCGTACTACCGACGCGTATGCGCAGTACCTGCAGGAGCGTCGTCAGGGCGCGCCAAGGCGTTATTTCAGCAATCGTGCCCACGCCGTTTATTTCCTGCGCCATGTGGCGCCCACCAAACTGGTCGATGGCGCCTGGCTTTATGGGTTGCTCAAACACTGGCAGGAGCCGAGGCTGCGGCCGCTTCTGCGTACTTACCTTGAGGAGCTGGGCGACGGCGTTCCTGCCATGAATCATGTGGTGCTGTACAAGCAGCTACTCAGCCAGAACGGTTGCGACGAGCTGGCCGAACTGGAAGACGAGCATTTTCTTCAGGGCGCCCAGCAACTTGCACTAGGTCATCTGGCTGACGAGTACTTGCCTGAGGTGATCGGCTACAACCTCGGCTACGAGCAACTGCCCTTGCACCTGCTGATCACCAGCTACGAACTGACCGAATTGGGGATCGATCCCTATTACTTCCAGTTGCATGTGACTATCGACAACGCCAGTACCGGCCATGCGCAAAAGGCAGTGCAGGCGGTTCTGGAGAATCTGCCGGTAGTCGGTGACCGCGAAGCCTTCTATCGCCGGGTTATGCGTGGTTACCGGCTCAACGACCTGGGCGTCGGCTCCACCGCAGTGATCGCCGCGTTCGATCTCGAAGAGCAGTTGTTGGGCATGTTCGAGCGCAAGCGCGAAGTCGCCACGCAGGTGCATTCCGACTATTGCCGAATCGAGGGGCGCACCGTCAACGAATGGTTGAGCCAGCCAGGGCAGGTGCACGGCCTGCTCGAGGCGCTGGAGAGACGTGGCTGGATTCGTCGTAACGAAGACCCGCAAAACAGCCGTTTCTGGCAATTGGTGCAAGGCGATCGGGCCGCCATGTTCGGCGTGTTCAATGCTTACGAACAACAACTGCTGCATGACTGGATTGCCGGCCACTGGACGCCGCCGCGCAGCCGCGGCCGTAACCGTCGAAGCGCTGCACAACCCGGTGTCCCGCAAATGGGTGGTCTGGATGACGAAACCCAGGCCCTGCATGCAACCCTGCGTGCACTGCCGGCTGGCCAGCAGCCGGAAAAGTTGATCGAGTTGATGTCGCCCGCTAGCCACTTCACCCCCGCAGGGTTGCTGGCCACACGTCTGTTCAATGACTATCTCCAGTAACCGTTGTCGGAGCACCGATGCTTAACGAACCACAGCAGGCACTACTGAAACTCGGCCAGGCGCTCACCGCGCGAGGCTACCGATTTACCACTGGCACACCGCTGACCCATGAGCGCATCAATGGTCGCGCAGGCAACGCGCTGGCCCAGGATCTGCCTGGTGTGTTCGGCTGGAGCCGCCCCTTCGTGCCCGGCCTGGTCGGCGCCGATCTGCTTGAATTGATGCGCGCCGCAGGGGTGCTAATGGAGGAGGGTGAGCAGCTGCGCAGCACCGTGCGTTATTCCAGCCTGGGCGAGCAGTTGTTCGTGCACTCGCGCTACCCGACCACCCAGGCCGATGCGGTGTTCTTCGGCCCCGATACCTATCGTTTCGTGCGGGCGGTCGATGCCTTTCTCGGATCGCCGTCCACTGCAACGATCAGCCGTGCGGTGGATATCGGTTGTGGCGCCGGGCCGGGTGCGCAAAGCATCGCGCTGGCGCGTCCGGCGGCCGAGGTGCTGGCCGTTGATATCAATCCCCAGGCGCTTACCTACACCCGCATCAACGCTGCCCTCGCGGGTGCCGACAATCTCAGGGCTCAGCACAGTGACCTGCTCAGGGACGTGCAGGGCGAATTCGATCTGATCGTCGCCAACCCGCCTTACATGCTCGACAGCGAAAGCCGCGCCTATCGTGATGGGGGTGGTGAACTGGGGGCGGGATTGTCGCAGGCTATCGTCGAGGCCGCAGTGACCCGACTGGCGTCAGGAGGCAGTCTGCTGCTCTATACCGGTGTGGCGATGACCGCTGGCGGGGACCCGTTTCTCGCCTACATCCAGCGTACGCTGGGGGATTCCTCGCTGGCCTGGCGCTATGAGGAAGTCGACCCGGACGTGTTTGGTGAAGATCTCTCGAAGCCGGGCTACGAGGACGTCGAGCGAATCGCTGCAGTGGTGCTCACCGTTACCCGCACGGTGAGTTGACGGCAGCAGCGCCGCCCCGGAGGCGGCGCCACGCAGATTAGGCCTTTTCGATGAAACGACGGATACGCCGTGCGGCTTCCACGCATTCCTCGAGCGGTGCCACCAGCGCCATGCGCACGCGGCCACTGCCCGGATTGAAACCATCGACGTCCCGCGACAGATAGGAGCCTGGTACCACGGTCACGTGCTCCCGGGCGAACAGTGCACGGGTGAATTCGGCGTCGTCGCCCGGCGTCTTGGCCCACAGGTAGAAGCCGCCATCCGGACGTTGCACGTCGAGCACGCCATCGAGAATTTCCAACACGGCCGCGAACTTCTCGCGATACAGGTCGCGGTTGGCGCGTACGTGATCCTCGTCCTGCCAGGCGGCGATGCTGGCCAGTTGGGTTTGTACCGGCATGGCACAGCCATGGTAGGTGCGGTACAGCAGGAAGGCCTTGAGAATCTCCGCGTCGCCCGCCACGAATCCCGAGCGCAGGCCAGGCAGGTTGGAGCGTTTGGAGAGGCTGTGAAACACCACGCAGCGTTTGAAATCGCTACGGCCCAGTTCGGCACAGGCGGTCAGCAGTCCGGCCGGCGGGTTGCTCTCGTCGAAGTACAGCTCGCTGTAGCACTCGTCCGCTGCGATGACGAAATCGTACTGGTCGGCGAGGGCGATCAGCTTCTTAAGCGTTCCCACGGGAATCAGCGCACCCGTCGGGTTGCCGGGCGAGCAGAGGAAGAGAATTTGGCAGCGCTGCCAGACTTCCGGCGCCACTGCATCGAAATCTGGATTGAAGCCCAACTCGGCCAGGCACGGCAGGTAATGCGGCTGGGTGCCGGCGAGCAGGGCTGCGCCTTCGTAGATCTGATAGAACGGGTTGGGGCTGACCACCAGACCGTCGACGTCACGCTGGGCGACGGTCTGGGTGAAGGCGAACAATGCCTCGCGGGTGCCGTTCACCGGCAGCACGTGGCGCGCGGGATCGAGCCAGCCGGCCGGCACCTTGAAGCGCCGCTCGCACCACGTGGCGATGGCTTCGCGCAGCGGCGCAATGCCCAGCGTCGTCGGGTAGACGGCCAGTTGTTCGAGATTGTCGGTCAGCGCCTGGGCGACGAAGGCCGGCGAGCGGTGCTTCGGCTCACCGATGGACAGGGCGATGGGCGAGCGGTCGGCGGCGGGCTGTACGCTGGCGAGCAGGGCGCGAAGTTTCTCGAACGGGTAGGGCTGCAACTGGGCGAGGGCGTGGTTCATGATGATCCGACGTGTCCTTTGTAGGGCGGCGACAAAGTTGCCGACACTAGCACGTAGGGTGGCCTCAGGAAAATTGCCTATCCGTCCGATAGTCGTCCGTAGACGTCGCACTCCTGATGCTAGAACCTCTCAAGGCGTACCGTTTTGGGCCGATAGCCTGATTGCAAGCCGTACTCAGCCCTACTTTCAGCGAGACCCTCTATGCGCACCCTCAAGTTCAGTCACAAGATCATGCTGGCGGCGTCTCTGGTGGTCATTGCAGCCTTTGCGTCTTTCGCGCTGTACAACGACTACCTGCAGCGCAGCTCGATTCGCGACAACCTGGCTAATTACCTTCATGACGTCGGTCAGGTGTCGACCGGCAACATTCAGCACTGGCTCAACGGGCGTATGCAGTTGTTGGATAACCTCGCCGAGTCGGTTCAGGACGACACCGCAGCCGAGCCGCTGGCCAGAAACCTGCAGCACCGCAGCATCGCGTCGGCCTTTCTGTATGCCTATTACGGCCAGAATGATGGCACCTACACCCAGTTTCCCCCCAGCGAGCTGCCTGCCGGTTACGACCCGCGTCAGCGCCCCTGGTACAAGAGCGCTGCGGGCAGTAGCGGCCCGGGCTTGACCGAGCCCTACCTGGCGGCGGATCCCCGCGACGGCCTGCTGATCACCATCACTCGCCCTGTGAGTACGGGCGGCAGTCTTCAAGGTGTGGTCGGTGGCGACCTGAAGTTGCAGACGGTTGACGACATTCTGAATTCCTTCGATCTGGGTGGAATGGGCTACGCCTTTCTGGTCGACGAAAAGGGCACGGTGCTGGTGCATCCGGACAAGAGCCTGGTGCTCAAGAAGCTGCCCGACCTGTTTTCCAGTGGCGCGCCGCGCCTGGAGTCAGGCCTGCAAGATGTGGCGGCGGTCGATGGCAGTGCGCGCATCGTCACCTTCCTGCCGGTGCAGGGCTTGGCTGGGGTGCGCTGGTACGTTGGTCTTTCCGTCGATGAGAGCAAGGCGTTCGCTGCCCTGCAGGAATTCCGGCTTTCGGCGCTGATGTCCACGGTCATCGGTGTCATCGCCATTCTGTTGCTGCTTGGTGCGCTGATCCGCATTCTGCTGCGTCCGCTGCATGTAATGAGCCACGCCATGAGCGGTATCGCCGAAGGTGAGGGTGATCTGACCCAGCGTTTGAAGGTCGACTCCGGCGATGAGTTCGGCGAGCTGGCGGGTGCCTTCAACCGCTTCGTCGAGCGTATCCACGAGTCGATCCGTGAAGTGGCCTCGACCACCCGGGAAGTGCATGCCCGAGTCAGTACCGTGGTGGGAGCGTCCAATGCCTCCATGGGCAACTCCAGCGAGCAGGCCGCGCGTACTGACAGCGTTGCCGCGGCGATCAACGAGCTTGGTGCGGCCGCTCAGGAAATCGCTCGCAACGCCGCTGATGCGTCGGTACAGGCCAGCGATGCTCGTCGTGATGCCGAAGAAGGGCAGAAGATGGTCGAGCGTACGCTGGGCTCCATGGGCGACTTGTCGGACAAGATCCAGGCGTCCGGCAGCCATATCGAAGTGCTGAGCCAGAAGAGCAGCGATATCGGTCAGATTCTCGATGTGATCAAGGGGATTTCCGAGCAGACCAACCTGCTGGCGCTCAACGCCGCCATCGAAGCGGCTCGTGCCGGTGAGGCCGGACGTGGTTTCGCCGTGGTCGCCGATGAAGTACGCAACCTGGCGCAACGTACCCAGAGCTCGGCGCAGGAAATCCAGCAGATGATCGAGCAGTTGCAGGCCGGTGCTCGTGACGCCGTGACGACCATGGGCGAGAGCCGTCGCTTCAGCGATGACAGCGTACGCATCGGTGGGCAGGCCGGTGAGAGTCTGCGTGGCGTGACCCGTCGCATCGGCGAGATCGACGGCATGAACCAGTCCGTGGCCACCGCCACCGAGGAGCAGACCTCGGTGATCGAAAGCCTGAACATGGATATTACCGAGATCAACACCCTCAACCAGGACGGCGTGCGCAACCTGCAGTCCAGCCTCAACGCCTGTACCGAGCTGGATCAGCAGGTCGGGCGCCTCAAGCAACTGGTGGACAGTTTCAGGATTTGAGAGCGCTGAATACCGCTAGGGCCTCGTTGCGAGGCCCTAGCGGTTTGCCTGTTAGATACTGATCTGCAGTGGGCTTGGGCTACTCGTCGCCGACAGCTTGGTGATGATGGTCTGCTGCAAGCGTGCGCACAGTTCCGGGTCGGACAGCGGCTGGTTATTGGCGTCGGTGACAAAGAACACGTCCTCTACGCGCTCGCCCAGCGTGGCGATCTTGGCGTTCTGCAGCGAAAGGTCGAAGTCCAGGAATATCCGTCCGACTTTGGCCAGCAGGCCGGGGCGATCCGGCGCGGTCAGCTCCAGCACAGTGACTGGCCGCTGGGCGTCGTTGTGGATGGTCACCTGCGGTGCAAAAGCGAAGTGCTTGAGCTGCCGTGGTACGCGGCGCTGAATGATGTTGGGGTACTCGTCCGGGTGCTTCAGAGTGTCGATCAGGCTCTGACGTATCTGCTTGATGCGCTGCGGATTATCGCCGATGGAGCCACCTTCCACTTCCAGCACGATGTAGGTGTCGAGGGTGAACTGGCTGGTCGAGGTGAGAATTCGCGCGTCGTGAATGTTCAGGTTCAACTGCGCCATGGCAGCCACCGTCACGGCGAAGAAATCGTGTTGATCCGGTGCGTAGATAAAGATCTGCGTGCCGCCCTCGAACTCGCGTTGGGTGGTCTCCTTGACCAGCACCAGCGGGCCGGCGTCGCTCGGGTGCTGGAGGATCGCATCGGTGTGCCAGGCCACATCGCTGGCCGTGTGACGCAGGAAGTAGTCATCGCCCAGTTGCGACCATAGCTGCTCGACGTCATCGGAATCGGTTCCACCGCGTACCAGAGTGTCCAGCGCCGCGTTCTGGGTCAGACGAATCTGCTCTTCGCGCTCCACTGGATTTTCCAGGCCGCGACGCAAGGCCCGCTTGGTTTCCGTGTAGAGCTGGCGCATCAGGCTGGCACGCCAGGAGTTCCACAGGCTTGGGTTGGTGGCGTTGATGTCGGCCACGGTGAGCACGTAGAGATAATCCAGGTGAACCTGGTCGCCCACGAACGCGGCGAAGTCGTGGATCACCTGCGGATCGGACAGATCCTTGCGCTGGGCGGTGGTCGACATCGCCAGATGGTTCTGTACCAACCAGACGATCAGCCCGGTATCCCAAGCCGGCAAGTGGTGACGCTGGCCGAACGCTTCGGCATCGATGGCGCCGAGCTCGGAGTGGTCGCCGCCACGGCCCTTGCCGATATCGTGGTAAAGGCCGGCCAGGTAGATCAGTTCGGGCTTGGGCAGCTTGTCGATCAGTTTGCTGGCAAGGGGAAATTTTTCCGCTAGCTCCGGCCATTTGAACTTGCGCAGGTGCTTGATCAGGTTGAGTGTGTGGGCGTCGACCGTGTAGATGTGAAACAGGTCGTGCTGCATCTGCCCGACGATATGGCCGAACTCCGGCAAGTAGCGGCCGAGAATGCCGTAGCGGTTCATGCGGCGCAGATTACGGTGGATGCCCTGTTCGCACTTGAACAGCTCGATGAACAGGCTGGTGTTGCGAATATCCTTGCGGAAATCGTCGTTGATCAGATGGCGGTGATCGCGCAGCAGGCGGATGGTGTCGGCGCACACACCACTGAGATGAGGGTGCTGAGCCATTAGCACGAATATTTCGATGATGGCGAACGGCGTACGCTTGAATACATTCGGGTGAGTGACTTCGATATAGCCGTCACGAACCTGGAAGCGGCTATTCAGCGGTGTGGCCGGGCCGCTTTCGCCGGCGCGCAGAATTTCTTCTTCGAAGTGCTGGTTGATCAGGTCACTCAGTTCCGCGATGGCCATCACTACCCGGTAGTACTTCTGCATGAAGCGTTCGATGGTGCGCTTGGTGTCGCCCTCGTCGTAGCCGAGCAGTTCGGCCACCTTGCTCTGATGGTCGAACAACAGGCGGTCTTCGGCGCGCCCTGCCAGCATGTGCAGCGCATAACGCACCTTCCAGAGAAACTCCTGGGAGGAGGCCAGCAGGGTATATTCGCTTTCCAGCAGGAAACCCTGACCAACCATCGCGTGCAGATTGAGCGTGCCGAAGTGTCGGCGTGCAATCCACAGGATGGTCTGGATGTCGCGCAGCCCGCCAGGCGAGCCTTTGACGTTGGGCTCGAGGTTGTACTCGGTGTCGTTGTACTTGGCGTGTCGGCTTTTCTGCTCATTACGCTTGGCCAGGAAGAACTCCTGGCTTGGCCACATGTGTGCGCTGGAAGTGACCTCCTGCATGCGCCCACGTAGATGCTCGTGACCGGCAATGGTGCGGCTTTCCATCAGGTTGGTGATGACTGTCAGGTCGGCGCGGGATTCTTCGGCGCACTCGGCGACCGAGCGCACGCTTTGGCCAACTTCCAGGCCGATGTCCCAGAGCAGGGTGAGGAAGCCTTCGATCGCGTCGCGGAAAGTTTCCTGATCGTCACTGCCAAGCAGGATCAGCAGGTCGATATCCGAATACGGGTGTAGCTCGCCACGACCATAGCCACCTACCGCCAGCAGGGATATTTCGGCATCCGCGCTCCAGGAAAAACGATTCCAGGCTTCCAGAAGGATCTGGTCGGTGAACCAGGCGCGATCCTCGACCAGTCGGCGCACGTCGCGGCCGCTACGAAAGCGCGCGTCGAGCACGTCGTGGGCGCGGCGAATGGCTTTCTTGAAGGCGCCGATGGGGCTGGACTTGAGCGCCAGTTCCGCCTGGAACTGGCCACGATCGAACAACTCGGAGTCTACCTGCGGCATACGGCGGCCTTCCTTCTATCTATAGGCGTGGTTCGAGATCAGGGAGAAACGCGTGCGATGGTGTCATCGTCGCGCAGGGTGAAGATCTCGTAGCCGTCGGCGGTGACCAGTAGGGTGTGCTCCCACTGCGCGGACAACTTGCGATCCTTGGTGATCGCGGTCCAGCCGTCACCCAGTACGCGAGTTTCTGCACGGCCCTGGTTAATCATCGGCTCGATGGTGAAGGTCATACCCTCCTTGAGTTCCATGCCGGTGCCAGCGCGGCCGTAGTGCAGTACCTGTGGCTCCTCGTGAAATACCGAGCCGATACCGTGGCCACAGAATTCGCGAACCACCGAGAAACCATGCTTCTCGGCATGCTTCTGGATCACTTCGCCGATATCGCCCAGACGGGCGCCGGGGCGTACCACTTCGATGCCTTTGTACAGGCATTCCTGGGTGATGCGTGACAGTCGCTCAGCCCACTCCGGAACGCTGCCCACGTGAAACATGCGGCTGGTGTCGCCGTAGTAACCATCCTTGATCACGGTAACGTCGATGTTCATCACATCACCGTCTTTGAGTGGCTTGTCGTTGGGGATGCCATGGCATACCACATGGTTGAGCGAGGTGCAGATGGACTTGGGAAACCCAGGGCGGCCTGGTGCGGCGCCGTAATTGAGCGGCGCGGGAGTAGCCTTCTGCACGTTGACGATGTGGTCATGGCAGAGGGTATTCAGTTCGTCCGTGGTGACGCCTGGCTTGACGTGCTCGGCGATCATCTCCAGCACTTCGGCGGCCAGGCGGCCAGCGATGCGCATTTTCGCGATTTCATCGGGCGTCTTGAGGGTGACGGTCATGGTGATCTCTGTATCTTTATATATAAGCGCGACATGGTAACAGTTTGCGCCTGGAACCTTGAAGCCGCAGGGCTACACTGGGGCAGTCGCAAGCCTGTTTGAGGCTGTAGCTTGGGGCCACTTTTTATGGTATAAAACGCGCCGCTTTACGGGGCAGACCCCGAAAGCTTAACCCCACACACGTGTCGACACGATTTCCTGGGTGCCCGCAAGGGTTGGAAATTGGGACGCGTGGAGGCCTAACCCGACTTATCAAGGAACTACCATGTCCCAAGTCAATATGCGCGATATGCTGAAGGCCGGTGTGCACTTCGGTCACCAGACCCGTTACTGGAACCCGAAAATGGGCAAGTACATTTTCGGCGCGCGTAACAAGATTCACATTATCAACCTTGAAAAGACCCTGCCGATGTTCAACGACGCCCTGGCGTTCGTTGAGAAGCTGGCCGCTGGCAAGAACAAGATTCTGTTCGTCGGCACCAAGCGTTCCGCTGGCAAGATCGTTCGCGAAGAAGCCGCTCGTTGTGGCTCGCCGTTCGTCGATCACCGCTGGTTGGGCGGCATGCTCACCAACTACAAAACCATCCGCGCCTCGATCAAGCGTCTGCGTGATCTGGAAGTGCAGTCCCAGGACGGCACTTTCACCAAGCTGACCAAGAAAGAAGCCCTGATGCGTTCGCGTGATCTGGAAAAACTGGATCGCAGCCTGGGTGGTATCAAGGACATGGGCGGTCTGCCGGACGCTCTGTTCGTCATCGACGTTGATCACGAGCGCATCGCGATCACCGAAGCCAACAAGCTGGGCATCCCGGTAATCGGCGTTGTCGATACCAACAGCAGCCCAGAAGGCGTTGACTACATCATCCCGGGTAACGACGACGCCATCCGCGCCATCCAGCTGTACATGGGTGCCATGGCCGACGCCGTGATCCGTGCTCGCAGCAACGCTGGTGGCGCTACCGAAGCGTTCGTCGAAGAAGCACCGGCTGCTGAAGCTGCCGAAGGCTAAGCGGTAACGCAGAGCATCTAGTGTTATGCGCTGCGCAAAAAGGGGGCTAGGCCCCCTTTTTGCCACTCACAGATTTGATCGTCTGTTATGACAGGCGATGGTTGAAGACCTACCAAAGAGGATTTTCAAAATGGCAGAGATTACTGCAGCCCTGGTTAAAGAACTGCGCGAGCGCACCGCCCAAGGCATGATGGAATGCAAGAAGGCCCTGGTTGCCGCTGGTGGCGACATCGAGAAAGCCATTGATGACATGCGTGCTTCGGGTGCCATCAAGGCCGCCAAGAAAGCTGGCAACATCGCCGCTGAGGGTGCTATCGCCGCTCGCGTCGAGGGTGGCCGTGGCGTGATCATCGAAGTCAATTCGCAAACTGACTTCCTGGCTCTGCAGGATGACTTCAAGGGCTTCGTCAAAGACAGCCTGAATGAAGCATTCACTCAGAATCTGAGCGACGTTGCGCCACTGATCGCTTCTCGTGAGTCTGCTCGTGAAGCCCTGGTGGCCAAGTGCGGCGAGAACGTCAATATCCGTCGTCTGGCCGCTGTTGCTGGTGAAACCGTTGGTGCCTACCTGCACGGCCATCGCATCGGTGTTCTGGTCGTCCTGAAGGGCGGTAACGACGAGCTGGCCAAGCACGTTGCCATGCACGTCGCTGCCTCCAACCCGGCCGTTGTTTCCCCGGATCAGGTCTCGGAAGAATTGGTTGCCAAGGAAAAAGAAATCTTCCTGCAACTGAACGCCGACAAGATCGCTGGCAAGCCGGAAAACATCGTCGAGAACATGATCAAGGGTCGCATCAACAAGTTCCTGGCCGAAGCCAGCCTGGTTGAGCAAGCTTTCATCATGGACCCGGAAGTCAAGGTCGGTGACCTGGTCAAGAAAGCCGGTGCTGAAATCGTTTCCTTCGTGCGTTACGAAGTGGGCGAAGGCATCGACAAGGGCGAGACCGACTTCGCTGCCGAAGTGGCTGCCCAGGTTGCTGCCAGCAAGCAGTAATAGGCCGCTTAGCTAGTGCCCCAGAAGAGGCTGCCCGCTCACGCGCGCGGCCTCTTTTTCAAATGGGCTTTTTTTCAAAGCGACGGTTGGTGCCTGGGGCACGAACGGTCGTGAGCGCTGTCGAAGCGCTCAGCATGGGCGAGCCACGTGGCTCGCACGTTTTCTTACGCCGCAGGAGAGACTGGTAATGGCTCAGCAGGTGAGTGGTCGTCAACCGCGCTATAAGCGCATTCTGCTCAAACTTAGCGGCGAGGCCCTGATGGGGTCTGAAGATTTCGGTATCGACCCCAAGGTACTGGATCGCATGGCGCTGGAAGTCGGCCAGCTGGTCGGCATCGGCGTGCAGGTCGGCCTGGTAATCGGTGGTGGCAACCTGTTTCGTGGTGCAGCATTGAGCGCTGCCGGCATGGATCGGGTGACCGGTGATCACATGGGTATGCTCGCTACGGTGATGAACGCCCTGGCCATGCGCGACGCGCTGGAGCGCTCGAATATTCCAGCGCTGGTCATGTCGGCCATTTCGATGGTTGGGGTCACCGATCACTATGACCGTCGTAAGGCCATGCGCCACTTGAAAACCGGTGAGGTGGTGATTTTCGCCGCTGGCACTGGTAACCCATTCTTCACCACCGACTCAGCCGCTTGCCTGCGGGCGATCGAGATTGATGCCGATGTGGTGCTGAAGGCAACCAAGGTGGATGGTGTGTACACTGCCGATCCATTCAAGGATCCGCATGCGGAAAAATTCGATCGCCTCACCTATGACGAGGTGTTGGATCGCAAGCTGGGCGTGATGGATCTGACGGCCATCTGTTTGTGCCGTGACCATAATATGCCGCTGCGTGTTTTTAATATGAATAAGCCGGGCGCCCTGCTGAATATCGTGGTGGGTGGCGCTGAAGGTACTTTGGTCGAGGGAAGCAAAGAATGATCAACGAAATCAAGAAGGACGCCCAGGCGCGCATGCAGAAGAGCGTTGAGTCGCTGGCTAACGCATTCAGCCGCATCCGCACGGGTCAGGCTCATCCGAGCATCCTCGGCGGGGTGATGGTGCCTTACTACGGCGCGGATACGCCGCTGAGCCAGGTTGCCAACGTGACCGTGAAAGACTCGCGCACCCTGCAGGTCGTGGCGTTCGAGCGCAGCATGCTGGCTGCCGTGGACAAGGCGATCCAGAGCTCCGGTCTGGGTTTCAATCCGACCAACCTCGGCGAGCTGCTGCTGATTTCCATGCCCGCACTGACCGAAGAAACCCGTAAGGGCTTCACCAAGCAGGCACGTGACGCGGCGGAAGACGGTCGTGTGGCCGTGCGTAATATCCGTCGTGATGCGCTGAGCCAGCTCAAGGATCTGGTCAAGGAAAAAGAAATCAGTGAAGACGAAGAGCGTCGTGCTGCTGACGATATCCAGAAGTTGACCGACAAGTTCGTGGCCGAAATCGAAGCTGCCGTTAAGCAGAAAGAAGCGGATCTGATGGCCGTCTGACGGCCAGGAAGTCGCCATGGACAATTCCAAAGTCGGTGCCGCGGCGATCGTTCCGCGGCACGTGTCGGTCATTATGGATGGCAATAACCGCTGGGCGCGCAAGCGCCTGCTGCCCGGTGTGGCCGGGCACAAGGCGGGCGTCGATGCGGTGCGTGCGGTGATCGAGGTGTGCGCTGAGTCCGGGGTCGAGGTGTTGACCCTGTTCGCGTTCTCCAGTGAGAACTGGCAGCGGCCTGCCGAAGAAGTCGGGGCGCTGATGGAGCTGTTCCTCAGCGCCTTGCGTCGGGAAACGCGCAAGCTCGATGAGAACGGCATCAGTTTGCGTATCATCGGCGACCGCTCGCGTTTTCATCCTGAGTTGCAGGCCGCCATGCGTGAGGCTGAAGCCAAGACGTCGGGCGCACCTGGCGAAAAGCGCTTCATTTTGCAGATCGCGGCGAACTACGGTGGCCAGTGGGATATCGCCCAGGCTGCCCAGCGGCTTGCGCGAGAAGTTCAGGGTGGGCATCTGCAGCCTGAGGACATTACTCCGGGCTTGCTACAGAGTTGCCTGGTTACGGGCGAGTTGCCACTGCCCGACTTGTGCATCCGCACGGGCGGCGAGCATCGGATCAGCAATTTCCTGCTTTGGCAGATGGCCTACAGCGAGCTGTATTTCTCCGACCTGCTGTGGCCGGACTTCAAACACGACGCCATGCGCGCAGCGCTGGCGGATTTCGCCAACCGTCAGCGGCGTTTTGGCAAAACCAGTGAACAAGTCGAAGCCGAGGCCCGCGCCTGATGCTCAAGCAACGAATCATTACGGCATTGATCCTGTTGCCGATCGCCCTTGCAGGGTTCTTCCTGCTAGAAGGTGACGCGTTTGCGCTGTTCATCGCTGCAGTGGTCGTGATCGGGGCCTGGGAATGGGCGCGCTTGGCGGGTTTCGCCGCGCAGCCGCTACGCATTGTCTACGCAACGCTGGTGGCATTGTTGCTTTACTTGCTGCACGGGTTGCCGGCGCTGGCGCCCTGGGTGCTGGGTATTGGTGTGCTGTGGTGGGTGTTCGCGACCTTCCTGGTACTCAATTACCCGGATAGCAGTCGTTATTGGGGCGGCTTGCCGGGTCGCCTGCTGATTGGCCTGCTCATTTTGCTACCGGCCTGGCAAGGCTTGGTGGCGATGAAGCAGTGGCCGCTGGCCAACTGGTTGATCCTGGCCGTGATGGCATTGGTATGGGTAGCCGATATCGGTGCTTACTTTTCGGGTAAACGCTTTGGCAAGCGCAAGCTGGCTCCGCAGGTCAGCCCTGGCAAGAGCTGGGAAGGTCTGATTGGTGGCCTGTTGCTGAGTTTGCTGCTGACCGTCGTGGTCGGCGTGTACCGTGACTGGTCATCCGCACAATTTCTTATGGCGCTGCCTGCTGCAGCTCTGGTCGTGCTGATTTCTGTGGTCGGCGATCTCACCGAGAGCATGTTCAAGCGCCAGTCTGGCATCAAGGACAGCAGCAATCTGCTGCCTGGTCATGGCGGCGTACTCGACAGGATCGACAGCCTGACCGCGGCGGTTCCGGTATTTGCCGCGCTGCTGCTGCTCGTGGGGTGGGGCACATTGTGAGTCAGGTACAACGCATTACCGTCCTCGGCGCCACTGGCTCCATCGGCCTCAGTACGCTCGACGTCATCGCGCGCCATCCATCGCGTTATCAGGTTTTCGCGCTGACCGCGTTCAGCCGGGTGGCTGAACTGGAAGCGCTGTGCGTGATTCATCGGCCACGCTTCGCCGTCGTTGCGGATGTGCAGGCGGCAAACGACCTGCAGACTCGCCTGCGCCTTGCTGGCCTCGATACTCACGTGCTGTTTGGCGAGGCGGGGCTGTGTGAAGTGTCGGCGCACGCCGAGGTGGACGCTGTGATGGCGGCCATTGTCGGTGCGGCGGGTCTGAAGCCCACGCTGGCAGCAGTGGAGGCGGGCAAGAAGGTGTTGCTGGCCAACAAGGAAGCGCTGGTGATGTCCGGCGCGCTGTTCATGCGTGCGGTGCGCCAGAATGGCGCGGTGCTGCTGCCAATCGACAGTGAGCACAACGCGATTTTCCAGTGCCTGCCTCGGGATTATGCCCGCGGCCTGCAGTCGGTCGGTGTGCGCCGCATCCTGCTGACCGCCTCTGGCGGCCCGTTCCGCGAAACCACGTCCGAAGCGCTGCACGCGGTGACTCCCGAGCAGGCCTGCGCTCATCCCAACTGGTCGATGGGGCGCAAGATTTCCGTCGATTCGGCCAGCATGATGAACAAGGGGCTGGAGCTAATCGAGGCCTGCTGGCTGTTCGATGCGCGTCCTGATCAGGTCGAAGTGGTAATCCACCCGCAGAGCGTCATCCATTCTCTGGTCGATTACGTCGATGGTTCGGTGCTCGCCCAGCTCGGCAACCCCGACATGCGTACCCCCATCGCCCACGCGCTGGCATGGCCTCAGCGCATCGACTCCGGTGTTGCGCCGCTGGATTTGCTCACGGTGGCGCGCCTGGATTTTCAAGCCCCCGACGACGTGCTCTTCCCCTGTCTGCGCCTGGCGCGTCAGGCGGCGGAGGCGGGCGGCAGCGCGCCAGCCATGCTCAATGCTGCGAACGAAGTGGCGGTTGCGGCGTTTCTCGAGCGGCGGATTCGCTTTACCGATATCGCGCGTATCATTGACGGCGTTCTCGAGGCCGAGCCGGCTGTCGCGGTCGAGTGCCTCGACGCCGTGCTTGAGGCCGACCGCCGTGCGCGGGAGTTGGCTGGGCAGTGGTTGAATCGTGGAGAGGTGGCATGAGTGCACTGTATATGATCGTCGGCACCCTGATCGCGCTCGGGGTGCTGGTGACCTTTCATGAATACGGTCATTTCTGGGTGGCCCGGCGCTGTGGCGTCAAGGTACTGCGTTTCTCGGTAGGCTTCGGCACGCCGCTGGTGCGCTGGCACGATCGTCAGGGCACGGAATTCGTGATCGCCGCCATCCCGCTCGGTGGCTACGTGAAGATGCTCGACGAGCGCGAGGGTGATGTGCCCCCGGCGCTGGTCGAACAATCGTTCAATCGCAAGACCGTCGGGCAGCGCATTGCCATCGTGGCCGCAGGCCCGGCAGCCAATTTCGCATTGGCGCTGGTGTTCTTCTGGTTGGTGGCCATGCTGGGCAGTCAGCAGGTGCGTCCGGTCATCGGTGCGGTCGAGGCTGGGAGTTTGGCCCAGGTCGCGGGTCTGCAGGCGGGCGAAGAAATCGTTTCGATCAATGGCAAGGCGACTGTTGGCTGGTCGGCCGTCAACCTGCAACTGGTGAGACGCCTTGGCGAAAGCGGTGAGCTGGAAATTACCACCCGTCCTGTTGGTGGTGGTGCTGACACGCTACGCCGTATCGAACTGGATAACTGGTTACGCGGTGCGAATGAGCCTGACCCGATCGCTTCGCTGGGCCTGCGTCCGTGGCGTCCAAGTCTTGAGCCAGTGCTAGCCGAGTTCGATCCCGAAGGGCCTGCACAAGCTGCCGGTCTGCAGGTTGGTGATCGCCTGCTGGCGCTGAATGAGAAGTCTCTGGTCGACTGGCAGGATCTGGTCGACCAGGTACGGGCATTGCCAGGGCAATCGGTGTCGCTGTCGCTGGAGCGTGGCGGGCAACGTCTGGACGTGCCCGTCACCCTGGCGAGCCGTGGTGATGGTGAGGCGGCCAGCGGTTACCTGGGCGCCGGTGTCGCTGCTGCCCAATGGCCTGCGGACATGCTTCGCGAAGTCAGCTATGGCCCGCTGGAAGCCGTTGGTGAAGGGGTATCGCGAACCTGGACAATGAGCGTCCTGACCCTGGATTCACTTAAGAAAATGCTGTTCGGCGAGCTCTCGGTAAAAAACTTGAGCGGGCCGATAACCATTGCTAAAGTGGCGGGCGCTTCGGCCGAGTCAGGTCTCGGGGACTTCTTGAATTTCCTCGCCTACCTGAGTATCAGCCTGGGCGTTCTCAATTTGTTGCCCATCCCCGTGCTGGATGGGGGGCATCTGCTTTATTACCTGGTCGAGTGGGTGCGGGGTCGTCCCCTCTCAGAGCGGGTGCAGGGTTGGGGGATGCAGATTGGCATCAGCCTGGTTATCGGGGTGATGTTGCTGGCTCTGGTCAATGACCTTGGGCGCCTGTGACCTCTGCTGAATTACATATCTTTCGTCTCGAACGACTGATTTCTTATCGTTAGTTGGAATAAGAAAGGACTTCATGAAACGTCTGCTGCTACCTGCGGTGCTTGCCGCATTGATGATCGCCGAAGTTCACGCCGAGTCCTTCACCATCTCCGATATTCGCGTTAACGGCCTGCAACGCGTTTCCGCGGGCAGCCTGTTTGGCGCGCTGCCCTTGAACGTGGGTGAGTCGGCCGACGACCGCACGCTGGTCGAGGCGACCCGCGAACTGTTCAAAACCGGCTTTTTCCAAGATATCCAGCTTGGCCGTGATGGCAACGTGCTGGTTATTACCGTGGTCGAGCGCCCGTCGATTTCCAGCATCGAGATCGAAGGCAACAAGGCCATCAGCAGTGATGACCTGCTCAAGGGTCTGACCCAGTCCGGCTTGGCCGAAGGCGAGATTTTCCAGCGCGCGACCCTCGAAGGTGTGCGTAACGAGCTGCAGCGCCAGTATGTGGCGCAGGGGCGTTACTCCGCCGAGATCGACGCTGAAGTGATCCCGCAGCCGCGTAACCGCGTGGCGCTGAAGATCAACATCAACGAAGGTACCGTTGCGGCCATCCAGCACATTAACGTGGTGGGCAACAACGTCTTCTCCGATGAAGACCTCAACGATCTGTTCGAGCTGAAGACCACCAACTGGCTGTCGTTCTTCCGCAACGATGACAAGTACGCCCGCGAGAAACTCTCCGGTGACCTGGAGCGCCTGCGTTCCTATTACCTGGATCGCGGCTACATCAACATGGATATCACCTCCACCCAGGTGTCCATCACTCCGGACAAGAAACACGTCTACATCACTGTCAACGTCGATGAAGGCGAGAAGTACACCGTGCGTGACGTTAAGCTCTCCGGTGACCTCAAGGTGCCGGAAGAAGAAGTTCGTGCACTGCTGCTTGTCAAGGAAGGTCAGGTGTTCTCCCGTAAGGTGATGACCACTACCAGCGAGCTGATTACCCGCCGTCTGGGTAACGAGGGCTACACCTTCGCCAACGTCAACGGCGTGCCTGAGCCGCACGATGACGACAACTCGGTATCGATCACTTTTGTCGTTGATCCCGGCAAGCGTGCTTACGTCAATCGCATCAACTTCCGTGGCAACACCAAGACCGAAGACGAAGTGCTGCGCCGTGAAATGCGTCAGATGGAAGGCGGCTGGGCTTCGACCTACCTGATCGACCAGTCCAAGGTGCGTCTGGAACGCCTGGGCTTCTTCAAGGAAGTTAACGTCGAGACCCCGCAAGTGCCGGGTACTGATGACCAGGTCGACGTCAATTACAGCGTCGAGGAGCAGGCTTCCGGTTCTATCACCGCTAGCGTCGGCTTCGCACAGAATGCCGGTTTGATCCTTGGTGGCTCGATCACTCAGAACAACTTCCTGGGTAGCGGTAATCGCGTCAGCCTCGGTCTGACCCGTAGTGAATACCAGAGCCGTTATAACTTCAGCTTCACCGACCCCTACTGGACCGAAGACGGTGTCAGTCTGGGTTACAACGCCTTCTACCGCACCACTGACTACGATGAACTCGATGTCGATGTATCCAGCTACTCGGTCGATAGCCTGGGCGCTGGTGTCAACATCGGTTACCCGATCAGCGAGACCGCGCGTCTGACCTACGGCCTGACCGTGCAGCAAGACGAAATCAACACCGGCCGCTACACCGTCGACGAAATTTTCGATTTCACCCGTCAGGAAGGCGAAAAGTACCTGAACCTCAAAGCTTCCGTCGGTTGGTCTGAATCCACGCTTAACCGTGGCGTACTGGCCAACCGTGGTCACTCGCAAAGCCTGGTGTTCGAAACCACCGTGCCGGGTAGCGACCTGTCGTTCTACAAGCTCGATTACCGTGGCCAGGTGTTCAAGCCGCTGAGCGATACCTACACCATGCGTTTCCATACGCAGCTTGGTTATGGTGGTGCGTTCGGCTCTACCAGCAAACTGCCGTTCTATGAGAACTACTACGCCGGTGGTTTCAACTCGGTACGTGGTTTCGAAGACAGCAGCCTGGGGCCGCGCAGTACGCCAAGCACCGGTACGAACGAAGGCACGCTGGCTGACCCGGATCAGGATCCGCTGCCGTTCGGTGGTAACGTGCTGATCCAGGGTGGTGCGGAGTTGCTGTTCCCACTGCCGTTCGTCAAGGATCAGCGATCGCTGCGTACCGCACTGTTCTGGGATGTGGGTAACGTGTTCGATACCGATTGCAGTTCCGGACAGAAACGCCGTGGCGACAGCTGCGACATCGATTTCGGTAACCTGGCCAGCTCGGTTGGTGTGGGTGTCACCTGGATCACCGCACTTGGCCCGCTGAGCTTCAGCCTGGCGATGCCAGTGAAGAAACCGGACGACGCCGATACTCAAGTATTCCAGTTCTCCCTCGGCCAGACGTTCTAAGCGTCTGCTCATGAATCACGAAGACAGTTTTTCTGCAGGAGTTGCACCGTGCGTAAGTTGACTCAACTGGTTCTGTTAAGCGCTGCTCTGCTGGCAACCCCGGCATTCGCGGAAATGAAGGTTGCGGTACTCAATTATCAGATGGCCCTGCTCGAATCCGACGCAGCCAAGCGTTATGCAGTTGATGCCGAGAAGAAATTCGGCCCGCAACTGAACAAGCTCAAGACACTGGAAACCGATGCTCAGCGCATTCAGGATCGTGTCGTCAAAGACGGCGAGAAAATGCAGACTGCCGAGCGTGAGCGCCTTGAGCTGGACTTCAAGCAAAAGGCCCGCGATTTCCAGTTCCAGTCCAAGGAGCTGAACGAAGCCAAGGCTGCTGCTGACCGTGAGATGCTCAAGAAGCTCAAGCCCAACCTGGACAAGGCTGTTGAAGAAGTCATCAAGAATGGCAACTTTGACCTGGTGCTGGAGCGTGGTGCGGTGATCGATGTCAAACCCCAGTTTGATATCACCCGCCAGGTTATCGAGCGCATGAACCAGATGCGTTGATGATGTCCACACCTGTATTCACCCTCGGTCAATTGGCCGAGCGGTTAGGCGCCACCTTGCGTGGCGCTGCGGATCAGACGGTCGACGGGCTGGCAACCTTACAGGATGCCGGCCCGTCTCAGCTGACGTTCCTGTCGAATGCTCAGTACCGCAAGCACCTGCCTAGCTGCGAGGCCGCTGCCGTGCTGCTCACTGCCGCCGATGCCGAAGGCTTCGCCGGCAATGCGTTGATCGTGGCCAATCCCTATCTGGCCTATGCGTCGTTGTCGCATCTGTTCGATCGCAAGCCCAAAGCGGCGGCGGGTATCCATCCCACTGCCCTGGTGGCTGACGATGCTCAGGTCGATCCGAGTGCTGCTATCGGGCCTTTCGTGGTGATCGAGAGTGGCGCGAAGATTGGTGCCGGCGTATCGCTGGGCGCGCACTGCGTGGTTGGCGCTCGCTCCGAGATCGGCGAAGGTGGCTGGCTGGCACCAAGGGTGACGCTGTACCACGACGTGCGCATCGGCAAGCGAGTGGTCATTCAGTCGGGCGCGGTGATCGGTGGTGAAGGCTTCGGCTTTGCCAACGAGAAGGGCGTCTGGCAGAAGATCGCCCAGATCGGTGGTGTGACCATTGGCGATGATGTCGAGATCGGTGCCAATACCACCCTCGACCGAGGTGCGCTGTCAGACACCCGCATCGGCAACGGTGTGAAGCTGGATAACCAGATCATGATCGCGCACAACGTGCAGGTCGGTGACAATACGGCGATGGCTGCCTGCGTTGGTATTTCCGGCAGCACCTCGATCGGCAAGAATTGCATGATCGCCGGCGGCGTCGGCATGGTCGGTCATATTGATGTGTGTGACGGCGTATTCGTTACTGGCATGACCATGGTCACCCGCTCGATCAACGAGCCGGGCGCCTATTCATCCGGTACCGCCATGCAACCTGCAGCCGAGTGGAAGAAAAGCGTGGCGCGTATCCGCCAGCTGGACGACATGGCGCGGCGCGTGAAGCAGTTGGAAAAACAGCTGAACGCCGTGACCTCGAGCGGGAATGCCTCATCTGATGCCTGAGCCTGCTGATGGCGGGCTCTCTTCTTTTTATTACGGGCTTCTCTGGAAATGATGGACATCAACGAAATTCGCGAGTACTTGCCGCACCGTTACCCGTTCCTGCTGGTGGATCGGGTTACGGATCTGGATCTTGAAGGCAAGAGCGTTCGTGCCTATAAGAATGTCAGCGTCAATGAGCCATTCTTCAACGGCCATTTCCCCGAGCATCCGATCATGCCTGGCGTCCTCATCATCGAGGCGATGGCACAAGCGGCCGGTATTCTCGGTTTCAAAATGATGGATGTGAAGCCGGCCGACGGTACGCTCTATTATTTCGTTGGCTCCGATAAGCTACGCTTCCGTCAGCCAGTAGTGCCTGGCGACCAGCTGATTCTCGAGGCCAAGTTCCTCAGCAGCAAGCGCAGCATCTGGAAGTTCGAATGCAAGGCCACGGTCGATGGCAAAGAAGTCTGCTCGGCCGAAATCATCTGTGCGGAACGCAAGTTATGAGTTTGATTGACCCTCGCGCCATCATCGATCCCAGCGCCAAGCTGGCAGACGACGTCGTCGTCGGCCCTTGGTCGATAATTGGGCCCGACGTAGAAATTGGCGAGGGCAGCGTGCTGGGTCCCAATGTGATCATCAAGGGGCCTACCCGTATCGGGAAGCACAACAAGATCTATCAGTTCGCCTCGCTCGGCGAAGATACTCCTGATCGCAAGTACAAGGGAGAGCCCACGCGACTGGTCATCGGTGATCACAATATCATCCGTGAAGGCGTGACCATGCACCGTGGCACCATTCAGGATCGTGATGAAACGACCATCGGTGACCATAACCTGATCATGGCCTATGCCCATATTGGCCATGACAGCGTCGTCGGTAACAACTGCATTCTGGTCAACAACGTGGCACTGGCTGGCCACGTGCACATCGGCGATTGGGCGATCCTTTCTGGCTATACCCTGGTTCATCAGTTCTGCCATATCGGTGCGCATGCCTTTGCCGGCATGGGTGCAGCGATCGGCAAGGACGTTCCGGCTTACGTCACCGTGTCCGGCAACCCTGCCGAGGCGCGTAGCATGAACTTCGAAGGCTTGCGCCGTCGTGGCTTCAGCTCCGAGGCCATGCAGGCCCTGCGTCGTGCTTACAAGATCGTCTACCGTCAGGGATTCACCATCGAAGAAGCGCTGGTGGAGTTGGAAGACGTTGCCAATCAGTTCTCCGAAGTAGCGGTGTTCCGCGACTCCATCCTGACCTCCAGCCGCGGCATCACCCGCTGACCCATGGCTGAGGTATTGCGTGTCGCGCTGGTCGCCGGCGAGGCATCCGGCGATATTCTGGGTTCAGGTCTGATGCAGGCCTTGAAGGCACAGCACCCCAACGTAGAGTTCATCGGTGTCGGCGGCCCGCGCATGCAGGCCGAGGGGCTGGTCAGCGACTTTCCCATGGAGCGCCTGGCGGTTATGGGGCTGGTCGAGGTGCTCGGTCGTTTGCCCGAGCTGCTGTCGCGCCGCCGCCGGCTGATCGCCAGTCTGATCGAGCGCAAGCCTGATGTGTTCATCGGCATCGATGCGCCGGATTTCACCCTGGGTGTCGAGCTCAAGCTACGGCGTGCCGGAATTCGTACCGTGCATTACGTCAGCCCATCGGTATGGGCCTGGCGGCAGAAGCGCGTACTGAAGATTCGCGAAGCCTGCGACCTGATGCTCACCCTGTTTCCCTTCGAAGCACAGTTTTACGAAGCGCATCAGGTTCCTGTGTGCTTCGTTGGTCATCCGCTGGCAGATGCCATCCCGTTGCAGGCCGACCGCGCGGCTGCTCGCGAGCTGCTCGGGCTGCCCTTGGACGCTCCCGTAGTGGCATTGCTGCCAGGTAGCCGCGGCGGTGAAGTGTCGCGCCTCGGCAGTCTGTTTCTCGATGCCGCCGAGCGCCTGCGTGCGTTGCGTCCGGGTGTTCGCTTCGTATTGCCTTGCGCCAGCCCCGAGCGTCGCCAGCAGCTCGAGCAGATGCTCGGTGGGCGTGATCTTCCGATACAGCTGCTCGACGGTCGCTCTCACGATGCCCTGGCTGCCTGCGATGCGGTGCTGATCGCGTCTGGCACCGCCACCCTCGAGGCGCTGCTGTACAAGCGGCCGATGGTGGTGGCCTATCGTGTGGCGCCGATGACCTTCAGCATTCTCAAGCGCCTGGTGAAGAGCCCCTACATTTCGCTGCCCAATCTGCTCGCCCAGCGGCTGCTGGTGCCCGAGCTGATCCAGGATGCTGCCACTGCCGAGTCGCTGGCTCAGACGGTGTCACCGCTGCTGGTCGATGGCGACGTGCAGACCGAGGGCTTCGATGCCATTCACCGCACCCTGCGACGCGGCGCCTCCGAGCGCGCCGCTACTGCGGTGCTCGATCTGCTGGGGCGTCGCTGATGCAAATGGGCCTGGATTTTTCGACCGTCGAAGAACTGGTCGCTGGTGTCGACGAAGTCGGCCGCGGCCCGCTGTGTGGCGCAGTGGTTACCGCTGCGGTGATCCTCGACCCGGCGCGGCCGATCCTCGGCCTCAATGACTCCAAGAAGCTCAGCGAGGCGCGGCGCGAGAAGCTGTTCGACGAAATTCGCGAAAAAGCCCTGGCCTGGTGCATAGCCCGCGCGGATGTTGAAGAGATCGACCGCCTGAATATCCTGCATGCCACCATGTTGGCCATGCAGCGTGCCGTCGAAGGCCTGAGTGTGACGCCGAAACTGGCGCTCATCGACGGCAACCGCTGCCCCAAGCTTTTCGTGCCCAGCGCGCCTGTGGTCGGTGGTGATGCGTTGGTGCCGGCGATTGCTGCTGCCTCGATCCTCGCCAAGGTCAGCCGTGATCGTGAGATGCGTGAGCTCGACGCGCTCTATCCGGGTTATGGCATCGCCCTGCACAAGGGCTATCCGACGCCTGTGCACCTCGAGGCCTTGATTCGTCTGGGCCCGACTCCCATCCATCGGCGCTCCTTCGCGCCGGTACGCCGCTTGCTGGAAGCCACAAGCGGTAGCTGAGCGTACTCGGCCCGCTGTCCATCCTCCCAGTTGCGGTACAATCCGCGTTTTGTCGCTTTTCCTGCAGGGCTTCTTCATGGCTGTTTCTTTCGTTCATCTTCGCCTGCACACCGAATATTCCCTGGTCGACGGACTGGTTCGCGTCAAACCGCTGGTCAAGGCGGTTGCCGGCTTGGCAATGCCTGCCGTGGCCGTCACCGATATGAGCAACATGTGCTCGCTGGTGAAGTTCTACAAAGCTGCCATGGGCGCCGGTATCAAGCCGATCTGCGGCGCTGATATCTGGCTTGCCAGCGCCTACGAAGACGGCCCATTGACCCGCATGACCCTGCTGGCGATGAACCCCAAGGGCTATCGCAACCTCACCGAGCTGGTGTCGCGCGGCTGGAGTGAAGGGCAGAGCAATGATCTGGTGATCATCCAGCGCGACTGGGTGAAGGCTGCCAGCGAAGGCTTGATTGCCCTGTCCGGTGCCAAGGAAGGGGAGATCGGCCACGCGCTGCTCGACGGCGAACTGGCCAAGGCTGAAGCGCTGCTGCAGGAATGGCGGGCGGTGTTCCCGGAGCGTTTCTATCTGGAGGTTCAGCGCACCAGCCGCGTCAACGACGAAGAGCACGTGCATGCTGCCGTGGCCCTGGCAGACAAGATGGGCGCACCTTTGGTCGCCACCAACGATGTGCGCTTTCTCAAGCAGGGCGATTTCGAGGCCCATGAAACCCGCGTCTGCATCGGTGAAAGCCGCATTCTCGACGACGCGCGGCGGCCACGTATCTACTCCGACCAGCAGTACCTGAAGTCGCCGGAAGAGATGGCCGAGCTGTTCAGCGATCTGCCCGATGCGCTGGAAAACACTGTCGAGATCGCCAAGCGTTGCAATATCGAGGTAACGCTGGGCAAGTACTTCCTGCCCGACTTTCCGGTGCCGGAAGGCATGACTATCGATGAATATTTCCGCAAGGTCTCGTTCGATGGCTTGGATGAGCGTCTCGAGGTTCTGCTGCCCAAGGACACCCCGGACTACGACGCGAAGAAGCAGGTTTACATCGACCGGCTGAATTTCGAACTGGATATCATCATCCAGATGGGCTTCCCCGGTTACTTCCTGATCGTTATGGACTTCATCCAGTGGGCCAAGAGCAACGGTGTGCCGGTAGGGCCGGGCCGTGGTTCAGGTGCCGGCTCGCTGGTGGCCTACGTGCAGAAGATCACCGACCTCGATCCGTTGGCCTACGATCTGCTGTTCGAACGCTTCCTCAACCCTGAACGTGTATCCATGCCCGACTTCGACGTCGACTTCTGCATGGATGGTCGCGACCGGGTTATCGATTACGTGGCCGAGAAGTACGGCCGTAATGCGGTAAGCCAGATCATCACCTTTGGCTCGATGGCGGCCAAGGCGGTGGTGCGGGACGTAGCACGGGTGCAGGGCAAGTCCTACGGTTTGGCGGATCGTCTGTCGAAGATGATTCCGTTCGAAGTCGGCATGACCCTGGAAAAGGCCTTCGAGATGGAGGAGCCGCTGCGCGACTTCCTCAAGAACGACGAAGAGGCCGCCGAGATCTGGGACATGTCCCTGAAGCTCGAAGGCATCGTCCGCGGTACCGGCAAGCACGCCGGGGGTGTGGTGATCGCGCCGACCAAGCTCACCGACTTCTCGCCGATCGCCTGTGACGAAGAGGGCGCCGGCCTGGTGACCCAGTTCGACAAGGACGATGTCGAGTCGGCCGGCCTGGTGAAATTCGACTTCCTCGGCTTGCGTACCCTGACCATCATCAAGTGGGCGCTGGAGACCATCCACCGCGACCAGCGCGCTGCTGGCGAGCCGGAAGAGAAGCTGGTCAACATCGATTTCATCCCGCTGGATGACAAGCCGACCTATCAGATGCTGCAGAAGGCGGAGACCACCGCGGTCTTCCAGCTCGAGTCGCGCGGTATGAAGGAGCTGATCAAGAAGCTCAAGCCCGACTGCCTGGAAGACATGATCGCACTGGTGGCGCTGTTCCGCCCCGGCCCGTTGCAATCGGGCATGGTGGACGACTTCATCAATCGTAAGCACGGCCGTGCCGAGCTGTCGTACCCGCACCCGGATTATCAGTACGCAGGCCTGGAGCCGGTACTCAAGCCGACCTACGGGATCATCCTTTATCAGGAACAGGTGATGCAGATCGCCCAGGTCATGGGCGGTTATACCCTCGGCCAGGCGGACATGCTGCGCCGTGCCATGGGTAAGAAAAAGCCCGAGGAAATGGCCAAGCAGCGCGGCGGCTTCATCGAAGGCTGTGCCAGCAACAATATCAGCGCAGACCTGGCGGGTAACATCTTTGACCTGGTGGAGAAATTCGCCGGTTACGGCTTCAACAAGTCTCACTCGGCCGCCTATGGTCTGGTTTCCTACCAGACTGCCTGGCTGAAGGCGCATTACCCTGCGCCGTTCATGGCTGCGGTGCTGTCGGCGGACATGCACAACACCGACAAGGTGGTGATCCTCATCGAGGAATGCCGCAACATGAAGTTGCGCATTGATCCGCCGGATGTGAACGCCTCCGAGTACAAGTTCACCGTCAGTCATGACGCGAACAATGTGCCGCGGATTCTTTATGGCCTGGGCGCGGTCAAGGGCGTCGGCGAAGGCCCGGTGGAGGCCATTGTCGAGGCACGCCAGGACGGTCCGTTCAAGGATCTGTTCGACTTCTGCTCGCGGGTCGACCTCAAACGCATCAACAAACGCACCATGGATGCATTGATTCGCAGTGGTGCGCTGGATCGCCTGGGCCCGCATTTTTACGACGAGATCAAAGCCTATCAGGCCAACATCGACCGTAACCGTGCGGTGTTGCTGTCAGCGATGGAGGAGGCCGTTCAGGCCGCCGAGCAGACAGCGCGCAGCCATGACAGCGGCCATATGGATCTGTTTGGCGGCGTGTTCGCCAGTCCCGAGGCAGACGTTTACGCCAACCATCACCGCGCCAAGGAGCTATCGCTCAAGGAGCGCCTCAAGGGCGAGAAGGACACCCTTGGGCTGTACCTGACCGGCCACCCGATCGATGAGTATGAAAGCGAAGTGCGGCGTTTCGCTCGCCAGCGCATCGTCGACCTCAAGCCTGCACGGGATACCCAGACCGTCGCCGGCCTGATCGTCAACCTGCGGGTGATGAAGAACAAGAAAGGCGACAAGATGGGCTTCATCACCCTGGACGACCGTTCCGGACGCATCGAAGCCTCGCTGTTCGCCGAAGCCTTTTCCAGCAATCAGGCACTGCTGCAGAGCGATGCCTTGGTGGTGGTGGAAGGGGAGGTCAGCAATGACGATTTCTCCGGCGGCATGCGCCTGCGCGCCAAGCGGGTGATGAGCCTGGAAGAGGCGCGTACCGGCCTGGCCGAGAGCTTGCGTGTGCGCGTCCAGGCCAGCGAATTGAAAGGTGATCGTCTACGCTGGCTGGGTGATCTGTGCCGCCGTCATCGTGGCGCCTGCCCAATTACCGTGGATTACACCGGCGCCGACGCGAAAGCCTTGCTGCAGTTTGGCGAGGACTGGCGAATCGACCCGGCCGACAGCTTGATTCAAGCTTTGCGTGACCAGTTCGGACGAGAAAACGTCTTCCTGCAATACCGCTAGAATTGCGGCGCTGAAATGCGGGGCCAAGGCTCCGTACGACGCCCGTGACACTGCATGATCGCCGCCGACGCGAGCCAATCCCCCGGGTTTGGCTGCCGAGTGAATGCCTAGGTGCATTTGCTGGCATATTCGCTGCCGGAAGTGCCTTGCAAGTGTCGACCTGAATGCGCCTGTTCCTATAAGGTAGGCGCCAAATGGATACACGCTCCCCGGCCCTGTGGCCGTCGACGCATGACGGATGCCTATGAACCCGAATTATCTCGATTTCGAACAGCCGATTGCCGACCTGCAAGCCAAGATCGAAGAGCTTCGTCTGGTTGGTAATGACAACTCCCTGAACATCGGCGACGAAATCGCCCGCCTGCAGGACAAGAGCAGTACGCTGACCGAGAGCATTTTCGGCAATCTGACCAGTTGGCAGATCGCTCGCCTTGCTCGTCACCCGCAGCGTCCTTATACCCTGGACTATCTGCAGCACATCTTCACCGAGTTCGACGAGCTGCACGGCGATCGTCACTTCTCCGACGACGCTGCAATCGTGGGTGGCGTTGCGCGCCTCAATGGCCAGCCGGCCATGGTCATCGGCCATCAGAAGGGCCGTGAGGTTCGTGAGAAAGTGCGCCGTAACTTCGGCATGCCGCGTCCGGAAGGTTACCGCAAGGCCTGTCGCCTGATGGAAATGGCCGAGCGCTTCAAGATGCCGATCCTGACCTTCATCGACACGCCAGGTGCTTATCCGGGCATCGATGCAGAAGAGCGTAACCAAAGCGAAGCCATTGCCTGGAACCTGCGAGTGATGGCGCGCCTGAAAACCCCGATCATCGCCACCGTAATCGGTGAGGGCGGTTCCGGCGGTGCATTGGCCATTGGTGTGTGCGACAGCCTGAACATGTTGCAGTACTCGACCTATGCGGTGATCTCGCCGGAAGGCTGCGCCTCGATCTTGTGGAAAACCGCCGAGAAGGCGCCGGATGCTGCCGAAGCCATGGGCATCACTGCCGAGCGCCTGAAAGGCCTGGGTATCGTTGACAAGGTGATCGCCGAGCCTCTGGGCGGTGCACACCGCGATCCGGCCGCTGCCGCCGAATCCATCCGCCAGACCCTCAGCGCTCAGCTTGAGGATCTCAGTACGCTCGACACCGACGCCCTGCTGGCGCGTCGCTACGAGCGCCTGATGAGCTACGGTATCGCCTGATGCCGGCGTGCCCTGCAGGCATGCGAGTTGCCGACCTGGCAATGTGCATGTCTGCAGGGGCGCTCCGCTAAGCTGCAGCATGTCCCTTGAATCGGCTCTGCTCGCGCGCCTCGCTCCGTGGCGTGGGGCATCTGCCTGGCGAGTCGCTTTCTCCGGCGGGCTCGATTCCAGCGTGCTTCTGCACGCGCTGGCAGTGGCTGCTCGAAGCCACGCGCTGCCACCCATTTCCGCTATTCATGTGCATCACGGCCTGCAGGCCGCGGCCGACGACTGGCCGATGCATTGCCAGCGCCTGTGCGATGAGCTCGGCGTGCTGCTGCATGTCGAACATGTTCAGGTCGTGCCTGGTGCCAGTCTGGAGCGAGCTGCTCGTGATGCTCGTTATGCCGCGTTTTCCGCGCGGCTGAATCCGGGTGAGGTCGTGCTGCTCGCTCAGCATCAGGACGATCAGGCAGAGACCGTTCTCTATCGTCTGTTGCGCGGTGCTGGTGTGCGCGGGCTTGCTGCGATGGCGGCAAGTCGCCCGCTGGCCGCCGGGCATGCCGTTCGTCCTCTGCTGGATGTACCACGCAGTGCGTTGGAGGCTTATGCCGAGGCATATGGCCTGCGTTGGGTGGAAGACCCTTCGAATGCAGACAGCGGCCTTGCTCGAAACTTTCTACGCCGGGAAATCCTGCCGCGCTTGCACAGGCATTGGCCTAAAGCGTCCCAGGTGGTGGCTCGTACGGCGGAGCATCAGGCCGAGGCGTTGGAGTTGCTGCAGGAGCTCGCCGAACTTGATTTGCAGCGAGCCCAGGCGTCGCCCGGTTTCGATTGGCTGGACGTTCCCTGTCTCGATCTGCAGGCGTTGCGCGGGCTATCCGATGCCCGGCAGCGCAATCTACTGCGCTACTGGTTGGCGGGTTTCACCCGCTTGCCCGATAGCCGCCATTGGCAGGGATGGTTCGATCTGCGTGATGCCGGGCCCGACGCCAAACCGGTCTGGCGACTGGAGAGCGGTGAGCTGCGGCGCCATGGTCGTTATCTGTTCTGGCTCAATGCCGACTGGGCTGTGGCGTGGGTGGCTCAGGCGCAGCCCTGGCCTCTGGCTGAGCAGCCACTGGCGTTGCCGGGTAATGGTCGCGTCTGGCTCGAAGGCGCCATACCCGTGGGGCAGTTGAGCGTCGGCTATCGCCAGGGCGGCGAGGTTCTCGAGGTGCCGGGGCGTGGTCGGCGTGACCTCAAGCGTCTTCTGCAGGAGGCTGGCGTGCCCGAGTTCATTCGTGGGCGCATCCCGCTGCTGCTGTGCGACGGACGGCCCGTGGCTCTCGCCAATCTGCTCGCCGGCCCCGGCTGCGGCACGTTTCACTGGCAGCCCGAGCAAATTGATCCGCCTCTTGATGGGGCTGTCGATTCTCGCGCGTAAGGGTCGGCTGCTGTAAGAGTGTCGCAGGTGCGAAGCCCCAGGCTAGAGGCTTTTCGGGGTTCGATGTAGATCTCGTTTCAGCAGCTTTTGCCCTGCTTTGGGTTTCGCGTTCTTCCCCACTCAGGACGTTTCCGGTAGACTACGCTCCCGTCTCTATTCAGGTATTCGCTGCTTCTTCAGAAGCGGTGGATGTTTGCTATTTGCCGGCATGGTTCGCCATGTTTGCTAAGGTGAACCAAGGCCTTCTCTGCTCCCCGGCGGCTCGACCGCCACTGCTGACTTCTTAGGGTTTTTCATGACGCGCTTCATTTTCGTCACGGGTGGTGTTGTTTCTTCATTGGGGAAAGGCATCGCCTCGGCATCCTTGGCGGCAATCCTGGAGGCGCGGGGCCTGAAGGTCACGATGCTCAAACTGGATCCCTACATCAACGTCGATCCGGGCACCATGAGCCCGTTTCAGCACGGTGAAGTGTTCGTCACTCACGACGGTGCCGAGACCGATCTCGACCTGGGTCACTATGAGCGGTTCATCCGCACCACGATGACCAAGAGCAACAACTTCACCACCGGCCGCGTCTACGAAGACGTGCTGCGCAAAGAGCGCCGTGGTGATTACTTGGGCGCGACCATCCAGGTCATCCCGCACATCACTGACGAGATCAAGCGCCGCATCATCAAGGGTGCCGGCGACGCTGACGTCGCCATGGTCGAAATCGGCGGTACCGTGGGCGACATCGAGTCGCAGCCGTTCCTCGAGGCGATCCGCCAGCTGCGTTTCGAAGTGGGCGCCAAGCGCGCCATGCTGATGCACCTGACGCTGGTTCCGTACATCGCCACTGCCGGCGAAACCAAGACCAAACCGACCCAGCACTCGGTCAAGGAACTGCGCTCCATCGGCCTGCAGCCGGACGTACTGGTGTGCCGCTCCGATCACCCGATCGACCTGTCGTCGCGCCGCAAGATCGCCCAGTTCACCAACGTCGAAGAGCGCGCAGTAATCGCCCTCGAAGACGCCGACACCATCTACAAGATCCCGGGCATCCTGCACTCGCAGGGGCTGGATGATTTTGTTGTCGAGCGTTTCGCTCTGGAATGCCGTGGTGCTGACCTGTCGGAATGGGATCGCGTGGTCGATGCCAAGCTGAACCCGGAAAAAGAAGTCAATATCGCCATGGTCGGCAAGTACATGGAGCTTCTGGACGCTTACAAGTCGCTGATCGAAGCGATGAGCCATGCCGGTATCAGCAACCGTACCAAGGTCAACCTGCGCTATATCGATTCCGAAGACATCGAGAATCAGGGTACTGCGCTGCTCGAGGGCGTCGATGCAATCCTGGTTCCGGGCGGCTTCGGCTTGCGTGGTGTGGAAGGCAAAATCACCACTGTGCAGTATGCCCGTGAGAACAAGATTCCTTACTTGGGTATCTGCCTCGGTATGCAGGTAGCCGTCATCGAGTTCGCCCGTAACGTGCTGGGCTGGAGCGATGCCAACTCCACCGAGTTCGATATCGCCAGCAAACATCCAGTGGTCGGTCTGATCACCGAGTGGCAGGACGCGACCGGCGCGACCGAGCAGCGTACCGAAGCCTCCGACCTTGGCGGCACCATGCGTCTTGGCGCCCAGGATTGCCAGCTGCTGAGCGGCTCCAAGGTTCACGACTGCTATGGCAAGGACGTGATCGTAGAGCGCCACCGCCATCGTTACGAAGTGAACAACAACCTGCTGCCGCAACTGATCGACGCTGGCCTGAAGGTCACCGGTCGTTCGGGTGATGGTGCCCTGGTGGAGGTGGTCGAGAGCGCGAATCACCCGTGGTTCGTTGCCTGCCAGTTCCACCCGGAATTCACCTCCACGCCGCGTGACGGCCACCCGCTGTTCAGTGGCTTCGTCAACGCTGCACTGGCGCACCAAGCGAAGAAGGCCTGACCCATGGCTCAGAAGACCATCCGCGTTGGCGCGATCGATGTCGCCAACGACAAGCCGTTTGTGCTGTTTGGCGGCATCAACGTGTTGGAGTCCCGCGATCTCGCCCTGCGTACCTGCGAGGAATACGTGCGGGTTACCGAGAAGCTCGGTATCCCTTATGTGTTCAAAGCAAGCTTCGACAAGGCCAACCGTTCGTCGGTGAGTTCCTTCCGTGGCCCGGGCCTGGAAGAGGGCATGAAGATCTTCGAGGAAGTGAAGAAGACCTTCGGCGTGCCGGTGATCACCGATGTGCACGAACCTCACCAGGCACAGCCGGTGGCGGACGTTTGCGACATCATCCAGTTGCCGGCTTTCCTGTCTCGGCAAACCGATTTGGTGGTGGCCATGGCCAAGACAGGTGCGGTGATCAACATCAAGAAGGCGCAGTTCCTCGCGCCCCAGGAAATGAAACATATTCTCGCCAAGTGTGTCGAAGCCGGGAACGATCAGCTCATCCTCTGTGAGCGTGGTTCTTCCTTCGGGTACAACAACCTGGTGGTGGATATGCTGGGCTTCGGCATCATGAAGTCCTTCGAGTACCCGGTGTTCTTCGACGTCACCCATGCTCTGCAGATGCCGGGCGGTCGCTCGGATTCCGCTGGTGGGCGTCGTGCCCAGGTGACCGAGCTGGCCAAGGCCGGCATGAGTCAGGGGCTCGCGGGGCTGTTCCTCGAGGCGCATCCTGATCCGGAAAACGCCAAGTGCGATGGCCCTTGTGCCTTGCGTCTCGACAAGCTCGAGCCGTTCCTGGCGCAGCTCAAGCAGTTGGATGATCTGATCAAGAGTCAGGATCCGATCGAAACCGCCTGATCGGCGTTTCCACGGTTCGCTTATCTGTTTCACCGCCCGGCCTTTTGGCCGGGTTTGTCATGTCAGCCCGGTCTGCCGTTGATCGTGCCCGGTGCTGGCAGCCGAATGCAGCAGTGCGTTTTCGACAATTTCTGGAGAGCTTACAAGAATGGCAAAGATCGTCGACATCAAGGGTCGTGAGGTTCTCGACTCCCGTGGCAACCCCACCGTGGAAGCGGACGTAATCCTCGACAATGGCATCGTCGGCAGCGCCTGTGCGCCTTCCGGTGCCTCCACCGGTTCGCGCGAAGCGCTGGAACTGCGTGATGGCGACAAGAGCCGTTACCTCGGCAAGGGCGTTCTCAAGGCCGTTGGCAACATCAATGGCCCGATCCGCGATGCACTGCTGGGCAAGGATCCGGTCGACCAGAAGGCTCTGGACACGATCATGATCGATCTGGACGGCACCGAGAACAAAGCTACCCTGGGCGCCAACGCCATCCTCGCCGTCTCCCTGGCAGCCGCCAAGGCCGCCGCTCAGGATCAGGATCTGCCGCTTTACGCGCACATCGCCAACCTCAATGGCACTCCGGGCCAGTACTCCATGCCTGTGCCGATGATGAATATCATCAATGGCGGCGAGCATGCCGACAACAATGTCGACATCCAGGAGTTCATGGTGCAGCCGGTCGGTGCGAAGACCTTTTCCGATGCACTGCGTATGGGGACTGAAATCTTCCATCACCTGAAGGCCGTACTCAAGGCTCGTGGTCTGAGCACGTCCGTGGGTGACGAAGGTGGCTTTGCACCGAACCTGGCCTCCAACGAAGACGCGCTGTCGGCCATTGTCGAAGCCGTTGCCAACGCTGGTTACACGCTGGGCACCGACGTCACGTTGGCACTCGATTGTGCGGCCAGTGAATTCTTCGAGGACGGTAAGTACAACCTGTCTGGCGAGGGCAAGTCGTTCGACGCCGAAGGCTTCGCTGACTACCTGAAAGGCCTGACTGAGCGCTTCCCGATCATCTCCATCGAAGACGGCCTGGACGAGTCCGACTGGGCTGGCTGGAAGATCCTCACCGACAAGATCGGCAGCAAGGTTCAACTGGTCGGCGACGACCTGTTCGTGACCAATACCAAGATTCTCAAGCGCGGCATCGACGAGTCGATTGGCAATTCGATCCTGATCAAGTTCAACCAGATCGGCACCTTGACCGAAACCCTTGAAGCCATCCAGATGGCCAAGGCTGCCGGTTACACGGCGGTCATCTCGCACCGCTCCGGTGAAACTGAAGACAGCACCATCGCCGATCTGGCTGTCGGCACTGCCGCTGGTCAGATCAAGACCGGTTCGCTGTGCCGCTCGGATCGCGTATCCAAGTACAACCAACTGCTGCGTATCGAAGAGCAACTGGGCGCCAAGGCGCCGTACCGTGGTCGCGGCGAGTTCCGCGGCTAAGGTAGGTTTGCATGGCGAGGTGGCCATTACCTCGCCCTGCGGACTCTGTCCCGATCTGCCGAGTCGACTTCACGGTCTTGTCCGATGCCGATGACGCAGGGAGAATCGACAGATGTCCGCAGCAGCGACCCTTTCTTATCCGAGTGCCTCACCTGCCATGCGTAGTCCCTACTGGCTGTTTCTCTTTCTCGTTCTGGTACTCGCGGGGCTGCAATATCGTCTGTGGGTAGGCGAGGGCAGTCTGGCGCAGGTTACCGATCTGCAGCATCAGATCGCCGATCAGGAAGGCGAGAACGAGCGTCTGCTCGAGCGCAACCGCATCCTCGAAGCGGAAGTGATGGAGCTGAAGAAAGGCATGGAAACCGTCGAAGAGCGCGCCCGCCACGAACTGGGCATGGTCAAGGACGGCGAAACCCTCTATCAGTTGGCTGAATGAACACACCTGATCTGCCGTCCTTCTGGGCGGTGATTCCGGCCGCCGGCATCGGCAGTCGCATGCGCGCCGACAAGCCAAAGCAGTATCTGCAACTGGCCGGCAAAAGCATTCTCGAACATACCCTCAACTGTTTCCTTGATCATCCGTGCCTGCGTGGCATGGTGGTCAGCCTGGCCGAGGACGATCCGTTCTGGCCGAACCTGGCTTGTGCCCGCGACTCGCGCATCCATATTGCCAGCGGCGGTGCCGAGCGTGCCGACTCGGTGCTCAACGCGTTGCTGCGTCTGGGCGAGTTGGGCGCCAGTGAGCAGGATTGGGTGCTGGTGCACGACGCTGCGCGGCCCAATCTGGCGCAGTCCGATCTCGATCTGCTGCTGGCTGAGCTGGCTGACGACGCTGTAGGCGGGCTGCTCGCCGTTCCCGCTCGGGATACCCTCAAGCGCGTCGGCAGCGATGGACGTGTGCGCGAAACCATCGATCGCTCGGTCATCTGGCAGGCCTACACACCGCAGATGTTCCGCCTGGGGGCCTTGCACCGTGCGCTCGCCGAAGCACTGGTTTCGGATGTTACGGTGACCGACGAAGCCTCGGCCATCGAGTGGGGCGGTCAGTCGCCACGTCTCGTCGAAGGCCGGGCGGATAACCTCAAGGTCACCCGCCCGGAAGACTTGCACTATCTGGAGCGCTTGTGGCGCGGCCGGAGCTAACGCCGAAATAACGCTATCCAGTAGGAGCCTGCTTGCGGGCGAATGATGCGGCGTGCACCGGCAATGCGTACGGCCGCTATCAATCGCGCCGGGGGCGCTCCTGCAGGCAAGTGAACTGCTCTCAGTGAATCCACTTGTTGGCGTTCTTGCCAAGATTGCGATCGAGCACACTGGTGAGCCTGTTCATGGCGCCGTCGATAGCCTGCTGCATTTCGCAGGCGTCAAAGGACACCGACATGGGGTCGCGCCCCTTCATGCGTGCTTCTACCTTGCAGCGTTTGTCCTGGGGGCCGCTTTTCAGTGCGTTTTCGTCGGAGAGATGAATTTCCACGCGCGTGAGGTGTTCCTCATAGCGCTGTAACTTGTCTCGTACTCGACCTCGGATATCCGTCTTGAATGCCATCGAGGTGTCGACGTGTTTTCCGCTGTTGACCATGACCTGCATAACCATCTCCTCATGCTGGTGGGTTCGCAACGGCCCGAACAAGGGCCTCATGATTTACGACGGGGTGATGACGGCAGAGGTTCGCTGGCGGTTGTGACAGCATATGAGCGGCTAGGTGTATTCGACTCGTTGGCTCAAACCGTCGCGCAATGCATCGATCAATTGCCTGACCTTGGGCGACAGATGCCGTTGTTGCGGGTAGAGCGCCCACACAGCGGTGTTCGGTGGTTGATGATTGTCGAGCAGGGAAACCAAGGCGCCGCTGCGTAGGTGTTCGAGCACGTAATAATCGGGCAACTGACACAGGCCCAGCCCGCTCAGGGCCGCATCCAGAACCGCCTGGCCGCTGTTGCAGCGCCAGTTGCCCTGAATCCGTTGCGAGGCTTCACGGCCGTCGAGCTGGAATGTCCAGACATCGCTGCTGCCCACCAGGCAATTGTGTCGAGCCAGCTCCGAGAGGCTGTGCGGGCGACCGTAGCGCTGCAGGTAATCAGGCGACGCGCACAGGTACATGCGTCGCGGCGCCAGGCGCGTGGCAAGCATTCGCGAGTCCTGCAGGCGGCCCAGGCGGATGGCGATGTCGAAGCCGTCCTGGAGCAGATCCAGGGTGCGGTTGCTCAGTTCGATATCCACGGAAAGCCGGGAGTGACGGGCGGCGAATGCCGTGACCAGCGGCACGATGAAACGCTCGCCGTAGGCCACCGCACAGGTCATGCGCAGCAGCCCTTTGGGTTCGCCGCCCAGATCGCCAATCGCGTTGAGTGCTTCCTCCCGTGCATCCTGCAGGCGCTGGCAATGCTGCAGAAAAGTCTGGCCCGCCTCGGTCAGTGCCACCTTGCGAGTGGTGCGATAGAACAGCCGGGTGTGCAGACGCTCTTCCAGGCGGGCAATCTGCCGGCTCACTTGCGATGAGGACAGGCCCAGGCGTTCGGCTGCGGCAGTGAACTGCCCGCATTCTGCGACGGCTACGAATTCGTCCAGCCCCTCCCAGCGATTCATGTCTTCCCCCTGTTCACCTGGTGAATGGTTGATTATCCCTAAGTGGCAATAATGTTTTGCATTCTGCCTGATTATCTCTGTTCACGTGTCTACTACACTCCCTCCCCATCGCTTTCCCATCAGGAGATTTTGGACATGATCAAGTCGCGCGCCGCCGTAGCCTTTGCGCCCAACGAGCCGTTGAAAATCGTCGAAGTGGATGTCGAGCCGCCCAAGGCCGGGGAAGTGCTGGTGCGCATCGTCGCTACCGGCGTTTGCCATACCGACGCCTATACGCTGTCCGGTGCCGATTCCGAGGGCGTATTCCCCTCGATCCTCGGCCATGAAGGTGGCGGCATCGTCGAAGCCATCGGCGAGGGCGTAACGTCGGTGGCCGTGGGTGACCACGTGATCCCGCTGTACACCGCCGAATGCCGCAAGTGCAAATTCTGTCTGTCCGGCAAGACCAACCTGTGCAGCTCGGTGCGCGCCACTCAGGGCAAGGGCCTGATGCCCGACGGCACCTCGCGCTTCAGCTACAACGGCGAGCCGATCTACCACTACATGGGCTGCTCGACGTTCTCCGAATACACCGTGCTGCCGGAAGTTTCCCTGGCGGTCATTCCGAAGGAAGCGCCGCTGGAGAAAGTCTGTCTGCTCGGTTGTGGCGTGACCACCGGTATCGGCGCCGTGCTCAACACCGCCAAGGTGGAAGAGGGCGCCACCGTGGCCATCTTCGGTCTGGGTGGCATCGGCTTGGCAGCGATCATTGGTGCGAAGATGGCCAAGGCCTCGCGCATCATTGCCGTCGACATCAATCCGGCCAAGTTCGACGTGGCCCGCGAGCTGGGTGCGACCGACTTCGTCAATCCGAAGGATTACGACAAGCCGATCCAGGACGTGATCATCGAGTTGACCGATGGCGGCGTGGACTACAGCTTCGAGTGCGTCGGTAACGTGCAATTGATGCGTGCCGCACTGGAATGCGCGCACAAGGGCTGGGGTGAGAGCGTGATCATCGGCGTGGCCGGTGCCGGTCAGGAAATCAGCACCCGTCCGTTCCAGTTGGTGACTGGTCGCGTCTGGCGCGGTTCGGCTTTCGGCGGCGTCAAAGGCCGCACCGAGCTGCCGAGCTATGTGGAAAAGTCGCAGAGCGGCGAAATCCCGCTGGATACCTTCATCACCCACACCATGGGCCTGGAGCAGATCAACGAAGCGTTCGATCTGATGCACGAAGGCAAGAGCATCCGCACCGTCATCCACTACTGATAGCTGCAGGCGACAAGCTTCAAGCAACAAGCGGCCTAGGCTGCCTGGTGCTTGCGGCTTGGCGCTGCTCGGAGGCCTTATGGAAATCGTTTCCAGCAACAAGAGCTTTGGCGGCTGGCACAAGCGTTATCGCCACCGCTCCACGTCGCTCAATTGCGACATGGTGTTCGCCGTCTACCTGCCGCCACAGGCTGAGAAGGGCGCCAACCTGCCGGTGCTGTATTGGCTCAGCGGACTGACCTGCACCGACGAGAACTTCATGCAGAAGGCCGGCGCTCAGCGCATGGCAGCCGAGCTAGGCCTGATCATCGTCGCGCCCGATACCAGCCCGCGCGGCGAGGGAGTGCCGGACGACGCCAGTGGCGCCTACGATTTCGGTCTGGGTGCCGGCTTCTACGTCAACGCGACGCAGGAGCCCTGGGCGCGCCATTACCGCATGTACGATTACGTGGTGCAGGAACTGCCGGCGTTGATCGAGGCCAACTTTCCGGTATCGGACAAGCGCGGCATCGCCGGGCACTCCATGGGCGGCCACGGGGCGTTGATCTGCGCGCTCAAGAATCCGGGCCGTTACGCATCGGTCTCGGCCTTTTCGCCCATCACCAATCCGCTGAACTGTCCGTGGGGCGAGAAGGCGTTTTCCAACTACCTGGGTGAAGACCGTTCGCGCTGGCGCGAGTGGGATGCCAGCGTGTTGATCGCCGATGCGACGGAGAAGTTGCCGATTCTGGTGGATCAGGGAGATCGTGACGATTTCCTCGATGGCCAGCTCAAGCCCCATGCGCTGGAAGCGGCGGCCAAAGCGGCCAACCATCCGCTGACCCTGCGCCTGCAGCCGGGGTATGACCACAGCTACTACTTCATCGCCAGTTTCATCGAGGATCATCTGCGCCATCATGCCGAGGCGCTGGCTCGCTGAATGAAAAAAGGCGCTGCCGGTTCAACCGGCAGCGCCTTTTTTCTGGGGCTACAGATCACTCACCCAGGCTGGATCTCAGCATCCAGGCATTCTGCTCGTGCACACCGATGCGCGCTACCAGCATGTCGTGGCTGAACAGGTCACCTGCTTCTTCCGCCAGTTCGGCGAATTCGCTCATGCGCCGAGCCACTGCTTCGTTGTCCTTCACCAACTCGGCGATCATCTGCGCAGTCGGCTTGTGGGGCGCCTCGTTGTCGATGACGGTGAGCGCGCGGAAGGTTTCCCCGCCGGTTGGCGCCAGTTTGCCCAAGGCACGAATGCGCTCGGCGAGCTCGTCAGCGGCCTGATGGATTTCGTTGTACTGCGCGTCGGTCAGCTTGTGCAGACCATAGAAGTTCGAGCCTTGCACGTTCCAGTGCACGCCCAGGGTCTTGACGTACAGGGTGTAGCTGTCCGCTACCGCCTTGGTCAGTGCTTCAGCGACCTTCTCGCGGGCAGCGCCATCGACGCTGGTATTGATGGCCAGGCCATCGCCCTTGAGTTTCTGCGCGCTGGCTTTCGCCTTGGGTTTTGCTGCTGCCGGTTTGCGTGCTACGGCCATGATGGTCTCCATGGTTGTTAGAAATGTTTTGCTACTTCTTGTCGACTATCGGTAGGGGGAGAACATTCCAACATTTTCTCGATAGAGAGTTTGCGAGGGCAGTGGAGGTGGTCGCTGCCTTGCGGTTTTCCTCTTCACGTCGCTTGTACGGTCGCGCGCTGACGCCATGAGCAACCCGTGCCGGAGCGCGGTGTTTTGCTCAACGTGGAGATCATTGAAAATGGGTAAGCAGGAATGCGTTTTATTCCATTGACCGCTCCAGCAGCCGGGCAAGTCCGCCTCAAGGTGTTCTTTCGGGTAGAATCGGCCTTTTTTGCGAGGGCATCGGTTCATGCGAATTGGCCATGGTTACGATGTGCACCGCTTCGGCGATGGGGATTTCATTACCCTGGGCGGTGTGCGTATCCCCCACAAGTTCGGCCTGGTTGCCCACTCCGATGGCGATGTGGTGCTGCATGCCCTTTCCGATGCCTTGCTCGGCGCCGTGGCGCTTGGTGACATCGGTAAGCATTTCCCGGACACCGACCCTAACTTCAAGGGCGCTGACAGCCGTGTGCTGTTGCGCCATGTGCTGGGGCTGATTCACGCCAAGGGCTGGAAGGTTGGCAACGTCGACGCCACCATCGAAGCTCAGGCGCCAAAGATGGCTCCGCATATCGAAGCGATGCGCCGGCTGATCGCCGAGGATCTGCAGATCGAACTGGATCAGGTCAACGTCAAGGCCACCACCACCGAGAAGCTGGGTTTCGTGGGCCGTGAAGAAGGTATCGCGGTGCATGCCGTGGCCTTGCTGGTCAGCGCATGACCGAACTGGAGCTGCTCGGCCCGCGGGCCTATGGCGAGCCCTGTGGGCAGGCGGTACTTAAGGCCGTCGCCGAGGATTTTCAGGTCGACGAAGTGCTGGATATCGAATTGTCCGGCGCAGGTGAGCATCTGTGGCTGTGGGTTGAAAAGCGTGAATTGAATACCGAGGAGGCGGCTATCCGCCTGGCGCGTGCCGCTGGAGTACCGGTGCGGATGATCAGCTATGCCGGGCTAAAGGATCGCCAGGCGCTGACTCGGCAGTGGTTCAGCCTGCATTTGCCCGGCAAGAGTGATCCCGATCTTGGCAAGGCGCAGGACGAAGCTTTGGTGATCCTCAAGCAGGTTCGCCACTCGCGAAAGTTGCAGCGCGGCGCCCATGCTGCCAATGGTTTCATCCTACGCCTGACTGCATTGCAGGCCGATCAGGCGGCGCTGGACGAGCGCCTGAAAACCATCGCCGCCCAGGGCATCCCCAATTACTACGGTGCTCAGCGTTTCGGTTACGAGGGCGGCAACGTCGCGCATGCCCGGCATTTTGCCGAGCGCAAGGAGCTGCCGGAAAAGCGCAATGTGCGTTCGCGGGTGCTTTCGGCCGCGCGTAGCTTTCTGTTCAACCGGGTACTGGCCGAGCGAGTCGCCGCCGGCACCTGGAACCAGGCGCAACCCGGCGACCTGCTGGCGTTCACCGACAGTCGCAGTTTCTTCGCCGCTGGTGAGGCCGAATGCCAGGATCCCCGTCTGGCCCAGCTGGACTTGCATCCGACAGGGCCGTTGTGGGGCGAGGGCGCATCGCCAGCAGGTGGGGCTACCCAACGTCTCGAACAGAGCATTGGCGATGCCGAGGCGCAACTGGCCATATGGCTCGCAGAAGCGGGCATGGCGCACGAACGTCGTATCCTGCGCCTCCCCATTAGCGGTTTGACGTGGCATTATCCCGAGCCTGACATTCTGCAACTGGAATTCGTCCTGCCGGCTGGATGTTTCGCCACTGCTTTAGTGCGCGAAATTGTCGACCTTTTGCCTGCAGGGCAGACGGACAACCCATGCGTATTCTGATTTCAAACGATGACGGCGTGGCCGCACCGGGCCTCGCCGCGTTGCACGCTGCGCTAGCCGATTACGCCGACTGCACGGTGATCGCTCCCGATGGGGATCGCAGCGGCGCGAGCAGTTCGCTGACGCTCGACCGCCCATTGCATCCGTGTACCTTGGCCAACGGCTACATCAGCCTCAATGGTACGCCGACCGATTGTGTGCACCTGGGCCTCAATGGCTTGCTGCCCGAGGTCGCCGATCTGGTCGTGGCCGGTATCAACATGGGCGCCAACCTGGGTGATGACGTGCTGTATTCCGGTACTGTGGCGGCCGCCCTCGAAGGCCGTTTTCTGGCTCGGCCGGCATTTGCCTTTTCGCTGCTCTCGCGTTCGCCCGAGAACATGTCGACCGCCGCCTATTTCGCCCGAAAATTGATCGAAGCCCATGAGCACCTCGACCTGCCACCGCGTACGGTCTTGAACGTCAATGTGCCAAACCTGCCGCTCGAGCGTATCCGTGGCGTGCAACTGACCCGGCTCGGGCACCGTGCCCGCGCGGCAGCGCCAGTGAAGGTGGTCAATCCGCGTGGCAAGGAGGGCTACTGGATTGCCGCGGCCGGCGATGTCGAGGACGGCGCTGAAGGAACCGACTTCCATGCCGTGATGCAGGGTTACGTGTCTGTTACGCCATTGCAGCTCGATCGTACTTATCAGGATGGCCTGAACCGCCTCAAACCATGGCTGGAGGGGCTGATGACATGAATCGGGAGCACGACCGCCACGGGATTGGCATGACCTCTCAGCGCACTCGCGAGCGCCTGATCCAGCGGCTTTACGATGAAGGCCTGTCGAACGCTCAGGTGCTCGAGGTGATTCGCCGCACGCCGCGCCACCTGTTCGTCGATGAAGCGCTGGCGCACCGAGCCTACGAAGATACGGCTTTGCCGATCGGCCATAACCAGACCATCTCGCAGCCCTATATGGTCGCGCGCATGAGCGAACTGCTGCTCGCCGCTGGCCCGCTGGACAAAGTGTTGGAGATTGGTACGGGGTCGGGGTACCAGACGGCGATTCTGGCTCAACTGGTCGAGCGGGTGTTCACGGTCGAGCGCATTCAGGGATTGCAGGAACGTGCCAAGGAACGTCTGGTCAAACTGAGCCTGCGCAACGTGGTGTTCCGCTGGGGTGATGGCTGGGAGGGCTGGCCTGCGCTGGCGCCCTACAACGGCATTATCGTGACGGCGGCTGCGTCCGAAGTGCCTCAGGCTCTACTGGATCAATTGGCCCCGGGGGGGCGTTTGGTCATCCCCGTCGGTACAGGCGACGTTCAACAACTGTTACTGATCATTCGCGAGGAACAGGGTTTCTCTCGGCACGTACTCGACGCAGTTCGGTTCGTGCCTCTGCTTAATGGCCCTCTGGCCTGATTCAATCGAACGGAAGGATGCATGAAGAAAACCTTGTTGCTGTATGCCAAAGGGATAGCGATGGGTGCTGTCGACGTGGTGCCCGGATTCTCCGGCGGCACCGTTGCCCTGATCACCGGTATATACGACAAGCTTCTCGCCTCGTTCGCCGCCATGCCCGAAGCGATCATGCTGTTCTTTCGCGGACGCATCAAGGATGCCTGGCAGGCCTGTAACGCCAGCTTCCTGCTGGTCGTCATGCTTGGCATCCTCAGCAGTATTTTCACCCTGGCGCGGGCGATCAGCTATCTGATGAGCGAGCACCCGGTGCCGTTGTGGGCGTTCTTCTTCGGTCTGGTGCTGGTGTCTGTCTATCTGGTGTGGCGCGAAGTCAGCGTGTGGCGCGCCAACAGGCTGGTCGGCTTCGCGATAGGGCTGGCATTTGCGCTGTGGATCACGCTCGCTGTGCCCATGCAGCTTTCCGCAGACCCGCTGATGCTATTCATTGCCGGTGCCATCGCTATCAGCGCGATGATTTTACCGGGCATCTCTGGCAGCTTCATTTTGGTGTTGCTGGGGCTTTACCCAGTCGTGTTGGGCGCAATCAAGAATTTCGATCTGGAGGTACTGGCGATATTTTGTGCTGGCTGTGTACTGGGGCTACTGATGTTCTCCAAGGTACTGAGCTGGTTGCTGGCGCACATGCGTGACTTGACCATGGCCTTTCTGGCCGGTCTGATGCTCGGCTCGCTGATCAAGGTGTGGCCATGGAAACAGACGCTTACCTGGCAAACCAACCGTCATGGTGAATCGTTTCCCCTTGAACAGGTCAATCTATTGCCTTGGCAATTCGCTGACGTCAGTGGTGAGGATGCGCAGTTGTTGCTGGCCATCGCTCTGAGTGGCTGCGCTATCGTGTTGGTGTTGGGTGTGGAATGGCTGGCGCGCCGTCGTCAGTTGGAAGAAGTCTGACGTTTCGGCGTTCGTTACAGGTCGCTCGAGGCCGTCTGCAAGGGAGATACGAGTGAGTTTCACAGCCAATCAAGGGCGCTATTGCTCGTACATGCTACGCAACCTGCTGGCTCTGGCAGTGTTGGGTACCGTGTTGACCGGTTGTGCCAGTTCGCACTCCGGTAATGTGCAGGTAGTTGATCGCAACAACGCTGCAGCACAGCGTCAACCGGTGACGTCTGGGCAATATCGTGTGCAACGAGGAGACACACTTTACTCGATCGCTTTCCGCTACGGCTGGGACTGGAAAGCGCTGGCTGCTCACAACGCAATTGCGGCCCCCTACATGATCCGCGTCGGCCAGGTGATTCGCTTCGGGTCGGGTAGCTCGAGCAGGCCGGTGGCGACTTCATCACCGTCTGCCAGCACTCCCGTCGTGACTACGCCAAGCCGGCCAACCACGCCGGTTCAGGCGCCTCCTGCGCAGACTACTACGCGGCCTTCAGCACCCGTCGTAGTAACGCCAGCGACCACGCCAGTGGAGCCCGTACAGCGCTCTGCATCGGGTTGGGCATGGCCTGCCAGTGGTGCGATTATCGGACGATTTTCCTCAAACGGTAGTTTGAATAAAGGCATTGATATAGCCGGGGAATTGGGACAGCCTGTCCTGGCTGCGTCTGGTGGATCCGTTGTCTACGCCGGGAGTGGGTTACGGGGCTACGGTGAATTGGTGATCATCAAACACAGCGATACCTACGTGAGTGCCTACGGTCACAACCGAAGGCTGTTGGTACGTGAGGGGCAGCAGGTCAAAGTCGGGCAACAGATTGCCGAGATGGGTTCCACGGGAACTGACCGGGTGAAGCTTCACTTCGAGATTCGCCGCCAGGGTAAGCCTGTAGATCCAATGCAATACCTGCCACGTCGTTGATCTGTCGCTCGTTCGCCCCTCATGTGGGATGGACGAGCTCAGGTGTTGCCAAGGAATAAGGCGCATCGGGGCTTGCTGGTCGAACTCAGCAAGGGACGGAATAATAAAATGGCACTCATTTCTAAAGAAGCGCCGGAGTTTGACATCGACGATGAAGTGCTCCTGATGGAGCCCGGCATCGATCTCGACGATGGGGCTGACGAGCAGGCAGGCAAAAAGACCACTGCACGTACCAAGGCCAAGCAATCCACCGGCAGCAAGCAGCACAAGCATATCGACTACACCCGGGCGCTAGACGCCACTCAGCTTTACCTCAACGAAATCGGTTTTTCCCCCCTGCTTACCCCGGAAGAGGAAGTGTTCTTCGCGCGTCTGGCGCAGAAGGGCGACCCTGCCGGCCGCAAGCGCATGATCGAGAGCAACCTGCGCCTGGTGGTCAAGATTGCCAGGCGCTACATCAACCGTGGGCTCTCCCTTCTAGACTTGATAGAGGAGGGCAATCTCGGTCTGATTCGGGCGGTTGAAAAATTCGACCCAGAGCGTGGTTTCCGGTTTTCCACCTACGCCACCTGGTGGATTCGGCAGACAATCGAACGGGCGATCATGAATCAGACTCGCACCATTCGTCTGCCCATCCATGTAGTCAAGGAGCTCAACGTCTACCTGCGCGCCGCGCGTGAACTGACGCAGAAGCTCGATCACGAACCGTCCCCCGAAGAAATCGCCAACCTACTGGAAAAGCCGGTGGGCGAAGTCAAGCGCATGCTCGGGCTCAATGAGCGCGTGTCCTCGGTGGATGTGTCGCTTGGCCCAGACTCCGACAAGACGCTGCTCGATACCCTCACCGATGATCGGCCTACCGATCCCTGCGAGTTACTGCAGGACGATGATCTTTCTCAAAGCATTGATCAGTGGCTCTCGGAGCTGACGGACAAGCAACGTGAAGTGGTGGTGCGCCGTTTCGGTTTGCGTGGCCATGAGAACTGTACGCTTGAGGAGGTTGGCCAGGAAATCGGTCTGACCCGTGAGCGGGTACGGCAGATACAGGTGGAAGCACTCAAGCGTCTGCGCGAGATCCTCGAGAAGAACGGCCTGTCTGCTGACTCTTTGTTTCAATAACCCCGGCCTGCCAGGCCTTTTATGCCAGTTGGCTCTGCTGACTGGCATTTTTATGGGGCGAGTGTTTGCTCTGGCAGCATGCCTGCAGATGCGCACGTAAAAAAACGGCGCCTAAGTAGGCGCCGTTTCTATGTTCATGCTCGAGCGATCACACCTGCTGCAGTTCTTGCAATTGCAGTAGAGCGTCCGACTGCGACTGCACCGCACGATACTGCTCGGCATCGCTACTCAGTACGGCATAAGGTGCTGGGAAGATTTCGTGCAGCTTGCTGCTCCACTCTGCCGAAGCCGTCTTCTCGGGGAAGCAGCGGCGGATCAGGTCGAGCATGATCGAGACTGTCACCGACGCGCCTGGAGATGCCCCTAGAAGAGCTGCAATGGAGCCGTCCTTGGCCGCCACCAGCTCGGTACCGAATTGCAGAATGCCGCCTTTTTTGGCGTCTTTCTTGATGATCTGTACACGTTGGCCGGCAATCTCCAGGCGCCAGTCACTGGCTTTGGCTTCCGGGTAGAAGCCGCGCAGCGTGTTGAGGCGTTGATCCTGGGACTGCATGACTTCCTTGACCAGGTAACGAGTCAAGTCGAAGTTGTCGCGAGCCACTGCCAGCATCGGGCCGATGTTGTTGAGGCGTACTGACATGGGCAGGTCGAGGAACGAGCCCTTCTTCAGGAATTTGGTGGTGAAACCCGCGTAGGGCCCGAACAGCAAAGATTTCTTGCCATCGACCACGCGGGTGTCCAGGTGCGGCACCGACATGGGGGGCGAGCCCACTTCGGCCTGGCTGTACACCTTGGCCTGGTGCTGGTTGACCACTTCAGGATTGTCGCAGCGCAGCCACTGGCCGCTGACGGGGAAGCCACCAAAACCCTTGCCTTCCGGAATGCCCGACATCTGCAACAGAGGCAGAGCACCGCCGCCAGCACCAAGAAACACGAACCGGGCCTGGATCTCACGGTGAGTGCCGTTTTTTTGATCCTTGGTGCTCACGCGCCAGCCTTGCTCGTTGCGCGTCAGGTCTGTAACTCGCTGGCTGCAGGTCACACTTGCGTTGCCCTGTAGCGCCAGGTAATCCAGCAGACTTTTGGTCAGCGCGCCGAAATTGATGTCGGTGCCATTGGCTACGCGGGTTGCTGCAATCGGCTCATTCGCGCTGCGGCCAGGCATCATCAGTGGCATCCACTGAGCCATGGTGTCGCGATCGTCGCTGTACACCATGTCTTCAAAGGCATGGTGTACACGCAGGGCTTCGAAGCGTTTCTTCAGATAATCGACACCTTTCTGGCCGCGCACGAAACTGAGGTGTGGAACCGAGTTGATAAAGGTCTTCGGCGAACCGAAGGTGCCTTTTTTGACCAGGTAAGCCCAGAACTGTTTGGATTCCTCGAACTGGGCGTTGATGCTCACCGCCTTTTTGATGTCGATGGAACCGTCAGCGGACTCGGGGGTGTAGTTGAGCTCGCACAGGCCAGCGTGGCCGGTACCTGCGTTGTTCCACGGGTTGGAGCTTTCCACCGCGCCGGAATCCATCGCTTCCACGATTTCCAGCTTGATGCCCGGATCGAGCTCTTTGAGCAGCACGGCCAGCGTTGCGCTCATGATGCCGGCTCCAACCAGCACTACATCTACAGCTTCGTAATCGTTCTGCGCCATTGCCACATCTCCAAAAAATCAGCGTCCAATCGATGGCCTTCGGCCTGGGCGTCGAGTGCGCCTGTCAGCGGTTGCAGAGCTGTCCTGGGGATCCGGGTGACGGGAGGGGGTCGCCTTGTCCTGCCGCAAGATGATTCATATGTTCGCCACACTCTTGTGAAGTTATTGAAACCGTTTTTTTCACGTTCTTTTGGAACGCGAACCTCAAAAGTTCATGTGCCTGTTGGGCCTTCCTCGGCGACAGATGTTCCGCGAAAACGCGAGAACCGCTGCATGGCGCGAAGAGGGCTGTCGATATCGAGCAGCACGAAGTGGGCGACTCTCTGTGGCGTTGCCGATGGCATGAAGTGCATCAGCGGTACGGCGAGGCCGATCAGGAGGCGTCCTTATAATCGGGGCGCGATTATAAGGCGAAAGTAAGAAAATTGATCGGCTGAGTATGACTTTTATTACGCACGCCGTTCGGCGCGCAAGCGTCGAGGTAGCTGTTCAACGCTGGATAAAGGCGCTTTCCGGGAGAGGCGAGTCAAGCCAGGTCAGGCGTTGTTCGTTGACCTCATACCATCTCGTAGGCCCCGGTGGCTGGGCGCTCTGTCGGAATGCACGGCAGATACCATGCTCGTCGAGGCAGGCAAAGATGCGGATTCGTGGGGGATTGGTGACGTTTTCCAGTCGTGTGCGCATCAAACAAACTTCCATCATGCAAAGCGACCAAAGTCTTATACCGGCAGCATGTGACAGGTACATGACCGGAACCGCGCTCACCCATTGCAGGTCGATTGGTTATACTTCGCGGCGCCTTATGCGCCCCCTCCATGGAGAACCGAATATGCATCGCCTGTTGTTTAGTCTGGTTGCCGTTATCAGTCTGGCTCTCGTCGGTTGTGCCCACAGCCCTCAACAACTCAGCCCGCAGCCCAAGCTCATCGGGTCTTTGACCCCAGTTGGTCAGGGCCAGCCTGTGGTCGTGCGTGTCGTTGACGGTCGCCCATCCCCGGTTCTGGGAACCCGTGGTGGGCTGTATCCGGAGACCAGCGCTATCAGCGTGACTGGCCAGGATGTACTGCCCAAGTTGCAGGCTCAGGCCGAAGCAGCGGTGCGCCTGTTGGGTTTCACTCCATCCGCTAACGCTTACAACGCGCCACAGCTGACCTTGACCCTGGCTGAGCTGAAATATCAGTCACCCAAAGAAGGTCTGTATGTCACCGAAGCTGACATGACTGCCACCTTCCGCGCCGACGTGCAGAACAGCAACCGTCGTTACAGCGGCCGCTACGGTGCATCCCTGAACCAGCGCTTTGGCATGGCGCCGAACCAGGAAACCAACACCAAACTGGTCAGTGACGTGTTGAGTGATGCGCTGACCCGAGCCTTCAAGGATCCGACCCTTTCGCAGATACTCAGCGGTCAATAAGTAAGTCGTGTTGCAAGAAAAAGCCCCGAGATATCGGGGCTTTTTCGTTTCTGCTGTCAGTGCCCAGCTATCAGAGAGGGATACCAGCCTTGATGCGATACTGATTGCGTACCGGCATGGCGTACTGCAGTACCAGATAGGGCTGCTGTTCGCTCGGGCAGTTGCTCAGGCGCTTTTGCCACTCCTCTTTGGCCGCAGCCAGTTCGTCAGTGTCGAACAATGCTTCGGCCGCCGGCACATCGAGCTGCGGATCACGTTCGCTCCACATGGCATACGCCAGGTAGTGCACGGGGAATAGGCGGTAGCCGGTGAGGATATGCGCATCGGTGATGATCGCCAGTTGTTTGGCATCCTCGAAACCGCTGGTCAGCGGATCGCCAAAGTGCACGTGTACACGGCCTTTGTAGCCGGTGATGCCTAGGGCGATGCTCTTGTCATCTTCGCCTGGTTGTTTGGTGTAGCTACCGGTGGTCGCACGGGTGTACAGCTCAAGGGCCTTGGCCTGGTCGCAAGGATCATACTCGTAGCTGATCGACACCGGCGTCAGCTTGAGGCTGCCGATAACCTCGGCGAATGGCTCGTCCTTGCGGCTCATGTGGAACATCTTGAGAATCGCCGAATCGGTGCGGTCGTCACCGTCTTTGGCTCGGCCTTCGGCTTGAGCGATCCAGATCGACTCGCCATCGTTGCGAATCGAGTGGCTGATGTAGGCTGACAGCAATTGGTAAGCCGCCAGCTTTTCTCGGCGGCCACTGATCGAGCGGTGCACGATAAAGCTTTTGTTCAGACGCATCAGGTCGCTGACGAAGGGTCTCTGCAGCAAGTTGTCGCCGATCGCGATGCGTGGCGTTTTCAGCCCCGCGTGGTAAACCGCGTAGTTGACGAAGGCCGGATCCATGACAATGTCGCGGTGATTGGCCAGAAACAGATAGGCACTGCCGGACTTGAGGGTTTCTACACCCGAGTAGGTTACGCCATCGGTGGCTTTCTCGACGGTACGGTCGACGTAGGGCTCGATGGTGTCCTGCAGCGCGCTCACCGAATTGATGGCGCGGAACTGCGACCGCAGTCGATGAGCTATAAGAGGTTTGAGCAGCCAGCCGAATGGTCCCGCCAAGCGCGGGAAACGAAACTGGGTAAGGATGTCGAGGAACGCATCGTCGGCCAACAGGCGCGCCAGAACGGCTGGAATTTCCGCGTCGGCGTAGGGTCGGATGCTATCGAATTCGCCCATCAATGATCTCTTGTGGTTGTCGCTGCGATTGAGAGGTTGAGCCCCTTCGAGGAGAGCGGTTGCTGTTCGAGCCTTTGAGGCGCAACGACAGCCGACCAGGGGGCAGCAATAGACCGCCGATTATACCCTGCAAGTCACAAGGAGGCGCCCTATGCTGGAAACACAGGATTACCAATGCCCTTATTGCGGTGAGCCGGTCGAAGCCGTACTGGATCTATCGGCGGGGGACCAGCAGTACATCGAGGACTGCCCGGTGTGTTGCCGGCCAATCGTCTTCTCGCTCAGTACCGATGGTGTGGATTGGCAACTGGACGTGCACGGAGAGAACGACTGATGAAGCGCATCTACGAGCCCCAGGATCTGATGGAGGGTGAGTTGTTAAAGGGCATGCTCGCCAGTGAAGGTATTCAGGTGCATCTGGTTGGCGGGCATCTGGTTGGTGCGGTAGGCGAGCTGCCGGCCTGTGGCTTGCTCGGGATGTTGGTTGAGGATGACGATGCTGAGCGCGCCCGTCAGTTGATCGGCGAGTACAATGGCGCGCAACCGCTGCCCGGTGACGAACCGGATAATTTTCAGGGTGTGTTGCTGTGTTAAGGCAGTGTCGCGCCCACTCCTCCTGATCGGGTCACTCATGAGTGGACGCTTTGCCCTGTTTCGCTGGACGCCTGCCTTTGCTGCGCTACCCGGTTTTCCCGTTGATCAACAGCCACACTGGAATTTTGCACCGGGCGCCCAGGTGCTGCTGCAGCGTGCCGACGGCGACCAGCGTTCGCTGGTGCGCGCTCGTTGGGGGCTGACGCCTCCCTGGCTCAAGGATTTGTCGAAAACGCCGGCTCATGCCCGCGCTGAGACGCTGGTCGATCAGCCCATGTTTCGCGAGGGCTTTCGCCTGCGTCGTGGTTTGATCCCGGCGAACGGCTTCTACGAGTGGCGCGGTGCCGCTCGCAAGCGGCCCTATTGGTTGAGTGGTCAGGACTCATTGCTTTTTTTCGCGGCCGTTTGGGAGGCCTACCCGGTCGAAGGGCATGTCTACCTCAGCACTGCCATGGTCACCCAGGCCGCCGCCACGCTGCGTCGCCCGCTGATTCTGAATGAGCAGGATCAACAGCGCTGGCTGGCCGTGGATACGCCAATGGAGCAGCTGCAGGCACTGCTCGTCGGTACGTCACCGGCACTGCGGGAACGCGTATTGAGCAACCTGGTCAATGATCCGAAGCTTGATGGCCCAGAGTGTCTTACGCCCGCCTGATCGCTCAACTTGCGAGCACCTCTAACAGCCCCTAGCATACGTCGCTCAGTTCTCAGGGAGATCCAGCATGAAATCGTCGTTGTCTTTCACTACTTTGGCTGCGGCCTTGCTGCTGGCGGGATGCCAGTCCGTTAACACCACCAGCGGTGGCGCAGTGGGTGTCGAGCGCAAGCAGTACATGTTCAGTGCGTTGTCGACCGATGAAGTCAACCAGATGTATGCCCAGTCCTACCAGCAGACGCTCAGCGAAGCGTCTACCCAGGGCGTGCTGGAGAAGAACAGCGCAGATGCTAAGCGTCTGCAGCGCATCGCCGACCGTTTGATCAAACAGGCGCCGCTGTTTCGTCCCGACGCCGCGCAGTGGCAGTGGGAGGTCAATCTGATCGACAGCCCGGAACTGAATGCCAATTGCGGCCCAGGCGGCAAGATCATTTTCTACACGGGCATCATCGACAAGCTGAAACTCACCGATGACGAGATCGCCGCGGTGATGGGCCACGAGATCGCCCACGCTTTGCGTGAGCATGGTCGCGAAGCGATGTCCAAGGCCTATGGTGTAAACCTGGCCAAACAGGGTGCTGCTGCGTTGCTGGGCGTAACGCCGGATAAGATGGCACTGGCTGACGCAGCGGTGAACTACGGTATGACGCTGCCCAACAGCCGCAGCAATGAGAACGAAGCCGACCTGATAGGCCTGGAGTTGTCTGCGCGGGGTGGATTCAACCCCAATGCGGCGGTCTCGCTGTGGGAAAAAATGGCCAAGGCCAGCGAGGGCTCGCCGCCTGAGTTCATGAGCACTCACCCGGCTTCCTCGAGCCGCATCGCGTCGCTGCAGGCCGCTATTCCCAAGGTGATGCCGCTTTATCAGCAAGCGAAGAAGTGATTTAGTGTCTGTTGCCGTCATTGGATGACAGGCTGTAGTGCAATGTTCAGTCGTTCGATGATAGCGGTGACTTGCGTCACCGCTAATGCGGGAGCGGTTAACTGCTTATAACACCACTCAGCAGCATCGCCTGGTAGGCCGCGTAGAGCGCCAGTGCCGCGAAGGCGGTAGCGGCCAGTCGACGAATCAGGTTGAGGGGCAGGCGATCTGCAGCGAAGTTGCCGGCCAGTACTACCGGTACGTTGGCGATCAGCATGCCCAAGGTGGTGCCGAGGACCACCATGATGAAGTGCGGATACTGGGCGGCGAGCATCACGGTCGCCACCTGGGTCTTGTCGCCCATCTCGGCCAGGAAGAAGGCGATCAGGGTGGTCAGGAACGGGCCGTAGCGTTTCAGGTTGGAGCTTTCGTCATCGTCGAGTTTGTCTGGAATCAGCGTCCACAGCGCCACGATGATGAACGAGGCGGCGAGTATCCAGCTTAGCAGCGCGGGAGAGAGTAGCCCCGCGACCCAGTTACCGACTGCGCCGGCCACCAGGTGATTGGCCAGGGTGGCGACCACCATGCCCCAGATGATCGGCCACGGCCTGCGGAAGCGCGCCGCCAGCAGCAACGCAAGCAGCTGCGTCTTGTCGCCGATTTCCGCCAGGGCAACGATCAGGGTGGGAACGAAAAGAGATTCCAGCATCAGGTTTCCTAAAGGGGCGGGTAGACACGGCTATGACACGTACAGCCTTCCCGCCCCGGGTAAGGTGTTCGTGTCATAGGTCTTGTCAAACCCTGCGCGGCACTCGTGCTTGCTGTGGCCGAGTGGCGCAGACCCGTCTTGGCGGGTCTTGGGTCGCACGCACCATGGTCAGCTGACCAAGTATGTTGATGCATGCCGGGCGAGCTGGCGCTCGCGGGAGACTACTCCCCTAGGACGCGCGCATTCTGCCCAAGTAGGGCGCGTTGGGCAAGGCCTGCGCCGCTGTGCCGCAGGCCCGACGCTTCAGCGGCTGAGCGCTTGGTAGATGCGGAAACCCTCGGCATCGGCCAGGGTGTGGCAGGTGCCGATATGTTGCTCGATCAGCGGCGGGTATTTGAGGAAGCGGTTGGCCACCAGGCGAATCTGCCCACCCTTGCGCAGGTGTTTGCCGGCCTGACGCAGCAAGTCTTCGCTGGCCTGGTAATGGGTATGCACGCCCTGGTGGAACGGTGGGTTGCTGAGGATTGCGCTCAGCTCGGAGGGCGCCGCAGCGATGCCATCACCGCTGATGACGTCTGCTTCCAGGCCGTTCGCGGCCAAGGTCAGGCGACTGCTGGCGACGGCAAACGCATCGACGTCCAGCAGCGTGACGTGGCTGTCTGGATAGCGGCGTTTGAGTACCGCACCGAGCACGCCGGCGCCACAGCCGAAGTCCAGCAAGTGGCCGCTCGGCAGCTCGCTCAGGTGTTCGAGCAGCAGGGCGCTGCCGATGTCCAGCCGGCCGTGGCTGAATACCCCGGGAAGGGTGATCACCTCGAGCAGTCCGTCATCGAGCTGCAGACTGTAGTGCTGCGCCAGCGTGGAGAGATCCGGGATGGCAGGGGCCTGCTCCACACGCACTTGCCACAACTGGCAGTGGCGGGCGCTGTCGAGCTTGCGCGGCGTGCCGTAGGCGGCCATCTGTTTGGCCGCGCGCTCGACACCAGCGCGCTTTTCGCCGACCAGGTAGAGCACGCCGCCTGGCAGACGGGCAGCCAGAGCGTCGAGCAGGTAACCGGTCAGCTCGCGCGACTTGGGCAGAAACAGCACGGCAGAGTCGAAGCTGGCCTGCGGCGGGGTCACCCCAAAGCTGCTGCGCTCGGCGAAGCGAGTTTCGAGTCGGCCGTGGTCGCCTGCGTGCCAGCTCCAGCCAAGGGCTTGTGGCAGTTGCCCGAGCAGGTCATCGGCCGGGAGCCCCGCGAGCAGTATCGGGCCGTTGAACAGCTCGGCCTGACGCAGCAGCACTTCACTTCGCGGATCCATGACATCTCCCCGGCAAAAGCGCGAAGGGTAGGGGCGCCGGCTTCAAGCTGCAAGCCCAAAGCTGCCAGCGAAGGGCAGAGCCTTTAGTTCACTTGGCGCTTTGCCTGCCCTGACAAAAAGCCTGCCGCATTTTCCGCCAGTTGCCCGACGATCCGCTGACGCGCCTCGCGGCTGCCCCAGGCGCTATGGGGCGTGATAATCAGGCGAGGAATGTCGGCAGCCAGCAACGGGTTGCCATCACGGGGCGGCTCCTGAGTCAGCACATCGGTGGCTGCACCGCCGAGTTTGCCTGCACGCAGGGCGTCGGCCAGGGCCTGCTCGTCGATAAGGCCACCACGGGCGGTATTGATCACGAAAGCACCGGGCTTGAGCAAGTCCAGCTCGCGGGCGGTAATCAGGTTGCGGGTCTGCTCGGTCAGCGGGCAATGCAGGGTCAGTGCATCGACCTGGGGCAGCAGTTCGTCCAGCGGCAGGCGATCCGCCCGCGGCGGGCGGCCTGGCAACTGCCCGTAGAGCACGCGCATACCGAAGGCTTCGGCGAGCCGGGCAACGGCACCGCCGAGTTCACCATGACCGAGCATGCCCAGGGTCTTGCCTTCGAGCTCGATGATGGGGTGGTCGAGCAGGCAGAACATCGGTGATTGCTGCCAGCGACCGGCGCGGATGTCACGTTGGTACTCCGTCAGGCTGGTGGCCAGGGCGAGCAGCAGCGTGAGGGTGTGCTGCGCGACCGAGGGCGTGCCGTAACCCTGGCAGTTGCAGACGGCGACGCCACGGGCCCGGGCGGCATCCAGGTCGACATTGTTGGTACCGGTGGCGGTTACCAGTACCAGCTCGAGATCCGGGCAAGCGGCGAGCACCGAGGCGTCGATCACTGCCTTGTTGACGATTGCCACGCGGGCGCCCTGCAGTCGTTCGGTGACCTGTTCCGACGTGCTCCGCTCGTGTAGTACCAACTCGGCGAACTGCTCACGCAGCGGAGTCATGTCCAGGTCGCCTAAGTCGAGGGAGCGATAGTCGAGAAATACTGCGCGGCCGGTTTTGCTCATCAGCTGTACCTTTTCTGGCGGTCTTGTTGGGAAGTAAAGTGCAGCCTATCAGAACCTGTTCGCTGTCTGCGGCAGCTTGACCCCCCCAAGGGTGAAGCTCGACCATTGAAGGCCGTCGACAGTTTGAAGCCCAATGCGGAGCCGCTATGTACTGGATGGAATTCTTCACCGTCGCCCTGATTCACCTGCTGGCCGTGGCCAGCCCCGGGCCGGACTTCGCCATCGTGGTGCGCGAAAGCGTGGCGCACGGTCGCCGCACGGGTGTGTTCTGCGCGCTGGGCGTAGGCATGGGGATTTTCGTTCACGTGGCGTATTCGCTGCTGGGGATCGGCCTGATCGTTTCCCAGTCCATCGTGTTGTTCAATGCCTTGAAGTGGTTGGCTGCCGCCTACTTGTTATACATCGGTTTCAAGGCGCTACGTGCCAGGCCGGCGACTGCGGATGCCGCGCAGAATCAGGCTCCAGCGGTTGCGCGAACGCCTCGCGGGGCCTTCGTCACGGGTTTCGTCACCAATGGCCTGAACCCCAAGGCGACGCTGTTCTTCCTGTCGCTGTTTACCGTGGTGATCAACCCACACACCCCGCTGCTGGTTCAGGGCGGTTACGGTGTCTACCTGGCCGTGGCCACCGCACTGTGGTTCTGCCTGGTCGCAATGCTGTTCAGCCATCAGCGGGTGCGTGATGGCTTTGCCCGCATGGGCCACTGGTTCGATCGCCTGATGGGCGCCGTGCTGGTCGGCCTGGGTATCAAACTGGCCTTCACCGAGTTGAAGTGAAGAGCGCAGGAGCGCTCCTCCTTCACTGAGCGCTAGATGATTTCCACGGCGATTGCCGTCGCCTCGCCACCTCCAATGCACAGCGAGGCGATGCCGCGCTTACCACCGGTTTGGCGCAGTGCGTTGATCAGCGTGATGATGATCCGCGAGCCGGTCGAGCCTACCGGGTGACCTTGGGCGCAAGCACCGCCGTAGATGTTCACCTTGGCATGATCGAGGCCGTGTTCACGGATGGCCAGCATGCTGACCATGGCGAAAGCTTCGTTGATCTCGAACAGGTCGACCTGGTCTTTCTGCCAGCCGGTTTTGCGCAGCAGGTTGCTGATGGCGCCGATCGGGGCGAGGGTGAACTCGCTGGGATCCTGGCTCTGCGTTGCGTGGGCGACGATTCGAGCCAGCGGCTTGAGACCGCGCGCCTCGGCCTGCTCGGCACTCATCAGCAGCAGCGCGCTGGCGCCATCGGAGATCGAGCTTGCGTTGGCTGCAGTGATGCTGCCGTCCTTGCTGAAGGCCGGCTTCAGGCTAGGAATGCGGTCGATTCTGGCATTTAGCGGTTGCTCGTCTTCGCTCACCTGTACGTCGCCCTGGCGGGTCGTCAACGTGACAGGTGCGATCTCTTCCGCTAGCAAGCCCGAGGCCATGGCTTGCTGTGCGCGGCGCAACGATTCGATGGCATAGGCATCCATGGCTTCGCGGGTTATGCCATAGCGATCCGCGGTTTCCTGGGCGAATGAACCCATCAGGCGGCCCGTGCGGGCGTCCTCCAGGCCGTCGAAGAACATGTGATCCTTGACCTCACCATGGCCCATGCGCAGGCCACCACGCGCCTTCGGCAGAAGATACGGGGCGTTGGACATGCTCTCCATGCCGCCGGCGATCATTACCTCGTTACTACCAGCCTTGATCAGGTCGTGGGCCAGCATCACCGCTTTCATGCCGGAACCACAGAGTTTGTTGAGGGTGGTGCAGCCTGTGGCGCTGGGCAGGCCGGCGGCCAATGACGCCTGGCGTGCCGGCCCCTGTTTGAGGCCCGCGGGCAGCACGCAGCCCATGATCACTTCCTGCACATCGGCTGGCGCGATACCGGCTTTGGCTACCGCTGCGCGGATCGCGGTAGCGCCTAGCTCCACGGCGCTGACTGTCGACAGGCTGCCCTGGAAGCCCCCCATAGGCGTGCGTGCGCCGCTGACGATGACAATATCTGACATGCTTTTACCTCGATCTTCAGGAATGGGGCGAAACAGGCACTGTGGTCTTGGGCTAGGGTTGAAAAGTCATCCTATCGACTAATTTGAGCGGGTTCGTGCTCGCGGTACTGTCGGCCGAGATGCCAAGACACACCCTGGTTTCGCTTCATATCGTCGCTACCCACAATAGTCCATAACAGGTGAGCCCATGCTGCAGACCCGCATCATTCCTCCCGCTGCCAATGCCCATCAATACCCGCTACTGATCAAGCACCTGCTGTTCTCTGGCTGTCGCTATGAGAAAACCCGCGAGATCGTCTATCGCGACACCTTGCGCTACAGCTACGCGACCTTCGCCGAGCGGGTGGCGCGTCTGGCCAACGTGCTGGGTCAGGCAGGGGTCAAGGCTGGGGATACGGTGGCTGTGATGGACTGGGACAGCCACCGCTATCTGGAGTGCATGTTCGCGGTGCCGATGATCGGTGCGGTGCTGCATACCATCAATATTCGCCTGTCACCCGAGCAGATCCTCTACACCATGAACCACGCCGACGACCGTTTCGTACTGGTCAACAGTGATTTCGTGACGCTTTACCAAGGCATTGCCGATCAGCTCACCGGTGTCACCGGCACGCTACTGCTGACCGATGGTGACGACTCCCGTGCAGAGCTGCCAAACCTGGTTGGCGAGTACGAAACACTGCTGGCGGCTGCCAGCCCGGCATACGAATTCGCCGACTTCGATGAGAACTCGGTGGCCACTACCTTCTACACCACGGGGACAACCGGCAACCCCAAGGGTGTGTACTTCACCCATCGCCAGTTGGTGCTGCACACTCTGTCCATGGCTTGCACCGTCGGCAGCCTGGACAGCATCCGCCTGATGGGTAGCGATGATGTGTACATGCCGATCACGCCGATGTTCCACGTACATGCCTGGGGCGTACCCTATGTCGCCACCTTGCTGGGGGTGAAGCAGGTCTATCCGGGGCGTTACGAGCCGGAAATGCTCTGCAAGCTGATCAAGGGTGAGCAGGTGACCTTCTCCCACTGCGTGCCGACCATTCTGCAGATGCTGCTCAGCGCCCCCGGTGCCCAGGGTTACGATTTCAAGGGGCTGAAGATCATCATCGGTGGCAGCGCCCTGAATCGCGCGCTGTATGACGCAGCCAAGACCAGCGGCATCCAGCTCACTGCAGCCTATGGCATGTCGGAAACCTGCCCGCTGATTTCCTGTAGTTACCTCAACGAGGAGTTGCTTGCCGGCAGTGAAGACGAGCGCATCACCTATCGCATCAAGGCCGGCATCCCGGTGCCCCTGGTGGAGGCGGCGATCATGGACGCCGACGGCCAGCGACTACCAAACGATGGCGAAACCCAAGGTGAACTGGTATTGCGCTCCCCCTGGCTGACCCAGGGCTACCACCGCGAGCCGGAAAAGAGCGAAGAGCTGTGGGCGCATGGCTGGATGCACACCGGCGATGTGGCGACCCTGGACGCCATGGGCTTCATCGACATTCGCGACCGCATCAAAGATGTGATCAAGACCGGTGGTGAGTGGATCTCCTCGCTGGAGCTGGAAGACCTGATCAGTCGCCATCCTGCAGTGCGTGAAGTCGCGGTGGTTGGCGTGGCCGATCCGCAGTGGGGCGAGCGGCCGTTCGCGCTGGTGGTGGCGAAGGAGGGGCAGGCGCTGGACGCTAGAATTCTCAAGGAGCACCTCACGCCTTTCGTCGAACAAGGCCACATAAACAAGTGGGCCATTCCCACTCAGGTCGCGCTTGTTACCGAAGTTCCCAAGACCAGTGTGGGCAAGCTGGACAAAAAGCGTATTCGCGTCGACATCGGGCAATGGCAGGCGGCAGGAAGTGAGTTTCTGTCGACCCTGTAAGGCACGAATTTCAACGCCAAAAATGTGACTGATCAGTCAAACAAGCGTTTGGCTTGCTAATTGCTGGTTTCAAGCCATTCTTGGCTTGTCACGGATGGGACTGATCCGTCGAAACCTGCGAGCCAGAGTGTCTCGAGCACTGTAAAGCACTCTTTAGGGTGATCACTTGGCAAAGCTCGCTGGCTATAGTCAATCAGCCATAACAAAAACAAATGGAGTAGCGTCGATGACCAACACAACAAGGCCGTTCTGGCGTCTGGCAAAACTGCCGCTGGCCGTCAGCCTCGCATCAGCTCTCGCCAGTCCGGCATTCGCCGTCAATTTCAATATCGGGGAGATCGAAGGGCAATTCGATTCGTCGCTGTCGGTAGGGGCCAGTTGGTCGACGTCCAAAGCTGATAGCAACCTGATCGGTTCCAATAATGGTGGCGATGGCCTATCGCAGACTTCCGATGATGGTCATCTGAATTTCAGACGCGGGAAAACCTTTTCGAAAATCTTCAAAGGTATCCATGACCTCGAACTCAAGTATGGTGATACCGGTATTTTCGTCCGCGGTAAGTACTGGTACGACTTTGAGCTCAAGGATGAAGGCCGCGAGTTTAAAGATATTAGTGATTCCAATCGCAAAGAGGGTGCAAAGTCCTCTGGTGCCGAACTGCTCGATGCATTTGTTTACCACAACTACTCCATTGCTGATCAGCCAGGTTCGGTTCGCTTAGGCAAGCAGGTGGTGAGCTGGGGGGAGAGCACTTTCATTCTGAATAGTATCAATGCGATCAACCCCATCGATGTATCTGCATTTCGCCGCCCGGGAGCCGAAGTCAAAGAAGGTCTGATTCCGGTCAATATGTTCTACGTTTCGCAAAGTCTGACCAACAACCTGTCAGTCGAAGCGTTCTATCAATTGGAGTGGGATCAGACCGTAGTCGATAACTGTGGAACCTTCTTCTCGCAAGCTGATATCGCGGCAGATGGTTGTAACAATAACCTGGCGGTCTTATCGCCGGCATTGGGGCAGTTTTCACCCATAGCTGCGGGAGCGGGCTTTGGTTACCAAACAACTTCTGAAGGCGTCATCGTCCCTCGTTCTGGTGATCGCGATGCGCGAGATAGTGGTCAGTGGGGAACTGCGTTCAGATACTATTTCGAGCCGCTTGATACAGAGTTTGGCGCCTATTTCATGAACTACCACAGCCGGGCGCCTATTTTTAGTGCGCAGGGGGCCCCAGGGGCAGCTTATGCTGCAGCTACGGGGGTCGGACAAGCTGTAGGTGGTGCAGTTGCTGGGCAACTCATCGCGCAATGTGCTGCTTTGCCTCCTGCTAACCAACCAGCATGCTTTGCGGCCATTCCGGCTGCTGCAGCTGCAGCAGGCAGCGGTGCAGCGAGCGGGTTGGTAGCGGGTAATAGCAACTACTTCATGGAATATCCCGAAGATATTCAACTGTATGGCCTTAGCTTCTCTACCACCTTGCCTACTGGTACTGCTTGGAGTGGTGAACTCAGCTACCGGCCTAATGCGCCAGTACAACTGAATAGTACCGATATTCTTTATTCGGGTCTGACCCCGTTGGATCCGGATGTTTCGGTTCTCCCGGGCACCCCGGGTATGGATCAGCATGGTTATCGTCGCAAGGAAATCACTCAGTTCCAGACAACGTTGACGCACTTCTTCGACCAAGTAATGGGAGCGTCGCGCTTTACTCTGGTTGGTGAGCTCGGGGTAACTCATGTTGGCGGTTTGGAAAGTACTGACAAAGCACGTTACGGCCGCGATCCAGTATATGGCCCAGGCCCTTTACCTAATAACAGGTGTGCAACTCTGAACCAAAGTACTTTGGGCGGTGCTAGTGGCAAGAATGTTAGTCGCTACTGTGAGAATGACGGTTTCGTTACCAGCACCTCGTGGGGCTATCGCGCGCGCGCCATCTGGGAATATCCGGATGTTTTCGCTGGCGTGAACCTCAAACCCAATGTCGCCTGGTCTCATGACGTTAGTGGCTACGGCCCTAATGGTTTGTTCACTGAAGGTGCCAAGGCGGCTAGTCTCGGTCTGGATGCCGAATATCAGAACACCTATACCGCAAGCTTGGCTTATACAGACTTCTTCGGTGGCAAATACAACACTCTGGTTGACCGCGACTTCCTGGCCCTCAGCTTCGGTATGAGCTTCTAAGCGCCCGTATTCATAGGAAAATGCATTTATGAACACAACAAAAAGACTGTTACAGACCGGCGCTCTGACCTTGTCGCTGCTGGCCTGTGGCGTGATGGCGGCAGTGTCTTCGGACGAGGCGGCCAAGCTGGGTAGCACGCTGACGCCGCTCGGTGCAGAGAAGGCTGGTAATGCTGATGGCAGCATCCCAGCATGGACCGGCGGGTTGCCGGTCAATGCGGGCGCCGTAGACGCTGGTGGGTTCCTGGCTGACCCGTTCCCTAACGAGAAGCCACTGTTCATCATCACGGCGCAGAACGTCGAGCAGTACAAAAACAAGCTCACACCTGGGCAATACGCGATGTTCAAGCGTTACCCGGAAACCTATCGCATGCCGGTGTTTACGACCCATCGGACGGCAACGGTTCCGGACAACATCATCGCTGCGACCAAAAACAATGCGACGAATACCACACTGCTGCCAGGCGGTAGTGGTTTGCAGAACTTCCAGATGGGCAATCCATTCCCCATCCCCAAGGACGGTCTAGAGGCGATCTGGAACCACATCACCCGCTACCGTGGTGCCAGCGTGCAGCGCAACGTGGTGCAGGTAACGCCGCAGGCCAATGGCTCGTTCAGCCCGGTCAGCTTGCAGGAGGAGTTTGCTTTCCGTGCGCAGATGCCCGGTGTTGATACCAGTCAGCCGAGCAATATCCTGTTCTACTTCAAGCAGCGGGTAACGGCGCCTTCGCGTCTGGCCGGCAACGTGTTGCTGGTGCATGAGACTATCGACCAGGTGAAGGAGCCGCGCATGGCGTGGCTGTACAACGCCGGCCAGCGTCGCGTGCGTCGTGCACCGCAGGTGTCCTATGACGGCCCGGGTACTGCAGCCGATGGCCTGCGTACCTCGGACAACCTGGATATGTACAACGGTTCGCCGGATCGTTATGACTGGCAGTTGCTGGGCAAGAAGGAAATCTACATTCCTTACAACAGCTACCGCATTGATTCGCCGAAACTGAAGTACAGCGATATCGTCAAGGCTGGGCACTTGAACCCGGATCTGACCCGCTATGAGCTGCACCGCGTCTGGCATGTGACCGCTACCTTGAAGCAGGGCGAGCGCCACATCTACGCCAAGCGCGACTTCTACATCGACGAAGATACCTGGCAAGCTGCTGCCATCGATCACTACGATGGTCGCGGCACACTGTGGCGTGTAGCTGAGTCTCACGCTCAGTATTACTACGACAAGCAAGTTCCCTGGTATGCCGTGGAGGCCATTTATGACCTGCTGTCCGGGCGTTACTTGGCTCTGGGTCTGAAGAACGAAGAGAAGCGTGCTTACCAGTTCGACTTCCCTGCTAAAGAAAGTGATTACACGCCGGCAGCGTTGCGTCAGTCTGGCGTTCGCTGATCCAGGTGAGTGATGGAAAAGCCGGCCTTGGGGCCGGCTTTTTCTTGCCTGCTGCAAATGTTTTGTATCGAACAGGAGTGTTTGCATACCGATTTCCGTGTGCGGCGCTGAAGGATTGCCACGGCTGTGCGATTCAGCGGCATTTGAATAATTCAGGCTGCGGATCCGACGCTCTGAAGAATCCGGGGCGGGGGGCTCAACTACCGGCTCATCGATCTACATCACCGCGGCCTCGTTCTTTTGATCCGAGCAAGGCTGCTCCACTGCCCGAATCCTTTGCGGCTAGAATCTGCGCTTGGCCCGCCAGCAGCTTTACAGGAACACCCATGCAAACCACACCGCCAGCTCTCATTCGCGAAACCTTCCCCGTCGGGCCTTTGCAGTGCAACTGCACCATCATTGGCGACCCACTGACTGGCAAAGCCATCGTGGTCGATCCAGGCGGCAATCCTGAGTTGATCATGGCGCGCTTGGAGGTGCTGGGCTTGAAGGTTGTGAGCATCATTCACACCCACGCTCATCTCGATCACTTTCTCGCCTCGGGGCAGATGAAAGAGAAAACCGGGGCGACGCTGCACCTGCACAAGGACGACCAGTTTCTCTGGGAGAACCTGGAGATGCAGTGCCAAATGTTCGGTGTGCCTTACACGCCTGTTCCTGCACCGGATCATTGGCTGGCGGATGACGAGGAATTGGCCTGTGGGTGTGGCGTCGCACTGCACACGCCGGGGCATACGCCAGGCTCCATGAGCTTCTGGTTTCCCGCGGCCAAGCTGCTGATTGCCGGCGATACGCTGTTCCGTCGAGGTATTGGTCGCACCGATTTGTGGGGCGGGGACTATGCCGCCATCGAACGCTCCATCAAGCGCCGTTTGTATAGCCTGGATGAGGACGCCACCGTAGTGACCGGCCATGGTGCGGACACTCGGTTAGGTGACGAGATGCGTGAAAATCCATTCGTGCGTGCTTGAAAAAACAAGCGTTTACAGATTTTTACCAGTTTGATTGTTAGGCTTGGTCGGGAACTTGGCCCTGTTTGGTGGCTCGAACCCGCGGGCAAAGGTCTGTTACTACACGCAACAATACAAAGGATTCGTTCATGAAGAAGTACCGCTTTCTGGTCGCCGCGACCGCTGTACTCGCCATTCTGTCCGGCTGTACGGCCAACCCCTATACCGGCGAAAGCCAGGCTGGCAAGGCCGGGATTTATGGTGGCGTTGGTGCCCTGGCAGGCGCCGCGGTTGGTGCCGCGACCTCTAGCAAGAAGGATCGTACCAAGGGCGCATTGATCGGTGCGGCCGTAGGTGGCGCCGCGGGCGGTGGCTATGGCTACTACGTCGATACCCAGGAAGCCAAGCTGCGGCAGCAATTGCAAGGCACGGGCGTTCAGGTGCAGCGCAATGGCGACGATCTGACCCTGATCATGCCAGGCAATATCACCTTTGCCAGCAACTCGGCGGACATCTCCGGTAGCTTCTACCCGACGCTGAATTCCCTGGTACTGACCTTCAAGGAGTTCAACAAGAACGGCGTGAACATCGTCGGTCATACCGATAGCACCGGTTCCGCTGACCTGAACCAGAACCTGTCAACGCGTCGTGCTCAGAGCGTGGCGTCGTACCTGTCGGCCAATGGGGTTCCAGCGTCGCGCATCTCTGCCTACGGCGCTGGCCCGAACCAGCCGATTGCCAGCAACGCTAACGAAGCGGGTCGCGCGCAGAACCGTCGTGTAGAGATCAATCTGCGTCCGCTGTAACGGCTGCAGGTTCATCTGAAAACCCCGCCTCGGCGGGGTTTTTCATGCCTGCGATTCTGCTCTCGTGTACGTGGATATGTTGCCGGGCGTGGCTAGACTGTGTGGAGCAATAGTCGAACGTCATGCGCGGTGGTCGATGTCGGGCACCCGCCTTGGTACGCAGTCGTGGCCATGGAGGTAGGTGTGCAGGATCAGGATGAGACGCTGGTAATCCTTGTCGTCGATGACCGCTGGGACAATCTGGAGGACATGCAGGAGCTACTGGAGGAGATTGGCCGGCCAGTGCATTGCGTCGACTCCGGTGCCAAGGCCCTTGAATTTCTGGCGCAAGGTCATGTGGGCCTGGTGCTGCTCGATGTGCAGATGCCACGCATGGACGGTTTCGAGGTGGCGCGGCGCATGCGTGATGATTCGCGCACGCGCTTCACGCCGATCATCTTCATCTCCGGGATGATCCAGACCGATGACGTTCTCAGTCAGGGTTACGGCGCCGGTGCGGTGGATTTCATTTCCAAGCCGGTGCAGCCGGCGATCCTGCTGCACAAGGTGCGGGCACTGCTCGAACATGAGCAGTATCGCAGCGGCCTGTTACGCCTGAGCCAGCAATTGGAGCGCGAGCGCGCCTTCAATGCGTCGATTCTGGACAATACCGCCGAAGGCATCATGGTGGTGGGGGACGATGGACGCGTGCGCTTCGCCAACCCGGCGATCACCAGAATGCTTGGCTGCCAGGATGGCGAACTTGCCGGCAGCGAGTTGCTGGCCTGGATCGATACACCTCGCGAGGAGCCCTGGCAGACATCGAGCTTCTACCAGCATTGGCAGCGTCGGGAAAACCTGCGCATGCATGATGCCAACCTGCGTACCCGGGATGGACATAGCGTGCCAGTAGCGCTGTCCTGCTCACCTTTGCCGGATGACCAGAACGCGATGATTCTGCTGGCGCTGGACATGTCGGTGGTGCGCGACCTGCATCACCAGCTCGAGTCACTGGCCATCACTGATGCCTTGACGGGTTTGCTCAACCGACGCGGATTTCTCCAAGAGCTACAGGCCGCTATTTCGCGTAACGAGCGCACGGGCCAGAGCGCCGCGTTACTTTATCTCGACCTGGATGGCTTCAAGCACATCAACGACACCCTGGGCCATGAGAGGGGTGATCAGGTGTTGCGCTGGGTCAGTGTTCAGCTCAAGACCTGCCTCAGGCCTTACGACCATCTGGCGCGGATTGGTGGCGACGAGTTCACGGTGATCATCGACAGCCTGGGCGGCCCGACTGATGCTGCATCCGTGGCAGAGAAGTTGATTGAGCAGGTGTCCAGCGAGCAGAGTTTCCAAGGCGAATTGTTCCGTCTTGGTGTCAGTATCGGTATCGCGTTATTGCCCGCCGATGGCAAAACCATCGAAGAGGTGATGCGCGCAGCAGATACCGCAATGTACGCGGCCAAGCGAGGAGGGCGGCGGCAATTCTGCTTTTACCGCTCCGATGTGCTTCCGGTGAGCTGAGTGCTCATGGATGCTGCTGATGCAACCGTGCCAACTGACTGTCCTTTTCCTGCCAGAGCGCGTTGATCCATTGCTGGAATTCCTTGCGATAGGCTTCGTCCTGATCATAAGCGCGGCCGATGAAGTGCGCGGGGATCGGTAGCTGTTCGATGAGCACCACCACGTCCTCCAGTTGGCCGCTGAGCAGCGCCCAGAATCCTGGGCTGCCCTTGGGATAATGCAGCGTGACGTTGATGATGCCGTGCAGTTGCTCGCCCATGGCGTCGAGTACAAAGGCGAGGCCACCCGCTTTGGGCTTGAGCAGGTAACGGTAGGGTGATTGCTGCTCTCGGTGCTTGGCCGGCGTCAGACGCGTGCCCTCGACGAAGTTGAAGATGCCCACCGGGTTGTGTCGGAACTTGGCGCAGGTACGCCGCGTGGTCTGCAGATCCTTGCCCTTTTTTTCCGGGTGTTTGGCCAGGTATTCCTTGGAGTAGCGCTTCATGAACGGGAAACCGAGCGCCCACCAGCACAGCCCGATCACCGGCACCCAGATCAACTCCTGCTTGAGGAAGAATTTCAGCGGGCGAATACGCCGGTTGAACAGGTATTGCAGCACCAGGATATCCACCCAGCTTTGGTGGTTGCTGGTTACCAGGTAGGAGTGCTGATAGTCGAAACCCTGCGCCCCTTCGATGTGCCACCGAGTGTTGCCCAGAAGCTGCATCCAGACCTTGTTGCAGCTGATCCAGCCTTCGTGGATGAAGGTCATCAGTCGGTCGCACCCGCGCTGTATTACAGTCAACGGTAGGATGATGCGCAGCAGCGTGACGGCAAACAGCGGCCAGCACCAGAACAGGGTATTGAGGGCTAGCAGGGCGCTGCCCAGCAGGCCGAGTAATTGGGCAGGCAGAAAGTGCAGCATGGACGCTCGAACCTCTTGCAGGTTGGGCCCCGTGCATGGCTGCGGGGCAATTTCCGCACAGGTTAACGATTGGTGATGGAACTGCAAGCCGATCCGAACGCGAGCCGCATTGGCCGCGTTCGAAGTGGCTGCACCTCACTGGCGCATGTTGGCGGCCTGAATGGCGGTGAGCGCGATGGTGAAGACGATGTCGTCGACCAGCGCCCCGCGGGACAGGTCGTTCACCGGCTTGCGCAGGCCCTGCAGCATAGGGCCGACACTGATGCAGTCAGCGCTGCGCTGCACCGCCTTGTAGGTGGTATTGCCAGTATTCAGATCGGGGAAAATGAATACTGTGGCGCGACCTGCCACCGGGCTGTTGGGAGCCTTCTGCCGGCCGACGCTCTCGATGGCCGCGGCGTCGTACTGCAAAGGGCCGTCGAGGAGCAGATCCGGGTTGGCCTGACGGGCCAGGCGGGTCGCCTCGCGAACCTTCTCCACTTCCTCGCCACTACCGGAATCCCCGGTGGAATAGCTGAGCATGGCCACGCGCGGAGGAATGCCAAAGGCTTGGGCCGAGCTGGCGCTTTGCAGCGCGATTTCGGCCAGTTGCTCGGCATTGGGATCCGGGTTGACCGCGCAGTCACCGTAGACCAGCACCTGATCCGGCAGCAGCATGAAGAACACCGAAGACACCAGGTTGTAGCCGGGTGCGGTCTTGATCAACTGCAAGGCCGGGCGAATGGTGTTTGCGGTGGTGTGCACGGCGCCGGATACCAGACCGTCGACCTCGTCCAGAGCCAGCATCATGGTGCCCAGCACCACCGTGTCTTCCAGTTGGGCGCTTGCCATGGGCGCGTTGAGGCCTTTGCCCTTACGCAGCTCGACCATCGGCTCGACGTAACGCTCGCGGATCAGATCCGGGTCGAGGATTTCCAGGCCTGGTGGCAGTTCGATGCCAAGTGCCTGAGCCACCGTATGGACTTCTTCGGGTTTGGCCAGCAGCACGCAGCGGGCGATACCACGAGTTTGACAGATGGCGGCAGCCTGTACGGTGCGAGGCTCCGCGCCTTCGGGTAGGACAATGCGCTTGTTCGCGGCCTTGGCCTGCTGCACCAGTTGATAGCGGAATGCGGGGGGCGAAAGGCGCAATTCACGAGGGCTGCCGCAGCGAGCAGCGAGCCAGTCGTGGTCGAGGTGGCTGGCGACGAAATCGGCGACCTTCTCGGCGCGCTCCTTGTCGTCGACCGGAATCTCCTTGTTCAGGCGATTCAGGTTGGTGGCGGTGTCGTAGGAGCCGGTGCTCACAGTCATCACTGGCAGGCCGCTTTGCAGCGCGCCACGGCACAGCTCCATGATGCGCGGGTCGGGAGCGAAGTCGCTGCACAGCAGCAGACCGGCCAGCGGCATGCCGTTCATGGCCGCCAGGCTGGCGGCGAGAATGATGTCGTCGCGGTCGCCCGGCGTGACTACCAGCGTGCCTGGCTTGAGCAACTGCACGGTGTTGGCCACGGCGCGAGCGCAGAGGACGATCTTCAGCATGCGTCGCTGTTCATAGTCGCCGGCGTTGAGCACGCGGGCACCAAGCAGTTCGGCGATATCGCGGGTGCGCGGTGCATTCAGTTCGTCGAGCCAGGGAATGCAGCCGAGTAGGCGGAATTCCGGGTGACGCAACAGCGACGAGTGTTCGCGCAGGCGTGCGGCGAACGCGTCCAGGCCGTCGTCACTGCGGACTTTGTTGAGGATCACCCCGAGCACCTTGGGGTCTTTCGGCCCACCGAACTGCTGGGCTTGGATTTCCACGCGGTCGCATAGCTCACTGAGGCTTTCCTGCTCCGGCGCGGAAACCAGGATCACGTCGGCATCCAGGCTCTTGGCCAGGTGGAAGTTGACCCGGGCCGCGTAACTGGCCTGGCGCGTTGGCACCATGCCTTCCACGATCACCACGTCCTTGTCCTTGGCGGCCTCTTGATAGAGGCTGATGATTTCCTCGAGCAGTTCGTCCAGATCGCCATCGCCGAGGCGTCGCTCGACATGGGCCAGGGCCAGCGGTTTGGGAGAATGCAAGCCGTGGGTTCGGGCAACCAGCTCGCTGGAGCGTTCCGGGCCGGCATCGCCCTGGTGCGGCTGGGCGATGGGCTTGAAGAAGCCGACCTTGAGGCCGGCGCGCTCAAGCGCGCCAACCAGGCCCAGGCTGATGGATGTGAGGCCGACGCCGAAGCCGGTCGGTGAGATGAAGAAGGTGTGCATGGGGTTCTCCGTGGTCAGTCGAGCAGCGCCAATGTGTCGAGGGCGATCTGGCGCTCTTCGTTGGTGGGCACCACCAGCACCCGAATATGGTCTTGCGCATGGATAGGGCCGCTGACGCCACGCAGGCAGCGCTCATTAGCGGTTTCGTCCAGTTTCAGGCCGAGCAGGCTCAGGTGTGCGACCGTCTTGCTACGAATTAGCGGTGAGTTTTCGCCGATGCCGCCGGTGAATATCAGCCCGTCCAGGCGCGGCAGAGCGCAGCTCATGGCCGCCAGGGATTTGGCCAGGCGATAGCAGAACACTTCGATGGCCAGGGTCGCGCCGGCATGCCCTTCATTACGGGCCTGTTCCAGGCTGCGCATGTCGTTGGACAGGCCGGATAGGCCAAGCAGGCCGCTATCGTGATTGAGCATGCGATCGATCTGCTCCAGGCTCCAGCCCAGCGTACGGGATAGATGGCTGTGCAGGTTGGGGTCGACATCACCGCTGCGGGTACCCATCACCAAGCCTTCCAGAGGCGTCAGGCCCATGCTGGTGTCGCGGCTCTGGCCGTTGACCACCGCGCAGGTCGAGCAGCCATTGCCCAGGTGAGCGACTAGCCAGGCGCTGTCGTCGACGGGCAGGCCGGTCAGCTCGGCTGCGCGGGCACTGACGAAACGGTGGCTGGTGCCATGAAAGCCGTAACGGCGCACGCCGTGGTCGCGGTACAGATTCTCCGGCACCGCGTAGCGGAAGGCATGCTCGGGCAGGCTCTGGTGAAAGGCTGTATCGAATACGGCAACCTGGGGCAACTGCGGGTACAGCGCCAGCGCCGCTTCGATACCCAGCAAGCCCGCTGGGTTGTGCAGGGGGGCCAGAGGCGCTACGGCACGAATCGCCGCGATCACTTGACCGTCCAGACGCTGGGCACTGGTGAAGTGTTCGCCGCCGTGCACCACGCGGTGGCCGATGCCATGCAGATGACCACCGGTGGCTTCCTGCACACGTTGCAGCAGATGAGCCAGAGCCGCGCGGTGGTCGTCTCTGGGAATCGCCTGGCTGTGCTTTATGTCATCGCGTTGCCAGTGCAGCACGGCGTCCGCACTGCCGAGACGTTCCGCCAGTCCGCTGATGGCGAACGTTTTCTGGTCGGGGTCGACCAGGGCGAATTTGATGGAGGAGCTACCGCAGTTGATCACCAGAATATTGCGTGCGGGCATTCAGAAGTCCTTAGCGTTCGGCTAGCGCTCCGACACACCAGCCACAGGTGAAGTTCGTGCCGATACGTGCGCGCCGTTGCGCGGCATCGAGCACCCAGGCGCGATTTTGCCAGGGAGGCTGATGGCGCAGGTGTTGAGTATGGCCACAAGATAAGACAGCCACCCAGTAGCCGTCGTGATCCTGCTCAAAACCGACCAGGGTAATGCCCGGTGCGGCCCGCCCGTCTGGGGTTGGGTCGCTTTCGCATCGTCCCTTGGTTACAATCTCACGTTCATTTTCCTCGAGCAAAAGGTTCGCCCCATGCAGATCGCCGCCAACAAGGCCGTTTCCATCGACTATACCCTGACCAACGATGCCGGTGAGGTAATCGATAGTTCCGCTGGCGGCGCGCCGCTGGTTTACCTGCACGGCGCTGGCAACATCATCGTCGGCCTTGAGAAGGCGCTGGTCGGCAAACAGGCCGGTGACGAAGTGAACGTCTCCGTCGAGCCCGAAGAAGCCTACGGCGAATATAGTGCCGAATTGGTCGCCACCTTGAACCGCTCGATGTTCGAAGGCGTCGATGAGCTGGAAGTCGGTATGCAGTTCCATGCCTCCGGCCCGGATGGCGGGATGCAGATCGTCACTGTCCGCGAGCTGGACGGAGACGACGTGATCGTCGACGGTAACCACCCGCTGGCCGGCCAACGCCTGACCTTCGCCGTCAAGATCGTCGACGTGCGTGATGCCAGCGCCGAAGAAGTCGCCCACGGTCACGTGCACGGCGAAGGTGGTCATCACCACTGATCCGTATGTCGGCAGTCGATCTTTCGCTGCTGGCCGCTGGTCATCCGTGACTGCTAAGCTGCAGCCACGAAAAGGCGCCTTTTCAGGCGCTTTTTTTGTCTATTTTTTATCTGTTTTCGCGTTACCCGGAGCACACCATGAGCGCCTTTCACGACTTGACACTGCACGCACTGGATGGCCAGGAGCTGCCCCTGGCACCGTTCAAAGGCCAGGTCTTGCTGGTGGTCAACGTCGCCTCAAAATGCGGGCTCACACCTCAGTATGCGGGGCTGGAGCATTTGCAGCAGGCCTATGCTGCGCAGGGTTTCAGTGTGCTGGGTGTGCCGTGCAACCAGTTCGCGGGCCAGGAGCCGGACAGCGAGTCGGCAATCGCCCAGTTCTGCAGCTTGAACTACGGCGTCACCTTTCCGCTGAGCAGCAAGCTGGAGGTCAACGGTAGCGGTCGTCACCCGCTGTATCGGCTGCTGGCGGGCGAGGGGGCTGAGTTCCCCGGTGACATCACCTGGAATTTCGAAAAGTTTCTGGTCGGTCAGGATGGTCGCGTGCTGGCGCGCTTCTCGCCGCGTACTGCACCTGATGATCCTGCCCTGATTCAGGCCATCGAGAAAGCGTTGGCCTGAATAAAAGAGGCCGCCTGGTTGGCGGCCTTTTCCTGTGTACTGTTGCTGCCTGGCCTCAGCACTGGCTCTAATGCGCTCGTTTCGTCTCGATAGCCACTGCAGCGGCGCGCGCAGCGGTTTGTCTGTCGTTGCCGTGGATCGCGTTGCGCAGATGGTCTTCGAACTGTTCGATGATCGATGACCAACTCTGCCTGGCGGCGTGCCGGCGGGCATTGAGGCGCACGCGTCGCAAATTTTCCCTGTCTTCGATCAGCCAGTGTGCCGCTTCGATGAACGTTCGTTGATCATCGGCGCTGGCCAGCATGCCGTTATGGCAATGCTCGATGTGCTGAGCGGCGGCGGCCTGATCGAAGGCGACCACGCCCAGTCCTGCCGCCATGGCTTCGAGCAGCACATTGCCGAAGGTCTCCGAGAGGCTGGGAAACAGGAACAGATCGCCGCTGGCGTAGTGCTCTGCCAGCGTTTCGCCGCGCTGTATGCCGCAGAATAATGCGTCCGGTAGCCTCTGCTGCAAGCTGTCGCGTTGCGGGCCGTCACCGACCATGATCAGCTTGAGCCGTTGCCCTGTGTGTTGTCGCTGCAGGGCCTGGAAGGTGCTGACCAGCAGATCCAGGTTCTTCTCCGCGGCCAGTCGACCCACGTGCAACACGGCAATGTCCTGCTCGCTCAGCCCCCAACTGTGGCGTAGTTCGTCGCTTCGCCGGGCGGGGTTGAACAGTTGGGCATCGACGCCACGGGCGAGCAGTTCCAGGCGCTCGAAACCGCGCCGTTGCAGCTCGCAGCGCTGGCTGAGGCTGGGCACCAGGGTCATGCGCGAGGCGTTGTGAAACCAGCGCAGGTAGTTGGTCAGCAGCCGTGTCAGCAAGGTGATGCCGTAATGCCCGGTGTACTGCTGGAAGTTGGTGTGAAAGCCACTGATCACCGGGATACGCAGGCGCCGTGCGGCTCTCAGGGCAGACAGGCCCAGCGGCCCTTCGGTGGCGATGTAGAGCACGTCCGGGCGTTGCCTGCGCCATAGGCGCAGCAGCTTGTGCCGCGCCGACTGGCCCCATTGCAGGCCGCGGTAGCCGGGCAGTGGCCAGCCACGCGTTAGCAGCAGGTCGTCATCGTTGGCCGCAGTCGCATCGGCGGTCTGTCTTGGACGTATCAACTGCAGGCGGTGACCACGCGCGCGCAGCCCGGTGACCAGATGGCCGAGGGTATTGGCCACTCCGTTGATTTCCGGGCTGAAGGTTTCGCTGACCAGGGCGATGAATAGCGGGGGAGTGCTCATGACAGCAGTCTGGGCCGCTGTCATGTAGCGTTTGTGACATCAGTGTGGCGTTTTCGTGACGCTCCGCGCGCCATCGCTGACGCCGCCTTCACGCACCCAGAACAGCGTCGCGCCGGCGACGGCTGCCGGCATCATCAGGATGTTTACGAACGGAATCAGCAGCGCCGCGTAGGTGATACCGCCGAAGCCCAGCGACTGCCAGCGCTTTTCGCGCAGCCAGGCGAGCATGTCCTGCCAGCTGACCTTGTTGTTGTCGGCGGGGTAGTCGATGTACTGGATGGCCATCATCCACACGCCGAACAGCAGCCACAGCGGTGCGGCGACCAGGTTGACCACCGGGATGAAGGACAGTATCAGCAGGCCCAGTGCCCGCGGCAGGAAGTACGCCAGTTTGCGTCCTTCACGGCTCAGGGTGCGCGGCACCATGGCGATCAGCTCGCCCCAGCTGAATGGCGGGAAATTATCCTCGCCACGCACCACCACCTCGACTTTCTCGGCGAGAAAGCCGTTGAACGGCGCAGCGACGATATTGGCCAGCATGGTGAAGGTGAAGAACACCATCAGCACCACCAGGATCACGAACAGCGGCCATAGAATGTACTGCAGGAAGCTCAGCCAGCTGGGTAGGTTCGGCATGAAGGTATCCACCCAGCCACTGAACTGCTGAATGGCAAAGCCGATCATCAGGCTGAACAGGATCAGGTTGATCGCCAGCGGCAGCAGCACGAACAGTCGCAGGCCGGGGCTCAATACCAGCTTCAGGCCCTCACTGAGGTATTGCGGGCCGGACAGCACGGGGGCGCGCATGTAGGTGTCTCCAGAAAGTGAACGTCGCGCGACCTTACCCATTTTGCCGCCCCCGGGAAAGCGCGGCAGCGTTACCGCTGGCGTCATAGGCTGCGGCTATGCAAGGGATTGGCAAAGTGCATTTCCGTCCCCGTTGTGGTGACCCGTAGTCTTCGCGCATCCCTTTCTGGAGCCGCTTCTGACAGATCCTTGCCCGTTGCCGATGGCTCCGTTTTCCCGGCAGTCATGCCCTGAGGAGTTTGTGATGTCCAGTACGCGGCATGCTCGTGTGATCATTCTAGGCTCCGGCCCTGCCGGCTACAGCGCGGCAGTGTATGCCGCGCGCGCCAACCTCAAACCTCTGCTGATCACCGGGCTGCAGGCCGGTGGCCAACTGACCACCACCACGGAAGTGGATAATTGGCCCGGCGATGCCCACGGCCTGACCGGCCCGGATCTGATGCAGCGCATGCAGGCCCACGCCGAGCGGTTCGAAACCGAAATCGTCTACGACCATATCCAGGCGGTTGATCTCGCAGCGCGGCCGTTTACCCTGGTGGGCGACAGCGTTTCCTACACCTGCGACGCGTTGATCATCGCCACGGGTGCCAGCGCCCGATATCTGGGACTGCCCAGCGAAGAGGCGTTCATGGGCAAGGGCGTGTCGGCCTGTGCCACGTGCGACGGCTTCTTCTACCGCAATCGTGAGGTCGCGGTAGTCGGCGGCGGTAATACCGCCGTGGAGGAAGCACTGTACCTGGCCAATATCGCCAGCCGGGTGACGCTGATTCACCGGCGCAACGGCTTCCGGGCGGAGAAGATCCTGCAGAACAAGCTGCAGGCGCGGGTTGCCGAGGGGCGCATCGTACTGGCACTGAATGCCGAGGTGGATGAAGTGCTTGGTGATGTCTCCGGGGTTACCGGTGTACGCCTGCGCGAGCGCGACGGTGGCACTCGGGACTTGGTGGTGGATGGTCTGTTCGTGGCCATCGGGCATACACCGAACACGGCGCTTTTCGAAGGCCAACTGGCGCTCAGGGATGGTTATCTGCAGGTCAATGGCGGGCGTGATGGCAATGTCACAGCGACCAATATTCCAGGCGTGTTCGCTGCCGGCGACGTAGCGGACAGCGTGTATCGCCAGGCGATTACCTCGGCGGGCGCTGGCTGCATGGCTGCGTTGGATGTAGAGCGCTATCTGGACGGGCTCTGATCGTCGAAACTGAGCCTGGCTTGAGCTATGCCCTGAACGAAGATGCCTGTATCTATTGATACGGGCATCTTTTTATCCGGCTCTGATACCGGCTTACAGATCGAAATCGTATTCGGCCAACTGCTTGTGCAGGCGTCGCTCCTCGAGAAAATTATCGATGATGCGTCGCTTGGTCAGGTTGGTTTTCGCCACTTCCACGGGTGCTTCGCTGTTGTCCGTTTCGTCACTGACGAAGTCGTCTTCCAGCTCCAGCTCTTCTTTGCCGTTGCTCATGCGCTTCACTCCTGGCTACAGGGGCCATTTGCCGACCTTATAAGGGCAAACGTGAGGCGAGTAAAAAAGATTTTTTCAATCGACTCATACAAGAAGTATATGAGGCATCAATCGTCAGAGGTCTTTAGTTTGTATTCGCACAGGTCTTCGATCCGGCAACTGCCGCAGCGCGGCTTGCGCGCTTGGCAAACATAGCGGCCATGCAGGATCAACCAGTGGTGGGCATCGAGGAGAAAATCCCTGGGTACGAACTTCAATAGTTTCTTTTCCACCTCCACCACATTCTTGCCTGGAGCGATGCCGGTGCGATTGCTGACCCGGAAAATGTGCGTGTCCACTGCCATGGTCAGCTGACGAAAAGCGGTGTTGAGCACCACGTTGGCGGTCTTGCGGCCGACGCCTGGCAGCGCCTCCAGCGCTTCACGGGATTCCGGAACCTGGCTGCCGTGTAGCTCGACGAGCATGCGGCAGGTCTCGATGACGTTTTTGGCCTTGCTGTTGTACAGGCCAATGGTCTTGATGTATTCGCTGAGCCCTTCGACACCAAGGGCCAGAATCGATTCCGGGGTATTGGCCACCGGATAGAGTTTGGCGGTGGCCTTGTTGACCCCGACATCGGTGGCCTGAGCGGAGAGAATCACCGCGATCAGTAGTTCGAAGGGCGTGCTGTAGGCCAGCTCGGTCTTCGGTTCCGGGTTGTCTTCGTGCAGGCGGCGGAAGATTTCAAGGCGTTTGGCGGCGTTCATCGTCAGGGCGGTTCACGGTAGTCGGCGCGCTCTAGGTGGCGCTGATATGCGCTTGCAGCCGGCGTTCGGCGACGGCAAGGCGTTCGAGTGCTGCATTCAGGGTGTCGCTTTCAGTGTTTGTGCTGCGTTGCAGTCTGTTCACGTCAGCACGGGCGTAGGCCAGGTCGGTTTTCAGCTGGCGCAGTTCGGTGCTCACGCCGGCCTTGTCGACCAGTACCCGCTGGGGGGCAGGTTTGCCGCAGTGCTGCTCGGCATCGTGCAGCACCTGCTGCGCCGCGGCGTAGTCTGTCCGTAAGGTACTCAGCAGGGCGTCATCGACGCCTCGCCGTTCGCCGGACTGCAGCGCTGCGCGGCGGTTGGCGACTTCGATCTTGGCTTGCTTCAGCGCCTGCTCCCCGGCATCGGGCGTCTTGCCGGAGGTGTTGGGCAGCAGCTCGTCCAACTGCCGTTGCGCCTGCTCGGCTGCCTGGCGCAGCGTATCGAGTTGCACTCGCTGGGTTTCGTCCGGCGTTTCGCCAAAAGCCTTGAGGGCCTTCTGCAACTGAGCACGGCTCATTGCCGCATCGATGTTTGCCCGTTTCAACCCGCCATCGTCGCTGGCTGGCGCGACAGCGATCGTTGATGACGAGTCGTGCTGAGCCGCCTGCAGTGCCGCCGCGGCCTGCTCGCTGGCGCTTTGCAGGGCATCCAACTGCGCCGCGAACGGTGAGTCGGGGTGCATGGCCACCTGCTTGCGGATCTTTTCGTAGGCGACCTTGGCCATCGATGCTTCGATTTTCAGGCGCTTGAGCCGAGCGGTTTGATCGTCATCGTTGGCTGTACGGGTAACGGCTGCTTCCAGCTCTGGGCGCGCGACCGGCGTGCTGCGTGCGGCGCGGCGGCGCGCATCGTCGCGAGCGAGGCGGGCGAGGCGGGCCTGATGGCGAGCGCGAAACTGGTCGGCACGCTCACGCTGAATGGTCGCCTGCGGCGTAGCCAAGGTGATCAGGTCGATGCAGTCCACCGGGCAGGGCGCAATGCACAGTTCGCAACCCGTGCATTCGTCGCTGATCACCGTGTGCATCAGTTTGGCGGCGCCGACGATGGCGTCCACCGGACAGGCCTGGATGCATTTGGTACAGCCGATGCACTCGGCCTCGCGGATCACCGCTAGCTGCGCGGGAGTTGCCGGTAATGCCAGTGGCAGTTCCGGAACCTGCAGCAGGTTGGCCAGCGCGTGAATGGTGGCGGTGCCGCCTGGTGGGCACTTGTTGATCGCTTCGCCGGCAGCGATTCCCTCGGCATAGGGCTGACAGCCTGGGTGGCCACATTTGCCGCATTGCGTCTGCGGTAGCAGGGCGTCGATGGCGGCTATACGCAGGGCGTTGCTCATGCTCCAGGCACACAGCGTCGCTCGCACGGGGTCGGCCCGTGGGAGCGCATGCAGGAGAGGTCGCGAGAGTCGATCATGGGTGTTGCAGGTCTGGCTGAAGCGTTGGCCGTGCATTATCCGGCATGCGCCGTGCCCGGTACAGCGGCACGGCCACGTCAGCGCGCATTCAGACCTTATTGCGGGCGCGGCTGGCCTTGCGCCATAGCCAGCGGATCAGCAGGGCCAGCGGGAACAGGATGATGACGAAGGGAATGCCGTAGCCGAGCAGCTTGAGGGCTTCCGTAGCGCCTTCGGTGGCATTGTCGAGCATGCCGCCAGCGGCTTCGCCGATACGCGCCAGACGGCCGATCGTCTCGCCCTCGGTGCTGAAACTCAGGGTCAGCAGGTTCGTCGTCAAACGGCGTTGCTGCTGGGCCGACTGCTGGGCTGTGCCCGCCAGCTGTACCTCCACCTCGGCCAGTTCGCGGGCCAGGGCGAGCATGTCGCTGACGCTCAGGTCACCACGGGCCTGGTATTGCAGCAGGGTTTTCTGCTGTCGCTCCAGGCGCTGGCGTTGCTGCTCGGTATCGCTGACGGCCTGGGCCAAGTCTTCGGCGCGTGTATGGCGGCTCTGCAGCTCGCCGCCTTCACCGGCAAAGCCGACCAGCGGCTCGACGCCAGCCGGAGCGATGCGCACGGTAATGCTGGCGGCCTGGTAGTGGCCCTGGCTCTGCTCGATGGCCAGCAGGTCGCACTGGCCGAAACGCTGGCTGCTGCACGCTTCGCGTACCGCCGCCAGGCGTGATTCGACCTGCTCGACGGGCAGGCGAATGCCCACGCTATGCTCGTAGGCGAGGAACGCGCCCTGCTGCGCGCTTTCACCAAGCAGCGCAGCACCAGCGGCCGAACGGTTTTCGCCGGATGGCGAGCAGCCGCCGAGTATCAGCAGGAAGGCAAGCAGGACGAGCAGTGGGTGGCGGCGGAGAAACATCCTTGTACCTCGAGAATTGTTGACGGTGGTTGCCTTGCGCCTGTCAGGGCAGCATCAAGGCGGAGGTGGAGCACATCCTGATCGTTCCTCACGCTCTGCGTGGGAACGCCTCTCGGACACTCTGCGTCCGATGTCGAATGCTGGTGGCCGGCCCAATAGGGCGCAGAACGCTCTGCCCAGGACTCCCACGCGGGAGCGTGGGAGTCATCAGTTTTGCAGAGCGCCAGGCGGTTGTTTACTTGACGCGTTGACCTGGCTTGGCGCCGCTGTCCGGGCTGAGCAGGTAGATTTCTTCGCCGCCAGGGCCAGCAGCCAGCACCATGCCTTCCGACACGCCGAACTTCATCTTGCGTGCTGCCAGGTTGGCCACGTACAGCGTTAGGCGGCCTTCCAACTTGCTTGGGTCTGGGTAGGCGCTCTTGATGCCGGAAAACACGTTGCGCTTCTCGTCACCGATATCCAGGGTCAGGCGCAGCAGCTTGTCGGCACCTTCGACGAACTCGCACTTCTCGATCAGCGCGATACGCAGATCGACCGCTGCGAAGGCGTCGAAGGCGATTTCGGCGGCCAGCGGATCCTTCGCCAATTCACCATTGCCTCGGGGAGCGTCCTCCTGCGGGGCGTTGGCGGCGGCCAGGTCTTCCTTGGAGGCTTCGACCATGGCTTCGACCTTGGCCGGCTCGATGCGGCTGAGCAGCGGGGTGAACGGATTCAACTGATGATCGGCCAGCAGCGTGGCCAGGTCATTCCATGCCAGCGGTGCGACGTTGAGGAACGCCTCGGCGTCGCGGGCCAGATGCGGCAGCACCGGCTTGAGGAGGATCACCAGTTGACGGAACAGGTTGACGCCCAGGGCGCAGATCGCCTGCACCTCGTCGGCCTTGCCTTCCTGCTTGGCCAGCGACCACGGCGCCTTGTCGGCGATCCAGGCATTGGCCCGGTCGGCCAGGGCCATGATTTCACGCATGGCGCGAGCGAAGTCGCGGCTCTCGTAGGCGTCGGCGATGCTGGGTGCGGCGCTCTGGAAAGCATTCCACAAATCTGGCTCAGGGTTGGCCGCAACCAATATGCCGGCATTGCCCTTGTGGATGAAGCCGGCGCAACGGCTGGCGATGTTGACCACCTTGCCGACCAGATCCGAATTGACCTTCTGGATGAAGTCCTCGAGGTTCAGGTCGAGGTCATCGACGCCGCGACCGAGCTTGGCCGCGTAGTAGTAGCGCAGGTATTCCGGATTGAGATGATCCAGATAGGTGCGCGCCTTGATGAAGGTGCCGCGCGACTTGGACATCTTCTGCCCGTTCACGGTCAGGTAGCCGTGCACGTTGATGGCTGTAGGTTTGCGGTAGCCGGCACCTTCGAGCATGGCAGGCCAGAACAGGGCGTGGAAGTTGACGATGTCCTTGCCTATGAAGTGGTACACCTCGGCGCTGGAATCCTTGTTCCAGAACGCATCGAAATCCAGTTCCGGGCGACGTGCGCAGAGGTTCTTGAAGCTGGCCATGTAGCCGATCGGCGCATCCAGCCAGACGTAGAAATACTTGCCCGGCTCGTCGGGAATCTCGAAGCCGAAGTAGGGCGCATCACGGCTGATGTCCCACTCGTGCAGGCCACCATCGAGCCATTCGGCGAGCTTGTTGGCGACCGACTCCTGCAGCGTGCCGCTGCGCGTCCATTGTTGGAGCATTTCCTGGAACTGCGGCAGCTTGAAGAAGAAGTGCTTGGAGTCCTTGAGCACCGGCACCGCACCAGAAATCGCCGAGCGCGGGTCTTTCAGTTCGGTGGGCTCGTAGGTGGCACCGCATTTTTCGCAGTTGTCGCCGTACTGATCGGGCGTCGCGCATTTGGGGCAGGTGCCCTTGATGAAACGGTCGGCCAGGAACATGCCTTTTTCCGGGTCGAAATACTGGGTCACCGAGCGCGTGGCTATGTGGCCATTGTCACGCAGCGCCTTGTAGATCGACTCCGACAGCTCGCGGTTTTCCGGCGAATGGGTGGAGTGGAAGTTGTCGAACTCCACCAGGAAGTCGGCGAAGTCACCGCTGTGCTCAGCCTTGACGCCGTCGATCAGCTGTTCGGCGGTGATGCCTTCCTTTTCTGCACGCAGCATGATGGCCGAGCCGTGGGCATCGTCCGCGCAGACGTAGATGCACTGGTTGCCGCGCAGTTTCTGGTAGCGCACCCACATGTCGGTCTGGATGTACTCGAGCATGTGGCCAAGGTGGATCGAACCGTTGGCGTAGGGCAGGGCGCTGGTAACGAGAATCTGGCGAGCTTGGGACATTGTCAGGCTGTCATCGGGTGAAGGGAGGTCGGTCACTATAAAGTAACCGAGCGCGTTCCGGCCAGCGGGCAAATAGCGCTGACATCGACTTGAATTTAGAGGCGTAAGCGGGTTCCAACGGGAACCTTCCGCTCCCAGCAAGGAGATGAACCATGCCTGCAGTTTTACGTCCTCTCGCCTGTGCCACCGCTCTGGCCCTGTTGGTTGGCTGTGCCTCGAGCAACCCCTACGACAACGCCGGTGGTGGCGCAGCCAGTGGCGGTGGCCACCGCACTGCTACCTACGGCGGCCTGGCAGCGCTGGCCGGTGCGGCGGTCGGCGCTGCAGTCAGCCATGATGACCGCGGTAAAGGTGCTGCCATCGGTGCCGTGCTCGCCGGCGCTGCAGGTGCCGGCTATGGCTATTACGCCGATCGCCAGGAGGCCGAGCTGCGCCGCAGCATGGAAGGCACCGGTGTGGAGGTGCAGCGTCAGGGCGATGACATCAAGCTGATCATGCCCGGCAACATCACCTTCGCTACGGATTCTGCGGATATCGCTCCCAGTTTCTATGCACCGCTGAATAACCTGGCGACTTCGTTCCAGCAGTTCCAGAACAACAGCATCGAGATCGTCGGTTACACCGACAGCACCGGTTCGCGTCAGCACAACATGGCGCTGTCGCAACGTCGTGCGCAAAGCGTGACCAGCTACCTGACTGCTCAGGGCATTGACGGCAGCCGCCTGTCCAGCCGTGGTGCCGGCCCGGATCAGCCGATTGCCGACAACGCCAGCGCCGATGGCCGCGCGCAGAACCGCCGTGTCGAGGTGAATCTCAAGCCACTGCCCGGTCAGCCCGTGCAGTGAGTGTTGATGGCTGGCGGCCCTTCGGGTCGCCGGTCTGCATCCGGCTGGTGGCTCGGGTAGGATAGGCGTCTTTTCCTGCCATCTCCGGAGCCAAGCATGAGTGCTGATATCCGCGCCGCGGTCGAAGCCGTATTGCGCCAGTACACCGATCCCCATCTCGATCAGGATCCGCTCAGCGCCGGCTGCGTGCGCAGCATTGACGTGCTGGGCGACCAGGTCAGCCTGAAGCTGGAACTGGGCTACGCTGCAGCCCTGTTCAAGCAGGGCTGGGCGCAGTTGCTACAACTGGCCATCGAGAATATCGAGGGTGTACGCAGCGCCAGCGTAGAGGTGAACTGCGTGATCGCCGCCCACAAGGCGCAGGCTCAAGTGCCGGCCCTGGCGAACGTCAAGAACGTGATTGCCGTGGCGTCCGGCAAGGGCGGGGTGGGCAAGTCGACCACCGCTGCCAACCTGGCCCTGGCATTGGCCCGTGAAGGCGCGCGGGTGGGCATTCTCGATGCCGATATCTACGGCCCGAGCCAAGGCATCATGTTCGGTATCCCTGAAGGTACGCGGCCTCAAGTACGTGATCAGAAGTGGTTCGTGCCGCTCGAAGCCCATGGCGTACAGGTGATGTCCATGGCTTTTCTCACCGATGACAACACGCCGGTTGTGTGGCGCGGGCCGATGGTCTCTGGGGCGCTGTTGCAACTGGTCACCCAGACCGCCTGGGATGACCTCGACTATCTGGTCATCGACATGCCGCCCGGCACGGGCGATATCCACCTGACCCTGGCGCAGAAGGTTCCGGTTGCGGGGGCGGTCATCGTCACCACACCGCAGGATCTGGCCCTGCTCGACGCCCGCAAAGGCGTGGAGATGTTCCGCAAGGTGAACATTCCGGTGCTCGGCGTGGTGGAGAACATGGCCGTGCACATCTGCTCCAGCTGTGGCCATGCGGAGCATCTGTTCGGTGAGGGTGGTGGCGAGAAACTGGCTGCTCAGTTCGACGTCGATCTGCTGGCTTCCATGCCGCTGTCCATGGCCATCCGTATGCAGGCTGACGGTGGCAAGCCGACGACCATCGCCGATCCGGAAAGCCAGATCGCTATGCTATATCAGCAAGTCGCGCGGCAGGTCGGTGCACGCATCGCTTCGAGCGCGGCGACCGCCCAGGCCATGCCGACCATCGTCATCGCCGATGATTGATCGCAGTAGCGCGTCCGCCTGGCGGGCGCGCTGCATTACTCGCTGCATAAAATGCAGGCATAAAAAAACCCCGCCGAAGCGAGGTTTTTTATAGAAAGAGCAGGTTAGATAACCTGAACTTCCTCAGCTTGCATGCCTTTCTGACCACGAGTGGCCACGAAGGAAACTTGCTGGCCTTCTTTCAGGCTCTTGAAGCCATCGCTCTGGATAGCTTTGAAGTGTACGAACAGGTCGTCACCGGATTGCGGAGTGATGAAGCCGTAGCCTTTCTCATCGTTGAACCACTTAACGGTGCCATTCTGACGATTGGACATGTGATGTCTCCTAATATCTAAAGAAATAACAGCCCTGGATAAAACCAGGCCGGGACTGAGTGCAACGAGTACTAGGAGTCGGACGATGTTTGGATCGAAATCTAGGCATCATGTAGCGATTCGCGGTGACACATGCAGCACAGTGGGGTCACCATACCCGCTTTCTTCGCTAAGTGCGAATGGTCTGTCAGTCTTTTTGCGATTTCCTGGCATTCAGCACTGCGGCCTCTTGTTCAAACGGCCTGTCAAGAGGCTTTGAACCCTGTCGCTCAGCCCGGTAAGATGCGTTCACTTTTTCACCGCACAGACCTTCTAGGACGGCCCCGCCATGAGCATCAAATCGGACAAGTGGATTCGCCGCATGGCCCAGGAACACGGCATGATCGAGCCGTTCGTCGAGCGCCAGGTGCGTAATGAAGGCGGCTTACCGCTGATTTCTTACGGGGTGTCGAGCTACGGTTACGACGTGCGCTGCGCCGATGAATTCAAGGTCTTCACCAATATCAACTCGGCCACCGTAGACCCGAAGAATTTCGACGAGAAAAGTTTCGTCGATATCAAAAGCGACGTGTGCATCATCCCGCCGAACTCGTTTGCGCTGGCACGTACCGTGGAATTCTTCCGCATTCCGCGCAACGTATTGACCATCTGCCTGGGCAAGAGCACTTATGCGCGCTGCGGCATCATCGTCAACGTCACGCCGCTGGAGCCGGAGTGGGAAGGGCATGTGACGCTGGAATTCTCCAACACCACCACGCTGCCGGCGAAAATCTACGCCAACGAGGGTGTGGCACAGATGCTGTTCCTTGAGTCCGACGAGGCCTGTGAGGTGTCGTACAAGGATCGGGGCGGCAAGTACCAGGGGCAGCGCGGTGTGACGCTGCCCAGGGCCTGATACGGCACGTGGAGTGCGATTCGAAAAAGCCGGGTGTTTCCCGGCTTTTTTGTGGGCGAGATTTCTCGCCTGCGGACGAGCACCGGGTAGGCAGTCAGTGACGTGGGGACAAATTGCAGGCAAAAAAATGGGCGCCATGGGCGCCCGGAGAAATCAATCGATGCCTAGTTTCTGAGTGGAGGTACCCGGCTAAGTTCATTCGGATTTATAGGTCGAACTGTTCACCCGCGGCCGGTCTACATGGTTATGACGGTGCGCAAGGTTGTGTGCCAGCCGCAAAACTACCCGCTGGAGACTCACTATGAGCCAATGGAATATCGCCTACAGCCGAGATGAGGCGGCCGAAGTCCTCAAGGTCAAATCGAAAGACAAACCCAGCCTCGAGCAGGCTGTGATCTGGCTGCTGGAGTGGGCCGAAGAGAACCTGGAGCGCCTCGAACCGAAGGAGCTGCCCCGTGAGGAGCAGACTCCCGCAGTTCGCTTGGAGGAGCGCTTCGGCATTACCGTAACGGGCATTGCCCGCGACTGATCGCAGCATCTAGGCGCGAGCGCGCTCCTTGCCGGCCGGCTCTTTAGCTGCGGCAGCGCGGCGTGCGCTCATGGGTTCGACCTTGCGCTGTTTCTCGTGCAGGAAACTCAGCACGGCATGCCGATAGGCGTTGTAGCGCGGGTCGTCAGCCAGAGCGATGCGGTCACGGGGTCGCGGCAGATCGATGGTGAGGATTTCGCCAATGGTCGCCGAAGGGCCGTTGGTCATCATCACGATGCGATCGGAAAGCAGCACGGCTTCGTCGACGTCGTGGGTGATCATCATCACCGTGTTGTGCAGCTCGCTCTGGATACGCATCACCTCGTCCTGCAAGTGGGCGCGGGTCAGGGCGTCGAGTGCGCCGAAGGGCTCGTCTAGCAGCAGCACCTTGGGTTCCATGGCCAGCGCGCGGGCAATGCCTACACGCTGCTTCATGCCGCCGGAAATTTCGCTGGGCCGTTTGTGCAATGCGTGGCCCATGCTCACCAGCTCCAGATGATGCAGCGTCCAGTCGCGGCGCTCGGCCTTGCTCTTGGTGCGTTTGAAGACCTTGTCGACGGCCAGTGCGACGTTTTCCTGCACCGTCAGCCAGGGCAGCAGCGAATGGTTCTGGAACACCAGGCTGCGATCCGGGCCGGGACCACGAACCTCCCTACCATCGAGAATCACCGCGCCGCTGCTGGAATCGGTCAGGCCGGCGACGATGTTCAGCACCGTCGATTTGCCGCAACCGGAATGGCCGATGATAGAGATGTATTCGCCACGCTCGACGTTGAGGTTGATCTGGTTCAGTACGTGGGAGCTGACGCCGTCACGCTCGAAGTACTTTTCCACATGTTCGATGCTCAGGTAGTGCTTGCTCATGTCTGTCTCCTCAGGCCGATGTGCCACGGGTGATGCGGTTGCCGACGAACAGCACCAGGCGGTCGAGCAGGAAGCCGACCACGCCAACGTAGACCAGGGCGAGAATGATGTCGCTGATGCGCGAGGCGTTCCACGCGTCCCAGATGAAGAAGCCGATACCCACGCCACCAATCAGCATCTCTGCTGCGATAATCGCCAGCCAGGACAGCCCCACGCCAATGCGCAGCCCTGAGAAGATGTAGGGGGCGGCGGCAGGCAGCATGATCTTCTGGAAGTACTCCAGGCCATTGAGGCGCAGCACTTTGGCGACGTTGCGGTAGTCCTCGGGGATGTTGCGAATGCCCACCGAGGTATTGATGATGATCGGCCAGATGGCAGTGATGAAAATCACGAACAGCGCCGATGGGTGACTGTCTTTGAAGCCGGCCAGCGACAGCGGCAACCAGGCCAGCGGCGGCACGGTACGGAGGATCTGGAACAGCGGGTCGAGACCACGCATGGCCCAGGTCGACTGGCCGACCAGTACGCCCAACGCTACACCGATCACGACTGCCAGGGCATAGCCGTAGGCCACCCGCTCGAGGCTGGCGAGCAGTTGCCAGGCCATGCCGACGTCGGTGCCGCCATTGTCATAGAACGGATTGACGATCAGCTCCCAGGTGTCTTCGATGACCTGGCTGGGTGGCGGCAGCGATGCAGTGGGGCCACTGCACAGCAATTGCCAGATCAGCAGCAGTGCTGAGGTGATCACCAGCGGCGGCAGTACCGATTGCATCAGCGTGGTCGACAGTCGTTTCAGCCAGCTTGGAGCGATGACACCGGCCGGCAGGGCCAGCGATTTTACGGGCGCATTCATGGAGCGTTCCTCCGGTTAGGCCTTCAGGGACAGGCTGTCGAGATAGGCTTGCGGGTTCTGCGGGTCGAAGGTCTTGCCGTCGAAGAAGGTCTCGATGCCGCGCGACTTGGATTGCGGAATCTGCTCGGCAGGTACCGCCAGCTCGGCGGCGGCCTGGCGCCAGATGTCCTCGCGGTTGACGGTGTTGATCAGTGCCTGGCTGTCGAAGTCCTTCGGCAGGTAGCCCCAGCGTTTGTTTTCGGTCAGGAACCACAGGTCGTGGCTCTGGAAGGGGTAGGAGGCGAACTCGCTCCAGAAGCGCATCAGGTGCGGGCTGTTTTCCACCACGCGGCCGTTGCCGTAATCGATGTTGCCCTGCAAGCGTGCCAGCAGATCCTTGGCGGGAGCGCCGATCCAGCGGCGTTTGGCGCAGATCTCGGCGACCTGTTCCTTGTTCTCCGCCGCTTCGCAGAACATCTGCGCTTCCATCACCGCCTTGAGCAGCGCACGGGTGGCGTTGGGGTTGGCGTCGACGTAATCGGCGCGCAGCGACAGGGCTTTTTCCGGGTGGTTGGCCCACAGCTCGCCGGTGGTTACCGCGCTGTAGCCAATGCCCTGGTTGATCAACTGAGCGTTCCATGGCTCACCGACGCAGAAGGCGTCCATGCTGCCGACCTTCATGTTGGCGACCATCTGCGGTGGCGGGATGACCACCGTCGGCAGATCCTTGTTGGGTTCGATCCCACCAGCTGCCATCCAGTAGCGCAGCCACAGGTCGTGGGTGCCGCCTGGGAAGGTCATCGCCGCTGCAATCTTCTGGCCTTTTGCCTGCTTGGCGGCAACGGCCTGCTTGAAGGCGCTGGCGTCGGTGCCAAGCTTTAGATCCTGGTATTCCTTGCTGATGGAAATGCCCTGACCGTTGAGGTTCAGGCGCGCGAGGATGTACATCGGCAGCGGGGTATTGTTGGTGGTCACCTTACCGGCGGCCATCAGGTAGGGCATCGGTGTAAGGATATGGGCGCCATCGATGCCGCCACTGCCGGCGCCGAGCACCAGGTTGTCGCGGGTGGTGCCCCACGACGATTGCTTGAGCACCTCTACGCCGGTCATGCCGTGCTTGGCGAACAAGCCCAGTTCATCGGCCACGAACAACGGTGCGGCGTCGGTCAGGGCGATGAAGCCGAGCTTGGCCTTGGTGGTTTCCAGGCCGTCGCTCCCCGCAGCCCATACCGCACTGCTCAGGCCCGCAGGTAGCATGCTCATCAATGCGCTGCCGCCGAGCAGACCCATGGATTGTTTGAGGAAGGTACGACGTGGCTGATTGGTACTGTCGTCGATGCTCTGCAGTGTACGTGGCTTGTCGTCCATATCGTTTTCCCCAAAAGGCACGCATAAAAAAACGGCGTCACTCTCATGGCAGCGCGCGGGCTGTATGAGGGTGGACGCCGTTGTCCAGGATTTGGATTGTGGAGGGGCAGAGCCTGCCTCCCTGTTACGGACATAGCAGGTTGCATGCCAGTAGCTGGCACCGGTGGCCTGGCTGGTTGACAGCTGCCCTTGAGTACTTGGTGTATCTGCGTTAACTGCTTGAGCAGGAAAGGTTTTCAGCCTGTGCCGGACGATTTCTTCGAGGCTGCGCCTGATCAGTTCGGAGGCTGGCGCCGCACAGCAGCGGGGCGTCGATCGCTTGCCGTGCGCGGCGTAGGTGCATGGATGCCAGAGTCTTTATTGCAGGCACTTTTCCCGGGCATCGCCTTTCAGTGCTGGGCTACAGGGGCGGAGTGGGTCGTAGCCTGTGGTTGAGCGCAGCGATACCCAGGGCCGGTAAGGCTCATTCAGGCGCGGTCGCTGCGCGGATTTTCCTGGGCCTTGCGGGCGGCGAAGGCGAGCAGGCTCTGGGCGACGTCGACCAGGCGCATGCTGCGCTCCATAGCGGATTGGCGCAGGCGTGCGTAGGCATCTTCTTCACTGAGCCGGTAATCGTTCATCAGCAGCTTCTTGGCCCGCTCGATCACTTTGCGTTCGTTGAGGGTTTCGCGGGTTTCCTTGAGCTCGTCACTGACTCGCTGCAGGCGTTGGTTCTGTTCGTGCAGCAGGTCGAGCACCGAGCGCGTCAGGTGGTTGCCCACCGAATCCTGAGATGCACTGTCCAGGGTGCTGCTGTGCACGCTGAACAGCAGCGCCTGATCGCTACCAACATCCATCTGCCCCAGACGCTTGAGCAGCGTGCGATGGTTGTCCAGGTCAGCATGGGCTTCGGCGATGCTGCGGCGGCAGTGTTCCAGCAGGCGATTGGCGAGGTGGTTTTCCACTTCCTTCATGGCGTCGATGCGTCGGGTATTGAGTTCGAACCACAGCTCACACAGGCTCGGATCGACCGTGGCATTGGCAGACGTGCGCTTGGCGATGCCGCGCAGGCTGATTACCTGGGCGACGGTGTCGCCGCTGTGAATCTGTTGCCACAGGGCCCCCGCCTCTGCATCGGCGAACTCGCTGAACACATCGAAGCAGCGCTCCTGGCCGTCTTCGAGATGCTGCAGGCGCTCCTGCAACTCGGCATCGAAATGCCCGCGCGAGAAGCCCTCGACACCCGCGGCGCGCTCCTGACCGGCCAGCTCCTTGCCCTGCATGAAGTTGAACATGGCCACCAGCAGCCGGGTGATGCCTGGGTCGACTGCGGTATCGGCGGCTTCGAAGACCACGGCCATCAACCCGCCAATCAGCCGCGTGAAGGCTTGGGTGGCCAGGCGTGGCGTCGGCTGCAGCTCGCGGATGCGGCGGCGCAGGCCGGGCAGTTCGTCCAGACCATGCAAGACATAAGCGATGCGGTTGAACAGGCGGGCACGATCCGCGGCATTGGCCTGAGCGGTATCCATGGCCATGAAGCATTCGTGTACCTGACGCTCTACGGCGGCTGACTCGGCACTGTGTGCGTCAAGTTGGTGCAGATAATGGCTCGATTGGTTGCCCAGATAGATGTTGGAGTAGCCCCGTTCCTTCTGCAGCTGGTGCACCAACTGACTGACATTGGTCACCAGTTGGCAGGTGAAGGACAGGCTTTCCAGGCCCTGCAGCTCGCAGCGGCGGGCGGCGAGCATGAATCGCAGGGCGGCAGGCATGGTGGTGTCAGGCATGAGGGCAGTCTTTCAGGCAGTACGGTTGAACTAAAACAGTGCAAATAGCAGTCCAGTTGCATAGACCGGACTGTCGTAAGGGGTCAGGCGCTGCGTACCTCAAGTTCTCGCGCAGCATCCATGGCAGCGCCAACCACATCGCCGATGACCAGAATGGCCGGGCTTTTCAGCTTGAATGCCAGTGCAGCGTCGGCCATTTCCAGCAGCGTGCTGCGGCACTCGCGTTGATCCGGCAGCGAGGCGTTCTCGATCATCGCCACGGCGGTGTGCGCCGCCATACCGGCATCGAGCAGATGCTGGCGGGTATCGGCCAGAGTAGCGATGCCCATGTACACCACCAGCGTCGTGCCGCTGTCGGCCAGTGCCTGCCAGTTGGGCGAGCTGCCATCCTGGGTGTGGGCGGTAACCAGAGTGACGCCGCGAGCGATGCCGCGCAGGGTTAGGGAGATGCCGCAGCGGGTCGCCGCAGCCAGGCCGGCGGTGATGCCGTTGACGATCTCGCAATGCACGCCGCGGGCGGCCAGCCAGTCGGCTTCTTCGCCACCGCGGCCGAAGATGCACGGGTCGCCGCCCTTTAGGCGCGCAACCACCTTGCCTTGGCGGGCATAGCGCAGCATCAGGCGATGGATGAAGGCCTGGGGCGTCGAGCGGCAGCCGCCGCGCTTGCCCACGCGGATCACCCGGGCGTCGGGACAGTGCTGCAACACCTGCGGATTGACCAGGTCATCGATCAGCACCACGTCGGCCAGGCCGAGGGCACGCACCGCCTTGAGAGTGAGCAGTTCCGGGTCGCCTGGGCCGGCGCCGATCAGCCATACGCTTGGGTTCATCGCGGTATTCCTTCTGTCTAGGTTCAGCCCAGTCTTCGCTAGGCTTCGATGGTCTGTAGCGCCAGTAGGCGCTTGATTTCAGGTACGCAGGAGCCGCACTGGGTGCCGCAGCCGAGATTCTGTTTGAGCGCGATGAGGTCGCAGCCGCGCTGGATGCCCTCGCGTACTGCCGTCTCGCTGACATTCATGCAGGTGCACAGGGTCTTGCCGGTCTGCCGGCGGCTCTGGCCGGGCGGACTTTCCACCGGTGCCAGCAGCCAGCGGCGCAGGCCGCGGCCGTTGTCGTCATCGAGTGAGGTCTGGTTTTGCCAGAGGTCACGCAGCCAGCCGCGTGCGCGGGTCTCACCGCTCAGGGAAAAGCCTGTCAGGCGACCGCCGTCGATACGCGCGCGCTTGTGAATGGGCAGGGCGCCTGGGTCGCCACGAGGGTCGTCGTAACGGATCACCGGCCCTTCGGCCAGGCCCAGTTGCTCCTGAAGTTGTTCGAGTAATTCGGCATCGGGTGCGTGATGGTGGGCGACGCGCATCACCAGCGCCGAGGTCTCGCGACCGGCCAGGCCGAAGCTCGCGTAGGCGAAGGTTTCGCACAACGGGCGCAAGGCTTCCAGGCGTTGCTGAACGTCACCTTCGACCAGCGCGTGGAATGTCCAGGGCAGGTCGATGGGCTGCACGTCGATCCCGGCGTGTTTCAGCTCCGGCTGCTTCGACAGCGGATCGAACGCTGGCAAGGTCAGGGCGTTGATGCCGAGGCCTTTGAGAAAGCGATCGCCCCAGTGCATGGGCAGAAAAGCCTGGCCTTGCTGCAGGCTGGCGTCGGCCTGGACGCGCACCACCAGCGCGCCGCGGCGGCTGCGCACCTCGACCAGTTGGCCGCTCTGCAGGTGCCGCTGCGCCATGTCTTGCGGGTGCAGGTCGAGCAGCGGTTCTTCGACATGGGCGAACAGCCGTGCCGCGGTGCCGGTGCGGCTCATGCCGTGCCACTGATCGCGCAGGCGACCGGTATTGAGCGTCAGTGGATACTGGCTGTCGCGTTGCTCTTTAGCCGTTTGATAGGTCTCGGCGATAAAGCGCGCGCGGCCGTTGGCGCTTGGAAAGCGGCCGTCGCCATAGAGTCGCGGCGTGCCGTTTTGCGCACCTTCGGGAAAGGGCCATTGCTGCGGGCCGCGTGTCTCCAGTAGCGCGTAGCCGAGGCCACAAAGATCCAGATCCCGGCCACGGGTCAGCACCTTGTATTCCTCGAACAGCTGCTCGCTATTGTCGAAGGCGAAATGCCCGGAAGGCACGCCCGGCAGGCGAGCTTCCAGGCGCCTGGCGAAATCGCAGGTGATCGACCAGTCGGCCCGCGCCTCACCAGGGGCAGGCACGGCACGGCGCACGCGGCTGACGCGGCGCTCGGAGTTGGTCACCGTACCTTCCTTCTCGCCCCAACTGGCAGCAGGCAACAGCAGGTCGGCGTAGCGGCAGGTTTCGGTGGTGAAGAATGCCTCCTGCACCACCACGAACGGGCAGTCGCTCAAGGCTTTGTGGATGCTGTGTTGATCCGGCATGGACTGGGCCGGGTTGGTGCAGGCGATCCACAGCGCCTTGATCTTGCCGCTGCCCACCGCCTCGAACAGTTCGATGGCGCTGAGCCCCGGGTTTTGCGGCAGTGTTTCGACGCCCCAGTAAGCGGCGACTTCGGCACGGTGCTGCGGGTTGGCGACCTCACGGTGACCGGGCAGCAAGTTGGACAGGCTGCCGGTTTCCCGACCGCCCATGGCATTCGGCTGGCCAGTGAGGGAAAACGGCCCGCTGCCGACCTTGCCGATCTGCCCGGTGGCCAGGTGCAGGTTGATGATAGCGGCGTTCTTTGTGGTGCCGGCGGTGGACTGATTGACGCCCATGCACCACAGCGACAGAAAACGCGGTGAGCTGCCGATCCACTCCGCGCAGCGACGCAAATCCGCTTCGCTGATTGCGCAGAGCTGGGCGACGCGCGCGGGCTCGTAGTCGGCGACCAGCGCTTGCAGCGCCCCAAAGCCTTCGGTGTGCGCGGCGATGAAGGCGTGGTCGATACGCCCTTGTTCCAGCAGCAGATGCAGTACGCCGTGCAGAAGTGCCACATCGCTGCCGGGTGCGATGGCCAGGTGCAGATCGGCGAGGTCGCAGGTGTCGGTGCGCCGTGGGTCGACGACGATGACCTTCATCTGCGGGTTGCCTGCCTTGGCCGCTTCCAGGCGGCGAAACAGGATCGGGTGGGCATAGGCCATGTTGCTGCCGATGATCAGCAGCGTGTCGGCCTGCTCGATGTCTTCGTAGGAGCAGGGCGGTGCATCGGCGCCCAAGCTGCGCTTGTAGCCGACCACTGCTGAGGACATGCACAGGCGTGAGTTGCTGTCGATATTATTGGTGCCGACCAGGGCGCGGGCCAGCTTGTTGAAGGCGTAGTAGTCCTCGGTCAGCAGTTGCCCGGAGATATAGAAGGCGACGCTGTCCGGGCCGTGCTCGCGGATCGTTTCGGCGAACACATCGGCAGCGTGATCCAGAGCGTTGCTCCAGTCGGTGCGCGCACGGGCCAACCCTTTGCCGAGACGCAGTTCGGGGTACAGGGCGCGGGCCGCGATGTCTCCGGTCAGGTGCAGCGAGGCGCCCTTGCTGCACAGTTTGCCGAAGTTCGCCGGGTGTGCAGGATCGCCGCTGACGCCGAGAATGCGCTCGCCGTCGTGCTCGATCAGCACGCCGCAGCCGACGCCGCAGTAACAGCAGGTCGAGGCGGTGGTGTGCGTCGCGGCGCCGAGTTGTAGAGCGCCCATCAGGCCGCTCCCTGCAGGAGAATCGGCTCGGCGCTGCAGGCGGGTGACAGGCTGTTCACCGCATCTTCGCCAAACATCAGCATGTCGCGGATATGCGCGACCTTGCGGCCTTCGCGGATCAGTTGCAGGTACCAGGCGCCATCGGCGGTATCGCCATACAGGCAGGCGCCGACCAGCACGTCGTTCTTCAGCACCAGCTTGCGATAGCTGCCGGTGACCGGGTCGTCGAGAATGATGCTTTGCGTGCCTGGGCCGCCAGCGAAGTCACCGGCGGAGAACAGGTCGATACCAGTGACCTTGAGTTTGGTGGATGTCAGCGAGCCGAGATAGCGGCGAAAGCCCTGCATGGCCAGGTGGCTGGCGCATACCCGCGCCTGTTCGAACAGGGGGGCCACCAGGCCGTAGGCGACGCCACGGTGGCTGACGCATTCGCCAACCGCGTAGACCCGGGGGTCGAAGCTCTGCAGGGTGTCGTTGACCAGGATGCCACGGGCGCAAGGCAGGCCGGCACGCTGGGCCAGTTCGATGTTGGGGCGAATACCGGCGGCCATTACCACCAGGTCGGCAGGCAGTTGCTCGCCATCGCTGAAACGTACGGCGCTGACCCGGCCAGTGTTGGTGCCGATCAAGTCGGCAGTCTGCTTGCCTAGGGCGAAGTGCAGGCCGCGTCGCTCCAGAGCGTTTTGCAGCAACTTGCCGGCACGCTCGTCGAGCTGGCGTTCCAGCAAGGTGGCGCCGTTGTGTACCACGCTCACGTCCATGCCTCGTAGCTTGAGGCCGTGGGCGGCTTCCAGGCCAAGCAGGCCGCCGCCGATGACCACTGCGCGGCGGTGCAGGTTGGCGCTGTCGAGCATGCAGCGGGTGTCGGCGATGTCGCGGTAGCCGATCACGCCGTCCAGTTCGTTGCCCGGTATCGGCAGGATGAATGGCCGGGAGCCGGTGGCGATCAGCAGGCGGTCATAGTCGGCACAGCTGCCATCATCGGCGATCACCCGGCGGTGCACGCGGTCGATCTCCACCACCTTGCGGCCCAGCAGCAGCTGAATGCCGTGCTCGGTGTACCAGCTCAGTTCGTTGAGCACGATGTCATCGAAGGTCTGTTCGCCCGCCAGCACCGGTGACAGCAGGATGCGGTTGTAGTTGGGGTGCGGCTCGGCGCCGAACACGGTGATGTCGTAGAGATCAGGGGCGATCTTGAGCAGCTCTTCCAGCGTGCGTACGCCGGCCATGCCGTTGCCGATCATCACCAGTTTCAATCGTTTCATCCGCTACCTCCGTGGCCCTGAGTGAATCGCGGCAAACAACAAAATGGCCGGGAGCCATTTGTGACGTCGGCTCCGCCGACGGCCCGTAGGGTGTCCGCCAGGGATGGCGGGGCACAAAAAAGGCGTCCTGCACGCTGAGTGCAAGGACGCCTTTGTCCGATCCCGATTCGTTTCGGGGAGCCCTGCCATCTACCGGCGTGCTCTATGTCTGCAAGGACATAGAGCAGGGAGTGTGCCAATTGCTCGAGAACGGCCGGGCAGGGTGAGGAAATGACCCTGGAGTCAGGGGGAGCGGTGCCGTAACCCAGCGTGGCCTCGTTCCTGGCCTCCGAGGGGCGGGTTATGACGCAGCCGGCGTCGTGTCAATCGATGCCGGCCGCGCCTGATCCATTCTTCTTTCTGCGCGTTGTTGGTGCGTTGCGCACCTGGGTTGTGCGTCAGGGCGTCAGCAGCAGGCGTTTGCTGCCGTAGGTCTTTTCCAGGTTCTGCTGTTGCACGGGGAAGCTCAGGTACTTGGCGCGGCGCCAGGCATCGATGCCGTCGGCATAGTGCGGGCTGGCCGGGTTGCCGGATTGCCCGGAGCTGTTGAGGCCAATCATGGGTTCCTCGCGGCCGAAGTCGACGATCATCCGCATGCTCGGGATCAGCCAGGTATCGAAGTCCTGGCCCCAGTTGTAGGCCGAGACGTTCAGCGTGCTGTGGTCACCACCGGCGGGGTAGGGGCCACGATCCAGATAACCCTTCAACGAGCCGATGCTGGTGCGCTGGCCGGCGCTCAGGTAGGGCGCCATCTGCGTGCTGCCGCTCAGCCACTCGTAAGTGTGCAGCTTGCCCCACTGCCAGGCGGCGCGTTCAGTGCCCAGGCGCTGCTCGAGCAATTCGATGCTGGCCGCCAGGCTGCGGGCCAGAATCGCCGGTTTGTCTTCCTTCTGCGCGGTGCGCACGTCGTCCCAGAAAGGGCTGTCTTCACGACCGAGCAGGTGATCGGCCTGCGCTGAATAGGAGAGGTTGGCGTTATTCACCAGGGCTTTCCAGGCTGCTGAGGTTTCCGGGCCGAGCTCGTCGAGGAAGATCTGTCGGGCGCTTTCGTGCAGGAAGGCGCTGTACACGGCTGCGTCCGCGGAGGTCGCGGAGAGCTTGCCGTCGAAGGCCATCAACCTGCTCAGGGCTTCACGCGCTTTGCCACGCTGGGCCTCCGGCAGGCGGTCGATGGCCTTGCGCAGTGGTTCGGCCATGTTCTGCGCTTCGAACATGTTCTGCAGCTTGGCGGCGAACAGCGTGGTCTGGTCGTACTGCATGGCAATCATGCTTTGCGTGTCATGGCGGCCACTGCCGGCCAGCTGCGCGATGCGCTCGTAGCGCTCCGGGGCGTACCAGGAGTTGGATAGCTGCATGCCATAACCACGCGGCACGCTGCGTTGGTTGGCGCTGCCCAGCCAGCCCTGCTGCGGATCCTGATCGTAGGGGTGGAGCATGGGGTCGGCGAAGCCATCCCATTCATAGCGGCTGTCCCAGCCTGGAGATGGCACCAGGCCCTGGCCGCCGCGACGGTTAGGGAAGCGCCCGGTGACCTGCCAGCCGATATGTTCGGCATCGGCGAACACCAGATTCAGTGGCATGGCGCGGATTTCCCGGGCGGCCTCGAAGGCCTGTTCCACCGACTGCGCGCGGGACAGATTGAAGAACGCGTCGAGGCTGGCGTCGTCCTCGAACTGGGTGGTCTGCAGCGCCAGGCCGTAGCCGCTTTGCACCTGCAGGGGCTGCAGCGGATGTTTACGTTCGCCCAGCACGCTGTTAAGCAGCGGACCATGACGGGTTTCGTAAACCGTCTCGCGAATCGGTTTCTGGCCCTTGATGATGAAGGTTTCCTGGCGCTCCTGGGCCGGCTGCCATTTGCCATCGGCCAGATACAGCAGGCGATTGCCTTCACGCTTGACCTGTTCGAGGAACAGATCCTGGTTGTCGCCCATGACCATCGTCATGCCCCAGGCCAGCTTGCCGTTGAAGCCTGCAACCACCGCCGGCATGCCAGCGACCGTTACCCCGGAGGCCTGGAATTTCGGTGCGCGAATCTGCACGAAGCTCCATACCGAAGGCAGCTCGATCGGCAGATGGGTGTCGTTGGCCAACAGGCTCTTGCCGCTGCGGCTGCGCGAGGGGGCGATGGCCCAGTTGTTCGAGGCAGCGACGCCGAGCATGTGCCGTTCGGACACCTGGGCGGCGGCTGTCTTCACCGCCTGCAGGCCAGGAATATTACCGCCAAGCGCCAGGCCCTTGAGCTTTTCGGCTTCCTCGAACGGCAGCGGCTCGTCCGGGTAGGTAGGCAGCAGCCAGGCCAGTTTGTCGGCGCCGACTTTCTGGGTGATGGTCAGTGCCGCAATCTCTTCCTGCAGGTTCACCGACAGGCCGAAATTGAGCAGGCAGAAGATCATCACCGAGTCTTCCGGCTTCCAGTAAGGCGGCCGATAGCCGGCTTCGGCCAGGTCCATCGGCAACTTGTCGCGGTAGCGGAACAGGTAGGCGTTGACGCCCCGGGCATAGACTTCGAAGAACGCCTTCATCCGTGGCGAGGCATTCTTGTAGAGCACCTCGGCGCTCTTCTTGAGGTTCACTGCGCGCATGAACCTGTCCATTTCCAACACGCCAGGGCCAGCCATTTCCGCCAGGCGACCTTCGGCCATCAGGCGCAGGCTGACCATCTGGCTGAGGCGGTCGCTGGCGTGCACGTAGCCGAGGGTGAACAGGGCATCGTGAAAGGTATGCGTCTCGATCAGCGGCATGCCAAGCGGGTTGCGGCGTACCGAGGCGGTCTGCGCCAGCCCCTGCACGCGGAAGGAGCCCTGATCCGGGTGCACGCTGTTGCGGTAACGGCTGTCGAGTAGGGACTGGCAACCGCTCAGCGCAACCATGCCGGTAACGATGCCAGCGAGGCTCAGGGTGGCGAGAGGACGGAAAGCGCGCGGCAGCATGCGGCGGACTCCTGAAGGGGAAATGGCGGCGGTGGGCGGGCCGGAATGGCGCTAAAGGTAGAGAGCGGCATGGCGCCTGGCAAGTGGCGCGGTAATCGGAGCGACGGTCGTCGCCCCAGGGGCTATGGACGGGCGCTCAGTCCGTCGTCGAGCAGCCAGCGGGCAGCCTCTCGAGCTTGCTGGTCGTGAGCCTGGGTCAGCTCGGCGAAACGACTCTCGTGCTGGCGGCGTTCGGCCCGGCTCAGGGCTTTCCAGTCGGCGTGGGTGGGCACGTGTGCAGTCGCTTCGTAAAGCTGCTGAAAGACCTGGGTCTGGGGTGTCAGGCTCAGCTCGCTGTCGTAGTTGTCGAGCAGCAGCTTGATGCGGATAGCCCCTTCGATCAATGGCAGTTGGCCGTCGAGCAAAGAACTGGCCAGCATCCGCAAATCGTCGTGCAGGCGTTGCCGCTGGGTGCGGCGCGTTTCGGCCTGGTGACGCTGTCTGGCCCAGACCTGGCGCCACAGATAGATGGCATACAGAACCAGGGCGCCGACAGTGAGTGCCGCAAGCAGGATCAGCAGGTGATCAGGCGCCATGACACTTCTTGAATTTCTTTTCGCTGCCGCATGGGCAAGGGTCGTTACGGCCAACGTCCTTCAGGGCGTTGCGTACCGGCTCCTGAGGCGCGTGGTTGCAATGCGGGCCGTGCACATGGCCATGGTCGTGACTGTGATCGTGAGCATCATCGTGTGCGCAGTCGGGGCCATGAACGTGGGGTTGTTGGGTCATGCTGAGTTACTCCGGAAGAAAATCGCCGGGAATTATCTCGCCATTACGCGCCATGTGCACGCGGCGGCCGAAGAATAATCCAGTTCTCACTTCACCCTGCAGGCGATAGTGGATTGGCTCATCAGGCTGCTCAAGCAATTTGACCACCTGACGCACGTGGCGCCATAGGTTGGTGCGCACAGGTACGTCGAACTCAAGGTGCCCATTTGCAGGGACGGTAAACCAAACCTCCGACTCGCCATCGGCCAGCAGCACATCATTGAGATGCACCACATAGCTGAGACCGCGTACTGGCAGGCTGACGTTGTTGGGGTTGTCGATGCGGAAACGCAGGATAAAGCGCTGTTCGAGCAGCTTGGCTTTCACTACGTTGACATCCACCAGGCGCACATCAGGGTCTTCGAAGTTGTCCGAAAACCACGTCGAGCAGCCGCTCAATACCGAGCCCAGGCCAAGGAATACCATTAGGCTAATAATTCTTATCATTTGCGCCTGAGAAAACATTTCATACTCCGTTCGAGGCCTCAGTGTAACAAGAGACGGCTTTGCTGCCCTAGGGGCTGTCGTCATTTCATTGCTAGCGCTTTACTGAGAGGACTACGAGGAAATGCCGACGGACTCTCGTGTGCTCGCAAAAAGCTGCGTCATACTGGCTTGCATGCATTTAGGTTTTATTGCTGTGGTCAAAACAGCACACGAAACGACAGAAAGGAGCGTGGTGATGGCGCGATATGAAATCGCATTTTCCGGTGAGCTGGTGCCTGGTGCCCAGTTGGAAACCGTACAGGCCAACCTGGCCAAGCTGTTCCAGGCCGATGCCCAGCGTATCGCCCAGCTGTTTTCCGGGCGGCGGGTGGTGATCAAGAACAATCTGGACGAAGCCGCTGCCGAAAAGTACCGCAGCACCCTGGAGCGCGCCGGGGCGCGTGTCGAGGTGGTCGATACCGAGCCTGACATCATCGAAGAGATCGAACTGGCGCCGCCGCCACCAGCCGAACCCGTAACCCAGGTGGCCAGTCAGCCTCAGGGGCGCCTGCAGGTAGTGCCGCGTGATGAGTACATGGCGGCCTTCGCCGATGTAGATGCGCCGGATTTCGGCGTTGCCGCACTGGGCGCAGATCTACAGGATGCTGCACCTGAGGCGCCCGAGCCCGTGCTGGATTTGTCGCAGTTCAGTCTCGCCCCGATGGGCAGCGGCATGGGCCAGGCGAAGGCCCAGCCTGCTGCAGCGGCTCCGGATACCTCGCACCTCAAGCTGGTGTGAGGTTGCAGTTATAGATAGCCGGCGCAGCATTTCTTGAACTTCTGCCCGCTGGCGCACGGGCAGGGGTCGTTGCGCCCGGCCTGCAGCCCTACGGTCGGGTCGATGAAATACCAGCGGCCCTGATTCTGCACGAAAGCGGAGCATTCACGGTGACTGTGCTCGCCGGCGGCGTCGTGCCAGCGGGCGATGAAGGTCACCCTGGCATGCTCGGGTTGGCCACCCAGCAACTCCGAGTGTTCAACCTCGAGACCCAGCCAGGTGCTTTGCAGGCTCCAGGCGCGGATGCCTTCCACGTCGAGTTTCGCCTGCTGGGCGGGCAACGAAGTTGCCACCAGATAGTCGATGTTGCCGAGCACGTAGGCGCTATAGCGCGAGCGCATCAGACTCTGCGCGCAGGGCGCTGGCGTGCCATCGTGATAGCGGCCGCAGCAGCCCTGCAACGAGTCGCCGCTACCGCAGGGGCAGCCCGCCGGGGCTTCGATCTCCATCCTTACCACCAGTACTTGCCAAAGTTTTCCGGGTTGGCCCAGAACTTGGCATTCAGCCAGTCGGGGGCCTGCTTGTAGTCGAGCAGATCGTAGGTGAACAAACTGAGGATCTGTTCATCGCGCTCGAAGCGTTCGCTGACATGCAGCGCGAGGCCGAAGAAATCGGTGTCTTTCCAGCCGCTTGCCTGCAGGTCGACCAGCACGGCCATGCGGCTGGCATTCAAATTGCGTATACCCCCGAGCAGTTGCAGGCCCTCGCGTTTGGGCATGTGCTCCAGGCAATCGACCACGATCGCGAGATCGAAACGTTGTCCGGCCAGTTCGGCGGGCAGGTTGCCTGTGGCGGCATGGGCGATCAGGCTCTGTGGGTGAGCTTGCCTGAAGGCGTTGACGGCAGGTTGTTCGCTGGCGCCAATTAGCAGCAGGCGTTTGGGCTCATAGCGCTGCAGTAGAGCTGCCAGCGATTGTTGTGGCGTACGGGTAGAAGTGATGTGGCTCATCGAAAACCTCGAAGGAATCACAAAAGACTACCGCGCACGGATGCAATCAACTAGAACTGTTCGTTCTGCTTGGCTGTCGTAACGCTGCTGGCAGATTTTAAAACGGGCGTCTTTAATCCAGAGTGTCGGTTTTAGCGCCGATTTCCATTAGGAGACTTGCATATGAGTATTACAAGGAAAGCGGTACCCCTGATCATTGCGTCGACGCTTCTGACGGGGTGTGCTGGTGTCCAGAAATCCGACTGGCCAACCTGTGCCGCCGTGGGTGGCGTCAGTGGTGCTGCGCTGGGTGCTATCGAAAGCTCGGCCTGGGCGGGTGGTGGTGCAGTAATCGGTGCAGGCTTCGCTGCCGCTTATTGCTGGGTACATGGGGCTGATGGTCAGGAAGAACTGGTGATGGTTGAAGAAACCATCGTCGAAGAGCCGGTGATGGTTGCTGAGCCGGTCGCTGAAGCGGTACGCGTCGAGCTGGACGTGAAGTTCGATTTTGACAAGTCTCAAGTCAAGCAAGAAAGCCTCGGTGATATCCAGAGCCTGGCTGACTTCCTCAAGCAATACCCGCAAACCTCTACTGTGGTTGAAGGCCATACCGACTCCGTTGGTACTGACGCTTACAACCAGGCTCTGTCCGAGCGCCGTGCGAAGGCCGTGCGTGACGTACTGGTCAATCAGTATGGTGTCGGCGGTACCCGCGTGAACGCAGTCGGCTATGGTGAAAGCCGTCCGGTTGCTGATAACGCCACTGAAGAAGGCCGTGCGATCAACCGTCGCGTGGAAGCGGAAGTCGAAGCACGGCCATAAGCCAGCCTCGACATTCGTGAGAGTCCTGACCGGCTTCATGCCGGTCAGGAGCACGATGCCACGCAATGGGCATCGTTTTCGTCAGGCCCTCTGGTTTCCTTACCCGCAAACACAGTAATGTGCCGCACACTCATAAGCGGTCGGGGCGGGGAATGAAGACTATCGCGGGGCTGGGCAAACTCTTGGCGACACTGTTCTGGTGTGTCGTGCTTGCCAATCTGATCGACCCATACGCTCAACCTTTCGCGCAACTGCTGACGTTCGCTGGCGCTGCCGTACTGGCGTTGCATGTCGTCGAACTGGCGCTGTTCAATGGGTTGCTTCGCGCCCAGCCGCGAGTCACCGTGGCGCGAGCGCAGGTGCTGGCCTTCGGCATCTTCCATATATGGACACTCCCGGCAGCTGCCATCACGGCTGTGCAGGTGAGCCCCGAGGAGACTGCTCATGCGTAAGCTGATCCTGTTGGCGGCCCTCTGCTGCCCGTTGCTGGCGTTGGCCGAGGCAGTTATCGAAGTCGATTCCCACAACTTCATGCGCCTGCCTGCGCAGGGCAGCGTGCTGCAATTGAAGCGCCTGACGATTGCCGACAACGGCACCTTGCTGGTGCCGGTCGGCGTGAGCGAGTTGCGCATCGACGTACTGTATCTGGGCCATAACGCGCAGATTGCCATCGCACCGTCCAATGAAAGCCTGCATCTGGATATTGGCTCCGGCGAAATCGCTTCGGGTGCGCAGATCAGTGCGCCGGGGGCGCCGGGTACCGCCCAGCGTGCTGCGGTAGCTGGGCGTACGCTGGTCATTCGCCTGCAGGCGGTCAACACCGATCAGTGGTTGCTTGATGCCCGTGGCGGTCGCGGCGCTTCTGGTTATACCGGGCTGGACGGCGCCGACGGCAAGGCAGGTGGGTGTGCTTGGGGACAGGCCAGTGAAGGCCATAATGGTCAGAACGGCACCGATGGGCATCCCGGCGCGCCGGGTGGGCAGGTACGTCTGGAGGTTCCGACGGATTTCCCCATCGAACATTTGCAGGCGCGGCTCGAAGGCGGTGCGGGCGGCCCGGCCGGTGTCGCAGGTAACGCTGGTGCTGGTGGTGCGAGTAAAGGCTGCTGGATCTACAGCACCAGCGGTGCTCGCGATGGTCGGCCCGGCATGGCCGGCCAACCCGGCGCGGCCGGGCATGACGGGCGACTGGACATCGTACGTTTCTGATCAGCGCTTGAGCGCTGTTTGAGTGCCGATGCGCAGCTTTTGACCAGGCTCTAGAAGCTGGGGCGGGCTGCGGCGATCGCCACCACTGCCAGCCCCAGTAGCAGGTTGATTGCGACCAACCGGCGGATACGGCCCAGTACGGCGCCCCCCGCCGGCCAGTCCTGAGCTTCCACTGCGCGGCGCAACGCCGGCAACTGAAGCGTCTGGATACGCAGGAACAACGCCAGCATCGCCAGGTACAGCCCCATCATCACGTTCACGTAGCGTGGCGCGCCATCGAAGCCGCTGAAGCCCATGTGCAGCATGCCGACCCCGCTGATCGGCAGCAGTACAACCGCGACCCACACCCAAACGAAGAAACGGCGAAACACGTCCAGCCACAGCGTCAGTCGCTGCGCGGGCTGCAGCGTGGCGCCGGTCGCTGGGCGCAGCACCATCCAGGCGAAGAACATGCCGCCGACCCAGATCAGCGCAGCGAGTAGGTGCAGGGTGTAGATGAGGGAATAAGGTTGCATTCATGTACTCCGGTTACAGGCCTGATCATGTTGCATTGGCTGGTGCGCACCTGGTCTCGCGCGAAGGCGCTACACAGGCTTGGCTGCGGCTCGATGACCAGCTGCAATACGCTGATCGGGTTTCAGAAAGTCTGGCCAGGCGCTGCTCTTCATCCGGTTTCGGCAAGCGAGTCAGCGCGCGGGCGATTGGCGCGTTATGATAGCGGCCGTTTGCAAACACTGAAAATATATCCAGCCTTTTTAGCCTAAGTTCTTCATGCTCAGTACCGAACTCAAGTCCCAGATCCAGGGCGCCTATTCCCGTTTTCTCGAGTCCAAGGGGCTCAAGCCGCGCTATGGGCAGCGTTTGATGATCGCTGAAATAGCCAAGGTGCTGGGTACCATCAAGACCGATGACGAGGAGCGCCGTATTGGTGAGCCTGCCGTTGTTGCGGTGGAGGCGGGCACCGGTACCGGCAAGACGGTCGCCTACAGCATGGCGGCTATCCCTATCGCCAAGGCGGCGGGTAAGCGGCTGGTGATTGCCACGGCTACCGTGGCCCTGCAAGAGCAGATCGTGCACAAGGATCTGCCGGATCTGATGCGCAACAGCGGGCTCAGTTTCAGCTTCGCGCTGGCCAAAGGCCGTGGCCGCTACCTGTGCCTGTCGAAACTCGACGTATTGCTGCAGGAGGGTCAGGCGCAGAGCTCCACCGCTCAGCTGTTCGAGGAGGAAGGCTTTAGGATCGACGTGGACGAGGAAGGGCAGAAACTCTTCACCACCATGATCGAGAAGCTCGCCGGCAATAAATGGGACGGTGACCGTGACAGCTGGCCTCAGGAGCTGGAAGACAGCCGCTGGGCGCAACTGACCACCGACCACAGCCAGTGCACCAGCCGGCATTGCCCCAACTTCGGCCAGTGCGCCTTCTACAAGGCCCGCGAAGGCATGGGCAAGGTCGACGTTATCGTCACCAACCACGACATGGTGCTGGCGGATCTCGCCCTGGGCGGCGGTGCGGTGCTGCCCGATCCACGCGACACCCTTTATGTGTTCGACGAGGGCCATCACCTGCCGGACAAGGCCATCGGTCATTTCGCTCATTTCACCCGGCTGCGCTCAACCGCCGACTGGCTGGAGCAAATCGCCAAGAATCTCAGCAAGCTGCTGGCCCAGCATCCCCTGCCGGGTGATCTCGGCCGGCTGATCGAGCAGGTGCCGGAGCTGGCGCGCGAGCTCAAGACCCATCAGCAGTTCATGTTCAGTGCCTGTGAACAGGTCGCTGACTTCAAGCCGGGCGAGGACATGGAGGGGCGCGAGCGGCCCCGCCATCGCTTTATCGGTGGGGTCGTGCCCGAACACCTGATCGAACTGGGCCTGGAGTTGAAGAAAGGCTTTTCCAAACTCACCGACCTGTTCACCGGCGTGACCGAAAAGCTCAAGGAGGCCATGGACGGCGAGGGCAGCATCGGTATCGCCAGCCATCAGGCCGAAGAGTGGTACCCGCTGTTCGGCAGCTTGCTGGCGCGCTCCAAGGGCACCTGGGAGCTGTGGCTGGCGTTCACCAGCGAAGATCCGGAAGACAGCCCTCCGATGGCGCGCTGGCTGACCCTTGCCGATAGTGGTGCGTTGTTCGATATCGAGGTCAATGCCAGCCCGATCCTCGCCGCCGAAACCCTGCGGCGCAATCTGTGGAACGTGGCCTATGGTGCTTTGGTGACCTCGGCGACACTCACCGCCCTGGGCACCTTCGACCGTTATCGCATGCGTGCTGGACTGCCGAAAGTGGCCGTCACGGCGGTCGTGCCGAGCCCGTTCCATCACGCCGACGCAGGCGTGTTGCGGGTGCCGGACCTGAAGGCCGACCCGCGCAATGCCGCTGAGCACACTGCCGCGATCATCCGCGAGTTGCCGGGATTGGTGCAGGGTTCGCGGGGAACCCTGGTGCTGTTTTCCTCGCGCCGGCAGATGCAGGACGTGTTCGACGGCCTGGAGCGCGACTGGCGCAAGCGGGTGTTCATCCAGGGCAACCTGTCCAAGCAGGAAACCCTCAACAAGCACAAGGCGCGGGTCGACAGCGGCGAGGAGAGCGTATTGTTCGGTCTTGCCAGTTTCGCCGAGGGTGTCGACTTGCCTGGCGCCTATTGCGAGCACGTGGTGATCGCCAAGATTCCCTTCGCCGTGCCGGATGATCCTGTCGAGGCCGCGCTGGCGGAGTGGATAGAAGCCCGGGGCGGTAATCCGTTCATGGAAATCTCCGTGCCCGACGCCTCCTTGCGACTGGTTCAGGCCTGTGGGCGCTTGCTGCGCACCGAGGCGGATCGCGGCACCATCACCCTGCTGGATCGCCGGGTAGTCACCCAGCGTTACGGCAAGGCGATCCTCAACGCCTTGCCGCCGTTTCGCCGGGAAATATCCTGACGCCGCCTTTGCAGCGGCGTAAAAAACAGGCACCAAAATGGCCCTTAATCGACATGCGGGCTTTGCGGTCAGGCCCCCATCTGGCGCACTATTGCCGCTTCGCGCGTGAAGCGCGGCAAAGGGCTCGTGGCGGGACTGTCGCGGGCTATTCTTATCTGTCGAGTTGCGGGGAGAAGGGGTCTTGAAGGTCAACACCTGGCTGCTGTCGGCCGATCGTTCGGTGCAGTGCGAAGCGCGCGCGTCCACCGACGGTCTGGTTTCCAAAGTACTGTCACTGTGCATCGCTGCAGCCCGTCCTCGACAACCCTTGGCGATGGGGCGCCTGGCGCTGGTCGCGTTGCTCGGCCTGCCGGCGATGGGCAGCGCCGCTGACCGGCAGGAACTCTTCAATTTCGTGCGTCCGATGGATGCGGTGCAGGTCGGCGGCGACAACGCCTACCTGCCCAGCGTCACTGCGGAAAGCGCTGCAGAGGGCGAAATCCTGCGCCGCGCCACGTTCAATCCGGGTGAGCGACCGACCTTGCGCCTGACGCCGCAGAGCGGCAATTGGGACTGGTCCGAGTCGAGTGCCATGAGCCTGCGGGTGCAGAACGCCATGGACTGGGCGCTGACCGTTGATGTCAGCATCGAAAGCGCTGACGGCAAGCGCCTGACCACTCAGATTGCATTGCCAGCCGGGCCGGCCCAGACGCTGCTGGTGCCGCTGGGCGCCACCTCGCCGCGGGCACAGGGTATGCGTGCCGGTGCCGTGATGCCGTGGCGTCATGATGGGCGCCTGCTGCTGTTGGCGGAAACCGTGAGTGGTGAGATCGATCCGGCCAAGGTCACCGCGGTAACACTCTCCATCCCCAATCCACAAGCTGCTCAGCACCTGCTGCTGGGCCGTTTTGGTGTGCGTGACAGCGCCGACCTGGAAGAAGCCTACCGTGGCATCGTTGACACCTATGGTCAGTTCACCCGCCGCGACTGGCCGGGCAAGGTCAAGAATGACGATCAACTGCGCCAGGGCGTCGTTCAGGAAGATAAACAATTGCTGGCCTGGCAGGCCGATCGGCAGAAGCAGGACAACTACGGCGGCTGGATTGGCGGGCCGTCCTTCGAGGCCAGCGGCTTTTTCCGTACCGAGAAGCGTGCCGGGCGTTGGTTCCTGATCACTCCAGAGGGCAATCCCTTCTATTCCCTGGGCGTGAACACGGTCATTGGCAGCGAAAGCCAGACCTACATCGAAGGCCGTGAAAAGATGTTCAGCGCGCTGCCGGCTGAAGGCGAACCGCTGGCTGCGTTCTACGGCAGCAGCGACAACCAGTCCGATACCGGCGCCAATCGTGGCCGCGCCTTCGACAGTGGCCGCTGGTACGATTTCTACGGTGCCAACCTGCAGCGCACCTATGGCGCTCAGGAGCCTAAAGTCTGGCGCGAGCGGGCGCAGAATCGTCTGCAGGCCTGGGGATTCAACACCCTGGGTAACTGGAGCGAGAGCGATTTCGCCGTCGACAAACGCATGCCGTATAGCATTCCGCTGTCCATTCACGGTGACTACGCGACCATCAGCACCGGGATCGATTGGTGGGGCGGCATGCCCGACCCGTTCGATCCTCGATTCGCCATGGCCGCCGAGCGCGCCATCGCCATCGCCACCCGTGATCATCGTGACGATCCTTGGGTGATGGGCTACTACGCCGACAATGAACTGGCCTGGGCAGGGCCGGCGGACGATCCGCTTTCGCGCTACGCGCTGGCATACGCGACATTGCGCCTGACCACCGACGTGCCAGCCAAGCGTGCCTTCCTGAAGCAACTGCGCGACAAGTACCGCAACCAGGAAGGGCTGTCGAAAGCCTGGGGTATCGAGCTGAAGGCCTGGGAGTTGATGGAGGATCCGGGCTTCCAGGCGCCGCCGATAAACCCGGCCTACCCGGCCATCGAAAACGACATGAAGCGTTTCCTGCGTCTGTTTGCGGATACCTACTTCAAGACCATCGCCGATTCGCTCGACTGGCACACGCCGAACCATCTGCTGCTCGGTGGTCGTTTCTCCGCCAGCATCCCCGAAGCGGTGGAAGCCTGCGCCGAGTACTGTGACGTGCTGAGCTTCAACTTCTACACCCGCGAGCCACAGCACGGTTACGACTTTGAAGCGCTGCGCAAACTCGACAAGCCGATGCTGGTCACCGAGTTCCACTTTGGCTCTCGCGACCGTGGCCCGTTCTGGGGCGGCGTCTCCGAGGTGTACAAGGAAGAAGAGCGCGGCCCAGCCTATGCCCACTTCCTGGAGAAGGCTCTCGAAGAGCCGCAGATCGTTGGCGTGCACTGGTTCCAGTACCTCGATCAACCGGTAACCGGGCGCTTGCTCGATGGCGAGAACGGTCACCTGGGGCTGGTGGCGATCACTGACAAGCCATGGGACGGCTTCGTCAAGGCGGTACGCAAGGCCAACCTGAGCGTGCCGACCAAAGTGCTTGAGGACGCCGCCAAGGAGCCGCAGCCTGAAGCAGTACCTGTCAAGGACGCGGTAGCTGAGCCTGAAGCCAAGCCGGCGGAAGCGCCCAAGCCTTAACTATCGGGCGCCAGGCGAGCCTGGCGCCTCCCTCGCAGGAGTAAGCAGTGCAGATTCAGGGTTACTTCGACCTCAAGTTCGAAGCAGTGAAAGACGCCTTCGCCGAACTTTTCAACGATCCTCAGGAGCGCGGTGCAGCGCTCTGCGTGCAGGTCGGCGGTGAAACCGTGGTAGACATCTGGGCCGGGGTCGCCGACAAGGACGGCCAGCAGGCCTGGCACAGCGATACCATTCTCAACCTGTTTTCCTGCACCAAAACCTTCACGGCGGTTACCGCGCTGCAGCTGGTTGGCGAAGGCAAGCTGGAGCTGGATGCCCCGATAGCTCGCTATTGGCCGGAATTCGCGGCAGCGGGCAAAGAGCGCATCACCTTGCGCCATCTGCTTAGCCATCAAGCCGGTCTGCCGGCGATACGCGAAAACCTGCCAGCCGAAGCGTTGTATGACTGGCAAACCATGACTACCGCGCTGGCGGCCGAGGCCCCCTGGTGGGCGCTCGGTGAAGGGCATGGTTACGCGCCGATCACCTACGGCTGGCTGGTCGGCGAGTTGATCCGACGCATCGAAGGGCGTGGCCCAGGCGAGTCGATCGTCGCGCGCACCGCCAAGCCGCTGGGCTTGGATTTCCATGTTGGCCTGGCCGATGAGGAGTTCCACCGTGTGGCGACCATCAGCCGAGGCAAGGGCAATGTCGGCGATGCTGCGGCGCAGCGCATGCTCAAAACCATGATGAGCGATGCTCAGGCGATGACTACGCGGGCGTTCGCCAACCCGCCGTCGATCATGACCAGTACCAACAAGCCTGAGTGGCGGCGCATGCAGCAGCCCGCTGCCAATGGCCATGGCAATGCCCGTAGCTTGGCTGGCTTCTATAGCGGTTTGCTCGATGGCAGCCTGCTCGACATCGAACTGCTGGCCGAACTCACCCGTGAGCACAGTGTTGGTGAAGACAAGACGCTGCTGACCTCGACGCGTTTCGGCCTTGGCTGCATGCTCGATCAACCTGCTGTAGCCAATGCCACTTATGGCATGGGGCCGGGCGCTTTCGGCCATCCCGGCGCTGGAGGCTCGACCGGTTTCGCGGATCCGCAGCGTGATGTGGCTGTGGGTTTCGTTACGAATAACTTGGGGCCGTTCGTCTTAATGGATCCGCGGGCACAGAAACTTGCAGGTATCTTATGCAAGTGTTTTTAACAATCGCGGCTAAACTCTTGCGCAATATGGCTTTTAGCTGCTGACTCCGGGTTGCCCCGGGTGACTTCGACCGATTAGATGTGGATGACCGATGCTTTCCTACAAGACTTGCGCGCTGGCGCTTTGCGTTCTGTTGACAGGTTGCTCCCTGTTCGAGAAGAAGGAAGACCCCAAGCCCGCGCCGATGCCGCCGCCCGAGGTGACTCAGGCTTGGCTGGATGAGTACGAGCCGCTGGTGCGTGAGGCTATCAAGGACAGCAACTTCGAAATCGAGCGTCGCGAGAACCTGTTGGTCGTCACCGCGCCAGTCAAGGGTTCATTCAACCCGGATCGGCCGGGCATGCTGCTGCCGGTCACCCTCGGCCCGATCACTCGTGTAGCCAAGGTGCTGGAAAAAGACAGCAAGGTCGGCGTTCTGGTACTGGGCCATGCTGACAGCAGCGGCGCCCTGGAAACCAACCGCGAGTTGAGCCACGAGCGTGCACGCGCTTTCACCGCCATCTTCCGCCTCAGCGGCCTCAAGCAAGATCGGCTGATGGTCAAAGGCATGGGGCCGGACATGCCGCGTGCAGCCAACGACAGTGCCAATGGTCGTGAGCTGAACCGTCGTGTGGAAATCCTCCTGACTCGTCAGGATACCCTGCGCGCGCTGATCGCCCAGTACAGCCGTCCCGATCCGGCTCCAGTGGCCGCCGATGCTACTGCTGTTGCCGTTGCAGACAAGCCGGCTGCCAAGGCTGACGCAAAACCTGCCGCCAAGGCGGCGAGCAAACCCGCTGCCAAGGCCGTCGCCAAGGCACCTGCCAAACCGGCAGCAAAACCAGCGGCTAAACCCGCAGTAGCCAAAGCCACCGCCAAGCCTGCAGACAAGAGCACCACCAAGCTGGCCGATGCCAAGAAAGTGGTTGCTGCAGATCAAGCCAAATAAGCGTTACACCTTTAGACTAGGGTCTTTGTCGCTTCCGAGAGCATTCTCATGACTCAGACCCTGGCCGACATGCGCCGTGACTATACCCGTGACGGGTTGAGCGAGGATCAGGCTCCACTGGAGCCCCTCGCGCTGTTCAGAAGCTGGTTCGCCGATGCGGTGAAAACCGAGCAACTTCCTGTAGAACCCAACGCCATGTCCCTGGCGACCGTCGACGCTGAGGGTCGTCCGCACTGCCGTGTGCTATTGCTCAAGGGGCTCGATGAGCGGGGCTTCACCTTCTTCAGCAATTATCAGAGCGCCAAAGGCGAGCAGTTACAGGTTAGCCCTTTCGCTGCGCTGACCTTTTTCTGGCCGACCCTGGAGCGCCAGGTACGTATCGAAGGCCGGGTAGAGCGGGTTTCGCCTGCCGAGTCCGACGCCTACTTTCAGGTGCGCCCGCTGGGCAGCCGCCTGGGTGCCTGGGCGTCGCCACAGAGCCGGGTGATCCATGACCGTGCCGAGCTGGAAGGGCTGCTGGCGCAAACCGAGCGACGTTTTGCCGATCACGCTCCCGAGTGCCCACCGCACTGGGGCGGATATCGCCTGCTGCCAGAGCGCATCGAGTTTTGGCAGGGCCGCGCCAGCCGTCTGCACGACCGTCTCGATTATCGCCGCGAGGGCGAAGCCTGGTTGCGTCAGCGCCTGGCTCCCTGAGGCCATTCATTCTGCCTACAATGGCGGCTTCCTTCCGGAGGCCGCACGATGCTCGAACTCGATTCCACCCTGGCCCAGCACATCGTTGATCGAGCCATGGCCATCCTGCCGTACAACATCAATGTGATGGATGCCCAGGGCATGATCATCGGTAGCGGTGATCCGGCGCGCCTGCATACCCGGCATGAAGGCGCGCAACTGGTTCTGGCCAATCGGCGTGTGGTGGAGATCGACGAGCAGGCCGCGACCTGTCTGCGCGGTGTGCGCCCGGGCGTCAACCTGCCGTTGCTGCATGCCGATGATCTGATCGGCGTACTGGGCATCACGGGGGCGCCCGAGGTGGTACGGCCCTATGCCGAGCTGGTACGCATGGCCGCGGAGATGCTGGTCGAGCAACGCCAGGTACAAGCCGAGCGTCACTGGCAGCGGCATCAACTGGATGCCTGGTTGCGCCAGTTGTTCGACCCGACGGTTGCCCTCGGTTCGCTGGCGGCGGATGCCGAGCGCCAGGGCCTGGCACTCGGCTGGCCACGTCAGGTGTGCCTGTTGGAGTTGCAGGTGCAGGGCGAACCCTTGGCGCAGCAGGCACGCCTGCTCGGCGTGCTGACCGGCAAGAGCGAGCATTTGTGCGCACCACTGGGCATGCGCGAGTTGCTCTGGTGCCGGCCATTGGCGGCAGGCCGTGCTGACAGCCACTGGCTGGAAAGCGCCGATGAGCGGGGCTGGGGTGTGGCTCGTTTGCTGGTCAGCGACCCGGTGCACTCGCTCGGACAATTGCGCCAGGCTTGTCTGGCATTGCGTGATCTGCAGGCCTTCGCCCGGGCACGCTATCCATCACAGCGCCTGGTGTGCCTTGAGGAGCATCGTCTGCCGACGCTGCTCTATGCCCAGCGCAACAGCTGGCTACTGCAGGGCTGGCTGGCGCCGTTGAAACAGGTGCTGGCCCAGGACAGTAACGGCACGCTGCGTGAAACGCTCGAGTCCTGGTGTGCCCATCATGGTCAGGTACAGAGCTGCGCAGCGGCTCTGGGGATTCATCGCAATACCCTGCGTTATCGCCTTGAGCGCATCGCGGAACTCAGCGGCGTGGAGCTGACCCGGCTGGACAGTCTGCTGCAGCTGTCTTTGGGCTTGGGGCTGATCAGTCCGGATTGACGTGGGCGCTGGAAATGATGCGTCTGCACAGTAACTGGTCTGTGCTTTCCGCTTTGCGTTGTGCGGGTGAACAGGGTGTCTCCCTGTGCCGCTGGGTGACAATGCACGGCACCTGGTAAATCACATAACAACAATGAGGACGCCGGCATGGCTCTGGTTCTGATCCTGGTCGCACTGATCGCGTTTATCGTGCTCTCGACCACCCGTCTTAAGCTGCATCCCTTTCTCGCCTTATTAGCGGCTGCTCTGATTGCTGGTTTTGCCTATCAGCTGCCTCATCAGGACATTATCAAGACCATTGCCACCGGTTTTGGCGGCATTCTCGGCAACATCGGTATCGTGATCGTGCTTGGCACCATCATTGGGGTCATTCTCGAGCGCAGCGGCGCCGCCATTACCATGGCTGAAACCGTGATCAAGCTGCTTGGCGAACGCTTTCCCACGTTGACCATGTCGATCATCGGTTATCTGGTTTCCATTCCAGTGTTCTGCGACTCCGGCTACGTCATTCTCAACTCGTTGAAAAATGCGCTGGCTGCACGCATGAAGGTATCGGTTGTTGCCATGAGCGTGGCCCTGGCCACCGGTCTGTACGCGACGCATACCTTCGTTCCGCCGACGCCTGGGCCGATTGCCGCCGCTGGTAATCTGGGGCTTGAGTCGAGCCTGGGGCTGGTGATCGCCGTTGGTCTGTTCGTTGCGATGGTGACCGCCCTGGCAGGCATGTGGTGGGCGAACCGCTTCGTCGGCAAGGACATCGCGCTGGTGGATGACGGTACACCCTTGCCTAGCGCCGAGGACTTCGCTGACCTGAGAGCCAAATACGGAAAGTTGCCGAGTGCTGCGCAGGCATTCGCACCGATCTTCGTTCCTATTCTGCTGATCTGTCTGGGTTCCATCGCTGTCTTTCCGAGCAAGCCTTTCGGTGATGGCGAGGTATTGGCTGTCTTGCGCTTCTGCGGTCAGCCGGTCGTCGCCCTGTTGATCGGTCTGCTGCTGGCCTGCACGTTGCTCAAAGGTAATGGCAAGCGCCAGAATCTTCACGATCGGGTTGCCGAGGGCATCGTTTCCGCCGCCCCTATTCTGCTGATTACCGGTGCGGGCGGTGCGTTTGGTGCAGTGCTGAGTGCATCGTCTTTGGGCGGTTACCTGGGCAGCACCCTCTCTGCGCTAGGCGTCGGGTTATTCATGCCATTCCTGGTCGCTGCTGCGCTGAAGACAGCCCAAGGATCGAGCACGGTTGCTCTGGTAACCACGTCCGCGATGGTTGCTCCGCTACTGTCGCAACTCGGCCTGGATAGCGAGATGGGGCGTGTGCTGACCGTCATGGCTATCGGCTCGGGAGCGATGACGGTGTCTCACGCCAACGACAGCTTCTTCTGGGTAGTTACCCAGTTCAGCCGCATGCCGGTGGCCGTCGCCTATCGTGCGCAAACAGTGGCCACTCTTATCCAGGGCGTGGTCGGCATGCTCACCGTCTGGCTGCTCAGCCTGGTGCTGCTGTAAGCGTTTTCTCTTCGGAGCGCCTGCGGGCGCTCCGCCGTTTTTGAGGTTGTCTCCATGAAAATCGTCATCGCTCCTGATTCGTTCAAGGAGAGCCTGAGTGCGCCCGACGTGGCCCAAGCCATCGCCCGCGGCTGGCTCGCCGTTTACCCGGATGCCGAGATCGCCTTGTGCCCCATGGCCGACGGCGGCGAAGGTACGGTGGATGCCGTGCTGGCAGCCACTGGCGGCGAGCGCCGCGAATTGAGCGTGCAAGGGCCGTTGGGTAAGTCGGTACAGGCTCACTGGGGTTGGCTGGGCGACGGTACCGCAGTGATCGAAATGGCGGCTGCCAGCGGTCTGCACTGGGTGCCGAGTGCGCAACGTGATGCGCGGGTGACCAGCAGTTACGGCACTGGAGAACTGATTCGTGCAGCGCTGGATGCCGGTGCTACGCGGATTATTCTCGGCCTTGGTGGCAGTGCCACCAACGATGGTGGCAGCGGTCTGCTGCGTGCATTGGGCGCGCGCTTTCTCGATGCAGGTGGCAGCGAGTTGCGCCCGGGCGGGGCAGCACTGGCCACGCTGCAGCGCGTCGACCTCAGCGCACTGGATCCCCGTCTGCAGGATGTTCAGGTCGATGTGGCCGCAGATGTCGATAACCCGTTATGCGGCCCTCAAGGCGCTTCGGCTGTCTTCGGCCCACAGAAGGGCGCCAGCCCGGAGCAGGTCAAGGAATTGGACGCCGCATTGGCGCGTTTGGCCGAAGTGGTCGGCGAAGCGCTTGGCGAAGACTTCAGCACCTTCCCTGGTGTTGGCGCTGCCGGTGGCCTGGGTTTCGCCGCCAAAGCTTTTTTCGGCGCTCGCTTTCGTCCGGGCATCGAGCTGGTCGCTGAGCTGTCCGGGCTTGCCAGTGCGGTGAAGGGGGCTGATCTGGTCATTACCGGAGAAGGGCGCCTGGACGCACAGAGCCTGCACGGCAAAACGCCGGTTGGCGTAGCGCGGATAGCTCAGGCTCAGGGCGTCCCGGTAATCGCTCTGGCCGGCAGTCTCGGTGAGGGTTATCAGCGGGTGCGTGAGGCCGGTATCGAGGCCTGCTTCAGCTTGGCGCCCGGGCCGATCAGCCTTGAACATGCCTGTGCCCAGGCGGCGCAGGAGCTGGAGGCGCGGGCTGCCGACCTCGCCAGGTTCTGGCGCCTAGCGCAGGCTGCGCGTTGCTGATTGAGCCGATCATGACGTATATGGACTGTGACGAACGTGGCCGATTGCTGTCTATACTCCTGTACCGCTGCTGAACGGGTGATGCAATTTGTTGGCACTCACCGTGACCGTCCTGGCAGCCGTGCTGTCATAGCGTTATCAGTCCAGTCTGGAGAATCGTCATGCATAAACCTGGTATTTTCGTTGTCCTGTTTGCCGCAGCGACTCTCACTCTCGGCGGTTGCGCATCAAGCCTGACCGGCGACAGCTATTCCCGCGATGAAGCGCGCGCCGTGCAGACCGTGCGCATGGGCACCATCGAATCCCTGCGTCCGGTGAAAATCGAAGGCACCAAGACGCCAATCGGTGGCGGCGCGGGTGCCGTGCTCGGTGGTGTGGCAGGCAGCGGCGTTGGTGGCGGTCGTGGTTCGGCCGTGGCCGCAGTGATCGGCGCAGTAGCCGGTGGTCTGCTGGGTGCTGCAGCCGAAGAAGGCATTACCCGTACCCAAGGTGTTGAAATCACCGTGCGTGAAGACGACGGCAGCATGCGCGCCTATGTGCAGGCCGTTGAGGAAAACCAGATCTTCCGCGTTGGCGAGCGCGTACGCATCATGACCGTCAATGGCACCAGCCGTGTGACCAACTGATGCTTGGTTGACGGCGCTCAGAGCGTCGTTAGTGCCGCTGCACGAAGGCCGGGTCGGCTTGCCGATCCGGCCTTTTTTGTGGGTGATATCGCTGGTAAAGCGCTATCTAGAGCATTTGAAATATTGTTGGGAAATACTGCTCTGGAATCGTCTGAAGATAGTTTTAGTAATAATTCTATCCATGACGTGCAGTCGATAGTTAAGCATAATCGCGGACGCTTTCCCCGTCAGCGCGCTCGTGGCCCGCGACTGTAAAAACAAGTCGAACGCCGCAGGTGTTTAGCCAGTCAGTTAGAGCGACCGCAGTTTATGCGGAGATTGATCGAAACTGACTTGGCATGCTCCGAGTTGGGCTGCTACGGGCGGTTTCTCCGCCTGCTGGGTTGGCATCACGCACACCACCATCGCAGGGATCGGCCGGACGCCAGGCGCCCGGTATTCTGGCACACACTAACTGGCCGTCTGGCGGCATGACGGGCTTGTACAAGGGGTTTAGTGTATGGCGCTTGCGCTGATCATCGCCTTACCATTTCTAGGCATATTTCTGCCGTTGCTGGCTGACCGCATGGGGCGCTCGCTCTGTGCTCTGGCGGCTGCGATGGGGCCAGCGGCTGCGCTGATCCTGCTGTGGCTGCAGCAGCCTGCGGTGTTCGCTGGCGAAGTACAGATCGTCCGCTATCCATGGCTGTCGGATCTTGGCTTGGATCTGAGCCTGCGCCTGGACGGCCTGGGTTTTCTGTTCGCCTTGATGATTCTCGGCATTGGCTTGCTGGTGATCCTCTACGCCCGCTATTACCTGGGAAAGCAGGAGCCGATGGGGCGCTTCTTCGCCTACCTGCTGCTGTTCATGGGCGCCATGTTGGGCGTGGTGCTCTCGGAAAACATGCTGTTGATGATGGTGTTCTGGGAACTGACCAGCCTGTCGTCGTTCCTGTTGATTGGCTTCTGGAGTGGCAGCTCGGATGCGCGTCGCGGCTCGCGCATGGCCCTGACCGTCACGGGCGGTGGTGGCCTGGCCTTGCTGGCGGGGATTCTGTTGCTTGGCAATATCGTCGGCAGCTTCGAACTGACCCAGGTCCTGGCGGCTGGCGATGTAATCCGTAACCACGCCCTGTACCCGGTTACGCTGATCCTGATCCTGTTGGGCGTGTTTACCAAGTCTGCGCAATTTCCCTTCCATTTCTGGCTGCCCCAGGCGATGGCGGCACCTACCCCGGTGTCGGCCTATCTGCACTCGGCGACCATGGTCAAGGCCGGCGTGTTCCTCCTGGCGCGCTTTTACCCGGCTCTGGCCGGCACCGAATGGTGGTTCTATCTGGTCAGCGTGACGGGCATGGCGACCCTGCTGTTCGGTGCTGGCATGGCGTTGTTCCAGCACGATCTCAAGGGGCTGCTGGCCTACTCGACCATCAGCCACCTCGGGCTGATCACCCTGTTGTTCGGCTTCAATACCGATATTTCCTCGGTTGCGGCGGTGTTCCACATCATCAACCATGCGACCTTCAAGGCCTCGCTGTTCATGGCCGCCGGGATCATCGACCATGAAACCGGAAGCCGCGACATGCGGCGTATCGCCGGGCTATGGAAGTACATGCCGCACACTGCCGTGCTGGCCATGGTGGCGGCATCGGCGATGGCCGGGGTACCGCTGCTGAACGGCTTCCTGAGCAAGGAGATGTTCTTCAGCGAGACACTCAATCAGAATCTGCTCGGTATCTTCAACTGGATGATTCCTGCTGCCGCGACACTGGCCGGGGTGTTCTCGGTCGCCTACTCGCTGCGCTTCATCCACGATGTGTTCTTCAACGGCGAGCCGAAGGATCTGCCCAAATATCCGCCCCATGAGCCGCCGCGTTACATGAAAATTCCGGTGGAAGTGCTGGTCTTCCTGTGTCTGCTGGTAGGCATGCTGCCGGCCTACACCGTGGCGCCGCTGCTGGCCTCCGCGGCCTCGGCAACGCTGGGTGGCGAAGTCCCTTATTACAGCCTGTCGATCTGGCACGGGTTCAACCTGCCGCTGGGCATGAGCGTGATCGCTCTGGTGGGCGGGATCATCGTCTATGTCTGTCGCGAGCCGCTGTTCCGCTGGTACAACGGCATGCCGGAGGTCGATGCCAAGGAGATGTTCGAGCTGCTCATAAACCGGCTGGTAAAGGCTGCTCGCTGGGTCACCAGGTTGCTTGAGAGTGGTTCGCTCCAACGCTATATCGCGCTGCTGCTGTGCAGCGTCCTGGCGCTCATCACCGTTGCTCTGTCGTCGATGGACTCGCTGGGCGGTGAGATACCGCTATCACCATTCGATGGCATTACCGTGCTCGGCATGTTGGTGCTGTGCGTGATGGCCGTGCTCACGGTGGTGTTCCACCGCAATCGCCTCAAGGCGCTGATGACCCTGAGTTGTGCCGGGCTGATGGTGGCCCTGGCGTTCGCCCGGTATTCCGCACCGGATCTGGCATTGACCCAACTCTCCGTGGAAGTGGTGACCATCATCCTGCTGGTACTGGCGCTGTTCTTCATGCCGGATCGTACGCCGATGGAGTCGAGCAGCCTGCGTGGCCTGCGTGACGTGCTGCTGGCCGGTGGTACCGGTATCGCCGTCGCGCTGCTGGCTTACGCAGTCATGACGCGCCCCTACGACAGCATCGCCTCGTTCTTCCTCGAGAACAGTGTCAGTGGCGGTGGCGGTACCAACGTGGTCAATGTGATTCTGGTCGACTTCCGCGGTTTCGATACCCTTGGCGAGATCGGTGTGCTGGCCATTGCCGCGATAGGCATCTACGGCTTGCTGGCCGGGCTGCACCTGCCACATCCGCTCAACGACCCTAACGGCAAGCCCTGGTCGCTCGACAGCCACCCGATGATCCTCGACAGTATTGCCCGTGTGCTTCTGCCCATGGCCCTGCTGGTGTCGGCCTTCATCTTCCTGCGCGGGCACAACCTGCCTGGTGGCGGCTTCATCGCCGGCCTGATCACTGCTGTCGCCCTGATCCTGCAGTACGTGGCCCATGGCGTCGAATGGACGCAGCGGCGCATACCCTGGAGCTTCCACAGCATCGCCGGGCTTGGCGTGATGATCGCCGCACTTACCGGCCTTGGCAGCCTGGCCTTTGGCGCGCCGTTCCTGACCTCGGCCTTCGACCATTTCCATCTGCCGCTGATCGGTGAATTCGAGCTGGCTACCGCACTGTTTTTCGACCTCGGCGTGTATCTGGCTGTGGTCGGCTCCACGCTGCTGATCCTGTCCAACATCGGTCACGTCAGTCAGGACGAATCGAGCAAGGAGGTACTCTGATGGAAGCGCTATTCGCCATTACCCTGGGCGTGCTGGCCGCCAGCGGTGTGTACTTGCTGATGCGCGCGCGTATCTACCCGGTGGTCATGGGCCTCACTCTGATCTCCTATGCGGTCAACCTGTTCCTGTTCGCCATGGGCCGTCTGGGTACCGGTGTGCCGGCGGTGATCGGCAAGAGCAGCGAACACGGTGACCCGATTCCCCAGGCGCTGGTGCTCACCGCCATCGTCATCGGTTTCGCCATGACTGCGTTCGTTGTGGTGCTGTCGCTGCGCGCGTTGGGCGAGCTGCGTACCGACCATGTGGATGGGGAGGAGCCGCGCTGATGAATCACGCGTTGATCCTGCCCATCCTCATACCGCTGTTCACCGGCAGCCTGCTGCTGGTTCGCTCACAGTTGTCGCTGACGGCCAAGCGCTGGATTTCCCTGCTGGCCACCTGGGCACTGTTGCCACTGAGCGTCTGGCTGGTAGTGCAAGCGGACGCCGGTGCACTGCAGGTCTATGCCCTAGGCAACTGGCAGGCACCTTTCGGCATCGTGCTGCTGCTCGACCGGCTGGCGGCGCTGATGTTGCTGGTCACCGCGGTGCTGGCCAGTTTCGCCATGCTGTATGCCGTGCGTGGCGACGATGAGCGCGGGCCGAACTTCCACGCTCTGATGCAGTTCCAGTTGCTCGGTATCAACGGTGCGTTTCTTACCGGCGATCTGTTCAACCTGTTCGTGTTCTTCGAAATTCTGCTGATCGCCTCTTACTCGCTGCTGGTCTATGGCGGTGGCCCGAAGCGGATCAAGGCGGGCATGCATTATGTGGTGCTCAACCTGGTGGCCTCGTCGTTCTTCCTGATCGGCGTGGGCATGCTCTATGGCCTGCTCGGCACCCTGAACATCGCGGATCTGGCGCTGAAGGTTGCCGACGCCGATGCCGATCGTCAGCCGCTGATCGCTGCTGCCGGCTACCTGCTGCTGATCGTGTTCGGCCTCAAGGGCGCTATCCTGCCGCTTTATTTCTGGTTGCCCAACGCCTACGCGGCCGCCACGGCGCCAGTGGCCGCGCTGTTCGCGATCATGACCAAGGTTGGTCTGTATGCGGTGATCCGCGTCTTCACCCTGGTGTTCGGCAGCGAGGCGGGCGAGCTGGCCCACCTGGTCGACTACCTGCTGTGGCCGCTGGCTGCACTGACCCTGGCGGCGGGTGTGATCGGTGCCCTGGCCGCGCGCAGCCTGGGCCGATTGATCGGCTATCTGGTGATCGTTTCGGTCGGTACCCTGCTGGCGGGCGTTGCCTTGGGCACGGCGCAGAGTCTGGGTGCCGCGCTCTATTACCTGATACACAGCACCTGGGTGTGCGGCGGCTTGTTCCTGCTTGCCGACCTGCTGGCGCGCCAGCGTGGCGAGATTGGCTTGCGGCTGCGCAAGGGGCCACAGCTGCTGCAACCGAAACTGCTCGGCGGGCTGTTCTTCATCGGTGCCATTTCCGTTGCCGGCCTGCCGCCGTTCTCGGGCTTTCTGGGCAAGCTGATGTTGCTGCGCTCGGTGCAAACCGGTAGCGAGGCGTTGGTGCTCTGGCCTGTGGTGCTGGTCGGTGGGCTAGGCATGGTGATCGCCCTGGCGCGCGCCGGTAGCACGCTGTTCTGGCGCTGCAGCGGGGAACCGGCGTCGGCTGCCGAATTCGACTGGGTTCGCGCCCTGGCGGCCATCGGCCTGCTGGCGGGCGGGCCGCTTCTGGTCGTTGCGGCGCAGCCGATTTATGCGTACGTGCAGGCCGCTGCGCAGCAGTTACTGGATGTCGATAGCTACCTGCAGATCGTGCGCGGAGGTGCTGTATGAGCCTATCCAGATGGTTCCCCAACCCCATGCTCATCGTGCTGCTTACGGTGATCTGGCTGTTACTGGTCAACTCCCCGAGTTTCGGTCACCTGTTGCTGGGCGCTTTCCTTGGTTGGGGCATCGCGCTGCTGTGTCGCGATTTCATGCTCGACGTGCCGCGGCTGCGCCGGCCTTTGTTGCTTTGTCGTTACCTGCTGATGGTGCTCTGGGACATCGTGCTCGCCAATCTGCATGTCGCGCGACTGGTGCTGGGCCCCACGCGCAAGTTGCGTCCTGCCTTCGTCGAGGTGCCAATGGCCATCGAGAACGAATTCATGCTCTCGGTACTTGCCTGCATCGTATCGTTGACCCCCGGAACCGTGTCCTCCGGCCTCAGCGGCGACCATAAAATCCTGCTGCTACACGGCCTGGACGTGGCTGATAGCGAGGCACTGATCGCCCAGGTCAAGTTGCGCTATGAAGCCCCGCTGATGGAGATTTTCGAATGCTCGCCTACGTGATACCTCTGTGTTTGGCGCTGCTCGGCGTCGCTGTCCTGCTCAACGTGATTCGCCTGGTCAAAGGTCCTGACATGCCGGATCGGGTACTGGCACTGGATACGCTGTACATCAATGCCTTGGCGTTGATCGTGATATTCGGCATCTGGCTGAAGTCGGATCTGTTTTTCGAGGCGGCGCTGCTGATCGCCATCATGGGTTTCGTCGGCACCGTGGCAGTAGGCAAACACCTGCTGCACGGCGAGATCATCGACTGAGGAGCGTATTGCCATGCCATTCTGGATCGAAGCACTGGTGGCGTTTTTTCTGCTGGTCGGCTGCTCGTTTGCGCTGATCGGCGCCATCGGCCTGTACCGTCTGCCGGACTTCTTCACCCGCCTGCACGGTCCGACCAAGGCCACCACGCTGGGGGTGGGCAGTATGATAGTGGCGTCGATGATCTTCTTCGGTAATCACGAGGAAGGCCTGAGCTTCCACGAACTGCTGATCGTCATGTTCCTGTTCATCACCGCCCCGGTCAGTGCCCACATGCTCGCCAAGGCGGCGATGCAGCAGAAGGTCAAGCTGGTGCGTCGTACTCGCGGGCGGCCTTGGGAGTCCTGAACTGGGCTGCCCGTTTGCCGCCTGACTGTGTCTGTCGGCGGCTCTGCATCACGCCTACACTGCATCAGCACTATCCCTGAGGGAGGCCTGGCAGATGCAGTGGCAACCACGTACGGCGACCGCCGCTGACATCGAAGCGCTCTGTGCGCTGATCTTCGAACACGGCCCCAATACCTGGAATCATTTACCGTACGCAGAGGTGACTGCCCATTTGCAGGGCATCGCCGACGGCAGCACGCGGGCGTTGTTGGCGGAAGGTGAGGGTGGGCTGCTGGGGTTCGTCAGCCACGTGCGTACCACCTGGTTCCATGAGTATCAGCCCCTGAGCCGAAGCGATGACGAGCATGCCTATATTTGCGAAGCCGTTACCCATAGGGACATGGCGGGGCGCGGGCTGGGTTCGGCGTTACTGCGCCAGGTGGTGACGGATATCCGCAGCGAGGGCATCAGCGATATCTATATCGACCGCCATGAAGAGAACGCGGCCTCGGCGGGCATGATGCGCAAGGCCGGGTTCGTCGAGATCAGCCGTTACGATGATCCCGAACGCCGGCCCAACGGCTCGCAGCGTACTACCTTGTGCCGCTGGCAATCCGCCTAGTCGGCCAGTAGTGCTCGTGCCACGCCTTCCGCAACGCGGATGCCATCGACACCGGCGGAGAGAATGCCGCCGGCGTAACCTGCACCTTCGCCTGCCGGGAACAGACCACGCACGTTGAGGCTCTGCAGGTCTTCACCGCGGGTGATTCGCAGCGGCGACGAGGTACGGGTTTCGATGCCGGTAAGCACCGCATCGTGCAGATCGAAGCCCCTGATCTGCTTGCCGAAGGCCGGCAGTGCCTCACGGATCGCCTCGATGGCGAAGTCCGGCAGGGCCTCTGCCAGATCACCCAGCTTGATCCCTGGCTTGTAGGACGGCTCGACGCTGCCCAGGGCTTCGCTCGGTTTGCCAGCGATAAAGTCGCCCACCAGCTGTCCCGGTGCTTCGTAGTTGCTGCCGCCCAGCACGTAGGCATGTGACTCCAGACGCTCCTGCAGCTCGATACCTGCCAGCGGGCCACCGGGGTAATCCTGCTCCGGGGTAATGCCGACGACGATACCGGCGTTGGCGTTACGCTCGTTGCGCGAGTACTGGCTCATGCCGTTGGTTACCACGCGATGCGGCTCGCTGGTGGCGGCGACCACGGTGCCGCCCGGGCACATGCAGAAGCTGTACACCGAACGGCCGTTCTTGGCGTGGTGCACCAGCTTGTAGTCGGCTGCGCCAAGCTTCGGGTGACCGGCGTACTTGCCGAGGCGGGCGCGGTCGATCAGCGACTGCGGGTGTTCTATCCGGAAACCCACCGAGAAGGGCTTGGCTTCCATGAACACGCCGCGTTTGTGCAGCGCGCGGAAAGTATCCCGGGAGCTGTGGCCGAGGGCCAGGATGACGTGGCGGCTGTGCACCTGTTCGCCGTTCTCCAGTTCCACGCCGACCAGTTGACCGTCTTCGATCAGCACATCACTGACACGTTGCTGAAAGCGTACTTCGCCGCCCAGTGCCTTGATCTCTTCACGCATGCTGGCGACCACGCCAGTCAGGCGGAAGGTACCGATATGCGGCTTGCTGACATAGAGGATCTCCTCCGGCGCACCAGCCTTGACGAATTCCTCGAGCACTTTGCGGCCGTAGTGGTTCGGATCCTTGATCTGGCTATACAGCTTGCCATCGGAGAAGGTGCCTGCGCCGCCTTCGCCGAATTGCACGTTGGACTCCGGGTCGAGCACGTTCTTGCGCCACAGACCCCAGGTGTCCTTGGTGCGCTGGCGCACTTCCTTGCCACGTTCGAGGACGATCGGCTTGAGACCCATCTGTGCCAGCAGCAGGGCAGCAAAGATGCCGCAAGGGCCGAAACCGATCACCAGCGGGCGCTGTTGCGGTTGCTGTTCTGCAGGAATGCTCAGCGGCTTGTAACGCACGTCCGGGGCGATGCCGAGGTTGCGGTCGTTGTTCAGGCGCGCCAGCAGCGCCGCTTCGTCGCGCACGCTGAAGTCGATGGTATAGATGAAGGGCATGTCGCCGGACTTCTTGCGGGCATCGTAGCTGCGCTTGAACACGCTGAACTCGAGCAGTTCGCTGTCTTCGATAGCCAAGCGCTCGACCAGGGCGGGGCGCAACGCGTCGTCCGCATGGTCGAGGGGCAGTTTCAGTTCGGTGATGCGCAGCATGTGAAGTCTACCTATCAGGGCCGGAGGTCACCCGGCAGCTTTTCGAGGGCGGCGATTATGGACGAAAAACGCTCGTCAGGCTGCAGTTCGCGTGTCGCAGTCGACGGGCAGCGGCAATAGGCTCGGTGTTCGGGTGTGCCCGTTTAAGGATCGGCTGCGTCAATGCCTGGTACTCCACTGGCGCAAAAGGACATTCGCATGCAGTCGCACAGGACATTGACCCTTGGTTATCTGGCCGGTCTGATCACGCCTCTCTGGCTGGCGCTTGGCGTGGCTCTGGCTGGCGCGCTTTATCCCGGTTATAGCCACTTCGATCAGGCCATGAGCCTGTTCGGCGCCGAAGGTGCACCCACTCAATTCATCTCGCCGCTGATCAACAACTTCCCGTTGGGTGCGCTGTTCATGCTGTTCGGCGTCGCCGTGCTGCTGAGCTTCGATAACCATTGGGCGCGCTTCAGTGGCCTGCTGATCATCCTCCACGGCCTGGGTAGCTTCGGCACCGGCTACTTCGCCTGTGACGCGGGTTGTGCGCCGCAAAGCCCGTCGACCAGCCAGAACCTGCATAACCTGGCGGGGCTGGTCATGGCGCTCAGTCTGTTGCTTGCCAGTGCACTGTGGGTCTATCTGGGCCGCCGCCTGCTCGGCTCCCGGCAGTTTTCCTGGTTCTCTCTGCTGTGCACGCTAGTGGCGCTCGGCACCCTGCCGTTGATGGCGGCCGCCGTGCAAAACGGGCAGGGTTTCGGCCTCTATCAACGCATCAATTACGGGGTGTCGCTGCTATGGCTGGCCGCGCTGGCGTTGATGTTGATGCGCCGATCGAGGTTCTAGCTCGCATTCGTTAACGGTGTGCCTGTGCCGCTGATGGCGCTTGTGTCCAGGCCCCAGCAATTTCAACGAGCCTGCAGCCAGCGCTGACGCTGTTCGGCATCGTGGAACGTCCAGGCCACGAAGCGGCTCTGCTTCTGGCCCTGGCTCATTTCCACGGTGCGCGTTTCCAGGGCGCCGACTTTCTTCAGCGTGGCGTACACACCGGGCAGGTTGCCGGATTTGGAAATCAACGTGCTGAACCACAGCACCTGCTCGCGGTGGTCGGCGCTTTCGCGAATCAGCCTGGCGACGAACGCCGCTTCGCCGCCAGGGCACCACAGTTCAGCAGCTTGGCCGCCGAAGTTCAGCACCGGCAGCTTGCGCTTGGGGTCGAGCTTGCCGAGGTTGCGCCATTTGCGCTTGCTGCCGCTGGTGGCTTCGTCTGCCGAGGCATGGAAGGGCGGGTTGCACAGGGTCAGCTCGAAGCGCTCTTCAGGGGCCAGAAAACCGCTCAACACATGCCCCGCATCCGGCTGCAGGCGCAATTCGATCTGCTCGCTCAGGCCGGGATTCGACTGCACGATGGCCTTCGCAGAGGCGATGGCCTGAGGCGCGATATCGGCCCCCAGAAAATGCCAGCCGTACTCGCGGTTGCCGAGCAGCGGGTAGATGCAGTTGGCGCCTACGCCGATATCCAGCGCCCGTATCGTCGCGCCTCTGGGGATCTCGCCGGTGTTGTCGGTCGCCAGCAAATCGGCCAGGTAATGCAGGTAATCCGCTCGCCCGGGTATGGGCGGGCACAGGTAGTCCGCCGGAATGTCCCAGTGCGTGATGCCGTAGAACTGCCGGAGCAGGGCACGGTTGAACACCTTGACCGCCGCCGGGTTGGCGAAGTCGATGCTCTCCTTACCGTACGGATTGATGATCACGAACGCCGCCAGCTCCGGGCTGGTCTTGATCAGCGCCGGAAAGTCATAACGCCCCTGATGGCGGTTGCGCGGATGCAACTGGCCCTTGTCGGCTGAGGGGGCGGATGATTTCGGTGGGCGTTTGGCGGGCATGCTGATGGATCACGGAAAGGGCGAGGCGCGCATTTTCCCACAGGCGGTAGCGGCGTGCTTGCCGGCTTTTTACAGAGCTATCGGAAAACCGCTGCCAGCCGCCCTCAAGTGTCGGGATGCGCACTGACCCAGGTCAAAGGGCTGCTGCTTGCTCAGCCCTAGACTGGCTGCATCTTGGGAATGACACGGAGGCCGAGCATGGCCTATCTGAATTGGAGCGATGATCTGAACACCGGAATCGCGGTGATCGACGGCCAGCACCGGCGTATCGTCGACATGATCAATGAGCTATACGTCGCGCAGCAGAAGGGCGCCCGCGAGGGCGTGGCGCTGGTGATCGAGGAACTGGTGGATTACACCACCTCGCACTTCGCCTTCGAAGAGGCGATGCTCGAGGAGGCCGGCTACGTCTTCACCAAGGCCCACAAACGGGTGCACGACATTTTCATCAAGCGGGTCGACGACTACCGCATGCGATTCAAGCAGGGCGAAGACGTCTGCGACGAATTGCGCAGCCTGCTCGGGCGCTGGCTGTTCGGGCATATCCGCAACGACGACCAGAACTACGTGGCGGCGGTCACCGAAAACCTGCGCCGCCTGGCCGCCGACAGGAGCGAAGATGGCTGGTTGAGCCGCGCCAAGCGCCGTTTCTTCCGCGCGGCGTAGTCGGATGTTTCAAGGCGCAAGCGTGCATCTGTTGATGGCTCCCACGCTCCAGCGTGGGAGCCTGGGCCAGGGCGCTCTGTGCCCGCTTCCCTAGCCTGCGGAGACGCAGAGCGTCCCTGAACGCATTCCCACGCGGAGCGTGAGGAACGATCTGATCACCTGTCCACACCGAACGGCCGCTCCCGCCTTTAATCCCGCTGCTGTCTTTTCCGTGAGCTAGAGCGGAAATATCCACGGCACCATCACCACGCTGACGATCATCACCAGGATGGTGAACGGCACGCCGATGCGCACGAAATCCCCAAAGCGGTACTGGCCCGGCCCTAGCACCAGGGTATTCACTGGCGACGAGATCGGCGTCATGAACGCGGCCGAGGCTGCCAGGGCGACGGTCATGGCGAAGGGTACGGGTGAGGCGCCCAGCGCCTGGGCCGTGGCGATCGCCACCGGGGCCATCAGCACCGCTGTTGCGGTGTTGGAGATGAACAGGCCGATCAGGGCGGTGACGGCGAACAGGCTGGCGAGAATTACGCGCGGCCCGGCTTCGCCAAGCGCCCCGACCAGGCCGTTGACCGCCAGGTCGATTCCTCCGGTTTTCTGCAGGGCCAGGGCGAAGGGCAGCATGCCGACGATCAGGATCAGGCTCGGCCAGTGGATCGACCGGTAGGCACTGGGCATGTCGACGCAGCGGAAGGCGCCCATCAGCAGGCAGCCGATCAGTGCGGCCATGACGTTGGGCACCAGGCCGCTGATCATCAGACCGACCATCACCGCCAGGCTCAGCAGGGCATAGGGCGCCTGGCGCGCGGCGGGGGCCACCTCGTCGACCTCGGCGGGCAGGCTGAGCACCAGAAAGTCGCGATTGAGGCTTTGCAGGTGATGGATCCGCTTCCAGCTGCCGGCCACCAGCAGGGTGTCGGCGTGGCTCAGCTTCTCGTCCACCAGCAGGCCTTCGAGTGCCTGGCCATGACGGCGCAGACCAACCACGTTGAGTTTGTAGCGGCTGCGCAGACCGAGCTCCTGAATGCTCTTGCCCGGTAGCTGCGATTCCGGCGGCAACGCCACTTCGGCCAGCCCCAATTCGTGGGAGTGCACGCTGTAGTAGGAATTGCGCAGCGGCAACGCTTCCAGGCCCAACTCCTGATAGGCGCCGAGCAGGGCGATGGCCGGGCTGGCCAGGTCGACCAGCAGCACGTCGTCGGGCTGCAGTTGAGTATTGCCGGTGGCCATCAGCAACAGGTTGCGGAACTGCCGCTGACGCTCCACGGCGATCACGTTGATGCCGTACTGCGAGCGCAGGTGCAACTCGTCCAGCGCCTGGTTGGCAAGTGGTGAGTCGGCGCGTACGCGCAGGCGTCGTTCGCGCTCGTGGAGACGGTAGCTGTTGGCCAGGTCGCCAAGGGTCAGGCGCGGCGCTGCCGATGCGTCGCCATCGACGTCACGTTGCAGCCAGCGACGTGTGGCGAGCATGTAGAGCACACCAAGCACCAGCACGGTCAGCCCGATGGGCGTGAAGCTGAAGAAGTCGAAGCCCGGCAGACCAGCGCGCAGCAGCTCGCTGTGCACCACCATGTTCGGCGGCGTGGCCACCAGGGTCAGCATTCCGCTGATCAAGCCGGCGAACGCCAGCGGCATCATCAATCGGCCCGGGGCGATCTTCAGCCGCGCCGCCACACCGAGCACTACCGGGATGAAGATCGCCACCACGCCGGTAGAGCTCATCACCGAGCCGAGCCCGGCCACTGCTACCATCAGTAAGACCAGCAGACGGGTTTCACTGCTGCCAGCCCTGGCCACCAGCCAGTCGCCGAGGCGGTAGGCGATTCCGGTACGCACCAAGCCCTCACCGATCACGAACAGCGCGGCAATCAGGATCACGCTGGGGTCGCTAAAGCCGGCCAGGGTTTCCTGGATGCTGAGCACGCCCGTGATCGGCAGGGCGACGATGATCATCAGTGCGACCACGTCCATGCGCGGTTTGTTGATGACGAACAACACCACTGCGCTGAACAGAAGGCCGAGCACCATGAATAGGTCGAAGGTCATTCTGGCTCCTTGCCCCGATCTGCTGCCTTGGCCGTTACTCAGGCCTTAGCGCGAGATCGTATGAGTTTCCTGCAGTGTTTCAGGGATAGCCGAGGACAGCCTTGATCTGCTGCAGGTTGGCGGCGATCCAGCGTTTGTCGATGGCGCCCCAGTCGCGGATCACGTAGTGACCGGCGTTGTTGCGCTCGCCGTCCTGCTGCTGGAACTGGCAGTCGATATCCAGCTCCTCCAGCGCGCTCAGGGTGTCCTGGGCGGTGCGCCGTGGCATGCCGGTGGCGGCCATCAGGGCTGGCACGCTATCGGCGGCGCCACTGTCGATCAGCCAGGCGACGTAGAGGCGGCGGTAGAAACTGGTCTTGGTCTTGCTCACGTCCATTTGCAGGGGCCCGATCATGTGAGGAGCTTCGAGGATACTGCGTGCCGGGCCGGGATAACAAACAGGCTGGCCACAAACGACAACGGCCTGCCGGGCTTTCGCCACGGCAGGCCGTTGTCAGTTGCGCGCTGGTTTAGAGGCTGGCGATCTTGCCGCGCTGCTCCACCAGATTGGCCAGCGCCTGCTCGGCCTCGGCCAGCTTGGCGCGCTCCTTCTCCAGTACTTCAGCCGGAGCCTTGGCGACGAAGCCCTCATTAGCCAGCTTGCCGCCGATCCGCTTGGCTTCACCTTCCAGGCGCTGGATTTCCTTGTCCAGGCGCGCCAGTTCGGCTTCCTTGTCGATCAGCCCGGCCATCGGCACCAGTACCTGCATGTCGCCGACCAGGGCGGTGGCGGACATCTGCGCTTCTTCACCAGCTGCCAGTACCTTCACCGACTCGAACTTGGCCAGTTTGTTGAGCAGCGGGGCGTTGTCGTTCAGGCGTCGCAGGTCTTCGGTGTTGGCGTTGGCGAGAATGACGTCGATGCGCTTGGCCATGGAGATCTTCATCTCGCCACGGATCTGCCGCACGCCGAGCATCAGTTGCTTGACCCACTCGATGTCGCCCTCGGCCGCCACGTCGATACGGCTTTCGTTAGCCACCGGCCAGGGTTGCAGCATCAGCGTCTCGCCGCTGACGGCGGCCTGGCCCTTGATGCGCTGCCAGATTTCTTCGGTGATGAACGGCATGAACGGGTGAGCCAGACGCAGGATCACTTCCAGCACACGCACCAACGTGCGGCGGGTGCCGCGCTGGCGCTCAACTGGGGCGTTCTCGTCCCACAGCACCGGCTTGACCAGTTCCAGGTACCAGGCGCAGTACTCGTCCCAGACGAACTCGTACAGGGCCTGGGTCGCCAGGTCGAAGCGGAAGGCGTCGAGGTGGCGGGTCACGTCCTGCTCGCAACGCTGCAGCGCGGAAATGATCCAGCGATCGACCGGCGACAGATCGACCTGCTCACCATTGATACCGGTGTCCTGGCCATCGGTGTTCTCGATGACGAAGTTGGCGGCGTTCCACAGCTTGTTGCAGAAGTTGCGATAGCCCTCGACGCGGCCCATGTCGAACTTCACGTCGCGGCCGGTGGTGGCCAGCGAGCAGAAGGTGAAGCGCAGGGCGTCGGTACCGTAGCTGGCGATCCCTTCCGGGAACTCGGCCTTGGTCTGCTTGGCGATCTTCTCGGCAAGCTTGGGCTGCATCATACCGCTGGTGCGTTTGGCCAGCAGGGTGTCGAGGTCGATGCCATCGACGATGTCCAGCGGGTCGAGGACGTTGCCCTTGGACTTGGACATCTTCTGGCCCAGGCCGTCGCGTACCAGGCCGTGAACGTACACGGTCTTGAACGGGATCTGCTTGGTCAGGTGGGTGGACAGCATGATCATCCGGGCAACCCAGAAGAAGATGATGTCGAAACCGGTGACCAGCACGTCGGTCGGGTGGAAGGTCTTCAGGAAGTCGGTCTCTTCCGGCCAGCCGAGGGTGGAGAAGGTCCACAGGCCCGAGCTGAACCAGGTATCCAGTACGTCGTCGTCCTGGCGCAGCGGGATGTCGCCCAGGTTGTGCTTGGCGCGTACTTCCGCTTCGTCACGGCCGACATAGACGTTGCCCGACTGGTCGTACCAGGCCGGAATGCGGTGGCCCCACCAGAGCTGACGGCTGATGCACCAGTCCTGGATGTCGCGCATCCAGCTGAAGTACATGTTTTCGTACTGCTTGGGCACGAACTGGATCTCGCCGTTCTCGACCACTTCGATGGCCTTCTCGGCCAGTGGCTTGGTGGACACGTACCACTGATCGGTCAGCCACGGCTCAATGATGGTGCCGGAGCGGTCGCCCTTCGGGACTTTCAGGGCGTGGTCGTCGATCTTTTCCAGCAGCCCGAGGGCATCGAAGGCGGCGACGATTTGCTTACGCGCTTCGAAGCGATCCAGGCCGGCGTATTCGGCAGGCAGGCTGGCATCGAGCAGGGCGTTGACGCTGCCGTCGATGTTGAAGATCTGCGCACCCGGCAGCACAGCTGCGTCCTGGTCGAAGATGTTGATCAGCGGCAGGTTGTGGCGCTTGCCGACCTCATAGTCGTTGAAGTCGTGGGCCGGGGTGATCTTCACGCAGCCGGTACCGAATTCCGGGTCGCAGTAATCGTCCGCGATGATCGGGATGCGGCGGCCAAGCAGCGGCAGTTCGACGTACTGGCCGATCAGGGCCTTGTAGCGTTCGTCTTCCGGGTTCACGGCGACGGCTGCGTCACCCAGCATGGTTTCCGGACGCGTGGTGGCGACGATCAGGTAGTCGGCGCCTTCGGCGGTCTTGTTGCCGTCAGCCAGCGGGTAGCGAAGGTTCCACAGGTGGCCCTTCTCGTCGTGGCTTTCAACTTCCAGATCGGAAATGGCGGTGTGGAACTTGGTGTCCCAGTTGACCAGACGCTTGCCACGGTAGATCAGGCCGTCCTCGTGCAGGCGCACGAAAGCTTCCTTGACCGCTTCGGACAGGCCGTCGTCCATGGTGAAGCGCTCGCGCGACCAATCCACGGACGAGCCCAGGCGACGGATCTGCCGGGTGATGTTGCCACCGGACTCGGCTTTCCAATCCCAGACCTTGTCGAGGAATTTCTCGCGGCCCAGATCATGGCGATCGATACCCTGAGCGGCCAGTTGACGTTCCACCACCATCTGCGTGGCAATGCCGGCGTGATCGGTGCCCGGCTGCCACAGGGTGTTGCGACCCTGCATGCGGCGGAAGCGGATCAGGGCATCCATGATCGCGTTGTTGAACCCGTGGCCCATGTGCAGGCTGCCGGTCACGTTCGGCGGCGGGATCATGATGGTGTAAGGGTCACCGGAACCCTGCGGAGCGAAGTAGCCCTTCGCCTCCCAGTTTTCGTACAGGGCGGTTTCGATGGCGTGGGGCTGGTAGGTCTTGTCCATGCGTGGCGGGACCCTTCTGGCGTCTGATCGGAAAAGCCGAGCAGTATAACCAACCGCCGTGCAGTTTTCCTCCGCTCTCGAGGCTATCGGTCGAGCGGAGAGGGGCGTTTGGCTAGCGCTTGAGGGGTGTTATCGACGTTGTGGTAGCAAGCGGTGCAGGCGTGCTTGCAGGCGACGCTTGAGTTCGGCTTCGATCTGCGGCACGAAGTCGTCGATCACATCCTGCAGGAGTAACTGAGCAGCGGCGCGTAGTTCGCTGTCGAGACGGTTGATCTCGTTGTCCCGGCCAATGGCGCGTTGCACTGTCTGACGCAACTCATTTTCGGAGGCCATGCCGGTCGCAGTACCGCTCGTTGCCGATGGTCGCGGGTTAGGTGCGGGGGCAGGCACTACGTCCGAGAGCAGCGGAATATCGTCGGGGTCGAATTTCTCGGTCAGCAGGGGCGGATCGAGATCGTCGCCCAGCAGTTCGCGAATCGACTCGAGATCGTTCAGCAGGGCGCCGGGTTTTTGCGGTGGGTTTGGGTTGTCCATGGGGGCTTTACAGTTCGACACGTTTGGGATCATAGCCCTGTTGACGGTAGCTGCGGAAATTCTCCCGGCAGGCGGTCAGCAGGTCGGGTTCCTGGTTGACGATCTCGATAACTCGACTGAAATGCACGATATGTGGGCTGAGCGTGCTGCCCAGGTTGATCAGCACGCCCTGAGCTACCTCGGGCACTTCGTCGGTGCCGATCACGATGGGTGATTTCGGGTCGTCCTGATGCAGGTCGTGGGGGATGAAGCTTTCCTGGCGGGCCCGCCACAGCAGCTCGTCGAGCTCTGTGCATTGTGCGGCGTCGCTGCCGCGCAGGAACACTGGCAAACCATGACGCCAGGCCTTGCCGGCGAGCTGGCAGGCCGCGCGCAGGCGCTCGGCCGTGGTGCTCGACGACAGTACGTAGAATTCTATTCGGGGCATGAAGGTATCCGCAGACAGCCATCAGGCAGTGCGCCGCCAGTGGGCGGCGCACTGCTCAGGCTGCTATCAGCGCTGCTCCTGCGGTACGCGATCGAGCAGGTACTGGGTCAGCAGGGGCACTGGGCGGCCAGTGGCGCCCTTGTCCTTGCCGCCGCTGATCCAGGCCGTGCCGGCGATGTCCAGGTGGGCCCAGCGGTAGCTCTTGGCGAAGCGCGACAGGAAGCAGCCCGCAGTGATGGTGCCGGCCTTGGGGCCGCCGATATTGGCAATGTCGGCAAACGGGCTATCCAGCTGCTCCTGGTATTCGTCGTACAGCGGCAGCTGCCAGGCGCGATCATCGGCGTGGCGGCCTGCAGCGAGAATCTCGCCAACCAGGTCGTCATCGTTGCCCATCAGGCCAGATACATTGCTGCCCAGGGCGACGATGCAGGCGCCGGTGAGGGTGGCGATATCGATCACTGCTTGCGGCTTGAAGCGCTCGGCGTAAGTCAGGGTGTCGCACAGCACCAGACGGCCTTCGGCGTCGGTGTTGAGGATTTCCACGGTCTGCCCGCTCATGGTGGTGACGATGTCACCTGGGCGGGTAGCGCCGCCGCTGGGCATGTTCTCGGCGCAGGCGAACAGGCACACCAGATTGATCGGCAGTTGCAGCTCCAGTACGGCGCGCAGGGTGCCGAACACGCTGGCGGCGCCGCACATGTCGTATTTCATCTCGTCCATGCCAGCGGCCGGCTTGATGCTGATGCCGCCAGTGTCGAAGGTGATGCCTTTACCGACCAGTACGTAGGGTTTGTCGGTCTTCTTCGCGCCCTGATAGTTGAGCACGATCATCCGCGGCGGCTGATCGCTGCCCTGAGCGACGGCGAGGAAAGCACCAGCGCCGAGCGCCTGCAGCTTCTTCTCGTCGAGGATGTCGACCTTGAGGTTTTTGTGCGCCTTGGCCAGTTCCTTGGCTTGCTCGGCCAGGTAGCTGGGGTGGCAGATGTTCGGCGGCAGATTGCCCAGATCCTTGGTCAGCGCCATGCCGATGGCGATGGCGCGAGCCTCGGTGGTCGCGCGCTCGACGTCGGCGACACTGGCCTTGTCGGTGATCAGGGTGATTTTCTTCAGCGCGCCAGGCGTGGCTTTCTGGCTCTTGAAACGGTCGAACTGGTAGCCAGCGTCTGCCAGGCTTTCCACTAGCAGACGCGCCTTGCCATAGGCGTCGCGGTTCTTAACCTGAACATCCTGCAGGGCGAGCAGGGCATCGCTGCCACCGAGGTTCTTCAGTACCGTGTAGACGGCTGCGATCAGTTTACGCAGTTGGCGATCGGAAAGTTCGGCGTCTTTCCCGGTGCCGACCAGCAGTACGCGCTCGGCCTTGAGGTTCGGCAGACCGTGGGCCAGCAGGGTTTGGCCAGGCTTGCCGGCCAGGTCACCGCGCTTGAGTAGAGCACTGATCGCGCCGCCGCTGGCAGCGTCTACCGCTTTGGCGGTGGCGCCGAGGATTGCACCTTCACCAACTGGAATGACCAGGGTGGCGGTTTTCAATGTTTCCGGGCGAGCGCTTTTGACAATAAATTCCATGCGTGGTGTCCCCAAGGCAACGAGTCGCGGATGCAGGATGATTTACAGGGTTTTCTCTAACGCCCTGTATTCAAAGGCTTTAACTGAATTCCTGGTTTTGCTGTACCGATTTTTTAGCAGTCGACAGCTTAACCAACTCTGACCAGTCACCCTTGAAATTGATCCATTTGGTGCAGGTGCTGAGTGGTACTTCTATCGTGTGTCCGGGCTGATTGGCAATGTTGGCAATAAAGGCCACATCCGTTCCAGCCATAAGGCACATGGTCGCGTAAGTGTGTCGGGTATCGTACAGGCGGTGTTGGCGGATGCCCAGCGCCTTCAGGTCTGTACGGAGAGTCACCCAGCCGTAGCAGAGCGTTGCGCGGGGTGAGGTTCTTGATGCGTTTAGACACTTCGCCGTCTACCGTGCTCTGCCGGTGGTGCGGCGATTTTCTGTGGATCGATTTCTCCCACGCTTCGCCCCGCGTATTCGCTTCTACAGCCTGAATTTCGTACGCGCAGGTTGCTCCGTTCGTCTACACACGATTTCGCTTGAGCCTCTCCGGGGAGTGTCTTGGCTCTGGTCAGGTATTCGGTGTGCTCGGCCAACTTAGGCTGCCCAGGCGGTGTGCTTAAGAGCGAAATGCTCGCATCAGGAATAGGGCGGTTCAGTTAACCATTCCTGTTTCGCAACTATTCACAGTGCTTGAGTTCAACTAAGGCTCACCCTGCGTGGCAATGGCCACTCGTGGCTCGGAATTAGGAGTCTTCATGTTCAACGTTCCATTGCTTAGCCGTTCCCGGCAATGGTTGCGCACGCTCAGTGCCTGCCAGCGCAAGCGTGCATTTACCTGGGCAACAGCGGCTTCTCTGGTGGTTGCAGCGGGCGCGTTCATTGTTCATCCCCCCGAAATAGCAGACCTTTCAGAAGAAAGCAGGCATGAGCTGCCCAACCTGTTGGCCCAATGGGAAAGTGGCGATGTGATTGTTTTGCTCCGCCATCTCGAGCGGTGTGACAAGGAAGACCATCCATGCCTGCAAGGTACGGAAGGTGTGACCTCCAGGTCGGTGGTGGTTGGAAATCTTCTCGCAGAGCGTTTCAGCCAATTAGGTCTCGGCAAAACCGACATTTACAACAGCCCACTCGCTCGAACTGCACAGACCGAGTCAATCGTTTTTGACGATGTCGGTATAGATGAAGACTGGCTGTATAAATGCAGAGAAACGATGCTCAAGGACGCGCTACAGCATAAAGCTCCGGGTAAAAACCTGGTTCTGGTTACCCACAGCAGCTGTATCTCCGCGTTCGAGCAGGCGCTGGGCTACGACAGTGAAACGCCTGAATATGGAACTTCGTTGTTCTTTACCAAGGCATCTGAGCCTGATTCCTTGAATGTGCTGGGCTTTCTCGATGCGGATGATTGGGGTGTCGCCCTGGGGGCTGAGGCAGGAAAAGTTGGCAAGGTGGGCTATCAAGGTCATGACGGCAGGCAAGTAGCGCAGAAAACACCACCGCCGTATCTACGCGAATTGGATATATAGGCTGGATCCCGGTACGTGCACGGACCCAGTTGCCGCGCGGCAGAGAGATCTAGGGGGTTACCTCTGGTATCCAGCGGAACATACCAATAACTATTTGCGCCCACGCCGCACGTAACCGCTCTGCTGAATGCTTACGCGTGGCAGAGTCTTTGTGGCTGGCACGGCTTTATGTGCAGTGACACGCCAGCTTAATCGCAGGATAATAACGGCAATTTTTCGGCCGGTTCGCTTAACGCGCGCACCAGCATGCAGTGCGGTTAGTTCGAGTACAGCCGCCTGAGCCTGACAACCCTGGAGTGTCTGTTTGATCGTCTTCCGATATTTGTCCCGAGAGGTTCTGGTTACCTTGAGTGCGGTCAGTGCCGTGCTGCTGGTGATCATCATGAGTGGCCGCTTCATCAAGTACCTGGCCCAGGCGGCTCAGGGGATGCTCGATCCGGGCGTACTGTTTCTGATCATGGGCTTTCGTCTGCCCGGCTTCCTGCAACTGATTCTGCCGCTGGGGCTGTTTCTGGGTTTCCTGCTGGCCTACGGGCGTTTGTACCTGGACAGCGAGATGACCGTGCTGTCGGCGACCGGCATGAGCCAGCAGAAGCTGTTTATCTACAGCCTGGCGCCGGCCACTGTGGTGGCGCTGCTGGTTGCCTGGTTGAGCATGGGGTTGGCGCCTCAGGGCGTTTCCCAGGTCGCCAAGATCTTCAATGAGCAGGATGCGCTGACCGAGTTCGATACGCTGGTGCCCGGGCGCTTTCAGTCCATGCGCAATGGCTCGCGGGTCACCTACACCCAGGAGCTGTCGGAAGATCGCACCGAGTTGGGCGGCATCTTCATCTCCGACAAGCGCTTGTCCCGTGCCGGTGACAAGGAGCGCGGCATCACCGTGCTGGTGGCCGAGAGTGGTCGTCAGGAAGTGCAGAGCGACGGCAGTCGTTACCTGATTCTGGAAAACGGCTATCGCTATGACGGCAATCCGGGACAGGCCGATTACCGCGTCGTGCAGTACGACACCTACGGTGTGTTGCTGCCCAAGCCTTCGGTGACCGCAGACATCAGCGAGCGCGAAGCCATACCCACGTCGCAGCTGTTCGGCAGTGACGAGCCGCGTCTGCAGTCTGAACTGCAGTGGCGTCTATCCATTCCGTTGCTGGTGTTCATCGTCACCTTGATGGCGGTGCCGCTGTCTCGGGTCAACCCGCGTCAGGGGCGCTTCCTCAAGTTGCTCCCGGCGATTCTGTTGTACATGACCTACCTTGGTTTGCTGGTTGCTGCACGCAGTGCGTTGGACAAAGGGCGCATTCCGCCAGCAATCGGCCTGTGGGGCGTGCACCTGTTGTTCCTGCTGATCGGCCTGGCCCTACTGTACTGGGAGCCGATGCGTCTGAAGCTGGTAAGTCGTCGGGAGAGCACTCGTGGTTAAGCTGGATCGTTACATTGGCGCGCAGGTGCTGTTCGCCATTCTGGCTGTGCTCGGCATCATCGTCGGCCTGGCCCTGCTGTTCGCCTTCATCGACGAGTTGGGTGATATAGAAGGTAACTACGGCCTGGGCGATGCCCTGTGGTACGTCTTCCTCACCGCGCCGCGGCGCATCTACGACATGCTGCCCATGGCTGCGCTGGTGGGGTGTCTGATCGGCCTGGGTACTCTGGCCAGCAACAGCGAATTGACCATCATGCGTGCGGCTGGCGTGTCCATCGGGCGCATCGTCTGGGGCGTGATGAAGCCGATGCTGGCGCTGATGCTGGTCGGCATCCTGATCGGTGAGTATGTCGCCCCTTGGAGCGAGAATCAGGCCCAGGCGGGCAGGGCCATGGCACAGGGCGGTGGCGAAGCGCAGACCTCGAAGCGGGGCATGTGGCACCGTCAGGGGCAGGAGTTCGTGCACATCAATGCCGTGCAGCCTGATGGCGTGTTGTTCGGTGTGACGCGTTACCGCTTCGACGATCAGCGTCGTCTGGAATCGTCCAGCTTTGCCCGTCGCGCTACCTACGAAGGTAGCTACTGGCAGCTGGAAGATGTGGCCACCACCCAGTTCCACGAGCGCAGCACCGAAGTGCTCAAGGCGCCGAGCGAGCGTTGGGATATCGAGCTCAATCCGCAACTGCTGGGCACCGTGGTGCTGGAGCCCGAGGCGCTGTCGGTCAGTGGTCTGTGGCGCTACATCCATTATCTGAAAGAGCAGGGCCTGAACAATGGTCAGTACTGGCTGGCGTTCTGGACCAAGGTGCTGCAGCCGCTGGTCACCGCTGCGCTGGTGCTAATGGCGATCTCCTTCATTTTTGGCCCGCTGCGCTCGGTCACCCTCGGCCAGCGCGTGTTCACCGGTGTGTTGGTTGGCTTCGTGTTTCGTATTGCTCAGGATCTGCTGGGGCCTTCGAGTCTGGTCTTCGGCTTCTCGCCGCTGTTCGCGGTGCTAATCCCTGCGGGTATCTGTGCGGTGGCAGGCTTCTGGCTGCTGCGCCGAGCTGGCTGATCTATCGCATCGCGCCTTCTCCTGTCTGGCGGGGGAGGGCGTGGTGCATGCTTTGAGCCTTTTCTTTGTGCGGGTATTCACCTTGCCGATGGGTGCCGTTAGTTGCTCTTCTCGCTACTTGCGATGCGCGTTCTTCGGCAGTTGCACGGTAACGCTATCCGAGTAGTGGTCGTGCCAGCTGCATTTGCGTTTGTCGAAGAGCACCCACAGGTAGCCCAGGCCCAAGGCCAGTCCCGAAACAAGTGCGACCAGAAACCGTAGCAATGCTTGCCACAGGCTGATCGCCGTGCCGTCCTTATTTTGTACGCGTATGCCCCAGACCTGCATGCCTAGTGTCTGGCCGCTGTGCGTCCAGAATTTGGCGAAGAACCCGAACAGGCTGATTAGCAGCAGGGTGGATAGCAACGGGTCACCGTCCAGTGCTCCTGCCTCTGACCATTGGCGTAGTTGTGCTTCGCCGTAGATCGCCATCTGAATCAGTTTGTAGATGAAGGTGACGACGATCAGCAGGGCAATGCACAGGAAACTGTCGTAAAGCACCGCAGCCAGGCGGCGGCCCAGGCCGGCTGTGGGGAAGTCACCTTGCGGGCGCAGTGCATGTTTTGGCATGGAGGGCTCGTGATGTGGGGGCAGGCCATACTAAATTGCAGGCATAAAAAAACCCCTGATATGCATCAGGGGTTTTTCAAGCAGCGGCTTATTCCTGGACTTGAACCTGGTCAGCCTGCATGCCTTTTTGACCTTGTACAGCGACGAAGCTAACTTTTTGGCCTTCTTTCAGGCTCTTGAAGCCGTTACCTTCGATAGCGCGGAAGTGTACGAACAGATCCGGACCGCTTTCTGGAGTGATAAAACCAAAACCTTTCTCGTCGTTAAACCACTTGACGGTACCGTTCTGACGATTCGACATGTCTCTTTTCCTTGGAACTAGAGTTGATGACAGCCTCCATATATAGAGGACTGAATACTGGTTGCAAGGAGTGTGGAAGTCGAACGGGATGTAGCGGATCTTGAGCGATCTACTGCATCAGGTCACGATTCTCGGCGACCCATGCAAACACAGTGGCTGAACTCTACGCTAACTCTGAAGCAAATGCCAACCCCTCGGCCACGCATAATCCCACGTAAGATTCGTGAGGCTTTTGGGCGAGTTTCGAGTTGGTTTTTATAATGGCTAATTGCGCGAAGAGGAGTCGCGCAGCACAGCTTTGCTGCGAACTGTCACAAGTAGGTAACAGTTGAAGGATATATGGTGCCCCGGGGGAGACTCGAACTCCCACTTCTTTCGAAAACGGATTTTGAATCCGCCGCGTCTACCGGTTCCGCCACCGGGGCACAATCGCGGCGCAGTATAGGGAGCAAGTTGCCGTTGGTCAATGCACTTGCGTGGTCAGCGTGTAGGAATTCCGGTAAGCTGCTCCGCCCTGCAAGACGACACCTTTTCCTCCATGCGCGTTGCCGACTTTCATTTCGAACTGCCAGATGAGCAGATCGCCCGCCATCCCCTTGCCGAACGCCGTGCCAGCCGTCTGCTGATTCTCGACGGTGCCAGTGGCGCGCTCGCTCATCGGCATTTCGCCGACCTGCTCGAGTACCTGCGCCCGGGTGACCTGATGGTGTTCAACAACACCCGCGTGATTCCGGCGCGGCTATTCGGCCAGAAGGCGTCGGGTGGCAAGCTCGAGGTGCTGATCGAGCGCGTGCTCGACGAACATCGGGTGCTAGCCCATGTGCGTTCCAGCAAGTCACCCAAGCCAGGTTCGACGATTCTCATCGAGGGTGGTGCTCAGGCGCAGATGGTGGCGCGCCACGATGCACTGTTCGAACTGCGTTTCGACGAGGCGGTACTGCCGCTGCTCGAACGTGTCGGGCACATGCCGTTGCCTCCTTATATAGACAGGCCGGATGAAGGCGCGGATCGCGAGCGCTATCAGACCGTCTATGCGCAGAAAGCCGGTGCCGTAGCGGCGCCTACCGCAGGCCTGCATTTCGACGATGAGTTGCTGGCGGCCCTGCGCGAGAAGGGTGTCGAAAGCGCCTTCGTCACGCTGCACGTCGGCGCAGGAACCTTTCAGCCGGTGCGTGTGGAGCGTATCGAAGATCATCACATGCACAGCGAGTGGCTGGAGGTCGGCCAGGACGTGGTCGACGCAGTGCAGGCCTGCCGTGCCCGCGGCGGTCGAGTGGTTGCCGTGGGCACCACCAGCGTCCGCTCGCTGGAAAGTGCAGCTCGCGATGGTGAGCTGAAGCCGTTCAGCGGTGATACCGACATCTTCATCTATCCCGGTCGGCCATTCCACGTGGTCGATGCCCTGGTCACCAACTTCCATCTGCCCGAATCGACCCTGCTGATGCTGGTGTCGGCGTTTGCCGGCTATGCAGAAACCATGGCGGCCTACGCTCAGGCGGTGGCCGAGGGATATCGCTTCTTCAGTTACGGTGATGCCATGTTCATCACCCGCAATCCCGCGCCACGCGGGCCCGAGGATCACCTATGACGCGCAGCTGCCGCATGTCCTTCGAACTGCTGGCCACCGATGGCAAGGCCCGTCGTGGCCGCCTGACTTTCCCCCGTGGCGTGGTCGAGACCCCGGCCTTCATGCCGGTCGGCACCTATGGCACGGTAAAAGGTATGTTGCCGCGCGATATCGAAGCCATTGGTGCGCAGATGATCCTCGGCAATACCTTTCACCTGTGGCTGCGCCCAGGTACCGAAGTCATCAAACGTCATGGTGACCTGCATGATTTCATGCAGTGGCAGGGGCCAATCCTCACCGACTCGGGCGGCTTCCAGGTTTTCAGCCTGGGGGCGATGCGCAAGATCAAGGAGGAGGGCGTGACCTTCGCCTCGCCGGTCGATGGTTCCAAGGTGTTCATGGGCCCGGAAGAGTCGATGCAGGTGCAGCGCGATCTGGGCTCCGACATCGTGATGATCTTCGACGAGTGCACGCCGTATCCCGCCGAGTTCGATGTGGCCAAGACCTCCATGGAGCTGTCGCTGCGCTGGGCCAAGCGTTCCAAGGTCGCCCATGGTGACAGTACCGCGGCGTTGTTCGGCATCGTTCAGGGTGGCATGCACGAGTCGTTACGCATGCGCTCGCTGGAAGGCTTGAGCGAGCTGGATTTCGACGGCCTTGCCATTGGCGGTCTGTCGGTCGGCGAGCCGAAGGAAGAGATGATCAAGGTGCTGGATTATCTGCCAGGGCAGATGCCCAGCGACAAGCCGCGTTACCTGATGGGTGTCGGCAAGCCGGAGGATCTGGTCGAAGGCGTGCGCCGTGGCGTGGACATGTTCGACTGCGTGATGCCGACGCGCAATGCGCGCAACGGCCACCTGTTCATCGACACCGGCGTGTTGAAAATCCGCAATGCGTTTCACCGTCACGATGACTCGCCGCTGGATCCGACCTGCGACTGTTACACCTGCAAACACTTCTCGCGCGCCTATCTGCACCATTTGGATAAATGCGGAGAAATGCTCGGCAGCATGTTGAATACAATCCACAACTTGCGTCATTACCAGCGCCTTATGGCTGGTTTGCGCGAGGCAATTCAACAGGGTACATTGGCCGCCTTTGTCGATGCCTTCTACGCCCGGCGCGGTCTGCCAACGCCGCCGCTGGAATGATGATTCGATGGCTAAAAAATCTTTCAACAGGAGTGTCAAATGAGCTTTTTTATTCCCGCTGCCTACGCTGATGCTGGTGCTGCCGGCCCGGCTGGTTCCGGTTTCGAGTGGATCTTCCTGGTCGGCTTCCTGGTCATCTTCTATCTGATGATCTGGCGCCCTCAGGCCAAGCGTGCCAAAGAGCACAAGAGCCTGCTTGGCAATCTGCAGAAGGGTGACGAAGTGGTAACTTCCGGCGGCATCGCCGGCAAGGTTTCCAAGGTCAGCGACGATTTCGTGGTAATCGAAGTGTCCGACACCGTCGAACTGAAGATCCAGAAAGGTGCCATCGCAGCAACCCTGCCTAAGGGCACGCTGAAAGCCATCTGATGACGGTTGAAAAACTACCTGCGTTGCCATCGCTGCGTTAAAAACAAGCTCGGAATGCTCATGTACCAAAGTACACTCCGCTTCCTCGCCTGTTTTTGCCTTGCGCTGGCTGCCTCGCCTACGTTTTTCAGCAGTTTGTTGACTATCTGTTCCAGTTTTATCCATCCCGCGGGGCGCAGATTGCGCCCCGCGTCATAAGCGGGCGGCGTCATTCATGCTCAACAAATACCCTCTGTGGAAATACTTGCTGATCGCAGCGGTACTCGGCATCAGTCTGATTTATTCCGCACCCAATCTCTACCCTGATGATCCGGCCATCCAGATCAGTGGGGCCAGCACGGCGCAGGCCATCGAGCAAGCTGATCTCGATCGTGTCAGCAAGGCGCTGGGCGACGCAGGTATCCAGGTCAAGGCATCGAGCGTTGGCGAGCAGGGCCGTAACGGCCTGCTGCGTCTGACCAAGCAAAGCGACCAACTGCCGGCCAAGGACATCGTGCGCAAAGCGCTCGGCGACAACTATGTAGTTGCCCTCAACCTGGCCCAGACCACCCCCGACTGGCTGCGTAATCTGGGTGCGAGCCCGATGAAGCTCGGCCTCGACCTTTCTGGCGGTGTGCACTTCCTGCTCGAAGTCGACATGGACAAGGCGCTGGACGTTCGTCGCCAGGTCTATGAAGGCGAGCTCAAGAGCCTGCTGCGCAAGGAGCGTGTGCGCTATCGCAGCATGCCGCAGCAGGGCGGCGCCATCCAGTTGGGCTTCGCTGACAGCGAGACCCTGGAAAAGGCCCAGCAGCTGATCCGCAAAGATTTCAACGATTTCGAATTGAATGCTCAGGAGCGTGCTGGCCAGCAAGTGCTGCGCGTAACCATGACGGCAGCCAAGATCGCCGAGATTCGCGAATACTCGATCCGCCAGAACCTGACCACCGTGCGTAACCGGGTCAACGAACTAGGCGTCGCCGAGCCGCTGGTTCAGCGTCAGGGTGCCAACCGCATCGTGGTCGAGCTGCCAGGCGTGCAGGACACTGCCGAAGCCAAGCGTATTCTCGGCAAGACCGCCAACCTCGAATTCCGTCTGGCGGCTGACCCGAATGCACCGCGTGGCACCACCGAGCCGTTCGGCTTCCGCGAGGAAGGTCGTCCGCCGGTGCAGCTCGAGCGTGAGCTGATCATCACCGGTGACCAGGTGACCGACGCCCAGGCCAGCTTCGACGAGAACGGTCGCCCGCAGGTGAACATCCGTCTGGATGGCCATGGCGGTGACCTGATGAACCGCGCGACCCGCAGCAACGTCGGGCGCAGCATGGCGGTGATCTTCATCGAGCAGCGTCCGCTGACCCGCTACGTGAAGCAGATGGTCGATGGCGTCGAGCAGGAAGTACAGGTCGACTCCTTCAAGGAAGAGAAGCAGATCATCAGCCTGGCGACCATCCAGTCGCCGCTGGGTAGCCAGTTCCGCATCACCGGCCTGAACGGCCAGGGCGAGTCATCCGAGCTGGCGTTGCTGCTGCGTGCCGGTGGTCTGGCTGCACCGATGTATTTCGCCGAAGAGCGCACCATTGGCCCTAGCCTGGGTGCCGAGAACATCGTCAAGGGCATCGAGTCCACTGAGTGGGCGATGGTCTTCGTGTCGCTGTTCATCATTGCCATTTACCGATTCTTTGGTGTCTTGGCGACCGTGGCGCTGGCCTTCAACCTGGTCTTGCTGATCGGCCTGATGTCGGTGATCGGGGCGACTCTCACGCTGCCTGGCATCGCCGGTATCGTATTGACGCTGGGCATGGCGGTGGATGCCAACGTGCTTATCTTTTCTCGAATACGAGAGGAGCTGAACAATGGGCTGTCGGTGCAGCGGGCGATTCACGAGGGGTTCGATCGAGCCTACTCCGCCATTCTCGACAGTAACCTGACGACCTTGCTGGTCGGTGCGATTCTGTTCGCGCTGGGTACTGGGCCGGTGAAGGGTTTTGCTGTGACGTTATCGCTGGGCATCATCACCTCGATGTTTACCGCGATCATGTTCACTCGCGGCATGGTCAACCTGATCTTTGGTGGCCGTAACTTCAAGAAATTGTGGATTTGAGGTGAGATCATGAAGTTACCATCGCGCATTCCTTTCATGGCGATACGCAATATTGCGTTCGCCATTACCGTGGTTATCAGCCTTATCGGCTTGGGTAGCCTGTTCAAACATGGTCTCAATTTCGGCCTGGACTTCACTGGCGGGACGCTGATCGAGCTGACGTACGAGCAGCCAGCGGATCTGGAGTTGATCAAGCGTGAGCTGGGTCAGGCTGGCTACAACGATGCAGTGGTGCAGAGCTTCGGTTCCACCACTGATGTGCTGGTGCGCCTGGCTGGTGACTCCGCCGATCTTGGTAGTGAAGTTGCCACGGCCCTGCGCAAGATCGATGGAGATACCTCGTTCGAGGTCAAGCGCGTCGAATTCGTCGGCCCTCAGGTTGGTGAAGAGCTTCGCGATCAGGGTGGCTTGGCGATGCTTTTGGCGCTCGGCGGGATCCTGTTGTACCTGGCGTTTCGCTTTCAGTGGAAGTTCGGTATCGGTGCCGTCGGCTCGCTGGCGCACGACATCATCGTGACCCTCGGTATCCTGGCTTTCTTCCAGGTGCCGTTCGATCTGACGGTGCTTGCGGCGGTGCTGGCGATGGTGGGCTACTCGCTCAATGACACCATCATCATTTATGACCGTATTCGCGAAAACTTCCGCGTAATGCGCAAGGCCGACATCATCGAGAACATCGACGTTTCGGTTACTCAGACGCTGCTGCGTACCATCGCCACTTCATTGTCGACGGCCATGGCGCTGATCGCTTTGCTGGTGTTCGGTGGCGATAGCCTTGGTGGCTTTGCGCTGACGCTGCTGATCGGTGTTGTGGTGGGTACCTACTCCTCGGTCTATATCAGCGCTCCCGTGCTGATCTGGTTGAAGCTGACCTCCGAGGATCTGATTCCACCGGTGGCCAATGCCGAGGGCGTTGACGAGCGTCCTTGAAGTTGTGACGCTCGGCTCAGTGCAGTGGATATAAGCGGGCGACAAGGGAACTTGTCGCCCGTTTTGCGTTTCCAAGGCAGGGAGTAAAGCGCAAGTGCGCTGCAGTTGTGATCAGGAGGTTCGCATGAACAAGTCATTGTTGGTTGGAGCTGTATTGGGTGCTGTTGGTGTCACAGCAGGTGGCGCGGTTGCGACCTACAGTTTGGTCAGCGGTGGGCCTCAGTACGCCGAAGTCCTGGCGGTGAAGCCGGTGACTGAAACCATCAGGACGCCGCGTGAAGAATGCAAGGACGTGGCCGTTACCCGCCAGCGTCCGGTTCAGGATCAGCATCAGATAGCAGGTACCGCTATCGGCGCCGTGGTCGGTGGTCTGCTCGGTAACCAGGTCGGTGGTGGTAACGGCAAGAAGATCGCTACCGTGGCAGGTGCCGTCGGTGGTGGTTACGCAGGTAACAAGGTGCAGGAAGGTATGCAGGGCCGCGATACCTATACCACCACCGAGACGCGTTGCAAGACCGTGACCGACTCCAGCGATAAGATCGTTGGCTATGACGTGAAATACGATCTCGATGGCAAGATCGGTAAGGTGCGAATGGACGAAGAGCCGGGCAGCAAGATCCCGGTGCGCGATGGCAAGCTGGTGCTGGCCGATTCTGAGGCGGACGAGTGATTCGCTCAGCTTGATGCATAAAAGGCGCTCTCAGGAGCGCCTTTTTCGTGGGCAATAAAAAACCGGCGCCAGGCCGGTTCTTTATAGGTGCACCTATTAACGCTTGAGCGATGCCGAGAGATGCGGCTGGATCGCGGTCAGTACGGCCTTGAAGCACTTGGTGTTGCCGGCGACGATCTGACCCTTCTCGAGGAATTCATGACCACCGCTGAAATCGCTGACTAGGCCGCCCGCTTCCTGGATCAGCAGGGCGCCTGCGGCCATGTCCCACTCGGATAGGCCGAACTCCCAGAATGCGTCGAACCGGCCTGCGGCAACGTAAGCCAGATCCAGACTGGCGGCACCCGCGCGGCGTACGCCTGCGGTCTGGCCTACCAGGCTACGGAACATGCCCAGGTAGTTCTCGAGATTGTCCAGTTGGCTGTCGCGGAACGGGAAGCCGGTGCCCAGCAGGGCGCCTTCCAGGCTCTTGCGATTGCTCACGCGTAGGCGACGGCCGTTCAGGGCTGCGCCACGGCCGCGGCTGGCGGTAAATTCTTCCTGGCGCACCGGGTCGATAATCACTGCATGCTCTAGGCGGCCGCGGTATTTACAGGCCAGGCTTACGGCGAAGTGCGGGACGCCACGGATGAAGTTGGTAGTGCCATCCAGTGGGTCGATGATCCATTGGTAATCGGCGCCTTCGCCGCTGCCTTCCAGCAGGCCACCTTCTTCGCCAAGGAAGCTGTGAGTTGGGTAGGCCTTGCGTAAAGCCTGGATGATCATCAGCTCGGCTGACCTGTCGATCTCGGTGACGTAGTCCTTGGCGTCCTTTTCATCTACAGAGATGACGTCCAGGCGTTCGATGGAGCGGAAGATCATTTCACCGGCGCTACGGGCTGCGCGCAGCGCGATATTCAGCATGGGCTGCATGGAAGTTCACCTGGGGTCGTAATAAAGCCGGCCATTCTAGCAGAAAAGCATCTCGCTTGAAGTGCCGTCGGTGTGCTGCGTGGCATAAAGCGGGGGGCTTCTGTAAGATTTGTCACCTTATTTATCCGACGCGGGCGTCTCCCTTGTTGCAGAACATTCGAGTGGTACTGGTCAATACCAGCCATCCCGGCAATATCGGCGGGGCGGCTCGTGCCATGAAAAACATGGGGCTGTCGCGGCTGGTCCTGGTCGAGCCGCGTCAGTTTCCGAGTGAGGAGGCGGTGGCGCGGGCATCTGGCGCTACCGATATCCTCGATTCTGCCCAGGTGGTTTCGTGCCTTGAAGATGCACTGGTCGGCTGCAGTCTGGTATTCGGCACCAGCGCCCGTGAGCGGCGCATCCCCTGGCCGCTGATCGATCCGCGCGAATGTGGCGTGGCGGCTGTGGAAAAGGCCTTCGCTGGTGGCGAGGTGGCGCTGGTATTCGGTCGCGAGCACGCCGGCCTGACCAACGAAGAGCTACAGCGCTGCCATTTCCATGTACATATTCCGTCCGATCCGGCATTCAGCTCGCTGAACCTAGCTGCCGCTGTGCAGGTGCTGACCTACGAAGCGCGCATGTCGGCTTTGGCGCTGGAAAACGCGCCTCGCCAGGAGGTCGCTGCCGACGAGGGTGATCAGCCGGTGACCGCTGACGAGATGGAGTCCTTCTATGGGCACCTCGAAAAGTCGTTGGTAGAGATTGGTTTTCTCGACCCGGTAAATCCGCGTCATCTGATGAGTCGTCTGCGTCGGCTGTACGGCCGCAGCGGTGTGACCAAGCTGGAAATGAACATCTTGCGCGGCGTGTTGACTGAAACGCTCAAGGCGGCGCGCGGCGAGCACCATAAGCGGGGGAAGACTGATGTTTGAGCGCATGCGGGAAGATATCCAGGGTGTTTTTCATCGTGATCCTGCGGCGCGCAATGCGTTCGAAGTGGTCACCTGCTACCCCGGATTGCATGCGGTTTGGCTGCATCGAGCGGCCCATGGGCTTTGGGTGTCAGGCTGGAAGTGGCTGGCGCGCAGCGTGTCGAACTTCAGTCGCTGGCTGACTGGCATCGAGATTCACCCAGGTGCTGTGATTGGTCGGCGTTTTTTCATCGATCACGGTATGGGTATCGTCATCGGTGAAACCGCCGAGATCGGCGATGACGTGACGCTCTATCAGGGCGTCACCCTGGGCGGCACCAGTTGGAACAAGGGCAAGCGTCACCCGACTCTCGAGGATGGCGTGGTGGTTGGGGCTGGTGCCAAGGTGCTGGGGCCGTTCACGGTCGGTGCCGGTGCCAAAATCGGTTCCAACGCGGTGGTCACCAAGGCGGTGCCGGCTGGGGCGACGGCGGTCGGTATTCCGGCCAAGATCATCGTCAAGGATGATGCGGGGCTCGAGGCGCAGCGCCAGGCCATTGCGGACAAGCTGGGTTTCGATGCCTACGGCGTCAGCCAGGACATGCCGGATCCGGTGGCGCGGGCAATCGCGCAGCTGCTCGACCACCTGCATGCGGTCGACAATCGTCTGGAAGGCATGTGCGAGGCGCTTGGTGCGCTGGGTAGTGATTACCGGGCCAAAGACTTGCCTGAGCTGCGCGCCGAGGACTTCGATGGGGTGTGTAAGGGGCAGGGTGACAAGCCCGCCGCCTGATGCATGGCAGGCCTAGCTTTGCTATGATCCGCCGCCGCTTGCGGGTTGCAAGGCGTTTAAACCTGAGTGTTTTGGTTGGTCTTATAGTTGACTTAAATACTCGGGAATAGGATAATTGCGGCACATTGTGATTCCTTGGTAACCCTTCATGCGACTGACTACCAAAGGCCGATACGCCGTGACTGCCATGCTCGATTTGGCGCTGCATGCGCAAAATGGGCCGGTATCCCTCGCCGATATCTCTGAGCGCCAGGGTATTTCTCTCTCCTACCTCGAGCAGCTGTTCGCCAAGCTCCGTCGTGGGAGTCTGGTTTCCAGCGTGCGTGGCCCGGGTGGTGGTTATCAACTGTCGCGCAACATGCAGGGTATCCAGGTCGCTGAAGTGATCGACGCGGTCAACGAATCCGTCGACGCCACCCGTTGCCAAGGGCAGGGTGGTTGTCACTCTGGCGACATCTGCCTGACCCATCACCTGTGGTGCGATCTGAGCCAGCAGATCCACGAGTTCCTCAGCGGCATCAGCTTGGCCGATCTGGTCACTCGCCGTGAGGTGCAGGAAGTCGCCCAGCGCCAGGATCAGCGTCGCTGCAATAGCAATGGCCGGGCACACCTTCTGGATAAGATTGAAGCGTCCACCGTCGATTGAGCACGCAAGGCGCCGGCCTGATACCTGATTAGGAGATACCTGAATGAAATTGCCGATCTACATGGACTATTCCGCGACAACGCCAGTCGACCCACGCGTTGCGCAAAAGATGATCGAATGCCTGACCAACGAAGGCAACTTCGGCAACCCGGCTTCGCGTTCCCACGTATTCGGCTGGAAAGCCGAAGAAGCAGTGGAAAATGCCCGCCGCCAAGTCGCCGAGCTGGTCAATGCCGACCCCCGCGAAATCGTCTGGACGTCCGGTGCCACCGAATCCGACAACCTCGCCATCAAGGGCGTTGCCAGCTTCTACGCCAGCAAAGGCAAGCACCTGATTACCTCGAAGATCGAGCACAAAGCGGTGCTCGACACCATGCGTCAGCTTGAGCGTGAAGGCTTCGAAGTTACCTATATCGAGCCGCGTGAAGATGGCCTGATCACCCCTGATATGGTCGCAGCAGCACTGCGTGAAGACACCATTCTGGTGTCGATCATGCACGTCAACAACGAAATCGGCACCGTCAATGACATTGCTGCGATCGGCGAGATGCTGCGTGCACGTGGCGTGTTCTTCCACGTCGACGCCGCCCAGTCGACCGGCAAGGTCGAGATCGATCTGCAGAATCTCAAAGTCGACCTGATGTCTTTCTCGGCGCACAAGACCTATGGCCCGAAAGGTGTCGGCGCTCTGTACGTACGCCGCAAGCCGCGTATCCGTCTGGAGGCTCAGACTCACGGTGGCGGCCACGAGCGCGGTATGCGTTCCGGTACCCTGGCGACCCATCAGTGTGTCGGCATGGGCGAAGCCTTCCGCATCGCCAAGGAAGAAATGGCTGCAGAGAACGCCAAGGTACTGGCCCTGCGTGATCGTTTCTTCAAGCATGTCGATGGTCTGGAAGAGCTGTACATCAACGGCAGCATGACGGCCCGTGTACCGCACAACCTGAACCTCAGCTTCAACTACGTCGAAGGCGAGTCGCTGATCATGGCCCTCAAGGATCTGGCGGTATCGTCCGGTTCGGCCTGTACCTCGGCCTCTCTGGAGCCTTCCTACGTGCTGCGCGCCCTGGGCCGCAACGACGAACTGGCGCACAGCTCGATTCGCTTCACCTTCGGTCGCTTCACCACCGAAGAAGAAGTCGATTACGCCGCGGAGAAAGTACGCGAGGCAGTCACCAAGCTGCGCGAACTGTCGCCGCTCTGGGATATGTTCAAAGAAGGTGTCGACATTTCCAAAGTGGAATGGGCAGCACACTAAAAGCTGCCGGTGAGCGGCGCCTGATGAAAGAGGATTCATAACATGGCTTACAGCGAAAAGGTCATCGACCACTACGAGAACCCGCGCAACGTCGGCAAGATGAACGCGGAAGATCCTGATGTCGGCACCGGCATGGTCGGCGCGCCGGCCTGCGGCGACGTGATGCGTCTGCAGATCAAGGTCAACGAGCAGGGTGTCATTGAGGATGCCAAGTTCAAGACCTACGGCTGTGGTTCCGCAATCGCTTCCAGTTCCCTGGCCACTGAGTGGATGAAGGGCAAGACGCTGGACGAGGCAGAGACCATCAAGAACACCCAGCTCGCCGAAGAATTGGCACTGCCGCCCGTAAAGATTCACTGTTCGGTACTCGCTGAGGACGCCATCAAGGCAGCCGTACGCGATTACAAACAGAAGAAAGGTTTGCTCTAAGGAGGTTCGTCGATGACCATCAGCATGACTCCAGCCGCTGCCCAGCATATTCGTCGTTCGCTCGACGGGCGTGGTAAGGGTGAGGGTATCCGTCTGGGTGTTCGCACCACGGGCTGCTCCGGCTTGGCTTACGTACTGGAGTTCGTCGATGAGACCGCCAGCGAAGATCAGGTGTTCGAGAGCCATGGCGTCAAGGTGATCATCGATCCCAAAAGCCTGGTATACCTCGACGGTACCGAGCTGGATTTCGTCAAGGAAGGGTTGAACGAAGGCTTCAAGTTCAGCAACCCGAATGTCCGTGGCGAGTGCGGTTGCGGCGAAAGCTTTAACATCTGATGAGCAGTTCTGGCCCCTGTCACTTCGCCCTGTTCGAGTTGCAGCCGAGCTTTCGTCTGGATCTTGATCAGTTGGCGGCCCGCTACCGCGAGCTTGCTCGTAGCGTGCACCCCGATCGTTTTGCTGACGCTTCTGAGCGTGAGCAGCGTCTGGCGCTTGAGCGTTCGGCAAGCCTTAACGAGGCCTATAGCACGCTCAAGAGTGATTCGCGACGGGCCCGTTATCTGCTTGCGATGCGTGGGCCCGAGCTGCCGTTGGAAGTGACGGTGCAGGATGCTGACTTCCTCATGCAGCAGATGCAGTGGCGCGAAGAGCTCGAAGAGTTGCAAGACGACGCTGATCTGGCAGGGGTTGCTGCGTTCAAGGGGCGTTTGAAGATCGCCAAGCAAAACCTCAACGATAGCTTCGCCGAGGCTTGGGAGGACAATGCGCGCCGAGAAGAGGCTGAACGCCTGATGCGCCGCATGCAGTTCCTCGACAAGCTTTCCCACGAGGTGCGCCAGCTGGAAGAGCGCCTCGACGATTAATGCACGTACGGCTGCCGTGGCCGTGCCTGATACCCAGATAAGCACCGACTACCTATGGCTTTATTGCAGATTGCTGAGCCCGGACAGAGCCCACAACCACACCAGCGTCGTCTGGCTGTAGGGATCGATCTGGGCACCACCAATTCCCTGGTCGCTGCCGTGCGCAGCGGCGTCAGCGAGCCGCTGCCGGACAGTGAGGGGCGCCTGATTCTGCCCTCGGCCGTGCGTTACCACGCCGATCGCGTCGAGGTCGGTGAAACGGCTCGTCGTGATGCCGCCAGCGACCCCTTCAACAGCATCCTGTCGGTCAAACGCCTGATGGGCCGTGGCCTTGCCGATGTGAAGCAATTGGGTGAGCAGCTGCCTTACCGCTTCGTCGCCGGCGAGTCGCACATGCCCTTCATCGACACCGTGCAGGGGCTGAAAAGCCCTGTGGAAGTGTCCGCCGACATCCTCCGTGTTTTGCGTCAGCGCGCCGAGGCGACCCTGGGTGGCGAACTGGTCGGGGCGGTGATCACCGTGCCGGCCTATTTCGACGACTCCCAGCGCCAAGCCACCAAGGATGCTGCGCGTCTGGCTGGCCTGAGCGTGCTGCGTCTGCTCAACGAGCCCACCGCTGCCGCGGTCGCCTATGGTCTCGACCAGAGCGCCGAAGGCGTGGTGGCGATCTACGACCTGGGCGGCGGCACCTTCGATATCTCCATCCTGCGTTTGACCGGTGGCGTGTTCGAGGTGCTGGCTACCGGTGGCGACAGTGCGTTGGGTGGTGACGATTTCGACCATGCCATCGCTGGTTGGATCGTCGAGCAGGCTGGTTTGTCCGCCGATATCGCGCCGGGTGCCCAGCGCAGCCTGCTGCAGACCGCCTGTGCCGCCAAGGAAGCACTGACTGATGCCGAGAGCGTCGAGGTCGTGCATGGTCAGTGGCGTGGCGTGTTGTCCCGCGCGGATTTTCAGGCGCTGGTCGAGCCGATGGTGGCGCGCAGCCTGAAAGCCTGCCGCCGTGCCGTACGTGATTCCGGTGTCGAAGTCGAAGATGTCGGTGCTGTGGTCATGGTCGGTGGTTCTACTCGTGTACCGCGTGTGCGTGAAGCGGTCGGCGAGCTGTTCGGCCGTCAGCCGCTGACCGATATCGACCCGGATCAGGTGGTCGCCATCGGTGCGGCGATCCAGGCCGATGCCCTTGCCGGCAATCGCCGTGCAGACGGCGAAGAATTGCTACTGCTGGACGTCATCCCATTGTCCCTGGGGCTGGAAACCATGGGTGGGCTGATGGAGAAGGTGATTCCGCGCAACACCACGATTCCGGTGGCTCGTGCGCAGGAATTCACTACTTACAAAGATGGCCAGAGCGCCATGATGATCCATGTGCTGCAGGGTGAGCGCGAGCTGATCAGCGATTGCCGCTCCCTGGCGCGTTTCGAGCTGCGCGGTATTCCGCCAATGGTGGCTGGCGCGGCGAAGATCCGCGTGACCTTCCAGGTGGATGCCGATGGTCTGCTCAGCGTAAGTGCCCGCGAGCTCGCTTCGGGCGTCGAAGCCAGTATCCAGGTCAAGCCGTCCTACGGCCTTACCGATGGTGAGGTGGCGCGCATGCTCAAGGACTCCTTCCAGCATGCGGGTGGCGACAAGGCCGCCCGCGCGCTGCGCGAGCAGCAGGTCGACGCCCAGCGTCTGGTCGAGGCGGTCGAGGCTGCCCTGCAGGTCGATGGCGAGCGGCTGCTGGATGCCGAAGAGCGCATGGTGATCGACCTGCAAATGCAGGAACTACGTGATTTGTTGACCGGTACCGATGGCGTGGCCATCGAGCAGCAGACCAAGCGTCTGTCGCAAGTGACCGATGCTTTTGCAGCCCGCCGCATGGATCTGACGGTGAAAGCCGCGCTGGCCGGGCGCAACCTGAATGAGATCGAGGAATAACTGATGCCTCAGGTAATTTTTCTGCCCCACGAGAAATTCTGTCCGGAAGGGCTGGTGGTGGAGGCTCAGCCTGGTACTTCCATTCTGGAGCTGGCCCACGAGCACCATATCGAGATGGAAAGCGCCTGTGGTGGCGTGTGTGCCTGTACCACCTGCCACTGCGTCGTGCGTGAAGGTTTCGACTCGCTGAACGAAGCCGACGAGCTCGAAGAGGATTACCTCGATAAGGCCTGGGGCTTGGAAGCTCAGTCGCGTCTCGCCTGTCAGGCTATCGTGGGTGAAGAAGACATCACCGTCGAAATCCCCAAGTACTCGCTCAACCACGCCGCCGAAGCGCCGCACTGATCAGGAAGCCCACGCATGAGCCTGAAATGGGTTGATGTTCTCGAGATCGCCATCCAGCTCGCCGACGGCAAGCCGGAGGTCGATCCCCGTTACGTGAATTTCGTCCAGTTGCATCGCTGGGTGGTCGAGCTGCCGGAGTTTTCCGACGACCCGCAACGTGGCGGCGAAAAGGTACTCGAAGCCATTCAGGCTGCGTGGATCGAAGAATCGCAATAACGCGTCAGGGCGGCTTTTTGCCGGCCCGGATGTGCGGAGTGAGTGCCAGTACGGGCACCGCTCTTATGCTTTTGACTGGAACCCGCGTATAATTCGCGGGTTTAATTTTTGGCTTTAATCCACCGTTTCTGGAGTTTCACATGGCTGTTCAACGCACTTTCTCCATCATCAAGCCTGATGCCGTCGCTAAAAACGTTATCGGCCAGATCACCACTCGCTTCGAAGAAGCTGGTCTGCGTATCGTTGCTTCCAAGCAACTGCAACTGTCCGAGCGCGAAGCTGCTGGCTTCTACGCCGAGCACAGCGAGCGCGGTTTCTTCAAGGATCTGGTTGCATTCATGACTTCCGGTCCGGTCATCGTGCAGGTTCTGGAAGGCGAAAACGCCATCGCCAAGAACCGTGAGCTGATGGGCGCTACCAACCCGAAAGAAGCGGCTGCCGGCACCATCCGAGCTGACTTCGCTGTTTCCATCGACGAGAACGCTGTTCACGGTTCCGATTCGGAAGCTTCCGCTGCTCGCGAAATCGCTTACTTCTTCTCCGCTACTGAGGTAAACGCTCGCATTCGCTAAGGCGAAGCGTGCGAAGGTGACGTCATGACCGACACGAATGGCAAAATCAACCTGCTGGGCCTGACCCAGCCGGAAATGGAGCAGTTCTTCGACAGTCTCGGAGAGAAGCGCTTTCGTGCCGGTCAGGTCATGAAGTGGATTCACCACTTTGGCGTCGATGATTTCGCCGCCATGACCAACGTCGGCAAGGCCTTGCGCGAAAAGCTCGAGGCCGCTGCCTACATTCGCGGGCCCGAAGTGGTCAGCGAAGATATTTCTACCGATGGCACCCGCAAGTGGGTCGTGCGTGTGGCGTCGGGCAGCTGCGTGGAAACCGTGTACATCCCCCAGGGTGGGCGTGGCACTCTTTGCGTTTCCTCGCAAGCCGGCTGTGCTCTGGACTGCAGCTTCTGCTCCACGGGCAAGCAAGGTTTCAACAGCGACCTCACCGCGGCCGAGATCATTGGCCAGGTGTGGATCGCCTGCAAATCGTTCGGCAGTGTGCCAGCGAAGATCGACCGTGCCGTCACCAACGTGGTGATGATGGGCATGGGCGAGCCGCTGCTGAACTTCGACAACGTCGTCGCTGCCATGAAAATCATGATGGACGACCTTGGCTACGGCATCTCCAAACGCAAGGTGACCCTGTCGACCTCCGGCGTGGTGCCGATGATCGACAAGCTCGGTGAAGTGATCGACGTGTCTCTGGCGCTGTCGCTGCACGCGCCAAACGACGAACTGCGTAGCCAACTGGTGCCGATCAACAAGAAATACCCGCTGGAAATGCTGCTGGCTGCCTGCAAGCGTTACGTCTCCCGTCTGGGCGAGAAACGTGTGCTGACAATCGAGTACACCCTGCTCAAGGACGTGAACGATAAACTCGAGCACGCCGAGCAGATGGTTGAGCTGCTGGCGGACATACCCTGCAAGATCAACCTGATTCCGTTCAACCCGTTTCCCCATTCGGGTTACGAGCGTCCAAGCAACAACGCCATTCGCCGTTTCCAGGAACTCTTGCAAAAAGCCGGACATAACGTCACGGTGCGCACGACTCGCGGTGAAGATATCGATGCGGCTTGTGGGCAACTGGTCGGTCAGGTCATGGATCGTACCCGCCGCAGTGAACGCTACATCGCCGTGCGCCAGTTGAATGGTGACGCGGATGCTCCGCGTCCTACCGCCAGTCGTACCTGAGAGGATCTCCATGACCGTGCTGCGTTCCCTGTTGTTTCTGCTGAGTGCAAGTCTGCTCACTGCCTGTGTCTCCACCGGTGACGTCGACCCGATGAAAACGTCCGAAGGCCGCAAGAAGGCCTACGACTCTTTCGTCCAGCTTGGCATTGGCTATCTGCAGCAGGGTGAAACCGGGCCGGCCAAGGTGCCCTTGAAGAACGCGCTGAATATCGATTCGTCCGCCCCCGATGCCCACGCCGTGCTGGCCCTGGTGTTCCAGCGCGAGATGGAACCGAAACTGGCTGATGAACATTTCCGCAAATCACTGTCGAACAACCCCAAGGACGCACGGCTGCTGAACAATTACGCAGGCTTCCTGTTCGAGCAGAAACGCTACAAAGAGGCACTGGATCGCTATAGCCTCGCCGCCGAGGACAGCCTCTACCCAGAGCGTGCCCGGGTGTTCGAGAACCTCGGTATGACCGCCATGATGCTCAAGCAGCGTGACGAGGCCAAAGCCTATTTCGAGCGTTCGCTACGCCTCAACAGCCGCCAGCCGCGTGCGCTGCTGGAAATGGCGAGCCTTTCTTACGAAGACAAACAGTATGTGCCGGCGCGCAGCTATTACGACGGCTACAGCGCCATTGCCGAACAGAACGCCCGCAGCCTGTTGTTAGGCGCGCGACTGGCCACGATCTTCGAAGATCGTGACCGTGCCGCCAGCATCGGTTTGCAGTTGAAACGTCTTTATCCCGGTACGCCGGAATACCAGCAATATCTGTCGGAGCAAAGATGAAAGCGGCCCAACCTGAAGTTGTAGCAGCTCATCACGTCAATCCTGGTGAAGCACTGCGTGCGGCGCGTGAGAGCAGGGGCTGGTCGGTCGCGGAAGTCGCGACCCAGCTCAACCTCACGTCAACGCGCCTGACCCAATTGGAAGCTGGCGAGTTCGATAAGCTGCCAGGTAATACATTCGCCCGTGGTTATATTCGCGCCTATGCCAAGCTGCTCGGCCTGGAGCAGGCGCCGCTGGTTGCCGACTTCGACCAATTCACAGGCAGCAATGCGATTGGCAGCAGTGTGCATGCACTCGGCCATATCGAAGAGCCAACGCGGTATTCGCAGAGCATCCTGCGCCTGGTCAGCTTCCTGTTGCTGGTCGGGGTGGGAAGCGCCTGTTTCTACTGGTGGCAGGATCAAGGCTGGCAGCTCGACGATCTGAAAAATGTTGGCATGGGCCACGTGGAAGTCGATGGCGCCGATGGCAATACGCAGATCCATACCCTTGATGAGCCGGAAGATCAGGCTGTGGCCGCAGCACAGAATCAGGGTGCCACCGAACTGCCGCTGCCGAGCGTTCCTGCCGAGCAGTCAGGCAACTCAGCCGACACCACGCCGGAAGCCACTGCCAGCGAACTGCTGGAACAGAACCCTCCGGCTGATACAGCCCAAGCGCCTGCCGAGGCGGGCACGCCAGCTAGCCCAGCCGCCCCTGCTGCTGCCGCACCTGCGCCAACAAGCGCTCAGCCGCAGGCTCCGGCCGCTGCTGGGGAAGGTTTGGTGAGCCTGAAGTTCACCGCTGACTGCTGGATTCAGGTGACCGACGCCAACGGGAAAGTGGTCGCCAGTGGCCTGAAACGTGCTGGCGACAGCCTTGATGCTCGCGGCCAGGCGCCGCTCGAGCTGCGTCTGGGTTTCGCCCGCGGCGTTCAGGTTAGCTACAACGGCGCGGCCGTTGATGTGGCGCCGCACATTTCTGGTGAAACCGCACGCTTGAAGTTGGGTGGGCAGTAATATGCATGGTGAATCGCCGATCAAACGCCGCCTGTCGCGCAAGATCTGGGTGGGCTCGGTTCCGGTAGGGGGCGATGCACCCATTGCCGTGCAGAGCATGACCAATACCGACACCAATGATGTTGCAGCGACCGTCGAGCAGATTCGTCGTCTCGAAGCGGCTGGCGCCGATATCGTACGGGTATCTGTGCCGGACATGGATGCTGCCGAAGCCTTTGGCCGTATCAAGAAGCTGGTCAACCTGCCGTTGGTGGCGGACATCCACTTCGATTACCAGATCGCCCTGCGTGTGGCTGAGCTGGGCGTCGATTGCCTGCGTATCAACCCCGGAAACATCGGTCGTGAAGACCGCGTTAGAGCGGTGGTCGAGGCGGCCCGTGACAAGGGCATCCCGATCCGCATCGGCGTCAACGCCGGTTCGCTGGAAAAGGACCTGCAGAAGAAATACGGCGAGCCGACTCCAGCAGCGTTGGTAGAGTCCGCGCTGCGCCATGTAGAGCATTTGGATCGTCTGAACTTCCCGGACTTCAAGGTCAGCGTAAAGGCATCCGATGTGTTCATGGCCGTCGAGGCGTATCGCCTGTTGGCCAAGCAGATCGAGCAACCGCTGCACCTGGGTATCACCGAAGCGGGTGGCTTGCGCTCCGGTACTGTGAAGTCCTCTGTCGGCCTGGGCATGCTGCTCGCCGATGGTATTGGCGACACCATCCGTATTTCTCTGGCCGCCGACCCGGTGGAAGAGATCAAGGTCGGCTTCGATATTCTCAAGTCGTTGCGCCTGCGTTCGCGGGGCATCAACTTCATCGCCTGCCCAAGCTGCTCGCGCCAGAACTTCGACGTGGTCAAGACCATGAACGAGCTGGAAACCCGCGTCGAGGATCTGCTGGTACCGCTGGATGTCGCCGTGATCGGCTGCGTGGTCAACGGCCCGGGCGAAGCCAAGGAGGCACACATCGGCCTCACTGGCGGCAGCCCGAACAACCTGGTCTACATCGACGGTAAGCCCGTCTCGAAATTGACCAACACCAACCTGGTGGATGAGCTGGAACGGCTGATCCGCACAAAGGCGGCCGAGAAGGTCGCAGCCGACGCGGCCGTGATCGTGCGCGGCTGATCCGTGCTTAAGGAAAACAATTGAGCAAGTCCCTGCAAGCCATTCGTGGCATGAACGATATCCTGCCGCAGCAGACCCCAGCCTGGCGTTACCTGGAAACTACCCTGGCAGAGCTGCTGGACAGCTACGGCTATCAGGAAATGCGTCTGCCGATCCTCGAGTTCACCGAACTGTTCGCCCGCGGCATCGGCGAGGGCACCGACGTGGTCGACAAGGAGATGTACACCTTTCTCGACCGCAATAATGAATCGCTGACCCTGCGCCCCGAAGGCACTGCAGGCTGCGTGCGCGCAGTGCTCGAGCATGGCATGACCGGTGGCGGCCAGGTGCAGAAGCTCTGGTACGCGGGCCCCATGTTCCGCTACGAGAAGCCGCAGAAGGGCCGGTATCGCCAGTTCCACCAGATCGGCGTTGAAGTCTTCAATCTGCCTGGGCCGGACATTGATGCCGAGCTGATCACCCTGACCTGGCGCCTGTGGAAGCAATTGGGTCTGAGCGATGCGGTGACCCTGCAGCTCAACAGCCTGGGTTCCAGCGAAGCCCGGGCGGTATATCGCGAGGCCCTGGTGGCCTATCTGCAGGAGCGCTTCGATCAGCTTGACGAAGACAGCCAGCGCCGCTTGACCACCAACCCACTGCGCATTCTTGACAGTAAGGTGGCCACGACTCAGGCGCTGCTTGCCGACGCACCGACGCTGCACGACTACCTGGACGAAGAGTCCCGCGTCCATTTCGAGGGCCTCAAGGCGCGTCTCGATGCGGTCGGTATCGCCTACCAGATCAACCCCAAGCTGGTACGTGGTCTGGATTACTACGGCCGTACGGTGTTCGAGTGGGTCACCGACAAACTCGGCTCCCAAGGCACCGTGTGTGCCGGTGGCCGTTACGATGGCCTGATCACCCAGTTCGGCGGTAAGCCGACGCCGGGTGTTGGCTTCGCCATGGGCGTCGAGCGTCTGGTGCTGCTGCTGGAAACCCTGCAGCGCGTGCCGGCCGAGCTGAGCCGCCCGGCTGATGCCTTTATTTGCGCCTTTGGCGAGCCCGCCGAGTTGGCAGCGCTGGCCCTGGCGGAAAGCCTGCGTAACGAAGTTCCGGGGCTACGCCTGCTGGTTAACGCCGGTAGCGGTAGTTTCAAGAGTCAGTTCAAGAAGGCCGACAAGAGCGGCGCTACCTATGCGCTGATTCTGGGTGAGGACGAACTGGCTGCTCGCGTGGTAGGTTGCAAACCTTTGCGCGATGACAGCGAACAACAAAGCATTGCCTGGTCGGATCTTGCCGGCCATCTGGCGTCCTGCACCCAGCAGGCTTGAGCGATTTAGCGATTAAGGAGTATTGGGGTGGCGTTGAATAGCGATGATGATGAACTGGCCGGCTTCAAGGACTGGTGGCAGCGCAATGGTAAACCGCTGATAGCGGGCGGTGCCCTGGCGCTGATCGTGGTATTCGGCTGGCAGGCCTGGCAGAAGTACCAGAGCAATCAGGCTCAAGGTGCTTCCATGCTCTACCAGCAACTGCTGGAATCGGCCCTGACCCCGAGCGGTCAGCCTGACGCGGCCAAGGTGGCGGCGTTGGCAGGCCAGTTGAAGAGTGATTTCGGCGGTACTCAGTACGCTCAGTACGGCAGCCTGTTCGTGGCCAAGGTCGCGGTCGAGACTGGCAAGCTGGACGATGCTGCCAGTGAATTGCGCAGCGTTGTCGACAAGCCAGCCAATGACACCCTTGGCGAGCTCGCTCGTCAGCGTCTGGCTCGCGTGCTGGCTGCCCAGGACAAAGCCGACGAAGCCTTGAAGCTGCTCGATGGCGACGCCGATAATGCTTACCTGGCCAGCCGCGAAGAACTCAAGGGTGACCTGCTGGTGAAGTTGGGCCGCGCCGATGATGCCCACGCTGCCTATGTGAAGGCCAAGGGTGCGCTGTCTGAAGAGGCTGCCGTGGGTGGTCTGCAGATGAAGATCGACGACCTGGCCAAAGGGGATGCATGACGTGATGCGTTGGAAGAATGTCGCACTGCTGGCCCTGGCCGTTCTGGTCGTTGGTTGCAGCAGCAACAGCAAGAAAGAACTGCCACCTGCCGAGCTTCCCAAATTCAAAGAGGAAGTGAAGCTGCAGAAAGAGTGGAGCCGTTCGATCGGTAACGGTCAGGGCGACATCTACAACATGCTCGAGCCTGTGGTCGATGGCGAGCAGATCTTCGCCGCTGATGTCGAAGGCCTGATCGTCTCCATGGAGCGCACCACCGGTAAGGTGTCCTGGAAGAAAGAACTCGAGGCACCGGTTTCCGGCGGTGTGGCTGCTGGCTACGGTATGGTTGTGGTCGGCACCCTCAAAGGTGAAGTGATCGCGCTTGATTCGTCCACTGGTGAAGAGAAGTGGCGCTCCAAGGTACCGAGCGAAGTCCTCTCGGCTCCGGCCATCAGCAGCGACACCGTGCTGGTACAGACTCAGGATGACACGCTGGTTGCCCTGGACGCCTACAGCGGCCAGCAGCGCTGGATCTTCGAAAATACCCCGGCGGTACTGACTCTGCGCGGCACTGGCAGCCCGGTACTGACCAACCAGTTGGCCATCGCTGGTCTGTCGAGCGGTAAGGTCATTGCCCTGGATGCCCAGCGTGGCATTCCAGTGTGGGAGCAACGTGTTGCTATCCCGCAAGGCCGTTCCGAGCTTGATCGTATTGTTGATATCGATGGTGGTCTGCTGCTGTCCGGTGGCCAACTGTACGTAGTGACCTATCAGGGGCGTGTCGCTTCTCTCGATCTGGAAAGCGGCCGTGTGCTGTGGCAGCGCGAGGCCTCCAGCTCCATGGGTGTGGCGCAGGGCTTTGGTAACGTCTATGTGACCCTTGCCAGCGGCACCGTGGAAAGTATCGACGAGCGTTCGGCTTCGGCCCTGTGGACCAACGATGCCCTGGCCCGTCGCCAGCTGTCAGCGCCTCAGGTGTTCTCCAGCTATGTCGCGTTTGGTGATCTGGAAGGCTACCTGCACCTGATCAGTCAGGTCGATGGCCGTTTCGTCGGCCGTATCCGCATTGACAGCGACGGCCTGCGTACTCGTCCGCTGGTCGTCGGCGACTGGCTGTATGCCTTCGGCAACGGCGGCAAACTGGTGGCATTGACCATCAAGTAAAGCCCGGCTCCACCTGTCCGGTATTGCCGGGCAAGTGGGGCAGATAGCGCAAGATTTGTGGCCGCTGCCTGTGCAGCGGCTTTTGTATTTTCTGAAATAACGAAGTGGAGAGCCGAATGGTTCCCGTAATTGCCCTGGTGGGCCGGCCGAACGTCGGCAAATCCACCCTGTTCAACCGCCTGACCCGCACCCGCGACGCGATCGTCGGTGACCTTTCGGGTCTGACCCGCGACCGCCAGTACGGCGAGGCCAAATGGCAGGGGCGTACCTATATCGTGATCGACACCGGTGGTATTTCCGGTGACGAAGAAGGCATCGACGCAAAGATGGCCGAGCAGTCCCTGCACGCCATCGAAGAAGCCGACGCCGTGCTGTTCCTGGTCGACGCCCGTGCCGGGCTGTCCGCCTCCGATCAGATGATTGGCGAGCACCTGCGCAAGCGCAACAAGCGCAGCTTCCTGGTGGTCAACAAGGTAGACAACATAGACCCGGATCTGGCCCGCGCCGAATTCGCCCCGCTGGGCATGGGCGAAGCCCTGGCCATCGCCGGTGCCCATGGCCGTGGTATCACCCAGATGCTCGAAGCGGCACTGGGCAGCTTCCCCAAGGATGCTGGCGAGCTGGCTGACGGTGAAGAACCTGAAATCGTCGCCGAGGGCGAGGAGCCCAAGCGTATTCCTGGGCCGAGCGAGAAGGACGGCATCAAGCTGGCCATCATCGGTCGTCCCAACGTCGGCAAGTCGACCCTGGTCAACCGCATGCTCGGTGAAGACCGGGTCATCGTCTACGATCAGGCCGGTACCACCCGCGACAGCATCTACATCCCGTTCGAGCGCGATGACGAGAAGTACACCCTGATCGATACCGCTGGCGTGCGCCGCCGCGGCAAGATCTTCGAAGCGGTGGAAAAGTTCTCGGTGGTGAAAACCCTGCAGGCGATTCAGGATTCCAACGTCGTGGTGTTCGTCATGGACGCCCGCGAAGGGGTGGTCGACCATGACCTCAACCTGCTCGGCTTCGTGCTCGAGAGTGGCCGTGCTTTGGTCATCGCGCTGAACAAGTGGGACGGCATGGAGCCCAGCGAGCGTGAATACGTGAAGACCGAGCTGCAACGCCGGTTGTTCTTCGTCGACTTCGCCGACATTCACTTCATCTCGGCGCTGCATGGCACCGGTGTGGGTCATATTTACAAGTCGGTGCAGGCCTCGTTCCAGTCGGCGATCACGCGCTGGCCGACCAACCGCCTGACCCAGATCCTCGAAGACGCCGTGGGCGACCATGCGCCGCCGATGGTCAACAACCGTCGCATCAAGCTGCGCTACGCTCACTTGGGCGGCGCCAACCCGCCGTTGATCGTGATCCACGGCAACCAGGTCGATGCGGTGCCCAAGTCGTATATTCGCTACTTGGAAAACACCTACCGTCGTGTGCTCAAACTGGTCGGTACGCCGATCCGTATCGAGTTCAAAGGTGGCGAGAACCCGTATGAGGGCAACAAAAATACCCTTACGGATCGCCAGGTGAACAAGAAGCGTCGCCTGATGAGCCACCACAAGAAAGCCGAGAAGAAGCGCAAGGACAAGCGTTGATCGATCCACAGCCTGGTACTTCCAGGTAGAGGGTTGTCCTCAGGTCGCAAAAAAAAGGATAGCTACGGTGTAGCTATCCTTTTTTCGTTTCAGGCCGCTGTGATCAGGCCTGCTTACGCCCTCCGTGATTGAGCGATAGCTGATGATGTTCAGCTATTCGTCGCTAGGGCGTCTTGGTTTGGGCCTTCGCAATGGGAACCCTTCACGGGCACGCCTGCCCAGCGTTGAATGAGGTTGTCATTTTGGAAAACGTTGGGCACTCCACGTCGATTTCGGCGACTAATCCAGAACCCTACGGCCACAAGAAGGATTTCATGATGAAAGTATTGATGGTGCTGACTTCCCACGATCAGCTCGGCAACACCGGCGAGAAAACCGGCTTCTGGCTCGAAGAGTTCGCCGCCCCGTATTACGTATTCAAGGACGCTGGCGCCGAGGTGGTGCTGGCTTCGCCGGCCGGCGGCCAGCCGCCGCTGGACCCGAAAAGTGACCTGCCGGATTTCCAGACCGAGCACACTCACCGCTTCAAGGCCGACCCCGACGCACAGCAAGCCCTGGCCAATACCGTCAAGCTGGAAACCATCCGTGACGCGGGCTTCGACACCGTGTTCTACCCAGGCGGCCACGGCCCACTGTGGGATCTGGCCGAGTCGAAGCTGTCCATCAGCCTGATCGAAGCCTTCGAACGCGCCGGCAAGCCTATCGGCTTCGTCTGCCACGCCCCTGGCGTGCTGCGTCACGTCAAAGCCGCCGACGGCTCGCCGCTGATCAAGGGCCGCCGCGTCACCGGTTTCACCAACGGTGAAGAGGCGGCAGTGAAGCTGACCGACGTGGTGCCGTTCCTGATCGAGGACGAGTTTCAGAAGCTCGGTGGCCTGTACGAAAAAGGCCCGGACTGGGCACCCTTCGTGATCGAAGACGGCAAGCTGATCACTGGCCAGAACCCCGCCAGCTCGGAAGACGTCGCCAAGGCGCTGCTCGCGCAACTCAAGTAACCGCTGAGCGAGGCTGAATCGCCCGTGCAGATGCTGCACGGGGATTCAGCCTTTTCCGGTCAGTGCCCGACTACCGAAGGACCTCCGATGATCACGCTTCACCACCTCAATGCCTCGCGCTCGTTGCGCATCCTCTGGCTGTTGGAGGAAATAGGCGAGCCTTACAGGCTGGTTCGCTATCAGCGAAACCCCGCTACGCATCTGGCCCCGGATTCTCTCAAGCAGATTCACCCGCTGGGCAAATCACCGGTCATCGAAATCGACGGGCAGTTGCTGAGCGAGTCAGGGGCAATAGTCGAATACCTGATCCGTCGCTTTGCGCCACGGCTGGAGCCGGATTTCAGCTCGCCGGCTTATCTTCACTACCTCCAGTGGCTGCACTTTTCCGAAAGCTCGGCGATGGTGCCGGTACTGCTGAAGATCTTCACCCGCTTCGAGCAGGACGCCGGCACCACGCTGTCGTTCCTCGGCGGCTATACCCAGACCGAGTTCGACAAGGTGCTGGGTTACCTGGATGAGTTTCTCGCCGACAAGCACTTCGTGCTCGGCGAGATGCTGTCCGGCGCGGACTTCATGCTGGCCTTCGTAGCGATCACCGTCGTCGAGCAGTTGGCCCTGGGCGAGCGATATCCACATCTCGCCGCCTACCTGCAGCGCCTGACCGCACTGCCAAGCTGGCAGCGAGCAATGGCGCTGGAAAGTCAGCAGGGCTGAAGCATCAGCCGCCAACGCCGCTGGCGGCTACTTCCGGGTGAACGTGCGGCTGCCAGCCGCCGCCCAATGCACGGAATGCCGCTATCGCGGCGCGGGCCGACTCAATCTGCGCCTGCGCTCTCGCGTCGGAAGCCTGGAGCAGCGTCTCGTCGGCGTTGAGCACATCGATCAAGCTGGCCGTGCCGTTTTGGTAAGCGATGAACGAAGACTGCCGGGCCCGTGTCAGCGATGTTTCTCCCGCCAATAGGGTCGAGGCTTGGGCCTCGCGGTTCACCAGGGCAGAGAACGCGTTCTCGACGTCTTCTGTCGCCCGTAGCACTGAGAGGCGATAGCTGGCGAGCGCTTCGGCTTCCTGGCCCTTGGCCTGATCGATCTGGGCATTGATGCGGCCGAAGTCGAAGAGCCTCCAGCGCAACCCCAGAACGCCCGCCGATTGACTGGCTCCGCTGCTGAACAGGTTGCCGCCCGAGGTGGTAGCGCTGCCGATCAGCGCACCGAGTGAAAACTTTGGGTAATACTCGCTGATCGCCACGCCGATGCGCGCATTGGCAGCCTTGAGTTGGCGCTCGGCGGCGATGAGATCCGGGCGGCGACGCAGCAGGTCGGCCGGCGAGCCGGTTTCCGAAATCTGCGGTGCCCGTGGAATTGCGCTGGCTGCAGACAACTCGTCACGGTATGTGCCTGGCGGTGCGCCGAGCACCACATCCAGCGCGTTCATGGCTGCATCTAGCCCTGCCTGCAGCACCGGTACGCTTGCCCGAACCTGCGACAGTTCGCCCTCGGTCTGATGCATCTGGAACTCGGCGGCAAGGCCTCTGCTGTGCAGCAGGCGAACTTTGTCCAGCAAGTCCTGCTGGGTTTTGACCTGCCGCTCGGCAATCTCGAGGCGGGCCTGCAAGCCACGAATGGCGGTGTATACATCCGCAGTCTGCGCGGCGATGGCCAGCCGGGTGGCGACCACGCCAGCCTCGGATGCCTGGTACTCGGCAACTGCGGCCTCGCGGCCACGACGCAAGCCTCCGAACACATCCAGCTCCCAGCTCGCTTCGAGGTTGGCCTCATAGCTATTACCATAGCGGTCATAGCCAGGCGTGGAGTCGAGCACCTGGCCCAGTGGCGTTTCCACTGACTGGTAGGCGCGTGCTGCTTGTCCGTTGATGTTGCCGGAAGGGAGCAGCGCCGCATTGGCTGCACCGAGCCCGGCGCGTGCCTGGGAAACACGAGCCTGTGCCTGTGCCATATCCAGGTTCTGCTCCAATGCCTTGGCGACCAGGCTGCTCAGTAGCGGGTCACCGAAGCCTTCCCACCACAGTGCAAAGTTGGCGGGCTTGGCGTCTGGCCGTTGCTCGACGGCGGCCTGGCCGAGATAACGATCAGCCAGCGGAGCGTCCGCTCGCTGATAGTCCGGGCCGACCGCGCAACCTGCGACCAGGCTGGTGCTCACCACGATAGCGAGAATACGGAAGGGAGGCATGGTGTTTCTCTCAGGCGAGATATAGGGTGTGACCATATTATAGATTGGTCACTTGCTGTCAATCAGCTCACCATGGAGTTAAGCTGCAGGCATGAACGAAACTATGAATACGCCATCCACTCGCGGGCCTTTGGATCACGACGTCCGCGATCAGGTCATCAACGCGGCGACCAAGCATTTCGGCCACTACGGTTACGAGAAGACCACCGTGTCCGACCTGGCCAAGGCCATTGGTTTTTCCAAGGCCTACATCTACAAGTTCTTCGATTCCAAGCAGGCCATCGGTGAGGTGATCTGCTCGAATCGACTGGCCATGATCATGGAAATCGTTGATGCCGCCATCGCCGATGCGCCGACCGCGTCCGAGAAGCTGAGGCGCCTGTTCCGCTCGATTTCAGAGGCAGGCAGCGATCTTTTCTTCCACGACCGCAAGCTCTATGACATCGCTTCGGTCGCTTCGCGCGATCAATGGCCGTCGGTCAAGGCTCATGAACTGCGCATCCGCGCAATCATCCAGCAGATCCTTCTCGATGGGCGTGAGGCGGGTGAATTCGAGCGCAAGACGCCGCTGGACGAAACCACCAACGCGATCTTTCTGGTTATCCGCCCGTACGTGAACTCCGCTCAGTTGCAGTACAACCTCGACACCGTTCCCGAGGCGGCCGTGCATCTGCCTGCTTTGATATTGCGTAGCTTGGCGCCGTAGATAATCTTTGTGACCATTGACAATATTGGTCACAGGTCAAAGAATGTGGTTCCCGTATTGCTCTTGAGTAATGGAACCCATGTGCCTCAAGCCCGCCACCTTCGTCGTTTGTTTATTGCCTGTCGTCCTGGTGGCGTGCGGCGATTCTTCCGTCAGCAAAGACCCACGTAACAAGCCGCCCCTGGTCAGGACTGCATCGGTCGAGCATTCGGCCGATGTCGCTCGCACGTTCACCGGGGTCGTCGTCGCACGTACCCAGAGCGATCTCGGCTTCCGCGTTTCCGGGAAGATACTCGAGCGTCTTGTCGATACCGGGCAGACGGTCAAGCGCGGCCAACCGCTGATGCGCCTCGACCCGGTCGACCTGCAATTGCAGGCGCGCGCACAGCAGGAAGCGGTTGCCTCCGCCAAGGCACGAGCCAAGCAGACGGCTGATGACGAGGCGCGCTATCGCGGTCTCGTCGCCGCAGGTGCGGTTTCGGCATCGGCTTACGATCAGATCAAGGCAGCCGCTGATTCCGCGAAGGCGCAGCTCAGCGCGGCTCAAGCCCAGGCAGACGTCGCGCGCAATGCCACGGGCTATGCGGCATTACTGGCCGACGCCGATGGCGTGGTGATGGAGACATTGGCCGAGCCTGGGCAGGTGGTGAGTGCCGGGCAGCCGGTCGTGCGCCTGGCGCGGGCAGGGCAGCGAGAAGCCATCGTGCACCTTCCCGAGACGCTGCGCCCGGCTCCAGGGTCAACGGCGCAGGCCACCTTGTATGGCAACAGCGGCAGTGCAGTGCCTGCCAAGCTGCGCCTGCTCTCCGAGGCGGCAGATTCGACCACCCGTACGTTCGAAGCCAGGTACGTGTTGGAGGGCGCGCTGGCGAATGCGCCGCTCGGCTCGACCATAACCCTGGGCATCGCCGAGGGAAAAACACCTGAGCAGGTTCTGCAGGTGCCGATTGCCGCCCTTCATGATCCAGGCAACGGCTCGGGCGTATGGGTGATTTCCGGCGAACCGGCGAAAGTGTCCTGGCGTCCCGTTGAGGTGCTGGCCATTGGTGACGATGCTGCGCGTGTCGCCGGCAAGCTGGTATCCGGTGAGCAGGTCGTGGCATTGGGCGCGCACCTGTTGCGCGACGGTGAGGAAGTCAGGGTTTCCCCGACTCCGCCCGCTCGTGTAGCCGGGAGTCAGCCATGAGCGAAGGGCGCTTCAACCTTTCTGCACTTGCGGTACGCGAGCGCTCCATCACGCTGTTCCTTATCTTGCTGATCGCCGTGGCCGGGACGCTGGCGTTCTTCCAGCTGGGGCGCGCGGAAGACCCACCGTTCACGGTCAAGCAGATGACGATCATCTCCGTCTGGCCGGGCGCCACCGCGCAGGAGATGCAGGATCAGGTCGCCGAGCCGCTGGAAAAGCGCATGCAGGAGCTGAAGTGGTACGACCGCACCGAAACCTACACGCGCCCGGGGCTGGCATTCACCATGGTGTCGCTGCTCGACAGCACGCCGCCCTCGCAAGTCCAGGAGGAGTTCTACCAGGCCCGCAAGAAACTCAGTGATGAAGCCAAGACGCTGCCCGCCGGTGTCATCGGGCCGATGGTCAACGACGAGTTCTCGGACGTGACCTTCGCGCTCTTCGCGCTGAAGGCCAAGGGCGAACCCCAGCGGCAACTGGTACGTGACGCCGAATCGATGCGTCAACGTCTGCTGCATGTTCCGGGCGTGAAGAAGGTCAACATCATCGGTGAGCAGGCCGAGCGCATCTTCGTGTCCTTTTCTCACGACCGGCTGGCCACGCTGGGCGTTGCGCCGCAGGACATCTTCGCTGCACTGAACAGCCAGAACGCATTGACGCCTGCCGGCTCTATCGAAACCAGCGGGCCACAGGTAGTGATGCGCCTCGATGGCGCTTTCGACAAGCTGGAGAAGATTCGCGACACGCCGATTAGCGTGCAGGGGCGGTCGCTGAAACTGTCCGATGTCGCCACGGTGGAACGTGGTTACGAAGACCCGGCAACCTTTCTGGTTCGTAACGCCGGTGAGCCTGCGCTGTTGCTGGGCATCGTGATGCGCGAGGGCTGGAACGGTCTCGATCTGGGGCAGGCACTCGACGCCGAGACGGCATCCATCAACGAAGGCATGCCGCTGGGCATGACGCTCAGCAAAGTCACCGATCAGGCGGTCAATATCAGCTCGTCCGTCGATGAATTCATGGTCAAGTTCTTCGTCGCGCTGCTGGTGGTCATGGTGGTCTGCTTTGTCAGCATGGGCTGGCGCGTGGGCGTCGTGGTCGCCGCTGCCGTACCGCTGACGCTGGCCATCGTCTTCGTGGTGATGGCAGCCACGGGCAAGAACTTCGATCGCATTACCCTGGGCTCGCTGATCCTTGCCCTCGGGCTGTTGGTGGACGACGCCATCATCGCCATCGAAATGATGGTGGTGAAAATGGAGGAGGGCTACGACCGCTTCAAGGCGTCGGCCTATGCCTGGAGCCACACGGCCGCGCCCATGCTCTCCGGCACGCTGGTCACCGCTGTCGGCTTCATGCCCAACGGTTTCGCGCAGTCCACAGCCGGCGAGTACACCAGCAACATGTTCTGGATCGTCGGCATCGCCCTGATCGCCTCCTGGGTGGTCGCGGTGGCATTCACCCCCTACCTGGGCGTGAAGCTGTTGCCGAATATCAAACAGGTCGAAGGCGGCCACGCGGCCATCTACGACACCCGCCACTACAACCGCTTTCGCAAGGTGTTGGCCGTCGTCATCGCTCGCAAGTGGCTGGTGGCGGGCGCGGTGGTGATGTGCTTCGTCGTCGCCGTGGTCGGCATGGGCCTGGTGAAGAAGCAGTTCTTCCCGACTTCCGACCGCCCCGAGGTGCTGGTCGAAGTGCAAATGCCTTACGGCACGTCCATCGAGCAGACCAACGCCACCGCGATCAAGGTCGAGAGCTGGCTGCGAGAGCAGGAAGAAGCCAAGATCGTCACGTCCTATATCGGCCAGGGCCCACCACGCTTTTACCTGGCGATGGCGCCCGAGCTGCCTGATCCGTCCTTTGCCAAGATCGTCGTGCTGACGGACAGCCAGGAGGCGCGTGAAACGCTCAAGCAGCGCATACGCGAAGCAGCATCCGAGGGCCTGGCCCCGGAAGCACGGGTGCGCGTTACGCAACTGGTGTTTGGCCCGTACTCGCCATTCCCGGTCGCTTATCGGGTAATGGGGCCTGACCCCGTTCGGTTACGCGAAATCGCTGCCGAGGTTCAGGGCGTGCTGCAGGCCAGCCCGATGATGAGAACGGTCAATACCGACTGGGGCCCATTGGTGCCGACGCTGCACTTCTCGCTGGATCAGGATCGCTTGCAGGCGGTAGGGCTGACCTCCAACGCGGTTGCGCAGCAGTTGCAGTTCCTGCTGTCGGGCGTGCCGATCACTGCAGTGCGCGAAGACATTCGCTCCGTGCAGGTGGTGGGGCGCGCAGCGGGGGATATTCGCCTCGATCCGGCCAAGATAGAAGGTTTCACGCTGGTCGGGGCTGCCGGTCAGCGCATCCCGCTCTCGCAAATCGGCGAGGTCGATGTGCGCATGGAAGACCCCATCCTGCGCCGCCGTGACCGTACGCCCACCATCACCGTGCGTGGCGACATCTCCGAAGAGCTGCAGCCGCCAGACGTTTCCGCAGCACTCAGGAAAGACCTGCAGCCGATCATCGACGGACTTCCCGGCGGTTATCGAATCGAGATGGCGGGTTCCATCGAAGAGTCGGGCAAGGCCAGCCAGGCGATTCTGCCGCTGCTGCCGATCATGATCGCCCTGACGCTGTTGATCATCATCCTGCAGGTGCGCTCGATCTCGGCCATGGTCATGGTGTTCCTCACCTCGCCGCTGGGGTTGATCGGCGTGGTGCCGGTTCTGCTGTTGTTCCAGCAGCCGTTCGGTATCAATGCCCTGGTTGGCCTGATCGCGCTATCGGGCATCCTGATGCGCAACACGCTGATCCTGATCGGGCAGATCCATCACAACGAAAGCGAGGGGCTCGACCCGTTCAATGCGGTCGTCGAGGCCACGGTACAACGAGCTCGGCCGGTATTGCTGACCGCGCTGGCGGCCATCCTCGCCTTCATTCCGCTCACCCATTCGGTGTTCTGGGGCACGCTGGCTTACACGCTGATCGGCGGGACGTTCGTCGGCACCATCATGACCCTGGTGTTCCTGCCGGCGATGTATTCCATCTGGTTCAAGATTCGCCCCCACACCGCCAATGCCCAAGCGCCAGCCTAATGCCAAACGAGGCGGGCGCGTACCGAGCACGAGGAGGCTGTAATGATCGATTCGCAAAGGCATAAACGCATCGTGGTTACCGGCACCGGCATCGTCGGGCCGCTGGGTTGTGGTGTCGACGAGGTCTGGCGCCGGCTGCTGGCCGGGCGCTCGGGCATTGCCACGCTGCCGACAGAGATCACCGAAGGCACCGGTGTAACCGTGGGCGGGCAAGTGCCGACGCTGGAGGACGATGCCGTCGCGGGGTATCAACCCGAGCTGCTCATCCCCGGCAAAGAACGCAAGAAGATGGATCGCTTCATCGAGTTCGCCCTCGTCGCCGCGCATGAAGCGCTGCAACAGGCGGGCTGGCACCCGACCAGCGAAGCAGAACAGCAGCGAACGGCGACGATCATCGCCTCGGGTGTGGGTGGCTTCGGTGCCATGGCTGAAGCCGTGCGGATTACCGATTCGCGCGGGCCGCGCCGGCTCTCGCCGTTCACCGCGCCGTCGTTTCTCGCCAACATGGCGGCGGGGCACGTCTCGATCCGTCACGGTTTCAAAGGGCCGCTCGGCGCACCGGTGACCGCCTGCGCTGCTGGCGTGCAGGCCATTGGCGATGCTGCTCGGCTGATCAGAAGCGGCGAAGCGGATATCGCCATCTGTGGCGGTACGGAAGCGGCCATCGATCGCGTGACCCTTGGCTGCTTCGCGGCGGCCCGTGCGCTTTCGACCGGCTTTGCCGAGCGGCCGCAAGAGGCGTCGCGGCCCTTCGACCGTAACCGCGACGGTTTCGTGATGGCCGAAGGCGCCGGGTTGTTGGTGATCGAGTCGCTCGAGCACGCCCTGGCACGCGGCGCCACGCCGCTGGCCGAACTGGTGGGCTACGGCACCAGCGCCGACGCCTACCACCTTACGGCTGGCCCGGAAGATGGCAGCGGCGCACGTCGCGCCATGCAGCAAGCGCTCGCCCAGGCAGGCCTGAGCGCCGCCGATGTACAGCACATCAATGCCCACGCGACGTCGACCCAGGTTGGCGACAAGGGCGAACTGGCGGCCATCCGCTCGCTGTTCGGTCAGGACTCATCCGTCGCGATCAGTTCGACCAAGTCCGCCACCGGCCATCTACTGGGCGCGGCAGGCGGCATCGAAGCGATTTTCACGGTGCTGGCGCTGCGTGATCAAATCGTGCCGCCCACCTTGAACCTGGGCGAGCCCGATGAGAGCGCTAGAGGGCTCGATCTGGTCGCGCTCAGTGCCCGTAAGATGTCGATCACCCACGCGCTCTCGAATGGCTTCGGGTTTGGCGGCGTCAATGCCAGCGTGCTTTTCCGCCGCTGGGAGGCAACGCCATGAGCGTCGACAGTCTGCCGGTAGCAATCGATGCCGCAATGACCCGCGAAGGCAGCCCGGCATTGACAGGTAAAATCGTCGCCTTGCTGGCGAGCCTCTCAGCGATCAGCATCCTCTCCACCAACATCATCCTTCCCGCGTTCCCGGAAATCGGCCAGCAGCTTGGCGTTTCCTCTCGCGAATTGGGGCTGACTCTCTCCAGTTTTTTCATCACCTTCGCGTTCGCTCAATTGGTGGTGGGGCCACTGGCCGATCGGTACGGGCGCAAGCGGCTCGTTTTGGGTGGGCTCGCGCTGTTCGTGATCGGCACACTGGTCGCAGGCTTTGCCAAAAGCCTTGATGTGCTGATTGCCGGGCGTGTCGTACAGGCGCTTGGGGTCTGCGCTGCCGCCGTGCTGGCGCGGGCCATTGCCCGTGACCTGTTCGAAGGCGAAACCCTGGGGCGCGCGTTGTCGCTGACGATGATTGCCACCGCGGCAGCACCCGGATTTTCGCCATTGCTCGGCAGCGTTCTGACCACCGCGCTGGGGTGGCGGGCGATCTTCTTGATGGTCGGAGTTGCCGCCATCATCATCGGATTTTTCTACGCTCGCGGCCTTGGCGAGACGCTGCCCCGTGAACGTCGAGTCGCGCTCTCGGCACCACGCGTGGTGGCCGCTTACGGCAGATTGCTACGCGACGGCAAATTCATCCTTCCGGCTGCCTCGGTGAGCCTGTTGATGAGCGGCCTGTTCGCCTCCTTCGCTGCCGCACCGGCGATCCTGATGAGCGGGATGGGCTTGTCGTCATTGCAGGCCGGGCTGTACTTCGCTGCCACCGTGTTCGTCGTATTCGCTGCCGGCATGGCAGCCCCACGCTTGGCCCACCGCTTTGGCAGCCGCACGATCACCACCCTGGGCCTTGCCACCGCATTGGTGGCCGGCAGCCTGCTGCTAATCGGCTCAAACAACCCCGGCTTGGGCTGGTACTCACTATCGATGGTGATATTTCTCTGGGGCATGGGCCTCGCCAACCCACTGGGCACCGCAATCACCATGGGCCCCTTCGGCAAGGAAGCGGGCCTGGCTTCCGCGCTGCTCGGCTTCCTGACCATGGGCGCCGCCGCGATCACCACCTGGTTGGTATCGGTACTGGAGTTCGCGCCGGTCACTACGCTAGGCACTACCCAGGTTGCGGTTTGCCTTGTTGCAGTAGTGGTGTTCACGCTGAGTAGTAGAGCTGTCAGAGTGTCGAGTTAGGAACTGATGGAGAGATGGCGGGAGATGGTTTTCGCGAGTTAGTGAGGCTTCGGTGGGCTATCGACACCCTTGAGCATCACTCACAAAAAAGCCCTGTAAAAAAACAGGGCTTTGATGTTTCTGATCTGGAACGGGATAAGTGAATCAAACTCTTTCTAGCTCCTGCAATGCTCCGCAAAGGCCCAGCATTGCTCGTGTTGGCGCGTATTCCACATGCTTTACTCAGCTTTACCCCGCAATGGTTTCGACACAGCACCTAGACATTTTTGGTGGCAGTAGCTAGCTTCCAGCTATCAGCTAGTCGGTTTAGCGATGTCACTCTAAGCGCTTAGGCCAACAATGCGTAGTTAGAAAGTCTCGCTAATGCTTCAGCATTCTAGTGGGTTATATTTGCTCTGGATTTTAATTGATTGGGATATTGCCGCCAGCGCTTTCGATTGCTACAAAGCCGGAGACGCTCATGATTTTTACAACAATGACTAAGAAAGTCATAGGTGAAGGTCAGCTTTAGAGTCAGGGAGGGGCGATTTAATATCTGCCACTCTTTGAGCCGCTCCGGGTCAGAGGCGTGCAGCAATAGTCTGCCCCCTTTACTTGTCGAGTCACACATCAAAAAAAGGAGAAAAAATTGGAATTATTTATAAGTTGGTCTGGTGATAAAAGTAAAAAAATTGCTGAGGCCATTCGAGAATGGATTCCGTGTGTAATACAAGCCGTGAAACCTTATTTCACACCAGAAGATATAAATAAAGGTCAACGCTGGGGCTCAGAAATTTCGAGAAAGCTAGAATCTTCGAAAATAGGGATTATTGTCCTTACACCCTCCAACCTAGAAGCGCCCTGGTTGATGTTTGAAGCAGGCGCGCTCTCAAAAAGTGTTGAGTCATCTAGAGTTTGTCCTTTGCTATTTGGAGTTACACCGGCAGAGGTTAAAGGCCCCTTGGTTCAATTTCAATGCTCAATCTTCAATGAGATAGAAGCCTTAAAGCTACTTCGATCAATAAACGATGAGCTTGGAACTGAAAAGCTTGAAGAAAAAACCTTGAACGCAACTTTTGAAGTTTTTTGGCCGACCTTAGCTTCAAAAATCATATCGATTGAAAATGAGTCCGAATTACCGAAGGAACCATCTAAGATTCGAGATGATAGGGATATTTTGGAAGAGATTTTACGTTTAACTAGGAAGTCAGCCTATAGTCATGCCAGAACACAGTCCTCGAATAGATTATTTGAGAGACTTGAAGAGAAAAAACCGGTTACGTTTGACCCTGAAACAGGAGTGGTTTCTTTTTGGAGCGAAGGTTTAGAGGTCTATGACTTTGGAATTGAAAGATTAACCTCGGGCTCAGAGGTACTTGACTGGTTTCTACAAATTTCAAATAAAAGATGGTGCACAGGTGAGCATTTGAAAGCATTTATTGAGTGCCTCGAAGAAATAACTGACTTGTATTTCGAAAATGGAGCGCAAGGGGTTTTTTGCCCTGGCGGTGTTAACAAAGAGGTAGACTGGGAAAGCGCCCTAACAAGCAAAGGCAGCGGACGTTAACGTATACTTGATGGGCTGATCCGGTCGAGTCCGTTTCCTCGTTCTTGGCTGCGACCGAGTCGCGCCAGCCACCCATATGGATCAAGCGGTAGCTAACGACCAGCACGAAAAAAGGGACAGATTTATTTATGAGCCCGCTAGCCTGCTGGGTGTTGGAAGTAAAATAAATCTTTCACCCTTTCTATGGTGCTGGAGTTAGGCTGGTAACGCAGCAGGGCGCCACGCAGGCGTCCGCCTACTTTGCCGCATGGTGTTGTTCACGCTAGGCAGCAGATTCGGTTGTATGTCCGTACGCTGATTTATCGCTGCAATCGCCTGTTTAGATAACAATGGGAGCTATGCGAGCCGGGCTCAGTTGCTGGCACCGATGGGTATCACTGGTCGGGTCAGCGTGTGATCCCGGCGGCTGTTGTCTTCAGTCCTCTTGCCCCTTTGCGCTCACAGATCCGCTGATTTGCATTTGATTCTCCAGTGCAATTGTTAGTGAATATCAACTGGATTAGAATCGCGGCCCCTCCTACCAGGACCGCCTTTCATGCGCTGGAATCACGCCTCAATCTGCCTGCTGTCCCTCTGTTCCGTTGGCGTTCATGCCGCTACGTTGGCTGCGTCGGAAGGCGCGGCAGTGGAGCTTCCGGATTCCGTCATCACGGGCACCAGCGAGAGCGCCACGGGCCCTGTGTTTGGTTATGGCGCCACGCGTTCGGCCAGTGCTACGCGCACCGATACCGCCTTGCACGAGACGCCGCAATCGGTGAGCGTGGTGTCCCGTGATGTGATCGAAGATATCTCCGCGACTCGCTTGCAGCAGGCGCTGGATCAGGCGGGTGGCGTAGGTCGCGCCAACAACTTTGGCGGCCAGGGGCTGACCACGTTCACGGTGCGTGGCTTTACAACCGGCGAGTTCTACCGCAATGGCTTCCCGATCAATCGCGGTTATCCCAACTCGCCGGATGCCAACACCCTGGAGCGAGTCGAAGTGCTGCGTGGCCCAGCCGCGACGCTCTATGGTCGCGGTGATCCCGGTGGCACCTTCAACGTCATCACCAAGCAGCCGTTGGCCGAGCAGCGTACGACGGTTGGCAGCCAGTTCACCGACCAGGGTTTGCGCCGTGGCACGTTGGACACGGGCGGCCCGCTCGACGAGGAGGGCCGCCTGGCCTATCGCCTGAATATCATGGCCGAAGGGGGCGACAGCTTTCGTGATGATGTGGAAAGCGAGCGCTATGGCATCGCCCCGGTGTTGAGCTGGCAGGTGTCGGACGACACGCGCATCGTTCTGGAGGGTGATTTCATGCGCAACAATCATCCGCTGGACCGCGGCCTGACTCATTACCCAGCTCAGCGCGGGCAGCCCAGCCACTCGACCTATTACTGGGAGAAGGGCACCGACAACAAACTGCACAACGATAACTCCATGGTGCAACTGCGCTTCGAGCATCAGCTCAATGAAGACTGGGCATTGAGTGGCGGTTATCAATACCTCGACGGCTCGCTCAAGGGCAATGCGGTCGAAGCCAACGGTGTTGCGGCTGATGGCGTGACGCTCAACCGTAACTTCAACTACCGCAAACTCGAATGGACCGACCATGACGTGCAACTGCACCTGACCGGTAACTTCGATACCTTTGGTTTCGGCCATACCCTGATTACTGGTGTGGAGTACGAGAACTACGATTACCAGTCGATCATCAATCGCTCCACCGCTGCGTATCCGATCAATATCTACAACCCGGTTCTCGGCCAGCCGCGCCCGGCGCTGGGCAATATCACCACTCATGATCGTGAAAAACTGAAGACCTGGGCGGCTTTCGTGCAGGATCAGGTAGCCCTGACCGAGCGCCTGAAAGTGCTGGGTGGCGTGCGCATCGAGCGCTTCGAGCATGATTATGATGATCTCAGGCCGGTGAACGCCGACTGGGACATGGCCGACAACGCCGTGACCCCGCGGGTCGGCGTTATATACGACCTGACCGACAGCGTTGCCGTCTACGCCAACGCCTCCAAGTCGTTCAAACCCAACTCGGGGGCGTCGCGTCTGGGTGGCGGTTTTGATCCGGAGGAGGGCAAGGCCTACGAGCTGGGCATGAAGTGGGCTGCGCTGGGTGGCTTGCTGAGCATCGATACGGCGGTGTTCCACGTCACCAAGGAAAACGTACAGACCGTCGACCCTGTTGATCCAGCCTTTCGGATTGCCGCGGGTGAAGTGCGCAGCCGTGGCTTCGAGGTGAACGTGGCGGGTGATCTGACGCCCGAATGGCGAGTCATCGGCGGCTATGCCTACACGGATTCCGAGGTGACGCGTGACAACTCGCTACCGCGCGGCACCCGCCAAGCCAACATCCCGCGCAACAGCTTCAACCTGCTGAGCGTGTACGAGTTCCGTGATGGCGCGTTGCGTGGCTTAGGCCTGGGCGCCAACTTCAAGTACGTGGATGATCGTGCCGGCCAGACGGCGGCGCAGACCTACACCATGGAGAGTTACGCAGTCACCGATTTGCTGAGCTTCTATCAGGTCAACGAGCACCTGCGGCTGAATCTGGATGTGCGTAACGTCTTCAATAAAGGCTACGAAGAAGGCGCCTTCAACGCCTATGCCTATCCGGGCGAGCCGCGCACCGTACAGACAGGGTTCGCTTACACCTTCTGATGGCTGTTCCGGTCAGGCGTCTACGCACGCCTGACCGGATAGCGGTTGTACCACGGGGCGGTTCTGCCGATCCCGCAGGATGTCGACGGTGACGCCATAGGTTGCCTTGATCAGCTCAGCGGTGATGATCTCGCCCGGATGGCCATTGGCGGCCAGCTTGCCATCGACCAGCACCAGCAGATTGTCGGCGTACTGACACGCCAGGTTGAGGTCGTGAAGAACGACCACCGTTACCAGGTTCCTGGCGCGCGTTTCATGCTGCACGCGGTCGAGCAGGGCGACCTGATGGCGCAGATCCAGGGCGCTGACGGGCTCATCGAGCAGCATGACTTTCGGTTCGCGCATCAGCACCTGAGCGAAGAAAACCATTTGCCGCTGGCCGCCGCTGAGTGAGCCGATCCCGCGACCGGCCAGGTGAGCGATACCTACCTGGCCGAGCTTCTCCATGGCGCGCTGCAACAGCGCGTCATCGAGGCGCAGGCCGATCTGGCCCAGGTTGCCCAGCACCACGACCTCGAGCACCGACAGTGACACCTCGGTGCTGCAGTCCTGGGGCATATAGGCGAAGTCTCTACGCCAGGCTTCCAGTACTCGGCGCGAATGCCGGCCGGCAGCGAGGTTCTGCTGCCCCTGGGTAATACGCCCGCCTGCCAGCGGTAAGTCGCCCATCAGCGCACGCAACAAGGTGGTCTTACCGGTGCCGTTGGGGCCCAGCACGACATGAATGGCGCCCGCTTGAAGATTGGTGCTCAGCCCGTTGATGATGGTTCGCCCTGCGCGGGCGATACTGAGTTCGTCGAGCTGGATCATGCTCTGCCTCGCTGTGGTGCGAATATCAACCAGAGCAGGAATGGCACGCCGACGATGGCTGTCACGATACCAATCGGGAACAGTGCGCCGGGCAGGATGGACTTGGACAGCACCGATGCAGCCGACAGCATGAAGGCGCCGCAGAGCGCGGAGAGCGGCAGCAGGAAGCGTTGATCTTCGCCGACCAGCAGCCGCGCGATGTGTGGGGCTACCAGCCCGACGAAACCGATTACGCCAACGAAGCTGGTCGCCGTTGCGGTCATCACGGCGACGAGTATCAGAATCTTCAGGCGCAGCCAGCGGATGTTCACCCCCAGGCTCACCGCTCGCGCTTCACCCAGGCTCAGGGCGGCCAGTTTCCAGGTGTCACCCATAAGGATCAGGCAGCACGCCAAGGTGACCACGGCGGTGATGGTCAGGGTCGTCCAAGTGGCTTTGCCCAGGTTGCCGAAAAGCCAGAAGAGGATCTGCTGGGAGAGCTCCGGCGAGGACAGGAACTGTACGAGCGAGAGCAGCGACTGGAAGAGGAACAGCATGGCGATTCCTCCCAGGATGATCGTATGGCTACCGGCCTGACGCAGCGTCGCCAGCGCGAACAGGAACAGAACCGCCAGCATCGAAAAGGCAAAAGCCCCCAGTGGCACGCCGATCAAGGCGCCCAGCCCGAAGCTGCCGAAGGCCAGGCTGAGCGCTGCACCAAACCCCGCTGCGGCTGCCATGCCCAGGGTGTAAGGGCTGGCCATGGGGTTGTTCAGCAAGGTCTGCATCTGCGCGCCACCGGCGCCCAGAGCAGCGCCAACGGCGAGGGCCATGAGTGCTACTGGCAGGCGCAGGTCATGGACGATGGTGTCGGTCATTGGCTGGCGATCGCCAATGTTCAGCAGCGATTGCAGCACTTCCCAGGGCGACAACAGCGAAGGCCCCGTGGCGATATCCAGTACCAGGCAGCCGCCGCACAGAAGGACGAACAACAGGCAGTTGCGCCAACGCTTGCGCTCACGCAGGCGGTGTTCGGCAATGGCGTCTTTTTCGAGCGTCGATAGGGTCATGGGAGGCTGGGCTTAATCATTCAGGCCGATGGCGTACGTGCCTTCGGGGGCCACTGGCAAATACGTGCGGTGGTAGTTCAGGTAGTTGGCCACGGGGTCGAGATCGGCGAACAGCTCCGGGTAGAGCTGCTTGGCGATGAATTGCAGCATGGCGAAATCGCCTAGGCTGCGAGACGCACCTTGGTAAACCCCGTACAGCCGTCCATCGCGGATGGCAGGCAATTGCGCCCAGCCTGGGCGCGAAGTAAACGCCCGCAGTTGCTGGTGCGCCGTCTCGGCTTTTACACCGGGGCCCATGGAAAGCGCGGTTGGGTTGGTGTTGTCCTCGCGCCCGGAGATGACAATGACCTCAGGGCGGGCAACCAGCACCTGCTCAGGATTGATCGGCCCCCACCACTCCACGAAGGGGGTCGCAATGTTATCGCCACCCGCGGCTGTCGCCAGGGCGCCCCACATGTTCTTGCCGTAGGTGAACGAGTATTCGGCCGGCCCCTTGTTACCGAATTCGAGGTAGATGCGCGGCTTGGGTTTGTGCGCATCGGCAATACGCTTTTCCACGTCCTTGACGGCGGTTGTATAGAGGTCGGCCAATTCCCGTGCCCTGGCTTCTTGCCCGGTCACGGCACCCAGCAGCAGGGTGGAGGCGACGTGCCGCTCCAGGGTCTGCGCGTTGTAGTCGATGACCAGCACCGGTACACCGGCCTTTTCCAGACGGGCCACTTCATCTGGCAAACCCTGGAACTGCCAAGCCGTCAGCACCACCAGATCCGGGTTCAGGCTCAATACTTTCTCGACCGAGAAACTCTGCGTTTCCACCTCGCCTACATCGGCAAGGCGATCAATGGCTGGGCGATGAGCGACGTGCAGTTGCCAGTTCAACGGCACCTTCTTTTCCCAGGCGCCCCGGGAAATACCCACCACCGAGTCAAACGCCGAATCACCACCTACGGCTATGTAGTCTTCGAAGTTGAAGCCCAGAATCACCCGCTTGGCCGGCAAGGGCGCCGTGACGCTGCGGCCCAGTAAATCGACTATCTGTCTAGACTCCGCATGGGAAAAGCTAGAGAGAAGAAAAGCGAGAAGCATTACTGCTAATGGATAAGCGCGTTGCTTGGTCATCTTTCTCATCCGGTTCATCTCGCTCGGCGGATCTGGCGATTGGTCTGGGTGTCGCGCCCCATCTGTTCTACCTGACGGGCACTTGGGCGTGGGCAGGGGCAACTCTCTGCCTAGGTTCTGCAAAGCAGAGCGGCTCCCGCCCAGATACAAAAAAGCCCCGCAAGAGCAGGGCTTTGATGTGTGCGATCTGGAGCGGGCTAAGGGAATCGAACCCTCGTCATGAGCTTGGGAAGCTCAGGTAATGCCATTATACGAAGCCCGCTTTTGCGTGCGTCTTTATACCGGAAGTCGCCTGCGAAATGAAGCCCGCGTCGGCCAGAAATCTCCCTGAAGCGGTATGCGGGCTCTGTTTTGTGCTGCTCATACGGCGATGGCGTGCTGCAGATCCGGGTAGCGGGCGTAGCGCCGGCTGCTGGCGGTACTGTCCTTCAGAAAGCCGAGCAGGGCGTTTTGGGTTTGTAGCCAGGCGCCTTTGTGTTCCATGTCGATGAAGTGGCCGGCGTTGTCGACGGTGGCGAACTGGCAGTCGTGGATGTGTCGGGCGAACAGGCGGGCATCGGTGGTGCTGGTGTACTCGTCGTGTTCGCCGTTGATGAACAGCAGCGGGATGTCGATGCTGCCGAGGCGCTCCGTGTGGCAGTGAGCCTGCATGCGCAGTACCTGCCGGATGTGCGCGGTCATCTGCCGGTATTCGTGGTGGCTCAGGCTGCTGATGTGTTTGTGGTTGTAGCGCTTGAACAGCGAGGGCAGGTATTTGCCGATGGTGTCGTTGACTAGGTGGCCGACCTTGTCGCTGTCTTGCTGGTTCAGGCACGCCAGGGCGCGGCCCAGGTAGCCGAGCATGGGCGCATTGAGCACTGGCGAGAAGGAGGCGAACACGGCTTTTTCCAGGCTGCTCGGGCGTTCGCAGAGGGCGAGCATGCTGGCGATGCCGCCCCAGGAGAAGGCCATCAGGTACTGCGCCTGGTAGTAGTCGATGAGGTTCAGCAGGATGGCCGCTTCGTCTTCCTTGCTGATGCAGTGGTCGTTGCGGTTGTGCGCTTTGGAGCGGCCCGCGTAGGGCTGATCGTAGAGCACCACGTTGAACCGGGTGCCGAGGTATTTGACGGTTTGCGCGAAGGAGGCGGTCGTCGACAGCGAGCCGTTGACCAGGATGATGGTCTTGCTGGCTGCGGGGTTGGTGTGGAATTCGGTGTGTACCTTGTACGTCCCGTGGACATCGACGACAGCGGTTGCTGGCTTCATGGGGATTCCTCCTGGCGCAAGGATGAATGGGGCTGACGGCGATGCCGCTAGCCGTACACGTCGAATGCATAGGAAAGCGCCAAGGCATGACAGGCCGATGTCAGCCAGGAGAATCTTGTTGTTTATAAGCCAGACGGTCAGGACTTGGATTAGCCGTCCCGTCGTTGATCAGACGCTGTCGATTTCCGCCTGAGTGAGTGGCCGGTAGGCGCCCGGCGGCAGGGCAGGGTCGAGTTCGATGGCGCCAAGGCTTTCGCGGTGCAAGCCGATGACCTTGTTCTGGAAGTGCCCGAACATGCGCTTGATCTGGTGGTAGCGACCTTCGTGCAGGGTCAGCCTGGCGTGATGCGGCGCTTCGATTTCCAGCAAGGCGGGGCGGGTGGTCAGGTTCTCGTAGGCGAAGTACAGGCCGTTGGCGAACACCTCGATGGCTGCAGGGTCGATGACCTGCTCGGTTTCCACCTTATAGACCTTGGCGTGGCTGCCGTCGGGGGCGGTGGCGCGGCGTGACCAGAGGCCGTCGTTGGTGATCAGCAGCAGGCCGCTGGTATTGAGGTCGAGGCGCCCGGCGAGGTGCAACTCGTGCTTGTCGGGCTCGTCCAGCAGGTCGAGCACGGTGCGGTGTTCCGGGTGGCTGGTGGCGCTGACCACGCCGACCGGTTTGTGCAGCATGAAATAGCGTGCCGCCTTGCCGGCCTGCAGAACCTCGTTATCGAGCTCCACGCGCTGGAAGTCACGTACCTCGGCGCGGCTGTCGCGGCAGACCTGGCCATCAATCCGCACCCGTCCTTCGGCGAGCAGCAGGCGGGCGTGCTGGCGGTTGAAGCGTGGCAGGTTGCTGAGCAGGCGGTCGATGCGCATGGCCGCTCAGCTGTTTTCCGCAGGCAGGGCCTGGGCACAACGCGGGCACAGGCAGGCGCGGTTCAGCGCTTCGGGCGGCAGGTCGAGCAGGGCCTGCGGTTCGACCTCTACCTCGAAGCACCAGCAGTGGCTGACTTCAGCGTCGCTGTCGGCCTGGGCGCAGCGGTTGAGCTGGCCACAGGCGGGGCAGAGGCTGGTGTTCACTGGGTTTCTTCGCACATGCGGTTGCGCCCGGCCTGTTTGGCCCGATACAGCGCGCGGTCGGCGCGGGCGATCAGTGCCTGCAAGTCGTCGCCTTCCTGCAGGGTCGCTAGGCCGATGCTGGTGGAGGTCTGCAGGTGCTGACCAGCGAATTCGAATTGGCTGCTGGCAGTCTGCTGGCGGATCTTCTCACCGAGCTGGCGGGCGGCGTCGAGGGAGGTGTCCTTGAGCAGCAGGATGAATTCCTCGCCGCCCCAACGGCAGATGATGTCGGACTGGCGCAGGTTCTGCTGCAGATGGCGAGCGAAGCCGCGCAGCACAGCATCGCCAGCCAGGTGGCCGTGACTGTCGTTGAGCTGCTTGAAACCGTCGAGGTCGAAGAGCAGCGCGCACAGCGTGCTCTGGCTGCGTCGCGCTTCCTGAATGGCCTGGTTGGCCAGCAGTTCGAAGCCGCGGCGGTTGGGCAGTTCGGTCAGCGAGTCGGTGGTTGCAAGGGCGGTGATGCGCGCCTGGTAGCGGCGCAGTACCAGCGTCACCAACACCAGCACGATCAGCGTGACCACGCCCCAGATCAGCAGGTTGAGGTACAGCGACTGACGAATGCCGGCCACGGCACCGGTCTCGTGTTTGTCGACGAACAGGTACCAGTCCAGCTCGGGGATGAAGCGCACGTTGAGGAAGTGGCCGCGGCCATGTTCCTGGTAGAAGAAGTCGCCGCTCTGCGGGTGCGGCAGCTTGCCGTGCAGGTCTTCAAGGCCTTCCACCTCGCTCAGCTGGTCACCGATGCGCGCACCCATCGGGCCGCCGCTGGCGCCGGTCAGCACGATGCGGCCGTTGGTGTCGACGAAGTACACGCTGCGGTCGTAGCGTTGCTGGTACTGGTCGATCAGTTGCACCACTGCGTCCACGGTCAGGCCGACGCCGGTGGCGCCGATGAAACGGTGCTGGTAGTCGAAGACCTTGTAGTTGATGAACACCGTCATGCGGTCGCCGTTGGCCATGTCGATATCGACATTGATCTCGTAGGGCTCCTTCATGTCGCGCAGGCGGTAGTACCAGACGTCACGGCTGGCCTGTTCGTCGATCTGCTTCAGCACGCCCTTGGCCTGATAGTAGGTCTTGCTCTGCTCGGAGACGAAGAAGCTGGTGACGGTGCCGTAATGGCTCTGCACTTCCTGCAGGTAGCGGGTCATGGGCTCAAGGTTCTGCTCGCCGCCGAGCACCCAGTCACGCAGGAAAGTATCGCGGGACATCATCGAGGAGATGAGGATGGGGCGCACCAGATCCTTCTGGATTTCCGAGTAGACGTTGTCCGAGGTCAGCGGCAGCTCGGTGTTGACGATGTTGTCGCGGATCGAGTCGAGGGCCGCGTAATAGCTGGCCAGCGAGGTGGCGATGAAACCGCAGCCGAGCAGAACGAGGAGCAGAAACACCAGCGAGCGTGGGCTGGCGGTTTTGGGTGACGGTGATGGCATCGTGCTGGCTTCTTGGTAGATGCCGCAATGCTAGGCGTGGTACCGCTCAGGTGCAAGCCGAGCAGAGCGAAGACAGCGGGTTCGCTCTGCTGTGCTCACGGTTTTTACTCAGACTGTATGGGCCTCCTCGATGACCGCCACGCGCTGGCCGGCCCGCACCGGCGAGCCGGGTTGCACGTGGATGTCTCTGACCACGCCGGCAAAGGGCGCGAGCAGGGGGATTTCCATTTTCATGGATTCGAGGATCACCAGCACGTCGCCCGCCTGGACGTGGGCGCCTTCCGCGACCTGAACTTGCCAGAGATTGCCGGCGATGTGGCTGTCGACGCTGTGCTGGCCGGCGCCCAATGGCGCGTTTTCGCTGGGCTCGGCCACGCCTTCGTCACTTTCGAAGTGCGCCTGGCCGGAGTCGATCCAGCGCTGGCGCTCGGCGGCAAAGGCGCTGCGTTGCTGGTCGCGGAAGGCGGCGATGCCGTCTGCTTCGTCCGTGAGGAAGCGTTGATAGTCGGCCAGGGCCAGCTCGCTGTGTTCGATGCGCAGGTCGAAGCGGCCCAGGGGGAAGTCGCGGCGAATGCGCAGCAGCTCGTCCGGGCTGACCGGGTAGAAGCGGATCTGGTCGAAGAAACGCAGCAGCCAGGGTTTGCCGTCGAAGGCGGCGACTTCACGGTAGCGGTTCCACATCTGCAGGGTGCGGCCGACGAACTGGTAGCCGCCGGGGCCCTCCATGCCGTACACGCACATGTAGGCGCCGCCGATGCCCACCGAGTTTTCGGCCGTCCAGGTGCGCGCCGGGTTGTACTTGGTGGTGACCAGGCGGTGGCGCGGATCGAGCGGTGTGGCCACCGGTGCGCCTAGGTAGACGTCGCCCAGGCCCATCACCAGGTAGCTGGCATCGAACACCGTGCGATGCACTTCGTCGAGGTTTTCCAGATCATTTATCCGGCGGATGAACTCCAGGTTGCTCGGGCACCAGGGCGCGTCCTTGCGCACGGTGGTCATGTACTTGTCGATGGCCAACTGGCAGGCCGGGTCATCCCAGGACAGCGGCAGATGAACGATGCGCGACGGCACCTTGAGGTCGCCGGTGGCGCACACGGCGTCCCACTCGCCAGCGACGATATCGAGCAGCTGCTGCAACGGCAGAGTTTCCGGCTGGTAGTGCACCTGCAGGGAACGGATGCCGGGCGTCAGGTCGATCACCCCGGCGATGTCCTTGGCCTGCAGCGCCTGCATCAGCGCATGACCACGGAAACGCAGCACCAGATCCAGCTCCGGTTGGCCGATTTCCAGCAGCAGGTGCGTGTCGCCTGAGAGGCGTGCGACCAGCCGCGTGTCGTCCTGGCCGATATCCAGAATGATGGGACTTTGTAGCCCGGATGCCTTCGTGGGAGCGGATTTATCCGCGATGTAGGTAACACCAATATCGCGGCTAAAGCCGCTCCCACTAAGGGTTAGGGTGTTGCATTCAATGGCACTGGTTTTCGCCAGCTCCCGCGCCGTGGCGATATCCACCGGTACGAAGCGCACCTTGTCGCCGGCCTTGAGTTGGCCGAGCTGCCAGAGGTCGGCTTCGATGATGGTCACCGGGCAGACGAAACCGCCGAGGCTGGGGCCGTCGGGGCCGAGGATCACGGGCATGTCGCCGGTGAAATCCACCGCGCCGATGGCGTAGGGGTTGTCGTGGATGTTGGACGGATGCAGGCCCGCTTCGCCGCCACTCTCGCGTACCCATTCCGGCTTGGGGCCGATCAGCCGCACGCCGGTGCGGCTGGAGTTGAAATGCACTTCCCAGTCGGTAGTGAGGAAGGTGTCGATATAGGCCGGGGTGAAGTATTCCGGTGCGCCGTGAGGGCCGTAGATCACACGGATTTCGCGCACGGCAGGCAGGGCAGTGCAGAGCTCGCCTGGTAGTTGCGCGCCGGCTTGCGTGGTGTCGAGCGGCGGCAGGTGCAGCACGTCTCCGGCGCGCAGTGCGCGGCCAGCGTGGCCACCGAACTGGCCGAGGGTGAAGGTGCTCTTGCTGCCCAGGTAGTCCGGCACCTGAATACCGCCACGTACGCTCAGGTAACTGCGTGCACCAGCGCCAGCGATGGTGCCCAAGGCGAGGGTGCTGCCGGCGCTGATCAGCAGGGTGGCGTTCAAGGGCTGGGCCACGCCGTCGACGCTGAGCGGAATCTGCGCGCCGGTGACCGCCACCAGCGCGTCGGTATTGAAGCGCAGGGTTGGGCCGTTCATGGTGATTTCCAGGCCGGCGGCGCCTTCCGGGTTGCCGAGCAGGCGATTGCCCAGGCGCAGGGCACGACTGTCCATCGGCCCGGAGGGCGGCACGCCAACTGCCCAGTAGCCGAGGCGACCGGGAAAGTCCTGCACGGTGGTCTGAGTTCCGGCAGAAAGCACCTCGAAGGTGCTGGCCTGATAGATCAGATTTTCCAGGCAACGCGTCCAAGGCAAGCCGCTGGCGAAGGGCGTGTCTGCGAGGATCTGGCGCAGGTAGTCGCGGTTCGACTCCACGCCGTACAGCAGCGATTCGCCCAGGGCGGCGTCAAGTGCACTGCTGGCTTGGTCTCGGGTTGGCGCCCAGGCGATCAGCTTGGCGATCATCGGGTCGAAGTAGGGTGGAATCTCGCAGCCCGCTTCGACCCAAGTGTCGATGCGCAGCGACTGGCCGTCGGCAGACGGAAATTGCACGGCGGTGAGCAGGCCAGGGCTGGGCTGGAAGTCGCGACCGGGGTCTTCGGCATACAGACGCGCCTGGATGGCATGGCCGCTGGGTTTCAGGCCCTCTGCCAGCTCATGCAGAGGCGCCAGATCGCCGGCTGCCAGTTCGATCATCCAGCGCACCAGATCAACGCCCCATACCTGCTCGGTGACGCCGTGCTCGACCTGCAGGCGGGTATTCACTTCGAGGAAGTAGAAACGTTCGGCCTCGCTGTCGTAGACGAACTCGACGGTGCCGGCGCTACGGTAGCTGACCGCCTTGGCCAGTTTGATCGCCGCCGCGCAGAGCTCATCGGCCATGCCGGCAGGCAGGTTGGGTGCCGGGGTTTCTTCCAGCACTTTCTGGTTGCGCCGCTGCACCGAGCAGTCGCGCACGCCGAGGGCGAGCACGTTGCCCTGGCCATCGCCGAATACCTGCACTTCCAGGTGGCGGGCACGCTGGATGTACTTCTCGATGAATACGCCGCTGTCGCTGAAGTTGTTCTGCCCGAGGCGCTTGACCGCGTCGAAGGCCTCGCGCAGTTCCTCGGCCGAACGGCACACACGCATGCCGATGCCGCCGCCGCCAGCGGTGCTCTTGAGCATCACCGGATAGCCGACCTGCTCGCCGGCGACCATTGCAGCGTCGAGGTTTTCCAGCAGGTCGGTACCTTCGAGCATGGGCACGCCGTGTTGTTTGGCCAGTGCGCGGGCGGTGTGCTTGAGGCCAAATACACGCAGTTGCTCAGGCGTGGGGCCGACGAAGGCGATGCCGGCCGCTTCGCAGGCCTCGGCGAATGCGGCGTTTTCGGAGAGGAAGCCGTAGCCGGGGTGGATCGCCCTGGCACCACTGGCCTTGGCGGCCGCGAGGATCTTGTCGACCACCAGGTAGGTGTGTGCGGCAGGGCCGTCGCCGAGGGAGAAGGCTTCGTCGGCCTGCTGGATGTGCAGGCTGGCCACGTCTGCCTCGGAGTAGACGGCGACGCCTTTGACGTCGAGCGCGCGCAGGGTACGCAGGATGCGGCAGGCGATGGCACCGCGATTGGCGATCAGAAGTTTTTCGAACATATCGGCTCCCGAGGCCGTTCGAAGCTGCTGCGCTCCGGCCTCGTTGAACGTGGCGGGCCGTCCCGCCGGTATTGGGGCTGCACCACGGTCGTCCGGGGTGGGGAATTCTTTTTGGCCTCACTCGGTTCCCGTGGGAGGGGCTTTAGCCGCGATGTTTTCAAGGTCAAGAGCGTCGCGGCTGAAGCCCCTCCCACAAAGGATTTCGTTTGTTAGGAGGCCGGTGTTTTGTCTCGGGGCGTAGGTTGCAGCACCTGCCCACTCCTGCTCTGGCACAGGGCGAACAACCAGCGCCTGATCATTCCCATACCAGCACCTCCGCAGGCGTGGGGTTCCAGCCGTTGCAGGGGTTGTTGAGCTGCGGGCAGTTGGAGATCAGCACGATCACGTCGGTCTCGGCGCGCAGCTCGACGTATTTGCCGGGTGCGGAGATGCCGTCTTCGAAGGTCAGGCCGCCGTCCTGGGTGACCGGCACGTTCATGAAGAAGTTGATGTTGGCGCCGATATCGCGCTTCTCCAGGCGACCGTCGTGCAGGCTGGCGCGCAGGAAGTTGTCGCGGCAGCTGTGCATGAAGCGCTTGTCCAGGGCGTAGCGCACGGTGTTGCTCTCCTGGGCGCAGGCGCCGCCGAGGGTGTCGTGGCGGCCACAGGTGTCGGCAACGATGGTCAGCAGCGGATTGCCGAGGTTGGAATAGAGCACCGTGCCGGCAGTCAGGTAGACGTTGTTCTGCTTGCGCAGGGTGCGCTGCGGGTCGAAGCGCTCACGGGGGTTGCGGGCGCTGTAGAACAGCGTATCGATGGCTTGGTTGCCTTCCAGATCGTGCAGGCGCAGGGTCTGCCCGGACTTGACCTCGAACAGGTAGGGTTCGCCAGCGGGGATGGTGTGGCGGAATACGGCGGTCTCGGGATGCAGGTTGCTTTCGATCAGGCTCATGTCGGCACCCTCAGAGGTATTGGCGTTCGGTGTTGTGGAAGGCGCGGCCGTTTTCCGGGCGCGAGGTACGGCAGAGCACGCTGATGCCGTCGCTCTCGACCTTGCTCCAGCTCAGCTGCACCGGCTTGGGCGCGTATTGCGGGTTGGGGTCCATCGGGTGCTGCAGTGCGGTGAGCGCCACCAGGGTGTCCATGGGGGCATACAGCTCGAGGTAGTCACCGGCCTGGCTGTTGTCGCCGTGAAAGCGGAAGGCGCCGTCGGCATCTGCGCTGACCTTGCTGAACAGGTTGAGGGTCATCAACAGGTCTTGCAGGTTGAGGTTCCACTTGCCCATTTCCACCAGCAGGTTGTCCACGCCGTTGCGGAAGAACCCATTGCGCAGTTCCTGATAGCGCCCCTGGCCGTACTTCTCGGTGACTTCGTCGGCCGAGAGCACGCCACCGAAGCTGTCGTGCCAGCCGCAGGTGTCGGCGGTGATCGCCGCGAGCACACGGCCCATGTCCGAGTACAGGCAATGGCCGGCCGTGAGCTTGGCGGTGTGCTGGCCCTTGAGAGTGTCCGGCAAGTTGAGGCGCTCGCTTTTCTCCGCTGCGTTGAACAGCAGCAGGCTGACGTTGGCGCCGCCTTCGATGTCGGTGATGCGCAGCAGCTGGCCGCGCTTGAGCACGAACGAGGTGTGGCCGCCGCCGGGGACGGTTTCCTCATAGAGGGTAGGGCGGAGGGTGAGGGCTGTAGTCATGGCAGTCTCCTTACAGGGCCGGGGCAAGATGCGCCGGCAGTGCCGCGATGGCGCTCTTGCGATCGCTATTCAGGGGGATGTCGTAGGTGATGCGCGCGCCGAAGGCATTCGGTGCGTGCGGGTCGATACGGGTCTTGTCGAACACCATCAGGCGGGTGCCGAGGCTGAAGCCTTCGGCGAGATCGTGGGTGACCATGAACACCGTCAGCCCGGTTTCGCGCCACAGCTCCAGCAGCAGGGCGTGCATGTCCTTGCGGATGCCCGGGTCGAGGGCGCCGAAGGGCTCGTCGAGCAGCAGCACACGCGGCTTCATGATCAGCGCCTGAGCGATGGCCAGGCGCTGCTGCATGCCGCCGGAGAGCTGGCTGGGGTACTTGTCCAGGGCATGGCTGAGGCCGACTTTGCCGAGGATCGCCGCCGCCTGCTCGCGAGCGTCACGCTTGGCTGCGCCGAACAGGCGACCGAGCAATGGCGCGCGCGGCAGTTCCAGGCCGATGGCGACGTTGTCCAGCACGCTCAGGTGCGGGAACACCGAATAGCGCTGGAACACCACGCCACGGCTGGCATCCGGCTCGCCCACGAGCGGCTCGCCACCCAGCAGGATCTCGCCCTTGCTCGGCCGCTCCTGGCCCAGCAGCAGACGCAGGAAGGTCGACTTGCCGCAGCCGGACGCGCCGACCAGGGTGCAGAACTCGCCCTCGGCGATGGACAGGTTCAAGCGCTCCAGAACGATCTGGTCGCCATAGGTCTGCCAGACATTTTTCACTTCAATGAAGCTCATGCCTTGGCCCCCTCGTACCAGGGGAAGCACAGCCGCGTCAGCTGACGCAGGCCGAGATCCATCAGCCAGGCGAGCAGGGTGATCCACACCACGTACGGCAGAATCACGTCCATCGCCATGTAGCGGCGCACGAGGAAGATGCGGTAACCCAGGCCATCGGTACTGGCGATGGCTTCGGCAGCGATCAGGAACAGCCAGGCGGAGCCCAGCACCAGGCGCAGGGCGATCAGTAGGCGCGGCAGCAGCTGTGGCAGCACGACCCGCAGGATCAGCGTCCAGGTGCTGGCGCCGAGGGTCTGGGCCTTAATCAGCAGCTCCTGGGGGATTTCCCGGGCACGCTGTTCCAGGTCACGGGCCAGGATCGGGGTGATGCCGATGACGATCAGCATCACCTTGGACAGTTCGCCCAGGCCGAAGACGATGAACAGGATCGGCAATATCGCCAGCGGCGGCACCATCGACAGCACGGTGAGCAGCGGTGACAGCGGCGCACGCAGCAGCGGCAGGATGCCGGCAGCGATGCCCAGGCAGAGACCGACCAGGGCCGCGATGCCGATGCCCATGCCGAGACGCGTCAGGCTCGACGCGGTGTCTTGCCAGAAGGCGTAGCCACCGGTGCGCTTGTCTTCGGTGAAAGCCAGGCGGTCGACGGCGGCGATCATCTGGCTGGCGCTGGGCAGTAGCTTGTCGTTGGGGTTCTCCGCCAGGCGCTGCGCCGAGCCCATGAAATAGGCGAACAGCAGCAGTGCGAAGGGCAGCAACACCAGCAGCAATCGGCCGGCCCTGTCGGGATGTCGGTTGATCAGGCGCATAGAAGTCTCGGGGTCTGCGGTCGCGTCTCGAGGTTCGTGCCCACGCCTAGCGAGGGCACGCTCAGTCCTGCTTCAGAGCTGGCCGTCGGCGGCCATCTGCATGTAGGTCGTATCGAAGCGCAGCTTGAGGTTGCCCTGGTCGCCGGTGCTCACGTCGTTGGCGAAGGCCATGCCGATCGCATCGGCGCTCTGCGCGCCCTCGCCGAGCAAGCCGTGGTCGAAGGAGAACGCGGCGACCTTGCTCATGGTTTCTGGCAGGCGTGGGCTCTTGGCGAACGCCACGGCATCCTTGGCGCTGTAGAACATCTTGGTGGCGGCGAGCTGTGCTTCGTACCCCTTGAGGTCGGTGCCGGACGCCTTGGCCATATGCTCACGGGCAGCCTGTCCAGCCGCGCCGCTTTCGCTCATGGTTGCCATGATTTCGTACCAGGCGCCGGTCAGCGCCTTGCCGAGGGCAGGGTTGTCCTTGAGGGTGTCGCTGTTGACCACCATCAGGTCGATGATTTCGCCGGGGATCTGGCTGGAGTCGAACACCTTGGTCACGCCGCGCGTGGCTTCGATTTCGGCAAGCAGCGGGTTCCAGGTGGTGACGGCGGTGACGTCCGGGGTGGTGAAGGCGGCGACGATGTCGGCGTCCGAGGTGTTCACCACTTTCAGGTCGCGCTCGCTGAGGCCGGCTTTTTCCAGGCCACGGGCGAGCAGGTAGTGCGATACCGAAAGCTCGACCAGATTGACGTTCTGGCCCTTGAGGTCGCCCAGGGTTTTCTTCTCGCCCTTGAGCACCACGCCGTCATTGCCGTTGGAGAAGTCGCCGACGATCAACGCCGTGCTGTCCACGCCGCCTGCGGCGGGGATGGTCAGGGCGTCCATGTTGGTCATGGTGCAGCCGTCGAATTGGCCGGCGCTGTATTGGTTGATCGATTCGACGTAGTCGTTGATCTGCACGACATCGATATCGATGCCGTATTTCTTCGCCCACTTGTCGACGATGCCTTGGGTGGCACCGTACTCCCAGGGCATCCAGCCGGCATAGATGGTCCAGCACACGCTGAAGCTGTCCTTCTGGGCAGCCTGGCTGTTGAGGGAAATGGCAGCCGCGAGACCAGCGGCGAGAACGGAGAAAAGACGGGGCTTGCGCATGGAGACCTCCAGTTCGAGAAAGGGCGGAGCAGGAGTGCGCGGCATCTCCCATCGCTGGGGGCGCGTTCTCCCGGGCTTTTGTCCCGCCGTGTAACCCCTCGAGGAGGTCGCCAACTCTCGGACCAGTCATTCGCCTGCTGATTGGCGAACCGGAACCCTAGTCGGCTATTGCAAATTGTGATGCCGCTATCCCGGGCCGCTGCCTGGGACTTTCCTGCACGAAGGTCATTAAGCGAGGATCGTGCCAGGCTGTGGCGAGCCGTCTAGCGTGGGGCTGTGTGCATTTTCAGGAAAATACGTTGCGCGCTGATGGTGCGCGTTCGGTGCTGGCTGCGCGGTTTCGGCGCGTACTTTCCAGTGCGCTCACCGAGTGCTGCTGAAATCATTTGTAGCGACTCACCGACGAGCGGAGCGGATTCGGCTGGCGCCGGGTTGTCTGATGGATTGGGAACACTCCCGGCATCGGCAGCCGCCGATGTGCGTTTCGCGGTCGAAGGAGGCCGCCCCATGATCCGTAAATCCATGCTCGTTGCGTTGTTGGGTTTCTCGCTAACCGGTTGTGCCGTCTACGGCGACAGCGGCTATGGCGGTGGTTATCGAGATTATGATCGTCAGTACTACCCCGGTGCTCACGTACAGCGTTCCCAGGTTTATGGGGCGCCGCGTGTGTATGTCTACGAGGATCGTCGCTACGACAGCCGTTATGACCGTCGCTATTCGCCGCCACGGCATTATGCGCCGCCTCCACCGCCGCGCTATTTCAACCAACCCGAGCGCTATGATCCGCGCTACCAGAACCGCCACGACCGCAATCGCGGTGACTACCGCCCGTCACCACGCCCGGGTTGGGAAGGGCAACGCCATCACTATCAGCAGCAACAGCGGCACCGCTCCGCGCCGATGCAGTGGCAACAGCGCGAAGCGCCTCAACGCATTCAGCGCATCCAGGGCGGCGGCTGGAACCGCGAGCGCTGATCCTCTCCCCCTCTGATCTCAACTGATGCGCTCTGCAGCGCATCAGTTGTTCGTTCCCTGTAGTGGCATCTGGCGATTGTTTTTTGCCCTCCTGCACCGCACCATGACGCTGTTGCTTGTCTGGAAGCATTGTCGTGGCCATCGGCGGTTCTGGCTCTCTCTCAATCCGTTACCGCTGGCCCGTGCTGGTGGCGTTTTTGCTCGCCTTGTTTCTGGCGGCTGGCGGGTTGCAAGCGCAGTGGGATTTCCAGCGTATCGCCGCCCGTGCCGAGCAGCTTTATGGGCCACTTGGCGCCGGTAAACCCCGCATCGATGCCTGGCAGCGCCTGCTCGACGAGCAGCGTGATGCCAGCGAGGCCGACCAGCTCAAGGCCATCAACCGGTTTTTCAATCTGCAGCTGCGCTTTCGCGATGACCAGGAAATCTGGGGCGTTGCGGATTATTGGGCGACCCCGATCGAGGCTCTGATGCGCGGCGCTGGCGATTGCGAAGATTACGCCATCGCCAAGTATTTCAGCCTGCGTGAACTGGGTGTGCCGAGCGAGAAGCTGCGCATCACCTACGTCAAGGCGGTGCGCTTGAACCAGGCACACATGGTGCTGACCTATTACCCCACCCCCACCTCCGTGCCACTGGTGCTGGATAACCTGATCGATGCCATCGACCCGGCGACCGAGCGCCGTGACCTGGTGCCCGTGTATGCCTTCAATGCCGAGGGGCTTTGGGTGCCAGGGCCAGCTGGCGGTAAGCAGGTTGGGGACAGCAAGCGCCTTTCGCGTTGGCAGGATTTGTTGAAGAAAATGCGTGCCGAAGGGTTTCCCTGAGGTGTAAAGGAGTCGTTCATGTCACTGTTCAAGCAGTTGTGTGTAGCTATCTGCGTGTTGATGCTGGTGAGTTTCGCCGCAAGCGTCGTGGTCAACGTGGAGAGCTCGCGCGAGCAGCAGGTCAATCAGTTGCGCGCTCATGCCCAGGATGCCGCCACGGCCCTGGGCCTGTCGCTCGGCTCGCACCTGGACGATCCGGCGATGCTTGAGCTGATGGTCAGCTCGATTTTCGACAGTGGTTATTTCGAGAGTATTCGGGTTATCGGTACTGACGAGAAGGTGCTGACCGAGCGCTCCGGTGCGAACCTCGGCGCGGGCGCGCCACAATGGTTCGCCAATCTGGTGGATCTGGCGCCGGCTCAGGGCGATGCGATCGTCAGTGACGGCTGGAACCAGGCGGCCCGGGTCGAGGTGATCAGCCACCCATACTTCGCTATCGCCAAGTTGTGGCAGACCGCCTACGCCACCTTCCTGTGGTTGGCGCTGATCAGCCTGCTGTGCATCGGCCTGGGCGTGTTGCTGCTCAAGCGTCAGTTGCGCCCGTTGGAGTATATGGTCGAGCAGTCCAATGCCATCGCCCGTCGGGAATTTCTCAGTGCACCTAACCTGCCGCGCACGCCGGAGTTTCGTCGGGTGGTCAACGCCATGAACCAGATGGTCGAGAAGCTCAAGGCGCTGTTCGACGAAGAGGCTTCGCGCAGCGAGAAGCTGCATGCGGAGGCCTATCAGGACAGCCTGACCGGGCTGGCCAACCGACGTTATTTCGACCTCGACCTGCAGGCCCGACTGACGGGCGAAGAGCGGGCCAGCAGCGGTGTGCTGTTCCTGCTGCGGGTCAATGACCTGATCGGCCTCAACCAGCGCATCGGTGGCCAGCGCACGGATCAGCTGCTCAAGGCCGTGGCCGAGCAGTTGCAGCATGTCAGCCAGGGGCGATACCTGCTGGCGCGCAACCGCGGCGGCGAGTTCGCACTGCTGGCCGCTGGCATCGATCGTCAGGAAGCCGAGCAACTGGCCGAACAATTGAGTAATGGCTTGCTCTCGTTGCAGCAGACCGGCGCCAGCGACTGTTTCCCCGTGGCCCATATCGGTATCACCACCTTTGCTGCAGGTGCTTCGAGCAGCGAGCTGTACAGCGCGCTGGATGCGGCGTTGGCCGAAGCGATCAGCCAGAACCGCGAGCATTGGGCGTTCGTCGAGCACCGCCAGCGTGCTTCGGTGAGCGATGAGCACAATGATTGGCACAGTCTGTTGGATACGGCACTCGAGCAGGGGCGTTTCCTGCAGTACGTACAGCCGGTGGTCAGTGCGGCTGATCCGACCCAGGTGCTGCATAACAAGGTGCTTGCTCGTTTGCTGGACGAGCAGGGCGAGACCATCGCCGCTGGGCGCTTCCTGCCCTGGTTGGAGCGCTTCGGCTGGACCGCACGCCTGGATCTGGTGATGCTCGACGCCCTGCTGGCGCAGTTACCCGACCATGAAGGCAAGGTGGCGCTGAGCCTGTCGGGTATTACCGTGCGCGACCCTCAGACGCTGCAACAGATTTACGAGCGCTTGCGGTTGAACCCGGAAGTGAGCGGCCGGCTGATTCTGGAACTGGACGAGGGGCAACTGCCCAGCGCGGCGGAGCTCGAAGCGATCACCCGCAAACTGCGCAGCCTGGGCGTCGAGCTTGGCCTGCAGCATTTCGGCGGGCGTTTCAGCATGATCGGCAACCTGGCGAAGTTGGGCCTGGCTTACCTGAAAGTGGATGGCAGCTTCATTCGAGGCATCGATCAGGAAAGTGACAAGCGCCTGTTCATCGAAGCCATGCAGCGAGCGGCCAACAGCATCGATCTGCCATTGATCGCCGAGCGGGTCGAAACCCGTGGAGAGTGGGAGGTATTGCGCACGATGGGGGTCAGCGGTGTACAGGGCCGCCTGTTCAGCGAACCTGCAGCCTGGGCGTGATCAGATCAGGCCCCGTTCCTCTTCGTTGATCAGGCGGTTCGCGCCGCCCAATGCATCGCGAGCGCGGCTACGGCCCAGCAGTTTGCTCTGGGCCGCTTCCGGCAGGTCGGTGATGCGCACCACGCCTTTCTTGATCAGCAGATCGATCAAATCCTCGAGTACGCGGATCATGTCCAGGTCACTCTGCTTGAGCTGCAGCAGGCTGCTTTCCACGTTCTGATTGGAAAACCAGGCGCGCGCTTCCTCGCTGTCAGCCGGCAACTCGCCGTTCATTCCTTCGAACGGCTCTGGCTGCACACGCTGCAGATCGCCGTCGGCATTACGTTTCATATAAAACACGCATCTTCTCCCGATAAACCTGTGCCTACAGCTTAGCGCCCCGCCACGAAAGTGTGGCGGGGCATTGGGCCTATCATGGATCGACTTTGATCGTGTGGTTGGCGATCAGCGAGTTGATGTCGTAGCTCGGCAGGCTGGCGTGGCCCAAGTCGATCTGCACATCGGCTTTGGCGGCAACCTGTTGCGTGGTGGTGTCGCCGTTGCTGAACTCGCCTTTGGTGCTGATCAACAGGGTGGAGCTGCCGTTGTCCGTTACCAGTTTCAGGTAGCTGTCCAGGTTGTTGCTGTGATCCTGCAGCAGGGAACTGAGGTCGATGGTATCGCCCTCGGCCACGCTGAAGTCCTTGATCACGTCCTTGCCGAAATCACCTTTCTGCCAGACGAAGGTATCGGCACCCGCGCCGCCGAACAGGATATCGTCACCCGCGCCGCCGATCAGGAAGTCATTGCCGCCCTGACCGTAGAGGATGTCGTTACCGGCACCGCCATACAGGTGATCTGACCCGCCACGTGTATCACCCGCCACGTTGAAGGTCTCGTGGTTGGCGCGGATGTAGTCGTACAGGTCGGCATTGCTTGGCGCGACACCGTTCTTCAGCTCCAGGAAGGTTTCCAGGGCCTTCACACCAGCGCCATCATGCAGCTCGGTTGGTTTGACCGGGTTACCGTCAACTCCCCACTTCAGGCCATCGGTGTTGATAACGTCACCAAAGATGATGTCGTTGCCATCGCCACCGTAGATGGTGTCGTTGCCGACCGTAACCGGAACGTAGGCGTTGGAGCCGCCGTGCAGGGCGACCGAGAGTTCATCGGCCGAGTTGACGATCTCGACCTTGCCGACCGGCACTTTGGTGTAGTCCACGCGTGTGATGTTGTCGATCGACATCGAGGCATTGCTGAGGTTGAACGACTTGTCGTCGACACCGAAAGCCAGGCGATAGGTACCTGCACCCACCACCGATGTTTCCACGCTCGTCCAATTGCCGCCGGTAGTACCACCACCGGTTTGTACATCGACCCAGGCGCCACTCACAAACTGCTGCAGCTTCCAAGAGAGTGAATCGCCGTTTCCGGTATCCGTTGTGCCATAGGCGAACCTCAGACTACTGAAGGCACCTTCGGCAACCGTCATCGTCGGAGTCGCGGCAGTCACGGGCGTCCCACCCCATGTATCACGAATAACCAGCGTGTCCGAGCTGCGGCTCACCGAGCCACTGTTGCCACCGGTTCCAGACGTTTCCCAATTGGCCAGGTTGTTCCAACTGCTTGTGTTGTTGTTGAAGTTGGCCAACGTGGCCGTCGAGCCATTGGCCAGATAGGTGGACGCTGGCGAGTCCGTGGTGTTGTCGAACAGGCTGAGGTTCTTTTCGCTGATCCCAGTGCCAATGCCAATGGCGTGCACGGCGCTCTTGCCAGCCAATACGTTGAAGGTATCGAGCGAGCCAAGTAGCACGTCATTGTTGGTGGTGGAGCCGTTGCCACTGACGGTCGTGGTATTGCCGTTGTAGTAGAAGGTCGGGTCACCGTCGGACAGGAAGAACGTCAGGTTTTCATAGCCCGCTGCGGCAGTTTTACCGGCAGCACTCTGGACGTCGAACCAGGCGGATGCCTCCTTGAACGAGCTTTCATAGTTGGTGCCGCCGTTGGCGGTGAGTTTCTGGATGTCCGCCAGCAGACTATCGAGCTTGGCACCGCTCTGAAGATCGGAAACCTTGGCACTCAGGGTCACTTCCCCTGCAAAGCCGACCAGCGCGATATTGATCACGCCATCGTGGCCGGCAAGGGTTTTCACGAAGCTGGTGAGTGCTTCCTTGGTCAACGTCATCCGGTTGCCCTGCATACTGCCGGAGGTGTCGACCAGCAAGGCGATGTTGTAGTTAGTCGCTGGCTGAATGGTCGTCAGCGTACCGCCAGCATCACCCAGCAGTACGTCATTACCGCCACCGCCGCGAATGGTGTTGTCGCCATTGTCGTTTGCACCGTCACCAGCCAGATGGATCACGTCAGCCGGTTTGGTCACCTTCAAAGTGGCTGTAGCGGTATCCGAGCCGCCTTTGCCATCGCTGATGGTGTACTGGAAGGTGGCATCGCCGTAGAAGCCTTCCTTCGGCGTGAAGATGACGTTGCCGTTGTTCAGGCTGACCGTGCCGTTGGTGGCGTTCTGCACGCCAGTAATGGACAGTGCGTCGCCGTTCGGATCGGTGTCGTTGCCGAGCAGGGTGCTGCCGGTGATCGTCAGGCTATCGCCGGACTCGACCACCAGGCTCGAAGTTGCCGGCACGTGATAGAGCATGTCCGAGTCGACGACCTTGTAGGTGCCGCCCTGGCCGAGCTCGACCTTGAGACGTGCATCGCCGCCCTGATCCCAGTAGATGATCTCGATTTGCTGGGCACCGGCCTGAGCCGCAGTGATGGTGAACGAGTTACCGGTAGCGGTACCGGTCGACTGGATGTTGTTGAACTCGGCGACCACCTGCCCGTTGATACGGATGCTGTATCCGTCGTCCGCGGTCACCCTGAACTGATAGGTACCGGCCGCCAGGTTGACGTAGCCGCTCATCTTGATGATGGCATCGGAGGTGTTGCCCGGATCGGTCGACAACGAGTTGGCCTTGGTGCCATTGCCCGTGGTGGTGTTCACACCCAGGAAATTCTGCAGGTTGGTGCCATTGCCCAGGCCAGACGAATTGCTCAGGTTGCCGTAATCCAGCGTGGTGGCGTTGAAGGTCGCCGATGGATTGTGTCCGTCGATGAACTGGCGAACCTGACTCAGGTTGGTCAGGTTGGCGCCATCGTTGCCCGCGCCAGTGCCCGAGTCGTTATAGCCGTAGTACTCGGCTTTCAGGCCCGTGACCTTGGTGTAGCTGTCGTCCTTGGCATCCGGTGTGCCGTCGATGATGCCGCCGGTTGCGGTTTGCCCGCCGATCTCCAGTCTCACCGTTTCCAGCGGTTCCGCGACCACGTTGTCGGCAAGCGTTTGTACCGTCACCGAGAAATTGGTGACCCCGGCCGGTACGGTGATCTTCCCGGTGCTTGCGTCGTAGGTCACACCATTGCTGAAGCTCTGCCCGGTCAGCTTGTAATCGACATTCGCGGTCGCCGTACCGCTGGCGTTGAAGGACAGCGAAGTCGGCGTCGAGCTGGCATTGCTCAGTGTAACGTTGAAGACCAGGTTGTTGCCTTCGACCACATTGTCATCGGCCGTGCCGGCCTGGCCAACCTCGATGGTTCTGACGGTCGGCACCGCATCGTTGTCGAAGATGGTCGCGGTGCCGGTCTTGCCGCCTACGGTCAGGGTGAAAGACTCGGTCTGCTCGTAAACGGTGTCGTTGATGGTCGGCACGCTGACGGTGAAGCTGGTCACGCCAGCCGGCACGGTGATCTGACCGGTGGTGGCGTTGTAGGTCACCCCATTGCTGAAGCTCAGGTTGGTCGCGTTGTAGTCACTGCCGGCCACCGCCGTACCAGAAGTCAGCGCGAGGCTGAGGGTAGTGGCGGTGCTGCTGGCGTTGCTCAGGTTTACGGTAAAGACGGCATTGTCACCTTCATCGACCTGGGCACCGGTGTTATCCACCGCCGAGCTGACGGTGCTGACCGTCGGCACCGCATCATTGTCGAAGATGGTCGCGGTGCCGGTCTTGCCGCCCACGGTCAGAGTGAAGGTCTCGGTTGGTTCGCTGACGGTGTCATTGATCGTCGGTACGGTGACGGTGAAGTTCGTCACGCCTGCCGGCACGGTGACCTGGCCAGTGGTGGCGTTGTAGGTCACTCCGTTGCTGAAGCTCTGATTGGTCAGCGCCGCGTTGTAGTCGCTACCTGCTACAGCCGTACCAGGGGTCAGCGCGAGGCTGAAGGTGGTCGGCGTGCTGCTGGCGTTGGTGAGGTTGACGGTGAAGACGGCGTTGTCGCCTTCGTCGACCTGGCCACCGGTGCTATCTACGGCAGCACTTACGGTGCTGACGGTAGGAGCGGCGTCGTTGTCGATGATCGTAGCGGTGCCGGTCTGGCCACCCACGGTCAGGCTGAAGGTTTCGGTCGGTTCACTGACGGTGTCATTGATGGTCGACACCGTGACGGTGAAGCTGGTCACCCCAGCCGGTACGGTGACGGTTCCGGTCGCAGCGTTGTAAGTCACCCCATTGCTGAAGCTCTGGTTGGTCAGCGTACCGTTGTAATCGCTACCTGCAGTCGCGGTACCAGCATTCAGCACCAGGCTGAAGGTGGTTGGCGTGCTGCTGGCATTGGTCAGATTGACGGTGAAGACGGCGTTGTCGCCTTCATCCACTGGGCCACCAGTGTTATCGACAGCGGAGCTGACGGTGCTGACCGTCGGTACTGCATCGTTGTCGATGATCGTAGCAGTACCGGTCTTCCCACCGACATTCAGTGTGAAGGTCTCGGTCGGCTCGCTGACGGTGTCATTGATGGTCGGCACGGTGACGGTGAAGTTCGTCACGCCAGCCGGCACGGTGACTTGGCCAGTGGTGGCGTTGTAGGTCACTCCGTTGCTGAAGCTTTGGTTGGTCAGCGTACCGTTGTAATCACTACCTGCCGTCGCAGTACCGGCATTCAGCGCCAGGCTGAACGTGGTCGGCGTGCTGCTGGCGTTGGTGAGGTTGACGGTGAAGACGGCGTTGTCGCCTTCATCGACCTGGCCACCCGTGCTATCGACGGCAGCACTGACAGTGCTGACGGTAGGAGCGGCATCGTTGTCGATGATGGTCGCGGTGCCGGTCTGGCCACCCACGGTCAGGCTGAAGGTTTCGGTTGGCTCGCTGACCGTGTCATTGATGGTTGGAACCGTGACCGTGAAGCTGCTGACGCCAGCTGGCACCGTCACCACGCCGGTACTTGCGTTATAGGTCACGCCGTTGCTGAAACTCTGGTTGGTCAGCGTGCCGTTGTAATCGCTACCCGCCGTCGCGGTACCGGCATTCAGCGCAAGGCTGAAGGTCGTGGCAGTGCTGCTGGCATTGGTCAGGTTGACGGTGAACACGGCGTTATCGCCTTCGTCCACTTGGCCACCGGTGCTGTCCACGGCAGCACTTACCGTGCTGACGGTAGGAGCGGCATCGTTGTCGATGATGGTGGCGGTGCCGGTTTTCCCGCCAACAGTCAGGCTGAAGTTCTCGGTCGGCTCGCTGACGGTGTCATTGATGGTCGGCACGGTGACGGTGAAGCTGGTGACACCCGCAGGCACGGTGACCTGGCCTGTGGTGGCGTTGTAGGTCACCCCGTTGCTGAAGCTCTGATTAGTCAGCGTGCCGTTGTAATCGCTGCCCGCGGTCGCGGTACCAGCATTCAGCGCCAGGCTGAAGGTGGTCGGCGTGCTGCTGGCATTGGTGAGGTTGACGGTGAAGACGGCGTTATCGCCTTCGTCCACTTGGCCACCGGTGCTGTCCACCGCCGCGCTGACGGTGCTGATGGTCGGCACGGCATCGTTGTCGATGATGGTAGCTGTGCCGGTCTGGCCGCCCACAGTCAGACTGAAGGTTTCGGTCGGTTCACTGACGGTGTCATTGATGGTCGGCACGGTGACGGTGAAGCTGGTAACGCCTGCCGGTACGGTGACGGTTCCGGTCGCCGCGTTATAGGTCACACCATTACTGAAGCTCTGGTTGGTCAGCGTACCGTTGTAATCGCTACCTGCAGTCGCAGTACCGGCATTTAGCGCCAGGCTGAAGGTAGTCGGCGTGCTGCTGGCGTTAGTCAGGTTGACGGTGAACACGGCGTTATCGCCTTCATCGACCTGGCCACCAGTGCTATCGACGGCAGCACTGACAGTGCTGATGGTCGGCGCGGCATCGTTGTCGATGATGGTAGCGGTGCCGGTCTGGCCACCCACGGTCAGGCTGAAGGTTTCGTTCGGCTCACTGACGGTGTCATTGATGGTCGGTACGGTGACGGTGAAGCTGGTGACGCCTGCCGGCACAGTAACCTGGCCAGTGGTGGCGTTGTACGTCACCCCGTTGCTGAAGCTCTGGTTGGTAAGCGTACCGTTGTAATCGCTACCTGCAGTCGCGGTACCGGCATTCAGTGCCAAGCTGAAGGTAGTTGGCGTGCTGCTGGCATTGGTCAGATTGACGGTGAATATGGCGTTGTCGCCTTCGTCCACTTGGCCACCGGTGCTGTCCACCGCCGCACTTACAGTGCTGACGGTCGGCGCCGCATCGTTGTCGATGATAGTCGCGGTGCCGGTCTGGCCACCCACTGTCAGGCTGAAGGTTTCGTTTGGCTCACTGACGGTGTCGTTGATGGTCGGCACGGTGACCGTGAAGCTGGTCACCCCAGCTGGTACGGTGACCTGGCCGGTGATGACGTTGTAGAACACGCCGTTGCTGAAGCTCTGATTGCTTAGCGCCGCGTTGTAATCGCTACCGGCAGTCGCAGTACCTGGGGTCAGCGTCAGGCTAAAGGTGCTTGGCGAGCTACCGGCATTATTAAGGGTGACGGTGAATACTGCACTGTCACCTTCGTCGACCTGGCCGCCAGCGCTATCCACGGCTGCACTGACGGTACTGACAGTCGGAGCTGCATCATTGTCGATGATAGTTGCGGTGCCAGTTTTCCCGCCAACAGTTAGTGAGAAGGTTTCGGTTGGCTCCGCGATGGTGTCGTTGATGGTTGGTACGGTGACAGTGAAGCTAGTCACCCCTGCCGGAACGGTAACAACTCCGGTTAGAGCGTTGTAGGTCACCCCGCTGCTGAAGCTTTGATTGTTCAGAACAGCGTTGTAATCGAAGCCAGCTAAGGCAGTGCCAGAGTTCAGGGCGAGGCTAAAGGTAGTCGCCGTGCTGCTGGCGTTGGTCAGATTGACGGTGAATATGGCGTTGTCGCCTTCATCCACTGGGCCACCGGTGTTATCGACAGCGGAGCTGACGGTGCTGACTGTCGGTACTGCATCGTTGTCGATGATGGTCGCAGTACCCGTCTTCCCACCAACAGTCAGCGTGAAGTTCTCGGTCTGCTCATAGACGGTGTCGTTAACGGTCGGCACGGTCACGGTGAAGCTGGTGACGCCAGCTGGCACGGTGACGGTTCCGGTTGCCGCGTTGTAGGTCACGCCATTGCTAAAGCTCTGGTTGGTCAGTGCCGCGTTGTAGTCGTTGCCTGCAGTTGCGGTTCCAGGATTCAGCGCCAGGCTGAGGGTGGTTGGCGTGCTGCTGGCATTTGTCAGGTTGACGGTGAAGACGGCGTTATCGCCTTCATCGACCGGGCCACCAGCGCTGTCGACGGCTGCACTGACAGTGCTGACGGTCGGCACGGCATCGTTATCGATGATGGTTGCGGTACCGGTCTTCCCGCCAACGGTCAGTGTGAAGGTCTCGTTCGGTTCGCTGACGGTGTCGTTGATGGTCGGCACGGTGACCGTGAAGCTGGTAACGCCTGCCGGAACGGTGACAGTTCCGGTCGTTGCGTTGTAAATCACACCATTACTGAAGCTCTGATTGGCCAGGGCTGCGTTGTAGTCGCTGCCCGCAGTCGCGGTACCGGCATTCAGTGCCAGGCTGAAGGTGGTTGGCGTGCTGCTGGCATTGGTCAGGTTGACGGTGAACACGGCGTTGTCGCCTTCGTCCACTTGACCGCCGGTGCTGTCCACTGCAGCACTGACGGTGCTGACGGTAGGAGCGGCATCGTTGTCGATGATGGTCGCAGTACCCGTCTTGCCGCCCACGGTGAGAGTGAAGTTTTCGTTCTGTTCATGAACGGTGTCATTGATGGTCGGCACGGTGACGGTGAAGCTGGATACGCCAGCCGGCACAGTGACCTGGCCAGTAGAGGCGTTATAGGTCACCCCGTTGCTGAAGCTCTGATTGGTCAGCGTACCGTTGTAATCGCTACCCGCGGTTGCAGTACCGGCATTCAGCGCCAGGCTGAATGTCGTAGTGGTAATGCTGGCATTTGTCAGGTTGATGGTGAAAACAGCATTGTCTCCTTCATCCACCTGACCACCGGTACTGTCGACGGCTGAGCCGACTGCGCCGATGCCGGGAGCAGCGTCGCCGGTGACGTTCACGGTCACAGTTGCTTTGCTGGTTCCTCCGTTGCCATCACTGATCGTGTAGCTGAAGGAAGCTGGGCCGTAGTAATTGCTCGCAGGCGTGAAGGTAATCGTGCCGTTTTCGTTAAGCGTAACGGTGCCGTGCTTGGGATTGTCCACGCCAATGATACGCAGGCTATCTCCGTCTGCATCGGTATCGTTGGCGAGCAGAGTGGCCTGCGAAATCGTCAACGCATTGTCTTCCGCAGTGACCAGGGCAGGGTTGGCCTGCGCCGGAGAGAAACTGCCCAGCTGTTGATACGGGCCGCCACCGAAGCTCAATGTTGGTTGCAATACGGCCTGACCACCTTGATCCCAATAGATGATTTCAATGGTGTGCGAGCCCGACTCATTAATGGTGAACGCACCATTGTTGGTACTCGGTGACTGGTTGCCGTCGAATCTGGACACGATCACGCCGTCGATCGAGATGCTGTATCCATCATCTGCTTTAACTTGGAATTGATAGCTTCCAGCCTGCAGTTGCAGCGTGCCGCTGAGTTTTATGATGGCGTCGCTGCTGTTCTCCGGATCAACATTCAACGATGCGGCGTCAGAGCCGAGGAAAGACTGCAGGTTGTTGTTACCCCCAAGGTCACCACCACTCAGGCTGTAGTTGATGTTCTTCGCTACGAACGCAGCATCAGGTGAGTTAGCGGCGATAAATGCACGTACCTGAGTCAAGGAACTCAGGTTGCCGCCGTCAAGGTTTGCACCTTCGTGGTAGGCGTAATACTGACCTGTGAGCCCCGACGCGGTACCTGGGTCATTAACCGCGATTGGATCCTGGTTGGCGATAATGGTGACTTTCTGGGTATCAGTGGCACCTACGTTACCCGCGGTATCGACTACACGAACCTGGTAGTTATGATCACCCAGCGAGAGGGTGCGGCCATCTGCGTAATCCCAGCTGCCGTTGCTGACGTTCAGATCAGTCCAGGTAGTGCCGCCATCCACGCTGATCTGGGCTTTTTCGCCAGAGGCCAGAGCACCGACGGTACCGCTCACGGTCAGTGTGCTGTCACGTGTGATGAAGTCACCAGGTGTTCCGGTGTCGTCAGATATTTTGACGATATCGATTGCCGCTACGGGCGGCGTGATATCGACGCTGTAGGTTTCTGTGTCCCTGCCAATGCCTATATTGCCGGCGGCATCGCTGGTACTGATGCTGGCATCGATGGTGCGGTCGCTGTCAGCGGCTAGGTCGGCGCCTGGGACGTTGATGTTGAAGGTTTTGTCAGCCAGAACCTGACCAGTGAAGGCCTTGCCATTGACGGTCAGGGTGACGGTATCGCCAACTTTGGCGTCGCCGCCAACGGTGCCGGTAACCGGGATCTGCTGGCCGGACTCAACGAGGTTGATCACGTCATCGGCGGTGATATTGGCATCGAGGCCGATGGTCGGCAGTGGAGCGGTGGTGTCGACGCTGTAGGTTTCGGTATCTCTGCCAATGCCGATATTGCCTGCGGCATCGGTGGTACTGATGCTGGCATCGATGGTGCGGTCGCTGTCAGCGGCCAAGTCAGCGCCTGGGACGTTGATGCTGAAGCCCAGGGTACCGTTGGTGTTGGCCACCAGGCCAGTGAAGGTCTTGCCATTGACGGTCAGGGTGACGGTATCGCCAACTTTGGCGTCGCCGCCAACGGTGCCGGTAACCGGGATTTGCTGACCGGACTCGACGATATTGATCACGTCATCAGCGGTGATGTTGGCATCGAGCGAAATGGTCGGCACCGGAGCGGTGGTGTCGACGCTATAGCCTTCAGTATCCGAACCAACACCTACGTTACCGGCGGCATCGGTGGTGCTGATGCTGGCGGTGATGGTCTTGCCAGCGTCCGCTACCAGGTCAGCGCCAGGGACATTGATGCTGAAAGTCTTATCGGCCAATACCTGACCGGTGAAAGTCTTGCCGTTAACGGTCAGGGTGACGGTATCGCCAACCTTGGCATCGCCACCGACAGTGCCGGTGACCGGGATCTGCTGGCCGGACTCAACGATGTTGATCACGTCATCAGCGGTGATATTGGCATCGAGCGAAATGGTCGGCACCGGAGCGGTGGTGTCGACGCTATAGCCTTCAGTATCCGAACCAACACCTACGTTACCGGCGGCATCGGTGGTGCTGATGCTGGCGGTGATGGTTTTGCCAGCGTCCGCTACCAGGTCAGCGCCAGGGACATTGATGCTGAAAGTCTTATCGGCCAATACCTGACCGGTGAAAGTCTTGCCATTGACGGTCAGGGTGACGGTGTCACCGACTTTGGCATCGCCACCGACGGTGCCGGTTACCGGGATTTGCTGACCGGACTCAACGATGTTGATCACGTCATCAGCGGTGATATTGGCATCGAGGTTGATGGTCGGCACTGGGGCTGTGGTGTCTACGCCGTAACCTTCGGTATCTCTGCCAATGCCGATATTGCCGGCGGCATCGCTGGTGCTGATGCTGGCATCGATGGTGCGGTCGCTATCAGCGGCCAAGTCAGCGCCTGGGACGTTGATGCTGAAGCCCAGCGTGCCGTTGGTGTTGGCCACCAGGCCAGTGAAGGTCTTGCCATTGACGGTCAGGGTGACGGTATCGCCAACTTTGGCGTCGCCGCCAACGGTGCCGGTTACCGGGATTTGCTGACCGGACTCAACGAGGTTGATCACGTCATCGGCGGTGATGTTGGCATCGAGGCTGATGGTCGGCACTGGTGCAGTGGTGTCGACGCTGTAGCCTTCGGTGTCGTTGGCGGTACCAACGTTGCCGGCTGCATCGGTCGTGCTGATGCTGGCGGTGATGGATTTGCCAGCGTCCGCGACTAGGTCAGCGCCAGGAACGTTGATGCTGAAAGTCTTATCGGCCAATACCTGGCCGGTGAAAGTCTTGCCGTTAACGGTCAGGGTGACGGTATCGCCAACCTTGGCGTCGCCACCGACGGTGCCGGTGACCGGGATCTGCTGGCCGGACTCAACGATGTTGATCACGTCATCAGCGGTGATGTTGGCATCGAGCGAAATGGTCGGCACCGGAGCGGTGGTGTCGACGCTATAGCCTTCAGTATCCGAACCAACACCTACGTTACCGGCGGCATCGGTGGTGCTGATGCTGGCGGTGATGGTTTTGCCAGCGTCCGCTACCAGGTCAGCGCCAGGGACATTGATGCTGAAAGTCTTATCGGCCAATACCTGACCGGTGAAAGTCTTGCCGTTAACGGTCAGGGTGACGGTGTCACCGACCTTGGCGTCGCCGCCTACAGTGCCGGTGACCGGAATCTGCTGACCAGACTCGACTAGGTTGATTACGTCATCAGCGGTGATATTGGCATCGAGGCTGATGGTCGGCACTGGGGCTGTGGTGTCGACGCTGTAGGTTTCGGTGTCTCTGCCAACGCCAATATTGCCGGCGGCATCGCTGGTGCTGATGCTGGCATCGATGGTGCGGTCGCTATCAGCGGCCAGATCCGAACCTGGCACATTGATGCTGAAGCCCAGCGTGCCGTTGGTGTTGGTCACCAGGCCGGTGAAAGTCTTGCCATTGACGGTCAGGGTTACGGTATCGCCAACCTTAGCGTCGCCGCCGACGGTGCCGGTTACCGGTATTTGCTGGCCCGACTCGACGATATTGATCACGTCATCGGCGGTAATGTTGGCATCGAGGCTGATGGTCGGTACGGGAGCCGTGGTATCGACGCTATAGCCTTCAGTATCCGAACCAACACCTACGTTGCCGGCGGCATCCGTAGTGCTGATGCTGGCGGTAATGGATTTGCCAGCGTCCGCGACTAGGTCAGCGCCAGGAACGTTGATGCTGAAAGTCTTATCGGCCAATACCTGACCGGTGAAAGTCTTGCCGTTAACGGTCAGGGTGACGGTATCGCCAACTTTGGCGTCGCCGCCAACGGTGCCGGTAACCGGGATCTGCTGGCCGGACTCAACGAGGTTGATCACGTCATCGGCGGTGATATTGGCATCGAGCGAAATGGTCGGCACTGGAGCCGTGGTGTCTACGCTGTAGCCTTCGGTATCCGAACCAACGCCTACGTTACCGGCGGCATCCGTAGTGCTGATGCTGGCGTTGATGGTCTTGCCAGCGTCCGCGACCAGATCAGAACCTGGGACGTTGATGCTGAAACCCAGCGTGCCGTTGGTATTGGTCACCTGACCGGTGAAAGTCTTGCTATTGACGGTCAGGGTAACGGTATCGCCAACTTTGGCATCGCCACCGACAGTGCCGGTGACCGGAATCTGCTGACCGGACTCAACGAGGTTGATCACGTCATCGGCGGTGATATTGGCATCGAGGCTGATGGTCGGCACTGGTGCAGTAGTGTCGACGCTGTAGGTTTCGGTGTCTCTCCCAATGCCGATATTGCCCGCGGCATCGGTGGTGCTGACGCTGGCGGTGATGGTTTTGCCAGCGTCCGCTGCCAGGTCGGCGCCCAGTACGTTGATGCTGAAAGTCTTATCGGCCAATACCTGACCGGTGAAAGTCTTGCCGTTAACGGTCAAGGTGACGGTATCGCCAACTTTGGCGTCGCCACCGACGGTGCCGGTGACCGGGATCTGCTGGCCGGACTCAACGAGGTTGATCACGTCATCGGCGGTGATATTGGCGTCGAGGCTGATGGTCGGCACTGGTGCAGTGGTGTCGACGCTGTAGCCTTCGGTGTCGTTGGCGGTGCCAACGTTGCCGGCGGCATCGGTGGTGCTGATGCTGGCGTTGATGGTCTTGCCAGCGTCGGCCACCAGGTCGGCGCCTGGGACGTTGATGCTGAAGGTTTTGTCAGCCAGAACCTGACCGGTGAAAGTCTTGCCGTTAACGGTCAGGGTGACGGTATCGCCAACTTTGGCGTCGCCACCGACGGTGCCGGTGACCGGGATTTGCTGGCCAGACTCCACGAGGTTGATCACGTCATCGGCGGTGATGTTGGCGTCGAGGGTTATGGTCGGCAGTGGAGCTGTAATGTCGATAGCACCGCTGTCGTTAGCGTTGCCTGTATTGCCAGCCGGGTCGGTGACTGCGGCGTCAACGGTGTACGGGCCTTCAGCCAATGGCTGGGTCAACTCAACGCTGTAAGTACCGCCTGCCAGTACCGGCGTGGTCACGGTGAAGCTTGTGCCGCCCTGGGTAATGGTCAGCGTCACGATGCTGCCGACTGGCGCATCGGTAGTACCGGTAATGGTCGGCGTCGTATCGTTGCTGACTGCCGGGGCTTCGACGGTGATGATCGGAGCCGTGGTGTCGATGGCACCCGAGTCAGTAGCGTTGCCAGTGTTGCCAGCCGGGTCAGTGACTGTGGCATCAACGGTGTACGGGCCTTCGGCCAGCGCCTGCGGGATATCGACGGTATAGGTGCCGTCTGCCAATACCGGCGTGGTGACAGTGAAGCTTGTGCCGTTTTGAGTGACGGTCAGCGTAACGATGCTGCCGACTGGCGCATCGGTGGTGCCAGTGATGGTAGGGGTGGTGTCGTTGCTAACTGCCGGGGCATCAACTGTGATGACGGGTGCAGTGGTGTCGATAGCACCGCTGTCGTTAGCGTTGCCGGTGTTGCCGGCAGGATCGGTGACTGCGGCATCAACGGTGTACGGGCCTTCAGCCAATGGCTGGGTCAACTCGACGGTGTAAGTGCCACCTGCCAGTACCGGTGTGGTCACGGTGAAAGTGATCGCGCCTTGGGTAATGGTCAGGGTCACGATGCTGCCGACCGGTGCATCGGTAGTACCGGTTATGGTCGGCGTGGTGTCGTTGCTGACGGCTGGGGCTTCGACAGTGATGGTCGGAGCTGTGGTGTCGATAGCACCGCTGTCGTTAGCGTTTCCGGTATTGCCAGCCGGATCAGTAACCTGAGCGCCGACGTTATAAGGGCCCTCAGTCAGAGCCTGCGGCACATCGACGGTATAAGTTCCGCCAGCCAAAACCGGTGTAGTCACGGTAATGACGGTGCTGCCTTGGGTGATCGTTAGCGTGACCGTGCTGCCAACCGGCGCATCGGTAGTGCCGGTGATGGTTGGGGTCGTATCACTGCTGACGGCCGGAGCATCGACAGTGATTGCCGGAGGCGTAGTGTCGATAGCGCCACTGTCGGTAGCGTTGCCAGTATTGCCAGCCGGATCGGTAACTTGGGCACCGACGGTATAAGGGCCTTCAGCCAAAGCCTGTGGAACGTCCACGGTGTAAGTGCCGCCAGCCAAAACCGGTGTGGTGACGGTAATGACGGTGTTGCCCTGAGTGATCGTCAGCGTGACCGTGCTGCCAACTGGCGCATCGGTAGTACCGGTAATGGTCGGCGTCGTGTCATTGCTGATGGCCGGAGCATCGACGGTAATTGCCGGAGCAGTGGTGTCGATGGCACCGCTATCAGTGGCCGAGCCGGTGTTGCCAGCCGGATCAGTAACCTGAGCGCCAACGGTATAAGGGCCTTCAGCCAGGGCCTGCGGCACATCTACGGTATAGGTGCCGCCGGCCAAAACCGGTGTAGTGACGGTAATGACGGTGTTGCCCTGAGTGATCGTCAGCGTGACCGTGCTGCCAACTGGCGCATCGGTAGTACCGGTAATGGTCGGTGTAGTGTCATTGCTGACAGCTGGAGCATCAACGGTGATCGCCGGAGCAGTGGTGTCGATAGCACCGCTATCGGTAGCGTTGCCAGTATTGCCAGCCGGATCGGTAACCTGGGCCCCTACGGTATAGGGGCCTTCAGCCAACGGTTGTGGCACATCGACGGAGTAGGTGCCATCAGCCAGAACCGGCGTAGTCACGGTGATGACGGTGCTGCCTTGGGTAATCGTGATCGTGACTGTGCTGCCTACAGGCGCACTAGTCGTGCCGGTAATGGTCGGCGTCGTGTCATTGGTGATTGCCGGAGCATTGACGGTGATGACGGGGGCGGTGGTGTCCGGATTGTCAGTGGCAGTCGCCGCAGTGTTGGTAAAGATGTCCGGGTCGTTATCTTCGATAAGGTTGAAGCCTGGTGTGCCAGGGCCTGCAGTTTCAAAACCGATCGTCGGATCGACGCGCAGGGCGGTTTCATTCAACATGACTGCGCTATGGCCGCCGCCAGCACTACCGCCACCACCACCCGCTCCTGGGCCTGCTGCGGTCGGCTCCAGATCGGTGGTCGGGTCGAAGCCGGCAGCCAGCGCCTGTTCGAATTCGCTGCTCGCTGCCTGGTTTGCGCTATCGGCAACGGCCTGCGAATCAGGATTACCCGCTTGCCAGGAGCTATTCGCGCCCAGAGTGACGACTTCGCCATCCGCCATTTCCAGAGTAACGGAGCCGCCATCCGCAGTGGTGACTTGCTCACCGGCGAACACGCGATCGCCTTCGAAGACCTGGCGTCTGAACCCGTCAACCGACATGACGAATACCTGACCGATCAGCGATTTGATGACAGCGGCGAAATTACTCATAAAAACAGCTCCATGCGCGCATGCGCGAGGTAATCCTGTGAAATACGTCTATACCGGTTATAGCGGATATTGCAAAAAACGGATCGTCATATAATTGGCGAGTATTAATGAGTGAATCAATTTCGCCAGACTATTGACCCTTCGGGTCTGATCATAAACAATCGCACACGGTGATGTCACTTTGATATTTTCAGATTTTTGGCGCGCCGTGAATCGTTGTAAACCAAGCGGCAATGATAGGCTGTCGGCTAGTCGTGCAGCGACTTGATATATACCGACGAAGTGTCGGTTTTTATAGGGAATTCATAGATCATGCGTTTCATTGCCATTCTTCCTCTTGCCCTCGCGATTTCCGTTTCGGCCCAGGCGCAAACACTCACCGAGGCCATGCAGAATGCACTCAACGTGCATCCTGAAATCCAGTCGGCTATCAACGCCCGGATGGCGGTCGAAGAGGAAATGAAGGTTGCCAAGGCTGGCTACCTGCCGCGGGTCGAGCTGCAGGCTGGATATGGTCGCGAAGGTACTGACAACAACAGTACCCGCGGCGTTGATGATCGCGGCTATCGCACCCTCAATCGCTCCGAATCCAGCCTAACCGTGCAGCAGATGCTGTTTGACGGTTTCGCCACTCGCGGGGAAGTGGCCCGTCAACGTGCGACGGTCAACGCCCGTGCCTATGCGTTGCTGGCGAACTCCGAGCGCACTGCGCTGGAGGTCGCCCAGGTCTATCTCGAAGTACTGCAGCGCCAGGATCTCATGCGTCTCGCAGAAGAGAATTTGCGCAGCCACGAGCGTATTTACGACCAGATTTCGTTGCGCAGTGAGCGCGGGGTAGGGCGTATGGCCGATCTGGATCAGGCCGAAGCCCGCCTCGCGCAGGCGCGAAACAATCTGCTTACCGAGCAGACCAATCTGGCTGATGCGCAGGTGACTTATTTCAGCGTAGTGGGACGCGAAGCTACTGACTTGAGCATGCCCGACAGCATGGGTGTGCATCTGCCTGAAAACTTGACCGCCGCCCGTGACGAACTGATGGCCAACAACCCCAATATCAGTTCTGCCGAGGCCGATGTGAAGGCCACTGAGGCCCAGTATCAGACAGCCAAGTCTTCTTTCTACCCACGCCTGGATGCTGAGCTGTCGACTGGCGCGAACCACAACGTCGATGGTGTGGAAGGGCAGAGCAACGAATGGCAGGCGATGGTGCGCATGCGTTACAACCTTTACGCGGGTGGTAGCGACAGCGCCAACGTGCGCTCCAAGGCTTACCTGAGTAACCAGGCCATGGATATCCGCAATAACGCATTGCGGGTTCTCAATGAAGAAGTCGGCCTGGCCTGGAACGCATTGCAGAATGCCCGTGCACAGTTGCCGATCGCCCAGCAGTACGTCGATCACAGCTCCCGAGTACGCGACTCTTATCAGAAACAGTTCGGCCTGGGCGAGCGTACTTTGCTCGATCTGCTGGATAGCGAGAACGAGTACTTCACTGCTGCCCGTCGTCTGGAAGAAGTGCGCTTCACCGAGTTGTTCACCCACTACCGGATCAAGGCAACCACGGGCACGTTGCTCAAGAGCCAGGGCATCGCGGCGCCAGTCGCTTCGGTACCGCTGGATATCATCAAGGCCGATGTGCAACTGCCCAAGTTGAACTAGAGTCAGGTTTTTCAGGTAAAGGGTAATTGTGCAGTGGCAGTAGAACCTGATCCGTCCCAGCCGCGTAACGATCCTCGGGATCGTTACGATGATCCCTTGCTGGATAGTCTGCTGTCCTTGTGCAGTCTTCATCAGAAGTCCGTTAGCAGGGCCATGCTCACCGCTGGGCTGCCCCTTCCCAAGCAGCGCCTGAGCGCCGAACTGTTGCCGCGTGCAGCGGCTCGTGCCGGGCTGCAGGGGCGCTGGTTGCGCCGCAGTCTGCAAAAGATCCCCGAATTGGCGATGCCCGCGCTGTTGCTGTTGCGCGATGGTCGCAGCGCCTTGTTGCTGGGCTGGGAGGCCGATGGGCAGGCGCGAATTATGCCCAGCGAGACCGAGGGTGGCGAGGTTCGGGTCAGCGTCGAGACCCTGGCTGAGGATTACAGTGGGCGCGTGTTCTTCGCCCAGCCTCAGCACAAATTCGACTTCGCCCGTGGCGAGCTGATCCCCCGGGCGGGTTCCTGGTTCCGTGACACCCTTATGCGATCGCGCTGGTTGTATATCGACGCGGTCGCTGCCAGCTTGCTGATCAATCTGATCGGCCTGGTCACCCCATTGTTCGTGATGAACGTCTACGACCGCGTGGTACCGAACCAGGCGGAAGCGACCCTGTGGGTGCTGGCTGTTGGTATTTGCGGGGTGTTCATCTTCGATCTGCTGCTCAAGACACTGCGTGGTCTGTGTCTGGATCTGGCGGGCAAGAAGACCGACATGATCGTCTCGGCCACTCTGTTCGAGCGGATCATCGGCATGGCGATGAAGCATCGACCGGCGCGGGTCGGCAGCTTCGCCCAGAACATTCACGAATTTCAGAGCCTGCGTGATTTCCTCGCCTCACTGACGTTGGCCAGCGTTATCGACCTGCCGTTCACCGTCCTGATTCTTGCCGTAATCGCCTATCTCGGCGGGCATCTGGTATGGATTCCGATCCTGGCGTTCCCGCTGGTCGCCCTGATTGGCTGGGCCCTGCAGCGGCCCTTGGCACAGACCATGGAGCGCAGCATGGCGCTGGCTGCCGAGCGCCAGTCCGGGCTGATCGAAAGTCTGGCCGGCCTCGATGCGGTGAAGGTCAATAATGCCGAAAGTGAACGCCAGTATATGTGGGAGCAGACGATCGGCACCCTCGGGCGTTTCGAATTGAAGGCGCGCATGTTGTCGAGTCTGGCGATGAACTCGACGTTGCTGCTGCAGCAATTGGCGGGTGTGGTAGTCATCGTGCTCGGTGTGTACCAGATCATCGCCGGCAACCTGAGCATGGGTGGTCTGATCGCCTGCTACATGCTTAGCTCGCGAGCCCTTGGGCCGTTGGCGCAGGTGTCCGGTTTGCTGATCCGTTATCAGCAGGCCCGCGTGACCCTTGAATCCGTCAATCACATGATGGAGCTGCCCCAGGAACGCCAGGCCGATGAGCGCCCGCTCAAGCGTCAGACGCTGCAGGGTGGGATCGAATTTCGTCAGCTGGATTTCCATTACCCCGATCAGCAGCAGGCCGCGCTGCAGGGCATCAATCTGATGATTCGTCCTGGTGAGAAGGTCGGCATCATCGGCCGCAGCGGCTCAGGCAAAAGCTCACTGGCTAAGCTGATCGTGGGCCTTTATCAGGCCGATGCTGGTAGTTTGCTCGTCGACGGTATCGATGTGCGTCAACTGGATGTCAGCGACGTGCGCTACAACATCGGCTACGTGCCGCAGGATATCCAACTGTTCGCCGGCACGCTGCGTGACAACCTGGTGTCCGGTGCGCGCTACGTCGAGGACGAACTGGTGCTGCAGGCATCCGAACTTGCCGGCGTACACGAATTCGCGCGGCTGCACCCCAATGGCTATGAGTTGCAGGTGGGCGAACGCGGCCAGAACCTTTCCGGTGGCCAGCGCCAGAACGTCGCGCTGGCTCGAGCCTTGCTGCTTGATCCGCCGATTCTGCTCCTTGACGAACCCACTAGCGCCATGGACAACACGGGCGAGGAGCGCCTCAAGCAGCGCCTCGCTGCGATCAGCAAGAACAAGACCTTGCTGCTGGTAACGCACCGCGCCTCGATGCTCACCCTGGTCGAGCGCCTGGTCATCGTCGACCGTGGCCGCATCATCGCCGATGGCCCGAAAGAGAGCGTCATGGAGGCGTTGAAGAAGGGGCAGATCAGTGTCAGTTAGAGACTCTTTAAAGCGCTTTTTTCGTGGTGTCTCTTCTTACTTCGGCCCTCGTGACGAAATAGGCGACGAGCCGCTGCCGGAAGTTCGCAAAGCCCTCATCGAAGATGCGCCCAGGGTCATGCGCCTTACCCTATGGGGCATCATTGCCTTCGTGGTGTTCTGCCTGCTTTGGGCCAACTTCGCCGAGGTCGATGAAGTCACCCGTGGTGATGGCAAGGCCATTCCATCCTCACGGCTGCAGAAGATCCAGAACCTTGAGGGCGGCATCGTTTCCGAGCTGTTCGTGCGCGAGGGTCAGATTGTCGAGGCGGGTGCGCCATTGTTGCGCCTCGATGACACCCGTTTCGCCTCGAATGTCGGCGAGACCGAGGCTGATCGCTTGTCGCTGTCCATGCGCGTTGAACGCCTGAGTGCGGAAGTTGATGGGCGCGAGTTGGCGATCCCTGACGATATCGCTGCAAAGGCGCCAGGCCTGGCGCAGAGTGAAAAGCAACTGTTCGCCAGCCGTCAGCAACAGTTACAGGATGAAGTTGCCGGTTTGCAGGAACAACTGATCCAGCGTCGCCAGGAAGTCCGTGAGTTCGTCTCCAAGCAAGGCCAGTTCCGCAACAGCCTGGAGCTGCTGCGTCAGGAGATTCGTATGTCCGAGCCGCTGGTGGCAGAAGGTGCGGTATCGCCGGTGGAAGTCCTGAGGCTAAAGCGGGCGGAAGTCGAGAGCCGTGGTCAGTTGGATGCCACTGGCCTGGCTATCCCCCGTGCGGAAGCGGCAATCAAGGAAGTAGAGCGCAAGATCGATGAAACCCGTGGGCGCTTCCGCAGCGAGGCGTTGACTCAATTAAATGAGGCGCGCACCGACCTGAGCAAGATCCAGTCTACTGGTAAGGCGCTCGAAGATCGTGTTAACCGTACTCTGGTGACGTCGCCCGTACGCGGTATCGTCAAGCAACTGCTGGTCAATACCATTGGTGGCGTGATCCAGCCGGGCAGCGATATGGTCGAGATCGTGCCGATCGATGACACCCTGCTGGTCGAGGCACGCATCCGTCCGCAGGACATCGCCTTCCTGCATCCCGGTCAGGAAGCGGTGGTCAAGTTCACCGCCTATGACTACACCATCTACGGTGGCTTGAAGGCCAAGCTGGAGCAGATCGGCGCGGATACCGTGACCGATGAGGAAGGCAACAGCTTCTACCTGATCAAGCTGCGTACCGAGAAAAGCCATCTCGGCACCGAAGAGCGCCCGCTGCTGATCATTCCCGGCATGGTCACATCGGTGGACATCATCACTGGCAAGAAGAGCGTGCTCAGCTATCTGCTCAAGCCGATTATCCGCGCCCGCGCCGAAGCTTTACGCGAGCGCTGAAACGGCAACAGATCCTAGCCGAGGTGAGCCAGTGGGTGCTCACCGTCGAGCGTGGTGAAATGCGACTCGACCACCTGCGCTGGCACGCTACTTACATCGGGCCAGTGCCAGCTCGGTGCGTGATCCTTGTCGATTAGCCTGGCCCGCACGCCTTCAGCGAATTCCGGAAGTCGGCAGCAGTTCAGGCTCATGCCGTATTCCATCTGAAACACCTGGGCTAGAGACAGGTGCCGTGCTCGCCGGATTTGCTCCCACACCAGATGGCCCGTCAGCGGGCATCCTCCCAGCAGAGTTCTGGCGGCTTTTGCCAGCAGGGCATCGTCGTCATTCTCCAGAGCCGCTATCGCCTTCCAGCTGAGGGGCAGATTGGACTGGTCGAGTAGCCTGTCGATACGCTCCCTGCGTGGTAGCCACTGGGCCGCTGGCAGTTCGCTGCGTGCCTGTTGTTCCAGTGCCTTGAGCAGGCTATGCAGCTGCAGATCCGGCTGCTCACGCCAGTTCAGTTGAATCAACCCGTCGATCAACGCGTCCTGCTGGGTATCGAGCATGAAGCGATCGGCCAGATTCAGGTCGAGAGCATCGTGGGCGTTCATCGGGCTGGCCGTCAGACCGAAGAACAGGCCGAGCTTGCCGGGTAGCCGGGACAGGAAATGGCTGGCACCGACATCCGGGAACAGGCCGATGCTGACCTCGGGCATGGCCAGGCGGCTACTCGGCGTGACGATGCGAATGCCAGCGCCCTGCAGCAGCCCCATGCCGCCGCCCAGTACATGGCTGTGGGCCCAGCAGATCAATGGTTTGCGGTAGGTATGCAGGTAGTGATCGAGTCGGTATTCATGGGCGAAAAAACGGTGCGCCAATTCCGGTGTTTCACCGGGGTTAGCCAGGCAGCGTTTCGCCAACTGCACCACGTCGCCTCCTGCACAGAATGCCTTGCTGCCGTTGCCGCGCAGCAATACGCAGGCGATGCGTGGATCGTCAGCCCAGGCTCGTAGGCGATCGTATAGGGCATCGATCATCGGCAGCGACAGGGCGTTGAGGCTGTTGGGAGCGTCCAGGCTGGCGATGCCTATCTGGTAGCCATGCAGGCTAGGGCGTTCTTCAAAGATGACATTCATGTCGGCTCTCAGAGGCTGTTGCCAATAAACATCAGGTGTTGCGCCACTGCGGTGGGCGCTTTTCCAGAAAGGCATTGACGCCTTCGCGGGTATCAGCGGCATCGAACAGATCGACGAAGCGCTCGCGCTCGGTAGGCAGCCAAGTGCTTGGGGCACGTTCGCGGGCGCCCTGAATCAAGGGTTTTATGGCGCGCACTGCCACCGGGCTCTGGCTGGCCGCTTTGGAGGCCAACAGCAAGGCATGGCCGCGAGCCTCACCATGATCGACCACCTGCTCGACCAGGCCGATACGCAGCGCCGTTTCAGCATCGATTCGTTCGCCACAGAGAATCATACGCTTGGCCCAGCCTTCACCCACTAACCACGGAAGGTGCTGCGTACCGCCGGCACAGGGCAGCAGGCCGACGCTGGCTTCCGGGAGTGCCATCATGGCTTGGCGCTCGGCGATGCGAATGTCACAGGCCAGAGCGCATTCCAAGCCGCCGCCCATGGCGTAGCCATTGATCGCGGCAATCGACACCCCCCGAAAATCACGTAACTGTTCGAAGGCTTCACCGAAGCGGCTGGCCATCTCACGGGCACGGGCTTTGTCACCATCAGCGAACAGTTTCAGGTCTGCGCCCGCGGAAAAGAATTTATCGCCCTGGCCGGTGAACACCAGCGCATAGATATCGTCGTCACGGTTTAAATGTTCGATCAGATATTTGAGTCCAATCAGCGATTCGCGATCCCAGGTGTTGGCCGGCGGATTGTTGATAGTCAGCAGCGCCGTATGGCCATGCTTTTCCACTGTGAGCTTGTGGGTCAGGTCGAAGATACCGGGTTTGTAAGGTTCGATTGCCGTACTCATGGGGCGTCCTCTTCAGTGCCTGCTACTCACTTTAGCGTCAATGGCTGGCCTGCGTTGCGTCGTTCGGTCTGCCAGGTGTTTAGGTCGGGCAGGCCAGTGCCGCCGTCCAGTCGTTCGACGATGTCGAAATAATCCTGCTTGAGCGGATCCTTGAGCACCTCGGAGCGGGGTTTCACTTTCACGGCATATACCGTCTGTATGTTCTGATGGTCGAAGCTGCGCCATTGCTGGCGATCCTTGAGCAGCGTATAGCTGTGGCCTTCCAGCGCCTTGATCAGGGCTTCGCTGTCCAGGCTGCCAGCACGCTTGGCTGCATCTGCCCATTGCTGGACGATGCTGTAGGCCGAGGCAGCCGAGCTGGACGGATACATGGCGTAGCGTTCGCTGTAGGCCTTGACGAAGGCTTTGCCGGGGGCTGAGTTTTCCAGCTCTGGGACGCGCCATGTCCACGGCTCGGTGCCGACCACGCCTTCCATCAAGCCGGGACCGGCCTGTTCGACGATGCTCTGCGTGAGGTTGGGAGCGACGATCTGCATGCGTGAGGTGAGTCCGAGATCCTTGGCAATACGCATCGCTCGCACCAGATCTTCTCCAAACAGTACCAGAGCCAGCACCTCGGCATTGCTGGCAGCTGCCTGGGTCAGTGCATTCTGGTAATCGCCCAGATTGGCGCCGGGAAAGGGCACCTTGAGACCAGGGTGCTTGGCTGAATCCTCGGTCTTGGTGGTCTGCCGCAGAGAGCTCTCGGTGGTATTGCCCCAGGTGTAATCGGCGGTGACGTAGAAGTAGCGTTTGTCAGGCAGTTGTTTGTTCAGGTACTGCCCCAGTACCTGGGCGCTCATCCAGGCGTTGTTGCACTCGCGGAACATGTAGCGGTGTCCGTCTTTGCCGGTGGTGTCGTTGGAGTAGGTGAGGGTACCGAAGTAGAGCAGGCCATGCTGTGCCGCTCGCTTGCCAGCGGCAATGGCCACCGCGCTGGAGGCGCCACCGAAGAGCATCGATGCACCCTCTTTGGCCAGCTTGTCGACATTGCGTTCGGCCTTCTCCGGGCGGGACGCGTCGTCCAGGCTGGACAGGCGCAGGCTTCGGCCCAGTACGCCACCTCCAGCGTTGAGCTCGTCGATGGCCAGTAAGGCGCCACGCATCTGCGCCAGACCTTCCTCCTTGTAGCTGCCGGTACGTGGATAGTTGAGGCCGAGTGTGATGGGGTCGGCGGCCTGCGCACAGGCATTGAATCCGACGCACAGGGCGAGAAAGGCGAGCAATCGTCTCATGATGTGTTCCTTGTTTTTATTGTGGTGTTGACCGCTCCGTTTTACGCTTTTCTCAGCCAGATGTGTGATTCGCTTTTGGTATAAAAAGTTGTTCTTGGTCGATCATTTTTGAATGACCGCTCCGGCCGCCGACCTTGACTTGATCTGTGTGCTTCTCTAGCGTGCCGATTCCATTGATTTACCCGGGAGCAGGCATGTCCGCCGCAGATAAGGTCAAGCTGGAAGCCGGCTGGAAACAGGCGCTTTACGAGGAGTTCGACAAGCCCTACATGAGTGCGCTGGGCGATTTTCTGCGTCAGGAAAAGGCGGCTGGCAAAGAGATCTATCCGCCGGGACCGCTGATTTTCAATGCGCTTGATTCCACCCCCCTGGATCAGGTCAAGGTGGTGATCATCGGTCAGGACCCCTATCACGGCCCAGGCCAGGCGCATGGCCTGTGCTTCTCGGTGCAGCCGGGCGTCGCCACGCCGCCGTCGCTGGTGAACATCTACAAAGAACTCAAGCGCGACCTGAACATCGACATTCCCAGCCATGGTTATCTGCAATCCTGGGCCGAGCAGGGCGTGCTGCTGCTCAACACATCGCTGACCGTTGAGCGCGCCAACGCAGGCTCTCACGCCGCCAAGGGCTGGCAGCCATTCACCGACCGGATCATTTCGGTTGTCAGTGAGCAGCGTCCGCGTCTGGTGTTCCTGTTGTGGGGGGCGCATGCGCAAAGCAAGGAGCGGCTGATCGATACCAGCAAGCATCTGGTGCTACGTTCGCCGCATCCGTCACCGCTGTCCGCGCACCGCGGCTTTATCGGTAACGGTCACTTCAGCCGCACCAACAAGTTCCTCGAGCAACATGGCCTGGCACCTATCGACTGGCGACTGCCCCAAGGTTGATCAGCCAGTACAGATCTGGCCTGCCAGATCGCTCTGTATGGATGCGAAGCGTTTGGCCGCCTGAGCTCGCTGTTTGTCATCGGCGGCTGCCAGCAGGTCACTGAGCAGGGCAGCCATGGCCTGACGTGATTCTTCGTAGGCTTGCTTTGCCTGTTCGTCGTGGGCGCCGCGGCGGTTCTCCAGTACCTGGGTCATGCGTTCGGGGTAGTCCGCTTCATTGCGTGCGTCCAGCGCCGCACGAAACTCACTCTGCCAACGGGCGCGATTTTCCAGCCACTGACGATTCTGATCGCGGCGCTCGCTGGCCCATTCGCCAATTCGCGCACGCTGTACGTCATTCAGTTTTCCTAACCAGGGCGTCAGGCGTTTCTCCAGACGCTCGGCGCGTTCGCTGATCTGGGTTTCTAGTGGTGGTTCGAGAAACTCCTGGCGATCTTCGAGGTTGTCCTTGTCCATGCGTGCATAGAGGCGCTCGACCTGCTCCGGGCGTAAGTCTCGGAGCAAGGACACCGCGGTGGCATTGGTCTCTTGCACGATGGCGTGGAATGCCAGCTCGGCGTCGAGCATCTGCGCTTCGAGTTGTCCTGCACCGGGTGTCGGCTCTTGCAGCAGATCCTGGGTTCGTTGCAGCCAGTCCACGTAGCGCGGCAGCTCGCTGCTGCAATGCCAGTCGAGGTGCGCTTGCAGGCGCGGCTTGAACCAGGCTTTTTGCTGTGAGTCGAGATCCAGGTACTGGTTCACTCGCCAGGGGATCACCCAGTCGAGATTACGATAGGCCAGGCTGGTCTGGCTGCAGGCGCTCACCAACAGACCGATCGCCAGCAGCAGGGACAGGCTTTTGAGATAACCAGTCATGTATCAACGCCTCTTCGCGAGTACTCCGGAAGACGAGAGTACGTCAGCGATGTGGACAGCGGACGGTCTGACATATTTGGCTAAAAAAGAGCCCGGTATCAACCGGGCTCTGCTGTTTCAGGTGAGTGGTAGTCGCCGCATCCATAAGCGGAACAAGGGTTCCGCCAGAAACATCACCATGAACAGGCGCAATGCCTGTAGCGCCGTGACCAGCGCCACCGAAAGGTGTAACGCTTCGGCGGTCAGGCACAGTTCGGTAATGCCGCCGGGCATCATGCCGAGCATCAGCGACATGGGCTCGATGCCGGCCAACCATCCAAATCCAGTGCCTAGCAATGCGGCGCCGGCCATGGCCAGCAAGGTAAACACCACTATGCGGGCCAGAAAACCCGGTGCACTGCGAAAGAACGCCCGGTCGAAATGGCAGCCCAGCGCACAGCCGATCAGCCATTGGCCGACTTGGCCAAGCCACTCTGGTGTGCCGATATGCAGGTCGAACGCTACGCTGGCAGCCGCGCACAGCGTCAGTGGGCCGAGCATCCACGGATTGGGTTGCCCCAGTCGGCCCCAGATCACGGCAAGCAGGGCACCGGCCGGGAGCAAAATTGCCAGCCAGAACCAGTCCACAGTTACTGTCGGTGGTGGCTCCACGCTGGGCAGGCCCCAGGTGAACAAGGCCGGAATCAGCAGGATCACCATCAGCAGGCGCAGGCTATGGGCGGCGGCGATGCGTGCCGGTTGCGCACCGTGGCGCAGCGACAGATTGACCATCTCACTGGCCCCACCCGGCATGCTGGCGAAGAACGCGGTGGCGCGATCGACACCTGAACGGCGCAGCCCAGCGATGCCAATGACGCTGAGTGCAAGCGTCGCGACGACACCGACGGCGATGACCGCCAGGTTGCCCAGCACCTGTTCCAGTACTTCTCCGGTGAAATGCAGGCCGATGCCGGCCGCCACCAGCCATTGACCGACCTGTCGCCCGCCGGGCATTTCCCGGCTGAGAACGCCACAGCAGCGCAGGGCGATGACCGCCAGCAGTGAGCCGATGACCCAAGGCAAAGGCCAGCCTATGAGGCTGGCCAGGTAACCACCGAGTGCGCCAACCAGTGGTGTGGGCCACCAGTTGCGCAGGTGCTTCGGGTTGTCGTGCGGGGCGACGCTATCAGGCATTGGCCGCTTCGGCCTTGCGTTGACTGCGCTTACGCCAGCTGCGGTAGAAGGGCAGGACGATCATCGCCACGATCAGTGTCCAGACGCCCCAGGTGATCGGGCTGGCGAACAGGATGCCCAGATCGCCATTGGAGATCGACAGCGCACGACGCAGGTTCTGCTCCATCAGGCCGCCAAGAATGAAGCCGAGCAGAATCGCCGAGAGCGGAAAATCCATCTTGCGCAGGATGTAGCCGGCGACGCCGATTCCGATCATCAGGTACAGATCGAACGCTGTGGCGTGCACGGCGTAAACGCCGATCGAGGTGATGATGGCGATGGCCGGCACCAATGCCCAGTACGGCACGGCGAGGATCTTGGTGAAGATCTTGATCATTGGCACGTTCATCACGATCAGCATGATGTTGGCGACGAACAGCGAGGCGATCAGGCCCCAGACGATGTCTGGTTGGTCGCGGAACAGCAGCGGGCCAGGGGTGATGTTGTACAGCGTCAGGGCGCCGAGCATCACCGCGGTGGTGCCGGAGCCGGGCACGCCGAGGGTCAGCATTGGCACCATGGAACCGCACGCCGAGGCGCTGTTGGCGGTTTCCGGAGCTGCCAGGCCACGCAGGTCACCGTCGCCGAACTTGTTATCTTTGGTGGCCAGGCGCTTCTCGCTCATGTACGCCACGGCACTGGCCAGGGTCGCACCGGCGCCCGGCAGGATGCCGAGGAAGAATCCCACCGCCCCGCTGCGCAGGTTGGTGGCCAGTACCGACAGGCCTTCCTTCATGTTGAACAGCATACGGCCCTTGGCTTCGATAGCCTTCTGGCCATGGTGAGTACGCTCGAGCAAGACGAGAATTTCACTGACCGAGAACAGACCCAATACCAGCACCACGAACTGGATACCATCGGCCAGGCCGAGGCTACCGAAGGTGAAGCGATACACGCCGCTGTTGGAGTCGATGCCGACGCAGGACAGCAGCAAGCCGATGCAGGCGGCGATCGCGGTCTTCATCGGTTTGTTGCCGGCCATGCCAGCCAGGCAGACGATGGCAAACACCATCAGTACGAAATACTCGGCAGGGCCGAATGCAACTGCCCATTTGGCCAGTAGTGGGGCAAATATGACTACGCCGCAGGTGGCCATCAAACCGCCGACGAAGGAGCTCCAGGCGGAGATCGACAGGGCGATACCGGCTTTGCCCTGGCGTGCCAGCGGGTAGCCGTCGAGGGTGGTCATCACGGCCGATGCTTCGCCTGGGATGTTCAGCAGGATCGAGGAAATACGGCCGCCGTATTCACAGCCCAGGTACACGGCCGCGAGCAGGATCAGCGCGGTTTCCGGCGGCAGACCGAGAGCGAAGGCGATGGGGATCAGCAGCGCCACGCCGTTGATTGGGCCCAGGCCCGGCAGCAGGCCGACAACGGTGCCGATCAGGGTGCCGCACAGAGCGGTGAACAGGTTGTAAGGGCTGAGGGCGACGCCGAAGCCCTGACCCAGGTAGCTAAATGTATCCACGGATCAGATCTCCAGAGAGGACAGAATGCCCAGCGGCAGGGGAACGTCGAGAATCTTGTCGAACAGCAAGAACAGGCCGATCGACAACACCACACCGGAGATCAGGCTGGTCATCCACGTGCCCTCGTAGAGACGGGCCATGGCGATGCCGAACATCAGGCTGGCCGGAATGAAACCAAGTGGCTCGAACAGCGCGGCGTAGAGGGTGAAGATCGCCACGCAGCCAACCACCTTGCGGATCACGTGCTTGTCGAGCGGCGGCTCATCGCTGTGCGACGCGCTGCTGGATGGCTTCTTGACCAGCAGATAGATGGCGCCGAGCCCCAGGAGGATCAGCAGCAACAAGGGATAGGCGCGTGGGCCGACCGGCTCGTAAGAAAAGGGCGCGTGATAGCCCCAGGCGACGATGCCCAGCCCTGCACAGGCGAATAGCAACACCACGCCGAAGATGCGTTGTGACATGAGGAGATCCTTGTTTTTTGACAATGGCAAAAGCACCCCCTGGGCAATGCCCAGAGGATGACAAGAGTCGTGTGTGGTTAGCGTTGCCGTGTTACTGCTGGATCAGGCCGAATTCCTGGGCGAGTTCCTTGTACTGAGCAACCTGCTTCTTCACGTAGCCGTCGAGTTCTTCGCCGGTCATAGCGAACGGATACAACTGGCGATCTTCACGCAGCTTGGCGAAGTCCTCGGAAGCGAGCAGTTGGTCGAAGGAGTTCTTCCACCAAGCATAGGCTTCATCGCTGACTTTCGGGCCCAGGTAGAAGCCGCGAATTACCGGCCAGACCACTTCGTAGCCTTGCTCTTTGGCAGTCGGGATGCTGGCCACTACGTCACCGGGGAGGCGCTCTTCGGAGAACACCGCGAGAATGCGCATGTCGCCGCTTTCGATGTGTGGAACGGAGTCGGCAATGTCGGTACTGGCCACCTGAATGTGACCACCGAGCAATGCAGTGGCCAGCTCACCACCGCCTTCCATCGCCACGTAGCGCAGTTCACGCGGGTCGATGCCGGCAGCGCGGGCGATCAGTGCGGTCTGCATCCAGTCCTGGCTGCCGACGGTACCGCCGGAGCCAATGACGACTTTGCCCGGGTTGTCCTTGAGCGCCTTGACCAGGTCGTCCAGGGTCTTGTACGGAGAGTCATTACGTACCGCCAGTGCACCGTAGCTGGTGCCGATACCGGCCAGCCACTTCACGGCGTTCTCGTCGAAACGACCGAACTTGCCCTGCGCCAGGTTGAGCAGCGAACCGCTGGAGAATGCTGTGATGGTGCCGGCATCGGCAGGGCGCTGGGCGACCACTGCGTTGTAGGCCACTGCACCTACGCCACCAGGCATGTAGGTAACACGCATCGGCGACTTCAGCAGCTTGCTTTCTACCAGGGCGCTTTGCGCCAGTTTGCAGGTGAGGTCGAAGCCACCGCCAGGTGCTGCCGGTGCGATGCACTCGGGGCGGCGAGGTTCATCGGCCAACAGGGGGGCGGCGAAGGCCATGCAGGCTGCTGTCAGGGCTATACGGGTGAAGGCGGTTTTCATTCAGGATCCCTCTTTCTTATTGTGAGTTACCAAATCGGCAGTGTGTAGCCGACTATGATTCGGTTTTCGTCCGCATCGCGGGCGAAGTCGGAGCGGAAGCTGGCATTGCGCAGGCGCACGTAGACATCTTTCAGGGCGCCGCTCTGCACCACGTATTTGAATTCAATGTCGCGCTCCCACTCGCCGCCGGTCTGGTCGCTGCCGGCGATTTTGGCGTCGTCACCACTGATGTAGCGGGTCATGAAGCTCAGGCCTGGAATACCGACCTTGGCGAAGTCGAAATCGTAGCGGGCTTGCCAGGATCGCTCGTCGGCGTTGGCGAAGTCGTTGATCTGCACGAAGTTGACCAGGAACGGGTCGCTACCATCTATGTAGGCAAAACCAGTGTCGCCGCTCATGTCCTGGTAGCCCAGGCCGAACTTGTGGCCACTGATGGCATAACTGACCATACCGTTGAGGGCACGGTTATCGATCTTGCCGGCATTGGCCGCGCCGCTGTCATTGCTGATGGTCAGGCGCAGGTCGCTGGAGAGTACGCCAGCGCCCAGTGCATGTTTGGTCTGCAGCCCGAAGAAGTGCTGGCGGTAGATGTCATCCAGGTCAGCGAAGTAGTAGCGCCCGGTGATCTCTTTGCTGAAGGCATAATCGAGGCCGGCGAGGTCGAGGTGATCGGCCTTTATGTTGCCGGCATAGCGCCCGTTTTTGGCGTTGAGCACCAGGTCTTCGGAGTTGGTGGATGCGCGGTCGATGACCTTGTCCAGGCGCCCACCAGTGAAGGTCAGGCCGTCCAGCTCCGAGGAGGTCAGCAGGCCACCCTCGAACACTTGCGGCAGCAGGCGACTATCGCTGGCCTTGACCACGGGCAGTTCGGGAATGTGCGAGCCATAGCGCAGCTCGGTTTCGGAGACCTTGACCTTGGCTGTCAGGCCCAGGCGGGAGAATTCATCCGGCGTACCGCCGTCGTCCTGAACCGGAAGCAGGTCGGTACCGGTGCGGCCACCGCCAGAGTCCAGTTTGACGCCCAGCATGCCCATCGCGTCGACACCAAAACCGACAGTGCCTTCGGTGAAGCCGGAGCGCAGGTCGAGCAGGAAGCCCTGACCCCATTCTTCGCGCTTGTTCTGGCCGGTGCCTTCGCGGAAATCACGGTTCAGGTAGATATTGGTGGTGGTCAAGCTGGCGGAGCTGTCTTCGATGAAGGCGGCTTGAGCCATCGGGGCGAGCAGTGCGGTTGGTAGAGCGAGGCTGAGCAGACTCAAGGACGAGATAGCCTGGCGCGAGGCAGTCGGCATGTGTGGTAACTCCATTGTTATTTTTGTCACGATTGCACACCACTGTGCAGATCGTTCTATGGGCGGATCTGGCCACCCTGCGGTGATCCTAGAAGCCCAACCTTTCACCAACCTTTCAAGGGCGAAAGTTGTTGCATATGCGCCGTCATCGCACGCCGTAACTGCCAAGTTCGCGCGCTAACGGTAAACTCTTGCCAGACATGGCGGTCAGTCATGGTTCGGTGTGGAGGTTGCAGTGCGAATTCTGCTGGTCGAGGATCATCCGCAGTTGGCGGCGAGCGTTACCCAGGCGCTCAAGAGTGCCGGCTGGACCGTGGATGTTCTGCATGATGGCGTGGCTGCGGATCTGGCGCTGAGCAGCGAGGAATACGCTTTGGCGATCCTCGACGTGGGGCTGCCGCGAATGGACGGTTTCGAAGTGCTGACACGCCTGCGAGCGCGAGGCAAGACCGTGCCGGTGCTGATGCTCACCGCCCGCGGCGAGGTCAAGGATCGGGTGCACGGGCTCAATCTGGGGGCTGACGATTACCTGGCCAAGCCGTTCGAGCTGAGTGAGCTGGAGGCGCGGGTCAAAGCCCTGCTGCGGCGCAGCATGCTCGGTGGTGAGCAGCAGTTGCGCTGTGGTGATCTGGTCTATGACCTCGATACCCGACGTTTCACCTTGCTGGAAGAAAGCCTCAACCTGACGTCCCGTGAGCAGGCCGTGCTCGAAGCGATGATCGCCCGGCCGGGGCGGGTCATGAGCAAGGAGCAGTTGGCATCCCAGGTATTCGGTCTGGATGAGGACGCCAGCGCCGACTCCATCGAGATCTACGTTCATCGCCTGCGCAAGAAGCTCGAGGGCGGTGCGGTACGCATCGTCACCTTCCGTGGTCTCGGTTACCTGCTGGAAGCTACGGGTGGATAAACAGGGCAGTCTTCGTGGGAGGCTGATCCGGCGGCTTGCCGTGTTGTTCACGGTAATCCTGCTAGTCAGCAGCCTGACGGCTTATTGGAGCGCTCGGCATGCTGCAGATACGGCCTATGACCGTACTTTACTGGCCTCCGCACGAGCGATTTCCGACGGCCTCTATGCCGTGGAAGGCATGCTGAGCGCCAATGTGCCTTATATCGCTCTCGACACGTTCGCTTATGACAGCGCTGGGCGTATCTACTATCAGGTTCTGGGCCCCAACGGTGAGCAAGTGTCGGGGTATGAGGATCTGCCAGAAGCACCGCCAGACACCCTGCGAACCAACGATTACCCTGCCTTGGCCAAGTTCTACGATGGCGATTACCGCGGTCAGGGTGTGCGTCTGGTCAGCTTTCTGCAGCCGGTTAGCGAGCCTGGGTACAGCGGAATGGCTGAGATTCGTGTAGCAGAAACCCTGGGTGCCCGCGAACGCATGACCCGCGATTTGCTATTCGGCACGCTATGGCGCATGGGGTTACTGTCTCTGAGTGCGCTGCTGCTGGTCTGGTTGGCGGTCAGTGTCGGCCTGCGTCCGCTTGAGAGTCTACGGCGTACGGTGGCGGCACGGAGCAGCGACGATCTGCGCCCGTTACCCGATAACGATCTACCTCGAGAGCTGCTTCCGTTGGTCAATGCGCTGAATCAGTTCAATGGCCGTCTGCACGGGCTGTTCGAACGTCAGTCGCAGTTCATCGCTGACGCTTCTCACGAGTTGCGCACGCCATTGGCGGCACTCAAGGCCCGCGTAGAGCTCGGCCTGCGTGATCGCGAACCGGAGGTTTGGCACGCTACTCTAGAGGACGCAGCGCTGAATGCCGACCGCCTTACCCATCTGGCCAACCAGTTGCTGTCATTGGCGCGCATCGAAAGCGGTGCGCGCGCAATCGCCGAGGGTGGCGCGCTGCGACTGGATCTCAGTCAACTGGCTCGTGAACTGGGCATGGCACTGGCGCCGTTGGCGCATTCGCGCGGTGTCGCCCTGGCATTGGAGGCCGAGCAGCCTGTATGGATTCGTGGCGAACCGACGCTGCTCAACGAGTTGCTGTGCAACCTGGTCGACAATGCCATGGCCTATACCGAAGCAGGCGGCAACGTGATTTTGCGGGTGCTGAGGCCTGGCGTGCTAGAGGTCGAGGATGATGGGCCGGGGATTCCTGAAGAGGATCGGGAGCGGGTCTTTGAGCGTTTCTATCGGCGTCAGGTACATGGCTTGGGCGCAGGGCTTGGTTTGGCTATCGTCGGTGAGATATGTCGTGCGCACCGTGCTGACATTAGCCTGCATCAGGCCAGCCCTCAGGGCTTGCTAGTTCGTGTGGCGTTCCATAGCGAAGCGGATTGATCGACGAACCGGGGCGAGTAGAGGCTCGCCCCGTGGCCGCTACTGCAGCATGGTCATTGCAGCATCCATCGCTGCGGAAAGATCTTCGTCCGCGTGCAGATCCGTGTCCGGCTTGAGGCCCAGTTTGGCGAACGCCGGTACCTGATTCCAGTCGAGTTGCGTGTAGGGGTGTGGTGTGCCGAGGTAGCTCTGCAAGGTAGCCACCTGGACAATATCGACGTAGTCGACCTTCGCGCTGTCGCGGCTGAAGTTCAGGTGCTGGCTAGGCACGCAGGCGATCATTTCCGGAAACTCCCAGGTACGCAGGATCTTGTCGCCAATGATCGGATGAATCTGCTCGATCACGTGGTTGAGGCTGATCGAGTCTGCCAGTAGCTCGCTATGCTCTTCCGCATAGGTGAGGATCGGCAGCACACCAATCTGATGCACCAGTCCGGCGAGGGTCGCCTGATCCGGCATCAGGCGAGTGTAATGGCGGCTCAGTACGTGGCAGATGCCGGCGATCTCGGTGCTCTTGTTCCACACTTCGCGCATCTTGCGGTCAACCACATCGGTGGTGGCCTGGAACATCTGCTCCATCGCCAGGCCGGTGGCCAGGTTGCAAGTGTAGTTGATGCCGAGGCGGCCGATCGCCATCTGCAGGTCGGTGATTTCGCGATTAGTGCGCAGCAACGGGCTGTTCACCACCTTGATGATACGTGCGGTGAGCGCCGCATCGTTACCGATGACCTTGCTCAGCTCCGGGATGCCGACGTTCGGATCTTCCGCAGCCTCGCGAACCTTCAGGGCGACCTCGGGCAGGGTTGGCAGAACCAGCTCATCATTGTCGATGGCCCTGATCAGATCCAGCTGGACTTTCTCGGCGAGTTTGCTCATGAAATTCTCGTTGATGGCGTTGTGGTCGCGGACAGAATGCAGTGTACGTCAGCGTTGGATTTCGCGGTTGCTATCCAGCGTGTACGGCAGGTCGAGCAGGTCAAGCGGCAGGCCTTCCGGTGTGCCAAGATGGATGTTGCCATCCTTTGCCGCGTCCTCCTGCAGTACGGCCAGCAGCTCCACGCCATTGGCGCTGGGCGCAGCCAGTACCACCTCGCCCACTGCACTGCGGTGTACGGGCGAGAACAGTTCGGTGCCAGGTTGAGGTGCCTGATCAGCGGCTGAGGTCAGGCGATAGAGACGCCGCTTGAGTTTGCCCAGGTACTGCATGCGCGCAACGATTTCCTGCCCGGTGTAGCAACCCTTCTTGAAACTGACGCCGCCGACTGCCTGCAGGTTGATCATCTGTGGGATGAACAGCTCGCGGGTCGCCCCAGTCACCTGGCCGATGCCGGCGCGAATCTGTGCCAGCAGCCAGTCGTTGAGCGTTCCTTGGGGCAGTTGTTCGCTCAGTTGCAGGCGAATGCTTTCTGCCTGCTCGGCTGGCGTCCAGAGTTCTGCGCGGCCATCGCTCAGGCGGATGGCCAGCAGGCTCTCGGTGCTGGCAACACTGTCCGCTTCTGCTGCCAGCTCCAGGCCGAGTGCCTGCAGCGCGCCTTCGCCACCGCTCAGCCCGAAACGAACCCAGGTCTCGCTTTCATCGCCGAGCTTGGCTTTGGAAAACACCACGTATTTTTGCAAGTCAGCGAGCTGCGCTTCCAGCAAGTCACGATCCATGGCCAGCAGAAACCCTTCGACTACGCTGACGATGCGGAAACTGGAGAGCATCCGCCCTTTGGGCGTGCAGCGAGCGCCCAGGCTCGAGCCGCTGGTGCCCAGGTAGCTGATGTTGCAGGTGATCTGACCCTGCAGGAATTTCCCGGCATCGGGGCCGCGCACGGCGAGGATGCCTTCATGGGTGAGTGTGCAGAAGAAAGCGCTATCGGCCATGGTCGAGGGAATCGCAGGCAGAGAATGAGGCTGCCATGATAAGAGCAGCGACGAGCAGCAAGCTACAGGCAAACGCGTAGCAGGCTCAAAGGATCGCTAATACCAGGTGTTGACGCTGCTGTGACGTGTAGCTGTTGTTATACTGCCGGCCCTTTTCCAGGAGCAGCCCCATGGTCGATGCCACTGAACTTAATCGCCTCTTCTGGCATAGCCGGCGCGGCATGCTGGAGCTGGATGTGCTGCTGGTGCCCTTCGTTCGGGAGGTGTACCCCAACCTGAATGAGCAAGACCGCGCCCGTTACTGCAAGCTGCTCGAGTGTGAGGATCAGGACATGTTCGGCTGGTTTATGCAGCGCGGCGAACCCGAAGACGCGGATTTGCGCTACATCGTTCGCATGATTCTGGATCGTGTCCAGCCCAAATAAGCGCTTCGAATGCCACTGGCAACCGTCGCGACGGTTGCTGGAAGTTTATCTTTGCGCTCAAACACTGGCCTTGCTCACGCTACTCTTGGTCGACATTCCGTTCTGGGCGCGGATCTGTGGCGTATTGATGTGTTGTGCCCATGCCGCCTGTGCGATGCCTCGGCATGTGCTACTCAGTGGTTCTGACCCCTTTCGCGGGCTGCGTCATGACGACGACGGTTGGCAGGTGCGTCGTGAGGGCGGTGACTGGCTGCCGGTCACTCTATTGCCTGATAGTGTGGTGCTGCCGTGGCTGGTGATCGTCCGCTTGCGCCTTCCTGGTCAGTACCGCGTGCGCAGCCTTTGTCTTCCTGCAGATGCAATGCCCCGTGACGCACATCGGCGATTGCGTGTGCGCCTGAAGTTCAGTCGTCAGCGCTGGCGGGTCGCAGAATAGTGTCTTGAGCCACTGGCAGCAGCTCTGGGTAGTCCAGGGTGTAATGCAGGCCCCGTGATTCTTTGCGTTCCATCGCCGAAAGAATCATCAGTTCGGCCACCTGCGCCAGATTGCGCAGCTCGATCAGATCCCGGCTGACCTTGTAGTTACTGTAGAACTCGTCAATCTCGTCGAGCAGCAGGCGCACGCGATGCTGGGCGCGCTGCAGGCGCTTGGTGGTGCGCACGATACCGACGTAGTCCCACATGGAGCGCCGTAGCTCATCCCAGTTATGGGCGATGATCACGTCTTCGTCCGAATCGGTGACCTGGCTGGCGTCCCAGGATGGCAAACCCGTCGGCATCGGTACCTGATCCAGGTTGGCGACGATGTCGGCGGCTGCTGAACGGGCGTAGACGAAGCATTCGAGCAGTGAGTTGCTGGCCATTCGGTTGGCGCCGTGCAGCCCGGTGAAGCTGGTTTCGCCAATGGCATAAAGACCGGGCAAGTCGCTCCGTCCCGCTTGATCGACGAGCACGCCGCCGCAGGTGTAGTGCGCCGCAGGGACTACGGGGATTGGTTGCTGGGTGATGTCGATGCCGAATTCCAGGCAGCGCAGATAGACGGTAGGGAAGTGACTTTTGACGAAGTCGGCCGGCTTGTGGCTGATATCCAGATAGACGCAGTCGATACCCAGGCGCTTCATCTCATGGTCGATGGCGCGGGCAACGATGTCGCGTGGCGCCAGTTCCTCGCGGGTGTCGAAGCGCGGCATGAAGCGTTCACCGTTGGGCAAGCGCAGGAGGGCGCCTTCGCCACGCAGGGCTTCGGTGACCAGAAAGCTCTTGGCCTGCGGGTGATACAAACAGGTCGGGTGGAACTGGTTGAATTCCAGATTGCCGACCCGGCAGCCGGCACGCCAGGCCATGGCGATACCGTCACCGCAGGCGCCGTCCGGGTTGCTGGTATAGAGATAGACTTTGGCCGCACCGCCCGTGGCGAGAATCACGAAACGCGCATGATGGGTATCGACCTCACCACTGCGCCGATCCAGTACGTAGGCGCCCAGGCAGCGCTGTCCGTCTCGGCCTAACTTGCGCTCGGTGATCAGATCCACGGCCACACGCTGTTCGAGCAGTTCGACATTGCTGCGCTGGCGAGTGCGCTCAAGCAAAGTGTTGAAGATCGCAGCGCCGGTGGCATCGGCGGCGTGGATGATCCGTCGATGACTATGGCCACCTTCACGGGTCAGGTGGAACTCGAAGCCGCCATCTTCGCGATCATGCTCATCGTCGCGAGTGAAGGGCACACCTTGGTCGATCAGCCATTGAATGGCTTCGCGGCTGTGCTCCACGGTGAAGCGTACTGCATCTTCTCGGCACAGGCCGCCGCCAGCATTCAGTGTGTCATCGACGTGAGAATCGATGGTGTCGCTATCGTCCAGTACGGCTGCCACACCACCTTGAGCCCAATAAGTCGAGCCATTGGCCAGCTCGCCTTTGCTCAGCACGGCAATGCTCAGGTGCTCAGGGAGCGTCAGTGCCAAGGTCAGACCGGCGGCGCCGCTACCGATGACCAGAACGTCGTGCTGGAAATGTTGGCTCATTATTCGAATGTCCGCTGGATGCCGCCCACTAGTATATAGAGGGGGGCAACGGCACAATAGTCAGTCAGGTGGGCCACCTCGAATAGAAGGTGTATTGTGGAGGGCTGGCGATGTGCCTGCTTCACGGGTGTCCGCCAAACGTGGTGCTGGAGCTTCATATGCTCTGCTATAGCCGGGATGAACTTTCTTGGTCGTCAAGGTTCTATAGCGAGTCGCCCCGGAGAGGGATTATGTCTGGTGTGCCGGGAGAATGAAGGTCGCGTAAGCGGGTTCGTTTCGGTAAGTCAGGCGATCTAAGACTATTCACGCAGCAGGGACATGCCCTGGTGCGTTGTTTCGTGCAAAACCAAAATGTTTTGCGGGAAGCTTGTTCGGAGGGGGAGAACTTTTGCACATGGCTCGAGTCTATTTTTGCAGACCGATTCTCTGGCAGACGCTGACCTCCTACGGACTTAACGAGGAGTGTTCATGCTAACCCAGGAAGAGGATCAGCAGCTGGTCGAGCGCGTTCAGCGTGGTGACAAGCGTGCGTTTGATCTGTTGGTGCTGAAATACCAGCACAAGATTCTCGGGTTGATCGTGCGGTTCGTGCACGACACCCATGAAGCTCAGGATGTAGCCCAAGAAGCTTTCGTAAAAGCATATCGGGCGCTGGGAAACTTTCGCGGTGACAGTGCGTTCTATACATGGCTGTACCGCATCGCCATTAACACGGCGAAGAACCATCTGGTGTCACGCGGCCGCCGGCCGCCAGACAACGATGTAAGTGCAGAAGACGCAGAGTTCTACGATGGTGATCATGCCCTGAAGGACATCGAATCCCCCGAAAGAGCCTTGCTGAGGGATGAAATCGAAGCCACCGTGCATCGGAGCATCCAGCAACTGCCAGAAGATTTACGAACGGCGCTAACGTTACGTGAATTCGATGGTCTGAGTTATGAAGACATTGCGAGCGTCATGCAGTGTCCTGTTGGCACCGTGCGTTCGCGAATCTTTCGGGCGCGTGAAGCCATCGACAAGTCCCTGCAGCCGCTGTTGCAGGAAACCTGAGACAGCGGCGACAGCCAAGAGAGGAACCGCTATGAGTCGTGAAGCCCTGCAGGAATCGCTGTCCGCGGTGATGGATAACGAAGCGGATGAACTTGAACTTCGGCGTGTGCTCGGTGCGAGCGATGATGCCGAATTGCGTGCTACCTGGTCGCGCTACCAAGTAGCTCGCGCCGTGATGCACAAGGATCTGCTTGTGCCTCGGCTCGACATCGCCGCAGCCGTTTCCGCTGCCCTGGAAGATGATGTGGCGCCAGTTGCACAACAGCAGCAGGATAAAGTTGTGCGTGGCCCTTGGCGTAGCCTTGGACGCGTAGCTGTAGCTGCTACCGTAACCGTCGCAGTGCTGGCCGGTGTGCGCTTCTACAACCAAGATGATGTTGCCGGAGCCCAGCTGGCTCAGCAGCAGACTCAGCCATCCATTGCTCTGCCACAGGCTCAAGGCCCGGCTATTCTGGCGGGTTTCAACACCTCGGATCAGCAGCCGAGCGTTGAAACTGTGTCTGCAGAAGGCGAAGGCTGGCATGAGCAGCGTGTTCCTGAGTACCTGCGTCAGCATGCTCAGCAGTCTGCTCCTGGTGCTACCGAAAATGCACTGCCGTTTGCCCGGTCTGCGAGTGTAGAAGAGCGCTAAGAAGGACGCGCATGCGCCTCGTTCCCGCTACTTCCTTCTTGATGCTCGGCAGCTTTTTGGCGATTCCTGCCATGGCTGCCGATGCTCAGGACTGGCTGCAACGCTTGAATACTGCCGAAGCCAGCCAAAGTTTTCAGGGCACCTTCGTTTACGAACGCAACGGTAACCTCTCCACTCACAGTATCTGGCGTCAGGTTGAGCCTGGCGGCGGCGTGCGCGAGCGGCTGCTAAAACTTGATGGTGTACCTCAGGAAGTGCTGAGGGTGGATGGGCAGGCGCAATGCGTTAGTGGTGCGTCGCCCGTCGAGTTTGTCGATGGTCAAGCTTGGCCTGGCCATGAGCTGGACACCGAGCAACTCGGTGAGTGGTACGAGATACGAGTGACCGGCGAATCGCGTGTGGCGGGGCGTCAGTCTGTCGTTCTCGGGTTAGTGCCTCGTGATAAACACCGGTATGGTGTCGAGTTGCACCTGGATCGTGAAACAGGTCTGCCGCTAAAGTCGTTGCTTGTCAGCGATAAGGGCGTGCTGCTCGAGCGTTTACAGTTCACTGAGCTGGAAACCGGCAACTCCCAGCATGCGGCGGTTTTGCAGCCTTCTGCCAACTGCGCGCCCGTACGCGTCATAAAAACCCAAAAAAAACAGCCGGAGCTCTGGCGCTCCGACTGGCTGCCGCCTGGTTTTAGCCTCAGCGCTGTGACCCAGCGGCGTAGTCCCGTCTCCGCAGACAGCGTCGACTGTCTGATTTACGATGATGGGCTAGCCCGTTTTTCCGTATTCCTCGAGCCCTTGCATGGTGCAGCGGTTGCCGACGCGCGCAGCCAGTCAGGGCCTACCGTAGTTGTTTCACGCCGCCTGACAACCGATGGCGGAGATGTCATGGTAACGGTGGTGGGGGAGATTCCGCTGGGAACGGCGGAGCGTGTCGCCATGTCGATGCGTGCCGACGATGCGCATGTAACGCCATAAGGATCGACGATAACGATCAAGGTTGATGTTGCCGCTATATCGTCATGTTCTGTTGTACCGATGGCCCCTCAGGGGCTCGTTTGTTCTGGATGGGGAAGCAACTGTAATGTCGATGCCTAGCCTGAAAACCTACGCTGCCGCGCTATTTGCGGTGTTCATGATGGGCCAGTCCGTTGCTGTGCACGCGCAGTTGCCGGACTTCGCGCCACTCGTCGAAGCCGCTTCGCCTGCCGTGGTCAATATCAGTACCCGACAAAAAGTACCCAATGCCGTTGCCGGTAATGGTGGTCTCGCCATGCCTGATCTCGAAGGCTTGCCGCCAATGTTTCGCGAGTTTTTCGAACGCAATATTCCCCAGACACCCCGCTCGCCAGGTGGCGGTGGTCGTCAGCGTGAGGCGCAGTCACTGGGCTCTGGTTTCATCATTTCCAAGGATGGCTACATCCTGACCAACAATCATGTGGTTGCCGATGCTGATGAGATCATCGTGCGTTTGTCCGACCGCAGCGAGTTGGAAGCCAAACTGGTAGGCACCGATCCGCGCAGCGACGTAGCCTTGTTGAAGGTTGATGCTGATGATCTGCCCATTGTGAAACTGGGTAACTCAGACAATCTCAAAGTAGGTGAGTGGGTGTTGGCTATTGGCTCTCCCTTTGGCTTCGATCATTCGGTGACTGCCGGTATCGTCAGCGCTAAAGGCCGCAGCCTGCCGAACGAAAGTTATGTACCGTTCATTCAGACTGACGTGGCGATCAATCCCGGTAACTCAGGCGGCCCGCTGTTTAACCTGGATGGCGAAGTAGTCGGTATCAACTCGCAGATATTTACCCGCTCCGGTGGTTTCATGGGCCTGTCCTTCGCCATTCCGATGAGTGTGGCAATGGATGTGGCTGATCAGCTGAAGAGTAGCGGTAAGGTCAGCCGTGGCTGGTTGGGCGTAGTCATTCAAGAGGTGAACAAGGATCTCGCAGAGTCCTTTGGGCTGGAGAAGCCGGCTGGTGCGTTGGTCGCTCAGGTGCTTGAGGACGGTCCGGCCGCCAAGGGCGGTTTGCAGGTGGGGGATGTGATCCTCAGCTTGGATGGCAAACCGATCATCATGTCCGCTGATCTGCCTCATCTTGTCGGTGCTTTGAAGCCGGGTACCAAAGCCAATCTGGAAATTGTCCGTGAGGGTGCCCGCAAAAACCTGAAAATGGCCGTTGGGACGATGCCGGCCGATGATGGCGACGAAGCCGCTGAAAGCGCTACGCCGAGTGCCGAGCGCAGCAGTAACCGTCTTGGTGTCAGTGTCGCCGAGCTTACCGATGAGCAGAAGAAAGCCCTCGATCTGAAAGGTGGCGTGGTCATTCGCGAAGTGCAGGACGGTCCTGCGGCCCTGATAGGCCTGCGCCCTGGTGATGTGATTACGCATCTGAATAATCAGGCAATCGGTTCGGCGAAGAATTTCACCGAGGTCGCGCAGTCGCTACCGAAGAATCGTTCGGTCTCTATGCGCGTGCTGCGTCAGGGGCGCGCCAGTTTCATCACCTTCAAACTGGCTGAATGAGTCTGCCTGAATTAGTGGTGCTTAATAGCGGCTTTCGTTAGTCGTGACAAAGGGGCGATGAGAGTCGCCCCTTTTTTGTGGCTGGCTATTTGTGATGCCACCAGTAGGGCTGCCATTGGCGTCACGAGAAAATTCCCTCTGCCTATTTTGTTTCCGGGCGTGGTCGTGCGGGCAAATAGCTCGGTCAAGCGCTTGTCCCGACGTGACGTAGGGGCAGCCACTCGGTTAAACTTCGGCGCTATTTTCGGCGGGCAGTCGCCTGCGGCCTTTTGAGTGTTGTCCTGTGAGTGACCTGAGTCATATCCGCAATTTTTCCATCATTGCCCACATTGACCACGGCAAGTCGACGCTGGCTGACCGGTTCATCCAGATGTGCGGCGGTCTGACTGCGCGTGAGATGGAGGCCCAAGTTCTCGATTCCATGGATCTGGAACGTGAGCGCGGCATTACCATCAAGGCCCACAGCGTCACCCTGTATTACAAGGCGCAGGACGGCATCACGTACCAGTTGAATTTCATTGATACGCCCGGCCACGTAGACTTCACCTATGAGGTGAGCCGTTCTCTGGCCGCCTGTGAAGGTGCATTGCTGGTGGTCGATGCCGGCCAGGGCGTGGAAGCGCAATCGGTCGCCAACTGCTACACCGCCATCGAGCAGGGCTTGGAAGTCATGCCCGTGCTGAACAAGATGGATTTGCCGCAGGCCGATCCGGATCGCGTCAAGGACGAGATCGAGAAGATTATCGGCATCGACGCCACCGATGCTGTCGCCTGTAGTGCCAAGAGCGGCATGGGCGTCGACGAAGTACTCGAGCGTCTTGTAAAGACTATCCCCGCGCCGACGGGCGATATCGAGGCGCCGCTGCAGGCGCTGATCATCGACTCCTGGTTTGACAACTACCTCGGGGTTGTCTCCCTGGTGCGTGTACGTCATGGTCGGGTGAAGAAGGGCGACAAGATTCTGGTCAAGTCCACCGGCAAGGTGCATTTGGTCGACAGTGTGGGGGTCTTCAATCCCAAGCACACCGCAACCGCTGATCTCAAAGCGGGTGAGGTGGGCTTCATCATTGCCAGCATCAAGGATATTCACGGTGCACCGGTGGGCGATACGCTGACCCTCAGCTCGACACCCGACGTCGACATGCTGCCGGGCTTCAAACGCATCCAACCGCAGGTCTACGCTGGCTTATTCCCGGTGAGCTCCGAGGATTTCGAAGACTTCCGCGATGCGCTGCAGAAGCTGACCCTCAACGACTCGTCGTTGCAGTATCTGCCAGAAAGCTCCGACGCCTTAGGCTTCGGTTTCCGGTGCGGCTTCCTGGGCATGCTGCACATGGAAATTATCCAGGAGCGCCTGGAGCGCGAGTACGATCTGGATCTGATCACCACGGCGCCTAGCGTAATTTTCGAGGTCGTGCTCAAGACCGGTGAAACGATTTACGTCGATAACCCGTCCAAGCTGCCGGATGTGTCGTCGGTCGAGGATTTCCGTGAGCCGATCGTGCAGGCAACCATTCTGGTGCCGCAGGAACACCTGGGTAACGTTATCACCCTATGTATCGAGAAGCGTGGCGTTCAGCGGGATATGCAGTTCCTTGGCACCCAGGTTCAGGTTCGCTATGACCTGCCGATGAATGAAGTGGTACTCGACTTCTTCGACCGTCTGAAGTCCACCAGCCGTGGCTATGCTTCGCTGGATTACCATTTCGACCGCTACCAGTCGGCTAACCTGGTCAAGCTGGACGTGCTGATCAACGGTGACAAGGTCGATGCCTTGGCGCTGATCGTGCACAAAGATAACGCCCACTACAAAGGGCGTCAGTTGACCGAGAAGATGAAAGAGCTGATCCCTCGGCAGATGTTCGATGTGGCTATTCAGGCCGCCATTGGCGGGCAGATTGTCGCGCGTACCACTGTCAAGGCACTGCGTAAGAACGTTCTGGCCAAGTGCTATGGCGGTGATGTAAGCCGTAAGCGCAAGCTGTTGGAAAAACAGAAGGCCGGTAAGAAGCGCATGAAGCAAGTGGGCAACGTGGAAATTCCACAAGAAGCCTTCCTTGCTGTACTCAAGTTGGATAGTTAGGGCCTATGTCATTTAATTTTCCGCTGTTGTTGGTCATCGCCGTCGCCGTGTGCGGCGCGTTGGCCCTGTTTGATCTGGTCTTTCTGGCGCCTCGGCGTCGTGCGGCGATCGCCAGCTATCAGGGCAAGGTCGAGCAAGCCGACGAGGCAGTGGTCGAGAAACTCAATAAAGAGCCCTTGCTGGTCGAATACGGCAAGTCGTTCTTTCCGGTACTGGCCATCGTGCTGGTGCTGCGCTCCTTTCTGGTTGAGCCGTTCCAGATTCCATCTGGCTCGATGATCCCGACTCTTGAGGTTGGCGATTTCATCCTAGTCAACAAGTTCGCCTACGGTATTCGCCTGCCGGTGCTGGACACCAAGGTGATCGAAGTTGGTGACCCGCAGCGTGGTGACGTGATGGTGTTCCGCTACCCGAGCGACCCCAACGTCAACTACATCAAACGGGTGATTGGTCTGCCGGGTGATCATGTGCGTTACAGCAGCGACAAGCATCTGTTCGTCAATGGCAAGCCGGTCGCCGAGCAACTGATCGGTGAAGAACCGGGCAGCCTGGGCAGTGCCACGCTTTACAGCGAGCACCTGGGTGAAGTGGAACACCGCATCCGCAAGGAAATGAGCCGATACCGCGCTGAGCCTGGTAAAGAGTGGACGATTCCTGCAGGCCATTACTTCATGATGGGCGACAACCGCGACAACTCCAACGACAGCCGCTACTGGAATGACCCGAACATTCCCAAAGATGTACTGGGCATGGTTCCGGATCGCAATATTGTCGGCAAGGCGTTCGCCATCTGGATGAGTTGGCCGGATCCGAAGTTCAGCCATTTGCCGAACGTCTCTCGTTTCGGGCTTATTCACTGATCTGATGAATATTTGCGGCGTCGTTCAATACGGCGCCGTCAGCTATCTATAGTCTTCTCATGCGCCCGACGCGCATGACTTGAACTACTTGGATATTGGGGAAAAACATGAAATTCGCACGCTCGCAGCAAGGTCTGTCGATTGTGAGTTGGCTGGTTGTGCTTGCTGTGGTGGCATTTCTCGCCAGCACCGCGTTCAAGGTGATCCCGCATTACCTCGACTACATGTCGATGGAGAAGATCATCACCTCGGTGGAAACCGACAAGTTGCAGGAAGTCAGAACCGTGGGTGATTTCTACTCCCACGTCAGCCGTGGCATGACGGTTAACAGCATCCGCGACCTGAACATGCAGGACGTCTTGAAGGTGACCATCGAGAATAACGAGTTTCTCGCCCACCTGAAGTATGAAAAACGTGAATCGCTGATCGAGAATCTCGATCTGGTGGTTAATTTCGATAAAGAATTCCGTGTGCGTATGCCGTGAGTGTTTCGTTGACCCGCCTTGAGCGACAGCTCGGGCACACTTTCAAAGATCAGGATCTGATGATTCTGGCGCTGACCCACCGCAGCTTTGCCGGGCGCAATAACGAGCGCCTGGAGTTTCTCGGTGATGCCATCCTCAACTTCGTTGCCGGTGAAGCGCTCTACGAGCGCTTTCCCCTTGCCCGTGAAGGCCAGCTTTCGAGGCTGCGTGCGCGGTTGGTCAAGGGGGAAACCCTGGCCGTACTGGCGCGTGGTTTCGATCTGGGTGAGTACCTGCGATTGGGCTCTGGCGAGCTGAAGAGTGGCGGATTTCGTCGTGATTCGATCCTCGCCGATGCGCTGGAAGCCCTGATCGGTGCCATCTATCTAGATGTCGGCATGGATATCGCCCGTGAGCGAGTCTTGGCCTGGCTGACCAACGAACTGGACAGCCTGACCCTGGTCGATACCAATAAAGATCCCAAGACTCGCCTGCAGGAATTCCTGCAGTCACGTGCCTGCGAGCTGCCGCGTTATGAGGTGGTCGACATTCAGGGCGAGCCTCATTGCCGGACGTTCGTGGTCGAGTGTGAGATCAATCTACTCAATGATAAAACCCTTGGCCAAGGCGCCAGTCGCCGTATTGCCGAACAGGTAGCGGCGACGGCAGCGCTGATCGCTCTGGGTGTGGAGAACGGCAATGACTGATACGCCTGTAACACGCTGTGGCTACGTCGCCATCGTTGGCCGGCCCAACGTGGGCAAGTCGACGTTGCTCAATCACATCCTCGGCCAGAAGCTGGCGATCACGTCGCGCAAGCCGCAGACCACCCGCCATAACATGCTCGGCATTAAAACCGAGGGTGACGTGCAAGCCATCTACGTCGATACACCCGGCTTGCACAAGAACAACGAGAAAGCGCTCAACCGCTACATGAACAAGAACGCCTCGTCGGCTCTCAAGGATGTCGACGTGGTGATCTTCGTGGTCGATCGTACCCGGTGGACCGACGAAGACCAGATGGTGCTCGAACGTGTGCAATACGTAGAGGGCCCGGTGATCCTGGCGGTCAACAAGACCGACCGTCTGGACGACAAGGCCGACCTGATGCCGCACCTGAAGTGGCTGGCCGAGCAGTTGCCGAATGCCGAGATCGTGCCGGTATCCGCGCAGCAGGGGCACAATCTGGATTCCCTGGAAAAGCTGGTGGGCGATCGTTTGCCCGAAGGTGTGCACTTCTTCCCGGAAGACCAGATCACCGATCGCTCCGGGCGCTTCTTCGCTGCCGAGCTGGTACGCGAAAAGATCATGCGTCAGTTGGGCGCTGAGCTGCCTTACCAGATCACCGTGGAAATCGAAGAGTTCAAACGCGAAGGACGGATCATGCACATCCATGCACTGATCCTGGTCGAGCGTGATGGGCAGAAGAAGATCATCATTGGTGAAAAGGGCGAGCGCATCAAACGCATTGGTCAGGATGCGCGCAAGGACATGGAGTTGATGTTCGACACCAAGGTCATGCTCAACCTCTGGGTCAAGGTCAAAAGCGGCTGGTCCGACGACGAGCGCGCCCTGCGTTCTCTGGGCTACGACAATATCTGACCCGGCATCCCGCCGCCTTGCGGCTGGCTATCCTTGCGAGTGATCCCCACATGCTTGCGCTCAGCCAGCCCGCCTATGTCCTGCACAGCCGTGCGTACCGTGAAAGCAGTGCGTTGGTCGACTTCCTCACGCCCCAGGGGCGTTTGCGTGCCGTGTTGCGCGGCGCGCGGGGCAAGGCTGGCAGTCTGGCCAGGCCATTCATTCCTCTCGAGCTGGAAACCCGCGGCCGTGGTGAGCTGAAGAACGTCGGCCGTCTCGAGGCCGCCGGCATCCCCAATCTGCTTTCCGGCGATGCGCTGTTCAGCGGCCTGTACCTGAACGAGCTGCTGATCCGCGTGCTGCCGGCCGAAGACCCCCATCCGATCATTTTCGAACAGTACGCCATGACCGTCCTGGCGCTGGCCCAGGGGCGTGCGCTGGAGCCGCTGCTGCGCGCCTTCGAATGGCGCCTGCTGGACGAACTCGGTTATGGTTTCGCCCTCGACAGCGATGTACAAGGCGACGCTGTCGTCGCAAGCGGTCTGTACCGGTTGCAGGCAGACAGTGGTTTTTTGCCCATCGGCCATTGGCAGCCTGGCACCTTCCTGGGTAGCGAGCTGCTGGCCATGGCCGAGGCGGACTGGACTGCACCAGGCGCCCTCGCTGCTGCCAAGCGACTGATGCGCCAGGCGCTGGCCCCTCATCTTGGCGGTCGACCGCTGGTCAGCCGCGAATTGTTCATGACGCTCAAGGAGCCGACCCGTGACTGAAGCCAACCGTGTTTTGCTGGGCGTGAATATCGACCACGTCGCCACTCTGCGCCAGGCGCGCGGCACGCGTTATCCCGACCCCGTCAAGGCGGCGCTGGACGCCGAGGAGGCCGGTGCCGATGGCATCACCGTGCACCTGCGCGAGGATCGTCGGCACATTCAGGAGCGCGATGTGCGCCTGCTCAAGGACGTGTTACAGACGCGTATGAACTTCGAGATGGGGGTGACCGACTTCATGCTCGATTTCGCCGAAGAAATCCGACCCGAGCACGTCTGCCTGGTGCCGGAAACCCGCCAGGAACTGACAACCGAAGGCGGTCTGGATGTAGCCGGTCAGGAGGCGCGAATCGCCGCTGCGGTGCAGCGTCTGGCTGCCGCTGGTAGCGAAGTCTCCCTGTTCATAGATGCCGATCCGCGGCAAATCGAGGCGAGCAAGCGGGTTGGCGCGCCGGCCATCGAACTGCACACCGGGCGCTATGCCGACGCGCATGATCCGCAGCAGGCCGCTGCCGAACTGCAGCGTATTCGTGAGGGGGTCGCGCTGGGCGTTTCGCTGGGGTTGATCGTCAATGCCGGTCATGGTCTGCATTACCACAACGTCGAGCCTGTGGCGGCGATCCCCGGCATCAACGAACTGAACATCGGCCACGCGCTGGTCAGTCATGCCCTGTTCGTTGGCTTCAAGGATGCGGTGCGGGAAATGAAGCAGCTGATCGAGAGCGCTGCGGCGCGCTAACGGCGCGCTCCGTAGGCAACAGCCACCTGCGCCGCCAGCGCTTCTGCAGCTGCGCCACGGTTGCTGCCGCGCAGCAGTTTGATGTGATAGTCGCCCAGGGGCGGCAGCCCGTGTTCCTGTTGAGGAAGGCGGCGTAGCGGCGGTTTGACCAGGCTGGCAGGGAAGGCCGCTATGGCCAGATCGGCAAGCAGCGCCGCTTCCTGGCCAGCGCACTGCTCGCTGGAATAGGCGATGCGGTAGCTACGTCCCAGCCTGTCCAGGCCGTCCATCGCCGCACGTCGCCAGGCGCAGCCGCGGCTGGCCACGGCCAGCGGCAAGGGATTGCGCTTGACCGCCAGCCCGCCATCACGGCCTGCCCATACCAGCGATTCGCTGCAGATGACTTCGCCGCGGGAATCGTCGGCATCGTCGTTGCCAGCATTGAGCAAGGTAAGGTCGAGTTCGCCTGCATCCAGGCGCTCGATCAGCTCGCAGCTGCGGCCTACCGATACGTCGACCTGAACCGCGGGATGACTACGGGCGAACTGCGACAGCAGGTCGGGGAGGGCGCCTACGCCGATGTCGAATGGCGTGCCGAAACGGACGGTGCCCGCCAGGTTCGGAACCAGAAAGTGCGATACCGCTTCCTCATTGAGTTTGAGCAGGCGCCGGGCATAGCCGAGCAGAATCTCGCCATCCGAAGTGAGTCGCACGCGGCGGCTCTCGCGTAGAAACAGCGTGCGGCCGAGCGTTTCCTCCAGACGTTTGATCTGTTGGCTGACGGCAGCCGTGGTACGGAATACCTGCGCGGCGGTTCGGGTGAAGCTGCCACTCTCGGCGATGCCGACGAACGTCTTCAGCACATCGCTTTCCAGGAGTGGCAGCGCAGCGGGCAGGTCGGTGAGCAGTGTGCTGTTCATGGTGTTGTTAATATTTTCTTAATCGATTGTTAGGTATTACTCGTTTGTCTTAACGATAAGCGCAACTCAATCTGTCGGCAAGCGGTCACCGATAACCGGTGACCACAGGCTGTCGAGGAGAGTTGCCATGACGTCGAACGAACAGCATGCCGCCAATACCGAGCGCGCTACCCAGACAAGGTCGTCGGGCCTTATTGCGAATGAGCTGACCCAGTGGTTGGGCGACTGGTACTTCGCCTGGTGCTGGAGGCGTAAAATGCGCCGTCTGCTGAGGCTCGAAAGCGCCGGTCAAGTGCGTCTGGGAAGTGCCCAGGAGCGAGTCTGCGCCGGTGCGCAGATGCCCCTCGGCATGATCGCCGCGCGGCAGGCCGAATGGCGTCGTAAAGGTGATGGGGCTGACTGAGCCTGCTGTCAGGGTTTACGCGCAACCAGCACCGCGCGGCGTGGGGCCGGCAGGCCTTCGAGGGTGCGGCGATGATCCAGTGGGTCGAGGAATTCGGGCAGCGACTGGTAGCGCATCCACTCGGTGCTGCGCTGTTCCTCGATCGAGGTGACGCTGACATCCACGCAGCGCACGTCGACGAAGCCGGCGCGGCGTAGCCACAGCTCCAGCGCCGGTACCGAGGGCAGGAACCACACGTTGCGCATCTGCGCGTAACGGTCTTCGGGCACCAGCACTTGGTTGGCATCGCCTTCCACCACCAGCGTTTCCAGTACCAGTTCGCCGCCCTTGAGCAGGCAGTCTTTCAGTTCCAGCAGGTGGTCGATGGGCGAGCGCCGGTGGTACAGCACGCCCATGGAGAACACGGTATCGAAACCCTGCAGCTTTGCTGGCAGTTCCTCGATGCCCAGAGGCAGATGCCAGGCTGGCATCTCTGGCAAGTAATTTTTCATGGCCAGGAACTGGCAGAGGAACAGCCAGTTTGGATCGATGCCGACTACGCTCTTGGCCCCGTCGCCGAGCATTCGCCACATGTAGTAGCCATTGCCGCAGCCGACGTCGAGCACGCGTTTGCCGGTCAGGTTCAGGTGCGGCGAAACGCGCTGCCATTTCCAGTCGGAACGCCATTCGGTATCCACGTGAACGCCGAACAGATGAAAAGGACCTTTGCGCCACGGGATCAGGCCACGCAGGGCGCTATCCAGGGCAGCCTGAGTGGTTTCGTCACGAGAACCATCGAGTTTGAAATCCCGGGTCAGGTCGATCTGCTCGATGTCCAGTGCCGGCAATGCTTCGACAGCCGCGTACCAGCGTTGCAGATCACCGTGACCGATGGCCAGTTTGGCGTCGATCTGCCCCGGCAGGTCGGCGCTCCACTCCTGCAGGGGAGTGCCGGCGAGTTGCGCCTGCAGAGCGTCGAGATCCATGCGGCGCATCATGGCAGGGCCACCAGGGAAGCGAAGTTCAGGCACTGGAACCAGGGCACCACTTTGCTGAAACCGGCTGCCAGTAGCCGCTCGCGGTGCTGTTCGAGGCTGTCGGGCAGCATGACGTTTTCGATGGCGCTGCGCTTCTGGGCGATTTCCAGTTCGCTGTAACCGTTGGCACGCTTGAACGCCACATGCAGGTCGGTGAGCAGGGCGTGCTGCTGGTCATCCTCGAAACGCAGCTTTTCCGACAGGATCAGTGCGCCGCCCGGCAGCAACGCCTGGCGGATACGCGCCAGTAACGGCTGGCGCTGAGCCGGCTCGATGAATTGCAGGGTGAAGTTCAGCGCTACCAATGAGGTCGGCTGGAACTGCATGGCGAGAATATCCGCCTCGATGACCTCGACCGGCAGCAGCTCCTGGAACATCGAGTCCTGGGCGTGCAGGTATTCGCGGCAGCGTTCGACCATGGCACTGGAGTTGTCCACGGCGACCACCCGGCAGTCTTCCAACTGAACGTGACGGCGCAGCGCCTGGGTCACGGCGCCCAGCGAGCTGCCCAGGTCGTAGAGCACGCTGTGCGGCTGAGCGAACTGACCGGCCAGCACGCCGATGTTCTCGACGATGGTCGGGTAACCGGGCACCGAGCGCTTGATCATGTCCGGGAACACACGTGCCACGTCTTCGTTGAACACGAAGTCCGGCACCTGGTCCAGTGGCTGGGCGAAAAGTTGGTCGGGCTGTCTGGTCACGGTCGGTCTGCGCGGAGCTGGAAAGGCGCGCATTTTAGCCAAGTCCGGCGATTAGCCAAACCTTGTCGCAGGTATCAGTGCAACGCGAGTGCTGAGGCCCGCTGGAAGGCGGGCTTCGAAGACTTGATTAGAGCGTCTGCGGTAATTGGCGGCGACAGCGCTCAGCGCACGCGAATCTGGCAATCGAAGGTCTCGGCAGGTTCTGTGCTGGCATCCCAGGGCTGCGCATAGGTCAGCAACAGCCGTGCTTCACCGCTTTCAATTGCCTGAAAACGCCAGGTCGAGTGGCCATCGCCGCCGACCAGGTCAGAGTTTTCAGCGGCGCTGTAAACTTCCGGGCCCAGGGTTTTGAGTACCTTGGCGGCATCTTCACGGACTGCCCAACGGTAGCCGGTCGTCGGGTTGCTTGGCAGGCTGAGGATCAACTGTTGGCCTGCCTGCAGGCTGATCGGGCATTGCGTCTGTTTCTGAACCTGCACGCTCTTGGACGGGCTGGCGCAGGCGCCCAGCAGGGCGAGACTGGCGATGAGAGGCAGACGGTAGACGTTGATCATGGTGTGCTCCAGACGCAGAAATCGATTGCCAGCATAGCGGCAGAACGGCGTGGTGTAACCCGCCCTGCACCCGTTGCACATGCGGTTTGGCTCAGTCGACGATAAACAGCCGGGCTCCGGTAGCCGTCGAGCTGCGGTGCGCTTCGGCCTGATCGGCGACCTGGTAGCTCATGCCCGCAGTCATCACGAAGCGGCGGCCATCTTCCAGTTCGGTATGCAGTTCGCCCTCGAGGCACAGCAGGATATGGCCCTTGCTGCACCAGTGGTCGGCCAGGTAGCCGGGCGAATAGTCGACCATACGCACCCGCAGCGCACCGAACTGGCGAGTTCGCCAGTGGGCCATGCCGGTTTCGCCGGGATGCTCGGTGGCTTCCACCTGGCTCCAGTCGGTAATGCCAAAAGGGATATCGGCGATGTTCATGAGCGTTTCCTGATGGGTGGTGAATCATGGCGCGGCGGTGATGCCGATCAAGGGGCTGTCAGTCCTGCTGCGCCTGGAGAAACAGCGCGAACAGCTCGGATTGCGACTTTATCCCCAGCTTGCCGTAGATGTGCTTGCGGTGCACCTTGACCGTCTCCGTCGAGATGCACAATTTGCGGGCGATCTCCTTGCCCGAGCAGCCGCTGAGCATCAGCCGGGCGACGTCCAGCTCCCGCGCCGTAAGGGTGTTTTCCATCCAGTGCCCGGCGCTGCCTTGCGGTTGCGGGCGAGCCGGGGCGGGCGTGGTGGTGCCGAGCAGGTGCTGATCGAAGGCCAGGCGCTGGCGCATCAGGCCGCTTACCCAAGGCTGCACCAGGCCAAGCAACGCGAGGTTCTCGGGGCTGAAGCGGTGGCGTGCACCCAGCGACAGGCACAAGGTTCGGCCATTCTGCAGCGGGACGTTGAACTGCACTTCGTCGACCACCACGTTGAGGCGGAAATAGCGCTGGTAGTAGTCGGTTTGCTCGAAGCGTTCCGGTGCCACGTCTGCCAGATGCAGCAGGCCACCCATGCTGCGTTCTCGACTGTCGATGTAGAACGGGTCGAGCTGGTAGAGACCCTTGAGGTAGTCCAGGAACAGGGTGTCGGGGCCACCGTCCAGCCCGGGGCACTCGGCGAGAACCTGGGGGCGTGCGTCGCTGAAGATCAGCACCACCCAGCTGTCGAACGCTACGTACTGCTCCAGAACGCGCACCAGCGCGATCCAGAAAGCGGGACGATCCAGCCCCTCGATGAGTTTGCCAACCGACTGGTGCCAGGCGATGTGCTGCAACGAAAGTCCCACTTCCTACCCCCAATGGGTTAACCCGCCCGCGTGATTACCGGCGTCGATGCTTGCCGCCATACTCGGGGTACGGCATCGGCAGGTCAGTGAGGCAATTCGAACGACCTGTCAGGCAAAGAAATACCCGGCCGATTCTGACGCTTTTTATCGGCCTGGGACAAAACAACAGGAAATCGAGATGAAGATCGAACTCGTACAAATGCGTGGCCGTGATGGCGACACCGCATACAACCTGAGCCGCGCATTGCAGGCGATCGACGACAGCGCCGAAGGTACCGATCTGCTGGTGTTTGCGGAAACGCACCTGATGGGTTTTCCGACAGCGCTCAACATCGCCGAGCTGGCCGAGCCAGTCGACGGCCCGACGATTCAGGCCGTGCAGCAGGCGGTTCGCGAGCGCAACGTCTCGGTGGCCATCGGCATGGCCGAAAACGACGCCGGCGTGTTCTACAACACGACGTTGCTGATCACCCCGGCGGGGATCGCCATGCGCTACCGCAAGACCCATCTGTGGTCGTCCGACCGCGGCATCTTCACGCCGGGTGACCGCTACGTGACTGTGCCCTGGCAGGGTATTCGGGTCGGCATTCTGATCTGCTTCGATATCGAGTTTCCGGAAAGCGCCCGGGCGTTGGCACAGCTCGGTGCCGACCTGATCATCGTCACCAACGGCAATATGGATCCCTACGGCCCTACCCATCGCACGGCGATCATGGCGCGCGCCATGGAAAACCAGGCATTCGCTGTGATGGTCAATCGTGTGGGCAGCGGCGATGGCGATCTGGTGTTCGCGGGCGGCAGCAGTGCGGTCGATCCGTTCGGCCAGTTGCTGTGCGAGGCCGGTCGCGAAGAGTGTCGGCAGATCGTCGAGCTCGACCTCGATCAACTGCAGGCTGCCTGCAGCGATTACCGCTACCTCGACGAGCGGCGCCTGACGCTGCCCGGCGAGCGCATCGACTACCCGGACGGGCGTCGCGAACTACTTATTCCACGTTAAGACGGAGGCCAACCTCCGCATTGCCGCCGGGCCCTGTGCCCGGTGGGCGCTGCTGTGTTCGCCGACTTCGGCTCTGCCATAAAAATCATAATCTCGGAGTAGCAGTAATGGCCAATCTCAAACGTACCCTGTCACTGGGTTCGGTGGTGCTGTTCGGCATCGCCTACATGACCCCGATCATCGTGCTCGGTACCTTCGGCATTCTTGCCGACGTGACCAACGGGCAGGTGCCCGCCGCCTACCTGGCTGCCACACTGGCCATGCTGTTCACCGCGCTGAGCTACGCGAAAATGGCTGCGGCCTTTCCGGTGGCCGGCTCCGCCTACACCTACGTGCGCAAGTCGATCAACGCCAAGCTGGGCTTTCTCGCCGGTTGGGCGGTGCTGCTCGATTATCTGTTTCTGCCCATGGCCATCTGGCTCATCGGTGCAGCCTACCTGGGCTCGGCGTTTCCCGAGGTGCCGCAGGCAGTCTGGGTACTTGGATTCATCGTGGTGACCTCACTGATCAACGTGGTAGGCCTGCAACTGGCCAAGACGGTCAACGGCCTGTTGATGGTGGTGCAGCTGCTGGTGCTGGTGGCCTTCGTTGCCCTGTGCGTGCATTACGTGGCAGGGGATGGCAGCAAACCGCTGTGGAGCTTGAAGCCGTTCTTCGACGGCAGTTTCAGCCTGCCCCTGGTGATGGGTGGCGCTGCCATCGCCTGCTATTCGTTTCTCGGCTTCGATGCGGTCAGCACGCTGACCGAGGAAACCCGCGATCCGCAGAAGACCATTCCCAGAGCGATTCTGCTGATTACCCTGTTCGGCGGGCTGATCTTCATCGTCACCTCCTACTTCGTGCAGCTCGCTCACCCCGGCGCCGTGTTCACCAGTACCGATTCCGCCGCCTATGAAATCGCCCGCAATATCGGCGGCGATCTGTTCGTGTCGATATTTCTGATAGGCCTGATCGTCGGCCAGTTCACTTCAGGGCTGTCGGCCCAGGCCAGTGCCTCGCGTCTGCTGTTCGCCATGGGCCGTGACGGCGTGCTGCCCAAGCGCCTGTTCGGTACCTTGAGCAAACGCTTCGGAACGCCGCTGGGAAGCATCCTGCTGTGCGCGGTGGTGGCCCTGCTGGCGCTGAAACTGGACGTGACCACCTCGACCTCGTTCATCAACTTCGGGGCTTTCCTGGCGTTCTCGCTGGTCAACCTGTCGGTCATCTTCCACTACTGGATCGGCGGCGCCCGGCGCGGTGCCCGCGCGCTGCTGCAGCACCTGCTGTTCCCGCTGCTCGGCATGTTCGCGACGCTGTGGCTGATGATCAGCCTGGATCACCTGGCGATCACCCTCGGTCTGTGCTGGCTGGCGCTGGGCGTCGTCTACCTGGCCTGGCTGACGGCGGGCTTCCGTCGCCAGCCACCGGAGATGCAGTTCGACGCAGCCTGAGCCGTCACTGCCGAGCGACGCTCACCCCTTCGAGGTTGGCGAAGGAGGTGTCCTTGGCGGTGAGCAGGAAATCACGCATGAAGGGCGCGTCGAGCATGTCCGTGCGGATGCCCGCGTAAAGCGTGGCGAACAGCCCCTTGTCGCCCAGGCGCTTGGCGGTCACGTAGCCACGCGAGCTGTACTCGTGCAGCGCCCAGTTGGGCAGGCCGCAAACGCCGCGGCCGCTGGCCACCAGCTGCATCATCATCACCGTCAGTTCCGAGGTGCGCACCTGGGCCGGCTCGATGTCGGCGGGCTCTAGAAAGCGGGTGAAGATATCCAGTCGATCCCGTTCCACCGGGTAGGTGATCAGGGTTTCCTTGATCAGGTCTTCGGGGCGGATGAAGGGGCGATTGGCCAGCGCGTGCTGGTTGGCCACCGCCAGCATCGCTTCATAGGTGAACAGCGGCACGTAGGTGATGCCGGACAGCTCCAGCGGGTCGGAGGTCACCACTAGGTCGAGGTCGCCGCGGGCCAGGGCGGGCAGTGGCGCGAAGGAGAATCCCGATGCCAGATCCAGCTCCACTTCCGGCCAGGCATCGCGAAACTGGTCGATGGTCGGCATCAGCCATTGAAAGCAGCTGTGGCATTCGATTGCCATGTGCAGACGACCCGCGGTGCCGCCGGCAAGCCGTGCCAGATCCCGTTCGGCGCTGCGCAGCAAGGGCAGCACGTTGTCGCACAGCTGCAGCAGGCGTAGCCCGGCGCTGGTGAACCGCACCGGCTTGGTCTTGCGCACGAAAAGCTGCATGCCCAGGCGCTCCTCGAGCTCCTTGAACTGGTGCGACAGCGCCGACTGGGTCAGGTGCAGACGTTCTGCGGCTTCGACCAGGCTATCGGTCTCGCGCAGCGCGTGAAGGGTTTTCAGGTGACGGATTTCGAGCATGGCAGGCCTGCGAGATATTCAACTGAACGCTCGGGAAGATGAGCGTTTTTCATGGAGGGAGTTTCTCTCAGCGCCGGCGTACTGTCGAGCCATCTATCGATTATCCCGCCTGGCGGATTTCATCAAACTGTCACCGTTGTGTGGCAGCGCGATTTTGCCAATCACTGCGACACTTCTCGGCTATCCGGTTTTTCGCCTATGGAATGAATGATGCGCGTCGTGGTTTTTCTGGCTGCCTTGTTGTGCAGCCTGTCGTCCCTGGCGACTGAAATATGCAAGGTCGATTCGGACATCGAGCGCGTATCGCTGGGCGAGGTGAGTCTGGCTTACCAGAGCATCGGGCGCAGCAGTGACCCGGCGCTGCTGTTGGTCATGGGCTTGGGTGGGCAGCTGATCCACTGGCCGGACGACGTGGTCGAGCAGCTGTGTGAGCAGGGCTTTCGGGTCATCCGCTTTGACAATCGCGATGTTGGTCTGAGCCGTTGGAACGGCGAGGCGCCAACCGCCAACCTTGCCTATGAAGTGCTGCGCTATCGCCTCGGGCTCTCCATCGGCGCGCCTTACGGGCTGCGTGATATGGCCGGCGATGCGCTGGGCCTGATGGATGCGCTGGGCATCCGCGAGTTTCATCTGCTCGGCGCCAGCATGGGCGGGATGATCGCTCAGCATGTGGCCGATATGGCGCCGCAGCGAGTGCGCAGTCTGACGTTGGTGATGACCAGCTCTGGCGCCCAGGGGCTACCGGCGCCAAGTCCGGCACTGCTGAGGCTGTTGTCCCGACGTGACGCGCCCAGCCGCGAGGCGGCGCTTGAACAGCAGGCGGATCTGCTGGCCGCGCTAGGCAGCCCGGCGGTCGTGGATGATCGTGCGATGTTGCTGCACCAGGCCGAGGTCGCCTACGACCGCGCCTTCAACCCCGCCGGGGTGGAGCGGCAGTTGCTGGCGATTCTCGCCGAAAGCAGTCGAGTCGATCTGCTCAATCGACTGCAGGTGCCGACTCTGGTGGTGCATGGCACCGCCGATCCACTGCTGCCGGTCATGCACGGTGTGCACGTGGCAGCGCATGTTCGCGGTAGCGAGCTGCGGCTGATTCCCGGGCTCGCGCACCGCTTTCAGGAGCGATTCAAGGCGCCGTTGCTGGCGGCCGTACTGCCGCATCTGCAAGCTCACCGGCAGGATGTACAACTGGTGCAGATGTAGCCACCGGCGTGTGCACTGCAGGGGTGATGTAGCGCTCTAGCTTGCTACGCTGTGTCGCGGACAGGAACAGGCCAAGCTTGCTGCGGCGCCAGAGGATGTCATCCACTTCCGTGGCCCATTCGTGCTGGCGCAGGTAATCCACCTCGCGGGCATACAGGCCGTGGCCGAAGTCTTCGCCCAACTGCTCCAGGCTCTCGACATTGTCGAGCAACTGCCAGGTGCGGCTGCCATAGCTGGCGGCCCAGCGGCGCGCCAACGCCGTATCCAGCCAGCCATGGCGCGCACAGAGTGCGTCGACCAGGCTTTGCCGGCTCTGCATCTGCTCACCACCAGGCAGCGGCGCCTCGGCTGTCCAGCGTGCGCCCAGCTTGGGGAAGAAGGGGGCCAATTGCGCCATCGCCGACTCCGCCAGCTTGCGATAGGTCGTCAGCTTGCCGCCGAATACCGAGAGCAGCGGAGGCTCGTTATCCTGGGCTGACAACGACAGGGTGTAGTCGCGGGTGATGGCCGAAGGTTCGTCTGACTCGTCATCGCAGAGCGGGCGTACACCAGCGTAGCTGTGCAGGATGTCTTCACGGCTGACCGACTTGCGGAAGTGAGCGTTGACCACTTGCAGCAGGTAATCGGTTTCCTCGTCGCTGATGCTGACCGTGGCCGGATCACCGTTGTATTCGCGGTCGGTGGTGCCGATCAGGGTGAAGCGGTCGAGGTAGGGAATGGCGAAGACGATACGACGATCTTCGTTCTGCAGGATGTAGGCCTGCTCGCCGTCGAACAGCTTTGGCACGATGATGTGGCTGCCCTGGATCAGACGGATGCCGTAGGGCGATTGCTGCTTCAGGTCGTCGCGAATGAAGCGCGCCACCCAGGGGCCTGCCGCGTTGACCAGCGCCTTGGCGCGAATCGAGAACAGGCTGCCATCGGCGCGCTCCAGGTGGATGTGCCACAGCCCCTTGCTGCGTCGTGCGCTGACACAGCGCGTGTGGGTGTGCACATGGGCACCGTGTTCGCGTGCGGCCATGGCGTTGAGCACCACCAGCCGCGCGTCATCCACCCAGCAATCCGAATATTCGAAGCCCTTGGTGATTTCCGCCTTGAGCGGGCTGCCTGCGCCAAAACGCAAGCCACGGGAGCGCGGCAGGGCTTTGCGCTTGCCGAGGTTGTCGTAGAGAAACAGCCCGGCACGGATCAGCCAGGCAGGGCGCAGGTGCGGGCGGTGGGGCAGGATGAAGCGCATTGGGCTGACAATGTGTGGTGCCTTGGCCAACAGCACTTCGCGTTCTGCCAGCGCCTCGCGCACCAGGCGGAATTCGTGGTGCTCGAGGTAACGCAGCCCGCCGTGAATCAGCTTGCTGCTCGCCGACGAGGTATGCCGGGCGAGGTCGTCTTTCTCGCAAAGGAACACGGACAGGCCACGACCGGCTGCATCACAGGCGATGCCAGTACCGTTGATGCCACCGCCGACAACGGCGATATCGTAGATCTCGGACAGCGGGCTTGTGGACAAGCTGGATGTGGGCATCGTCAGGCCTCATGTTGCTTTGATATTTGAATTCGAACATTTATGTTCATTTTCGAAAATACTAACCCATGAAGAGTCACGTATCCAGCAGGATTCGATTGAAAAAACTCATAGCCATAGGTTGGAATGAAAATACGTGAACATTTCTACAGATAACTGTAGCGGCCGAAGGTTCGGGCTGCGTTCGAATGAACGTCTTGAAAGGCGAGGTGTGTTGCCCGGCCGACAGTCATCAGCTGTCTGTCGTTCGGGCAAGGTTGGGAGAGGCGTGTGGGGTCAGACCACTTCGAGGCGGATCTTGTGTTGGTCGAGCAGCTGAGCGAGTGCCGGCACCGGCTGCTGGTCGGTCACCAGGCAGTCGACCAGGCTGATGGGGCCGAGGCGGATCATGGCGTTGCGCCCGAATTTGCTCGAGTCTGCAGCGAGAATCACCTTGCGGGCATTGGCGATGATCGCCTGGGAGACCCGTACTTCCTGATAGTCGAAGTCCAGCAGGCTGCCGTCTTCGTCGATGCCACTGATGCCCACCAGGGCGAAGTCGACCTTGAACTGGTTGATGAAGTCGACGCTGGCCTGACCCACCAAACCACCATCGCGGCGCACGTTGCCGCCGGTGAGCAGCACGTCGAAATCATCCTTGGCACTGAGCATCGAGGCCACGTTGAGGTTGTTGGTGATGATCTTCAGGTGGTTGTGATTGAGCAGGGCGCGGGCAATGGATTCGGTGGTGGTGCCGATGTTGATGAACAGCGAGGCGTGATCGGGGATCTGCGCAGCGACAGCTTCGCCGATGCGTTGCTTCTCATGGCGCATCTGGTCGGCGCGCATGGCGTAAGCGGTGTTCTCGACACTGGAGTCATAGGCGGCGCCGCCATGGTAGCGGCGCAGCAGATTGGCGTCCGCCAGTTGATTGATGTCGCGGCGGATGGTTTGCGGGGTGACGACGAACAGAGTGGCCAGCTCCTCGATGCTGACATAGCCGCGTTCGCGGATCAGATCGAGGATTTGCTGCTGACGAGGAGGCAGATTCATGGGGTTTCCTTGGGGCTGCCGTGCAGAATCCGTTCATGATGCCGCACGGGCCCGCTCACTGCCAGTTGTAGCCGAGCGTCAATTCGGCTGCTGCCTTACTTGGCCTCTTCGTGGGGCTCCCAGTCGCGGGTGCGGCTGACTGCTTTCTTCCAGCCCGCATAGAGTTTTTCTTTTTCCGGTTCTTCCAGCTGTGGCTCGAACTCTCGCTCGATCACCGCCTTGCCGCGCAGTTCGTCCAGGCTGCTCCAGAAGCCGCATGCCAGGCCCGCCAGGTAAGCTGCGCCGAGGGCCGTGGTCTCGCGCATTTCCGGGCGCTCCACGTGAGTGCCGAGAATATCGGCCTGGAACTGCATGAGGAAGTTGTTGGCCACTGCGCCGCCGTCTACCCGCAGGGACTTCAGGCGCTCGCCGGAGTCCTGCTGCATGGCGTCGAGTACATCGCGTGTCTGATAGGCGATTGACTCCAGAGCAGCGCGGATGATGTGGTCGACTCGCACGCCACGGGTCAGGCCGAACAGCGCGCCGCGTGCATAGGGATCCCAGTAAGGTGCGCCCAGGCCGGTGAACGCCGGCACCAGGTACACGCCATTGCTGTCCTTGACCTTGTTGGCAAAGTATTCGGTGTCGTAGGCGTCATTGACGACCTTCAACTCGTCGCGCAGCCACTGGATGGTGGAGCCACCATTGAAGATCGCGCCTTCGAGGGCGTAAGTGACTTCGCCTCGCGGGCCGCAAGCAATGGTGGTGAGCATGCCGTGCTGGGACTTCACCGCCTTGTCGCCGGTGTTCATCAGCAGGAAGCAGCCCGTGCCGTAGGTGTTCTTGGCTTGGCCAGGTTCGACGCACATCTGGCCGAACAGCGCGGCCTGCTGATCACCGGCGATACCGGCGATGGCGATGCCGCTCTTGGTGTGGCCGTAAATTTCCGAGGAGGACTTCACTTCGGGGAGCATTTCCCGCGGGATATCCAGCACCTCGAGCATCTTCGCATCCCACTCCAGGGTGTGGATATTAAAGAGCATGGTGCGGGCGGCGTTGGTGTAGTCGGTGATGTGCACCTTGCCGCCGGTGAATTTCCAGATCAGCCAGCTATCGATGGTGCCGAACAGCAGTTCGCCTTTACGGGCGCGTTCGCGGCTGCCTTCTACATGGTCGAGAATCCACTTCAGCTTGGTGCCGGAGAAGTAGGGGTCAGTGACCAGGCCGGTGGTTTGCTGAATGTACTCTTCCAGGCCATCACGCTTGAGCTGCTGGCAGATCTCGGTACTGCGGCGGCACTGCCAGACCACGGCGTTGTGGATCGGTCGGCCAGTATTCTTGTCCCATACAACGGTTGTTTCACGCTGGTTGGTGATACCGATTGCCGCTACCTGATCGTGATGGAGGCCAGCCTGCGCCAGCGCTTCGACCATCACCGCGCTCTGCGTGGCGAAAATTTCCATAGGGTCATGCTCGACCCAGCCGCTCTGCGGGTAGTGCTGGGTGAACTCACGCTGGGCGATGCACACCACGTTGGCGTCGCGATCGAAGATGATCGCGCGGGAGCTGGTCGTACCCTGATCGAGGGCAATGATGTAGTTCTTGTTGGTGTCAGTCATGTCGATTGCCTTGGACGGATGAAAGGAGGGTGAATGGCGCGTGAGCCGTTCGAGCAGGGTCGCGTGTCAGTTGAAGTCAGGAAGCTTTGACGTCGCGATTTGCCGGCTGTTCTATTTCGGGTTCGATCGCACTGGGCAGATGCCGGGCAATCATGCCGCGATACACCGCTGCGCCGATGCATGCGCCCAGAATCGGGGCGAAGATGGGCACCAGGAAATACGGAATATCTCGGCCACCGGTCAGCGAAATCTCGCCCCAGCCCGTTAGGAAGGTCATCAACTTGGGGCCGAAGTCGCGAGCCGGATTCATTGCGAAGCCGGTCAGCGGGCCCATGGCGCTGCCGATCACGGCGATCAGCAGACCGATCAGCAGAGGTGCCATCGGGCCGCGAGGCAGGCCGTTGTTGTCATCGGTCAGGGACATGATCACGCCCATCAGGATGGCGGTGATCACCAGTTCAACCATGAACGCCTGGCCGGTGGACAGCACTGGATTGGGGAAGGTGGAGAACACCGAGGCCAGTTCCAGGCTGGCCTGCGAGCCGCGAACCATCTGGTTGGCTTGTTCGAATTCCAGGAACAGCCCGCTATAAAGCGTGTAGACCAGCAGGGCGCCGCAGAAAGCGCCAGCGATCTGAGCAAGGATGTAGAACGGTAATTTGTGCTTCTCAAAACCGGCGAACAGCCACAAGGCGATGCTAACGGCGGGATTGAGGTGAGCACCGGATACACCCGCGGTCAGGTAGATCGCCATGCTGACGCCAACCCCCCAGATGATGCTGATCTCCCAGAGGCCGAAGCTCGCTCCAGCGACCTTGAGGGCGGCGACACAGCCGGTGCCGAAGAAAATCAGTAGCGCGGTGCCCAGGAACTCGGCCATGCACTGGCCTGATAATGAGGGTTGTCGTAGAGCAGCTGTCATGAGGAACCTCGATTTCTTGTTGTTGTATGGCGCCGATACAGAGCAGATTGGCGAAGCCTCCAGAGAGTCGCCGTTTGCAAGGTGCCATGGCTGTGTGGGTGGCGGTGTTGCTGTCGTAAAATGTTCATAATCGAAAAAAATATATATGCAGGACACGTATTGTCAAAAAATGAACGTAAAAAGCCGCTCATGTTTTCGATACCAATCGTGTACATAGTTAAATAGGTCAGCGGCACACGCGATAGGTTCCCTTACCTGGCAAGATTCGATACCTGCTTTTAAAGGCCGAGGCAGAGCCTTTTGCTAATAGGCGGCGCTAGAATCACCGCAACCTGCGTTGCTCTTACCTTTTGCCTGGAGCTGTCATGACCCCCGCACTGGATCTGCTGAAAAAGGTTCGCGCCGAACATCGAATCCACAGTTACGAACACGATCCAAAGGCAGCGTCCTACGGCCTGGAGGCAGCGGAGAAGCTCGGTCTCGATCCCGCGCAGGTGTTCAAGACGTTGTTGGCCAGCAGTGAAAAGGGCGAATTACTGGTAGCCGTGGTACCGGTCGTCGGAACCCTGGATCTGAAAGCGCTAGCCCAGGCTGCTGGGGTGAAGAAGGTCGACATGGCGGCAATCGATGCCGCGCAGCGGGCAACCGGTTATCTGGTCGGCGGTATCAGCCCGCTGGGGCAGAAGAAGCGTCTGCGTACCTTCATCGACAGCAGTGCGCTGAACTTCCCCAGTATCCATGTGAGTGCCGGGCGTCGTGGCCTCGAAGTCGAGCTGAGTGCCGAGGTTCTGGCGCAGCATACGCAGGCGAAGTTTGCCGTGATCGGTCGCTAGCCTGTCCAAGCGCCCCCCCATGCGTGGGCGAGAATTGCGCGTCCCTGTATGATCGGAGCCAGTTTGCATGAAGCCGCTGATATAGCAGGCTGCATGCATTACACGGGGGTGCAGCGACGGTAGGTCGCGCCGCGCAAACAGGGGCAGGAGGCTTGGCGGGTGATAAAAGGAATTCTGGGTGTTGCAGGTAGCCTGTTGATGGCTGCAATGCTGGGCAGTGCTTGCCTCAGGGCCGAAACCCTGGTCATGGAGGCGGACGTATGGTGTCCGGTCAATTGTGCTGAGGGTGCCGAGCGTCCTGGCATCTTCGTCGAGCTGGCCAGGGAAATCTTCGCCGAGGCGGGTATCGACGTGGAGTACCGCGTTACCAACTGGGCGCGTGCGATGCAGGATGTGCGCAACGGCCGAGTCAATGCGCTGGTTGGCGCTGGTCGTCGTGATGCGCCGGACTTCGTGTTTGGTGATGCAGCTCCCGGTATTTCCCGTAACTGTTTCTATGCTCGTGCCGACAGCACTTGGCGCTATACCGGCCTGGCATCCCTTGAGCAGATCCGCCTGGGGGTGATCAATGGTTACAGTTATGGTGAGGCGCTGGACGACTACATCCGCCGCAACCAGAAAAATTTGGATCGCCTGCAGCAAGCCGCTGGCGAGCAGGCGCTGGCGCTGAACATACGCAAGGTCGAACTGGGCCGTGTCGATGCCACGCTGGAGAACACCTGGGTGATGTCCATGTACCTCGATCAGCACAAAAACGCCGATGAGCTGATCGAGGTCGGTTGCCGGATGCCTGACGTGCCCATCTATATCGCCTTTTCGCCAGTACTGTCTTCCAGCCCCCGCTATCGCGATATCTTCGACGACGGCGTACGTCGCTATCGCCAGGACGGTCGCCTGGATGCCCTGCTACAGCGCTACGGAATTGGCCGCGAGCGTTGATCTCCTGACTGTTATGCCATTTTGACGTCGTGCTGTATCGCAGAGCGCGATGCGGATATAGGCATGCTGACCTTTTTCACTCGCTCACAGGAATCACCCCATGCCCCTCGAGTTTCATCAGGTCGATGCGTTTAGCGACAAGTCTTTTGCGGGCAATCCTGCGATGGTCTATCGCCTGGAGCAATGGCTCGACGATGCACTGATGCAGCAGATCGCCGCCGAGCACAATCTGGCTGAAACCGCATTCGTGGTGAGGGAGGGCGCCGCCTGGCGCATCCGCTGGTTTACGCCTACGACCGAAGTACCACTCTGCGGGCACGCGACGTTGGCCAGCGCCCATGTGCTGTTCGAGTGCTATGGCGAGGTGGGTGAGCGTATCGACTTCCTGTACGCAGGCGGCACGCTAGCAGTGAGTCGTGACAAGGATCGCCTGGCGCTTGATTTCCCCTGCCACCTGCCTGCACCCATTGCCGCACCCGAGGGGTTGGCCGAGATTCTCGGGCAAACGCCGCTCGCCGTGCTGGATGCCCCGCAATTGCTGGTGCTACTCGAGTCGCAAGATGCGGTGCGTGCTTGCAATCCTGATCTGCGGATGTTGGCCCGGTTGCCCTGGGGTGCCGTCATCATCACCGCAGAGGGTGAGACGGTGGATTTCGTCTCACGCAACTTCGCCCCGGCGGTGGGTATCGACGAGGATCCGGTAACCGGCTCAGCCCATTGCATCCTTACGCCTTACTGGGCGCAGCGATTGGGTAAGACCGAGTTGAGCGCCTACCAGGGCGGCAAGCGCGGTGGGTTTCTCTGGTGTCGTCAGGATGGGGAACGGGTGAAGATCGCCGGCCATGCCCATCTGGTGAGCAGCGGCCGACTGCATTTCGATTGCTAGCCCAGTAAAGACTGCGCCGCTACGCTGCCCGCTGCGGCGAATGCCACCAGGTGATCCGCAGCGATTCGAATTCCGACCTGCTCACCGGGCTGGTGATCGGCATGGCTGGGGAACAAGGCTTCCAGCTGACTGCCGGTAGGCAGCTGCAGGCGATACAGGGTCGCAGCGCCGAGGAAGCTCTTGCCGACGACCAGCGCCTTTTGTGGGCTTTGCGGGTCGTGGACGATATCGTCTGGGCGCAGCAGCACATCCACGGCGCTGCCGAGTGGCCATGCATAGGCACGATTGCCGCGAATACTGCCCAGTTCGGTCTGCACCTCATCCGGTGCCAGCAGCTGGCCACGAATAAAGTAACCCTGACCGATGAAGCTGGCGACAAAGGGCGTCTGCGGTTCGTGGTAGAGGTTGAACGGCGTGTCCCATTGCTCCAGATGCCCGGCCTTGAAGACACCGACCTGATCGCTGACGGCGAAGGCTTCTTCCTGATCGTGCGTCACTAGTATAGCGCTGGTGCCGCGGCTCTTGAGGATGTCGCGTACCTCATGGCTGAGGCGTCGGCGCAGCTCGCCATCGAGGTTGGAGAAAGGCTCGTCGAGCAGCAGCAGCTGCGGGTTGGTGGCCAGTGCCCGAGCCAGCGCCACGCGCTGTTGCTGTCCACCGGACAGCTCGTGCGGATGACGTTTACCCAGGTGATCGAGCTTCACCAGCTCCAGCAACTCACGGGTGACCTGCTCGCAATCGGGCTGCTTGCGGATGCCGAAGGAAACGTTCTGCGCCACGCTCAGGTGCGGGAACAGCGCGTAATCCTGAAACACCATACCGATGCGCCGCTTCTCGGGCGCCAGGGTAAAGCCAGGGCGGGAAATCACCTCGCCAGCCAGGCTGATTTCACCCTCTAGCACCGGCTCGAAGCCGGCGATGGCCCGCAGGGTGGTGGTCTTGCCGCAACCGGACGGGCCGAGCAAACAACCTATATCACCTGGGTTGAGGTGCAGATTGAGGTTTTGCACGATGCGCTGCTCACCGTAGCCGCAACCCAGGTTACGCAGGCTCAACAGCATGGGCTGGCTCATGCGTGGTGATACGCCGGTTCGACCAGGAACTCGAGCAGCGCCTTCTGCGCATGCAGGCGGTTTTCTGCCTGATCCCAGGCGGCCGAGCGTGGGTCGTCGAGGAGATCCTCGCTGATCTCTTCGCCACGGTGGGCGGGCAGGCAGTGCAGGAACAGCACGTTCTCGTCGGCTGCATCGAGCAGGGCGCGGTTCACCTGATAGGGCGCGAACAGCTTGTGGCGCTCGGCGATTTCCTCTTCCTGGCCCATGGAAGCCCACACATCGGTGCTCACCAGGTGAACGCCGGCAACGGCCTCGCGCGGATCACGGAAAATCTTCACGCGCTCGCCGGCTTCGGCCAGCAACGCGGCGTCAGGCTCGTAACCTTCAGGGCAAGCGACGTGCAGGTTGAAGTCGAACTGGATGGCCGCTTCTATATAGGAGTTGCACATGTTGTTGCCGTCGCCGATCCAGGCCGCCGTCTTGCCGACGATGCTGCCGCGCTGCTCATGGAAGGTCTGCATATCGGCCAATAACTGGCACGGGTGCAGATCGTCCGACAGGCCGTTGATCACCGGCACCCGGGAGTTGGCGGCGAACTCGGTCAGGGTGCTGTGGGCGAAGGTACGGATCATCACCGCATCGAGCATGCGCGACATGACGATGGCCGAGTCGCTGATCGGTTCGCCGCGGCCCAGTTGAGTATCACGGGGCGACAGGAAGATGGCCTGGCCACCGAGCTGGATCATGCCCGCTTCAAAAGAAAGGCGGGTACGGGTCGAGGCTTTCTCGAAGATCATGCCCAGCACGCGATTCTTCAGCGGTTCGAACAGCACGCCGCTGTTGCGCAAGCCTTTCAGCTCCATGCCGCGTCGGATCAGGCCCACCAGTTCATCCGGTGTGCAGTCCTTCAGCGAGAGAAAGTGTCTTGCGCTCATCGTTAACTACCTTTTGACAACAGGCCGTAGGTTCGTTTTTCACGGAAAAACGGAGGAACCTACGGCTGGGGGCCGCACAGTGCGACGAAACGGGGAAGCCGCCGATCTTATAAGTAAATGACGCCTACGCGCAAATCCGCCCAGATTGCCAAGTGTAACGCCCTGAACGGCTGGCCAGAGCCGCCTGATGCACGGCCCTGATGGTCGGGGATTCACGACGAATAGGCTGCTGGTGTGGCGACCCTGAGGCGCCCATGATGGCTTCTCGAACAAGAAGACGAGGCTGGCCATGACCACGACCCTCCATCACCGTGCGTGTCATCTGTGTGAGGCCATCTGTGGGCTGACCCTTGAGGTCGAGCACGCCGCCGACGGTGAGCCGCAGATACGTTCCATCAAGGGTGATCGTGATGATCCGTTCAGTCGCGGCCATATCTGCCCCAAGGCGGTGGCGCTGCAGGACATCCAGAGCGATCCGGATCGCCTGCGCCAGCCGATGCGGCGTATTGGCGATCGTTGGCAGGCGATCGGCTGGGACGAAGCCTTCACGCTGGCGGCCGAGCGTCTGGCTGCGGTGCAGGCCAAGCATGGGCAAAACGCGGTAGCCGTCTATCAGGGCAATCCTAGCGTGCACAATTACGGGTTGATGACCCACAGCAACTACTTTCTCGGCCTGCTCAAGACCCGCAATCGATATTCCGCCACCTCGGTTGACCAGTTGCCTCACCACCTGACCAGTCACCTGATGTACGGACATGGCTTTCTGATCCCCGTTCCCGATATCGATCACACCGATTTCATGCTGATCCTCGGCGGCAATCCGCTGGCCTCCAATGGCAGCATCATGACCGTCCCCGACGTGGAGAAACGCCTCAAGGCGATCCAGGCACGTGGCGGCCGCCTGGTGGTGGTCGATCCGCGGCGCAGCGAGACCGCTGCCATCGCCGATCAGCATCTGTTCATTCGCCCTGGGCAGGACGCCGCCTTGCTGCTGGCGATGCTCAGCACTCTGTTCGAGGAGGGGCTGTGCCGAGCCAGCCACTTGCAGGTCGCTGGCCTCGATGAAGTGGAGCAGGCCGTGCTGCCCTTTACCGCCGAGCTGATGGCGCCGCGCTGCGCTGTACCGGCGCCGGTGATACGCCAGTTGGCGCGGGATTTCGCCGCCGCGGATCGGGCGGTGTGCTATGGCCGCATGGGGGTATCCACACAGGCATTCGGCACCTTGTGTCAGTGGCTGGTGCAGGTGATCAATCTGGTGACCGGCAATCTCGACCGGGTGGGTGGGGTGTTGTGCACCGAGCCGGCGGTGGATCTGGTCGGCGCGACGTCCGGCGGGCATTTCGATCGCTGGCAGAGCAGGGTTTCCGGTTTGCCCGAGTATGGCGGCGAGTTGCCGGTCAGTGCCCTCGCCGAAGAAATGCTTACCGCCGGAGACGGCCAGGTGCGCGCGCTGATTACCGTCGCAGGCAATCCGGTGCTGTCGACGCCTAACGGGCGGCAATTGGAGCAGGGACTCGAAGGTCTGGATTTCATGCTCAGCGTGGATCTGTACATCAATGAAACCACCCGCCATGCCGATCTGATCCTGCCGTCCACCGCGCCGCTGGAACATGACCACTACGACACCACGTTCAATCTGTTCGCGGTACGCAACGTCACCCGCTTCAACGAGGCGGTATTGCCCAAGCCGGAGGGTGCGCTGGACGACTGGGAGATTTTCATCGGCCTGGCCAAGGCCTTCGCAGCGCAGACCAGCGCCGTGCTGAAGCCCACGCAGACACCGCAGCAGATGATCGACCTGGGGCTGCGTTTCGGCCCCTATGGTGACCAGTCGCCACTCAAGCTGTCGCTGCAGACACTGCGCCAACACCCCCATGGCCTGGATATCGGCCCGCTTGGCCCGAACCTGGCGGCACGCCTGAAAACCGCCGATGGCCGGGTGCAGTCCGCACCGGCGCTGTTGCTCGGCGATGTACAGCGCTTCGCTACGCAAGCTGCAGTCGATTCCGGGCAGTTGCTACTGATCGGCCGTCGGCATGTGCGCAGCAACAATTCATGGATGCACAACTATCACCGGCTGGTGAAGGGCAAGCCGCGTCATCAATTGTTGATGAGCCCGCGGGACATGCAGCAGCGCGGGCTCAGCGATGGCCAGCGTGTCAGCGTCAGCTCGCGGGTTGGCGTAGTCGAGGTCGAGGTGCTCGCCAGTGAAGAGATGATGCCGGGCGTGGTCAGCCTGCCGCATGGCTGGGGTCATGGGCGGCCAGGTGTGCAGATGAGCATCGCCAGTGCCACGCCGGGTGCCAGCGCCAACGACCTGACCGATGAGCGCCAGTTGGATCGGCTGTCCGGCAATGCGGTGCTCAATGGGGTTCCGGTGCAGGTGGTCGCGGCTTGAGCGGTGCCGTGTTCGCGTATTCAGCATGGCCGAGCATTGCGCTCGGCTTTTGGTTACAATGCGTGCACCGTATCGACCCGTGAGTCGGATAGTCCAGTTCTGAGGTGCCCCCATGGAAATCATCGAAACGATCAAAGAGCAGATCGCCAGCAACACCGTTCTGCTGTACATGAAAGGCGCTCCGAACGCGCCACAGTGCGGCTTTTCCGCTCGCGCTGCGCAGGCTCTGATGGGCTGCGGCGAAAAATTCGCCTACGTCGACATCCTGCAAAACCCGGAAATTCGCACCAACCTGCCCAAGTACGCCAACTGGCCGACCTTCCCGCAACTGTGGGTCGGTGGTGAACTGGTCGGCGGCAGCGACATCATCAGCGAGATGTACGAGAAGGGTGAGCTGCAGACCCTGATCAAGGATGCCGTCGAGAAAGCCGGCGCCTGATCGTCTGACCTTCCCGAGATCCGCAGCCAGCGATGGCTGCGGATTTTTTTTGCCTGCACGAAGGTTAGTCGGCAGGCCGTGGCGAAAACCAGCGTTCGATCTGGTGGGCTTGAGCCCACCAATTGGATCAGCTGCCCGTCTACGCCACCGTTACGTCCAGCACGCGAATGCAGCCGGATTGTGGATAGTGCCAATGTACCTCGACATCCCACAGGCGTACGCCGTAACGGCGTTCCGGCTGGGGTTGCTGGTAGGCGGGGCGTGGATCCTGCGCCAGGCACTGCTCGATCAGCTCGACCAGCGGCTCGTTCAAGCGCAGGCCGTGTTCGCGGGCCTGAGCCAATGCGCTGTCCTGCCACTGCACCTCGATCCGGACGGGAGCATCCGCAGCGATATGGTTGTGGGCGTCAGGCACGCTGTCGGCGTAGGGCACGTAGGGTTTGACGTCGAGCACTGGGGTGCCGTCGAGCAGGTCGATACCTGACAACCACAATCGCCCGCTTTCGACGCGCTCCAGACGTACCACTGATTGGCCGATCCCGTTGGGACGATGAGTCGCTCGGGTCGCGAAAACGCCGATGGCACGGTTACCGCCCAAGCGCGGCGGGCGCACCTTGAGCCTGGGCTTGTCTTCCAGCGCCTGGTGGAAGAGAAACAGCAGCCAGACATGGCTGACCTGCTCCAGGCCCTGCAGCGCATCACCCTGATCGAACGGCGCGCATAGCTCGAGTACGCCACGCGCGGCGGGCGCCAGTTGTGGCTGGCGGGGGATGGCGAACTTCTCCTTGAAGCAAGAGCGCACATAACCGATGGGCGAAACCTGGTAGCTCATGGCGTATCAGGCGCGCAGACGCTGGGTCAGGCCCTTGAGGAAGTTACGCAGGAATTGGTCGCCGCAAATACGGTAGTTGCTGGTGCCTTGTTTACGAAACAGTGCGCTCATTTCCGGCTTCGAAACGGGGCAGTCGACGCTGCGCATGATGGCGTGCACATCGTCTTCTTTCAGCTCGAAGGCCACACGGAGTTTTTTCAGCACCTGATTGTTGCTCACCGGCAGTTCCAGGGCCGGTGCGGCGCGACTGTCATCCTTGCCGCGCTTGAAATACACCAGGCCATCGAGTGCGTGGGCCAGCAGTTCGTCGTCACAATCCTGGTAACCGGGTTCGTCATCCTTCTTCAGTACCGCAGTGATCTCTTCAACGGTCACCGGCTTACCACCCAACTGAACGATTTCGGTCAGTTGGGCGTCGCTGACATCGAGCATATAGCGCAGGCTGCGCAGCACATCATTATTGAGCATGAAAATTCCTGATTTAAAAGGCCCACGCCAGAGGAGTAGGCCGGAAGAATAGGGGTTAGAAACGTTCTTTGACGCCCAGATAGCGCCACTGTCCGGGCTGCACCTTGGACATCGGTACGCCGCCGACTCGGATGCGTTTCATGCCCAGCACCTTGAGGCCGACGGCGTTACACATGAACACCAACTGACCTGGCAGCGGATTTTTCAGGGCGAAGCGCAGACGGGTTTCGTTCTGCCAACTGACCTTGCAGGGCGCCAATGCGGTACCGTTGAACACCAGGCCATGGTTGAGGCGTTTGAGATCACGATCCGACAGCTCACCGCTGACCTCGACCACGTATTCCTGCTCCAGCTTGCTCTGGTCGTCCTTGAGCTTGCGCTCGATACGCCAGTCCTGCGTCAGCACATGCAGACCGTCGGCGCCTGCCTGCAGAGGAATGCAGGGTGTCAGGTTGCTGAAGTGACCCTTGAGCGTGCGCTGCTCGGAGCGGTCTTCCGGCCAGCGATTGTCCGGGCCGATCTCTTCGGCTGCGCGTTCTGGAAAGCGCCCGCTGGGAATGTGCAGCAGCAGGGTGATCGGTACCAGAGGTTCGGCAACGGCATCCGGAAGCAGTGCTACAGCTTCGTCAGTCACCTTGCGCTGAGGTTCGTCGATCACTTCGCCGTTGACCGTGACCCAGCCGCCCTCGATATACAGTTCGGCCTCGCGGCGTGAGCAGCCGGTCAGTTCGATCAGGCGTTTGGAGAGGCGTAGGGGTTCGGTCATGGCAGGACATCGTCGGCGAATAGATGCCCATTGTACCGCCGTGAGGCGCGTCATGCGCGTGGCATGAAGAAAGCCGGGCAGGGCGCCCGGCTTTCAGGTTCTGCCAATCAGAAAATCAGCGAGAAGATGCCGATCACGACCAGCAGGCCGATAAGGAAGATGATACCGATGGTGCTGCCGAGGAACTTCAGCATGGGGGCTACTCCTGTTTTCGTCCGTTCAGTATTGGGACTGGAGTGGCGCTGGCATCGTTCAGGGTAAATCTGCCCTGCGGCCATTGCGGCCGCAGGGGAGAGCGGGCTAGCCGCCGAGGTAGGCGTCACGCACCTTGGGATCATTCAGCAGATCATGGCCACTGCCTTGCATGACGATCCGGCCGTTCTCCAGCACATAGCCGCGGTCGGCCAGCTTGAGCGCCTGGTTAGCGTTCTGCTCGACCAGGAACACGGTCACACCGTCCTTGCGCAGCTGTTCGATGATGTCGAAGATCTGCTGGATGATGATCGGTGCCAGACCCAGAGACGGCTCGTCGAGCAGCAGCAACTTGGGCTTGCTCATCAGCGCACGGCCGATGGCGAGCATCTGCTGTTCACCGCCGGACATGGTGCCGGCACGTTGTACCAGGCGTTCCTTGAGGCGCGGGAACAGGTGCAGCACCTTGTCCAGTTGCTCCTGATTGTCCGCCTTGCTGCCGAAGAAGCCGCCCATGGCGAGGTTTTCCTCGACGGTCAGGCGAGCGAACACGCGGCGGCCTTCCGGCACCACGGCGATGCTCTTGCGCATGATCAGCGGGGTTTCCATGCCGACCAGCTCTTCACCCTGATAGCGGATGCTGCCGCTGGTGGCCTGTGGAGTGCCGCAGAGGGTCATCAGCAGGGTGGACTTGCCGGCGCCGTTGGCACCGATCAGGGTGACGATCTCACCCTGGCGCACTTCCACACTGACGCCGTGCAGCGCCTGGATCTTGCCGTAGAAGGTGGAAACGTTGTCGAAATACAGCATTACGCTTCCCCCAGGTAGGCTTTGATCACGTCCGGATTGTCGCGGATCTGCTCCGGCGTGCCGTCGGCCAGGGGCGTGCCCTGGTTGATCACGAAGATATGGTCGGAAATGCTCATGACCAGCTTCATGTCGTGTTCGATCAGCAGCACGGTCACGTTGTGCTCGTCACGCAGCACGCCAATCAGCGCTTTCAGGTCGTCGGTTTCCCGCGGGTTGAGGCCCGCTGCCGGCTCGTCGAGCATGAGGATGTTCGGCCGGGTCATCATGCAGCGGGCAATCTCCAGGCGACGCTGCTGACCGTAGGCCAGGGTACCGGCGGTGCGGTTGGCGAATTCGGTCAGGTTGACCTGCTCTAGCCAATGCGCCGCGTAATCCATGGCCTCGCGCTCACTGCGGCGAAACGCCGGGGTCTTGAACAGGCCGGACAGGAAGTTGGTGTTGATGTGGCGGTGCTGGGCGACCAGCAGGTTTTCCACCGCGGTCATTTCCTTGAACAGGCGAACGTTCTGGAAGGTACGCACCACACCCTTGCGAGCGATCTTGTGGCCCGGCAGGCCTTCGATCTGTTCGCCGTTGAGGCGGATGCTGCCCGAGGTCGGTTTGTAGAAACCGGTCAGGCAGTTGAACACCGTGGTCTTGCCGGCACCGTTCGGGCCGATCATCGACACAACCTGTTTTTCATTGACCGAGAGGCTGACCCCGTTGACGGCCAGCAGGCCGCCAAAACGCATGGACAGGCCGCTCACTTCTAGAATCGGGCGGCTCATCGTTGTTTCAACTCCAGGTGTGGGCGCTGCATGGGCATGAGGCCCTGCGGACGCCAGATCATCATCACGATCATGGTCAGACCGAATATCAGCATGCGGTACTCGTTGAAGTCGCGCATCTCCTGCAACAGGGTCATCACGATGGCCGCGAATATGATGCCGAGCTGCGAGCCCATGCCACCCAACACGACGATGGCGAGGATCATCGCCGACTCGATGAAGGTGAACGACTCCGGCGTTACCAGCCCCTGACGAGCAGCGAAGAAGCTGCCGGCAAAACCGGCGAAACTGGCGCCGATGGTGAAGGCCGAAAGCTTGACGGTGGTCGGGTTGAGGCCCAGGGCACGGCAGGCGATTTCATCTTCGCGAAGGGCTTCCCAGGCGCGGCCGATTGGCATGCGCATCAGGCGGTTGATCACGAAGATGGCCAGCAGTACCAGCAACAGGGCGATCAGGTACAGAAAGATCACCTTGTAGGTGGAGTTGTAGGCGATACCGAGGAAGTCATGCAGGGTCTGGCCGCCATCCGGTGCGCGGCGATCCAGCGACAGACCGAACAGTTCCGGCTTGGGAATCGAGCTGATGCCGTTCGGGCCACCGGTGATCTCGGTAAGGTTACGCAGCATGATGCGGATGATTTCACCAAAGCCGAGCGTCACGATGGCCAGGTAATCGCCGCGTAGCCTGAGTACTGGGAAGCCCAGCAAACAGCCAAACGTGGCGGCCATCAGCCCGGCGATTGGCAATGCCGTCCAGAAACCGAAGCCCGCGTACTCGGCGAGCAGCGCATAGGTGTAGGCACCCACGGCGTAGAAGCCGACGTAGCCCAGGTCGAGCAGGCCGGCGAGGCCGACCACGATGTTCAGGCCAATACCGAGCATCACGTAGATGAGGATCAGTGTGGCGATGTCCACCGCGGCCCGGGAGCCGAAGAACGGCCAGGCCAGTGCGACCACGAACAGCGCGAGCATGATCCAGCGCTGCACGCTGGGCAGGGTCAGCGAGTTCTTCAGGTTCTGCGGTACGCCCGGCAGAACGCTTTTGAGCTTGTCACCGCCGAGCAGCAGATCACGCAGCACCAGGTGCCAGACGAACAGTAGCGCGGCGGCGATGCCGATGGTCCACAGGGTCTTGGCGCTGGCGCCTTGTACCTGCAGGCTGATGCCGACGACGCTGAGCTTGAGGCCGAGGATCGGGTAGGAGATCAGCAGCAGAAGGATGCTGCTGAACAGGGCGGTCTTGAGGTTCTTGCTCATACCTTTTCAACCTCCGGACGGCCGAGGATGCCGGTCGGGCGGAACAGCAGCACCAGCACCAGCAGGCTGAAGGCGACGACATCCTTATATTGGTCACCGAAAATATCGGCGCCGAAGGCTTCCGCCACACCCAGCACCAGGCCGCCAAGCACGGCACCCGGGATGCTGCCGATGCCGCCGAGTACCGCGGCGGTGAATGCCTTGATACCTGCGAGGAAGCCCAGATGCGGGTTGATCACGCCGTATTGCATGCCCAGCAGCACGGCGGCAACGGCTGCCAGTGCAGCGCCGATGACGAAGGTTAGGGCGATGATGTTGTTGGTGTTGATGCCGAGCAGGTTGGCCATCTTCAGGTCTTCGGCGCAGGCGCGGCAGGCGCGACCCAGGCGTGAGCGCGAGATGAACAAGGTGAGGCCGATCATGGTCAGGAAGGTGACCACGAAGATCAGCACCTGCATGTAGGAAATCACCACACCATTCATGGCGCTTTCGCCAAACACGAAGTTGCCGGGCAGCGGGTTGGTGATGGCTTTGTCCTTGGAGTCCTGAGAAAGCATCACGGCGTTCTGCAGGAAAATCGACATGCCAATCGCGGAAATCAGTGGGATCAGCCGGTTACCACCGCGTAGCGGCCGGTAGGCGACCCGTTCGATGCTGTAGCCGAGGGCACTGGTGACGATGATGCTCGCCGCAAAGGCGCAGATCATGATGAGTGGCAGGCTATCGAGCCCCATCATGGCCAGCAGGGTGATGGCGATGAAGGCGACGTAGGAACCGATCATGTACACCTCGCCATGGGCGAAGTTGATCATGCCGATGATGCCGTAGACCATCGTGTAGCCGATGGCGATCAGGGCATAGGTACTGCCGACGGTCAGACCGTTGAGCAGCTGTTGCAGGTAGTGATAAAGATCAGGCATTGCCTAACTCCTGGGTTGTCGCGCACGGCAGCGCTTGTGGCGCAACGCGAAACCGGGGCTCTTTCAATAAACTTTCAATAAACAAAGCCCACTGCGTGTGCAGTGGGCTTTAGATTCAGGCGGGGTGACTTACTTGGCTTCGGACTTGGTGCCGTCCTGGTGCCATTCGTAAACCACGAAGTTGAAGTCCTTCAGGTCGCCTTTCTCGTCGAAGCTGAGGGCGCCGGTCGGGGTGTCGAAGGTGTTGGCGCGCAGGGCGGCCGCTACTTCTGCAGTATCGGTGCTACCGGCTTTCTCAATGCCGCCGGCAATTACTTGAACGGCAGCGTAGGCCGGGAACACGAACGGCCCACTGGAGTCTTCGTTCTTGGCCTTGAACGCGTCAACCAGCGCTTTGTTCTTCGGATCCTGGTCGAAGGATTGCGGCAGAGTCACCAGCATACCTTCGGAGGCTGGACCGGCGATGGCCGAGATTTCCTTGTTGCCGACGCCTTCCGGCCCCATGAAGCGAACGTCCAGGCCTTTTTCCTTGGACTGACGCAGCAGCAGGCCCAGTTCTGGGTGGTAGCCACCGTAATAGACGAAGTCCACGCCTTGTTGCTTGAGTTTGGCGATCAGCGAGGAGAAGTCCTTGTCACCGGCGTTGATGCCTTCGAACAGGCCAACTTTCACGCCTTTGGATTCCAGGGTCTGCTTGACCGCTGTGGCGATACCTTCACCGTACTGTTGCTTGTCATGGATGACAGCGACGTTCTTCGGCTTGACGTGGTCAGCGATGAAGTTGCCGGCGGTTGGGCCTTGCAGGCTGTCCAGACCGATGGTGCGGAAGATCAGCTCGTAGCCACGGGCGGTGATTTCCGGGCTGGTAGCGGCCGCGGTGATCATCAGGATGCCTTCGTCTTCGTAGATGTCCGACGCCGGCTGAGTGGAGCTGGAGCACAGGTGGCCAACGACGAATTTGATGCCATCGTTGACGATCTTGTTGGCAACGGCCACGGCTTGCTTGGGATCGCAGGCGTCGTCATAAGTCACGCCTTCGAGCTGAGCACCGTTCACGCCACCGGCCTTGTTGATCTGTTCGATGGCCATCTTGGCACCGATGAACTGCATTTCGCCGTACTGGGCAACAGCACCGGTCACCGGGCCAGCCATGGCGATTTTGATGGTGTCGGCGGCGACCGAGTAGCTGGCAGCGCCAGCCAGGGCCATAGCGGCGAACAGCTTGGAAATCTGCTTAGTAGCGTTGTTCATTAGTGCTCCACTTATTGTGTTCATTGTTGTAGTTCTGGCAGCCAAAGCAGCAGAACCGGAGTCGACTTTTCCGGCCATACCCCCGGCAACTGTACCGATACAGTGTAGAGCGCTGATTTGCGCCTTGGAAAGTCGGTAGTCGAGGAAGAAAGGTAGGAATGTCGCGTAATTGCAAGAAATGTATAGAAAAACGGCGGATTCCTGACTGACGGGTGGTTGACACGGCTTGTCTGCTCGCCACCCATCGCTATCATGACGGCCGTCGAAAAAACGACCCTTCACGATGGAGCCTGCCATGAATGAACAACCAAGCACCCTCTATGCCAAATTGCTCGGCGAAACGGCTCCTATCCGTTGGCAGGAGCTGCAACCGTTCTTTGCCCGTGGCTCGCTGCTGTGGGTCGACAGTAACGCAGATCTGATTGCGGTGGCCGAGGCGGTTGCCGAGAACCATAGAGAAGCGGTTGCTGAATGGCTGGATTCGGCGCGGGTCGCGGTGTTGAGCGACAGGCACGCGGAGGATCTGCTGGCGCGTGATCCATCGCTCTGGGCCGTGGTGGTTGCTCCTTGGGTTTTGGTGCAGGAGCGCGCTGAAAAGTAGCGTTGGTTTCGAACGTTCGTTTTAACCGCTCTGGAATAGGACTCTTCTAGGGGCGGCAAACGATTTTTATGCTTTATTTTGGTGCTCCGTGTGGGTCGATTTGGGGCGCTGGGAGATTGGCATCATCGCCGAGTCTGGATGTCTATGCTCAGGAGACCGGAAGCCTTTTGGCGTATCGGGGAATCCTTCAGCACAGGAGACTGCTTATGTTTGAGCCCGGCCATCTATTTCGCGGTAACAGCCTGGCGGTGAGTGAGATACCCACCTATGCCATCGACCTGCATTACGACGTGCGCCAGGATGCGGCCGAAGGGCCGATGCTGCACGTGTCCCTCAAGGGGGAAATCGCAGGGGCGGCGTTCGAAGAGTCGTTCGAATTGCACCGTGATACCGCCTTCAACTTCGCCAGCGTGGTCAGCCGTCTGGCTCACAAGCATGGCTTGCCAACCAGTGTTGTGCTGATCAGTCACGAGCACGAAGAGTTCGACCAGATGTTCGAGGATATTCGTCAGCGTCTGGGCGCGCATAGCGGCGAGCCGGTTGATCTCGATCATCTTGAGAAAGATGGCCTGTAAGTGTTGTCGAGAGGCGAGCAGGTTCAATTCACTTCAACGGCTCGGTCGGCGCTTCGGCCCGCGACAGCCTGGAGTCATGCATGAAGATATCCGCCAACCTGACCATGCTGTTCACCGAGCGGCCGTTGCTCGAGCGCATCGTCGCAGCCGCTGCGTCGGGCTTCGATGGCGTGGAAATCCAGTTTCCCTATGAAGTACCGGCGCTTCGTCTGAAGGACGAACTGGCACGGGCGGGGATGCCGCTGGCGCTGATGAATTTTCCAGGCGGTGACTTCATCGCTGGCGGGCCTGGGCTGGCTGCGGTGCCCGCACGCCAGGCAGCATTCGACCAGGCTTTACAGGAGGCGCTAACCTACGCGGCCATGGTGCGCCCGCAATTCATCAACGTGCTGCCGGGACGGCTGGCCGAAGGTCTCGAGCGGGAGCAGGCGCTTGGCACCTTGAGCGACAACATCCGCAAGGCGGCTGAGGCGTTCCAGGCCTTGGGTATCGGTGTGGTCAGCGAGGCGATCAACCCCATCGACATGCCGGGGTTTCTGATCAATACGCCGGAGCACCTGCAGGCGTTGCTGGCCCAGGTCGATCATGACAATTTCCAGGCTCAGCTGGATATTTATCACATGGCGCGGCAGGGGATAGATCCCGTCGAGGCTGTCGAGGCGCTGGCCGGGAAGGTCGGCCATGTGCAATTCGCCGACTGTCCGGGGCGCGGTGCTCCGGGGAGTGGGAATATTGATTTCGCTGCCTTGCCTCTGGCGCTGGAGAACAGTGGTTACCGGGGCTGGCTGGGTGCCGAGTACCGCCCCGAAGAGGGCGATACCCGTGCCAGCCTGGGCTGGTTGAACGCGTGGCGGGCGCCTGCGATCAATTGACCAGAGGAGCGGTTACGCCAACCGCGGGCAGCTTGAGCGCCAGGTTGCCGCGATCCGCCTGGGTTGGTGTGCTCTGGTTGTAAGCGTGGCGCCACAGCGGGTGCTGTTCAGCTTGTTGCCACAACTGCGCATGCAGACGAGCGAGCAGTACCGGATCACTTAGCAGCACCAGCTTGCTCTTGCCATCGAGCTTTTTGGGGCCCAGCTCCAGTGCTTCGCCGAGGACACGTTGCCGCGCCTGTTCGATCAGCGCTGCATTGCCGTGACGAGCCGTGGCCATGGCGCATGCCAGCGCATTGGGGAAGGGGCGCAGCACGGCTTCGATGAAGCCGTTTTCCATGGCGTGCTCGCGGTTATGCCGGGTATAGGCATAGGTGGAGAGCAGCGCCTGAGGCGGGTTGGACTCCTCAGGAATCAGGAACAGATTACCCTTCTTGCTGCGCAGCCCAAGGCTCAGACGGCTGGAGAATACCGAGACCGGAATCGACAGCATCAGCGACACCACGATCGGCGACAGCCACCACAGGAAGTTCGGGTCGAGCCAGGCCACGCCCGCTGTCCAGCCGACACCCAGCAACGCCTGCCAGCCATGGCGGCGTGTGGCGTCGCCCCAGGTGGTGATGCCGTTGTCGCGCTGCGGTGAGTTCCAGGTGGCGGACCAGCCAAGGAACGCGGCGCTGACGAACATGGTGTGGAACAGCATGCGCACCGGTGCCAGCAGCACCGAGAAGAGCATCTCCAGCAGCATGCTCAGGGTCGCTTTGAACGCGCCGCCGTATGCCTTGGCGCCTTTGATCCAGATGAGGATCACGGCGAGCAGCTTGGGCAGGAACAGCAGGGTCAGGGTGGTGGAAAACAGCGCGATGGCTTTTTCCGGGTTCCACCTTGGCCATACCGGGAACAACTGACCGGGCACCAGGAAGTACTGCGGCTCCATCAGCGTATGAATGGCCAGCAGGGCAGTGGAGAGCAGCAGGAACATGAACCACAGCGGTGCCGACAGGTAGGACATCACGCCGGTCAGGAACACCGCGCGGTGTACCGGGTGCATGCCCTTGACCAGAAACAGGCGGAAGTTCATCAGGTTGCCGTGGCACCAGCGCCGGTCGCGCTGCAACTCGTCGATCAGGTTGGGCGGTAGCTCTTCGTAGCTGCCTTCCAGGTCGTAGGCGATCCACACCCCCCAGCCGGCACGGCGCATCAGCGACGCCTCGACGAAGTCGTGGGACATGATCGCGCCTGCGAACGAGCCTGTGCCCGGCAGAGGAGCCAGGGCGCAGTGCTCGATGAACGGCTGCATGCGGATGATCGCGTTGTGGCCCCAGTAGTGGGACTCACCGAGCTGCCAGTAGTGCAGGCCTGCGGTGAACAGCGGGCCGTAGGCGCGGGTGGCGAACTGCTGCAGGCGCGCGTACAGGGTGTTCATGCCCGCTGCCTTGGGTGAGCTCTGGATGATGCCGGCCTGGGGATTGGCCTCCATCAGCCGCACCAGTTTGGTCAGGCATTCGCCGCTCATCACGCTGTCGGCATCGAGCACGATCATGTAGCGGTAATCGCCGCCCCAGCGACGGCAGAAATCGTCGATGTTGCCGCTCTTGCGCTTCACGCGACGACGGCGACGGCGGTAGAAAATATTGCCGAAACCCTTGGTCTCCTGGCACAGCTCCAACCAGGCGCGCTGTTCGGCCACGGCGATGTCGGCATCGCCAGTATCGCTGAGCACGTAGAAGTCGAACTGATTGAGCTCGCCCGAGGCCGCCACCGATTCGTAGGTGGCACGTAGGCCGGCGAAGACCCGTGGCACGTCCTCGTTGCAGATCGGCATGATGATCGCGGTGCGGGCTTTGGCATCGATTGGCTCGTTACCGGCACTGCTGCCGGAAATACCATAGCGGTCATAGCCACGCAGCAATTCCCAGAAGCCCATCAGCGCCGTCCAGAAACCTGCGGACACCCAGCAGAACAGCAATGAGAACAGAGCCAGAATACTGCCCTGCACCACATAGGGCAGAACCTGCAGCAGGCTTTCCTGCCAGCCTTGCTCCATGACTTCCTGCAGGTTGATCAGCGACCAGCCCTGATAGGGCAGGATGCTGTTCATGTACCAGGTCGCGACGGCAGTCTGGCTCAGCATCAGTATCAACAACACATAGCGGCGCAGCGAACCGACTCGGCGCCAGCGTGCGGGCTCGAGTTCGCGTTTTGGCGGGCGAGGCGGGTTGGACTTGCCGAACAGCGCGCGCCAGCCGCGGGTCAGCAGGTTGGTGCGCCACGGCTCGGGGGTCATCTTGGTGCGGTTGAGGGGCGGGGCGGCGCGCAGAATTGGCCGTCCGGCCGCATCCAGCGACAGCAGACCGGTGGCTTCCAGCGGTTCTCCTGCGCCCAGTTCGATACGTCGGGCAGCCGATTTATGCACGGCCTCTTCTGCGCTTGCCGCCTGCGTGCCGCCAAGGCGGCTGTGCAGTTCGGTAAAGTCGCGGCAGTCGGCCAAGGCTTCACGTTCAGTGGCACTCAGCGGCAGGCTGTCCAGGTACTCGTCCAGGGCGGACTGCTCGGTGGTTTTCATGGGGCGGTAACCGTATTGGGTGGGAGTTGATAGCTCCAGGTTTCGCTGAGGGTCTTGTCACCCTCGACCAGAGCCGCGCGCATTTCCACCGCTTGCTTGGGATCCTTGACCTTGAGGCGCAGCGTCAGGCGCCAGCCTTTGGTCGCCGGGTTGTACTGCAGACTGTTGTCCAGCAACTCGGCGTTGTCATTGACGCTGACGTTGGACGTCACTGCCGCGTCGGATTTCAGCTTGGCCAAAGCCGGGCCTTCAAAATCCACCAGCAAGGCGGTGCTGCCATCGAGCTTGCGGGTCAGGTTGGGCTGTTTGACTTCGCCGGCGCTGCGCATGGTCTGTTTGACCCAGGCCGTCTCTTTGCCTAGTTGCGCGTGTTCGTCCTTGGTCCAGTGCATGCGGTAGTCGAACTGCATCGGCTCGCCCGGCTTGGGCTGCTCGTCAGGCGTCCAGAAAGCGACGATGTTGTCGTTGGTTTCGTCTGGGGTAGGAATTTCCACCAGCTCTACCTTGCCCTTGCCCCATTCGCCCTTGGGTTCGATCCACACACTGGGGCGCTGCTCGTAGCGGTCTTCCAGGTCTTCAAACTGGGCGAAGTCGCGGCCGCGCTGAAGCAGACCGAAGCCTTTTGGGTTCTCCACCTCGAACGTGCTTACTCCAAGGTTTTGCGGATTGTTCAGTGGGCGCCAGATGTGCTCGTCGTTGCCGGTATGGATCGCCAGGCCGTTGGAGTCGTGTAGTGCAGGGCGGTAATTCGGTTTGCTTGAGCGCTGGCTGGGGCCGTAGAGGAACATGCTGGTGAGCGGGGCGATGCCCAGCTTGTTGACGTTGTCACGCAGGAATACCCGCGACTGCACGTCTACCACCGAGTCCTTGCCCGGGCGCAGGATGAAGCGATAGGCACCGGTGGCGCGCGGCGAATCGAGCAGCGCGAAGATCACCAGATGCTTGTCTTCCGGCTTGGGGCGTTCGATCCAGAACTCACGGAAATAGGGGAATTCTTCGCCGCTCGGCAGGGCGGTGTCGATGGCCAGGCCGCGGGCCGAGGCACCGTACACCTGATCCTTGCCGATCACCCGGAAATAGCTCGCGCCAAGCAGGCTCATGATCTCGTCGGACTTGCCTTTGGTGTTGATCGGGTACATCACGCGGAAACCGGCGTAGCCGAGATTCTTGATGGCATCGCCATCCTTGTCGATCTTCAGGTCACCGAAATCGAAACGCGCGGGGTCGTACTTGATTTCATTGACGCTGGTGGACGTCACTTCGTTGATCTTCACCGGGCTGTCGAAGTGCATGCCCTGGTGATAGAAACTCAATTTGAACGGGGTTTTACTGTCGGCCCATTCGTACTTGTCTTCGAGCGATTTGATCTTCTGGTAATCGGCGAACTGCAGGGTGCGCAGCTCGCTAGGCAGGTTGACGGCTGGAGCAGCGTAAGGCTTGTCCAGCAATTCCTTGGCGTCTGATGCCACGTCATCGAGTGAGAAGGCCAGCACATTGGCGCTGAACAATGAAGTGGTGCAGGCCAGGCACAGCGCGGCTGGAAGCATGCTGTGACGGACAGATGCCTTGACGGTTTTGAGGATCACGGATCCCTCCAGAAAACAGTAAGAAACAGCGGCGTGGTCGGCCGAACATCTCCTTCCGACCGTGATCGTTGCAGATGATTCCTGTGAATTTCCCGCCGCTTCGCTCTGAGCCTGTTCACGACCTCGCGAGCTAGAGCCATACAGGGCTAGGCGCCCCCGCAAGAACAGGCGAGGACGCGGAGTTTACGAGCTGTAAATGAGCAGGCCGAGCCTGTTTTTAACGCAGTAGGGCAGACGCGCAGCAGGTTGTGAACAGGTTCTTAGCGTGTGCTGCGCTTCACAGGCAGAAACTTCAAGAGCTGCTTGCGGGTCGGCACCACCGCGTTCTCCTGGGCCCAGACGCAGAGGATCACGGTGAGCAGCAGGAACAGCGGGTAGAAGGCGATCGACAGGGTCTGCTCACCAGCCTGGGCGGCGCACTGCGCCCAGTTGGCGAAGCACTCGGTCGACGCCACGCTGAGCACCTTCTCCGAACGTGAGAACAGGGTGAAGGCCGGCACGTGCAGCACGAACAGCGGTAGCGAGGCAGCCCCCAGGCGCTGCGACCAGCGGCGTACCGGCTCACTGGACGGCGAAGATGCCAGGGCGCACAGGTAGATCAGCATCATTTGCGATGGCAGCAGCAGGCCGTTGTGCAGCAGGTAATACCAGTACTGCTCACCCTCGACCAACCAGGCGGCGCCGAAGAAGCAGGTCAGCACCGTGACGATCATCAGGCCGATGCCTGCGCCGCCTGGCGAGCGGCCCGCGTCGCGCATGTCACGGAACAGGCCGTAGGCGAGAATGCCGGCAAGGAACTCCGGCAGGCGCACCAGCGGGTTACGGTGCAGGATGCCGGTGAACGGCATGCCGTAGTCACCATTGAGAATCACCAGAGTTGGCGGAATCATGTAGATCAGGGTGAGTACGCCCAGCCACAGCACCTTGTGTTTCAGGCGCGCCAGGCGTGGGGCCACGAAGGGAAAGGTGAGGTAGAAGAAGAACAGCGTGGAGATCGACCACAGTGGCGGGTTGAAGGTCAGGTAGAACGGGTTCCAGGCCTGCAGCATGAACAGTTGCAGCACCGTATTGAGTGCCAGTTCGCCGTTGCCCATGAAATGTTCGAGGGTGGTGCGCGAGATTCCGGTCATGTCTTCGTTGGTGTCGTACACCACGAAACGGATGGTGGCCTTGGTCTCGTCCGGCGGGATGCCCAAGTTGCTGATGATGAAGATGACCGTGATGGTCAGCAGCAGGGAAAAGATGTGTAGCGGGTAGAGGTTGGCGAAGCGCCGGCTCCAGAAACTCACCGCCGGCTCGCGCAGCTCACCGCGCTTGCAGTAGACGTGGGCGAGCAGAAAACCGGACAGCACGAAGAAGGTACTGGTGGCAAAAAAGCCGACACCGCTGAGCTGCTTGATGATCGGCAGCTTCTGTTCTGCGTAATTGTGCAGGGTATGGAAGACCACGATGTACAGGCCGAGTATGAAGCGCAGCCACTCGAGCCCGATGAAATGTTCCTTGTCGGTTCGGGTCATTCCCGATCTCCTTATATCAACCATCTTCCGGGGACAAATCGACCTGCGCAGAGAGCTTCACTGCGCAGCCTTGCGGCAGCGGGGTCAGTTTCTGACAGCGGCAATCGCGTTTCGATCTATCTGATTTACCGGGAAAGGGCGGTATGGCGGGAGCGGGTATAAGGAGGGACGCAGCGTGTCATGTGCTCATGGCGCTTGAGTCAGTATTCAGTTTTGACAGCGCGAAAAATTGTAGGAGCCGGCTTGCCGGCGAAGTGATTTCTGGCTCAACGCCTATGCTGGCTTGCCTACTACATAGTCGCGGGCAAGTTTGCTCCAGCCGCCCTTTGGACATCGGCCGTACGCTAAGCACCCGCCCCGCATCAAATACGCGGGGCGGGCTGCTAGGTGTGAAGCCGTTGTGTCAGTCGAACAGCACCTTGGCGACATCGCTGTAGCGTTTGGCGAAATGCACGGTGATGCCTTCCTTGAGATAGTCCGGCAGTTCCTGGTAGGAGCCGCGGTTGGCCTCCGGCAAGATCAGCTCGTAGATTTTCTGCCGGCGTGCGGCAATGACTTTCTCGCGTACGCCGCCGATGGCCAGCACCTGGCCGGTGAGGGTCAGCTCGCCGGTCATGGCCACGCCTTTTTTCGGTGCCTTGTTGCGAGCCAGGGAGAGCAGGGCGCTGGCGATGGTGACGCCGGCGCTCGGGCCGTCCTTGGGCGTGGCGCCTTCGGGGACGTGCATGTGCACGAAGGCCTCATCGAAGAAGGTCGGGTCGCCCTTATAGGTCTTCAGGTTGGAGCTGACGTAGCTGTAGGCGATCTCCGCCGACTCCTTCATGACCTCGCCCAACTGGCCGGTCAGTTTGAAACCACGGTTGAGGGTGTGAATCCGCGTTGCTTCGATCGGCAGCGTGGCGCCGCCCATGCTGGTCCAGGCCAGGCCGGTGATCACGCCGATACCCGACAGCACCTGCTCGCTGCGGAACACCGGCATGCCCAGGTATTGCTCAAGATCCTTGGCGGCGATCTTGACCTTGCTCTGCGGATCTTCGAGCAGCTTCACTACGGCTTTGCGCACCAGTTTGCCGAGCTGCTTTTCCAGTTGCCGCACACCGGCCTCGCGGGCATAACCCTCGATCAGCGCGCGCAGGGCGCCGTCGCTTATCGTCAGTTGCTTGCTCGATACGCCCGCCTTGTCCAGTTGCTTGGGCCACAGGTGGCGTTTGGCGATGGCCAGTTTTTCTTCAGTGATATAGCCGGAGAGGCGAATCACTTCCATGCGGTCGAGCAGCGGGCCGGGAATCGAATCCAGCGTGTTGGCTGTGCACACGAACAGCACCTTGGACAGATCCAGGCGCAGATCCAGATAGTGGTCGAGAAACTCGACATTCTGTTCGGGGTCGAGGGTTTCCAGCAGTGCCGAGGCCGGGTCGCCCTGGAAGCTGCTGCCCATCTTGTCGATCTCGTCGAGCATGATCACCGGGTTCATCACCTCGACATCCTTGAGCGCCTGTACCAGCTTGCCGGGCAGGGCGCCTATATAGGTGCGGCGGTGGCCCTTGATCTCCGCTTCATCGCGCATGCCACCCACCGAGAAACGATAGAAAGGGCGACCCAGGGATTCGGCGATGGATTTGCCGATACTGGTTTTGCCGACACCGGGCGGTCCGACCAGCAAGACGATGGAGCCGGCGATCTCGCCCTTGAAGGCGCCTACAGCCAGGAACTCGGTGATGCGTTCTTTGATGTCGTCCATGCCCGCGTGGTGGTCGTCGAGCACCTTACGCGCATGCTTGAGGTCGAGTTTGTCCTTGCCAAACACGCCCCAGGGCACGTTGGTGGCCCAGTCCAGATAATTACGCGTAACGGCATATTCGGGTGAGCCGGTTTCCAGTACCGACAGTTTGTTCATTTCCTCGTCGATGCGTTTGCGGGCCTGGTCAGGCAGGGTCTTGCCTTCCAGGCGCTGGCTGAACTGTTCGGTATCGGCGCTGCGGTCATCCTTGGTGATGCCCAGCTCCTGCTGGATGATCTTCAGCTGTTCCTTGAGGAAGAACTCACGCTGATGCTCGCCCACCGACCGGTTCACCTCGGCGGACAGCTCGTTCTGCAGGCGCGCCACTTCCACTTCCTTGCGCAGCAAGGGCAGCACTTTTTCCATGCGTTTGAGGATCGGCACGGTATCCAGCACTTCCTGCAGCACCTTCGATTGCGCGGTGGTCAGCGCGGCAGCGAAGTCGGTCAGTGGCGATGGATCGTTAGGGCTGAAGCGATTGAGGTAATTCTTCAGTTCCTCGTTGTACAGCGGGTTGAGCGGCAGCAGCTCCTTGATCACGTTGATCAGCGCCATGCCGTAGGCTTTCACCTCATCACGCGAGTCATTGTCGTTGCGCGGGTATTCGACCTCGGCCAGGTAAGGCGGGCGATGGTGTTTGAGCCAGCCACGGATACGTACGCGGGTCAGGCCCTGGGCGACGAATTGCATTTTGCCGTCGTCGCCACTGATGTGGTGCACGCGCACCACGGTGCCATGCTCGGGTAGGGTGGAGGTGTCGAAGTGGCGCGGGTCGGTGACCGGCTGATCAACGTAGAACAGGGCCAGGGTACGGTGCTCGGTCTTGCTGACCAGCTCCAGGGTTTCCGCCCAGTGTTCTTCGTTGACGATGACCGGCAGCACCTGTGCCGGGAAGAACGGCCGATTGTGGATCGGAATCACATAGAGTTTGTCCGGCAGGTTCTGGCCGGGCAGCATCAGGCTATGGCTGGTCTGCTCCGAAGCGATCTCGATATCTTGCGTCTCGTTCATGCGGCACCTGTCTTTTCACGTTGAGTGTTAGATGGGGGGGCGCCGGCTTTTTTCAATATTTATTCGCTCCTCTGCCCACAATCTGCACGCGCGTGGGGTTCTCGGAATGCTTGCGGGGTGTTTCGTGCAATGGCCGTCATTCCACCGGTCGTGGCCCATACAGTTTTTCCATGCAACGCGGTAGAGTGCGCGCTTGGCCCATCGAGTTGCGAATCATGCTCAACGCCCGCCTCATGCGCCTGGACGACCAGGCCCACGAACACACTCACGACCATCATCAATTGGTGATGTCGGTGTCGGGGCGTGCCGAGTTCGAGGTGGTCGGGCGTGGTGGCGAGGTGTGCCGAATGCGTGCCTGCCTGGTGCCGGGCGATGCCGACCACCAGTTCGCGGGGATCGGTGACAACCGCATGCTGATCGTCGACCTCAACGAGCAGGATATGTCCGCCGAGGATCTGCAACTGCTCGGCCACCTGTTCGATACACCGCGTTACCCGCAGTTGGATGCCGACTTTCAGCACTTGCTCTGTTACGCCGGTGCCGAGCTGGAACGCTACGGCAGTGATCACTTGCTGGCTCGTTCCCTTGGTGGTGTGCTGTTGCGTGCTCTGCATCTACGCCTGTTTGGCGAGTCGGTTGGACGTAGCCATGGCTCGATGGATGTGCAGCGTCTTGACGGTTATATCGCCGATAACCTGGCAAGACGGATCAGTGTTGCGGAATTGGCTCATGTCGTCTGCCTCAGCCCCAGCCACTTCCATGCGCAGTTCAAAGATAGTGTTGGCCTCACACCGCATCAGTACCTGCTCAAGGCGCGCCTCGACCGTGCCACACGGCTGCTGCGCGAGAGTGATTTGCCGCTGATCCGCATCGCCGAGGAGTGCGGCTTCTCCAGCCAGAGTGCCTTGACCACTGCCATGCGGCGCTACTTCGGGCTTACACCTAAGCGACTGCGCGGCGGCGCATAAAGCTCTTCAGGCAGGCGGTTCATGGGCTGCCGGCGGTTATTTTTCGAGTGATGGCCTTTTGCCTTTCTGGCGATCCAATAAAGCGTGAACTTCTTCACTCATCCAGCTAATCTTTCCAGCAGCCCTTTCAGATTGCTGGAGGGGCCGGTGTGGCGACCTTGGTACGAGGTTGGCGTGTTCTGGACGAGTTCATCATGACCAAACATTTTCTCCTCGCATTGCCTCTGTGGTTATTCGCCTCGCTGGCCGTTGCCCAGGCTGCCAGCCTGCAAGGTGAGCTGGTCGACGCCAAGGGTGCGCCGCTGGCCAACGCAGTGGTTACCCTGCACGGCCCTGCGAATGGCGCCGCGGCACCTGGCAAGGCGGTGATTGATCAGCAGGACATGCGCTTCGTGCCCGCTGTGTTGGCTGTACGTACCGGCACTGCGGTGACCTTCCCGAATCGCGACGATATTCGTCATCACGTCTACTCGTTCTCGGCGCCCAAGCGTTTCGAGCTACGCCTCTACCAGGGCACACCCAGTGCGCCAATCGTGTTCGATAAGCCAGGGCTAGTGGTGTTGGGCTGCAATATCCACGACTGGATGGTCGGTTACGTGTACATCACCGACGACCCCTGGTTCGCCGTCAGCGACGCCCAGGGCAAGGTGGTCATCGACAATCTGCCCGCGGGAGACTACCGCGTAACTCTGTGGCACTCCGCCTTGCCGGACATGATGCCGCAACAGGCTGGTGCCCTGAAGGTCGAGGCTGGCGCAGTGCAACAGCGCTTCCAGTTGCCGGTTGAAGCACCGAGCGAAACCGAGCCGCCTGGTGCGCCGCCAAGCGCTTTCGGGGATGCCTTCAAGAAAGCCGTGGAACATGGTTCGCACTAGTTTCCAGGCGCGCATCGCCAGCGTTCTGATCCTGCTACTGCTTGTGGTGATCGGCGCGCTGTATTTCGCCGTTCAGGCGGCGACCAACGCATCGATTCGCACCCAGGCACGCGAGCAACTGGATGTCGGTACCGGTGTATTCGGGCAGTTGCTCGATGTGCACTCGCGACAGCTCAGAGACGCAGTGCAGGTGCTGACCACCGATTTCGGTTTTCGCGAAGCAGTGGCCAGCGGCGACGAAGCGACCATCCGCTCGGCACTGTTCAATCATGGCGCGCGCATCAATGCTGGCGTGGTGATGATGTTCGACATGGATGGCAAGCTGACGGCCAGTACCCTGGCGCCGTTGTCTACGGCGCGGGCCGAGCAGATCAACGCGCAACTGGGCAGTCAGGGGCAGAGCTTTCTGATGCCTTTCGATGGCAGCATTTATCTACTGGTGCAGGCCACAGTGAGTGCGCCGTTACCCATTGCTCGGCTGGTGATGGGCTTTGCTATCGATGAAAGCTTCGCCCGTGAACTGAACCAGCTGACTCACCTGGAACTGACCCTGACCGGCACCATGGAAGGGCAGCCCGACGTGCGTATAAGCACCCTGGACGATATGCCGATGATCGCCTTCGAGGGCGACAGCGGTGAAGTGCTGCATGGCGGCGAGCCCTTTCTGGTGCAGCGTCTGGTGCTCGCCAGCGGCGACGGCTTCCGCGTGCAGGCATTGTTGCAGCGTTCATTGGAGCAGGCGCGCGGTTCGATCGCGGCCCTCAACCGGAAAATCCTCTTCATCGCTGTAGTCGCATTGCTGGCTTCGCTGGTCGGCGCACTGTTGCTGGCGCGAAGTCTGTCGCAACCGATCCGCCGCCTGGCTGGTGCTGCGGAGCGAATCGGACAAGGTGACTATGAGGTGCCGCTGGCGCTCGATCGTGCTGATGAGCTGGGCAGCCTGGCCAAGGCCTTTCAGAGCATGCAACAGGGTATCGCCGAGCGTGAGCGGCAGTTGGCACACAACGCCCTGCACGATCCATTGACCGACCTGCCCAACCGTAATCTGGCACTGGAGCGTCTGGGTAGCGCCATCACTGCGAAGCGCCATATTGCGCTGTTGTACCTGGGAATCGGAAATTTCCGCACGGTCTGTGAGAGCTGCGAGGCCGGTGGTGGTGATCTTGTCATGCAGCAGTTGGCCAACCGACTCAAGGCGGCATTGCGGCCGGCTGACAGCTTGGCACGTCTGGTCGGTGATGAGCTCGTGCTGCTGCTCGAAGGTACCGACGTCGACAGCGCGGTTGCTACGGCGGATCGTGTTCAACAGCTTTCCATGAAACCCTTTCGGGTCGACAACGTGAATGTTGCTCTGGACTGCCGGATTGGCATCGCCGCTTATCCCACCGATGGTGCTACACCGGAAGAGTTGCTGCGCCGTGCCGCCATCGCCATGCAGGATGCCGGGCATCTGGTGGGGCGAATTCAGGTGTATGAGAGTGGCCGCGATGTTGCCCAGCAGCGCCAGGTGCAATTGATCCGCGACCTGCGCCGTGCCGCTCAGCAGGACGAACTGCTGCTGCATTACCAACCCAAGCTGGACATCCGCAACCCGTCGAAAATGCAGGCCGAAGGCCTGCTGCGCTGGCAGCACCCGCAGTTCGGCATGGTTTCTCCGGGCGAGTTCATTCCGCTGGCGGAGCGCACCGGCAGCATCCAGATACTGACCGCCTGGGTGATCGAAGAAGGTGTTCGGCAGTTGCAGGAGTGGCGCCAACGCGGGCAGGTGGTGCAACTCTCGCTGAATATATCCACCGAGGATCTGATCGACGCCGAATTGCCCACGCGAGTCGGCCGTCTCCTGGCGCACTACAAAGTACCGGCCTCGCAGTTGATCTTTGAGATTACTGAGAGCGGGGTGATGCTCAATCCTGCTGTGGCGCTACAGGTATTGCATGGCCTGCGCGAGAAGGGCATCGGCCTGTCGGTGGATGATTTCGGCACCGGCTATTCTTCCCTGGCGCAGCTCAAGCGCATGCCGGTGCAGGAACTGAAGATCGATCAAACTTTCATCCGCGACCTGCACGACACCAGCGAGGATGCGGTGATCGTGCGTTCGACCATCGAAATGAGCCACAGCCTGGGCCTCAAGGTGGTGGCCGAAGGCGTCGAGCTGCAACGCAGCCTGGATCTGCTCGACCGCTGGCATTGCGACAGTGTGCAGGGCTACCTAATCAGCCGGCCACTGGCGGCGCAAGCCTTCGAGGCCTGGATGCAGCGGCCGTTAACATCCCCCGTTTCTCTGGTGTATTGATCATGGCCTTATCCCAACTGACCGGCGCCCTCTTGTTTGGAATGCTCACCACGGCCGCTGTCGCCAGTGAAGGGCGGCTGCTGGCCACGGGCGGCGCCAGCAGTCTGGAAGGCGCTGCTGGTGGCGGCATCACGCCCTGGGCGGTATTGGCCGGCTATGGCGAGCAGGGCGAGTGGGGCGCAGACGTATTCGCCACACGTGTGGAAACCGGTGACTACCGCCTTGACGTGGCCGGTGTGGCGGCCGCATACGGCAATCGCATCGAGCTGTCCTACGCTCGCCAGCGCTTCGACCTGGGCAATCTGGCGCGTAACCTGAGCCTGCCGGAAAACAGCCTCAGTCAGGATATATTCGGCCTCAAGGTGCGGCTGTTTGGTGACCTCATCTATGACCAGCTACCCCAAGTGTCGCTGGGCATTCAGTACAAGCGGCAGAAGGATTTTCTTATCCCCAGTCTGATCGGGGCCCAGCGTGATGAGGACACCGAAGGCTACCTGACCGCCAGCCGGCTGATTCTCGGTGGCGCCTTCGGCTACAACCTGCTGCTCAACGGTGGCGTGCGCTACAGCCGCGCCAACGAGCTGGGCCTGCTCGGCTTTGGCGGTGACCGGCGCGATCGCCATTCGGTGCTCAAGGAAGGTTCAGTGGCGGTGCTGCTCAATCGGCAGTGGGCCGTCGGTGTTGAATATCGGGAGAAACCGGACAACCTCAACTTCGCTGGGGAAAGCGACTGGGCCGACCTGTTCATCGGCTACTTTCCCAACAAGCACCTGGCCGTGGTGCTGGCTTATGCGCGGCTGGGCGAGATCGCCACGCTGGATAACCAGAACGGTGCCTATCTGTCCGTGCAGGGGAGTTTCTGAGCATGCTGCGTTCATTCTGCGTTGCGGCACTGTTGCTGCTGTTGCTGATCGGCTGCGCGCAGCAGCCAGCCAAGGACGACAGCCTGTACCGCGAGCTGGGCGAGAAGCCCGGCATCACCCGCATCGTCGAGGGCATGCTGCTCAACGTGGCGCGCGATGAGCGCATCGTGCACTTCTTTGCCAAGGTCGATATCGCCGGCCTGCGCGACAAGCTGGTTGATAAGTTCTGCGTGATCGCTGGCGGGCCGTGCGTCTACACCGGCGACACCCTCGAAGAAAGCCACAAAGGCCAGAAACTGACGCCGAGTCACTTCAATGCCTTGGTCGAGAACCTGCAGGTGGCGATGGAAAGCGAAGGCGTGCCAACGCCGACCCAGAACCGGCTACTGGCGCGCCTGGCTGCCCTGCGTGGGCAGATTATCGAGCAGTAGCCACTGTTTTATCCATGACGAAATAGGCTTAAAGTTCGGCCCCGTCTTTCAGCCTATTTTCGCGAGCCGATCATGTCCGTCACCTGGCACCTCAAGCCTCACTCCGAGCTAAGCAAAACCGAGTTGTACGCAGCTCTGGCGCTGCGCACCCAGGTATTCGTGGTCGAGCAGAACTGCCCCTATCTGGAAGTCGATGGTCGCGATCTGGAGGGCGATACCTGCCACTTGCTGGGCTGGCAGGGCGATGAACTGGTGGCGTACCTGCGCCTGCTCGACCCGGCGCTCAACGATGGCGAAGTCGTCATTGGCCGCGTGGTGACCGCCGCCAGCGCACGTGGCACCGGCCTTGGTCACGGCATGATGCAACAGGCGCTACAAGGCTGCGCGCAGCACTGGCCCGGCATGCCGGTTTACATGTCAGCCCAGGCGCACCTGCAGGGCTATTACGGACGTTACGGTTTCGTCGCAGTGACTGACGAATATCTGGAAGATGACATTCCGCATATCGGCATGCGTCGCGAGCCATAAGCGATAGCCCTGCGGTAATTGGCGATCCGTTTTTGCTGTGGGCTTTAGCCCACCACCCAAAACGCCCACAGCCCGAGGTGCTGAACCGCATGCTCTTAACCTCCGGCCACCATCGGCGTTGAATGGCTTTGGTTGGCTAAAGCCTCACCCTACGGTTGATGCACCTGGGGGTAGGGTGGGCTTTAGCCCACCAACCGTAGGGGTTCATCTACTCCAACCTCAATGAAAATCCCGGCTGCGCACATCCAGCCCCAGCAGCCAGTCGGTCAGATCGACGAGTCTTCCGGCTATCACGTGTTGCACGCCATTGGCGGCCTCCAGATGCCCATCGATACGCAGCAAGCGAGCCTGCAGCAGCGTCTTGCGCTGGCGCTCGGCCAGCTCCAGGCGCACCAGTACGTTGATCATGCCGAACTCGTCTTCCAGGGTGACGAAGGTCACACCGCTGGCGGTCTGTGGGCGCTGACGGCCGATGACCAGACCAGCCACGCTGACCATGCGCCCCGGTTCCACGTGCTGTAGTTCGTTGCGGCTGCGGCAACGGGCGGCCCTGAGTTTGCTGCGCAGCAGCGACAGCGGATGCGGGCCGAGGGTGGTGCCCAGCGTCGCGTAGTCGGTCAGCAGGTTTTCGCCGACGCTGGGGCGCGGTAGCTCGATGGCGGTTTCCGTTTGTGCGGGCAGGCTGGCGAACAGCGGCAGTTGCGGCTCGACACCGGCGATGGCCCAACGCGCCTGGTGGCGATGGCCAACCAGCGCCTGTAGCGCGCCAGCATCGGCCAGCCGCACCCGGGCGTTATTGTCGAGCCGGGCACGCTGGCACAGGTCGGCCATATCGCTGAACGGCGCGACGTTGCGAGCGGCCGCCAGACGCAGGGCATCGTCCTCACGAAAACCCTTCACCAGGCGCAGGCCGAGGCGGATCGCCGGTTGTGATTTGTCGATGGCTTCCAGGGTGCAGTCCCACTGGCTGTAGCGCACATCCACCGGGTGAATGCGCAAGCCATGGCGGCGGGCGTCCTGCAATACCTGGTCGGGGTTGTAGAAGCCCATTGGCCAACTGTTGATCAGCGCGCAGGCGAACGCCGCCGGCTCATGGCACTTGAGCCAGCAGCTGGCATAGGTGAGCAGGGCGAAGCTGGCCGCGTGGGACTCGGGAAAGCCATAGCTGCCGAAGCCCTTGATCTGCTCGAAGATGCGGTTGATGTATTCAAGCGGATAGTCCTTCTCGAGCATGCGCTCGGTCAGGCGCTGGCGGTGATGTTCCAGGCCACCATGGCGCTTCCAGGCCGCCATGGAGCGGCGCAGCTCGTCCGCTTCGCCTGGGGTGTAATCGGCGGCGATGATCGCCAGCTCCATCACTTGCTCTTGAAACAACGGTACACCCAGGGTGCGCTCGAAGACGGGCTGCAGTTCGTCGGAGGGGTAGGTGACAGGTTCTTCCTGGTTACGCCGACGCAGGTAGGGATGCACCATATCGCCCTGAATAGGCCCCGGCCGCACGATGGCTACCTGGATCACCAGATCGTAGAAGGTCGCGGGACGCAGGCGCGGCAGCATGGCCATCTGTGCGCGGGATTCGATCTGGAACACGCCCACGGTGTCCGCGCGGCTGATCATCTCGTAAGTGGCCTTGTCCTCCTGGGGCAGTGTGGCCAGGGTCCAGTGTTTGCCGCGGTAGTCGGCAAGCAGGTCGAAGCAGCGGCGCAGGGCGCTGAGCATGCCCAGGGCGAGCACGTCGACCTTGAGCAGGCCAACGGCGTCGAGGTCGTCCTTGTCCCACTGGATCACCGTCCGCTCGGCCATGCTGGCGTTTTCCACCGGAACCAGCGTGTCCAGCGCGTGCTCGGAAATCACGAAGCCGCCAGGGTGCTGCGAGAGGTGACGGGGAAAACCAATCAACTCGCCGGCCAGCACCAGCACGCGATGCAGCACCTTGCTCTGCGGATCGAAGCCGGCTTCGCGCAGGCGCTCGGCATCGGGGATACGGTCGCTCCAGCGGCCACAGCAGGCGGCCAGGGCGTTGATCTGATCTGGCGGCAAACCCAGGGCCTTGGCCACGTCACGAATCGCCCCGGCACCGTGATAGGTGCTGACCACCGCAGTGAGTGCCGCCCGGTCGCGGCCATAGCGGCGGAACACGTACTGGATGACTTCCTCACGGCGGTCATGCTCGAAGTCCACATCGATATCCGGCGGCTCGTTACGCTCTCGGGACAGGAAGCGCTCGAACAGCATCTTGCTGTGCATTGGGTCGAGCTCGGTGATGCCAAGGGCAAAACACACCACCGAGTTGGCGGCCGAACCGCGGCCCTGGCAGAGGATCGACTGCTCGCGGGCGAAACGGACGATATCGTGCACGGTGAGAAAGTAGCTCTCGTAACCCAGTTCGCTGATCAGTTGCAGTTCGTACTCGATGCGGCCGCGTACCTCGTCACTGAGGCCTTTCGGCCAACGACCGGGAATACCGTCCTCGACCAGTTTGCGCAGCCAGGAACTGGCCTTGTGACCTGCGGGAACCAGTTCATGGGGATACTGATACTCGAGTTCGCCAAGATCGAACCGGCAGCGCTCGGCGATAAGCAAGGTTTCGGCCAGCAACCTCGGCGGGTAAAGCTCGGCCAGCTCCTCGCAGCGGCGTAAATGGCGCTCGCCATTGGCGAACAAATAGGCTCCGGCTTCGGCCACCGGCAAGTGGTGACGGATCGCCGTCATGCAATCCTGCAGGGCTCGGCGGCCACGGGCGTGCATGTGCACGTCACCGCAGGCAACCGCGCGGATACCCAGTTGCCCGGCCAGGCCCAGACAATGTTGCAGGTGCGCCCGGTCATCGGCGCCACGGTGTAGCGCCACACCTAGCCAAAGGCGCTCGGGAAAGCGTGCCTGCAGCCAGGCTCCGGCCGTGGCGTGGTCATCCGGGCCTGGCAGCCAGATGGCCAGCAAGCCCTCCGGCGTTGCGGGAATGTCATCGATCAGCAGCCTATAGCGGCCTTTTTCCGCACGTCGCCGAGCTCGGGTGATAAGCCCGCACAGCGCCTGGTAGCCAGTCAGGTTCTCGGCCAGGAGGATCAACCGGGCGCCGTTCTCCAGCGTCATCTCGCTGCCGACGATCAAATCTACCTCGTGCTTCTTGGCCGCCTGCCAGGCGCGCACGATTCCAGCCAGGGTGCATTCGTCGGTGATCGCCAGGGCGCGGTAACCCAGCAGTCTGGCCCGCTCGAAAAGCTCTTCGGCGCTGGAAGCGCCACGCTGAAAACTGAAGTTCGACAGGCAGTGCAGCTCGGCGTAGGCCACCTGGCTCATGCGAACCATCCGTGCAGATGCAGTGGGCCATCTTCGCCGACCGCGCGGAATGCCCAGCCGCGTTGGCCATTACGGGTCTCGATCAGGTAATAGTCGCGGCGTACGTCCTCGCCATCCCACCAGCCGGACTCGATGCGCTCGGGGCCCGTGAGAATACGCAGCCCGGATTCATGCAGAGCCTGAGGCTCCGGCAGCAGCCAGCTGGGCCGGGCACCGCATTGCCCAGTAACGGCGCTGCCCATAGTTTGCGTGCGCCAGGCTTTCTCGGGGCGATGATCGGCATGGGCGCTCAGGCCCTGTACGGCGTCGTCACCCAGGCGTGCCCGCAGGCGTTCGCGCAACTGTTCCCAGCCCAGGCTCTGCTGCGGGCGCTCGTCGAACAGCGCTTGGTGGTGCGGCACGAAAACCGGCAGATCATTGGCCACCAAGCGGATCGCCAGCACCGGCGACGGCAGTTGCAACTGCTCCAGACGGCCACGGGTGAACTCCAGCAACATCGCCGCTTCCCGTTCGGCACTGAGCAGGCCCACCGGCAGCAGGCTGTCATCACCCTCGCGGTGTTCCAGGTGCACCACGAAACGCTGCACGCCGCAGTCCCGCCCCGCCAGGTAGGCGGCCAGATCCGCAGTGAGGCGGCGTAATGGAAACAGCAGGGCCTGGGTCGATTCCGCCTCGAAGTGCAGCTCCAGGCGCGTATCGAACACATCCGGTGGCCGGTAATAATCCAGTGCCAGCGGGCGCAGGCCCAGCAGGGTATCCAGGCGACTCAGTAACTCGGCAGGAAAACGCCGCGCCAGGCTGTCACGAGGCAGCGCCTGTAACTGACGCACCTGGCGCAGGCCCATGCGCGTCAGGGCCGTGAGCAGCTCGACGGGCAGGCCGATGCGATCCAGAGGCATGGCCGCGATCTGCTGGCCCAGGGTTTGTTCGTCCGTCACCGCCAGGCCGTCGTGGAGATTGGCGAGCATGCGCGCTGCGGCCGGGTTGTGCGCCAGGGTGATGCGATGGCGAAAGCCCAGCGCCGTCAATTCCTTGCGCAAGCGCGCCTCTAAGCGTGGCCAGGGGCCGAACAGGGCCAGGCTGGATTGCACCTCCAGCAGCAGGCAGCGCGGGTAGTGCAGGCTGACCTGGGAGCTGAAACCGTAGGCCCAGGCGGCGAGAAAGTTGCGCCAGCGCTCGATATCCGCAGGGTCGTACTCGGCGCTGGCGAACGCGCAGTTCAGCGACTGCGCAGCCGTGAGCGTCTGCCCCGGGCGCAGGCCAAGCGCCCGGGCTGACGGGGTTACCGCCTGCAACAGGCGCCGCTGCGCTGGGCCGCTGAGCAGCACCAGCGGCGTGTCGGCGTCTTCGCGGCCACGCAATACCCCGTCCATGGCCAGTTGTGGCAGCAGAATGCAGGCCCAGCGCATGTCATCGACCCCAGGCGCTCAGGGGAAACGCGTGCGCCGGAGGCTGCCCGCCACGGCACTTGAGCACGCGCACCTGAGCCGGCTGCGCTTCGATAGTCAGGCGCAAGGCCGCCGGCGAAGGGTTCTGCGCCTCATGCAGCGAGCGGTAGGCAAAGGCCAGTGTCTGCCCGGTTTCTGCGGCGATCTGCAGGCGCCGCAAGGCACGATCATCGGCGCGTTGCGGCCAGAGCACCACCGCACCGCAACTGCCCGAGCGCAAACACTGCTCGGCAGCCCACAAAGCATCCCGGGCAGACGCCTGGATCAGCGTCAACTGCTTCATCTCCACTCCAGCCGCCAGCCACGCACTGGGGTAAGGCAGGTAGGGCGGAGCGACCAGCACCACCCGCTCACCAGCAGCGCTCAAACGCGCCAGCGTCTTCAACAGCAGGCGCAACTCACCAATGCCCGGCGCCGCGATCAGCAGCTCGCTCAACGCCGCTTCCGGCCAGCCACCACCAGGCAGCGCCGCATCCAACGCAGGGTTGCCTGTGGGCTGGTAGCCGCTGGGCGCGACAACGCTCTGGCCACGCCAGATACGGCGCTCGTTGAGCAAATGATCGAGGGCTACGACAGAAGACATGGCAATCGGATGGCAGAAAAAACACTGTTCAAATGTACAGTATTTTGCCTGACCGACAAGCCAGCATCCGCCGAGTGGAGCACACCGAATCCTGACTGAACGCTGGCAAGCAGGTGGCAAGTGCCATACCAATTAACGCCGCTGCGGCCTGCGAGGCTTCGTATTCAAGGTCTAAGGCCCGAACGAGGGCGGCTAGCTGCCACTTTTTGGTTGGCCGAATGAGGCAAGCAATTGAAACCAACCGAAAAAAATCGCCCGACGGGCTTCGCCAAACCGATTTCTGCTGATATCATGCGCGCCGCCTGGGAAGATGCCGGAGTGGCCGAACGGGACGGATTCGAAATCCGTTGTATCAGCGATGGTACCTAGGGTTCAAATCCCTATCTTCCCGCCATATCAAAAAAAGCCCCGATACTGAAAAGCATTGGGGCTTTTTCGTTTCTACTCGCTTATTTCCTGCTGGATTTTGGCGCGCTGGTCGAAACAAACGCGTCCAATTGGAGGCCCTAGGCCTTCGCCGAGGGCCTTACTGCCTTAGGACTTGTCCAGATCCGAAGCCTGATGCCGCTCGGGCACTTGCTGCGCTTCGTCGCCCCAGGTGCGATTGACGCGTTTGCCGCGCTGGACTGCTTCGCGGTTGGCGATTTCATCGGCCCAGCGCAGAAGATGCGGGTATTCATGAACAGCAAGGAATTCGGCAGCCGAATACACGTTGTTCCTCACCAGTTCGCCGTACCAGGGCCACACGGCAATATCGGCAATGGTGTAGGTGTCGCCCGCCAAGTAGCGGTTTTCGGCGAGTCGCTGGTTGAGTACATCCAGTTGACGTTTTGTTTCCATGGTGAAGCGATTGATTGCGTACTCGAACTTCTCCGGCGCATAGGCATAGAAGTGCCCGAAGCCGCCACCCAGGTAGGGCGCAGAGCCCATTTGCCAGAACAGCCAGTTGAGGGTTTCGGTACGGCCAGCTGGATCTTTCGGCAGGAACGCGCCAAATTTTTCCGCGAGATAGAGCAGGATCGACCCGGACTCGAACACGCGGATAGGGGTATCCGCACTCTGGTCGAGTAGTGCTGGAATCTTCGAGTTGGGATTGACGCCGACAAAGCCGCTGGAGAATTGGTCGCCATCGGAAATACGGATCAGCCAGGCATCGTACTCGGCACCGCTATGCCCCAGTGCAAGTAGCTCCTCAAGCAGGATGGTCACCTTCACGCCGTTGGGCGTGGCAAGCGAATACAGCTGCAGCGGATGCTTGCCGACCGGCAGCTCCTTCTCGTGTGTCGCCCCGGCAACGGGTCGGTTGATCTTGGAGAACTGGCCACCGGAAGGCTCAAGGTGCTGCCAGACTTTGGGCGGTACATAGGGGGGTTGGGTCATCGATTCCTCGCTATCGGCATCATGAGCAAATGCATTCGAAGCCAAGGCTATCTGGATTACGCCCGGCATTCGAATGCGTTTTGCGCATTTTGATCATCGATTCGGCTGATGTTGTCGGTAGGATCGGTGGTTATCGGCATCCACCTATCGCTGTAGCTCGAGAACCAGCGCCAGTGCGACGGACGCGTTGCCTGGCAGGTTACGAACGCCACATACGGTGCGCACGTGGCCAGCGCGTTCTGCGAAGACCTGGGCCAGCAACTCCGACGCGCCGTCGATTACTTCGGGGTGGCGGCTGAACGCGTCTTCGCAGGCCACATAGGCATCCAGGCGTACCACCTGTCTGATGTGATCGAGGCTGTCGAGGTAGGCACGCGCCTGGGCCAGTGCATTCAGCACGCTGAGCCGGGCTGCCTCCTGACCCGCTTCGATAGAGATCTCGCGGCCAAGCAACCCGGTAATCGAGGGCTTGCCCTGGACAATTGGCCCCTGCATGGAAATGTGCAACAGCGAACCAGCATCTACCACTGCACGGTAGGCCCCGAGCGGACGGGGCGGTGTGGGCAATTCCCATCCTAGCTGCTGCAAGCGTTCCAGCGTCTGATCCCGCATGTCTGCATCACTCCTCTCGAAAGACCGTATTGCGTCTGGTGGCAGCAGGACGATACGACATCGGCATGCGGGGTGGCGATTCGTACGTTGGCTTGGGATGTTTCAGCGATCAGGCCATTTTTGCCCGAACTCCGATGCCTGAACCTTGCGGCTACCCGTTGCAGCTCATTGGCAGAGTCCCATTAATCTCAATCCACGTGATCGACCAGCGTATGACCGCGTAGCAGCTTGGGCTCGATGGCGCCCATGAAGAGGCTCCCTTCAAATGGTTACTCGCGAGCTTGCTGTTCGGGAAACCCATTCCGCAATCCGTGCGAAAGGGCCTCCCTGGCCATCGTCGAGCAACTCCACTCCATCGACGCCCGCCAAGTGCAATCAGAAATGCTCGTCCGGGCCCGTTACGTACGCTATGACATTTCTACCGCTGAGTGCCTCCTGACGCTCGGTAGAAAACTGCTTGGTGAGTACGACGTCCGAACTCCGCATCCGACGCTGACATGCATGGGCGTAACTTGGCTGGCCGGCTTCCAGATCGAGATCAAAGCTCGTCTAGCTGGACTTTGCGACGGCGGTGCGTTCAAGCGTCGGCTATTTGCCGGAACACGCAGCACCACGTATCAGCGCAAATGCCGTTCGATCCATTGCGCGACGTCGACGGTATCGATCTTCGCTCGTGCGTTGTAGCTGTCCACCTTTGGCCATGCGACGCCTTTACCTTCGGCGAACACCGCCCGGTACTTGCGCAGCGAGTCATCGGGTGCTGCAGCCAGCTCGGCCTTGAGCGCGGGCACCGTCCATTCCACGCGCTCGACCTTGCGGTCGAGTAGCTGATCGACGGTGTCCGCCAGTTGCCGGTAGGTGAGGGTGTCGCCCGCGGTGAAGACGACCTGGTTGACCAGCTCCGGCTCGAACAGGATGGCAGCCGTCAGGCGGCCGATATCTTCCGGTGTGGTGACCGTCACGGCAGTGTCCCAGCTGCCCAACGCGCGCACGGTGTTCCGGCTCAGATCCACTACGCCGAATGCAGGTTCGAACAGAAAGCTGGTGAACATGCCGGTGGAGATGATCAGCCATTGCACCCGTGACTGACTGCGCAGCAGTTGGCGCACGTCCAGCTGTTCGTCGAACAGGTTCTGCGGGCTGCCGCGGCCGATCAGGTCGTAATCCACGCCGAACTGCCAGGGCACATAACGCTTCACATCCGACATTAGTGCTGCCCTGGCCAGCTTGCGCTGTATGCCTGCCCCGGCTGCGAACCCCAAGCAACTGACCAGCGTGTCAAAACCTCTGAACAACGCGGCGAGCTTTTCTTCGGAGTCGTTTGCGGCATCTGCAGATACCACTTCGATATCCAGTGTGCTCAGTTCTTCGAGCGTCTGGCGTTTGCTTTCTGAACCGGTATCAAGAGCGGATGCTCGCAGCATCACCGTTACCCGCGCTGCCGGCTGGGCCGCCAGTTCGCGGAGCACGGCCATGCCGAGTTCACCCGCGCCCAGGACGAGAATGTTGTCGGTTTTAACTGAAGAGTGTGGTTGCATCGGTTACTCGCAGTGAATGATCAGGAAGTTTTTTATCCTGTCACCATTGGCGAACATTCAGAAGAAGGCACACGAGTGATACCGCATGAACGCAATGACCGAAGAAGAGGTAATTCGCTTATCTCAAGCCACCTGCGACGCACTCAGTGACGAGGACGACGGGCTCAAGCGTGAGGTTCTGACTCATGCGGGCAATCGCTGGTCGCTGGGTATCGTCCATACACTGGGAGTAGAGGGAAAACTGCGGCATGCAGAAATCGGCCGGCGCCTACCGGGCATTACCCAGCGCATGCTGACCCGTAGCCTGCGACAACTTGAACGGGACGGATTGATCGCCCGTTGTGATCACGGCGAGGTGCCGCCACGTGTCGATTACCAACTGACCCCGCTGGGTCGAAGTTTTCTGGTGCACATGGTGCCGCTATGGACCTGGCTGCTGGAGCACGCAGAGGATTTTCGCGCAGCGCGTGTTCGCTTCGACCAGGATTGAGCGTGCAGGGATTATCGAAGGTGGCGGCTGGGGGCGTAGCCCCAGTCAGGCGCTGAAGGGGCAAACTGCTCAGGCGTGGGTACTGGCGCGTGCATTCCTTTTCTGCAGGAGCATCGACGCTTCGTTGTAGGCGTTCTGGAAGGCATCGCTGCCGATCCAGGCCACTGCCGCGTCCTCGTCGTCATCGTGAAAGATCCCGCGGTAGACGATCAGCAGGCCCATCATGAAGTCGGTCGCCGGGTCTTCATCTTCCTCGGCGACCACCAGTTCCAGCACCGGGTATTGCAGGAACACCAGGCACATCGCCAACAGGCTGATGCCTTCGGCCATCTTCATGGTCTGGAACAGGTCATCGAAATGTGCCGGGTCGAAACCGTTCTCCTCGATGTCCTTGAAGTCGAAGGTGCTCAGGTCGATTTCGACATCATCGAACGGTTCGTTGATCAGCGGGTTGGCCAGAACCGGATGCAGGACATTGGGCTTCGGCTTGCCCATGCGGTTCTGCTTGGCCTTGGCTTTGGCCCGCTGGGCGCGTTTTTGCTGTTTGTCAGGGGAGGCCATGGAGGCGGGTTCCTTGTCCGGTGCAGCCACATTCATGGCCTGCGATAGTCAGACGCATATTGTATTCAGTCTGGCTGGGTTCGTCGGCGAAAAGATGTCGCCCGCCTGGCCGAGAGCGGACAATGTTCGGATCCCGCAATGCCAGCAAGGCAGGCTCACCACTCACCAACTCTTCGCCATCGAGTGGATAGACGGCTAGGAGATTGAACGTGCCAATGCGGTCAGGCAGTTGGCAGCGTTCCGCCATCAATGACAAATTCGCTGCCCGTGATGGATGCCGCACGAGACGAGGCCAGGAACGCAATGAGATTGGCCACCTCCGATGGCGTCGAAGGGCGCCCGAGTGGAATACCGCCCAGAGCATCCATGATTATCCGTTTGCCGCCTTCATAGTCGGTACCGGCCTCGCTCGCCAGCCTCTCTGCCAGGGCGACCGACGCTTCGGTTTCAATCCACCCCGGCGATACCCGCACTACGCGCACACCTTTTGGCGAGACTTCTTTCGACAGACTCTTGCTGTAGGTCGACAGCGCCGCCTTGGCAGCGGCATAGGCCGTGGTGGCTTCGGGTAAGGGCAGCCGGCTCTGAATGGACGTCACGTGGATGATGACGCCTTGTTTTCGCTCCAGCATCTCCGGGAGCAGGGCGCGATCCAGACGCACTGCCGGAAGCAGGTTGAGGTCGAGCTCGCGTTGCCAATGCTCTTCGCCCAGCGCCGCGAACCCGCCGCCAGGCGACGACGAACCACCGAGGACATGAACGATGATGTCCACGCTGCCCAAGCGCCGCTTGGCCTGCGCTACCAGCGTTTCGCAACCTTCCACGGTCGAGAGGTCTGCCGCAACGAACAATTCTTCCGGCATGTCGCGGGTTGTCTGTCGGGCCGAGGTGATCACCTTCGCGCCTTCGGCGAGGAACAGATCGACTACCGCGCTTCCGACGCCTTTGGTGCCGCCGGTAACCAGAACTCGCTTGCCGCTCAGGTCAAGGTTCATGGCGCAATCTCCAGCGAGCGAATCCGACCCTCTTCCAGCAGGAACAGATGATTCAGCTTTACCGGGCTGCCGGGGAAGTTGCCGGTGACCTGTGCGGTTACCACCAGTCGGCCATCTCGATGTACGGCTTCCAGTGGCTCGACCTGGTAGGTGAATGCCTGCTGCGCTTCGTGTTGCCAGGCGTGGATTGCCTCGATGCCCCGATGCGTTCGGTTTTCGTCGGTCACCGTGGCATCTGCACTGAAACAGCCTGCAAGGCGTGACGCGTCGCTACCATTGCTGATTTCGAAGTAAGCCTTCACGGCTTCGGGAAGTTGAGGATTCACGGGTTGATCTCCTGTCTCGCGGTTTGTGGGGGCACGAGTACGATCTTGCCGCCTGGTTGATAGTTTGCTCAACTGGGATGGACGTTAATGGCTAGTCCCGAAAATCAGGATAATTCGATGCCAGATCCTCGCTTCGCTCTCAATGACCTGGACGCTGTAGTGGCCGTGGCACGTAGGGCGTCATTTCGGCAGGCGGCTATCGACCTGGGCGTTTCAACCACCGCGCTGAGCAATACCATCGCCAGGCTGGAGGCGAATCTCGAAACCCGGCTGTTCAATCGCACGACCCGCAGCGTGTCTCTGACCGAGGCGGGCAAGATGTTTCTGGAGCAGGTGGGCCCGGCCTTGCAGGACGTGCGCACTGCACTGGAAACGGTGCGCTCTCACAATGCTGGGCCTTCAGGCGTTTTGCGCATCAACGCATTCGCGAGTGCTCGCACTGCGCTGCTGCCACTGATGCTGGAGTTTGTGCAGCGCTTCCCGAAGGTGCACATCGACCTGGTTACCGAGGGGCGTCTGGTGGATATCGTCGCGGACGGTTTCGACCTGGGCGTACGTTCCGTGAGCCTCGTCCCCAGTGACATGATCGTGATCCCGATTGGCCAGCCGCAACGCTACGCCGTGGTCGGTTCGCCAGCGTACTTCGACAAGCACGGCCGGCCGCGCAGCCCCGCTGATCTGCTCGACCATCAGTGCATTCGCATCCGCCTGCCTAATGGGGCGATCTATCCCTGGCATTTCGAGCGAGCAGGGGACGTGATCAGGCTTGAGGTGAACGGCCAGCTCACCTTGGATGAATCCAGCATCGCCATGGCTGTCGTGCAGGTGGGTGTGGGGCTCGGTTTTTTCCTCGAGCAGGATGTTCAGGGCGAGATCGAGACCGGGAAGTTCGAGCGGGTACTCGAAGACTGGACGCCGCCCAGAGACAATCTGTGTCTGTACTATCCGAATCGTCGCAATCCCTCTGCCGCACTCAAGGCATTCATCGCCATGGCTCGCGCCAGCCTGCCAGGCAAGGACGAACTCGCTAAGCCGACCTGACTTCCTACTTGAGTTTCCCTGTGGGAGCGAGCTGGACGCCGCCCATGTCGGGAATCAGGAGATCAGACCCAGGGTCAGCCCCTTCAGGGTAGCCGCCGCTCGGGTGGAGCAGCCCAGCTTGCGAAAAATGCTTTCCATGTGGGTGCCCACGGTGCTGGGGCTGATTTCCAGACGGCGCGCCACTTCCTTGTTGCTGGCGCCACGGCTGATCTCCAGGAGGATGTGGCATTCACGTGCGGTGAGCAGCATACTTTTCGGCTGAGGCAGCCGCCGTTCGCCCCGTGCAGCGGCGATCACCGCGTCGCAGATTTCTCCGTCGAACAACCCACGGCTGGCATCCTGCTTGAGCAGCCTGGCCGCTTCCGATTCGCTGTAAGCCGGTCGCCAGGGGCGGGCACCCCTCAGCGCCACCCAGGCGACAGTGGTGGCGAGCAATCGATAAGCAGGGCATTGGGCGTCGGCCGCTGCACCGCGAAAGTAGCCGCTGCCGTCGAGCCGCTCGTAAGCATGGGCAGCGATCTCGCCGGGCACGGCCAGCTCGCTGATCTGCCTGGAGGCCTTGTGCGTCCAGTAGGGTACGAGGTGGATGCGCTCCGCTGCGCCGTAGGGCAGCGGCCCTGCGGTATTCCAGAGATGGTTGGAAACCGCAGCTCGGCCGAGACCATGAATCAGCGCGGCCTTGCCGATGTCCATCAACTCGGGCTCAGGCAGCCCCCACAAGCGCGCGGCTTCCACGGCGACATGTGCGACTTGCCTCGAGTGCCCCGCTAGCCAGGGGAGCTTCAGGTCGATCACGTCCCCCACCAGGGTCAACGACACTGCGCCTACTGACTCCCTGTCGAGCAGCGTGTCGGGTGTGGTGTCCAGATCGCTCAACCACTCCCTGGCATGTCGTACGAGCAGGGCGGCGAGGGGCGCGGGGTAGCGTCGATCGGACTGCTCGCTGATCCAGCGCAACGCCGCGTCCAGGCCGTGGGCTCGGCTGAGAATGTCCAGGTCCCCGGCAAGCACGACTTGGTAAGCCACTTCCGGGATGTGTTCGTGGGTGAGGCCCAGGGGGCGGCCAGTTCCGTCGTAGGTTTCGAATACCCGGCACACTCCCGACTCGACCGCCGCGCCGAGCTCGAGTGTCTTGGCAATTTCGCCGGACACCTCGCAGTGCACGACGGCGAGTGGAGTTGCCTGGTGCACCGCGCTCATCTGCTCGGCGCCCAGGGTCAGGTCGAGCATCGCGCGGCGGCCGTCCACATCGTCTCCCAGCAGGTGGGCGAAGCCATCGGCATTGGCTGTGCAGCCGGACCAGCGCAGCAAGGCGACCTGCTGGGCTACCGCGAGGTGGTTGCCCTCGCCGTGCATGGCTTGTGCCAGCATCTGCGCCAGCCTGGCGACGCGCAAGGAGTGCCCGAGGGGCTGTCCCATACTGAGGTCGCCAACCTGGGAGATAGCTCCCAGTGCGGCGTTTAACGAGACGTCGAAGCGCAACGCACTAACCATGAAAAAAGCCTCTGGGTCGGGTAAATGACCGATACCGGCCAAGCGAGCCTGCCAGCAGAATTTGTACTCCAAACACAGGAGTTCACCCCATGAAAACATTCAAGTCGCAACTCGTGACCGCCGCCTTCGCTCTGGCCAGCACCCTCGTCGCGAATGTGAGCCAAGCCGCCGATGCCACGCCTTCCGTTGTCATCGTACACGGCGCCTTCGCCGACGGCTCTGACTGGGCCAAGGTCGTGCCGCTCATTCAGGCCGAAGGGGTGCGCGTTACGGTAGTACAGAACCCGCTCACCTCGCTGGCCGACGATGTTGCCGCGACAAAAAGAACGCTGGATAACCAGTCGGGTGAGGTTGTGTTGGTCGGACACTCCTGGGGCGGCACCGTGATCAGTGAGGCTGGCAGCAGTGAAAAAGTCAGGGCTCTGGTGTATGTCGCTGCCTTCGCACCGGATGTCGGGCAGGCCAGCGGTGAGCAAGGCAAGGGCGCACCTACGCCTCCTGGCATCAGCCAGATCAAGGCAGACGGCAACGGTTTCCTCTACCTGACGCCAGAGGGCATGGCCAAGGATTTCGCCCAGGATCTGCCGGCTGAACAGACCGCCGTCATGACCGCCACGCAAGGCCCGATCAAGGCATCCGCCTTCGATGACCGTACGACGGTCGCCGCCTGGAAGAGCAAGCCGTCCTGGTACGTTCTCGCCACCCAAGACCGCATGATCCACCCCGATGTACAGCGCTCATCCGCCAAGCGTATCGGCGCCTCTCTGACCGAGCTGCGCACCAGTCACGTCCCCCAGCAGTCGCAGCCTGGCGAAGTGGCCGAGGTGATTCTCAAGGCGGTACGCAGTATCGGCGAGCAGTGATCGCCGATCACCGAAACGCTCCTGGAATTCACTCTTTGCATCGATATCGAAGGGACGCATGAGTCATCTGCATGATTCGGCAGTACGATTTCATTGTGTATGGAGCAGGTACGGCGGGCTGCGTAGTCGCAGCCCGCCTGGCCGACCCGCAAACCGTTGGCAGGGGACTGGTAGGTGGATCGAGTATCACGGCTATGTCTAGGCACGAGGGCACCTGAAAGTAGGGCCGCAGAGTTCGCTTCGGTCGAGTTGTGCAGGGTGTCGGGCAACAATGCGGGCGTGGATGCTGACGTTCCAGGCTGCAGAAAAAGGGCGACATGAAACTCAGGTTCAAGCAAATGGCATTCGTCCTGCTGGCACCACTGTCGAGCCTGATCGTGGTAGCTGCCACGGCGATGTATTGGGCAACGCCGACCATGATCGTGCGCAATGACTCAAGCGCTACCGTTTGGGTTACGGCGCAATGGCGTGACCAGCAGCGAGAGCTGGGGCCTATACAGCCAACCGGCAAGCGCAGCTTCAAGATCGCTGGCGAGTCTTCCATAAGGTTTATCGTGACGTATGCGGATGGTTCTCAGAGGGTGAGCCCGGATGCCTATTTCACAACGACCATGACGGTATCGGCTGTCGTAAGCGACCAGTCGGTGTGGGTCTCAAGCAACTTTTGAGCGACAGGGTATGCGGGAATGGGCGACTCATTTAGCCGCTGAGAACGTCCGCTACCGAATGTGGCGGACGCTTCGAGCATGGGCATGGTGCGGCTCTCCTGCCCCTACGTGTAGCTACCCGGCCGCTGGTAGCGCTGCAATTGCCTCGATCTCTACCAGCATGCCGTCCAGTGCCAGGCGAGGGACCGGAATCAGGGTACCGGTCGGCATGTGCGATCCCCATGCCCGTTTGGCTTCCGCGGCCCATTCGGCCAGTCGCGACTCGGAGTGATCGACTACCAGAATGGTGAGTTTGTATACGTCATTGAGCGTCGCTCCGGCAGCCGCCAGGCCAATCTCGATATTCGCTATCGTCTGACGCACTTGGTCGGAAAAGCCTGGCGCAAGGTTACCGTCGCTGTCCTGGCCGCCCTGACCAGCGAGGTGCACGATGTGCGCGCCCAGGGTGACCTGAGCGATGTGCGAATAGGCATTTACCGATGGATCGTAAAGACCGGCAGGGTTGGACAAGGTGAAGGCGGGCGAAGCATTTTCAGGGGGCATGGGCGTTCTCCGGTTGAATGAAGCCCTATCTTCAAACCTCAACTTAAGCTGAGGTCAAGCCCCTGATTTTCCGTGGCATCGTTTTATGTCGCTGGCTTCAGCCTTGGTGATCAAGGACGTTCGAGAATGCCGGCCCCCGGGCCTTGGTCGCCAAAGGTGTCGGCCGGATTGCGCAATGGACAGTCTTGCAGCGATAAGCATCCACAGCCGATGCATCCATCCAACTCATCCCGCAGGCGGGTCAGTGTCTTGATGCGCTCGTCCAGGTTGTCTCTCCATTGAGAGGAAATGTCACGCCATTGTCCTGCGCCGAGTTTGCTGTCGGACGGATAGGCATCCAGTGCCTGCTTGATTTCCCTGAGCGGAATGCCTGCGCGTTGCGCCACTTTTATAACGGCGACATAGCGCAGCACGTGAGCTGGAAACTGACGCTGATTTCCGCTGTTTCGAATACTGGCGATCAATCCCTTCTTTTCATAGAAGTGCACCGCTGAAACGGCAACCCCAGCACGCCGCGCGACCTCGCCGACCGAAAGCATGCGCGAGGCGCCTACTGCCGTAGCCTTGCTCATGAATCATCCCCACGTACTAACCACCAGCCCCGGACTGTAGCAGTGGCCCTGCGGGCTGACCACGGCTTGAGCGCTTGGCTGATCTTGAAACCTCACCAGGATTTAACCGAAACGTCGCGTATCGATGCGGTCGGTTGAAGGGCAGGCCGCTCACTCGACGTGGTGGGTTTACCTGCCAGGCCCACGACGGTAGTGATGGGGGACATGATGTTTCAGAATCGCCACGGTTTCACCTTGCAGGGTCGAAACATCATGGTCTGCATGGCGCTGCTTTCTGCACTGGCCGGTTGCTCGGCGGAGGATGAAACGCCTCAGGCCCAGGACGCTCCTTCAGCGGCATCTACAGAGCGCGCGGCCTCTGCCAGGCTGGCGCCTTTGACCGAGACGGACATCACCGAGGCCAAGCTGCCGGGTGAACTGGTTTGTACCTTCTCGGCAAAAGGTCATGCCTACCTCTATGTAGCCGGCGACGTCGCCAGCAGGGGCGATGCCCAGGGCGTGGTGAAGCTTGCTGATAGCGTGGTGGCAGTTCAGACCCCGGGGGGCTTCGACGGGATGCTGCAAGGCGCCACATTCAAGGGTGATCAATTGGCGATCGAGATCAAACTGACTGGTGCTGCGTTGGGCGGTGGCGAGTCGCCTCACCATGCCGCTACAGCGACATACCTGCTCAAGGACAACCCGAGCCGACCCCTTGAGGGACGCTGGTAGTGTGGGCCTTGAACCCGACGGCTTGGTCGTGACAAAACTGTGTTGAGCACCCGGTAAGGTCGCTAGAAGCCCTAGCATCATCGGCTGATGAGTGCGGATCACTGGGGTTCCAGTGCGCTGTTGCACACCCTCATCAGTTCATAGGGCTTTTCTCGTTCTGTCTCTTGGCAAACCCACCACCCAGCTCTAGATTGCTTGCTGCGCAGCTCGCGCATGTAGAAGGATTTATCGATCATGCTCGGTCGCACGACGCTACCGCTGTTCCTGCTGTGCAGCATCCTCTCCACTGCCGCGCTGAGTCAGGTCTACACCTGGGTGGATGAGAGCGGGCAGAAGCATTTCGGCAGTCAGCCACCTGCCTCTCAGCAGCAGGCCGAGCCAGTGAATATCAATCAAGGATACGTAGGGGATGGCCGAGCGGCCGCTCCTGTATCGCCTGCCCAGAAGGCCTCCATTGGCGCGGCTCCAGGCAAGCTCTCGAAGCGGGAAATGTGCAAGAGCGCCATGCGCTGGACGGCTATCGATATCGAGAACCTCAAGGAAATGGCCGAGGAGCGTAAGGAGGCTGGACGAATCACTGCGGCCGAGTATGCGGAAGGTCAGAAGAACTTCGTTGGCATTGAGGAACGGATCACCCTGCAGAATTGCGTGACCAGCTCTGGTGAGGATCAGCAGCGCTATGAATGCCTCTCTCAGGGGGCCGGTGTGATGGTCTGCTCAGGCCTGGCGGCCGCTGCTATGGAGGAGGGCATCGAGAAGGCCAAAAAGCGAATGAAGACGCCCTAGCCAGAGCCTATCGCTCGTTCATTCTCCGACATTTTGCCGCTGCCGTTTGCCAGCGTGCCGGGCTACCATTACCGAGGTTCGTTAGCGCGTATTCGAGTGGCCACGCATGCCGCGCGTCGTTGTTTTCTGTCAGTTCTTGTTGATGGGGGCATGCATGCCTGACAGTCGGCTATCACGCTGCAATATATCCGTAACACAGCCTTCATAAAATCATCGCACTTCCCCCTCCCGTTCGAGTTTTCCATGAGCCTTGGTCGTTCGCTGCGTGCCCAATTGGTGTTGCTGATTGGCGGTGGTCTGGTGTTGATGTTGTTGATTGCGCTGGCGGGTTTCGCGCTGTTGTCGCGCCAGCTCGATGGCTATCAGGCGCTGCTCAGCGGCCCGCAGGAAGAGGCGCGGCAGGTGGATGCGGCCAACCTGGCATTCAAGATCCAGGTGCAGGAGTGGAAGAACGTGTTGCTGCGCGGTGCTGATCAGGCGCAGCGCAACCGTTACTGGCAGCAGTTTCAGGAGGAAGAGGGGCGCGTGCAGGCGCAGATCGGCCACTTGATCGAAACGGCAGGCAGCGCCGAGCTGCGTCAACGTCTGAGCGAATTGCGCCGCGCACATGCCGAGATGGGCGAGGCCTATCGCCGTGGTTATGAGGCCTTTGCCGCGGCCGGGTTTTCTGCCCAGGCCGGCGACACGGCAGTGAAGGGCATCGACCGAGCCACCACCGAGCAGCTGTCGTTACTGGTCAACGAACTGCACGAGCGCAGCCAGGCGAGCGCCACGCAGTTGAGCGAGATCGCCCAGCGCAGCGTGCTGTTCGGCAGCCTGGCGATGCTTGGGCTGGGAATATTGCTGGCGCTTTTCAGTGCCTGGCTGGTCAACCGGCGCATCACCACGCCGCTGCTGCAGGCCACCGGCCAGCTCGATCTGCTCAGTCGTGGGCAGTTCGGCGAGCGGCTGAGCGAAGGTCGCGAGGACGAGGTAGGGCGCCTGGCCCAGGCCGCCAATCGTCTGCGCGAGTTCATGCAGGAGCTGTCGCAGCAGCTACGTCGTGGTACCAGCGAGCTCGATGCTGCCACCCACGACTTGAGCAGTGTGGCGGGACATATCGGCCACGGCATTCGTGAGCAGTTTTCGCGTACCGATCAGGTTGCCACCGCCATGCATGAGATGAGCGCAACGGCTGATGAGGTGGCACGGCATTCTGCTGCAGCGGCTCGTGCCGCGGATGAAGCCGATCAGGCTGCCCAGGAAGGCGAAGCAACCATGGCCAGCACCATCGCCACCATCGAGCAGATGCACAGCGAGATCACCCGTACTTCTGAGGTGATCACCCGCCTGGAAAGTGACAGCGAGCGCATCGGCAGCGTACTGGACGTGATCCGCGGCATAGCCGACCAGACCAACCTGCTGGCCCTCAACGCGGCCATCGAAGCCGCCCGCGCGGGCGATGCAGGCAGGGGCTTCGCGGTGGTGGCCGATGAGGTGCGCAACTTGTCGTTCCGCACCGCCAGCTCGATCAGCGAAATCCACCAGTTGATCGCCAACGTGCAAAGCGCCTCGAAGGAGGCGACAGCTGCCATCAACGCCGGTGCCCAGCAGAGCGCAGCAGGTCGTGCCCAGGTCGGCGTGGCTGGCGAACGTTTGCACAGCATCACCGAGGCGGTGGAAGCCATCCGCGACATGAACCGGCAGATCGCTACCGCTGCCGAGGAGCAGACCTCGGTCGCCGAGGACATTGCTCGCAACCTGGCGGAGATCGTGTCCATCGCCCAGAGCAACGAGGCCGACCTGCAGCGCAGCGAGTCGGCAAGCCGCGCCATGCAGGGCCTTTCTGGTGATCTGTCCACGCTGGCAGCGCGCTTGAAAGACTGACCGCAGACTTTCGCCGCATGCCCGTCATTGGGCGTGCGGTGAGAACCATCAGCCCATCAGCAACAGGCCCAGCATTCCCAGTGCCAGGGCGATCAATACCAATCCCGAGAGCCGTTCGAGCATTGGCAGCACGCGCTGGAAGCGCTGCAGCAGGCGCCCGTTGCCGATGGCCGTTGCCACGAGCAAGTCCCAGCCGAGCACCACGGCGAACATCCACACGCCGTAGAACAGCTTCCAGCCGACGCTGCCCTGCGAACTGCCGAGCATGCTCGCCAGGCTGACGTAAAACAGCGCGTTCTTGGGGTTGAGGATGCCCGACAGAAACCCCATGCCGGCGGCCTGCAGCCAAGTGAGCTGCCTGGCTGGCGCGGCCCCGTTCGCAGCCTGCAGTACGCTGCTGCCAGCGTGGCGAATAAACAGCACGCCGAGATAAAGCAGGTAAAGGCAGCCGACCAGCTGCAGCAGGATGAAGGGCACGCTGCCCGGCTGCAGAACCGACACTCCGGTAAACGCTGCGACGATGAACACCGCATTGGCCACGGCAATGCCCAGGCAGGCGCCACTGGCGACTCGCCAACCGGCGGACAGCGACGTGCGGGCCACCAGAAAGAAATCCGGGCCTGGAGAAAGCAGCGCCAGGAAGTGGGCGGCGGCAATGATCAGGAACTGCTGCATGGCGGGCATCGCTTCTCGAGAAAAGATGTCGGCAGTCTGTCGGGGCGCGGTGGGGGTGTATTGAAGGAAATCGTCAGGCGTGCATGAGCAGTGATTGGACGTTGCAGGGAAAGGCATCAGCCACGCCTCTCAAAACCCTAGAGTTACATGAGTAAAGCGCATTGTGGGCATCACTCAACGCAGAAGCCCGGCACTGGGCCGGGCTTCTTTTGTTCACCGCGGTGCAGCGTTACTGCACTTCAACCGCCAGGCTTTCAGCGATCTTCTTGTTCCAGATTGCTGGGCCCGTGATATGCACCGACTCGCCGCTGCTGTCGACCGCGACGGTGACTGGCATGTCCTTGACCTCGAACTCGTAGATCGCCTCCATGCCCATTTCGGCGAAAGCCAGTACCTTGGACTTCTTGATCGCCTGAGCCACCAGGTAGGCTGCGCCACCGACGGCCATCAGGTAAACGGCCTTGTGATCCTTGATCGCCTCGATGGCGGTCGGGCCGCGTTCGGATTTACCGATCATGCCCAGCAGACCGGTTTGTTCGAGGATCTGACGGGTGAACTTGTCCATCCGCGTAGCGGTGGTCGGGCCGGCAGGGCCAACCACTTCGTCGCCGATCGGGTCGACCGGGCCAACGTAATAGATGAAGCGGCCTTTCAGATCGACCGGCAGTTCTTCACCCTTGTTGAGCATCTCGACCATGCGCTTGTGCGCGGCGTCGCGACCGGTGAGCATTTTGCCGTTTAGCAGGATGGTTTCACCCGGCTTCCAGCTCTGCACGTCTTCCGGAGTCAGGGTGTCGAGGTCGACACGACGAGCCGACGGGCCGGCTTCCCAGACGATTTCCGGGTAGGCGGAAAGATCCGGTGCTTCCAGCTCCGCCGGGCCCGAACCGTCGAGCACGAAGTGGGCGTGGCGGGTCGCGGCGCAGTTGGGGATCATGCACACCGGCAAGGACGCGGCGTGGGTCGGGTAATCCATGATCTTGACGTCGAGCACGGTGGTCAGGCCGCCCAGGCCCTGGGCGCCGATGCCCAACTGGTTGACCTTCTCGAACAGCTCCAGGCGTATCTCTTCGATACGGTTGGCCGGGCCACGCTTTTTCAGCTCGTGGATGTCGATGGATTCCATCAACACTTCCTTGGCCATCACCGCTGCCTTCTCGGCGGTACCGCCGATGCCGATGCCCAGCATGCCCGGCGGGCACCAGCCGGCGCCCATGGTCGGAACGGTCTTGAGCACCCAGTCGACGATCGAGTCGGACGGGTTGAGCATGGCCATCTTCGATTTGTTCTCAGAGCCGCCGCCCTTGGCCGCCACGTCCACTTCCACGGTGTTGCCCGGGACGATGGAGTAGTGGATGACCGCCGGGGTGTTGTCCTTGGTGTTTTTACGCGCACCGGCCGGGTCGGCCAGGATCGAGGCGCGCAGGACGTTTTCCGGCAGGTTGTAGGCGCGGCGTACGCCCTCGTTGATCATGTCGTCGACGCTCATGGTGGCGCCGTTCCAGCTTACGTCCATGCCCACGCGCACGAACACGGTAACGATGCCGGTGTCCTGGCAGATCGGGCGGTGGCCGGTGGCGCACATGCGCGAGTTGATCAGGATCTGCGCCATGGAGTCGCGTGCAGCGGGAGACTCTTCGCGCAGGTAGGCCTCGTGCATGGCCTGGATGAAGTCGACGGGATGGTAATAGGAAATGAACTGCAGGGCGTCGGCGACGCTCTGGATCAGATCGTCTTGCTTGATCACGGTCATGCGGGGCGCTCCTTTATAGGGCAGGAACTTCATGGGGCACCGGAACATGGCCGGGGCCGTCTAAAAGGCGCGGCATTATACCGCGGGGTCGACGGGTGGGACACCCGTACAGTAGCGGCGCAGGTCGCTGATCGCCCGTCATATGGGGCATATAAACGCCTGCTAGGCATTTGCTCAAGGCGCGAGTAGAGTGGCGGCTAGTTGCCACTATGGGATGGAGCCCATGATCCCAAGCAGCCGTCGATTGACCCAACGTACGTTACAGAATCTGCTGATCAAGCGTTTCGGCATGGCTGTGGCTACCTATCTAATGATCGCTGCGCTGGCAGGGATTGCCTATTATCACGACCTCTTCAGTGTGCGTGGCGGCACGGTTGTAGGGCTGTTGGTGATTGCTGCTGCCAGTCAGTTGCTGTTCTTCGCATTGTTCATGTCGAGCCGCAATCTGCTGTTTCGCGATCCTAGCCTCACCGAGGCGCAGGTACTCGTCGCTCTGGGGTTGATCACCGCGATGGTTGCCATGCTCGACGAGGGGCGCGGCAGCCTGCTGCTGATCTATCCCATGTCGTTGCTGTTCGGCCTGTTCCAGCTGCCGCCGAGGGTGTTCTTTCGGTGTGCCGGTCTGGCGTTCTTAGGTTTCGTGCTCATCAATCTGTATGACGCCTACCAGATGCGTATGCGCGATCCTGGCCTGGCTACCTTGCAGGTTTGCGCGCTGGGGCTCGTGTTGTTGTGGCTGAGTCTGTTCGCCTCCTATATGCAGAGCATGCGCCAGCGTATGCGGCAGCGTCGTTTCGCGTTGCAGGCGCATCAGGAAACGCTACGCGGAATGATGCGTCAGTTGGAAGATCTGGTGGCTACCGATGAACTCACCGGGCTGTGCAATCGGCGACATTTTCTGCGTATGGCTGCTCTCGAGCTCGAAGGGTTATCGCCCAAGGGGCAGCACGGTCTGGCGCTGATCGACCTCGATCACTTCAAGGTCATCAACGACAGGCACGGCCATGCTGCAGGGGATCGCGTGCTGCAGGCTTTTGCAAAGGCGGCGACTGCTTGTCTGCGTGAGGGTGACATCATCGCCCGTTACGGCGGAGAGGAGTTCGTGCTGCTGGTTCCCAATACCGACACCGATGCCTTCATGTCTTGCTGCGAGCGGCTGCGGGTGGCGTTCAGTGAGGCTGAGCCTATCGGTGTTAAAGTGCAGAACCTCAGTTTGTCAGTGGGAATGACCCTGGTGTCCATGCAAGACGATCTTGACGAAGCCCTGCACCGCGCCGACCAGGCGCTGTATCACGCCAAGCGTACCGGGCGTAATCGCTGCGCCTCGACCTGGGAACAGGCGGATGCCTGAACTGTTGGTCGGTGAGCGACGCGTCACCGTCGATCCTGAAAATAACCTGCTCGATTCGCTGCTGGGTGCCGGTATTGCGGTGCCCTACAGTTGCCGCGCGGGCAGTTGCCAGGCGTGCCTGGTGCGCTGCCTGGTGGGCGAACCGCTGGATGCGAAGCCTGGTGCTCTCGATCAGGCGCGTCGGGAGCAGGGGTGGCGACTGGCGTGTCAGTGCCGGGTGATCGATGATCTGCAGATACAGATATTCGACCCCAGAAGCGATGGCATCCCTGCGCAGATCCAGGCGTGCGACTGGTTGAGCGATCATGTATTGCGCTTGCGCCTGCTACCGCAGCAGGCCGTGCGTTATCGCGCGGGCCAGCATCTGTTGCTATGGACGGCTACTGGTATCGCCCGGCCATATTCGTTTGCCAGCCTGCCACAGGAAGACAGCTTTCTCGAGTTTCACGTGGATTGCCGCCAGCCTGGCGCGTTCAGCGATGCAGCCCGGCAGTTCAGGGTGGGAGAACTCATACGCCTTGGCGCCTTGAGTGGCGGTGCATTGCACTACGATCCAGACTGGCAGACCCGGCCGCTCTGGCTGCTGGGTGCTGGAACCGGCCTCGCACCGCTGTACGCCATTCTGCGCGAGGCATTGCGCCAATCCCATCAGGGGCCGATCCGGGTTATGCATGTGGCGCGTTCGACTACCGAGCACTACCTGGCTGATCCGTTGCTCGAACTGGTCGAGCTCCATCCTCATATACAGCTCGACCTGATCGAGGCGGTAGCGCTGCCCGCTGCTCTGGCGGCGCTGCGTCCCGGCTCACGACAGACCATCGCGTTGGCTTGCGGCGGGCCAGACACCGTGGAGGCCATCGCCCGACGCCTCTATCTCGCCGGCCTGCCGCGCAGCCAGCTGTTCTCTGACCTGTTCCTGCCTCACGCCTGAGCTGCTTCGCTGCGTCCGCCAGAAACGAAAAGGCCCGCATTGAACGCGGGCCTTTTGGCGGATGCTGCTGATCGTCAGACCAGCGCGTCACCGACATGCAGGATTTTCATGCCGTTGGTGCCACCGATGGTGTGATAGCTGTCACCCTTGGTCAGGATGACCCAGTCGCCTTGCTGGACGAGGCCGCGCTTGAGCAACTCGTCTACCGCTGCCTGGCTGACTTCGCCTGGTGGCAGGGCCGCCGGGTCGAAGGGGATGGTGTACACGCCACGGAACATCGCCGAGCGCGCCTGGGTGTCGCGGTGCGGGGAGAACGAGTAGATCGGCACCGAGGAGCGGATGCGCGACATGATCAGCGGTGTGTAACCACTTTCGGTGAGGGCGATGATGGCCTTCACGCCCGGGAAGTGGTTGGCCGTGTACATGGCCGCCAGGGCGATGCTTTCGTCGCAGCGTTCGAAACTCTTGCCGATACGGTGGCTGGAGCTCTTGCCGGTCGGGTGGCGTTCTGCACCGAGGCAGATACGTGCCATGGCCTGCACGGCTTCCAGCGGATAGGCACCGGCGGCGCTTTCTGCCGAGAGCATGACCGCATCGGTGTAGTCGAGTACGGCGTTGGCTACGTCGGAGACCTCGGCCCGGGTCGGCATCGGGTTCTGGATCATCGACTCCATCATCTGAGTCGCCACGATCACTGCCTTGTTGTGGCGGCGTGCGTGCAGAATGATCTTCTTCTGAATGCCCACCAGCTCGGCGTCGCCGATTTCCACGCCCAGGTCGCCACGGGCAACCATCACTACGTCGCTGGCCTTGATCAGGCCGTCCAGTGTTTCGTCGTTCGCTACCGCTTCGGCACGTTCGATCTTGGCGACCAGCCAGGCCTTGCCGCCGGACTCGTCACGTAGCTGGCGGGCATATTCCATGTCCGCCGCATCACGCGGGAAGGAAACAGCCAGGTAGTCCAGATCCATTTCGGCAGCGAGCTTGATGTCGGCCTTGTCTTTTTCGGTCAGGGCTGGCGCGGTCAGGCCACCGCCACGACGGTTGATGCCTTTGTGATCGGACAGCGGGCCGCCGATCAATACGACGCAATTGAGGGTGTCGGCGGTGGTGGTTTCGATACGCATGACCACACGGCCATCGTCGAGCAGCAACTCGTCACCTACGCCGCAATCCTTGACCAGATCCGGGTAGTCGATGCCCACGACTTCCTGGTTGCCGTCAGTCAGCGGGTGGCTGGTGGAGAAGGTGAAACGATCACCGACCTTCAGCTCAATGCGCTTGTTGGCAAACTTGGCGATACGGATCTTCGGCCCTTGCAGGTCACCCAGCAGCGCGACGTGGCGACCGTGCTTGGCAGCGATGTCACGTACCAGCTTGGCCCGTGCCTTGTGATCTTCGGGCGAGCCGTGGGAGAAGTTCAGACGAGCGACATCCAGCCCTGCGAGAATCAACTGTTCCAGCATTTCCGGTGAATTGCTGGCGGGGCCGAGGGTGGCGACGATTTTGGTGCGGCGAGCGGTCATGCGCGGACTCCTTAATTGAAGCAGACCGCGAGGCTACTACGCCGCAGCGCTGTAGTCATTGTTCCTCTGCACTACTCTTCTGCCTATTTTCGTTGCACGGCTTGACCACCAGCAGGTCACAGTCCACCGATTCGAGCAGGCGCTCGGCAGTGTGACCGATGAGGATGGTGTCCAGACGGCCGCGGGCGATGGCCCCCATCACCAGCAGGTCGATTTCGTGCCTGCGCACGAAGTTCGGCAGCATGTTTTCCGGCGCGCCCTCGAGCAGGTGAGCCGATTCGGCGGCGATTCCGTGCTGGTGAACCAGCTCGTCGAAGGCCTTGTGATGCTGCTCTGCATCGTCGCTGAGGTACTGCTGGTAGGTGGCCAGCAGCTCGGTATTGTTGAGCAGTGTGCGGGGCAGTGGCGCATGGCAGTGCACGATGTCGGCATGCATGCCGAGTGCGGAGGAGAGCGCCATGCTGGTGTCGATCAGGTGGTGATCGAGTGCCGCTGGCTTGTCGTCCTTGTGTAGCGGATCGACGGCGGTACACAGGTTGCGCCCGCGCCAGTCGGCGTGATGAACCAACCACAGCGGGAACGGGCAGTGACGCATCAACTGCCAGCAACTGTCGGTCAGCAGTAGACGGCGCAACAGATTGTTGTGGGCGGCGGACTTGAGCACCAGATCCGGCTGCAGACCGTTTGCCACATCGAGCACTGTTTCGTGCAGGCGCTTGCCCCAGCGTACCTCCTGCTGCAGTGGTAGGCCTTCATCGCGCAACGGAGTCAGTAGCTCCTCCAGCCACTTGCCGCGCTGCTCCAGCAACGCCTCACGGGCTTTGCTTTGCAGGCTATTCTCAAGCAGGCTGCCATCCAGCGCGGCGTTGTACTCCACTAGCAGAATGTGTAGGCCCGCCTGGGTTGTGCGTGCCAGCCAAGCGGCGCGTTCCAGTGCGGGATGGCTGAGTTGGCTGGCGTCGATCACGACCAATAGTTTTTCAAGTTTCATGGCGTCGGCCTCGCAGGTTAAGTAAGCCGCATTGCATACCATCACTCGATGGCATGCGTTGACATGAATCAGCGTAGAAGATCGAGTCCGCTTGTCTTGTTCTGAGGCCTTGGTAACGCGATGCAGCATGTTGCCGCTGTTCAGTTTTTTCAGGCCCCGCCGATACGCTGCTCATTGGAGGAGAAACCCATGCGTATTCTGTTGCTGCTGTGTTGTGTGCTGGTCGTCAGCGGGTGTACCCGCATGTCGCTCGATCATCATCTGAACAAGGCCTATCAGGCCTACGACCGGGGCGAGTGCGAGGATGCGCTGCTCTACCTGTCCCAGGCCGAGCGGGTGAGTCGTTCGCGCAGCTACATCCAGCCGGAGATTTCCCTGCTGCGAGGCCAGTGTCTGGAACGACAGAACCTGTACATCGATGCGGCGCAGACCTATCAGTTCATCATTGGCCGCTATCCCACCAGCGAATATGCCTTCCGCGCCCGGGCGCGGCTGGAAACCCTGCGTCAGCTCGGTCATCATGGCGTGCCGGAGCCCGCCAAGGTATCGCCTGCTAGAGCGCTTTGACGGCCAACATACGATCGAGCGGGGATTGCCGCGATGCGCGCCTGGATTGGTCTTCTGCTACTGCCCTCTCTTGCCTGTGGGCAGGTTTATCGCTGGGTAGATGAGCAGGGCCACGTGCATTACGGTCAGCAGCCGCAGGCGACCGATGCCAAGGTCATCGAGATCCGCCCGCAGGTAGTAGAGCGCGATGCTGCTACTCAGGAGCGAGAGCAACGCAGTGAGCGCTTCTTCCAGGCCCGTCGCGAAGAACAGGCCCAGGCCGCGCAAGCAAGGCGGCAGCAGCAGGCCGATAAGGTGCAGGAGTGCACAGCGTTGCGTAATCGTCTGGCTTCCATGCCTGAGGGGCGGCGCTACTATCAGCCCGCTGCGAATGGCGAGCGGCGCTATTACAGTGACGAAGAGCTGGATGCCGGACGTGCGTATCTACGCAGCCAGTTATCCGAGCGGTGTAATTGAAGGCTAGTCAGCTCGGCGGACTGCCGCCATACTCGTCGGACACTCATAGCGCTTAGCCATTATGAATGCCAACCGCCATATAGAACGGCACCAGTTGCCTTACTACCTCAACGTCTTCAATGCCTATACCGATAAGCCAATCGGTCATTTGGGCAATGTCTCGCAGGATGGTTTGATGCTGATCAGCCAGTTGCCTGTGCTAGTCGGTGGCTCCTTCGATATGCGTCTGAAGATTCCAAGTCAGGATGCAGTTCGTCATATCGACTTCAGTGCCACCTGCCTCTGGTGCCGTGAAGATGTGACGCCTGGCAGCTTCGATTCAGGCTTCGCCCTCAGTGCCCCTCCGGCGGACTATCTCGAGATGGTCGAAGCCCTGCGTTATTACTTCAGCTTCCACCCGCTCGCTACGGCGGTCTGATGATTTGCTGAGTGCTCGTTGTAATTACCTTTCTTTATTAATGTGGCCCTCTGCAGTTTGCGTTGGCCAGCATTCCTACGGATCACGTTTTCTTTCCGTAATCGTGTCAGTATTTGCTTACACGTGTTGTAAGCATTAGTGGCAATTTGCCGCTTGGAATCTGACAGTTCGGCTTTTTTGTTTATTAAACTATTGATATTTAAGTGTTTTTTATTTTTCCTGGCATGCTTGCTAGGACGCTACTCGAATAGCCGTGCCGTTGTGATTAATACCAGAGCCGTTAAGATCTGAACCGTGCTTAGGGAGAAGCACAGGTCGTTAAGGAAAATGACCAGGACATCGCGGGACGCGATTCATCAGGATGATGATTTGGGAGTTTAAGGGAGTAGGGACAAAAGAGTGGGCGGGTAAAACCGCCCCTTTTTTTCGCCTGCAGAAAAGTGTCTGCTCGCTGACATAAGCTCTGCTGATAGCGGCAGCGGCAATATCGCGATGGTCGCCGCCGTAATGGTGAGCCATAAAAAATGCCGCGACCCTTTCAGGTAGCGGCATCTCTAGCGGCGGCCTGCACTGCCGAACCCCTAAGCTTAGCGCTCCAGGTGCTGCAGCTTGTCTTTCACGCCATCCCACTCTTCGGCATCGGCCATTGCGTCTTTGCGCTCGGTGATGTTCGGCCAGACTTCCGCCAGTTCGGCGTTCAGCTCGATGTATTCCTGCATGCCATCCGGTATCTCGTCTTCGGAGAAGATGGCCTGCGCCGGGCACTCAGGCTCGCAAAGCGCGCAGTCGATGCATTCATCCGGGTGGATCACCAGGAAGTTCGGGCCTTCGTAGAAGCAGTCCACCGGACAGACTTCCACGCAGTCGGTGTACTTGCACTTGATGCAGTTGTCGGTGACGACGAAGGTCATTTCTAGTTCTCTCCTCGGGCTACGGCAGCGAGCCACTCCTTGATTCAGCAGCTCTCAGGCTCGGGATTGGGGCTGTCAGACCAGGCTAAAGGCTGCAGCGCTTCCGGAGCGCGCGGGATTCTAACAGCTTGTTGGCTCCGGCGTTAGACTCGCGCTTTCCATGCATATAACAGTTCGAGCGCCTTGCGTGGGCTGAGATCGTCGGGATTGACCTTCTGCAGCTCTTCCAGCACGGGATGCGGCAGGCTGGAGAACAGATCGCTCTGCATCGGCGCGGTGCTTTGTCCCATGCCTTTGGTCGGCAGGTCGTGGGGCAGGCTGGTAGTTTCCAGACGCGCCAGATGCTCGCGGGCACGTAGGATCACGGTGTCCGGTACCCCTGCCAGTTGCGCGACCGCCAGACCGTAACTCTGGCTGGCCGGGCCAGGCAGTACGTGGTGCAGGAAGACGATGCGTTCGTTGTGTTCGGTTGCATTGAGGTGCACGTTGGCGACCACCGGTTGGCTTTCCGGCAAGACGGTCAGCTCGAAATAGTGGGTGGCGAACAGCGTGTAGGCCCGCAGGTTGGCCAACTGCTCGGCAGCTGCCCAGGCCAGCGACAGGCCATCGAAGGTGCTGGTACCGCGCCCCACCTCGTCCATCAACACCAGGCTGCGTTCGCTGGCGTTGTGCAGGATGTTGGCGGTCTCGCTCATTTCCACCATGAAGGTCGAGCGCCCGCCTGCCAGGTCATCGCTGGAGCCGATCCGGGTGAAGATACGGTCGACCATCGACAGTTCGCAGCGCGCGGCTGGTACGAAGCTACCTATATGGGCGAGCAGCACGATTAGCGCGGTCTGGCGCATGTAGGTGGACTTACCGCCCATGTTCGGGCCGGTGATGATCAGCATCCGCGTGGCATCATCGAGTTTCAGGTCGTTGGCCACGAACGGCGTGGTCAGAACCTGCTCCACCACAGGGTGGCGACCTTGCTCGATCAGCATGCACGGCTCTTCGACGAAGCGCGGGCGGTTGAGGTCCAGATTCAGTGCGCGTTCGGCCAGGTTGCTCAGAACGTCCAGCTCTGCCAGTGCCGCAGCGCTATCCTGCAACGGGCCCAGGTGGCCGATCAGGCGCTCCAGGAGTTCCTCGTAGAGCTGCTTCTCGCGAGCCAGGGCGCGGCTCTTGGCGGACAGCGCCTTGTCCTCGAACTCCTTGAGCTCCGGGGTGATGAAGCGCTCGGCGCCCTTGAGGGTCTGGCGGCGGATGTAGTCGGCCGGTGCTGATTCTGCCTGTCTGCTCGGTAGCTCGATGAAGTAGCCGTGCACGCGGTTGTAGCCGACCTTGAGGTTGGCCAGGCCGGTACGGGCTTTCTCCCGGGCCTCCAGATCCATCAGGTACTGGCCGGCGTTCTCGCTCAGCGACTGCAGGTCATCCAGCTCGGCGTCGTAGCCGGTTTTCAACACGCCGCCATCACGGATCACCGCCGGCGGATTGTCGATGATCGCCCGCGACAGCAGCTCGGCCAGCTCCGGGTAAGTGCTGATCGCAGTTGCCAGGGTCGCCAGGTGCGCACAGTCCAGTTGAGTCATTGCCTCCTGCAACTGCGGTAATGCACACAGGGCGTCGCGCAAGCGCGCCAGGTCACGGGGGCGGGCGTTGCGCAGGCCGATACGGGCCAGAATGCGCTCCAGATCACCGATTTCCTTGAGCTGTGGCTGCAAGGCTTCGAAGCGGTAGCGATCCAGCAGGCAGGCGATCGACTCCTGGCGCGCCTCGAGCACGGCGCGGTCACGCAGCGGGCGGTTCAGCCAGCGGCCGAGCAGGCGGCTGCCCATGGCGGTCTGGCTGCGGTCGACGACCGATTGCAGGGTGTTTTCGCGGCCACCGGCCAGGTTGATGTCCAGTTCCAGGTTACGGCGGCTGGCGCCGTCGAGAATCACCGTATCGTCGATGCGCTCGTGGCGCAGGCTGCGCAGGTGCGGCAGGGCGGTACGTTGCGTCTCTTTGGCATAAGCCAGCAGGCAGCCGGCGGCACCGATGGCCAGGGTCAGCGTCTCGCAGCCGAAGCCTTTGAGATCTTGGGTGCCGAACTGTTGGCACAGGCTCTTCTGAGCGGTATCACGCTCGAAATCCCAGGGTGCACGGCGACGCGAGCCACGGCGTTTCTCCGCCGGCAAGCCTTGGGGCCAATCATCGGGGATCAGCAGCTCGGCAGGGTTGAGGCGCTCGAGTTCGGCCAGGAGGTTTTCCCAGCCGCTGATTTCCATCACGCTGAAGCGCCCGCTGGTGATGTCCAGCACCGCCAGGCCGAACAAGCGCTCGTCACCGAGCACGGCGGCCAGCAGGTTGTCGCGGTGCTCGTCGAGCAATGCCTCGTCGCTGACGGTGCCTGGTGTGATGATGCGCACCACCTGGCGTTCCACCGGCCCCTTGCTGGTGGCCGGATCGCCGATCTGCTCGCAGATGACCACCGACTCACCCAGCTTGACCAGCTTGGCTAGGTAGCCCTCGGCGGCGTGGTAAGGAATGCCGCACATCGGAATCGCCTGGCCGGCGGACTGGCCGCGGGCGGTCAGGGTGATGTCCAGAAGCTTGGCGGCTTTCTTCGCGTCCTCGTAGAAGATTTCGTAGAAATCGCCCATACGATAGAACATCAGCTGATCGGGGTGCTGATTCTTCAGCCTCCAATATTGCTGCATCATCGGCGTGTGGGAACTGAGGTCGCTTTGGCTCATCGTGTCGAGTGTCCGGCTGAATAGCAAAAGCGCCTAGTGTACGGTATCGACCCCACCGCCTTTAACCCCGGAGCGCAGATGAATTTCGATGATCAGCCCGTGACCGTACTTGCCGCTCGGCTTGGCGAAGCGCTGCTGGAGTGTGGTGCTCAGGTCACCACTGCCGAGTCCTGTACGGGCGGCGGTATTGCCGAAGCCATCACCCGTATCGCAGGCAGCTCGGCCTGGTTCGAAGCCGGCTTCGTCACTTACTCCAACACCCAGAAGACCCGCCAGCTGGGCGTGCCCGAAGCGCTTTTCAACAGCGTGGGCGCGGTCAGCCGTGAAGTGGTCGAGGCCATGGTGCGTGGCGCTCAGGCACATAGCGGTGCGCGTTATGCCACGGCTGTCAGCGGTGTGGCGGGGCCCGGTGGTGGCAGTGCGGAGAAACCGGTCGGCACGGTGTGGGTTGCCTGGGCCGATGGTGAGCGGGTGTTCGCCAGGCGTTTCCAGTTCCCCGGTTCCCGTGACGCCGTGCGCGCGCAAACCGTGGAAGCGGCCTTGCTGGGACTAATGCGACTACTGGCACAAGAAAATCCATCAGCGGGGTAGGCGAGTGACGAACCCTGTGGAATAATACTGGCTACTTATACAGTTATTGGCCGTCAGGCCCTTCTGATCACGTGAGGAATGTAATGGACGAGAACAAGAAGCGCGCTTTGTCGGCTGCACTGGGCCAGATCGAGAAGCAGTTTGGCAAGGGCGCAGTGATGCGTATGGGCGATCATGATCGTCAGGCGATTCCAGCCATTTCCACCGGCTCCCTGGGCCTTGACATCGCGCTGGGTATTGGCGGTTTGCCGAAAGGTCGAATCGTCGAAATTTACGGCCCTGAATCCTCGGGTAAAACCACGCTGACTCTTTCGGTGATTGCCGAAGCGCAACGCATGGGTGCTACCTGTGCGTTCGTCGATGCTGAGCATGCGCTGGATCCGGATTACGCTGGCAAGCTGGGCGTCAATGTCGATGACTTGCTTGTTTCGCAGCCAGACACCGGCGAGCAGGCGCTGGAAATCACCGACATGCTGGTGCGCTCCAACGCTGTTGACGTGATCATCGTCGACTCCGTGGCCGCACTGGTACCCAAGGCTGAAATCGAAGGTGAGATGGGCGACATGCACGTCGGCCTGCAGGCTCGTCTTATGTCTCAGGCGCTGCGCAAGATCACCGGCAACATCAAGAACGCCAACTGCTTGGTGATTTTCATCAACCAGATCCGCATGAAGATCGGCGTGATGTTCGGCAGCCCGGAAACCACTACCGGTGGTAACGCGCTGAAGTTCTATGCCTCGGTGCGCCTCGACATCCGCCGTACCGGCGCGGTGAAGGAAGGTGACGAGGTAGTCGGCAGCGAAACTCGCGTCAAAGTGGTGAAGAACAAAGTAGCACCGCCATTCCGTCAGGCCGAGTTCCAGATTCTCTACGGCAAGGGCATCTATCGCAATGGCGAGGTCATCGACCTGGGTGTGCAGCACGGTTTCGTCGAGAAAGCCGGTGCCTGGTACAGCTACCAGGGCAATAAGATCGGTCAGGGCAAAGCGAATGCCGCGAAGTACCTGGAAGATAATCCGGAAATAGGCCGTGCCATCGAAGGCCTGATCCGCGAGAAGCTGCTTGTCGTCAGCCCCTCGGTAAAAGCCAATTCGGGTGCTGAAGTCGTCGGCGCCGAAGTCGACCTCTGATTCCAGTTCGTGGCCGTGATTCTGGATAACGTGCAAGCGGTGCGCCATACCGCCATGGATCTACTGGCGCGCCGCGAACATGGGCGGATCGAGCTGTCGCGTAAACTGCGACAGCGCGGCGCCAGCGATGAGCATATCGAGGCTGCCCTCGATCGCTTGAGCGAAGAAGGGCTGCTCTGCGAAGCGCGTTATCTGGAAAGCTTCATCAGTTATCGAGCGCGCTCGGGCTTTGGCCCGCAGCGTATTCGTGACGACCTCTCCCAGCGCGGCCTTGCCCGTGCCGATATCGAACAGGCGTTGCGCGACAGTGGTATTGATTGGCGCGATGGCCTGCAGCAAACCTGGCAACGCAAGTTTGCCGGGCAGTTACCAGCAGATGCCCGTGAGCGGGCTAAACAGATGCGCTTTCTGGTTTACCGCGGCTACCCAATGGATCTGGTAGGGCAGCTGATGCGCGGTTCCCTCCAGGACGACTGACAACGCTCTCCATTGGCAGGCAGCGGTGCTCGGATTTCGCGTGGGAACCATCCAATTGCTCTTTTGAATACTCTAATTGGTGGGCTGAAGCCCACCCTACCTGTGCGCACCCGCTGCTGGGTGGGCCGGGCGGCGATCCGCTTCAGCCCACCAATTCATGCTCGCTGCCGCCACTCTCTGGCGATTGCAGCGGAAAATTCGTCGGAAAGATGACGAACAGAAGGCTCTGAGCCTCCTTGCGCTCAGGCCAGCCAATTCCGGGGCAGGTTGATCACATCGAGCAATTCACGCAGCCGCCCGGCGCTACGACCGCTGAACGCGAAGGTCAGTCTTGGCATATCGCGCAGTTTCGGCCCATCCATTTCCACGTTGCCACTGAGCTGCTGCTGGATATCGCCGTTTTTGCATAGATCGCTGAAGTGCAGGTTGAGGTGTTCGAGGGCTTGATCGGTCAGCGGGTGCTGCATGCGGATCACGAACTGATGTTTCAGCCAGCGACTGGAGTGGAAGTTGGCATAGAAACGGTCGATTGCCTCGGCTGCCTCATCGACGTCGTGAACCAGGTGCATCAGGTTCATGTCGCTAGCGAGGATGTAGCCGTTGCTGTCGAGGTTCTGCTGGATGTAGTCGAGCAATCCCTGCCAGAACGTGCCACCGGGCTCGTCGAGCAGAATCACCGGTACCAGGGGGCTTTTGCCTGTCTGGATCAGGGTGATGACTTCCAGTGCCTCGTCGAGGGTGCCGAAGCCGCCTGGGCAGAGCACCAGAGCGTCGGCTTCCTTGACAAAGAACAATTTGCGTAGAAAGAAGAAGTGAAACGACAGCAAGTTGTCGCTGCCTTGCATGGTCGCGTTTGCCGATTGTTCGAAGGGCAGGGTGATATTGAAGCCCAGGCTGTTGTCACGGCCGGCACCCTCGTGCGCCGCGGCCATGATGCCGCCGCCTGCGCCGGTGATGATCATCAGGTCGTGGCGGGCCAGGGTCGCGCCCAGGTCTCTCGCCAGCGCGTAAACCGGGTGGCCGGGCTGGGTGCGGGCAGAGCCGAACACGGTGACCTTGCGGCGATGCCGGAAGCGCTCCAGCACACTAAAGGCACGCTCCATCTCGCGCAGGGTCTGCGACATGATCTTGGCGTCCCAGCGGTTGCGGTCGGCTTGGGCCATGCGTGCCACAGTGGCGAGCATCTCCCGGTACAGCGCGAGGTTGGGGCTATCCGCTGGCGTTATTTGGGCGGCCAGCTCATCGAGGCTGTCCGCCAACGCGGTGCCGGTGGTTTGCAGGTGAAGGGAAAGATGGGCGTTCGCGTGATCATCCATTGCGCTTCTCCTTTTGCCTCAGCACCCTCTGGTCAACTGCGCCGGAGGGTTTCAAGCCGTCTCGTTGTGCGCTTGGCTTACAGCCGGCAATCGGCCTTGCCGAACCGTTCAGTTGTGACGGGGCGATTGCTCTGGATCTCACTGAACTCGTAGCGCAGTACCGCACCGCTGGCCAGCAGCTTGCGGAAGCCCGGGTTGCTACACACGCTATTGGCTAACTGCGCACGCACGGTATCGGGGTTGCCACGCATCTGCGAGGCATGTCCGGGGCGCACGCTCAGGTGATTGATCAACTCGTTGCCTTCGACCGTGTAGCCCCTGTCGAGAATGTCCTCGTTGATGGCGCGTGGTGTGCCGACGCTGCTTTCACGGGCCACTTTTTCCAGCGTTTGCGTCAGCTCATAGCCTTTTAGCGAAGCAGCATGCGCCGTCGGAACGAGAAGGCTGACGAGTAGGGCGGAAAGGGCGAAACGCTGCATGACTGACTCCTGAAGACGGTAAGCGGTAATAGACCCGGCTCGTCTCTTTATGTTCGCTTTAAGAAAGCGTATCGACGGGCAAGGGATGGATGTTACCAAGCCCGGCTGTTGCTTGGAGATTAGCAGGGGCAATGGGGCATTTTTAACAACGCAATTGATAGACTACGCGCCCTTCGTTACGCGACTCCAGACGGCCATGTCCTTTTCTGTCTTCGATCCGATTTTCTTTGCCCGTCCGGGTGCACGCTCATGAGCCACGCTGTTGCCGTACTGCGCGCCGCACGCCTGGCGCGTAGCGTCAAACCGTTCCTGGCTAGAGGGTCGCGAGCCGAGCGCTGCCCGGACTGCCGGCTGGCACGTACTCATTGCCTGTGTGCCTGGCGCCCGCAGGTATCGGCGAATGCCGGGGTGTGTCTGTTGATGCATGACGTCGAGGCGTTGAAGCCAAGCAACACCGGTTGGCTGATCGCCGATGTGGTCGCGGATACCTCGGCCTTCGGCTGGTCGCGTACCGAGGTCGATCCGCTGCTGCCTGCGCTGCTTGCGGAGTCCCAGTGGCAGCCTTACCTGGTATTTCCCGGTGAGTATGCCGAGGCTGAGCGTGTGGTAACTTCCGTGAAGGTAAGTGCGGGCAAGCGGCCGCTGTTCGTGTTGCTTGATGCGACCTGGACGCAGGCCCGTAAGATGTTCCGCAAGAGCCCGTATCTGGATCAGTTGCCCGTGCTTGGTTTGCAGCCTGAGGCACTGTCACGTTATCGGCTGCGACGTTCCACGCGCGATGATCACCTGTGCACCGCCGAAGTCGCAGCGCTGTGCCTGGAGCTGGCCGGCGATCATCGCGCCGCCGGTGCATTAAATGCTTACTTCGACGTGTTCAGTGAGCATTACCTGGCTTCCAATGCGCCTCGTGCCGTGAACCTGGAAAGTGAGCTGCACCAGCGCCTCAAGGCCTATCTATAACAACCGCGGGTTTTCGCCACAGCTGCGCGAGTAGCATGCCGCCGAACATCAGTGCGCAGCCGAAATAGCCGCGTGCTGACAAGGATTCACCCAGCAACAGGGCGCCGGCGATGGCTGCGAATACCGCTTCCAGGGAGAGGATGATCGCAGCGTGGGAGGCAATGGCGTGTTTTTGAGCGACCACCTGCAAGGTAAATCCCACCGCTACGCCGAATATGCCGCCATAGAGAATCGCTGGCAGTGCCTGGGCGATGTTCGCACTCGGCAGGTTCTCGAAGACCAAGGCCAGCGCCAGGCTGATGAGTGCACAGGTAACGAATTGCACCAAGGCCAGTAGCAGCGCATCGTGACGTGCAGCGAAGACCCCCACGAGCAGCACATGTACACCCCAGACGAAGGCGCCAGCCAGCTGCAGCCAGTCACCGGAGGCGACCTGGAAGCCTTCACCAACGCTCAATAGGAACATGCCGACTACCGCCAGTGAGGCGCCCAGCCAGATGCCCATTCCGGTCTTGTGGCCTAGTAGCAGGCCAAGCAATGGCACCACGATCACATACAAGCCGGTAATGAAGCCCGAGTTGGTGACGCTGGTGAACAGCAGGCCGACCTGTTGCAGGTTGATGCCCAGCGCCAGCACAGCACCCATCAGGCAGCCGCCGAGCAGTAGCGGGCGGCTCAACGGCGAGGCAGGTTTTGTGTTGCGTCGGCGTAGCAGCATGATGAGCGGCAACAGCACGATGATGGCCAGGGCAAAGCGTAGTCCGCTGTAGAGAAATGGACCTATGGCATCCATCCCCAGGCGCTGGGCGACAAATGACGAGCCCCAGATCATGGCAGTCAGCAACATTAGCAGGTCGGCGCGTAGCGCTTGGTTGGCCATCACCGGGCTCCTGGCAAGAAGGGCGCAGACTTTGCCGTAAAGCGCCGCGCTTGACCACCTTGTCCGCGCTGGGCATTCTGGCGGATGTCGTACGCCGCCGTTGGGCATGGAGTCCGCCGTACGTTCTGCCGATAAAAAGAACAGGATCTGCCATGGTCGCTTACGAAATCCTGATAGCTGATGATCACCCACTGTTTCGCAGCGCGCTGCAGCAGGCCCTGACAATGGGCCTCGGGGCTGGCGTGCGACTGGTTGAAGTGGCCAGTATCGCCGAGCTGGAAACTCGACTAACCGAGAAAACCGATTGGGATCTTGTGCTGCTCGATCTCAATATGCCCGGAGCCTATGGATTTTCCGGTCTGGTGCTGCTGCGTGGGCAATACCCGCAGATTCCCGTGGTGATGATTTCTGCCCAGGAAGAGGCCGCCGTCGTAGTGCGCGCTCGTGAGTTCGGTGCCAGTGGTTTTATCCCCAAGTCCAGCCCGCTGGAAGTGATCCAGCAGGCTGTGCGCCAGGTGCTCGACGGTGAGGTTTGGTGGCCGCAGCAGAGCGAGGAAGCCATTAGTCTGTCTGCCGAGGTAAAGGCCGCCAGTGCCGGCCTGGCCAGCCTGACACCGCAGCAGTTCCGCGTGTTGACCATGGTCTGCGAGGGCCTGCTGAACAAGCAGATCGCGTATGAACTGAGCGTTTCCGAGGCTACTGTGAAAGCCCACGTCACCGCTATTTTCCGTAAGCTCGGCGTGCGCACGCGCACCCAGGCGGCACTGCTGCTGCAGCAGCTGGAGTCTGTGCCGGCCGCCTGATGGTGGCCTTTGGCATCCGAATGTGCGGGATTTTTTTCGGCTCCTGGCGTACCCTGCCGGCCTTTCCTGTCGCGGTTCGCTGTCTATGTCGCCATTCAAAGGACAAACCGGGTTCAAGCGCGTCCTCAATGCTGCTGGTTATTCGCTGGATGGCCTGCGGGCCGCATTCGTCGGCGAAGCGGCGTTCCGCCAGTTGGTCTTGCTCAACGTTGTGCTGATCCCTATGGCGCTGCTGCTCGACGTCAGTCGTGGCGAGCGCGCCTTGATGGTTGCCGTCTGCCTGTTGGCGCTGATCGTCGAATTGCTCAACTCTGCTGTTGAGGCAGCCATCGACCGTATTTCCCTCGACCTGCACCCCTTGTCCAAAACTGCCAAGGACATGGGCAGCGCCGCCCAAATGGTCTCGCTGACGCTGATCGCTAGCGTGTGGGGCATTATCCTGCTCGGCTAACGCACTTCTGGCAGCACGATTTCGTCGCTGCGGCGGATACCTGCCGTCAGCGCCCGGCACATGTCGAGAAACTCGCGCATGGCAGCTGTCTGGTACTTCTGCCGATGCCAGATGAAATAGAACTGCCGGCGCAGATCCAGATCCGGTGTTTCCACGGCTACCAGGCTGCCGCGGCGGAATGCATCACGCAGCGCCAGGCGCGAAATACAGCTGATGCCCAGGCCTGATTCCACGGCGCGCTTGATCGCTTCGGTGTGTTCCAACTCCAGGCGAATGTTTAGGGCGTCGGAGTGGTGACGCATGGCTTGGTCAAATGTCAGGCGAGTGCCGGAACCCTGTTCGCGAAGAATCCAGGCCTCGCTGCTCAGTTCTCTGATACTGGCTTGACCTCGCTGCGCGAGAGGATGCTGAGGAGCACAGAAGACCACCAGCTCATCTTCCACCCAGCTCTGCACCTCAATGTCCGGGTGATTGCAGTCGCCTTCGATTAGACCCAGGTCAATTTCGTAATGCGCCACCTGCTGTACGATATTGGCCGTGTTCTGTACGTGGAGTTTCACCTGGCTTTCGGGGTGCACCTTCATGAAACCACCGATCAGCAGAGTGGCCAGGTAATTGCCGATGGTCAGGGTTGCGCCCACGGCCAGGGAGCCAAAGCCTGATTTGCCGTTGAGCAGATCCTCGATCTCTTTGGATTGATCCAGTAATGCGACTGCCTGTGGTAGGAGCTGGCGCCCAAGGGCGTTTAGGCTCAGGCGCTTGCCGGCACGGTCGAATAACTGGCAGCTTGATTGCCGCTCCAGCTCGGTGATCGATGTACTGGCGGCCGATTGGGATAGGGCGAGGAGGGTAGCGGCTCTGGATACGCTCTCCTGCTGGGCGACGGCGACAAACACTTGAAGTTGACGAAGAGTAAATCGCATATCTATATAACCGATAACCTATATCTTGATAATTCATTTAACAGATATTGTGGGCGGGATTAGAATGCCGCGCAATTGCGCTTAAGAATCAGCGCGTCTGAAGTTTTTAGGAGCCCGTACATGAGCAACATGAACCACGAACGCGTTCTCAGTGTTCACCACTGGAATGACACGCTGTTCAGCTTCAAGTGTACCCGCGATCCGGGCCTGCGCTTCGAGAATGGCCAGTTCGTGATGATTGGTCTGCAGCAAGAAAGCGGCCGCCCGCTCATGCGCGCCTACTCCATTGCCAGCCCGAACTGGGAAGAGCATCTGGAGTTCTTCAGCATCAAGGTGCCAGACGGCCCGCTGACCTCGCAATTGCAGCACCTCAAGGAAGGTGACGAAGTCATCATCAGCAAAAAGCCCACCGGCACCCTGGTTCTTGATGACCTCAACCCGGGCAAGCATCTGTATCTGCTCAGCACCGGTACCGGCCTGGCGCCCTTCATGAGCGTGATTCAGGATCCGGAAACCTACGAGCGTTTCGAGAAAGTGATTCTGGTTCACGGTGTGCGCTACGTTAACGAAGTGGCTTACCGTGAGTTCATCACCGATCACCTGCCGCAGAACGAATTCTTCGGTGATGCGCTGAAGGAAAAACTGATCTATTACCCGACGGTGACCCGCGAGGCGTTCGAGAATCAGGGTCGTCTGACTGACTTGATGCGCAGCGGCAAACTGTTCGCGGACATCGGCCTGCCGCCGATCAACCCGCAGGACGACCGCGCGATGATCTGTGGCAGCCCGAGCATGCTTGACGAGACCAGCGAAGTACTCGACAGCTTCGGTCTGAAGATCTCCGCGCGTATGCGTGAGCCAGGTGATTATCTGATCGAGCGCGCCTTCGTCGAGAAGTAAGCATCAGTGATGAAAAAACGGGAGCCTAGGCTCCCGTTTTTTATTCTCGCAACTAAATCCGCAAAAGGCGCGGCGGATTGGGAGCTTGCGAGCTAGAGCCATGCAAGGCGAAAACAAGCGAGAAAGCGGAGTGTACTTATGTACATGAGCATTTCGAGCTTGTTTTCAACGCAGCAGGGCCGACGCGCAGCTGCTCCCAGTTACTCTTCCATCTGCGACTGCAGGTAGTTCTGCAGACCAACGGCCTTGATAAGGCTGAGTTGGGTTTCGAGCCAGTCGATATGCTCTTCCTCGGATTCGAGGATGTCTTCGAGCAGTTCACGGCTGGCGTAGTCGCCAACACTTTCGCAGTAGGCGATGGCTGCTTTCAGATCGATGTGCGCCTTGTGCTCGATCTTCAGGTCGCATTCGAGCATTTCCTGGGTGTTCTCGCCAATCAGGATCTTGCCCAGGTCTTGCAGATTTGGCAGACCTTCCAGGAACAGGATGCGTTTGATGAGCTTGTCCGCGTGTTTCATCTCGTCGATGGACTCGTGGTACTCGTGCTTGCCCAGCTTGGTCAGGCCCCAGTCTTCATACATGCGGGCGTGCAGAAAGTACTGGTTGATCGCGACCAACTCGTTGCCGAGGATCTTGTTCAAATGCTGGATAACTGTCTTGTCGCCTTTCATGGGAGAGCCCGTCCTGCCTGGAAATAGATAACCGATGGCGAATTCTGGGCTTGCTAAATACTGCTGTCAAACGTAAGTTATTGAAATATAAGTGAAAATAAATATAAATGAGAGTGTTTAAGTTGTGCGTCTTGGCGCTAACTCATTGAATTTTGGGCATAAAAAAACCGGATGCTAGATCCGGTTCTTGGAAAGCGCTTAATTCAGGCGGCAATAAAATTTCCTGGGTAAGCCATGGCTACCTGGCTTTGTTGTACTTCGCCCAATGTTTCGCGCACAACCTGCTTGGCGAGGCAGGCACATTTGCCGCACTGACTGGCAACGCCCAACGTTTCACGGACTTCACGGTAGCTGCAGCAACCTTCGTAGATTGCTTCGCGGATCTGACCGTCGGTGACACCTTCGCAGAGGCAGACGTACATAGGCTTGGCCCGTCGTTTGGCTGAGACTGATGGCGAAGGATACTAATGTTAATGAGAATGCGTGTCAAAGATAAACCGACTATTGATTGGCACAGTCGTGTAACTTTCGATGAGTGGTTGCTCGCTATTCGCTTTCCTGGCCCCTGGCCCGCTAAACAACGATCAAAAAAACCGGCTTATAAGCCGGTTTTTTCTGGTTAGGGCAGGGCTCAATCGATCTGCGTGCACAATCCTTCTTCAAGGCCCAGCATGATGTTGAGGTTCTGCACCGCGGCACCTGATGCGCCTTTACCCAGGTTATCGAGCTTGGCTACCAGCAGGGCCTGTTTGCCGCTGCTCGCACCGTACACCTGCAGCTCGGCGCGATTGCTGCCGTTCAGGCCGTGGGGGGTGATGAACGGCGCCGAGTCGGCAGGGATCTCGTTGTAGGGCAGAACCTGCACGAACTGCTCACCCTGGTAGTAATCGCTCAGGGCTTTTTGCAGCTCGACGCCGTTGTTGCCTTGCAGCGGGATCATCACCAGCATGCCCTGGTCGTAGCTGCCGACCGCTGGCTGGAAGATCGGGCGTGCGTTCAGGCCGCTCCAGTGCTGGATCTCCGGAATGTGCTTGTGATCGAAGCCCAGGCCGTAGGCCGCGTAGACCGGCGCACCTTCCTGCTCATAGCGTTCGACCATCTTGGTGCCGCCACCGGTGTAGCCGGATACGGCGTTGATGCACAGCTCGCGATCCGAGCCCAGCAGGCCCGCCTCGATGAGCGGGCGCAGCAGCAGGATGGCGCCTGTGGCGTAGCAGCCCGGGTTGCTTACGGCGGCGGCCTTGGCGATGGCTTCGCGTTGGCCCTTGGCCAATTCGGCCATGCCGAAAACCCAGTCATTGGCGGTGCGGTGTGCAGAGCTGGCGTCGAGCACCCGGCAGCCGACTTCACGAGCTTGAGCCGCAGTTTCTTTAGCCGCATCGTCGGGCAGGCACAGCACGGTCACATCGACCGAACGCATCAACTCGAGCTTGGCCTCTACGTCACGACGTTTGTCGTGGTCGATGGTGACCACGTCGATCTGCGGGTGGTTGGCCAGCCGCTGGCGAATCTGCAGGCCCGTGGTGCCGGCCTGCCCATCAATGAAGATCTGATATTTTTTCATGGCACTCACTCGTCGAAGTCTTCCCAGCCGCCCATTTCTTTCCAGCGATTGACGATGCCGCAGAACAGCTCGGCGGTCTTCTCGGTGTCATAGCGGGCGGAGTGGGCTTCACGGCCGTCGAACTCGATGCCGGCGGCCTGGCACGCCTTGGCCAGCACGGTCTGCCCGTAGGCGAGGCCGGCGAGGCTGGCGGTGTCGAAGCTGGAGAAGGGGTGGAAGGGATTGCGCTTGAGGTCACAGCGAGCGACCGCGGCATTGAGGAAGCCCAGGTCGAAGCTGCTGTTGTGGCCGACCAGAATGGCGCGCTTGCAGCCATTGGCCTTCAGGGATTTGCGCAGACCGCGGAAGATCTCGGTCAGCGCATGCTCTTCGCTTACCGCCATGCGCAGCGGGTGGTCTAGCTTGATGCCGGTGAAATCCAGCGCCGCCTGCTCGATATTGGCGCCCTCGAACGGCTCGACCCGGAAGAAATGCGTGTGATCGGGATACAGGAAGCCGCCTTCATCCATGCCAATGGTGGTCGCAGCGATTTCCAGCAGGGCGTCGGTAGCACTATTGAAACCACCGGTTTCAACATCCACCACTACCGGCAGGTAACCACGAAAACGCGCAGCCATGGGGTGACGCGGGCCGCTGCTGCTCGGTTGCTCCTGATCGTCTTCGTACAATTCTTCGCTCATTGACCAGCCTCCAGCAGACGCCAGCGCAGCGATTCGCCCGCGCGCAAGGGGATTACCGTCTGCTCGCCGAACGGCAGGCTGGCCGGTGCGTTCCACGACTCACGCACCAGGGTGATGGTGTCGGTGTTGCGCGGTAGAGCGTAGAAGTCCGGGCCAAAATGGCTGGCGAATGCTTCCAGTTTGTCCAGTGCGCCACGCTGCTCGAAGGCCTCGGCATACAGCTCGATGGCCGCATAAGCGGTGTAGCAGCCGGCACAGCCGCAGGCGTTTTCCTTGGCGTGCTTCGCGTGGGGCGCGGAGTCGGTGCCCAGGAAGAACTTCGGACTGCCGCTGGTGGCTGCATCGAGCAGCGCTTCCTGGTGCGTGTTGCGCTTGAGGATCGGCAGGCAATAGAAGTGCGGACGAATGCCGCCGACCAGCATGTGGTTACGGTTGTACAGCAGATGCTGCGGGGTGATGGTGGCACCGACGTTGGCCGGCGCCTCCTTGACGAACTGGGCCGCATCACCGGTGGTGATGTGTTCGAACACCACTTTCAGCGTCGGGAAGCGCTCGACCAGACGGCGCATATGCTCGTCGATAAAAGCCTTCTCGCGGTCGAAAACATCGACCTCGGCGCGGGTGACTTCACCGTGCACCAGCAGCGGCATGCCGGTTTCCGCCAGGGCTTCCAGGGCGTCGGTGATGTTGTCCAGGCTGGTAACGCCCGAGTCGGAGTTGGTGGTCGCCCCGGCCGGGTACATCTTCGCCGCGTAGACGATGCCGCTGGCCTTGGCTGCACGGATGTCGTCACCCGTGGTGCGATCAGTGAGATACAGCACCATCAACGGCTGGAACTGGCTGCCGGCCGGCCGCGCATCGAGAATGCGCTGACGATAGCCGGCAGCCTCGGCGGCGTTGCGCACCGGCGGCACCAGGTTGGGCATGATGATCGCGCGGGCGAAGGTACGGGCGACATCGGCGACGGTGTGCGGCAGTACCGCTCCGTCGCGCAGATGAATGTGCCAGTCGTCGGGACGCAGCAGGGTGATGCGGTCGGTCATTGAGGCTTCCAGGCGGGGGCGAAACATGCCCGGAATCCTACCGGAAAAGCCCGGCGGGGGCACGCCGCAGATAGGCCATCGCACGGCTCAAGTTTTCTCCGCCGCCACCGATACCCACAGGGAACGTTATGTTTTCTTGTGGAGCTCGCTGTGCGCCAGCCTCTTTTCCTCATCGTCGGATTGCTCGCCGGCGCAGGCTTGAGTCTGCCTGTGGCCGCGATCAGCTTCCAGACTCGTCTGGAAAAGGTCGAATGGCAGGTGGCCGGCGACCAGTTCGAATGCCGGCTGACGCAACCGATCACTGATTTCGGTTCGGGCCAGTTCGTGCGCCGCGCGGGCGAACAGGCGACCTTCCGTCTGCAGCCCCGGGAGCGCTGGCTGGGCAGCGGCTCGGCAACGCTACTCGCAGCAGCGGCGCCATGGCAGCCGGGGCGTGGCGACATCAACCTCGGTGTGGTTAGCGTCGGCAGCGGCGAAGTGCCGTTCAACAGCAGCCAGGAGCAGGCTGGGCGTTTGCTGACTGGCTTGCTGGAAGGGCGCAGCCCGCTGGTGCGCCATCGCAGCCAGGTGGGTGGTGATCTCGAGGTGCGGATGCTGCCGGTACGCTTTCGCAAGGCCTACGACGATTACCTGAACTGCACGGCCAAGCTGTTACCGGTCAACTTCGATCAGGTGCGCAAGTCCACCGTCGGCTTCCCGGGCGGCGGGGCAGAGCTCGACCCTATGGCCAAGGCCAAGCTGGAAATCATCCTCGATTTCATGAAGGCCGACCCGACGGTCAATCGCATTGAGCTGGACGGTCACTCCGACAACAGCGGCAACCGCCTGACCAACCGCGACCTGTCGCGCCGCCGTGCGCTGGCGGTGATGGAGTACTTCAAGGCTCAGGGCATCCCCGAAGAGCGCATCGTCATGCGCTTTCACGGCGAGCGTTACCCGCTGGCGCCCAACACTACGGCCGCCAACCGGGAAAGGAACCGCAGGGTGTCCATAAGCCTTGATAAGGTGCCTGAAGCCCCCGCGCAGCCTGCCGAACAGGCCGCCCCACCGGTGCCTTCGACGCCAGCCGCCACCTCCTGATCCTGTCGCTTCAATGCCATGGCCTGTCGCACCCCTGTAAATCGCGGGCCATGGGCAGTAGAATCACGGGCTTTCCGAACAACCCGTGGAGTGGATGGCATGGCGGACGTCAAAAAGGTAGTTCTGGCCTATTCCGGTGGCCTGGACACCTCGGTGATCCTCAAGTGGCTGCAAGATACCTATAACTGTGAAGTGGTGACCTTCACCGCTGATCTCGGTCAGGGCGAAGAGGTCGAGCCGGCCCGCGCCAAGGCCAAGGCAATGGGCGTCAAGGAAATCTACATCGATGACCTGCGCGAAGAGTTCGTTCGCGACTTCGTCTTCCCGATGTTCCGCGCCAACACCGTTTACGAAGGCGAGTACCTGCTGGGTACTTCCATCGCGCGCCCGCTGATCGCCAAGCGTTTGATCGAGATCGCCAACGAGACCGGCGCTGACGCCATCTCCCATGGTGCTACCGGCAAGGGTAACGACCAGGTTCGCTTCGAACTGGGCGCCTACGCGCTCAAGCCCGGTGTGAAAGTGATCGCTCCTTGGCGCGAGTGGGATCTGCTTTCCCGCGAGAAGCTGATGGATTATGCCGAGAAGCATGCGATCCCGATCGAGCGTCACGGCAAGAAGAAGTCGCCGTACTCCATGGATGCCAACCTGCTGCACATCTCCTACGAAGGCGGCGTGCTGGAAGACACCTGGACCGAGCACGAAGAAGATATGTGGCGCTGGACCAAGTCGCCTGAAGCGGCTCCGGACAGCCCGACCTATATCGAGCTGACCTACAAGGCCGGCGACATCGTTGCCATCGACGGCAAAGAACTGAGCCCTGCCACCGTGCTGGCCGAGCTGAACCGCATCGGCGGCGAGAACGGCATCGGTCGTCTGGACATCGTCGAGAACCGCTACGTCGGCATGAAGTCCCGTGGCTGCTACGAGACCCCGGGCGGCACCATCATGCTGCGTGCCCACCGCGCCATCGAGTCGATCACCCTGGATCGCGAAGTCGCTCACCTGAAAGACGAGCTGATGCCGAAGTACGCCAGCCTGATCTACAACGGTTTCTGGTGGAGCCCGGAGCGTCTGATGCTGCAACAGATGATCGACGCTTCCCAGGCCAACGTGAATGGTGTGGTTCGCCTGAAACTGTACAAGGGCAACGTCATCGTCACCGGCCGTCAGTCCGACGACTCGCTGTTCGATGCCAACATTGCCACCTTCGAAGAAGACGGCGGCGCCTACAACCAGGCCGACGCGGCGGGTTTCATCAAGCTCAATGCCCTGCGCCTGCGCATCGCTGCTGGCAAGGATCGCAAGCTGCTGTAACGGCTAGCGTCTTCAGTCCACGCCGGGCCCTGCATTCGCCAGGGTTCCGGTGTGCGATTTCTCCGTAAGCATCACCCACGACGCATCAACCGGCTCCCTTGGCGATCTCGCTGCAGGGCGGTTTTAGTGTGGGCGTGATGATTGTCAGGAGTGCCGCCGACCGGCTAGGCAGGGCGGCGGAGCTGGCCGGGCGAGCGCCCAGCCGTGGGTGCGAGAGGGCTCAGGCTTTGCGGGTCAGCGACTGCTGTTCGAAACTGATGCCTGCCAGGCCGCTGTTCATAAGGGCGCGAATATTGGCGTGGTCACTGCCTTCGGGAGTGGCCAGCACGCTGCGGTAGTGTTCGCCGAAGCACTGCAGGGCTTCCTGATCGGTGAGGCCTTCGAGCTGGGCCAGGCTCAGGGTCTTGCATGAGCCTTCGTTCTGCCCGGTGGCATTGCTGACCTCACCGTTGCGGAAGGCGCTGGGCTGATAGTCATAGTGCTCAGCGATGAAGGCCAGGGTCTCGGCAAAGGCGAAGTGCTCGCCGCTCAGGCGGGCGCGGAAGTCGTTCAGGTGGCTCATGCTGTTCCTTTTGGGGGCTTGGCGTTGAAGGCAGCCTGCTGCTCGGCGCTGGCTTCGGTCTGGTACTTGGCCTTCCACTCGGCGTAGGGCATGCCATACACCTCTTCGCGGGCCTGATCCGGGGTGATCGCGATATCGAGATCGTCAGCCGCGGCCTTGTACCACTTGGACAGGCAGTTGCGGCAGAAGCCGGCTAGGTTCATCAGGTCGATGTTCTGTACGTCCGGCCGTTCGCGCAGGTGCTGCACCAGCCGGCGATAGGCGGCGGCTTCCAGTTCGAGGCGTTGTTGATCATTCATGGCGAGGCACTCACAAGGAGGGAATGGCGGCGATGATAAAAGCCGGCGGGCAGGTCGGCAACCGAACTGCCTGCGGATTCCAGTGGATCAGCGATGACCTGCGAGGGTAATCGACACCGACTCGGCGAAACGCAGGGCATGGGGCTTGTCGACTTCCACTTCAGCGTAGCGCACCGCCTCGTGGGCCATCACCAAGTCGAGGATTTCCTGGGTCAGGCGCTCCAGCAGGGCGAAGCTGTTGCCTTCGACGTGACGAATAATCGCCTTGGTGATGGTGCGGTAATTGAGGGCGTGATCGATGTCGTTGTCACGAACCGCATCGACGGCCGGGTAGAGAATAGTCAGGTTGATTAGCACGTCCTGCTTGTTGTTGATCTCTTCTTCCTTGATGCCGATGAAGGTGCGCAGGCGCAGATCTTTGACGCGGATGCGCGCCATGCCGGGTTCCAGTCTGGGCATGCTTACTTGCTCCGTCCGATCAGTTGCAGGAATTCATGGCGCGTATTGTAGGACTCGCGGAAGGCGCCAAGCATTACCGAGGTGCTCATTACCGAGTTCTGTTTCTCCACGCCGCGCATCATCATGCACATGTGCTGGGCCTCGATGACCACGGCCACGCCGGCGGCCTGAGTGACTTCTTCGATGGCGCTGGCGATCTGCCGGGTGAGGTTTTCCTGGATCTGCAGGCGGCGCGCGTACATGTCGACGATACGGGCGATCTTCGACAGCCCCAATACCTTGCCAGTCGGAATGTAGGCGACGTGGGCCTTGCCGATGAACGGCAGTAGGTGGTGTTCGCACAGCGAGTAGAGCTCGATGTCCTTGACGATCACCATCTCGTCGCTGTCAGAGCTGAACAGCGCGCCGTTGACGACTTCTTCCAGGCTCTTCTCATAGCCGTTGCAGAGGTACTGCATGGCCTTTGCGGCGCGTTTTGGGGTGTCCAGCAAACCTTCGCGCTCGGGGTTCTCGCCGATGCCAAGGAGAATTTCGCGGTAATGATTGGGCAGTAATGGGTTCATCTTCATTGTCCTCGCGGCGCCTCACTTGAGGTGGCGGCCGCCGTTCACGGTCAGGGTGGTGCCGGTGATGTAGGGGGTGTCCAACAGATAGCGCAGGCTCTGGTAGATCACATTGGGGCCAGGCTCGAAGCCTAGCGCCGATTTGTTCAGGGCCTTGGTTCGGTATTCGGCGTCGTCTTGCGGGTTGAACATCAGCAGCGCCGGGGCGATGCCATTGACCTTGATGTCAGGCGCGAAGCGCGCGGCGAAGGACAGCGTCAGGCTGTCCAGGCCCGCCTTGCTGGCGCAGTACGCTGGCCGGTTGCCGCTACCCTTACGCACCACGTCATCGCTGATGTGGATGATGTCCGCCTGTTCGCTGCGCTGGAGCAGCGCGGCGCAGTGCAGGTTGATCAGGTAGGGTGCCAGCATATGCACAGTGAACAGTTGCTGAAAGGCCGCGGCTTCTTCGCCGGGCGCTTCCGCGAACCAGGCCGAGGCGTTGTGCACGATCGCGCGCAACGCCTCGGTATGGCTCTGCAGGCGTTCGATGAAGGCGAGAATGCTCGCCTCGCTGGTGAAGTCGGCGTGCAGGGTCAGCACGCCGTGTTCACGCAGTTTTTCCAGTTCAGGCCTGTCACTGCGGTAGGTGACGATCAATGAATGGCCGTCATCGAGCAGGCGTTCGGCGCAATAGAGGCCGACACGCTTGCTGGCGCCGGTGATCAGGATCGGGGCGTTGCTGACGCTCATGGGAATTTGCCGGCAATGAACGGGAAAGGCGCCGCCATGAAAGTCGGTAGCCTTGGCCATGCAACGTTATAGTAGCCACAGAAGCTGTACAACCCTTCGTACAGTGTGGGAAAGCGAAGCGCCATGGCCTGCTGGGCCATGGCGCTCCCGGCTCAGCGGCCGGTGGGAGCGCTCACGCGGCGCAGCAGGCCGGCAGGGCGGCTACCTTGCAGCCAGGGGGCGAGCAGGCGGGTGACCAGAGGGATGAACAGGTAGGTCATCAGCGGCGTCAGCGCCAGGGTGCTGAGCAGCACGCGGGTCACTAGTGGAACGTCCGCCAGCAGGCTGCCGAACAACAGGTTGAAGCCAAGGGAAACCGGGAAGAAGGCCAGCCAGATGGCGATGGTCTGTTTCCAGCGTGGAGGTTGTCGCAGGCCGCTGCCGAACCAGGCGTCTATACCCAGGGCGCGCTGTTCATGGGGCTGGGCGAAGAGCCCTTTGCCTCGGCTCAGCCAGGCACGACGCGAGGCGGAATGCTCCCAGGCTGCCATGGTCTGCTCGTCGGTAAAGCGAAATACCATCTGGAATTCGTCGTCACCTGGCGGTGGAGCCAGGACGCCAGAGCCCAGATAGCCGGGGAAGTCGGTAGCCAGTTGCTCGCCTTCGCGTAGCCAGGCGATGAAATCCTGATAGCGCCCGTTGGCAACACGGCGCGCCACCATGAGGGTGACCGGTTCGGTAGACATCGTGTATCTCCTGCAGAGCACCTGGCCAGGGTAGGGTCAGGCGGATGGCGCGGCTCGGGGTGGTGAGTCGCGTCTTGAACGCAGCAAGGATTATTCCTGTTTTATGCAAATTATCCAGCAATGTTATTCACAACTGCCAAAAGGCGGCTTAGCGCCCCAATTTACAAGGGTTTCGAGGCTTTAGCGCAGAATCTGGGTGCTTGAGGAAAATGGCTGTCGATCCAACGATGCCCCGTTTCGGGCAGCCTGAATGGTCGATTAAGTGCCAGAACGGTGCCCGTTTTCTCTGTACAGGCTTTGTATAACTAAAATGAAAGGCACTCAGAGCTGGAGTAGACTGCTGAAATTCTGACCCTATGGCGGTTTTTTCTATGTCCGACCTGGTTGGCTCTTTGCCTTTCAACTCCAGCGCCCTCAAGGAAGAGGAACTGTTCCCAATCCGCGAAGTGGCGCGGCTGACGGGGGTGAATCCTGTGACGCTTCGTGCCTGGGAACGGCGCTATGGGCTGATCCAGCCAGTGCGTACCGACAGTGGTCACCGCTTGTACTCGCCCGTGGATGTCGAGATGGTGCGCAGCGTTTTGGCCTGGATCGAGCGCGGTGTACCGGTCAGCAAGGTCGCTCGGATTCTCGCTCGCCATGGTGGTAATGAAGCCAGCAGTGCACCCACCTACGAGTCGGCCACATCGGGTGAGTGGGCTCAGTGGCAAGGGCGCTTGCTGGAGGCCGTGCACGCCTACGACGAAACCGAGCTGGATCGTGTGTATGGGCAAGTGTTTTCCAGCTACCCACTCTCGGTAGCCTTCCAGGACATCATCATGCCGCTCTGGCAGCAGCTATTGGTGCGTTATGGGCGGCCTGGGTACGGTAGCGAATGGCTATTCTTCGACACATTCCTGCGCGGTCGCGTTTTGCAGCGGCTGCATAACCTGCGCAACCAGCCTGGCCGACGTCTATTGCTGGTCGCGCTGCCTGGCCGTTGCCGCGAGTTGGAGCTGTTGGTGACCGGCCTACTATTGAGTCCGGCCGATGCAGCCGTGCACGTGCTCGGCATTGGCCAGTCGCTCGAAGAGCTGCCGCAGGTGTGCAGCAGGATGCAGCCGTTGACGGTGGTGGTGTTTTCCAATCAGGCGCCTGCGGCCGATACCCCGCAAGTCTTGGAACGCCTGGCGCTCACCCTCGAATGCCCGGTCGCATTGGTGGGCGAGAGTGCTGATCTGCTCGAGGAAAGTTTCCATGGCTCGCCCATCGCTTGCCTGGGCAGCGAAGGCCGCATGATGCGCTTGCGGTTACGGCAATTTCTGGCCGGTCGCCTCGATACCTGAGGCGATAGTTCAGAGCGTATTGGTCTGGGGATACAGATTGCGATACTGCTGGTACAGGTAGTTTTGCAGACGCTCACCGTTGTCTTCGTCCAGCGTTAATTCATACCCCAGCAGGCCATCGCCAGTCACTCGCACCAAGCTACCTTGCAGCGTAATCGGTGCCTGTTCGTCAACGTCCAGGCCGAGACTGAAGCGATCCGGCGGTGAGGATCTTGCCGTTTGTTCGACCAGCAGCCCGCTCAGTGAAAGCTCATGAATCAGCAAGCTGCCCGCTAGCCCATTGCGCGCCAGCAAGGGACGGGGCGGATCGAGCGGCAAGCGCCATGCGCGGTCGAAGGAGCCCTCCTCGAAGATCTGCGGCACCCCCAGCTCCAGGTGGGCTGTGTTCTGTTCATCGGTGACCAGATGAGGTGTGAACGACAGGCGTTGATTGTCGATGTGGGCCTCGATAGTCAGTTGCTCCTTGGCGGCGCAACTGGCGAGCAGCTCGGCGGTTTGCCGCATAGCATCGACCTGCAGGCCCGGATCTGACTCGACCAGAGCAGGGCTGTTTTCCGTGAGTTGCTGTATGAATTCCATTTCGAGAGGGGTTAAGAGTGATGACTCTTGCATGACGGCATTCTGCGCAAGCTGGAAACATCCACTTGTGACAACTGACCGGCTGTTTCGTTACCGTTAGGTGCGTGGTTTCAATTCAGCTAACTCGGCTTGCAAGGCTTGTACCTGTGCTTCCAGCTTCTTCACCCGCTCTTGGTTGTGTACGTGTTCACTGACGTTCTTCTGGATGCCGATGAAGTAGGTCAGTTGATCGCCCTCGTTGAATACAGGGGTGATGGACAGCTCGTTCCAGAAAACACTGCCGTCCTTGCGATAATTACGAATCACCTGGCGACAAGGTTGCTGGGTTCGCACGGCCTCGCGTATCAGGCCCAGAGCTGGCTGGTCACGGTCACCGGCTTGGAGGAAGCGGCAGTCCTGGTAGAGGATGTCCTCGTTGCTGTAGCCGGTAAGTGCTTGGAATGCCGGGTTGGCGTAGATGAGGATGTTGTCCTCTCCCTCCTGCTCCGCGACCACGATGCCGTCATTCGAGGCCTCGACTACCAGTTGCAGCAGTTTGGCGTTGATCATTTCATGCGTCCCCCATCCATTTTCGCCAGTCTATCAGAGGCCCGTTCGGTTGCTGCTTCTGCACCTGGGGCCGTTGGAAACGCCCGGCTGCGCAATGCGGCATAATGCCGGGCGCAGCCCTCAACCTATGGAGTTTTCATGAAAGTCGCGATTCTGTCCGGTTCGGTTTACGGCACCGCCGAAGAGGTAGCCCGGCACGCCGAGGGCCTGTTGAAGCAGGCTGGTTTCGACGCCTGGCATAACCCGCGGGCGAGCCTGGAGGATGTCTTGGCGTTCGGCCCTGAGAGTTTTCTGGTGGTGACCTCGACCACCGGCATGGGCGAGTTGCCGGATAACCTGCAGCCGCTGTACTTCGCGATCCGCGACAGGTTGCCGGCGTGGAGTGGGCTGCCTGGTGGCGTGATCGCGCTGGGCGATTCGAGTTACGGCGACACCTACTGCGGCGGTGGCGAGCAGGTACGCGAACTGTATGGCGAGCTGGGTATCCGCGAGGTGTTACCCATGCTGCGTGTGGATGCCAGCGAAAGCGTCACCCCGGAACAGGATGCCGAGCCATGGCTCGCGGAGTTCACCGAGACGTTGCGCGGGTAAGCGACCGTTTATCCTGCTAGGCGAACATTATTGAACCGCAGCCGGTCGGGTGTAGGGAGCGTTCGCTTTCATTGATGAAAGTGGCGAGATCCCCACCAACCTGGATGAAAGGTGACAATAATGAACAAGACCAAAATGACTGCTTTCTTATTCAGTGGCCTGCTGGCCACTGCAATGCTTCCTGCCGTAGCGGATTCGACCGCTCCACCAACGGGGCCTGCCACCCCGTCGGCTCCTGCCGTGCCAGCAGATGACCCAGGCTTGGGCACCGATGACGGCACCACTCTGCCAGGGGGCACCACGACTCCAGGCACCACTGCACCAGGTACTGGAACCGGTACTGGGAATGGAACCGGAGCGGGTACTGACCCGATGCCCGGTGGTACCGGCACCAATGGTGGTGGAACAGGCGGCGCGGGTAGCGGCACCGGTGATGGTACCGGCGGCGGTGCTAGCAGCGGAGCAGGCGGTGCTGCTGGTGGTAGCAGCGGTCAGTAAGCCATGAGTCTGGCGCAGGTGTTCCCCGAGCATTGATCGTGGACGCCTGCCCGATCCGCACCTGGCGTGCTCTATCGATTGCTCTTGATGCCGTATTTGCGCAGCCGCGTGGCGATGGCGCTGTGCGAGGTATTCAGGCGTGCAGCCAGTTGTCGGGTCGAGGGATGACTGGCATAGAGTTTTTCCAGCAACTCTTTCTCGAACCCTGCAACTGCGGCCTCCAGGCTGCCAACTTCTCCCCCAGCTTGCTGAGCGACGGCGGTGCCGGCGATATCCAGATCGCCGACCTGCACCAGGTTACTGTCGCAGATAGCTGCAGCGCGGAAGATAACGTTCTGTAACTGCCGCACGTTGCCCGGCCAGCGATTGCCGAGTAGGGCAGGGTAGGTATCGGGCGTCAGGCGGCACTGGGTACGCTGAATCTGTGCACAAGCATGCTGCATGAAGTGCCGGGCCAGCAGCAGAATATCCTGACCGCGCTCGCGCAGTGGTGGCACCTGCAGGTTGAGCACGTTCAGGCGGTAGAACAGATCCTCGCGAAACTCCCCTTCGCTGACCATCCGCTCCAGGTTGCGGTGCGTGGCGCTGATGATGCGCACATCGACGCGCTCCTCACGATCTCCGCCTACCCGGCGAAAAGTACCGTCACTGAGGAAACGCAGCAGCTTGGCCTGCAGGTAGGGTGACATTTCGCCAATCTCATCGAGAAATACCGTGCCATGGTTGGCCAGCTCCAGCAGGCCCGGCTTGCCACCGCGTTGCGCGCCCGTGAAAGCGCCAGGGGCGTAGCCGAATAGCTCGCTCTCGGCGAGGCTTTCCGGCAACGCGGCGCAGTTCAGGGCTAGAAAAGAGGCGCTGTGGCGCGTGCTGAGGGCGTGGCAGGCGCGCGCCACCAATTCTTTGCCGGTGCCGGTTTCACCATGGATCAGCAAGGGCGCATCCAGCGTCGCGACACGTTGCGCACGGGCTTTGAGCGTGCGGATCGGTACCGAGTCGCCGAGCAACGAATCGAAGCCCTCGGCATGGTCATGATGCAGCGCTGCCAGGCGCGCGCCGATACGGCTGGGTTCGTAAAGGGTCAGCAGAGCGCCGGCCAGTTGTCCGGTCTCGGCGGTTTCGCTGATGGGCGTGGCATCGAGCAGCAGCGCCTGGCCGTTCAGTGTCACCTCGCGCAGAGGCAGGCGGAAATGCTGATCGAGCAGTGCCTGCTGCAGGTCTGTTTCGGTGAACAGCTCGCCGAGTGCCGCGCCTTCAGGCTCGCGGCCGCACAGGGCGATCAACGCCGGGTTGGCCAGCAGCACGCGGCCGTCAGCATCCACCGCCAGCACCGGATCCGTCATTGCCGCCAGCAGCGCATCGAGCTGCAAACGGCGGCGTTGTCCGGGCAGAATGTCCACCACCGTTACCGCCTGCACGCCACGCACCTTGAACAGTGCCTCGCGCAACTCGTCGAGCACCGCTGCACTGAGGGTCGGTGCGTCGATGTAGACGTTGGGCGGCACCATCTCCACGGCGTCGAGATTGAGGTTACGGCCACCCAGCAGGGCGAGCACTTCCTGAGTGATGCCGACGCGGTCGATGAAGGTGACGTGAATGCGCATGGTAGGCCGGGCAACGGGAGAACGGTGGCGCAGTATGCCCGGTCTGCTCTTCGGCGTTAACCGATGTGCATCGTTAACCTGATCGTAACGATACGACGCCGTGCTTGATTGATGGCTGCTCCCAGCACTCCTACTGTGATCCCACGACAGCGGAACTCGTGGAGTCTTTAATGACAACAACAATATCCCCACCGCCGCAGTGGTCGCGTCGTCGCGCTGAAAAGGCCCGACGTCTCGATCAGGTGCGCGCACTCGCCGATGGCGTGGTTTTGCCAAGCGACAAGATCGTCGCTGCGCTCGAGGCCTTGATCGCCCCCGGTGATCGTGTAGTGCTCGAAGGCAACAACCAGAAGCAGGCGGACTTTCTTTCCCGCTCGTTGGCCAAGGTTGACCCTGGCCGTTTGCATGATCTGCACATGATCATGCCGAGCGTCAGTCGCGCCGAGCACCTCGATCTGTTCGAGCGCGGCATCGCCCGCAAACTCGACTTCTCCTTCGCTGGCCCGCAAAGCCTGCGGATCAGCCAATTGCTCGAAGATGGCCTGCTCGAAGTGGGCGCCATCCATACCTACATCGAGCTTTACTCGCGGCTACTGGTCGATCTGATTCCCAACGTTGCTCTGCTGGCCGGCTTCCAGGCTGATCGGCACGGCAATATCTACACCGGGCCGAGCACCGAGGATACGCCGGCGCTGGTCGAGCCCACCGCCTTCAGCGATGGCATCGTCATATTCCAGGTCAACGAGATCGTCGACGAACTGCCACGGGTGGATATTCCTGCGTCGTGGGTCGACTTCGTGGTGGTGGCGGATAAACCCTTCTACATCGAACCGCTGTTCACCCGTGACCCCCGGCACATCAAGCCCGTGCACGTGCTGATGGCGATGATGGCGATCCGTGGCATCTACGAAAAACACAACGTGCAGTCGCTCAACCACGGCATCGGTTTCAACACCGCCGCCATTGAGCTGATTCTGCCGACCTACGGCGAGTCTCTGGGCCTGAAAGGCAAGATCTGCCGCAACTGGACCCTCAACCCGCACCCAACGCTGATCCCGGCGATCGAGACCGGCTGGGTCGAAAGCGTGCATTGTTTTGGCACCGAGCTGGGCATGGAGGGCTACATCGCCCAGCGCCCGGACGTGTTCTTTACCGGTCGCGATGGCTCGATGCGCTCCAACCGGATGATGTGCCAACTGGCCGGGCAGTACGCGGTCGACCTGTTTATCGGCGCGACCCTGCAGGTGGATGGTGATGGCCATTCCTCGACCGTTACCCGCGGTCGCCTGGCCGGTTTTGGCGGCGCACCGAACATGGGCCACGACCCGCGCGGTCGTCGCCACAGCACGCCCGCCTGGCTGGACATGCGCCCTGAACAGAGCGAGGCGCCGCTGCTCGAGCGCGGCAAGAAGCTGGTGGTGCAGATGGTCGAGACCTTTCAGGAGGGCGGCAAACCGACCTTCGTCGATCAGCTCGATGCGGTCGAGGTGGCAAAGAAGGCCGGCATGCCGCTCGCGCCGATCATGATTTACGGCGATGACGTCACCCACTTGCTCACCGAGGAAGGTATTGCCTACCTCTATAAGGCGCGCTCCCTGGAAGAGCGTCAGGCGATGATCGCTGCCGTGGCGGGTGTCACTGCCATTGGCTTGCGTCACAACCCGAAAGACACCGCACGGATGCGCCGCGAAGGGCTTATCGCGCTGCCGGAAGATCTCGGTATCCGCCGTGCTGACGCCAGCCGCGAACTGCTGGCGGCCAAGAGCATCGCCGAACTGGTCGATTGGTCCGGCGGGCTCTATAGCCCGCCCGCCAAATTCAGGAGTTGGTGATGAGCGCGATTCATTCAAAACAACCGCAACTGTCACTCAGTGAGTGTTTGGCGGATCTGGCCGTCGATGCGTTGATCGACGAGGCTGATTTGTCGCCCAAGCCGGGCCTTGTCGACAAGCGCGGCAGTGGTGCGCACATCGATCTGCATTTGGGTTTGATGCATGCCTCGGCGTTGTCGTTGTGGCCGTGCTTCAAGGCGATGGCCGATGCAGCGCTTGAGTACGGTACGGTAAGCCTGACGTTGCGCGAAGCCATCGGCCAGATTGGTCGTGACGGTGAAGTGGAGATGCTGCGCGTTACGGCGGGGGTGAACACCCATCGCGGCGCAATCTGGGCGCTAGGCCTGCTGACTGCCTCTGCTGCACTGGATAGCAGTGCCTCAGGCGCTGGTGATGTGACCACACGGGCCGCGCGTTTGGCCATGCTCAACGACCGCCACGCTCCAGCCAATGGCGACAGCCATGGTGCCAGGGTCTGTCGCTTGTATGGTGTGCCCGGCGCCCGTGAGGAAGCACAGCAGGGCTTCCCGGCGGTGATCCAGCAGGCGTTGCCGCAGTTGCGGCGCAGCCGTGAGAACGGAGCCGGTGAGCAGAATGCTCGGCTGGATGCCTTGCTGGCGATCATGACCACCCTGACTGATACCTGCGTGCTCTACCGTGCAGGCCTGGCCGGCCTAAGCAGCATGCAATGCGGCGCACGAGCGGTGCTCAAGGCCGGCGGCTGCGCCAGCCTGGAAGGTCGCCGGCGTCTGCGTGAACTTGATAACGATATGTTGAGGCTGCGTGCCTCGCCCGGCGGTGCAGCCGATTTGCTCGCCGCGTCTTTATTCCTCGACCGCCTGCAGCCCGTGCTGCACGCGCAGATTGGGAGTCTCTGACCATGGAAACCCTGTCCTTTGCCTTCCCCGCCGGCTCGCCAGCCCGCAACCGCGCGTTGGTCGGCTGTGTCGGTTCTGGTGATCTGGAAGTGCTGCTGGAGCCTGGTACAGCCGGCACCCTGGCTATTCAGGTCGTGACTTCGGTGAATGGCAGCGCAGCGCGCTGGCAACACCTGTTCGAACGCATGTTTAGCGAGCAGCAACTGCCAGCCCTGAATATCGAGATTCACGATTTCGGCGCTACGCCAGGCGTTGTACGTCTGCGTCTGGAGCAAGGGCTGGAGGAGCTTTCCCATGACTGATGCCACTATTCAACGGCTGCTGGAGCAGCACAGTTTTACCGAGCTTGGCGCCCGCCAGCGCGCCCGTGCGCTGTTCGACGAGGGCAGTTTCCGCGAGTTGGTAGACCCGTTCGCCCGAGTGATTTCGCCGTGGCTGCCCAAGCAAGGCATCGTGCCCCAGGCCGATGACGGCGTGGTCGTCGCCAAGGGGCTTATCGATGCTCAACCTGCGCTTATCGTTGCGATTGAAGGTGCCTTCCAGGGCGGCAGCCTTGGCGAGGTGGGCGGTGCGAAAATTGCCGGTGCCCTCGAGCTTGCGGCCGAAGACAACCGTAATGGCACGCCAACCCGCGCGGTGCTGTTGCTGGAAACCGGTGGCGTACGTTTGCAGGAGGCCAACCTCGGGTTAGCCGCCATCGCCGAAATCCAGGCCGCGATTGTCGACCTTCGCCAGTATCAGCCGGTGATTGGCGTGGTCGCCGGGCCGGTCGGCTGCTTCGGCGGCATGTCGATTGCCGCCGGACTGTGCAGCTATCTGCTGGTGACCCGCGAAGCGCGGCTTGGCCTCAACGGTCCGCAAGTCATCGAGCAGGAAGCCGGTATCGATGAGTACGACTCCCGTGATCGTCCCTTCATCTGGAGCCTGACCGGCGGTGAGCAGCGCCACGCCAGTGGCTTGGTCGACGGTTATGTCGGTGACGATGTCGAGGCGATTCGCGACCAGATCCGCGCGCTGTTCGTGCAGGGTAAGCCCGTGCAGGAACGCAGTCGCCGGCATGCCTGGTTCCTCGAGCGCCTACAGAGTGTCGACACCAGCGTTCAGGCTGACGCAGCTGCCGTGCGCAGTCTTTATCAGGGAGCACAACAATGAGCCAGTCTACTGAATCGCGTGGGCTGAACTGGTTTCAGGCCCTCGCTGGCGATGCGCCGTTAGTGAGTGGATTGCCCGCTTCATTGCGCGTAGCCGATGGCGAACTCGCCGGCCAGGCTGTGCGCTATCTGGCGGTGGTCAGCGATGAACAAAACCGCTTCCCTCGTGCCAGCGGTGGTGAAGTGGGCCTGCTCGAAGGCTGGGGCCTTGCCCAGGCGGTAGATGCCGTGATTGAGCAAGATCGAGACAGCCCTCATAGGCGCGCGTTGATCGCCATCGTCGACGTACCCAGTCAGGCCTATGGCCGGCGCGAGGAAGCGTTCGGCATTCATCAGGCTCTGGCCGGTGCGGTTGACGCCTACGCCCGCGCGCGGTTGGCCGGCCACGCTGTCGTCGGCCTGCTGGTTGGCAAGGCCATGTCCGGTGCCTTTCTCGCCCACGGATATCAGGCCAATCGGTTGATCGCCTTGCGTGATCCAGGGGTGATGGTGCACGCCATGGGTAAGGCGGCGGCTGCTCGTATCACCCAGCGCAGCGTCGAGGAACTGGAGAGCCTGGCAGCCAGCGTGCCGCCAATGGCTTACGACCTGGATAACTACGCATCCCTGGGCCTGCTCTGGGAAACCCTGGAGGTGCAGCAGGTGGTACAGCCTACCGAAAGCGATATCACGGTGGTGCGTGCAAGCCTTGGCCAAGCGCTGCAAGACATTGCACAGAACCCACGGGATCTGCGCTCGCGCCTAGGTGCCGATAACCGTGCAGCCTCCAGCCGAGTCCGTGAACTGTTGCGGGCGCAGTGGTAGGAGAGGGGGCGATGAAGCAGCCACTGCCACATGACCTGCTCTGGGGCCTGCGTCCTGAGCACCTGCCGCAGGACGCTCCCGAGTGGGCTCGCACAGCACTGCGGGGCCGTGTGCCGGTGGTCGTGCGACGTGCGCCGGCCGATCCCGGCTGGATCGCGGTTGGCGTGCGGGGTGCTCAGCGTGAGGAGCGCTTCGCTACTTGGATGCGCTTGGCAGATATCGCGCGTCAGGTGAGCCCCGAAGCGGTTGCGCGTACGGGGCGCTGGCGAGTCCATCGCCGTCCGCAGTGGCCTGCTGTGCAGGCACTGGCGAAGTTGGCGCCGTTATTGACCGAACAGGGCATGGCGTGGGGCGTGACCGGCAGCTTAGGGTTCGAGTTGGCCAGCGGCGTACCCGCCGCTCATCCGGACAGCGATCTCGATCTGTTGTTACGCGTGCCCTATGCCCTATCACGGGCGCGGGCTCAAACGTTGTGCAGCCACCTTGATAGCGTTTTCACGCGGGTCGATATGCAGCTGGAAACGCCCAGTGGCGCGGTGGCGCTACGTGAGTGGGCGGTTGCTAGCGGGCGAGTGTTGGTGAAAACCCGCGATGCCCCGGTGCTGTTGGACGATCCATGGTCTTTGCATGGAGCGCCGGCATGAGCACGCTTTGGGCCTTCCCTGGGCAGGGTGCACAGCGACCTGGCATGTTGCATGCGTTGCCGGATGCGCCAGTGGTGCGCGAATGTCTGGAGCAAGCCAATGACGCGCTGGGTTCTGTCGCCATCGAGCTGGATTCGGCGGAGCAACTGCAAGGGACGCGCGCAGTGCAACTGTGCTTGCTGATCACGGGTGTTGCTTGCGCGCGGCTGCTGGTTGCGCGGGGGCACCTGGCTGATTATGTCGCCGGGCTGTCCATCGGCGCCTATGCCGCCGCCGTCGCCGCCGATGCGCTGGATTTCAGCGACGCCGTGCGCCTGGTGGCGCTGCGCGGTGAGTTGATGCAACGTGCCTACCCGCAGGGTTTCGGCATGACCGCCATTCTCGGTCTGGATCAAGGCAGCCTGGAGCGCCTGCTCGAGGAGGCCGACGGGCCGGTTTATCTGGCCAATATCAATGCGGACAATCAGTTGGTCATCGCCGGCAGCGATGCTGCCATGGCGGCGGTCGCCCGGCAGGCGCGAAGCCTGGGCGCGAGTGCCGCCAAGCGCCTGGCGATGAGTGTGCCGTCGCACTGCGAGTTGCTTGCCGCGCCTGCCGCACAACTGCGTACCGCCTTCGCCGATGTTGCACTGCGGCCTCCGCGTATTACCTATCTCAGTAGCAGCTCCGCGCGCGTGATTGGCGACAGTGAGCGGCTGCGCGACGACCTGGCTGGCAATATGAGCCGTATCGTCAACTGGCAGGCGACCTTGCAGACCGCCTACGAGCGGGGCGTGCGCCTGCATCTGGAGTTGCCGCCTGGCAACGTGTTGAGTGGCTTGGCGCGGCGTGTGTTCGAGCCGGGGCAGGTGATCGCGTTCGAGGGTGCCCGTCTGGATACTCTGGACGCCCTGTTGCGTGAGGAGGTGAGCCGCAGCCGATAGCAACGCGGGTCGTTTACCGAAGGACAACAACAATAACTTCGACAAGTAAAACGAGGACAACAACAATGATTATCTACGGTGTCGCCTTCCTGGCGTTCTGTACCCTGGCGGGTATCTTTATCGGCGAGTTGCTTGGCAAGCTCATCGGCGTACCGGCTAACGTCGGTGGTGTCGGCATTGCCATGCTGCTACTTATCTTTCTCGGTAGCTACTTGAGTAAACGTGGACTGTTCGCTGGTAAATCGGAACAGGGTGTCGAATTCTGGAGTGCTATCTACATCCCCATCGTCGTGGCCATGGCGGCCCAGCAGAACGTCTATGGCGCCCTCAGTGGCGGCCCCATGGCGATTCTTGCCGGCACTGCGGCCGTGGTCATCGCCTTCCTGATGGTGCCGGTGCTCAGCCGGATTGGTCAGCCCGCCGCGGATGAACCGCCGGCGCCCAGTACTCCCCTGACCAAAACCCCACGGTGATTGCCATGTACGAATCCTTGATGAAAGTGATCACCAGCTACAGCCTGATCAGCGGTTTCGCCATCATCGGCATCACCATGTGGGTGTCTTACTGGTTCTCCGACAAAGTAACCAACGGGCGCCTGCATGGCTCAGCCATCGCCATCCTGTTGGGCCTGGTGTTGTCTTATTTCGGTGGCTTGTACACCGGTGGGCAGAAGGGGCTGGTGGATATCCCGCTGTTTACTGGTATCGGTCTGCTTGGCGGCGCCATGTTGCGTGACTTCGCCATCGTTGCCACGGCGTTCGGGGTCAATGTCGAAGAGTTGAAACGTGCTGGTTTCTCTGGCGTGCTGGCGTTGTTCGTCGGTATCGGCACGTCGTTCATTGCCGGCGTTGCCGTGGCCATGGCCTTTGGGTACACCGATGTGGTGAGCCTGACGACCATCGGTGCCGGCGCGGTGACCTATATCGTTGGCCCGGTGACTGGTGCGGCGATTGGCGCCAGCTCCGACGTGATGGCGCTGTCCATTGCCGCCGGCCTGATCAAGGCGATTCTGGTGATGGTTGCCACACCATTCGTGGCGCCTTATATCGGCCTGAACAATCCGCGCAGTGCGGTGATTTTCGGCGGCTTGATGGGGACGTCCAGTGGTGTGGCTGGTGGCCTGGCCGCCACCGACCCGAAGTTGGTGCCGTATGGTTGCTTGACGGCTGCGTTCTACACCGCTCTTGGCTGCCTGCTTGGGCCGTCGCTGCTGTACTTCATCATGCGTGGTCTGTTCGCCTAATATCGTCAGGGTGCTGGCCGAGGCTGTACATACGGCACTCGGCGAGGAGCGCGAGCAAGTTGGGGTCGCGCTCCTTGGCCTTGAGGAACACCACACCGATATGCTGCTGCAGGTGATACTTCGCCTGTAATGGGATCAGCCGCACGCGATTCTCATAGACCGCCGCCACGCGGCCCGGGAGCAGCGCATAGCCGACACCGGAGCTGACCATGCTCAGCAGGGTGAAAATATCTTTCACCTGCATCGCCACATTGGGCTCGAAACCGGCTTGGCGAAACACCTGCTCGCCATCACGAAACGTCGCATAGCCCTGGCTCAGGGTGATGAAGGTGGCGTCGCGTAACTCTGCCAGGTCGACATCGGACTGGTTGGCGAAGGGCGAGTCGTTTGGCACGGCAAGGAAGATATCGTCGGCGAACAATGCCAGTTGATCGCAGTCCTGATCGCTGACACTTTCGTCGAGGGCGACCAGAATGGCATCCAGCTCCATGTTCTTGAGCTTGTACATTAGATCGGCATTGGAGCCGAGGATAAGGTCGATGTTCAGCTCGCTACGGCGAATTTTCAGGCCCATGATCAACTGCGGCACGGTTTTCACCGTCAGCGAATACAGCGAGCCGAGCTTGAATCGCTCGGCCGAGAAGCCTGCGGCTTCCCGGGTCAGGCGCACGGTATCGACAACGTCCTGCACCAGCTTGCGCGCCTTTTCCTCCAGCACGTAGGCGCTTTCCAGGGGAATCAGGTTGCGCCCTTCATGCTTGAACAATGGGCAACGCAGGGCGCTTTCCAGCGAGTGAATGGCACGGTGCACGCTTACATTGCTGGTATCCAGCTCGCTGGCCGCTTTCGAAAGGTTGCCGCTGCGCATGAAAGCCAGAAAGATTTCCAGCTTCTTGAGCGTCAGTTCTTCATCTATCTGCATGGGCCAGATCCGATCCGTGGCGGTGGAGTGGCCCGATTGTGCCGCAGATTAGTCGCGGTTGTACGTATTCAACCGCAGGCGATGCGCTCGATCACTTCTGCTTCAGTGATGTCGATGTTCAGGCGCTGGGAGTCGTAGTCCAGGGTGACCATGTCGCCGGGCGAGAGTACCCGTGCAGTGCGGGCGCCAGACTGTTCGCGGGCCTGTTCGACGATTTCCGCGGTGGCGACCTGGCCGAGCAGGTTCTGAGCGGCTTCGGCAGTACATTTGCCGTTGTTGTTGGCGGGTTTCGAGGCCTGGGTGGGCGCTGTGTCGGTCGAACTGCAGCCGGCGAGCATGGCGAGCAGAGCGGCGCCGCCAATCAGGTGTTTGAAAGCCATTGCATGATCCTTGTATCTGAAGGGTTCGCTGTGAAGTACCAGAGTGTGCCGTTTATCCGACTGCTTTGTCGTGCCCGTGTTCCGAATTCAACGTATCCAGGCACTGTTGAGGTGCACCTCGTGGCGATGCAGCCCCGGTGATTGCTCTTGTGGCGCTGAGCGGGGCAGCAGGGCTTGTAGCATTTCTTTACAATGGCCGACTGTTTTCAGGATCAAGGCGATGCCGTGCAACCGGTCATTTCTATTCAGCAGTTGAACAAAACCTACGCGTCGGGGCACCCGGCGTTGAAATCCATCGATCTGGACATCCACAAGGGCGAGATCTTCGCGCTGCTGGGCCCCAACGGCGCAGGCAAAACCACGCTGATCAGCATCATCTGCGGCATCGTCAATCCCGGCAGCGGTTCGGTGACGGTGGGCGGTCACGACATCCTGCGCGACTATCGGGCGGCCCGCTCGAAGATCGGTCTGGTGCCCCAGGAGCTGTTCAACGAAGGTTTCGAGAGCGTCTGGGCGGCGGTGCGTTTCAGCCGTGGCCTGTTCGGCAAGGCGCCAGACAACGCGTATCTGGAGCAACTGCTGCGAGACCTGTCGCTGTGGGACAAGAAGGATGCGCGCATCTTCGAACTGTCCGGTGGCATGAAGCGCCGGGTGATGATCGCCAAGGCGCTGTCCCATGAGCCGGAGATTCTGTTTCTCGACGAGCCGACCGCCGGGGTCGATGTCGAGCTGCGCCGCAACATGTGGGAAATGGTGCGCAAGCTGCGCGAGCGCGGCGTGACCATCATTCTGACCACCCACTACATTGAAGAGGCCGAGGAAATGGCCGACCGCATCGGCGTGATCCGCAAGGGCGAGATCATTCTGGTGCAGGACAAGGACACCCTGATGCGCCAGCTCGGCAAGAAACAGCTGACCCTGCACCTGCAGCAGCCGCTGAGCGAACTGCCGCCCGCGCTGCAGCGTGATGACCTGCAATTGCGCGACGACGGCTACGAGCTGGTCTACAGCTTCGACGGCCAGCAGGAGGATACCGGCATCGCCGCATTGCTTCAGGCGCTCGCTCAGCACGGCATCGCCTTCAAGGATCTGCAGTCGAGCGAGAGTTCGCTGGAGGACATCTTCGTCAGTCTGGTGAGGGATCGGACATGAATTTCTACGCGATCCGCGCCATCTACCTATTCGAGCTGGCCCGTACCTGGCGCACCCTGTTGCAGAGCATCGCCACGCCGGTGATCACCACCTCGCTGTATTTCGTGGTGTTCGGCTCGGCCATCGGTTCGAGCATGACTCAGGTGCATGGCGTCAGTTACGGCGCCTTCATCATCCCCGGCCTGATCATGCTGGCGCTGCTGACCGAGAGCATCTCCAATGCCTCGTTTGGCATCTATATGCCCAAGTATTCGGGCACCATCTACGAAGTGCTGTCGGCGCCGATTTCCTACCTGGAAATTCTCCTCGGCTACGTCGGCGCAGCGGCCACCAAGTCCATCGTGCTCGGCCTGATCATCCTCGCCACGGCGCGGTTGTTCGTCGATTTCGAGATTCTTCATCCGTTCTGGATGCTGGCCTTCCTGGTGCTCACGGCGCTGACCTTCAGCCTGTTCGGCTTCATCATCGGCGTGTGGGCCGATGGCTGGGAGAAGCTGCAGATCGTCCCGGCGCTGATCGTCACGCCGCTGACTTTTCTCGGTGGCAGCTTCTACTCGATCAGCATGCTGCCACCGGTGTGGCAGACGGTGACTCTGTTCAACCCAGTGGTCTACCTGATCAGTGCGTTCCGCTGGAGCTTCTACGGCGTATCCGACGTCAACGTGCTGGTCAGTCTGGGGATGATTCTCGGCTTCCTGCTGGCGTGCATCCTTACGGTCGGGTGGATATTCAAAACCGGCTATCGCCTCAAGAGTTGATGTAGCGGGCTGGCTCACGTTCAGGCGGCGCGGGGTTGGGCAGCGCCGCGCTTTCATGCCATTATCCGGCGCAGAAGAATTCCGAGAATGGTCATGCTGGACGAGTTACTCCAACGCGTTCGAGGCTACAGCCCGCACTTCATGGAAGCCCAGGAGGGTTTTCCCGAGGCTGCGGTGCTGGTGCCCATCACCCGCAGCGAAGAGCCCGAAGTGGTGCTCACCCTGCGCGCCAGTGGTCTGTCCACTCACGGTGGCGAAGTCGCCTTTCCCGGTGGTCGTCGCGACCCGGAAGACCGCGACCTGATCGACACCGCCCTGCGTGAGGCCGAAGAAGAAATCGGCCTGCCGCCCGGCCTGGTGGAGATCGTCGGGCCGCTCAGTACGCTGGTTTCCAGGCATGGCATTCAGGTCACGCCCTATGTCGGCGTGGTGCCGGACTTCGTCGACTATCAGGCCAACGATGGCGAGATCGCCGCGGTGTTTTCCGTACCCCTGGCGTTCTTCCGTGATGACCCCCGTGAAGTCACCCACCGCATCGATTACCTCGGCCATAGCTGGTACGTGCCGAGTTACCGCTATGGCGAGTACAAGATCTGGGGGCTGACGGCGATCATGCTGGTGGAACTGGTCAACGTGGTCTTTGATGCCGGCATCGACATGCAGCGCCCACCCGAGTACTACATTCACCTCAAGTGAGCCTGGCTCCGAGACTTTCGCCATGAAATACCGCCTGGGCAATGCCCGTGTCGAACAGCACCCGCAAAGCTGGGTCGCACCCAGTGCCACCCTGATCGGCAAGGTACGCCTTGAGGCGGGTGCCAGCGTGTGGTTCGGTGCGGTGTTGCGTGGCGACAACGAATTCATCCATATCGGCGAGGACAGCAACGTGCAGGACGGCGCAGTGCTGCACACCGATATGGGCTCGCCGCTGACCTTGGGCAAGGGCGTCACCGTTGGCCATAACGCCATGCTGCATGGCTGTACGGTCGGTGATTACAGTCTGGTCGGCATCAATGCCGTGGTGCTCAATGGCGCGCGTATCGGCAAGCACTGCATCATCGGCGCCAACGCGCTGATCGCCGAGGGCAAGGATATTCCCGATGGCTCTCTGGTGGTGGGCTCGCCGGGCAAGGTGGTGCGTGAGCTCACCGAGCAGCAGAAGAAACTACTCGAAGCCAGTGCCGCTCACTATGTACAGAACGCCAAGCGTTATGCCACCGATCTCGCCGAGCAGGAAGACTGATGCAAACCGTCGAACGTCCCGTCGCCTCGCCCTGCGTGCATGTCTGTGCACTGGACGAGGAGGACATCTGCATCGGTTGCCAGCGCAACGTCGACGAGATCACCCGCTGGAGCCGCATGGACAACGCCGAGCGCCGTCAGGTGCTGCAGTTCTGCCATGAGCGTGCCAGAGACAAAGGCATCCTGCTTTAGCGGGATGCGCCGCCCGATTGCGACACATCCCGTGCCAGCAGTGACTGTGATCAGTCGTTACGCGCTCCGCCGAATGCCGCGCAGCCGCGCATCAGCTTGCCATTGAGGCGCAGCTCGGCGCTCAGATGCTGTACCGCGCCGCTCATGGTGTTGACGCAACGCTGCGGCGCGATCCACAGCTCGACGCGTTGGCCATTGGCTTCGCTGGTCAGGTTGGTGCGACCATCGGGCAGCTGCTCTTCCATATACGGTAGCGCCAGAGGCTCGTGATCCGGGCCGCTGAGCACCATGCCCTGATTGCTCACGGTTACGCTCCAGAACGGCTCCTGGCCGCTGGCGCGCACCAGCGTGCGCTTGAAGTTGGGGTCGTCACAGCCATGGCCTTCGCCTTGCAGCCGGTACACGCGGCTCAGTTCCATGCCGCCGTCGGCGCCGCTGACCGTGGTCGAGCCCATCAGCCCGCGCAGGTCGGCGAACAGAACCGAATGGCCGTCGCTGAGCAGCTCGCTGCTGTCCTGCGTGATGCTGGTATTACCCTCGGTGATCGCGAAGCGGCGTGGATCCTCGCATGGCTTGAACCACAGTTGATCGGCTTCACGAGTCAGTTCGCCTTGCAGGCGCGTCTGGGATTTTTCCGGATCCACGGGTTTGCCCGTATACACCGCGCAACTGGCGAACAGTGGCAGCAGGGTGAACACTAGGTGTTTAAGGCTGATAGACATGTGGCTCTCCGTTTGCGAGCGGCCACGTTACCGAGGCCGTAGGGCAATCTCAAGGGACGCTGACGATGATCCGTTGCAAACGCGTTTACGAACCAGAGGAGGAGGGTGACGGCTACCGGGTGCTGGTCGACCGCCTATGGCCACGAGGGTGCCGCAAGGATGCACTGCCACATGATCAATGGCTGCGTGACGTGGCGCCGTCAGCGCAGTTGCGCCGTAGCTTCGCGCATCAGGTCGAGGCGTACGAGAGGTTTCGCGATGCCTATCGCCGCGAGCTGGCCGCTCACCCTGAGTTCTGGCAGGGGCTGCTGGCCCGCGCCGCAGAGGGAAACCTGACCTTGCTGTACACCGCACGGGATACCGAGCATAACAACGCCAAGGTGCTGCAAGATTTTCTAGAGGATGAGCTGGAGCGGCGAGGGGACAGCAGCTCACCAGTCTGTTACGCCGGTGAGTTCTGACGTTATCGAGGCGCTACGCCCACTGGGCGCATGAAGCTGCGCTCGTAACTGATGACGCAGCGGTTCTGCTGGGCATAGGCGAAGGCCTCCAGGCACTCGGCATCCTGCATCGAGCGCTCACGGTACTCCTCGTAGGTGGCCAGGCTGGGGAAGCTGAACAGCGCCAGCGCCACGTTGTTGGCACCTTCCGATGGCAGGAAATAGCCGTGATGCTGGCCGCCGAATTTCTCCACCAGTGGTATCCACAGCTTGGCGTAGTGCTCGAATTCGGCGAGTTGGTAAGGGTCGATGATGTAGCGCAGGCAGCAGGTGATCATGGGCGTCTCCTTGACGGGGTGTACAGCAATCGGGCTTGTTGCGGGTTTGCGGGTGAGCACACTTGTGCCGCTCAGTGCTCGGCTTTGCTGGGCTTTTCGGTAAAGGCGTCCATTAACAGGAAGGTGCCAGGCTGGCGCCGGTAGCTGTCGATTTTCGGTACTAACGTCCTGAAATGTTCGGTCTTGCAGTGCGTGTCCAGCGCCGCTTTGTCTGGCCAGGTTTCGATGAAAACGAAGTGGCCCGAATCCTTTTGATCGATATGCAAATCGTAAGACAGGCACAGGGGCTCTTCGCGTGTTTTGCGAACCAGCTCGGCGTACAGCGGCAGTACGTCGTCGATGTGTTCAACCTTGATGAAATCTTGGGCGATGACCGTGAGCATGGCGATGGGCTCTTGTTGGCAAGTGAGATATACGGGGTGCAGGCGAAGCGCGTTGTGATGCGAAAGAGTATTCAACTGCTCAGGAGGCGTTCCAGCAGCCAGGCGGCAGCCGGGCCCAGCGGTCGTTCCCGCGACCAGACCACGTCCACCGAAACCTGCTTGGGCCAGCCGTTGATGGCCAGTTCTTGCAGGCGATCGCCGCCATGGCCGATCACCAACTGGCGAGGCAGGGCAGCCCAGCCAAAGCCCAGCGTGGCCATTTCCAGTAGCAGCAGGTAGTCCGGCGCCGACCAGCAGCGTCCGCCGCTGCCCGGCAGATCGTCCAGTTCTTCTTCCTGCTTCGCCACAGTGCTCAGGCGCAGTACGCGCCAGTGGGCCAGGTCATCCGCAGTGACTCGCGGTAGTTGGCCAAGCGGATGTCCCCTGGCCACGAACAGGCCGAAGTCGGCGCAGTCGGCCAGGCTGGCGTGGGCTAGTTCCGGTGGGTAGCTGGGCTGGGCGGCGAGCAGGCCCAGGTTGACGCGGCCCTGGCCGACCAGGTCGAGAACATCAGCGTGCTCGGCGAAAAAACATTCAAATTCCAGATCCGGGTAGCGCTGATCGAGCTCCACCAGACGAGCCTGATACTGGCTCGCCTGGTAGGCATCCGACAGCACCAGCGTCAGCTTGGGTTCCAGGCCTGCAGACAATTGGCCGGCTTGGCGCAGCAGGCGATCGGATGCTGCCAGCACATCCTGTACGCGGCTCAAGAGGCTGCAGCCAGCCTCGGTGAGCGTGAGCTGGCGCGCGCCGCGCTCGAATAGGCTGACGTTGAGGTCGATTTCCAGTCGCGCAATGGATTCGCTAACCGTCGATTGGCTTTTGCCCAGGCGCCTGGCCGCCGCGCTGAACGAGCCGGTGGCGGCCGCCTGGGCGAACGCCTGGAGAGATTCGGGAGAGAGGTTCATATCGGTTTTGCCGATGGCTGGCAACTTTGCTCTGGCTGTTTTTCCGATGAGGATAGCCCCATCGACGTTACCTTGCGAGTCATCAGAAATGAATCAGTCCAACCATATCGCCCGCCGCTCCTTCAAGGAGCGCGTGCTGCATGCAACCCTGTTCGAAGTGATCGCCGTGGTGGTGTGCGCACCGCTGCTGGCCTGGGCCATGGGCAAGTCCCTGGCGCACATGGGCGCCCTGACGCTGATGTTCTCGGCCATCGCCATGCTCTGGAACATGATCTTCAACGTGATGTTCGACGCCGCCCAGCGCCGCATGGGCTTCGAGCGCGGCCTGTGGGCACGAATCAGCCACGCCTTGCTGTTCGAGGCAGGCCTGATTCTGGTGCTGGTGCCGCTGGCGGCCTGGTGGCTGTCGATCAGCCTGGTGGCGGCATTCTTCCTGGATATCGGCCTGATTCTGTTCTTCCTGCCCTACACCCTGGGCTACAACCTGGCCTACGACAACCTGCGCGAGCGCTACTTTCAACGCCGCCAGGCCAACGAACTCGCCTGCCGCTAACCGCCAGCTTTCGCCACCGCCTGCCACGTTGCAGGCCGTCGGCCCAGCGTCGTGCAGCTTGTGATCGGCTGCCAGCAAGCCCTAAGCTTCGCGGTTTACGGTTCCCCGCAAGGCAAGGGCATGGCAACTCAGAGTATCGTCGTTCCGCGCATCTCCACCTTCCCCGGCCATGAACGCAAGGCGCAGCAGATTCTGCGCTGGCTGGCCAAGCGCGATATCGTCGCGGCACTGCCCACCACTTGTGGGCGCAGTGGCATGGCCTACGCCATCGCGCCAGGGGCGAGCCGGGTGGTGGAGTTTGCCGAGAGGCTGCCGTTCGACCAACCCATCAACGGCCTGGAAGTCATCTACCGGCGCTGCATCTATACGCCCATCGACGATTTTCTCGAGGAGGCCGGTTGCCCCGAGTGCCGTAAGGAGGTCGGTGAGGCGCTGTTCGAAAGTCTGGACGAGTGGACGCCAGGAGAAACCGACAATTTCACCTGCCCCGAATGCAGGCACGAAGACGACATCAACGGTTTTCTGTTCCTGCAGCCCTGCGGCTTTTCCAATCTGGGCTTTATCTTCAACGGCTGGGCCGAGGCGCGGTTCACACCGGCCTTTCTCGAAGAGTTCGCCGAACGTTTGGGATATCCCGTTGCTCTGGTAAGCGCCTAGGGATTGTTGCGCAAGCCGCGCCAAACCTGGTGACGATCAGTCTGTGGCGCGGCGCTGCGGTAGAAAGGGGAGCTCTTCCCTGAGCCTGAATAGATCAGGCTGCGTGAATTCTCATCGGTTCCCCGCCAGCTGAGAATCATTGATATTAATTGCCGAACGGTCGATATCCATTCTTTACATTGAGTGACAGGGGCTGACTCGCTATAATGGCGCGCTTCCAATTTTCCCGTCTGGGAGCCCCCGCCATGCTGCGTATCAGTCAAGAAGCTCTTACCTTCGACGACGTTCTACTTATCCCCGGTTTCTCCGATGTTCTGCCGAAGGACGTCAGCCTCAAGACTCGCCTTACCCGCGGCATCGAGTTGAATATTCCGCTGCTGTCCGCAGCCATGGATACCGTGACCGAAGCCCGCTTGGCCATCGCCATGGCGCAGGAAGGCGGCATCGGCATCATCCACAAGAACATGACCATCGAGCAGCAAGCTGCCGAAGTGCGCAAGGTCAAGAAGTTCGAAGCGGGTGTGGTCAAGGATCCGATTACCATCGAGGCCGACGCCACCGTGCGTGACCTGTTCGAACTGACCCGCCAGAACAACATCTCTGGCGTACCCGTTCTGAGCAATGGCGAGCTGGTCGGTATCGTCACCTCCCGCGATGTGCGTTTCGAGAACCGTCTGGACGCTACCGTCCGTGAAGTGATGACGCCAAAAGAGCGTCTCGTCACTGTCAAGGAAGGTGCTGCCAAGGACGTCGTTCGCGATCTGCTGCACAAGCACCGTATCGAGAAGGTCCTGATCGTCGACGATGCCTTCACCCTCAAGGGCATGATGACCGTCAAGGACATCGAAAAAGCCAAGGCCTACCCGCTGGCCAGCAAGGACGACCAGGGTCGTCTGCGCGTTGGCGCAGCCGTCGGCACTGGTGCCGACACCGGTGACCGCGTTGCCGCGCTCGCCAATGCCGGCGTTGACGTGATCATCGTCGACACCGCCCACGGCCACTCCAAGGGCGTGATCGAGCGCGTGCGCTGGGTCAAGCAGAACTTCCCGGACATCCAGGTGATCGGCGGCAACATCGCCACCGGCGCTGCGGCACTGGCCCTGGCCGAAGCGGGCGCTGATGCGGTCAAGGTCGGCATCGGCCCTGGCTCGATCTGTACCACCCGTATCGTCGCCGGTGTCGGCGTGCCGCAGATCTCCGCAGTGGCCAACGTTGCCGCCGCGCTGGAAGGTAGTGGCATTCCGTTGATCGCCGATGGCGGTATCCGTTTCTCCGGTGACCTGTCCAAGGCCATCGTTGCCGGTGCTTCCTGCGTGATGATCGGTTCCATGCTGGCCGGTACCGAAGAAGCTCCAGGCGAGATCGAGCTGTTCCAGGGCCGCTCCTACAAGGCCTACCGTGGCATGGGCTCGCTGGGCGCCATGTCCCAGGCTCAGGGTTCCTCGGATCGCTACTTCCAGGACTCCGCTGCCGGTGCCGAGAAGCTGGTGCCTGAAGGCATCGAAGGCCGCGTGGCCTACAAGGGCGCCATGGGCTCCATCGTTCATCAGCTGATGGGCGGCCTGCGTGCCTCCATGGGTTACACCGGTTGCGCGACCATCGAAGAAATGCGCACCAAGCCCGAGTTCGTCCGTATCACTGGTGCCGGCATGGCCGAATCTCACGTCCACGACGTGCAGATCACCAAAGAAGCGCCGAACTACCGGGTAGGTTGATGCTTCGGTAATACCTGTAAGCGGGGCTGTTATCGACAGCCCCGCGTTGTTTCTGCTTACCACTGACGAGAACTAGTCATGGCCCTCGACATTCACGCTCACCGCATCCTGATCCTCGATTTCGGTTCCCAGTACACCCAACTGATCGCCCGCCGTGTGCGCGAGATCGGCGTGTATTGCGAGCTGCACCCGTTCGACATGGACGATGACGCGATTCGCGAATTCGCACCGCGCGGCGTCATCCTCGCCGGTGGTCCGGAGTCGGTACACGAAGCCAACAGCCCGCGTTGCCCGCAAGCGGTATTCGACCTCGGCGTGCCGGTATTCGGCATCTGCTATGGCATGCAGACCATGGCCGAGCAGCTTGGCGGCCGAGTAGCCGGTTCCGACCTGCGCGAATTCGGTTACGCCCGTGTCGATGTGGTTGGCAAGAGCCGCATCCTCGACGGCATCGAAGACCATGTCGACGCCGACGGCGTATTCGGCCTGGACGTGTGGATGAGCCACGGCGACAAGGTCACCGAGATCCCGGCTGGCTTCCACGTGCTGGCCAGCACGCCGAGCTGCCCGATTGCCGGCATGTTCGATGATGCGCGCGGTTACTACGGCGTGCAGTTCCACCCGGAGGTGACCCACACCAAGCAGGGCGAGCGCATCCTGTCGCGTTTCATCATCGACATCTGCGGCTGTGAAGCCCTGTGGACGCCGTCGAAGATCGCCGAAGACGCCATCGCCCAGGTGCGCGCTCAGGTTGGTGATGCCAACGTGTTGCTCGGCCTGTCCGGCGGTGTGGACTCCTCTGTGGTCGCGGCGCTGCTGCACAAGGCCATCGGCGATCAGCTGACCTGCGTATTCGTCGACAACGGCTTGCTGCGCCTGCACGAAGGCGAGCAGGTGATGGCCATGTTCGCCGAGAACATGGGCGTCAAAGTGATCCGCGCCAACGCCGAAGCGCAGTTCCTCGATAACCTGGCTGGCGAAGCCGACCCGGAGAAGAAGCGCAAGATCATCGGCCGTACCTTCATTGACGTGTTCGATGCTCAGGCCAGCCAGCTCGACAACATTCAGTTCCTGGCGCAAGGCACCATCTACCCGGACGTGATCGAGTCCGCTGGCGCCAAGAGCGGCAAGGCCCACGTGATCAAGTCGCACCACAACGTCGGCGGCCTGCCCGAGGAAATGAACCTCAAGCTGGTCGAACCGCTGCGTGAGCTGTTCAAGGACGAAGTGCGTCGCCTCGGCCTCGAACTGGGCCTGCCGTACGACATGGTCTACCGCCACCCATTCCCAGGCCCGGGCCTGGGCGTGCGTATCCTCGGTGAAGTGAAGAAGGAGTACGCCGACCTGCTGCGTCGTGCCGACCACATCTTCATCGAAGAACTGCGCAAGGCCGACTGGTACCACAAGGTCAGCCAGGCGTTCGTGGTGTTCCAGCCGGTGAAATCGGTTGGCGTGGTCGGTGACGGCCGTCGTTACGCCTGGGTCGTGGCCCTGCGTGCGGTGGAAACCATCGACTTCATGACCGCCCGCTGGGCGCACCTGCCGTACGAACTGCTGGAAACCGTCAGCGGCCGCATCATCAACGAAATCGACGGCATCTCCCGCGTCACCTATGACGTGTCTAGCAAGCCGCCAGCGACGATTGAGTGGGAGTGATCCCGCGTCCGGTGTAAGCCGGTAGTAAGTGGTCAGGAAAACCAAAAGCCCGCGTAATTGCGGGCTTTTTGCGTCTGATATTCTCGTAGCCCTAGTAAGTCAAAAGGCAACCGCCAATCTCGTAGGGATCATCACCGTGGAAGATAGGAAGCACCTGACTAACGCCATGACGGACACTCTGATGATTGCGATGTATCAGGCCGAAACGAGCGTGGCCAAGTGCCCGGATCTCAACAGCTGCATTGGGCAGAGTGTCAGAGCAATGGAGGAAAATAAATCTGTCCCCTTTTTTCTGGGGTGCTCCCTACTCTGACCCCTGCTTTGGAGAGCCAGTGATCGCAGCACACCAGTAGTAGCGAACAGCAACCCTCGCTGGTCAGGTCAAGCGGGGACATATCCATCAAATTCCCAGTCCATCACTTCAGCCAAGTTACGGGTACTCCCATGGGGCACAGCCGCGCGCACAAGCTCGGCTGTGTGCACTGCCCACTACACTGGCTACGCTGCTGGTCGCCGGCCACCCGTGCTTGCCGCTAATAGGGCATTCCAGCAGAATGTACCGAAGCCACACGACGGCCAGCAGGTCGTTCCCACATGTGCAGACCGCCTCGAGAGAACGCCGACATGAAACTCCGCCCCCGCATCGCCGCATGCATGCTTGCACTGCTTCCTACGGCCTTGATGGCGCAGGTACCAACGGAACTGTTGGGTGGTGGCAATTCGGCGAATGACGGGAAAATGGCAAACACGCCGTTCTACAAAGGCAAGGAAGGCATTTGGGTGCTGTCGCACAAGGCGGTGAACGATGGCTACCAGTGCTCCGTAGGTTTCATCACCGAGACGGCCTCGCTGAAAATTGCAGGTCCGTGGGATGCCGACATGGCCAAAAAAGGCGACGGGATGCTGTGGTTCAACAGCAAGGACATTCCCCAGGTAAAAGCCCCTAAGACCGTAAGAGTCACATTCGGCAATGGGCTGGGCAATGCTGATGTCGGGGCCTACCAGATACCCGGCAGTGACGGCCAGGGAGGGGGGTTCATCCTGTCGCTCAAGTTTGACTCGGTTCTGAAGGATAAAAGCGACACTGCCCACTACACCATCGGCATGGATGGCAAGTCCATGGTCGATATAAAACCCATTGCCGTGCAGGCCGCCTATAGGCGTTTGAAGGAATGCATGGCGGTGCGGGTAAAGTAAGCCCCGGACGACCGCTCTCCGGGGCAGTACGTTACACCGCCTACCGTGCCGTCTATCGGCCGGGTGCGTTCATGATGTCGGCGCAGGCATGCATGCCGCGGGTATCCCCTGCAGAGTCAGCCGTCACCCGGACATCGACAACCTTGTATACGTTGTCCGACTCGTCCGGCATCAGGACATAGCGCACGTTGCAATACTGCCAACCGCCCGCCGTGCCCATTGGGGCGCCATTGAAAGCATTCACCCACTGCACCTGGTTGTCGTACGAGCTGCCGTAGGAAAGAAAGCGCATCCCACCGGCATCATTGATTGCCGGCGGCCCGTTCACCACGACCACATCGTGTTCTGTCTTCCCCACCCACACCTGGACCAGCGTTGACTCGGCCCGCGACAGCTTGCGCTTGCCGCGCAATTGCGCAGCCTTGGTGGTAAAGGAAAGTTCTCCGCCAAGCTTCTTGAGCGTTGCTTTGGTCTCATCTGCTTCACGGTCAACTCTCGACTTGAGCTCGGCCACGTTTCGTTTGAGTCCGGCGATTTCATCCGGCGTCATTTCCCGCGCGGCTACCGAGGGTGGACGTACCGAGTCCTTCCAGATGTGCTTCCAGGTGAAATCCGCCGCATCCTCACCAGTACCTATCGGAACCACGCCCAAAACATGGATGCCCAGCCCTTCCATATTTTTTGCAAGCAGTCCGTTATTGATGGAGCGGTCCGGGTTACCCGACGCCTGCAGTGCGCTCGAGAAAGCATCCGGCTGACAGGCAATGCGATAGGCCTGCAGCAAGGTGTAGCTCGAGGTCGTTTGCCAATCCGTGGGTTGTGTTGCATCGTACCTGTCCTTCTTCCGGGACCAGGTTCCACCTCCATTGGAACGGAACCTGATGGTGTCTACTTCCGGCAAGGATGCAAGTTTGATCTCGAAATCTTTCGGAACCCGCACATTGCTTCCGTTCAAGTCCGGCATGATCATGCGATTCATGTTGGGGCATTCGAATTGCGCCGCCATGACCGTCCAATGAGGCTTGTCCGCCGCCTCGTAGACCAGTTCCAGCTCCATCCCTTGGATCAGCGTTTTGGAGAATGCACTGCCACCCAGTCTGGCGATATCCTCCGCATTGGCATACACGATCACGCGGTTGGGCGATTCACCCTGCATGTCGATGATGTACTTGTTCGCCAGTACCGGGCTGGCCATCGCCAATATGGCCAGCCCGCAAAACATTTCTCGAATTTTCACTGAAGGATCCTTTGTTGCCATCCACAGCGCAGCACATGGCCGGCTATGACCTTGAGATGGTTCGATCTTAGAGCCGCTCGGTTCGGCTAACAAGCCGACGTATAACCGGGCCCAACGGGGTGCAGAGCGTGCGCTGCGACGGATGTTCGTTTTGGGTCGATAGCAGTCGCCGGTGACGAGGAGCAGCTACCGGCCAAGAGCAGATGTAGATGACAGGCCGCTATCGGCCGAGGCTGTGTAAAAACTTTTTTGAGCGCGACAGGTACTCAAAAACGGACTGGAAATCGCGCATCTGGGCGAAATCCACATCTGCTGACGCGCCGATAAATTTCAGATTTCACGTAGACATGCGTACTTCAATTTTGACGAAGCGTTTTTACACACTCTGGGCCAAAAGCGGACACAAGAGGCGGTAAGCTCTATACGGCAGGCAGCACCAGACCGTCACCTATCAGGCACCGTCAAGGCGATCTACTGGCAAGGTGCTGCTCCAAGGCCTGGAGTGCTCTCTGAGATGTTTCGTCACTCACCTTCGCTGCCAGCACCTGGACGAGTTCGCGTAGCTGAGCTGCGCTCACGCCTGTATTCATGCTCATACGCATGTGTGCCTGTAACTGCGACTCGGCACCGGGCAAGGTGGAGAGCATGCTTACTGTCGCGAGCTCACGGCTCTGCCAATCGAGGTTGTCTCGCTCAAAAATGTCCCCGAAAAGGTGTGCTCTCAGGTACTCGTTGGCAACTGGGGCAAAGTCGAACAGAGGCCCTTCAACTGGAGCGCCAGAAAGTGCCGTCTGGTTCGCAGTTCCTGCAGCCATCAGGGCGTCGCCCTTCAGCGCGGGCTTGCTCGGCTCGCGGCCCAGAGCATCCTTTTTGCCATTAACCTTGCGCTCATCCACAACCCTCTTCAGCTCGGCAAGTGCATTCAAGCTGCGCGGAAAGCCGGCATAGGCATACAACTGCACCAACACCTCACGGGCATCGCTAATGCTCAAGCCGGAATCCAGCCCGGCATTGAGAGACGCGCCGAGACGGGAGATGTCGCCCAAGGCCGCAAACGCCGCAACGGGAACGATGGCCTGCTGGCGCACACTGAGGGCTTCACTGACGTTAGCTGTGGTAGGCGAGCTCATACTTTTACTTTCCTGAGCGATAGCGATTTGAACCGATGCACTTGCCGTCAATGCGGTAGTCAGTGCCGCGACGAGTACGGCGAACTTAATCTTCACGGGGCTGGCCATACTGCTCATCGCTTACCTTCTCCATCCAGTTGACGTTTTGGCCATCCAATGTGGCGGTTACCGCGATGTGCGACATGGCTGTCGTCGGCGCAGCCCCATGCCAATGCTTGACGCCAGGGGGACACCAAACCACATCTCCAGGGCGAACGACCTGAATCGGCTTGCCCCACTCCTGGGTCAGGCCTACGCCAGAGGACACCACCAGTCTTTGTCCCGCTGGATGGGTATGCCAAGCCGACCTGGCAGCCGGCTCGAAAGTAACCAAAGCACCGGACGCACTGATGTGCTCGTCGGCTGGCCAAATGGGATCAATCCGAACCCGGCCGGTGAAAAACTGCTCAGATCCGGCGATGGACGCTTGCTCACCACCCCGGATGATTTGCTGCACACGTTGGGCATCGCTATCGGCACTGGCTGCCCCGACATAAAGAACGGCGGTACAAAGAATCACCTTGAGAGCCTGTTGGTTCATGCTTCTTCCTCTATTAGTTCAATGTGAGATTCGGCTAGGTACCATTACCAGTGGCCACTCCGCCCGGGACAGGAACACTGCCGCTACTTGGAGCCCGGTAGTCCTTCGACGATGTAAGTCCTCGTGTTTCCGGAGCGGTGTCGGATCGGGATAATGGCCTGGTAGGAGGGGGACTCATACCAAGCCTGAGCTTGCGCTAGGCTCGGAAAACGGATCGCAACCAGACGCCCCTGCGCGCCGAAACCTTCTTTCACATCTAACACTCCTCCGCGGATGACGAAACTGCCACCGAAGGGAGTGAACGTTTTCTCGACTTGCGCACTATAGGGCTTGATACCGTCAGGATCAGTCGCCTCGAACTCGGCGACATAGTAGGCGGGCGCAGATTCATCCTGGGTGGTGGGGGCTTTTGCGCTGACCTGTATCGAAGCAAGCGTCAAGCAGGCCAACGATGCGAGCGTTAAGGCACGTGCGCGAACCCCGCGAGAGGGAGATGCAGGTCTGCGGTGTTGGTGTTCATTCTGGAAGAACATGGCGAATCCTCTATGTTTCAGGTCATCTGGCGTCTACTTCGGCGCCGTTGAGTCGACGTGCAAACCGCCGCGGCTATGCAGCGCGATGTTCTCAACCTCGATATGCCCCTTGTCGACCAGCATGTCGCTAGTCAGGCGCAGGTATTCCATGAAGTGCGGCGTTTTTCGATGCGACGCATAGGCATCGGCACTGGCATAGATCTCGAAGAATATCCACTGCTCTGGGTGATCCTTGCGAATTACTGCGTACATCGCCAGCACGCCAGGCTCGACCTTCATCGACTCGCGCATCCCCGCGGTCACGATGCGACGGAACGCATCAACGTCCTCGCGCCTGACCGTAACTTCAACGATGCGTGTTTTTGGCGTCCGACCACGCTGCACCACTGATAACGATGCAGGCTTCTCCACAAGGAGCACTGGCTCGGTTGCGATTGATTGCTTGCTGCCGACGAATGACCAAGTCGTGTCGACGAAACCCTTGTAATGCATGGTTTCGACGTGATGCTTGTAGGCGGTCTCACCGCTGTAGACCTCAAACATATACACCACCCCAGGTCGATCCAGGCTTGAGACGGCATGCATCGCCAGCACGCCAGGCTCCTCGCGCAGAGAGTGCTGCATGTTGTGCCGTCCGGCCGCATCAAATGCCTGTGCTTGTGCAGCATCGATCCTAAGTTCAGACATATGCACCACAGGATGAGCGGTCGCGATCTGTGCCGCCAGCATCGTTGCCATGGTCAATAGTGCTCTCCTGAGATTCATGTTGGTTCACCTTCTTCAACAACGGAGCTTCGAGACAAACTACTGCGGTGTACCCATCGACAATGGTGCGGGAGATGTGCGCGCCGAATCGGAAATGATGGCGTGGCTTTTGGCCGGCACCTGCCAAGGAATGTCTTCACCGGCGGCGCTCATCTGTGCCGTCACGCCGGAAACTCGGACAACATCCTTGGCCACAGTCTTGCGCGTGTGACCGAATCCGCTGTCATAAACGATGCTCACAAGAGCTGCCGACATTGGCGATCATCCTTCTGCTCTATCGATGAAGGCCATTCTGGCGAGCCTCAGTCATGACAAAAACCCAGGTAAGGGTTGAAGGGTCTTCAACTGTGAGTTGATAATCAGTGTTGGATGTCGCTGGCTGAAGCGAGGATGTATGGACTCTTCTCAACGTGTTCGCGCGATCCTGTCATTCGTGCACGCGGTCGACGCTGGCAGTTTTTCGGCGGCAGGCCGGTTGCTGGGCGTAAGCTCGGCGGCGATCAGTAAGAACGTGGCCAACCTCGAGAAGGATCTATGCGTGCGCCTGATGAACCGCACCACTCGCACGCTACAGCTCACTGACGAAGGTACCGCCTTTCTCCGACAGGCACGCGTTGCCCTCGAAGCGCTCGACACTGCGGTGGAAACCGTCGCCTCCCAGCGTCTGGGGCCGAACGGACGGGTTCGCCTATCGACCAGCTCGGCGTTCGGTCGCGGCCATGTGTTGCCAGTGCTGCCCGGCCTACTAGCAAGACACCCAGGTCTGTCGGTCGACGTAGATTTCGACGACCGGGTCATTGATCTTGTCCGCGATGGTTATGACCTCGCGATCAGAGGCGGTAACCTTCCGGACTCGGCGCTGATATCACGACCAATCTGCCGCCTGAATGTTGCCATCGCTGCCTCACCTGACTATCTCGCGCGGCATGGAGTGCCTCGCTCGCCCGAGGAACTGAGAGAACACCGGCTGATCGCCCGGCGCTTTCTGGGGGGATGTGTTGCGCCCTGGTCTTTCCGCGCCGATGACAACAGTGTCGTCACCTTCGACCCTGCGGACTCGGCGGTGGCCACGCTCTCCGCACCGGAAGCAATCGTTCAGGCTGCGTGTGATGGCATCGGCATCGCTCAAGTAGCCGTGCACCTCGCATGGCGTAGCCTGCACGAGGGTCGCCTGAAGATTTTATTGCATCGCTACCATCATCCAGGTGGCTATGAGCTGGCGATCCAGTATCCCCACCGTGCGCTGATTGCCCCGCGCGTCCGCACCACACTGGACTACCTGCTGGAGGCACTGGCCGACGATCAGTTGCTACATATCCCGCTGGGCGCGCTGGAATCCTATGTAGCCTGAGGCCATCCCCCCCATCTACGGTTTATCTTGTCCATGGTGGCCATTAGCGCATCTGCCCATCAGTGCGTAGTTAAAGGGAACAGATTTATTTTCGCTACTCAAACCGTCCCTCCTGGCCAGTAACTGCCTGCCGTGTCTGGCTGCTATCGGCCAAAAGCGGCCCTTCGCTGTGGCTTGAAACTGGCGAAAAGAGGACGGTCTCACCGCCGTTGGGGGACCATCTTGAGGCTTGAGGATCTCTGGAAATGGGGAGCGATTCATTCAGATGATATGCCAGAGATAAGAACGTGAGAGATCGTGGTCACGATGAGGCAATGGCAGAGGCTTTTCAGGCTGGTTCGTCGATGCCATCGTATTGCTTGCCGAAGTCTGCGCTGAGGGAGCAGCTTTTGAGCTTGCCGTGCTGATGCGTCTCCTTTCTGCGGGCCGTCCTCTAAGTGCATGTATCTTGGCGACGCTAGCCCTCAGAAGTGATTTTTATCCTGCATGGTATTTTTCATGGTTTTGAAAAAATTAGTTCCTTGAAAGCCACTAAATACATGCTTTCATGGCGTCTGTTGATAAGAGAGTGGGAGTGATCCCGCGTCCGGCATTTCCCGGCACGATCTAGCAAAAAATGCCCTGAAGCCCGCGTAATTGCGGGCTTATTGCATTTTGAGCCTGGCATTTTCTGGCAGAGTTTGTGTAGCTCTCAGGGCATGAACGCGAGCTGCGCCTTGCCCTATCGGCGGATCAAATCGCTTGCACCTTGGTTAGTTGCTCGCCTTCAAGCCAGGTGTTGATGTCGCTGGCGTGCATGGGTTTTGAGAACAGGTAGCCCTGGGCCCAGGCGCAGCCGAGGTTTTTCAGGGCGCCGAGTTCTGCGGCGGTTTCCACGCCTTCGACGATGCATTCCAGCTGCATGTCCTGGCACAGGGCAATCAGCGACTTGACGATCTTGAAGCTGGCCGGGTCGAGGTGGATGTTGGTGACGAAGGTGCGATCCACCTTCAGTTTGGTCAGCGACAGCGCGTGGATCTGGCTCAGGCTGGAATAGCCGGTGCCGAAGTCGTCGAGGGAAATGCCGCAGCCCAGCTCGCGAAACCGGCTGATCGCTCGCTGGGTCTGCGGCAGATCCTGGATGGCTGCGGTTTCGGTGATTTCCAGATCGAGGCAGGTCGGGTCGAAACGGCTGCTCTTGATCAGCTCGACGATCTGCTGGGCGGCGTCCTCTGAACCACAGTCATGGGCGGACAGGTTGAATGACAGGCGCATACCCGCAGGCCAGCTCGCGGCCACGTCCATCGCCTCTCTCAGCAATGGCAGCGTGAGGCGATTGATCATGCCGACGCGCTCGGCAATCGGGATGAATTCACTGGGCGGCACGTTACCCAACTCCGGGCTCTCCCAGCGTGCCAGTGCCTCGAACGCCACGGTTTGCGAACGGTGAATATCCACGATGGGCTGGAACACCACGTGAAATTCACTATCCAGATCGGCCCTGCGCAGGGCCTGTTCGGTCTGTCCTTCGCGATTGAGCTGCTGGCGATGGGCTGCGCTGAATAGGCAGACCGTGCCGGGGCGATGGCGCTTGCTCTGGTACAGGGCATAGTCGGCGTATTCATATACCTGCGTGGGGCTGGATGCCTGATCCGGGAAGGTCGCGATACCCAGTGAAGCACTGATCTGAATAGGGATGTCCACGAGCAGAAATGGCTCGCGCATGCTGGCGCAGATTTTCTCGCCAAACGCCCGCAACTGGTCGTCGCTCATGGCCTGAGTAATGATCAGAGCGAACTCGTCGCCGCCCAGCCGGGCCAGGTGCACATCGTCGTCGAGCAGCCCGCTCAGGCGTTGGCCAACCTGATAGAGCAGCTTGTCACCAATGCTGTGGCCATACAGATCGTTGACCGGCTTGAAGCCATCCAGGTCGATCAGCCCCACGGCCAGGCGAATCTCCTCCTCGCGGGCGCGGGACAGCTGCGTATCGAGGCGGGAAAAGAACTGCCGCCGATTGGCCAGCCCGGTCAGGCTGTCCTGATTGGCCAGGTGAAGGTTTTCCTCGCTGAGTTTTGCCGTATGCGCCTGCATGTTCACCAACCGGGTGAAGTCGGTGTATTGCGCCTTGAGAATGACCAGCATGGCAATGGACACCAGCAGCACGTCAATTGCAGTGGCAATAAAGGTAATGATATTGGTGGACGCGAAGAACACCACGAACGCCGTGTTGACCACTGCCGCGGTGACCAGGGCGGCTGGCAGCAGGTGCATCATGCAAAAAATGCAGCCGATTACGGTGATCGCCATATAGAACGCGACATGCGCCTGGGTGTAGCTATCGCCATAGGGAAACAGCGCCAGCGACCAGGCGGTGAACGCCACGGCGACAAAAGGCGCGAGCATATTGGTGCGCTTCAGCGCCGTCAGCATTTGCGCCGGGCTGCGCGTCTGCCCTCGCGTGCGTATCCATTCCACCGCACGAATCACGCCGAACAACGTCATGATCAACGGGCAATACACCACCAGCCAGCGCGGCGCGACCGCGAAGTGGGTGCCCGCCAGCATCAGGGTGTTGATCAGCAGGATGAAATACATCATGGGCAATTGGCGAGACAGAGCGAGGTATTGCGCCTTGACCAGACCAGGATTGTCCTTGGGCACGGACATCAAAGTTCGCACGCCGAGCAGTGTTTTGTTCATCAGGCGACGCTCTGAAAATAAGACCAGATAAATAACCGAGCGGATCATCCTTTCCAGCCTGTATCGAGCAGGGCTAAACGCTGCTCTCATTGGGATCGTGTCGGCCGATCCCCAGGTTTCTGCAATCTTTACGACTAGTGGCACTTTGCTTTCGTTCCGTCAGCCGGTCGCGGTAGGTGTAAGCGAGGCAAGCGCCGGTGGCGAATTCAAAAGGCGAACTAGACGTTTTAGTCAGTCGCTTTGCAGGAGCATGCAACCTGACCGGCGTCTGCCGCTTATCGGCAGCGATTAGGAGAAAACGCAAAGCCCGCTTGATTGCGGGCTTTGTGCATTTTGAACCCGCATTTCGACGGGGCCCCGCATGTGTGAGCGGCGCTTTTGATGACGACCTCAGCGTGTCGACCTAATGAAGTTTTATCTGCTCCTATCCAACCGACTCGGTTTTATGTAACAGCTGGGAACTTTATTGATAATGACTATCGTTGTGATAGATGTTTTCGAATATCATCGTTGTACGACCTCTGCCGATGCGTTGCGAAAAAGCTAAAAGGGCTAACGGCGGAAGCCTTAAAAACAATCAAGGATCTTGAGCATGACTCATTGCAAACCCAGGGCTATCCCTACAACTGTGTCCTGGCAGCGAACTGCTACGGCCGCTCTGTTCTGCGCTCCGCTGGTTGCTGTTCCTCTGGGCGCGAATGCTCAGGAGGCGATTACCATCGGTGAGGAGGAGAGCTATCGCCTTGCGCCGATCATCGTTAATTCCCAGGCTGCAGCAAGTGATGACGCCAGCACTGTAGTTGCTCAGGAGCTCTGGGTTGGCGGCAAGGTCGCCACCAGCATTCTCAACACCCCGGCCTCGGTTTCGGTCGTTACCGAGAAGGAAATCGAACAGCGTAGTGTCAACACGACTGAAGAGCTCCTGCAGTACACGCCGGGAATCATCACTGATTACTACGGTTCCGATGATCGGAACGACTACTTCAAGATTCGTGGCTTTCAGGCAACCACCTATCGTGATGGCCTGACTCTGGGCTCGATGCGTGGCGTGCGTGAGGAACCATTCGCTTATGAGCGTGTTGAAGTCCTGCGTGGCGCCAACTCTACGTTGTTTGGCGCGGCTGATCCGGGCGGTTCGGTCAATTTCGTAACCAAGAAACCGCGCTTCGAGAAGCACGGTCAGGTCTACGCGACTTATGGTTCTTTCAACCACAAGGAAACTGGCATCGACGTCGGTGACTCGCTGAACGCGGACCAGACTGTTGCTTACCGCTTCACTGGCAAGCTGCAAGACAGCGACCGTGAATACGATCATTCACGTGACGACAACGGCTTCGTCATGGGTGGTCTGACTTGGGCGCCAACAGCTTATACCTCGGGTACCTTGACTCTGGACCACCTCAAAACCAAGAGCTCGCCCAACAGCGGCGGCTATCCGTTGGATCGGGAGTACGACCGCAGCGATTTCTTCGGTGAGCCTGATTACAACTTCCATGATGTTGAGCGAACCAGCATCAGTGGCAACTTCACCCATGATTTTGACAATGGTTTCGTTTTGCGTAGCAATCTGCGCTACAGCGAGCTGACTGATGACTTTGCCTACCTGTACTTGAATGGCACCGGTACCGGAACCGTGCGCAATCGTGACGCGTTTGGTACTGATACCGACGCCGAGCAGATCAACGGCAACCTGATGCTGCAGTACGACGCCCGTTTCGAAAATATCGACAGCAGCACCATGGTAGGGGTGGAGTATGGAGACTCTACAACTGACGCTAGCTCTATCTACCTTCAGAATGTAGCGCCCATTGATATCGCCAATCCGGTTTACAGCGGTGCTCCGATAGGGTTGCAGCCTTATCGTCTTGAGAAGCGTGACTACACCACCAAGTCGGTATTCTTGCAGCAGAACCTATCGCTCTATGAGCGCTTTATTATCACTGGTGGCGTACGTAACGACTCGATGGACTTGTCCAGTAAAGGGGCAGATATCTTTAATGGCACATCCACGGCTTTCAATAACAACGACAGCTTCTCTGAAACCTCTTACCGTGGCGCGCTGACCTATATCGTTACCGACGAGGTTTCTACTTACGTCAGTATGGTGGAATCCGTTTCGCCGCCTGAAATTGGCGCTACTCCAAAGCGCGGAAAGCAATATGAAGTTGGCGTGAAATATTCCCCAATGGGGATGAATGCGCTGTTCTCGGCTGCCGTCTACGACCTGACGCAAGAAAATGTCACCATTGCTGTAGTCGTGCCTGGTGGTGGTATTCAGCAGCAAAATGTCGGTGAGACAAAGGTGCGAGGTCTGGATCTGGAAGCCAAGGCCGAACTTACTCAGAATCTGAGCCTTGTCGGCGGCTACTCCTATATGCAGTCTGATGTTGTTCGCGGCACGCTCCGGAGCGGCACTTCCTTAAAGGGGAATGAATTTGAGGTTACACCCCAACATTCCGCGTCCCTTTGGAGCTATTACGACCTGCCAGGCACTGCCATGAGCGTAGGGTTGGGCGCACGTTACGTTGGCTCCTATTACTTTGACGCAGCCAATACCAGCAAGAGCGATGGCACGACATTGTTCGATACCGCCTTCAACTACAACATTGCCAAAGGCACCGATCTTGCCGTCAACGTCAGCAACCTGCTGGACGAGCAACACGTGGTCGGTTCTGGTACTGCCAACTACTACAACCCTGGTCGCGAAGTTACTGCCAAGGTGAGTTACAACTGGTAAGTCGGTGCATATTCGCCCGAGCGGCTTTGTAACGCTCGGGCGACATTTCATGATTGCCGCTGGCTTCTTCTAAAGCGCGGCAAAATAGGAATGCACCTCTCTACAAAAAAAGGCGCAAATCGTTAATCGTTTCGCGGCTTTTTCATTTTTTGGTTGCTATCAGCGGCGTTAACAGCCGCCAGCATCAGCCAAAAACATGCGCAGAGATAAGCTTGGAAATTTCCACGATCGCCGTTTTGCCGGTGAACTCGAACTTCACTTTGCCAAGTGACGAAAAATGGATTTCCAGTTCCGAGTCCAGATCGAAAGTGCCGGAGGTTTCGATCGAATAGGCAACGATATTCTTGTAGGGCAGGGAGGTGAAATCCTTCTTGCTGCCTGTGAGGCCCTGCACGTTCACCGCGATGATGCGCTTGTTGGTGAACACCACGCCGTCGCGCATGGATTTGTAGGCGTCGATGACGTGCTCGTTTTCAAGCAGCAAGGCGCTTACGCGCTGGGCGTACTCGTCGTTTTGTTTGAGTTTGAAAAAGCCTTTGTTGTTGAAATCGATCATCCAGGGATATCTCTGTGAGGTGGGAACACGTCTGAGTCTTCCCGCCTAGAAGACCGCTGCGGAGAGCTTTTGGCAAGCTGCAATGCAGGGCCCTGCGAGAGTCACTTGGGCGTCGGCTCTGACCCTCTGAATGTTCATAAGGTGTCCGGTGCTTCCCGCTCTCTCTGGTCGCCTTAATGACTTCGCTCGACCAACCCTAGAATGATCGCCTGCAGTTCATCCTGAGCCTGTTCTTCGCTGATGTCGCCGGCAACGGCTGCGTCCGAGAGTGAGTCGGCCGCGCCGAGCATGGCCCACATGCCGGCTGACGAAGCGCCCTTGGGGGAGCAGAAGGGCGCCAGGATCGCAGCACACTTTTCGATGAAGGCATGCTGGTACTGCTTCTTCACGGCTGCCAGCTCCGGGGAACCGTTGAGGGCTGCCACGACATCGGATATCTCTCGTCCCTGGGTCAGTACGCAATTGACGTAGCTGGCTGCGATGACGCGACTCTTCTCCTGCAGATCCGCGGCCGCTGCTTCGATGGCGGCGTCGAAGACCCAGGTCTGGCGCTCGTCGTAATCCTGATAGAGCGCCGCCAGCAGCCCGTTGCGGGTGCCGAAGTGGTCGTATACCACCGGTTTGGTCACGCCCGCTGCTTCGGCCAGCCTGCCCAGCGTCAGGGCATCGGTGCCTTCATCACCGATCAGTTGCCATGCCACCTCCAGAAGCTGACGCGTGCGCTCCTCCCGTGGCAGGCGGCGACGTGGCGAGGCGGGTGGCTGCGAACTCATTGATACTCCAGGGCGTTTCAGGATTGCTCGGCGAACAGCTTACGGCCTATCGCCTGTGCCGTCTCCAGATGTGCTTCCGGGAAGCCGGGGTCGGAGGCGAGCAGAAACTGCGATGTGGCCACCGGTGCGCCGCAGTAGTCGAAGATGCCGTGGTCGATCTGCGTCTTCATTGCTTCGTCATAACCGTGACGCGTGAATGTACCTGCGTCCGCACCGCCAACGGCCACCAGGTGAACCTGCAGGCGCTGAAGCTTCTTCACTACTTTGCCGTTCTCGGCCTCTTCATAGGCCCAGCCGTTGGTGAATACCCGGTCTATCCAGCCTTTGAGCAGGGCAGGGAAGGACCACCAGTAGATCGGGTAGACCAGTACCAGCGCGTCGGCCTGCTCGAGCCGCGCGTGTTCGGCGGCGACGTCTGCCGGTGCTGGCGCCTTTTTCTGGAACAGGGCGATGTCTGCCTCATTGAAACGCGGGTCGAAACCTTCGGCAGCCAGATCAGCGATCTCGGCCGAGTGGTTGGACTCCGTGCTGGCAAGCCCATCGGCGATACCTGTAGCGATCGCGTGGGTCAGGGAGTATTTGTCCGGGTGTGCAACGACGATAAGGGCCTGCATGGGTTAGCTCCAATAATGAGTTCCTACTATTGGTAACTTACTTTTGGTAGGTTGTCGAGCGATGGTTGATTCTTGCCGTCGGTGCGCGTCGATGCATGCATTACTTGAGAATCAGCTGCAGTTGGCCCGTATAATCGCCGGTAACTTTTTGTTTCAGAGGAAGTGGTCAATGTCAGCTCATCGAGTAACCGATCTGGCGCGCGCGATTGCCGCGGGTCTTCTGTCCTCCCTGCTGTTCGCCGGTGGCGTACAGGCTGACGATGCTGTGACCCTGACGCTGTACAACGGCCAGCACGAGGCTACCGGCAAGGCTGTTGCGGCTGCCTTCGAGAAGAAGACCGGCATCAAGGTGCTGATCCGTAAGGGCGGTGGCGGCCAGTTGGCCAACCAGATCGCCGAAGAGGGCGAGCGCTCGCCGGCAGACATCATCTACACCGAAGAAGCGCCGCCGCTGATCAAGCTCGGCAGCCAGGGCCTGTTGGCCAAGGTGGATGAAAGCACCTTGTCGCAGATCGATGCCAAGTTCTCTGACGACAACGGCAACTGGCTCGGCATCACCTCACGCGTGCGCGTGCTGGCCTATAACCCGGATCTGGTCAGCGAAGCCGAGCTGCCGAAAAGCGTGCTGGAAGTGGCCGACCCCGAGTGGGCCGGCAAGATTGCCTTTGTGCCGAGCAGCGGTGAGTTTCTTGGGCAGACGGCAGCGGTCATCCGTATCAATGGTCGCGAGGCTGCCGAGGAATGGCTGACCGGCCTCAAGGCGTTCGGTGGCACCTACACCAATAACGTCATCGCCATGAAGGCCGTGGAGAACGGTGAGGTCGGTGCCGCGCTGGTCAACAGTTACTACTGGACGGCGTTGAAGAAAGAGAAGGGCGACCTGAAGTCCAAACTGCACTATTTCGCCGATGGCGATGCGGGCGGCCTGTCGAGCGTGTCCGGCGCGGCGGTGGTCAAGGCCAGCAAGCACCCGAAAGAGGCCCAGCAATTTCTCGCCTTCATGATCAGCGAAGAAGGGCAACAGGCCATTCTGAGCAAATCCGCCGAGTACCCGGTCAACCCCAAGGTGCAGGCCGATCCACTGCTCAAGCCCTATGACCAGCTCAAGCCGCCGGCTATCACCGCCGCGCAGATCGGCCTGGCCGAGGATGCGCTGGAGCTGCAACGCGAAGTTGGAATGAACTGAGCATGCAACCTCAGGCGGTAACCCCTGAACTGCCGCCACCTCCGGTAAGCGTCACCACGCGGCGGCGCAAGGCACCACCGATCTGGCTGCAGATTCCGATCCTGGCCCTGCTGCTGCTTGCCGCACTGCCGCTGTTCTTCGTGGTCGCCCGCGCCACGCAGGTCGGGCTGCACGAAGCCTTCGCGTTGCTCTGGCGGCCGTTCGTATTCGGCCTGCTGGCCAACACCTTGAAGTTGATGGTGCTGGTGACCCTGGGCTGTGTGCTGCTCGGTCTGGCGCTGGCCTGGCTGGTGGAGCGCAGCGATCTGCGCTGGCGCCGACACTGGAACGTGCTGCTGTGCCTGCCGTTCGCCATTCCCTCGTTCGTCAGCGGCTTCACCTGGGTGTCGATCAGCTCGATGTTCGAAGGCCTGGGCGGCACAGTGCTGGTCATGGTGCTGTCGAAGTACCCGCTGATCTACCTGCCGGTGGTCGCCGTGCTGCGCAATCTCGACCCGGCCATGGAAGAGTCGGCGCGGATGCTCGGCTGCAGTCGCCGGCAGGTGTTCTGGCGGGTCACGCTGCCGCTGCTGCGCCCGGTGCTGATGGCCACCAGCCTGCTGGTCGCCGTGCATATGCTGGTCGAGTTCGGCGCGCCGTCGATCATGCGTTACCAGACCTTCACCACCGCCATCTACCAGCAGTTCGAGCTGGAGTTCAGCGGCAGCAACGCGGCGATGTTGTCCGCGCTGTTGCTGGCGCTGTGCATGCTGTTGCTGTGGGGCGAGTTTCGCCTGCGCGGGCGCGGCTATGCGCGCACCGGCCAGGGCGTGGCACGCAGCGCGGCACGGCTGCGCCTGGGGCGTTGGAGTGTGCCGGCTCAGGCGCTGCTGTTGGCGCTGGTCGCCATCGGCTGCGGCGTGCCGCTGGTGATGCTGGGGTTCTGGATCGTCGAAGGCAGCTCGGCCAGCTTCCCGGTGGTGGAAATCGCCGAGACGCTGTGGTCGTCGCTGACCTATTCCTTTGGTGGCGCCTTGCTCAGCTGCCTGCTGGCGCTGCCGGTATGTCTGGTGGTGGTGCGCTACTACGGTCGCATGGCCACGCTGGCGGATCGTTTGCCGTACCTGCTGCACGCTTTGCCGGGCCTGGTGATCGCTCTGTCGCTGGTGTTCTTCGCCCTTGGCTACGTGCCTGCGTTGTACCAGACCAGCGTCCTGCTGCTGGTGGCCTATGCGCTGCTGTTCATGCCCATGGCTCAAGGGCCGATCCGCGTGGCGTTGGAGAAAGCTTCGCCGCAACTGGAAGAGGCTGCACGCACCCTGGGGCATACCCCGATTACTACTTTTCTGAGAGTCACGTTGCCGATCATCTCGCCCGCCATCGGCGCTGGCTTCGTACTGGTATTTCTCGACTGCATGAAAGAGCTGACCGCCACTCTGATCCTTGGGCCGACTGGTCTGGAAACCCTGGCGACCAAGGTCTGGTCGCACACTGGCAACCTGGAGTACGCCGGCGCCGCGCCCTATGCAGCGCTGATCGTGCTGGTGTCGGGGTTACCGGTGTATCTGCTGACCACGCGTGCTTACCGGCGTTCTTGAACTCGGGCCGGGCGGTATGTCGCGGCTTAACGCCCCCGCGTTCAAGGTGTATCGTGCGCAGCTCTCCAGCGCCCGCAGAGGCGTATTCGATCAGACCTGGTTAGCGTTATCGCAGTCCCGCTTCAGGAGCAGGCTTCATGAGTTTCACCCGTAGACAGGTGTTGGGCGGTTTGGTCGGTCTTGGCGTCGTTGGCCTGGGAGCTGGCGGCGCACGTTATTGGCTGGGGCGCCCGTTTGATCGCAAGACTCACGACTACGAGTTGATCGCTGCGCCCCACGATATCGAGCTGGTGCCCGGCCATGTCACGCCTGCCTGGACGTTCGGCGGTCAGGCCCCCGGTGTCGAGCTGCGCTGCCGTCAGGGGGATGAGCTGCGTGTACGCTTTATCAATCACCTGCCCGAGGCCACCACCATTCACTGGCACGGCATTCGCCTGCCACTGGAGATGGACGGCGTGCCCTACGTATCCCAGTTGCCGGTGCTCCCAGGCGAATATTTCGATTACCGTTTCGTCACCCCGGATGCGGGCAGCTACTGGTACCACCCCCATGAGTCGAGCGCCAAACAGCTGGGGCGCGGCCTGGTCGGCCCGCTGATCATCGAGGAGCGCGAGCCCACCGGTTTCCAGCACGAGCGCACCTTGTGCCTGAAGAGCTGGCACGTGGACGAGCAGGGCGCCTTCACCGCATTCAGCGTTCCCCGAGAAGCTGCCCGCGAGGGCACCCGTGGGCGCCTGTCGACCATCAACGGCGTCTCGCTGCCGACCCTGGAACTGCCGGCTGGGCAGGTGGTGCGCCTGCGCCTGATCAACGTCGACAGTACCATCACCTACCGCCTCAACCTGCCCAAGGGCGATGCCCGCATCTACGCGCTGGACGGCAACCCGATCCAGCCGCGCCCTCTGGGTAAGGAATACTGGCTGGGGCCGGGCATGCGTATCGACTTGGCGCTCAAGGTGCCGGACGTCGGCAGCGAAGAACTGTCGTTGCGCAACGGGCCGCTGCGCCTGGCCACCATCAAGTCCGTCGCCAGCAATGAGCCCGCCGCCGAGTGGCCGCCCGCGCTGCCGCCAAACCCGGTGGCCGAGCCGGATCTGCAGCGCGCCGAAACCCTGCGTTTCAACTTCGAGTGGGCGGCGTCACTGGCATCCCCGGCCGATGAAGCCGCTGGCCGTTACAAGTACTGGCAGATCAACGGCCAGGCCTGGGACATCAACGACAAGACCTGCGCTGACCGGCCCATCGCTAGTCTGAAGAAGGATGGTCACTACATCTTCGTGCTGCGCAACATGGCTCAGTACCAACACCCGATCCACCTCCACGGGCTGATCTTCAAGGTGCTGGACTCCAACCGCCGCAAGATCGAGCCGTACTACACCGACACCTTTCTGCTCGGCAAGAACGAGACCGCGCGTATCGCCTTCGTGGCCGATAACCCCGGTGTGTGGATGTTCCATTGCCATGTTATCGACCATATGGAAACCGGCCTGATGGCCGCTATCGAGATCGCCTGACGTGAGTGCCCTTACTTGGGAGCGTTAACTTGAGAGCCCCGTTGATCATCGACCGCAGCCACGACGAACGCTTTATGCGTGAAGCGCTCGAACTCGCCGCTGAAGGCGCTCTGCGCGGTGAAGTGCCGGTCGGTGCCGTGCTGGTGCAGAACGGCGAGGTGATCGGCCGCGGCTTCAATTGCCCGATCTCCACCAACGACCCCAGCGCCCATGCCGAAATGGTCGCCATCCGCGCCGCTTCCCAGGCCATCAGCAACTACCGCCTGCCAGGCAGCACCCTGTACGTGACCCTGGAGCCTTGCGCGATGTGCGCAGGCCTGATCGTCCATTCGCGGGTGCAGCGTGTGGTCTTCGGGGCCAGCGAGCCGCGCGCGGGCATGGCCGTGAGTCGCGGCCAGTTCTTCGACCAGGGCTTTCTCAACCACCGCGTGCTGGTTGAGGGTGGGGTGCTGGCGGAGGAGTGTGGGGCGATGTTAAAGGCCTTTTTCAAGGCGCGGCGGGGGTAGGCCTGCTCGGCTGCTGTCTTTGTGAGCGGCGCTACAGGTTTGCCGCAACAGGCTGCCAATCCATGATCTTGGGATAGGCCTGCTCGCGACAGGGGGGCTGCATGGGGGCGCGGCAAGAGTGCTGCAAGGCAGGTCAGCCGCACACCTGAAGTGGCGGCTGACGAATCTCACCTCACCAGCTGAAATTTACCGAGCCGACCAATTGGCGCTCGTCGCCATAGGTGCAGGTGGCGAACTCGCAGTAGGTGTACTGCTTGTTGGTAAGGTTGTTGGCGTTGAGGCTGACGCCCCAGTTCGCGTCGAGCTGGTAGCTGACCATGGCATCGAACAGGGTGTAGGCGGGCATCGCCGAGTCCATTTCGGAGGCCTGGGTGGTGCCCTTGTAGCGGGCGCCGGCGCCAAGGGTGAGCTGTGGCAGGTTGAGGCGCATGAAGTTGTAGTCGAGCCACAGCGCCGCCTGGTGATAGGGCGTGTCCTCGCTGCGCTGGCCGACTTCGCCGGGGATCACGCTCTCTGTGATGCGCGCATCGATATAGGCATAGGAGGCGATCAGGCTGAGGGCTTCGCTGAGGTCGGCCTTGGCTTCCGCCTCGAAGCCGCGCGAGCGCACTTCCCCAGTCTGCGAGGCGATGTTGGTGGCAGGGTTCTGCTTGAACACGTTCTGTTGGGTCAGCTCGAAAACCGCGGCACTGAGCAGCAGGTTGCGGCCGTCGGGCTGGTAGCGAATCCCCGCCTCGTATTGCTTGCCTTCGGTGGGCACGAAGCTCTGGCCGCCGGCAACGGCCACTGACACCGGGAAGAACGATTCGCTGTAGCTCAGGTAAGGCGCCAGGCCGTTATCGAACTTGTACACCAGGCCGGCGCGGTAGGTGGTGGCTTCATTGTTCTGGCTGGTGCGTACGCCGTTACGATGTTGCTTCTGATCCTGGCCGGCCCAGTCGTGACGCACGCCGAGTACGGCAACCCAGCGGTCGTCGATGTTGATCTGATCCTGCAGATAAACGCCCTTTTGCAGGGTGTCGATCTGTGAACCGCGGTCCAGGCTGCGATCCTTGTTCACCACCACTGGCTGCCCGTAGTTGTAGCGGCTCAGATCCAGTGCCGGCGCGACGCCGCGAAAGTTGTGCGAGTCGTAGGTTATGTCGTAAGCATCGAAGCCCAGCAGTACGCTGTGCTCGGCGCCACCAAGCTGCCATTTGGACTCGATATTGGTGTCGCTGGCCAGGCCGCGGGCGCGCTCGTGGCGGTCGCTGTACTGGCGGCGCAGGATGCCCGTGGTGGCTGCCTGATTGATGGCCGCGGCAGAGGTTTGTATCTGCAGGTACGTCCATTCCACGTCGGTCTGGTAGTAACGCAGCTTGTGGTTGATGCGCAACTGCTCGTTGAAGTGGTGCTCGAACTCGTAACCCAGCGTCGACATCTCGCCGTTCATCTCGTTGTAGTCGGGCTCGCCGATAAAGTCGTGACGGCCTATCTGGTACGTCGCGTCGCCCACACCCTTGACCAGCTGATAGGGCAGCGGCGCGGAGAAGCCCGTTTCGGTCTTCTGGTAGAACGACAGCAGGGTCAGGGAGGTGTCTTCGTTCGGGCGCCAGGTCAGCGACGGGGCAATATATAGCCTGTCGTCATTGATATGATCCTGCGGCGTGTCGCTGTCGCGCGTGAGCATCGTCAGGCGGTAGCTCAGCGTATCGCTTTCACCGAGCGGGCCGCTGAAGTCAGCGGACAGCTGCTTGCGGTCGTTCTGGCCGACCTGCAGGTTCAGTTCGCGCAGCGGCTCCCGAGTCGGCCGCTTGCTCACACCGTTGATCATTCCGCCCGGCGACAGCTGCCCGTAGAGCACAGACGCCGCGCCGCGAATCACCTCGACACGCTCCAGGCCATAGGGCTCCTGAATGCCGTCATAGGAGTTGTTCTGCAGGCGCAGGCCATCGCGTAGCGAGCCGCCGGTGGCGGACTCGACATCGAGGCCACGGATACGAAAACGGTCCGCCGTGCGGTTGAAACTGGTCGGCTGGCTGGTGACGCCCGGTGTATAGCTGAGTGCCTGGGACAGGGTTTCCGACTGGCGATTGCGCAGCTCGTCGCGGGTTACCACCGAGATCGACTGCGGGGTGTCGACCAATGCTGTATCCGTTTTGGTCGCGCTGCCGTTGCGCAGGGCCACGTAACCGGCGAGCGGCTCACCCGGTGCCTCGCCACTGCCCAGCGCGCTTCCAGACACAGTGGTGCTATCGAGCTGCAGCACGCCGCTGGCTGGCAGCGGGCGTAGCACGTAGCCGCTGCCGCCCTGAGCAACGGCTTCCAGGCCGGAGTTCTGCAGCACCAGGGCAAGCCCAGCGGATACCGAGTAGCTGCCATTCAGGCCGGGGCTGTTCTTGCCCGTCGCCAGGTCGTTGTGCCCGGCGAGGTAGATGCCCGCCTGGGCCGAGAACTGATTGAGCACGTTGGCCAGCGGGCCTGGCGCGATGCTGTAAGTGCGCACCTCGCGGCTTTCCTGCGCCGCTGCCGGTAGCGAAACCAGCAAGGCCGGAGCGAGGGACAGCGCCATTGGCAAGGCCAGTGCGAGTGGTCGCAGGGATTGGAAGGAGTGCGCGGTTGGCAAGTGCATGGTGTCCCCTGGAGTTGTTCGAATAGTTGGCTTCTCAGGGATTACCGAGCGAGATTGCAGAAAGGGAACCGCGTCGATGATTTTCTTTTCAGTCAGGCACTGGCTGGCTCGACGCTCACCCACCAGTCGGTGAGCCGTTGGATACGGATCGGTAGGGCCGCTTGCAGCAGCTGTAGTGTTTGCTCGCTGTCGTCCAGCGGGAAGTAGCCCATCACCGGCAAGCTGGCTATGGTCGGATTACAGCCCAGGTGCCCACGGCGGAAGTGCGAGAGTTCTTCGAGCAGTTGCCCCAGCGGCATGCCCTCAGCCGCCAGCACATGGCGCGTCCACGACTCGCGAGCGCTGGCGGCGGGTGTTTGGTCGCCAACCCGCTGGGCATTGAAGCCGACCTGCTGACCAGCCTCGACCCGTCGCGTCTCGCGGCTATCTGCGGTGCAGATTTCCACAGTGCCATCGAACACCGTCAGCCAGGTTTCTTCAGGCGTCTGGCGCACGCTGAAGCGGGTGCCCAGGGCCTGCATGCGGCCATGCCTGTTGTCGATGAACAAGGGCCGGGCGTCTTTCGCGGTGTCGATCAGCACTTCACCGAAACGCAGATGCAGCAGGCGCAGGCTGGTGCTGAATTGGGCATCCACCGCACTGGTTGCGTTGAGCCACAGGTGGGTGCCATCAGCCAGCCTGGTTTCACGCACCTCGCCGGTGCCGGTGGCGAAGTCCGCCGTCCAGCCAGCCAGCAAACGCGGTAGCGGAGTACTGCGCCAAGTGCCCCAGCCAAGCACGCTGCCGGCGCCGATAATCAGCAGGCTCTTGAGGCCCTGACGACGACTGAAGCCCGTCCGGCTTTCCTGACCTAGAGCCTGGCGCAGGGCCAGGGGATCGTCCTGTTGCTGCAGGTTGCCGAAACGCTGGCTGACCCGTTCCACATAGTGCCAGGCGTCACGATGCTCGCTGTGTTGCTCGAGCCACTGCTGCCATTGCTGGCGCGTCTGGCTGTCTGGTTGTTCGTCGTGCAGCAGCACGTACCAGTTGGCGGCCTGTTGCAGGCTGGCATGGCTGAGCGTGCGGTCTGGTTGGGTATGCATCGCCGTCACTCGACCAACAGGCCGTCGAGCTCCGCTTCGAGCAGGGCGCAGTGCAGCAGAGCCTGGGCCAGGTACTTCTTGACCATGCGTTCGGATACGCCGAGCTGCCGGGCTATCTCGCGGTAGGGCAAACCATCGAGCTGAGCCAGTAAAAACGCCTCACGCACCCGGGCAGGCAGGCGCAGCAGCATGGCGTCCACTTCGTGCAGGGTTTCCATGATCAACGCCGCCTGTTCTGGCGAGGGCTGCAGCGCTTGCGGACGGTTGGCGAGCGCACTCAACCAGGCCTGCTCCAATTGCTTGCGGCGCCAGTGGTCGATGCTCAGGCCGCGGGCAATGGTCGCCAGGTAGGAGCGCTCGCCACTGTGACTGTCGAAGCTGCGTGGGCGCAGCAGCAGACGCACGAAGGTGTCTTGCACCAGGTCGGCGGCATCGGCGCCATCGCCCAGGCGGCGGCGCAGAAACTGCTGCAGCCAGCCGCTATGGCTGGCGTAGAGGCTATGCAGGTGGTTGGTATCGAGAGGCGTCATCGAGAGCACGTACCCGTTGGCGTTTACGCGCCTCAATGCAGATAAGAATTAGTCGCAAATTAGAACAAGATGCGCTGATTGCTGCAATGGGTGGTGCTCAATTCAGTTTGCAGGCGCGGGCTGCCGACTTCGCGCAGCAGCCCGTGATGGCTTTGGTCGTGCGTCAAACGATGCGGATCAGGCCACTACTGGAGTCAGCGGGTCGGCCGCTACCAGGGCGGTTTCGCGGATCGCGGCGGGCGGGTAGATCCACTGTGTGTTGATCTCGGTTTTCAGCTGCTTGCCCTTGGTGCCGGTCAGCACCACTTTGCGCTCCCAGCCTTCGGTGAATAGCGCGCCCCATTCGCCGAGATCCAGGCAGGTGACGTACTTGGGCTGGCTGTAGGTAATGGGTGCGACACCGAGCAGGTCGGCCGCAGCGTTGTTACCTGCGGAGCGGCCCAGAGCGATGGCGTGCTGGCAGGACATCAGCGCATGGTTGCCGTGCTCGTCGGCTGCCGCGTAGGCGGTATCACCGGCGGCGTACACGCTCTCCAGCCCGGAGACCTTGAGGTTACGGTCAACATGCAGGCGACCCTGAGCGTCCCGCTCGGCAGTCAGCTCTCGGGTCAGCGGTGAGGCCTGCACGCCAACTGTCCAGATGACCGTCTGGGCGTCGATGCGTTCGCCGTTGGTGAGCGTGACGCCGCCCTTATCTACCGCGCCCACTGCACTGCCAAGGTGCCAGGTAACGCCCTGCTGGGCGCTGGCTTCGGCAACAATGGGGGCGACGTGTTCGCCCAGGCTGGCGCCGATCCGCTCGCCACGGTCGACCACGATCACGCGGATATCAACCTCGTCGCCCAGGATGCTGCGCAGGCGAGCAGGCAGCTCGGTCGCGGTTTCGATACCGGTGAAGCCGCCGCCCGCTACCACTATGGTGTTGCGCGCTGGGCTGTCTGGCAGATCGCGCAGGCTGTGGAGATGACGCTCCAGGGCCAGGGCCTGCTCCAGGCTGTCGACATCGAAGGCATGTTCGACGCCGCTCAGGGCGGGGCGCACCACCTGGCTGCCGCTGGCGAGGATCAGGCGGCTATAGCCCAGCTCGCTGTCGAGGCCGTGTTCGCTTCGGTAGGTCAGGGTTTGCCTGGCGCTGTCGATACCCGTGACCCAGCCTTGCACGAAGCGGATGCCGACCACGGCGAACAGCTCGTCCAGCGGTGCACTCATCCGCGCCACATCCGCCTCGTAAAAGCGTGGCCGCACGTGCAGTTGCGCCTTGGGAGCAATCACGCAGACCTCGATATCCTCGCGTGCCTGCAGGTCGAGCAGACGCGCCGCGCTCAGGGCGCTCCACAGACCGGCGAAGCCGGTGCCGATGACTAGAATTCGTTGCTTCATCAGGTGTTCCTCGAAAGCGGTTGCCTGGCCGCAAAGTACGGCGCAGGAAGGGCGATACGCTTGGAGCGCGATCGCTGCAGTTGACGAGGCGATTCTCTGCTTGAAGTGGATCAGCGTATTGATCCATAAAGTGCCAAATGGATTGATCCAAGAGAGGCGTTCATGGCAGCCAAGAATCAAGGGCCGTTGGTGGTATCACTGCCGCTCGGCGAGCCGCAGCCAGGCGAGAGCCTGCAGCGTTGGCTATACACCGCGCTGCGCGAGGCGATCCTCAGCAGTCGGCTGCCATCTGGCAGCCAGTTACCCAGTACGCGAGCGCTCGCTGAGCATTACGGCATGGCGCGTGGTACGGCGCAGGCCGCCTACCAGCAGTTGCAGTCCGAAGGCTATCTGAATACCGACAGCGGCTATGGCACGCGAGTCTGCGTGGTGTTGCCGGATGCCACGCTGAACGCGGGCTATGTAAGGCGGCCAATCGCCCCGCAGGTAGAGCAACCGCGTGACGCGCCAGATACGCTCTGGGCGCAGCGCCTGCAGGCAGAGAAGCCGGTGTTCATGAGTGGTGGAGCACAAGCTGGATTGCGCCCGTTCTTTCCGCACCGCGGCGACGTACTGGCATTCCCTATCGACCTGTGGCGCAAGCTGCACACCGGGCACCTGCGTTCGTCTCGCCTGCTGGATATGCTGGATGCAGACCCAGCGGGCTTGCCCGTATTGCGCAATGCCATTGCCCAGTACCTGTCAATTGCCCGTGGCGTGCTGGTGGCAGCCGAGCGCATCGTCATTCTTGGCAGCGTCCAGCAGGCGCTGGATCTGACCCTGCGGCTAGTGGTTGCACCTGGCGAGACGGTGTGGATGGAAGACCCCGGCTATCCCGGCGCCCGGCAATTGATGAAGGCCAGCGGCGTGGACATGGTCGATGTGCCCGTTGACCGTGAAGGCCTACAAGTCGAGGAAGGGATTCGCCTGGCACCGGGTGCGCGCATGGCCTATGTCACCCCATCGCACCAGGCACCGCTGGGCGGCGAGCTGTCACCAGCACGGCGTCTTGCGTTGCTGCGTTGGGCCAGTGAAAACGGCAGCTACATCTTCGAGGACGATTACGACAGCGAGTACCGCTTCGTCGCCAAGCCCATCCCGGCGCTGCGCAGCATGGCCAACAGCGACGCTCAGGTGATTCTTGCCGGGACTTTCAGCAAGCTGCTGTTTCCGTCTCTGCGCCTGGCCTACGTGGTATTGCCGCCGCAGTTGGTGGAGCGCTTCACGCGCTTGGTTTCGCTGACTGCGCGGCACGCCAACAGCCTTTCACAGGCGGTATTGGCCGACTTCATCGCGCAGGGGCATTTTGACCGCCACCTGCGGCGCATGCGCAAGCTCTACGCGGTGCGGGCCGAGGCCTTTGCTCATGCCGCCGAGCGACATTGGCAAGGGCTGATCGACGTTCCGCCAATACGCGCGGGGCTGGATGTGGTGTGTGGTCTGCTGGCGGGCGATGAGCTGGACGTGCAGGCGAGGCTGGCCGCGGAAGGCATCGACGTGATGCCTTTGCAGCGTTACTGCGTGAAACCTCGCGCGCCTGGGCTGGTGATGGGCTTTGCGGCCTATGACGAAGCGGCCATCGAACGTGCCGCCAAGGATGTGGCGCGGTTGCTGCAATCGATGAAAGTGCGCTAGCGGGCCACGATGATCACGGTGATGCAGATCATCGCCACCACGCCAAAAACCATGCGGGCGATCCATGGTGCTGTGAGCCATGCCGTCGTGGCGCCGGCGACCTGGCCGACGTTCTTTTCCGACAGCCAGCGATTACTGACCGGCTGGCTCATCGGGTTGCCACATTGCGGGCAGGCGTGAGCCTTGTCGGAAATACGGTTCTGGCACTCGGGGCAGTCGATAAGGCTCATGTCGCTCGTCCTCTGATCAGTGGCGATGGCGAACGTGAGACTTGGCCGGCGCAGCCGAGTTCCACCACAGGGCACAGTTGGCGCGGTCTGTAGCGTTTTCGTGGAGGAGATCACAAAGCGCCCGCAGCGTGCTGCGGGCGCTCCTGGCGGTTACTTGCGGCGCCACTGACCCTGCTGCTGGATGTACTGGCCCGCAGGGGTTTTGTCGATGGCTTTTTGCCCAGCGATGGTTTCCACGTCGCTGAGCTGGATACCGTTTTGCTTGGCCAGTTTCTGGTACTCGGCGCGGCGCGCGTCGTTGATCAGCTTGGCGATCTCGTCGGCCTGGCCGGCGGATTTGACCACGCCGAGGTAGCCGTTGGGCTGCTCGCCGAGTTGGCCGCTGGCCTTGGCATCGCTCAGGGCGGACATCGCCTCGTTGAGGCTGATAGCGTGGGCCGGCAGGCTCAGGCTGAGCAGCAGCAACAGGCCGGCGAAGGGTTTGATCAGGCTCATTTGCGTTTCCTCAGAACAGTCCGCTGGATTCACTGAACATGCTGTCCAGCGCCTTATCCACCTTGATATAGATCTCGTGCTCGATCTTCACATTCAGGTTGATGTTGATCGGCTCGTTGGGCATCGCCAGTTGTACCGTGGGGGTACAGGCTACGCTCAGTAGCCCCAACAGCAGGGCGGTGATGCAACTACGCAAGCGCATGGCGCTTCTCCTCGTCAAGGCTCCTTGGGTGCGGTGTTGCGCTGCAGCATTCGCTGCTGCACGCGCCGCGTGATGATCTCGTTGACCCTGTCCGTCAGTTGCAGGCTGGCGAGCAGGTTGGGGATGTCCTCCTCCAGGTTGATGTTGAAGTGAATCGGTCGGCCATTCTCGATGGCCGGGTTCTGACCTTCCAGGCGCATGGCCAGGCGCAGTTTGCCGTGCTGATCATAGTCGACCGAGCTGTTCAGGGTGGTGAAGTTGAAGTCTTCCAGGGACTTCGTCACCAGCTGCATCGCCGGGTTGCTGCGGCCCAGGGCCTTGATCTTCTCCGAGCTGAATTGCAGGCGCCCGCCGGGTTGGCGGGCGGCGATATGGCCTTGTACCACCTCGATGCCGTTCTGGCCCAGGCGCACCGGCAGGTCGCCATCCAGTGTCCCGCTTCCGGCCAGGCCTTCTGCCGGATAGAGAGTGAAAAGCTGCTGGAGTTCCAGGCCGCGAATCTGGATCGGAAACAACTGATTGCCGGCGGCGAGATCCCATTGCCCTGGTGTGAGGGTGACCTGCCCGCCCATCAGAGCCGTTCGTGCGAGGTTGACCTGCAATTGGCCCTTGTCGGCGCTGGCCAGTGATGCGCTGTAGCGGCCGCGAGCCTCGATCGGGCCGATGGGCAGGCCGGGGTTGGCCTGCTGTATTTTCAGTTCTTCAATGTTCAGGTCGAAGCGCTGGCGTGCCAGCTTGAATTGCAGGCGAGTATCCAGACCGCTGAGTTCGGAGCGGTCGTAAATACCGCCCAGGCCTTTGCCGGTCAGGTTCAGATCGACATTCGGCGCGCTGCTGCCAGCGGCCAGCGCCAGGTTTGCCGTGGCATTCAGGCGGCCACTGTTGAGGTCGAGCAGTTCCGGCCACTGCACCAGGGTTTTGGCCAGCGGGTTGCCGGAGCGCAGGAACAGTTCGCCGAGGGTCGCCTTGAGCAGCAGATCCTGCTTGGCGTCGAGGCTTGCATCCACGTCCAGCTGCAATTCGCTGTCGTTGCTCAGCTTACCGCGTAGGGTGCCGGCCAGATTCGCGGCGCCTACCTGGCTCTGCAAACGCCAGCCCTGAGGCTTGAGGTTGGCCTGCTCCAGGCGTGTGGTGCTCAGGTTCAGCGGGCCCTTGAACTGCCAGTTCTGCAGGGCGCCGTCCTGCAGCGTCAGGTTCAGGGCGCTGCCAGCGAGCTCTACTTGCAGCTTCTGTGCACTCAGGTCGGCGCCTTTGAGGGTGGCTGCCTGAAGCTGGGAGCCTTGGCCAAGGTTGAACTCGACTGCGTTGCCATCGGCGTAGCCGGCCAGTTTGAGGTCGCTGGTCAGCTCGCCTGCTTGCCAGCCAGCCTGGTTGGCCTTGGTAGTGCGCGTGGTCAGGCGTGTATCGGCGAACTGCACGGCCCACGGGGCTGAGCTCGCCAGCGCCAGACGGCCTTGCAAGTCCAGGCGGGTGGCGCCACGCAGTGCAAGCGTCAGTTTCAATGGCAGACTGCGCTCGGCCAGATCGCTACGTAGGTCGCCGAGCGGCGTGTCAGGCTGCACCTGTACACGCAGGGATTCGCTGCGCAGCTCCGGCGGCAGCACGTTCAGCCAGTCGGCACTCGGCTGGGTGAGCTGCAGATCCGCCTCGACGCGCCTGGCGATCCACTGTTTCCCGTCGTTGTGCGCCGCCAGTGTTAGCTGGCCTTGCAACTGGCCGAGGCCCGGAAAAGGCCAAGGCTGAGGCAGGTTGCCCTGTAGATCGAACTGGCCGATGGCTGCCAGCAGGTTGTCCACATCCATTGCGCGGCGCGGCAGGTTCAATTGCCATGAGCCTTGCAGGCTTACCTCTCCTGGTGCCTGAGGCCACTGCTTGCCTTGCGGTACCGTCCAGGCGCTCAGCCAACTCTGCAAGGCGGCCGCCTGAGTCAGTTGCGTCGCATCGAGTTGGCCGCTCCAGTTCAGGCCATCGTCGACTTGATCGAGGCTGCTTTTCACGCTTAGTTGCGGCTGCTGATCGACGGCCAGGGTCAGTTGCAGGTCGAGTGCATCGCTGCGCGGCTGCAGAGTGAGCGAGCCATTCAGTACCTGTGTCTGGTGGTCGAGATTCAGTTGCACGGCCAGGTGATCATCCTCGCTACGCAGCAGGCTCAGGTCGCCTGTGGCGGTGCATTGCCCGCGGGCACAGGGCAGGGCGGCGGCGAGTTGGCGAATATTGAGGCTGCGTGGCAGCAAGGCCAGTGGTGCGGCCAGTTGCTGCAGGTCGAGATCGGCTGGCGGTGTGGCTAGCGCGACTTCTTCACTTGTCGGTAACCAGGTGATCGCCAGGTTGCCTATATCGAGGTGTTGCCAGAACGGCAGGCTGAGGCCGAAGTCGCGCCAGGCCAAGTGCAGATCCTGGCTGTGCAGTTCCAGAGTGCCTGCGCTGCTGCGTTGAGTCAGTTGCAGGTCTCGCACATTCAGGCCTGTGCTGGACAGTGAAACGCCCTGCCAATCGAGTTTGTCGATGCCATTGCGTTGCAGCAGGTAGCGCCCACCCAAATAGAGGGCGGCGGTGAATACCACGAGCAGTGTGAAAACAACAGACAGTCGCAGCCTGGTGCGGCGGCTGAGCATGGGGCGTCATCCATAAACAAGGTATTTGCGACGGTAACCCGAAGCGACACGGGCTGCCAAACACGCTGTTTGCTGAATGTGCCGCTCATAGTTTTATGTCGCAATGGTGACATGGGCATTATTGGTGCGGGGCTAAAACGTCCGCCTGTCATTGCGTGGGCCCCTTAGGGCATGCCTGATGCCCCGCAAAAGGGCGTCCCAGGCAGCTTGCAGATGGACTTGTGCACAATCGCGATGCGGCTTGTCAAGTCTCATATTGGCGCTTGCGTAATTCATTGAATTGTCGTAGGTGATAATTTAAGTATATGAAAAATATGGTTTTTTTATATCTGGTGAAAAAATAGCCAGTTTGACTTCGCCCCCCATTCCATCGGTGTTGAGGGTTCTTTCGCCCACGATATGCACATAGTTATCCACAGCTTCTGTGGATTGTCATAAGCAGGCCTGCAAGGAGTAGGGCGGGCTTTACCTGAGAATAAAAAAGAGTAGAGTGGCGCGCCTCTCTGGTAACCCCTGCTTTTTCTACTATGCCCCGCGTTTTGCCCCATCCCGAGCTTCATCTGCTTCCCGTCCGTGCCCAGGTACCTGTTCGTGTTGCCGCCTGGCTGCTAGACAGTCCGCGATTGGGTCATGCCACGAGCATAAAACGCATCGCTGGTCGGCTGCTTAAGCAGCCGGCACGCCAGGGTGTGGTTCAGGCGCAGAGCCGCCTTGGTCAGATGCTTTGCCGTGATTGCGACAACGCCCGTGATCGCCGTATTGGTGTGGAGCTACTGCGCCAAGCGGCACGTGCGGGTGATGGGGCCGCGCAGTTGGAACTGGGGCGTCTCTACTGTCAGCCGCGTACCCTCGAACTGCAGCAAGCGCGGCACTGGCTTGAGCTGGCGGCGTTGCAGGGGCAGGACGAAGCACGGGATTTGCTCCAGCGTCTGTAGCCTCTTTAGGTTCGCCCACGCGCGTATACTGCCCGGCAGTCTCGCCTGGATTCCCGTATGCCCTTCGATCTCGTTTCGCTTCTGCCGGCCTTTCTGGTCGGCGCTCTGGTTTGTGCCATTCCCCTGTTGCTGCGTACTGTCGCCCTGTCGCGGGAGGCCGAGGAGATGCGTCTGCAATCCGGCCTTGCGCAGGAGCGCATGAATGCCGCGCAACTGGCCCAGGCTGGCTTGAGTGCGCAGCTGGACAGTTGCCGCGAGGAGCTCGCCGAGATTCTCGAGATCAAGGCCGACCAGCAGGCCGAGCTGGCCGCACTGCGCCGCGAAACCCATTTGCTGCAGAACGACCTGCAACTGGCCCGCGAGCAGATCAAGGGCGGCCAGGCGCTGCGTGATCAGCAGGAGATCGAGCTGCGTCGCCTGGATACCGAGCGGGCCGGTCTGGCTGCCGAGCTGCATGAGCAACAGGAAAACCACCAGCAACGTCTCGAAGACCTGCAGGGCGCCCGCGACGCCTTGCGGGCGCAGTTCGCCGAACTGGCGGGCAAGATCTTCGACGAGCGCGAGCAGCGTTTCTCGGAAACCAGCCAGCAGCGCCTCGGTCAGTTGCTCGATCCGCTCAAGGAACGTATCCAGTCCTTCGAGAAACGGGTCGAGGAGAGTTATCAGCAGGAGGCGCGCGAGCGCTTTTCCTTGGGTAAGGAGCTGGAGCGCCTGCAGGGGCTGAATCAGCGCCTGAGCGAAGAGGCGATGAACCTCACCCAGGCGCTCAAGGGCCAGAAAACCCAGGGTAACTGGGGTGAACTGGTGCTCGAGCGCGTGCTGGAGCACGCCGGCCTGCAAAAGGGCCGCGAGTACCATACTCAAGTCAGCCTGAAGAGCGCCGATGGTGAGCGCTTCCAGCCGGACGTGCTGATCCAGTTGCCGGGCGAGAAGCAGGTGGTGATCGATGCCAAGGTCAGTCTGACGGCCTATCAGCAGTGCGTGTCCGCCACCGACGAGGCGACGCGGCAACTGGCCCTCAAGCAGCACGTGCTGTCCCTGCGCAGTCATCTTAAGGGCTTGTCGCTCAAGGATTACCAGCACCTGGACGGGCTGCACAGCCTGGATTTCGTGCTGCTCTTCGTGCCCATCGAGGCGGCATTCGCGGCCGCTTTGCAGGCTGATCCGGGGCTGTTTCAGGAGGCCTTCGACCAGCACATCGTGATCGTCAGCCCCACTACGCTGCTGGCGACCTTGCGGGTGATCGACAGCCTCTGGCGTCAGGAGCGACAAAGCCAGAACGCTCGGGAAATTGCCGAAAGGGCGGGTGCGCTGTACGACAAGTTCGTGGCCTTCATCCAGGATCTGGACGAGGTGGGCATGCGCCTGCAACAACTCGACAAGGCTTATTCCGGTGCGCGCAACAAGCTGGTCGATGGTCGCGGCAACCTGATAAGCCGTGCCGAAAATCTCAAGCTGCTCGGCGCCCGGGCCAGCAAGAGCCTGCCTCCCGAGCTGCTCGAGCGAGCTGCCGGCCTGCCTCTGGACGAGCCAGAGGACGACTGAATCTCTGTCCGGTTGCTGCCCCGCCAGGAGGATTCCGTTTCCTGGCTGGACGTAGCAGAAATTTTGGCTATCTTGTCGGTTGTCATACTTCTTTAGAGTGTGACGATTTCGCCTGGCTGATTATTAAACCTGCTCGATGGTTGGGTTAATTTCAGCTGATTCAATAGATTGGCCATAAAAAGGATAAGAATATGCCGCTCATCGAGAGCTCATCTGCATCAGCGGTGCAGGGCGCGTGGCGCCAAAAAAAGTATGTTGTCATACCACTTGCGCTGCTGTTCAGCGCCTCTGCCCTGGCCCTGGACGCGCCGCACAAGGTTCAGGTACCGACCCTGGCCTATGACGACAGCCAGATCATTCTGGTCTGGGAGAAGCCGGAGAATGCCGCCGGCATCGTCGACTATCACGTCTACATGGACGGCAAGAAACTGGGGGGCGCCAACGCCAACAACGACCAGCATTCGCCAGCCAAGCCGTACATCGATCAGTTCTACAAGGCCGATACGGAAAACTTCCATCACCGCATTTCCATCCACAACTTCACCGTCGATGGCCTGAAGCCCGAGACCGAGTACCGCTTCACCGTGCGTTCGGTAGATGCCGAAGGCCGCGAGTCCGGCGACAGCCCGGTGCTGGTGCAGCGAACCACGGCGACTCCCGAGGTCTTCAACGTCGAGGAGCAGGGTGCCAAGGGCGACGGCAAGACGCTCAACACGGCGGCCATCCAGAAGACCATCGATGCCTGTTCGCTGAACTGCAAGGTGCTGATCCCGGCTGGCGTGTTCAAGACCGGCGCGCTGTACCTGAAGAGCAACATGACCCTGGAGGTCGCCGAGGGCGCGACGTTACTGGGTTCGGAACGCAGCGAGGACTACCCGCTGGAGGGTTATATCCAATATCCCTATTCGACCATGGTGCGCCCGGCGTCGTTGATCAACGCATTGCCGCGTGATCCGCGCCAGCATCAGTCGTTCGAGAACATCCGCATCGTCGGCAAGGGCACCATCGACGGCAACGGCTGGAAGCGCAATGACGACAGCCGTGACGAGCTGGGCAACGCGCTGCCGTTCTATCGCGCCAGTGACAACACCCGTTACATGGAAGACGGCATTCTCGCCAAGGATCAGGTCGAGAAGGCGGTAGCGCGGGGCATCATCGTCAAGGACGCCTATGGGCAGATGCGCTCGTCACTGATGACCCTGCGCAACGTCACCAACGTGTTCTACGGCGGCTTCACCGTGCTCAATCCGGCCTACCACGGGATCATGAACCTGGAGACCGAGAACGTGGTAATGGCTGGCACCGTGCACAAGACCTACGACGCCAACAATGGTGACGGTATCGAGTTCGCCAACAGCAAGGGCGCCATGGTCTTCAACAACTTCTTCGACACCGGCGACGACTGCGTCAACTTCGCATCGGGCACCGGCGCCGATGCCACCAAGCAGCCGCCTCAGGAAGATGCCTGGATCTTCAACAACTACTTCCGTCGTGGCCACGGCATGGTGGTCGCCGGTAGCCATACTGGCGGCTGGATCCAGAACATCCTCGCCGAAGACAACGTTTCCGATGGCACCGATACCGGCCTGCGCATGAAGAGCACCAACTTCATGGGCGGTGGTGCGCGCAACGTCACCTTTCGCGATTCGGCTATCCGCAATACGGTCAAGCAGGGGGTGATCATGACCCTCGACTACCACGACCCCAACGCGATTCTCGACTACAAGCGCTCGACCGTTCCTGGCCAGTTCCGCGACATTCGTGTGGCCAATGTGACGGTGGAGGATGCTGCCGGTGCGGCGATTCAGGTCAAGGGTGACGGCGCCCACGACGCCTTCCACGAGAACGTCGCCTTCGAGCAGGTGCGTTTCAAGGGCGAGGCCGGGGCGCAGATCGACGGCCTGCGCAATTCGAGCTTCACCGACGTCAGCTTCGTCGGTAGCGAGGGCGACCCCTGGAACATCAAGGGCAGCGAGGGGCTCAGCTTCGACCGCGTCGAGCCGCAGCCAAAGCGCTAAGTCGCAAGTAACTGACGCGGGCGACTCAGTCGTCCCGCGTCAGCACTTCCAGCAGCTCGATTTCGAAGCTCAGGTTCGAGTTGGGGGTGATATGCGCGCCCATCGAGCGTTCGCCGTAGGCCAGGTGTGCGGGCACGAACAGGCGACGCTTGCCGCCGACTTTCATCCCCAGCAGCCCCTGATCCCAGCCTTTGATCACACGCCCGGTGCCGATCACGCACTGGAAGGGCTTGCCGCGGGAATAGGACGAGTCGAACTCGGTGCCGTCTTCCAGCCATCCGCGGTATTGGGTGGTGATCAGCGCGCCTTTGACCGCCGCTTTGCCATCGCCTGGGTGGAGGTCTTCGATACGTAAATCTTCGCTCATTGCCGTCATTCCAATGTTCCAGAGGGCCGCGTTTTCGCAGGAAACGCGGTGTTTTGCAACAGCCGCACGCGGCAGCAGATGGTCTGGTGAGGCGTATCTCAAAGGCAGGCTATGGCAGGAACGTGGCGCTAGCGGCCGGTCGCGATCTCGTGGGAGGGGCCGGGCGGCGATCCGCTTTAGCCGCGGGCTCTTTACGCCTAGCTAGGCAAAATCGAGGCTAAAGCCTCTCCCACAAAAGCTCTGCTCACCGTCCGCTATCGCCTTATTGCAGTGGCAGATGGCGGCTGATCAACGCGCGCAGGGCCGCCGGCTTGACCGGTTTTGGCAGGAAATCCAGGCCCGCAGCGTGCACCTGGGCGATCAGTTCGGGGCGGCCGTCGGCACTGATCACCACGCCGGGTACCGGCTCACCCAGGCGGGTGCGCAGCCAGGCCATCAGCTCGGTGCCGGTGTCGCCTTCGTCGAGGTGGTAGTCGACCAGTGCCAGATGCGGGCGCACTTCGCCATCGAGTAACTGCTCGCACTCGGCGCGGTTGCGCGCTGACCACACTTGGCAGCCCCAGCGCGACAATAGGCTGTGCATGCCGGTGAGGATGCTTTCCTCGTTGTCGATGCACAGCACCTGGGTGCCGGTCAGCAATTGGCCACTGCCTTCAGGCCGCAAGCGTTGCAGGGCGGGTGCCTGGCTGCGGGCGATGGGCACGGTGACGCTGAACACGCTGCCTTTGCCTGGCCAGGAGCGCACTTCCAGGCTGTGATCGAGCACTCGGCACAGCCCGTCGGCGATGGCCAGGCCGAGGCCGAGGCCTTTTTCGGCGCGGGTCTGGTGGCTGTCCAGGCGTTTGAATTCCTCGAAGATGGTCTGGCGCTTGTCCTCGGGGATGCCCGGCCCGCGATCCCATACTTCCAGGCGGAGGTACCCGCCTTGGCGGCGCACGCCCAGCAGCACACGGCCTTTGGCATAGCGGAAGGCGTTGGTGAGGAAGTTCTGCAGCACGCGACGCAGAAGCTTGATGTCGCTGTCCACGCGCAGTTTGCTGCCTTGCATGTGGAAGTCGACGCCATATTCCGCCGACAGCACCTTGAATTCGGCGCCCAGGGTGTCGAACAGCGTATTGAGCACGAAGGCGTTGCGATCCGGGGTGATGCGACCATTTTCCAGGCGCGAGATGTCCAGCAGGTCGCTGATCAGGTCTTCCGCGGAGCGCAGCGAGCTGTCGAGGTGGCGCACCAGCTCCTGGGCTTCACGCGGCAGCGCTTCTTCCTGGTGGGAGAGGGCGGCGGAGAACAGGCGGGCAGCGTTGAGCGGCTGCATCAGGTCATGGCTGACCGCTGCGAGAAAGCGGGTTTTCGAGGCGTTGGCCGCTTCGGCGAAGCCCGTGGCGGCGGTCAGCGCCTTGTTCAGTTGCGACAGCTCGAGGGTGCGTTCGGCAACGCGCTGCTCGAGGCCTTCGTTGGCCGCTTTGAGGGCTCGCTCGGCTTCGCGGAACTCTGTGATATCGGTGAAGCTCATGACGAAGCCACCACCGGGCATTGGGTTGCCGATCAGCTCGATGACCCGGCCATTGGGGAACACCCGTTCGTAACTGTGGGCGGTGCCTTGGCGCATCCAGTACAGGCGCTTGGTGACGCTTTCCTCGACATCGCTGCTACCGAGCATGCCGCGTTCGGCATTGAAGCGGATGATCTCGGCGATTGGGCGGCCAACGCAGATCAGTCCGTCCGGGTACTCGAAGATCTCCAGGTAACGGTTGTTCCAGGCCACCAGGCGCAGGGACTGGTCGACCACGCTGATACCTTGGGTGATGTTTTCGATGGCGCCTTGCAGCAGGGCTCGGTTGAACTGCAACACCTCACTGGCTTCGTCGACGATGCGCACCACGTCCTCGACCTGCATGTCGCGGCCTTCGATGGCCGCTTTCACTACTGCGCGGGTCGACGATGCGCCGAGCACGCCCGCCAGCAGGCGTTCGGTGTGGGCGATCCATTCACTATTGGCCGGTTGTGCCGAGTTGAAGGCCTTGCCCTGGCGTGCGGCGAAGCGGCTGAAGGCGTGCTGCGCGCGCTCTTCGCCGACGAAACGGCCGGCGAGCAGCAGCAGGTCGTTGATCTGTACCGCGAGCATGGTGCGGCTGCCCTGTTTGCTGCCGAAGTCGTGGTTGACGAAGCGTCCGGCCTGCCAGTGCTCGGAAACCCGGGTGCGCGAGAAGAACGATACCCAGGCGAATATCATGGTGTTACCGGCCAGCGACAGCACCACGCCGCGGGTCAGGGCATCCACCTCGAAGCCAATGGGGGCATAGAGCAGCGTACGCAGGCCGGGAAAGATATCCAGCGGCCAGCCCAGGCCGCGGGCCAGCACTGGCAGCACCAGGGTGTAGAACCACAGCGCGGCGCCGGTGATCAGGCCGGCGAATACGCCACGACGATTGGCCTGCTTCCACACCAGGGCGCCGAACATGGCGGGTGCCAATTGGCCGATGGCGGCGAACGAAATCTGCCCGATGGTGGCCAGGCTGGCGTTGGTGCCGAGCAGGCGATAGCAGACGTACGCCAGTAGCAGGATCAGTACGATGCTGACCCGGCGCGCGGTGAGCATCCAGTGACGGAAGGCCTCGAAGGGCCGCTCGGTGCTTTTGCGGTGCAGCAGCCAGGGCAGCAGCATGTCGTTGGAAATCATTGTCGACAGCGCCACCGAGGCGACGATCACCATGCCGGTGGCTGCCGAGGCGCCGCCGATGAAGGCCAGCAGGGCCAGTGCTGGATGGGCTTCGGCCAGCGGCAGGCTGATCACGAACGAATCCGGGCTGACGCCGGCTGGCAGCAGCATCTGTCCGGCCAGGGCGATGGGAATAACGAACAGCGCGGCAAGCAGCAGATACAGTGGGAACACCCAGCGTGCCAGGCGCAGATCCTGCGGTTGAGTGTTTTCCACCACGGTGACGTGGAACTGGCGGGGCAGGCAGATGATGGCGATCATCGCCATGCCGGTTTGCACCAGCATGGCCGGCCAGTTCACCGCCACCGCCCAGTATTCTTCCAGTTCGGTGTTGCGCTGCGCCTGGGCGAGCAGATCGCCGAAGCCGTTGTACAGCCCATAAGTGACGAAGGCACCCACGGCGAAGAAGGCCAGCAGTTTGACCAGTGACTCGAAGGCAATGGCCAGCACCATGCCGCGGTGGTGTTCGGTGACGTCGAGGTTGCGGGTGCCGAACAGGATGGTGAACAGCGCCAGGATCAGCGATACAACCAGGGCAGTGTCCTGGGCGCGTGTGCCGTCGGGGTCGCTTTCGGAGCCGATCAGCAGGTTGACGCCGAGCACGATACCCTTGAGTTGCAGGGCAATGTAGGGCAGCACGCCGACCAGGCAGATAAGTGCGACGACGATGGCCAGCGACTGTGATTTGCCGTAGCGGGCAGCGATGAAGTCAGCAATCGAGGTGATGTTTTCCTGCTTGCTGATCAGCACCATCTTCTCGATCACCCATGGCGCGAACAGCAAGAGCAGTATCGGCCCGAGGTAGATGGGCAGGAACGACCACAGCTGTTCGGCGGCCTGGCCGACAGCGCCAAAGAACGTCCAGCTGGTGCAGTACACTGCCAGCGACAGGCTGTAGACCCAGGCGCGTACTTTGGGCGGTAGTGGTTTGCGCCGCCGGTCACCGTAGAAGGCGATGGCAAACAGAACGGCCATGTAGAGCAGGGCGACTGCACCTATGAGCCAACTGGACAGCGACATGCGTACTCCGTAAAACCAAGGGGCGGTTGTATCGTTGCAGGCACGCCTTTACGTGCTCGCGTCGAGGCGTAGAAGATACCGCAGTAGTGTCGCAGCAAAGTACCGCAGCGTCAGGCGCGACCAAGGTCGCACATGCACCGCAGGCGCTGTTTTTTATGGAGAAACCTAATGTTCAAGCCGCAGTTGGTCACCCTGCAACGTGGCGCTCTGCGCATCGAGCCGCTGCTCGATGGCGATATTCCTGCGTTGGTGACGCTGGCCGAAGCCAACCGCCATGAGCTGGCCTACATGAATGGCACCCGGCGCCTGGACTGGTATCGCCAGGCCCTGCACGAGCAGCGTGAGGATCGCGCGTTGCCTTTCGTGATTCGCCTGGGCGATCAGTTGGTTGGCACGACCCGCTTCGCCGATTTCATACCGACCTTGCCCGCAGTGGAAATCGGCTGGACCTGGCTGGACGCCAGCCAGCACGGCACTGGGCTCAACAGCATGATCAAGTACCTGATGCTGCGCCACGCCTTCGAAAGCTGGCGGATGGTTCGTGTGCAACTGAAGACTGCCGGCAGCAATCTGCGCTCCCAGCACGCCATCGAAAAACTCGGCGCCATTCGCGAAGGGCTGCTGCGTAATCATCGCCGCCTGGCTGACGGGCGTCTCGACGATACCGTGATGTACAGCATCACCGATCATGAGTGGCCGTTGGTCAAGGCCGGTCTGGAGGCACGCTTCGGCGTTTGATCCGCTATGGATTCCGGTGAACGCACGCGTTTCTGGGAAAGCTCGGCTCTGGCTGGGGTCGAGCTGCTGCAGGCGCGTTATATCAAACAGCGCTTCACCCCGCATGTGCACGAAGGTTTCGTGTTCACCGTGATCGAGCACGGCGCGCAGCGTTTCCGTCATCGTGGAGCCGACCATCTTGCCCCCGTCGGTAGCATGGTGCTGATCAATCCGGATGAAGTGCACACCGGTTCGGCGGCCCACGAGCAGGGTTGGTTCTACCGGGCGTTCTATCCGGCCCCAGCGCAGGTGAATGGTGTGCTCGAAGAGTTGGGGCTGGCCCAGCGCGGCCTGCCTTCGTTTGCCGCCAGCGTGCTGCAGGATGTGCAATTGCATCAGGCATTCGCTCAGTTGCACCGCCTGCTCGACAGCGACGCCAGTGCGCTGCAGCAGCAGACGGCATGGCGGGAAACGCTGCTGATGCTGTTCCAGCGGCATGCAGGTATCCGTCAGGCGCCGTTGCCGGGCCAAGAGCCTCGTGCGGTGACCTTGGCCAAGGAGCTGCTTGTCTCGCGCCTGGCTGAGCCGCCTTCGCTGGAGGCGCTGGCCACTGCAGTGAATCTCTCGCCCTTTCATTTCGCCCGGGTGTTCCGCCGCTCGACCGGCCTGCCGCCTCACGCCTGGCTGCAACAACGGCGGCTGGAGCAGGCACGGGTGCTGCTGCGCGACGGCTGTGCCCCGCTGAACGTGGCCCTGCAATTGGGCTTCTCCGACCAGAGTCACCTTGGGCGGCAGTTCAAGCAGGCGTATGGCGTAGCGCCGGGCGAATACCGCAAGGGTTGTGCAGGCAGCCCCTGATTGATTTCGCTTGACAGGGCTCGCCTGCGCTAGCGTGCAGCAGCACAGCAAGATTGTTCAATCAAGCCGGCGGGAGGGTTCGTTAATCTGCGGCCTTGGCACACCGTTTAGGAAGCAGGTGGATGATGGACAAAGTGTTTTGGCAGGATCCTTATCAAACGCAACTGGTTACCCGTGTGGCCCAGGTCGACGGCGATGAGGTCAGCCTGGCATCGACCATATTCTTTGCGTTTTCCGGTGGGCAAGAAAGCGATACAGGTACTTTGGCAGGCCTGCCGGTGCTGCAGGCGCGCAAGCATGGACTGGACATCGCCTATCTGTTGCCCAGTGGGCATGGGTTGCAGGTCGGTGATGAAGTGGCTTTGCTCATTGACTGGGGGCGACGCCAGCGCCTGATGCGGCTGCACTTCTCTGCAGAAATGGTGCTGCAACTGGTTTATCAAATGCATCCCGGGATTCAGCGCATCGGTGCCCATATTGCCGAGGACAAAGCGCGTATCGACTTTGCGTTGGACGCCAACATCGCCGCGCTTTTTTCCCGGATCGAGGCACAGGCCGCGCAACTGGTGGCCGAGAATCGGCCGATCATCTGTGAATTTACCGATGTTGCAGCGCAGAGACGCCTGTGGCGTGTAGACGGTTTTGCCCAGATGGCCTGTGGCGGAACCCATCCGCGCACGACCGGCGAGGTCGGTTCGATTCGTTTGAAACGCAAGAGTATTGGTAAAGGCAAGGAGCGCGTGGAGGTTTATCTCGTCGAGGATCGCCAGATCGTCCAAGACGCCGCGGCATTGACTGCCTGACCTCACGTGCTGTCGTGGCGCTGCGCTGGGTTACGCTCCAGTAGGCGCGCTTCCGGCGCAAGGTGCGTGTGGCCTCGCCGGATCGACTGCTTCGTCTTCGCGATTCGTCCCCAAGGTTCCTATAGGTTTTGCTGGTATGCCCCGTCAACACGAATTCTTGCAGGGCCTGCGCGACATGCTGCCGATGCTGCTGGGCGCCATGCCGTTCGGCATCATCTACGGCAGCTTGGCCGGCGCCGCCGGGCTGAGTGCCTGGCAAACCGTCGGTATGTCGGTGCTGGTGTTCGCCGGCTCCGCGCAGTTCATCGCCATCAGTCTGCTGGGAGGTGGTGCCACCCTGGCGGTGCTGTGGCTGACCACTCTGGTGGTGAATCTGCGCCATGCCCTGTACAGCGCCACTCTGCAGCCTTTCGTTCGCCATCTGCCCAAGCGCTGGCGGGTACCGCTGGCTTTCTGGCTGACCGACGAAGCTTTCGCGGTGGTGCAGCAGCGCTATGCGCGAAGCGACGCTTCGCCCTACAAGCACTGGTATTTCCTCGGTGCGGGGCTGGCGATGTATTTCAACTGGGTGAGCTGCACCCTGATCGGCCTGGTATTCGGTCAGGCCGTGCCGAACATCGCCGCGTGGGGGCTGGATTTCGCGATGATCGCCACCTTCATCGGTGTCGTCGTGCCGATGCTGCGCAATCGTCCGCAGGTGGCAGCGGCGCTGGTGGCTGCGGTGGTCGCGCTGGTGTGCCATGACCTGCCGTACAAACTCGGCCTGATGGCCGCTGCCTTCGCCGGCATTGTGGTCGGCGTGCTGCTGGAGCGTTACCCACTGCTGGAGGAGCCGTGCTGATGGAAAACTGGATCTTGATTGTCGGCATGCTGGCGATCACCTTCGCCACCCGCTACAGCCTGTTCGCCTTTCCCGACCTGCGCTTTCCCCACGCCGTGCGCCACGCCTTGCATTACGTGCCGACCGCGGTGCTCACGGCCATCGTGGTGCCCGCCATGTTGCTGCCAGACGGGCGCAACTGGGCACTGAGCTGGGACAACGCTTACCTGCTGGCCGGGCTGGCGACCATCGCCATCGCGGTAGCGACCCGGCACCTGCTGGCGACCATCGGTGGCGGGCTGGTGATCTTCTTCCTGCTGCGCTGGGCGATGGGGCAGTTGCCGATCTGAGGTCGAGATTGTTCCACTTACCGCAATAAAGTAGTGCCAATAACGCGTATTCCTCAACTCGGCATCCTGTCGCAAGCTGGCCTCACGGATCGGGAACTCTCCCGGTCTACCGCCAGCCAGGAGCCGACCCATGAAAATCCATCACTTCCCACTCTCAGGGCATGCCCATCGCGCCGTTCTGTTCGCCTCGCTGCTTGGCCTCAAGCCCGAACTGGTAGAGGTCGACCTCGCTGCGGGCGAACACAAGCAGCCTGAGTTTCTGGCGCTCAACCCGTTCGGTCAGGTGCCGGTGCTGGAGGACGACGGCGTCGTCATCGCAGACGCTAACGCCATCCTCGTTTACCTCGCCAAGAAAACCGGCCGCACTGACTGGCTGCCGGAAGACCCTGCTGGTGCGGCGGCGGTGCAGCGCTGGCTGTCCGTTGCGGCCGGCGAATTGGCCTACGGGCCGTGTGCGGCACGCCTGATCACGGTATTCGGCTACGACCTCAACGCTGAAGAGGTGATCGCCCGCGCCCACGTGCTGCTCGCTCGCTTGGAGCGTCACCTGAGCGGCCGCCAATGGCTGGCCGCTGATCATCCGACCATCGCTGATGTGGCGCTGTACAGCTACCTGGCCCGGGCTCCGGAAGGCAATGTCGACCTGTCCTCTTACGTGCAGGTCAGGGCATTTCTGACGCGCATCGAAGCGCTGCCGGGCTTCGTCGCTATCCCCGAAACGGCCGCAGGGCTGACCGCCAACGCCTGAGCATCCACACCGCCGTCGCCGCCACTGGGAGAACAGCCATGACCGATCACGCGAAAACGCCTGCCACCTGGCATCCGGGCGAAACTCTCATCCAGGAAAAACTCGGCGTCGCCGAGCGGATGGCTGCGGTCGGCAAGCGTGTGGTGCGTGACTTCATGCCCGATCAGCACCGCGAGTTCTATGCCCAGCTGCCGTTTATGGTGCTGGGCAGCGTGGATGCACAGGGCGATGCCTGGGCCGGCATGCTCGAAGGGCAGGTCGGCTTTATCGCCTCGCCGACGCCCGCCACGCTGGATATCGCTGCCCGCCCGCACCCAGATGATCCTATTGCGCAAGGAATGGGCGATGGTGCTGCGCTTGGCCTGCTTGGCATCGAACTGCACACCCGTCGGCGCAACCGTATTAATGGCTTGGTGACTGCCGGTGCGCAGGGCCTGCGGGTCGCGGTCAAAGAGAGCTTCGGCAACTGCCCGCGCTATATCCAGCAGCGCGACTTCACCTTTTCCCGTGATCCGGCAGCGCCGTTCGCCAGTGAGGTCAAAGAGCTGCCGGTGCTGGATGCAGCAGCGCGGACGTTGATCGAAGGGGCGGATACCTTCTTCGTTGCGACCTATACCGATGTCGATGGGCAGCGTCAGGTCGATGTCTCGCACCGTGGTGGCAATAGCGGCTTCGTGCGGATCGAGGCTGACGGAACGCTGACTATTCCGGACTTCAACGGCAACCTGTTCTTTTCCACCCTCGGTAACATCCTGCTCAATGGCAAGGCCGGCCTGCTGTTCGTGGATTTCGTCACGGGCGATGTGCTGCAGATGAGCGGTGATGCCGAGGTCATATTCGAATCACCAGAAATCGCTGCCTTCCAGGGCGCCGAGCGGCTGTGGACATTCCAGGCGCGGCGTATCGTGCGCCGCCCAGGTGCAGTGGCCTTGCGCTGGGCACTACGCGAAGACGGCTGGTCGGACAGTTCGCTGCTCACCGGCAACTGGCAGCAGGCTGCTGACCAGCTGCGCGCCGCCCAGTACGCTACGCAATGGCGGCCGATGAAAATCGCGCGCATCGTTCAGGAAAGTCAGTCGATCCGCTCGCTGCATCTTGAACCGGTCGATGGCGCCGGGCTGCTGCCGCATCTGGCCGGCCAGCACTTGCCGGTTCGGCTGCAAGTGGCTGCGGATGAGAAACCGCTGATCCGTACCTACACCCTGTCGGTGGCACCGTCCGATGGTCTCTATCGGATCAGCGTCAAGCTTGAAGGGCGGGTGTCGCAATTCATCCATGATCAGTTGCGTGAGGGCGATCTGATCGAAGCCCGAGCGCCGGCGGGTGACTTCACCCTTGATGCACAGAAAGAGCGCCCGCTGGTGCTGCTAGCCGGTGGTATCGGCATCACGCCGATGCTGGCGATGCTGCGCCACGTGGTCTACGAAGGCTGGCGGCAGCAGCGGATCAGGCCGGTCACGCTGTTCTACGCCGCTCGCTCGAAAGCCGAGCGCGCCTTTGACCGTGAGCTGGCCGATTTGGTCGCCGCAGCCCAGGGGGCAGTCCGGCTGGTGCGAGTACTTAGCGATACCAGCGGCGCTCAACCGGGCGTGGATTACGACACGGCAGGGCGTATCGATATGGCGCTGTTGACCCGTTTTCTCGCTTTTGACGATTACGCCTTTTACCTGTGCGGGCCGCCGACTTTCACCCAAGGACTGTATGACGGGTTGCGCGGTTACAACATCGCCGACGCACGTATTTATGCCGAGGGATTCGGGCCCGCGTCGCTGGTGCGCAGCATTGATCAACTAATGGCAGCAGCCGTGACACTGCCTCCCGCCACTGAGCCGGTACCTGTTCTGTTCACTGAATCGCTGAAGGAAGCGCGCTGGGCGCCGGGCTCCGGCACCTTGCTGGAGCTGGCCGAAGCACGTGGCCTGGAGCCGGAGTTCAGTTGCCGCGAAGGTTCTTGTGGCACCTGCAAGACCCGGCTGGTGAAAGGCGCGGTGAGCTACCTGAAACAACCTGCCGCCAAGCTAGGCGACAACGAAGTGCTGATCTGCTGTGCAGTACCGGCGCAGCCGCAAGGCGCCGATGCTGAGCGCCTCGAACTGGCGCTCTGACATTCACCACCCACTATCTGTATTTTTAACGTAAATGAGGAGTTCTGCCATGCCCCGTCCACCGCTACCTCCGTTCAATGAACAATCCGCCATCGAAAAAGTGCGTCTGGCCGAAGATGGCTGGAACGGTCGCGACCCGGCCAAGGTGGCGCTGGCTTATACCCTCGACACTCGCTGGCGCAACCGCGTCGAGTTCGTCACCAACCGTGCCGAGGCCGAAGCCTTTCTGACCCGCAAATGGAACCGCGAGCTCGACTATCGGCTGATCAAGGAGCTTTGGGCTTATACCGGTAACCGCATCGCCGTGCGCTACGCCTACGAGTATCACGACGACAGCGGACAGTGGTTCCGCGCCTACGGCAACGAGAACTGGGAGTTCGCCGAGGACGGTCTGATGCGCGCGCGCCACGCCAGCATCAACGAACAGCCTATCGCCGAAGCCGACCGCAAGTTTCATTGGCCATTGGGCCGCCGCCCGGACAATCACCCGAGCCTCAGCGATTTTGGGTTCTGAGCGCCGGTTCACGAGTTTTCTAAGCGTGTGAAGGTCGATGCCGGTAGCAGGCAGGGATTACTTCAAGGCACAAGCGCACATCCAGCGATCTCGTAGGAGGGGCTTTAGCCTCGAGCTCTTTACGCCTAGGCAGGCACAATCGAGGCTAAAGCCTCTCCCACAGAAGCTCTGCTCACCGGCCGCCTCCGCCACGTTCCCGCCAGTGGTTTCCGCTGTCGAGGCCAAGCGTGCGCAGAGCACCCTCGACTAGTAGGCTCCCACGCTGGAGCGTGGGAGCCATCATCGTATGATAGCGAACAGACTCTGAGCGCAAGCGCTCTGGGGTCACTCAGATACGGCATACTGCCCCGCTGCGCTCGTTGCGTAGTCAACGCTGAGCAAGAGGAGCGACAGGCGGATGGATCGTTGGCAGGCGATGCGGGTATTTGTGAAGGTCGCGGAAACTGGCAGCTTCGCCAGTACCGCGCGGCAGATGCACATGAGTGCGCCGGCGGTTACGCGCATCGTCGCGGGCCTCGAGGATCTGATTGGCGCCCGGCTGCTGGTGCGTACCACGCGCTCGGTGAAAACTACCGACGCGGGCAGCCGTTACCTGCAGGACTGTCGGCGCATTCTTGGCGATATCGCCGAGGCGGAACTGGCCGCCGCCGGCCACTATGCCGAGCCTTCCGGTAGCCTCGCGGTCACCGCGGCGTCGATGTTCGGCCATATGTACGTGCTGCCGTTGGTGCTGGATTACCTGGATGCCTATCCGGGTATGCACGCGCGTACTTTTTTCGTCGATCGCCCGGTGAACATTGTCGACGAAGGCATCGATGTGGCAATCCGCATCGGTCATCTGGCGGATTCCGGCTTCACCGCCATTCAGGTCGGCTCGGTGCGACGGGTGATCTGCGCGGCGCCGTCCTATCTGCAGAAATACGGCGTGCCATCTACCCCTGCCGATTTGAAAAACCACCGCATCGTCGTATCGCAAAGCGCCTGGGCTTCGCCCGAGTGGCGCTTTGCAGAAGGGCAGCGGGTGCTTGTCGATCCCGTCCTGCAATGCAACACCAATGAATCGGCGATCGCTACCGCCCGAGCCGGTTGGGGGCTGACCCGCGTTCTGCATTATCAGGTCGGCCCTGCCCTGCAGGAGTGCGCGCTGCAGATCGTGCTCGACGCCTTCGAGGAGCCACCGTTGCCGATCCATGTGCTTTACCCGGAGGGGCGCCAGGCGCCTGCCAAGGTGCGCGCTTTCGTCGATCTGGCCGTGGCGCGGCTGCGCGGCAATCCGCTGTTCAATTGATGGCATCGCACCGCTGAGCAATGGCGTGTCGCACCAACATTAATGCTCTCGGATGTAGCTTTGCCCGAGCAGTTGCAGTCCAATGTTCAGCGACTCACCAATAGGGAAGGTATCGATGAGCCAGCAATCTCAATTTGCCCTGCTGAAAAGCCGGCGCTTCCTGCCGTTCTTCATCACCCAGCTGCTCGGCGCCTTCAACGACAATATCTTCAAGCAGTCGTTGATTCTGGCAATTCTCTTCAAGCTCAGCCTCGACGCCGATCGCGACCTGATGGTCAACGTGGCAGCGATGCTGTTCATTCTGCCGTTCTTCCTGTTTTCCGCACTCGGTGGGCAGTTCGGCGAGAAATTCGCCAAGGATTGGCTGATTCGCCGGCTCAAGTTCTTCGAGATTTTCATCATGCTCGCCGGGGCTGCTGGCGTATTGCTGGGCAACCTGAGCGTGATGCTTGGCGTGTTGTTCGTCATGGGGATTCAGTCGGCGCTGTTTGGGCCGGTGAAGTATTCGATTCTGCCCCAGGCCCTCAAGCCGCAAGAGCTGGTGGGTGGCAATGCGCTGATCGAGATGGGTACCTTCCTGGCGATTCTGGCGGGAACCATCGGTGCTGGCATCATGCTCACCAGCGTGCATTACGGGGTGATCGTCGCCGCCTCGGTGGTGCTGGTGGCAGTGATTGGCTACCTGTCTGCGCGTGGGATTCCACGGGCCGACGCAGCGCTGCCGAATCTTGAGCTGGATTGGAACATCCTGCGCCAGACCTGGCTGACCCTGCGCATGGGCCTCACCCAGCCCAAGGCGGTATCCCGCTCGCTGGTCGGCAACTCCTGGTTCTGGTTTCTCGGTGCGGTGTACCTGACGCAGATCCCGGCCTATTCGAAGGAATGGCTGCACGGTGACGAAAGCGTGGTCACGCTGATTCTCACCGTGTTTTCGGTAGGCATTGCCCTGGGTTCGATGCTTTGCGAGCGGATGAGCGGGCACAAGGTGGAGATCGGCCTGGTACCGTTCGGCTCCATTGGCCTGTCGGTGTTCGGTGTTCTGCTGTGGTGGGCTTCGGGTGGTGTGCCTGAGGCCGCGCAGCCGCACAATTGGCTGGCGCTGCTCGGCTATGGGCATGCCTGGTGGGTGTTGGGCTCGATTCTCGGCATCGGCGTGTTCGGCGGTTTCTACATCGTGCCGCTGTACGCGTTGATCCAGTCGCGCACCGCCGAGAACGAGCGGGCGCGGGTGATTGCCGCCAACAACATTCTCAACGCGCTGTTCATGGTGGTATCGGCTGTGGTGTCGATCCTCTTTCTCAGCGTCGCCGGTCTGTCGATTCCGCAGTTGTTCCTGGTCATTTCGCTGATGAACGTGGCGGTCAACAGCTACATCTTCAAGATCGTCCCCGAATTCACCATGCGCTTCCTCATCTGGCTGCTCGGCCACTCGATGTACCGGGTGTCGCACAAAGGCCTGGATGCCATCCCGGATGAAGGTGCAGCCGTGCTGGTGTGCAACCACGTGTCATTCGTCGATGCGCTGCTGATCGGCGGCGCCGTACGCCGGCCGATACGCTTCGTCATGTACTACAAGATCTACAAGCTGCCAGTGCTCAACTTCATTTTCCGCACTGCGGGTACCGTGCCGATTGCCGGGCGCAGCGAGGATCTGCTGGTGTTCGATGCGGCGTTCAAACGCATTGGCGAGTACCTTCGTAACGGCGAGGTGGTGTGCATCTTCCCTGAAGGCAAACTGACCGCCGACGGCGAGATCGACGAGTTCAAGGCGGGCGTCGAGCGCATCTTGCAGGACAATCCGGTGCCGGTGATTCCCATGGCCCTTGGCGGCCTGTGGGGCAGCTTCTTCAGCCGTGATCCTCAGAAGCGCCTGTTCCGCCGTGTCTGGTCGCGCGTCGACCTGGTTGCTGGTAAGCCCATCGAGGCGACAGAGGCCACACGCCAGGTGCTGCAGGCAGAGGTGGCGGCGTTGCGTGGGGATCGGCGCTGATTTTGAGCGCTTCCCAGGGCGTAGTTCCAGATACTGAGTGATTGCTATCCCACAGCGCTGAACGAAAGAGCCCGCCAATCGGCGGGCTCTTTCGTTTCAACCGTTGCTCATCTTTAGCCCGATCAGGCCGCAGATGATCAGTGCCACGCTGGCCAGGCGTACCAACGCCATGGACTCACCGAACAGGATGATGCCCGCTATCACCGTGCCTACCGCACCGACGCCGGTCCAGATGGCGTAGGCGGTGCCCAGAGGCAGCTCTTTCATGGCCAGGCCGAGCAGCGTCAGGCTGACCACCATGGCGGCGACCGTCAGCAGAGTAGGGATGGGGCGGGTGAAACCATCGGTGTATTTCAGGCCGATGGCCCAGCCGACTTCGAACAGGCCAGCAAAGAACAGAATGATCCAGGACATAGGGCGACTCCACAGTAGATGGGGTCGTCCCCGGCAATCAGGCACTGAAATCCAGGGTCGTCCGCGGAGTGCCCCGATAGCGTGCACGAATTTTGCTCCCGGGGGAAATCCGCCGCAGTATCAGTTGGTGTTCTTGTCGTCCTTCATGCGTCGGTAAATCGTCGCTATCAGCGGGCCTGAGAGGTTATGCCAGACGCTGAACAGTGCGCTAGGTACTGCCGCAAGTGGAGAGAAATGGGCGTTCGCCAGTGCTGCGCCCAGCCCTGAATTCTGCATGCCGACCTCGATGGACAAGGTTTTGCGTTGTGCCAATGGCATGCCAAAAAAACGTCCGGCAGCATAGCCCAGGCCTAATCCGAGGCTGTTGTGCAGCATGACGATGGCCATGATCAGCAGGCCGGACTCGGCGATCTTCGCCTGACTGGCCGCGACCACCGCAGCCACGATCGCGACGATGGAAACCACCGAGATCAGCGGCAGTACATCGATCGCCAGTTTCACGCGCTCACCCAGTAGCCGTCGCACGACCAAGCCGAGGATGATCGGCAGCAGCACCATCTGCAGTATCGAGCTGAACATGGCCCAGAAGGAAACCGGCAGCCATTCGGAAGCCAGCAGCCAGATCAGTGCGGGCGTCACGATAGGCGCCATCAATGTGGTCACCGCCGTGATGCCAACCGACAGCGCCACGTCACCTTTGGCAAACCAGGTGATGACGTTGGAGGCTGTACCGCCAGGGCAGCAGCCCACCAAGATCACGCCCACGGCGATCTCTGCCGGCAACGCGAACAGCTGGCAGAGCAGCCAGGCCAGGCCCGGCATGATGATGAATTGTGCGAGTACACCGACCAGCACGCGCAGCGGATGCCGGACAACTTCGCGGAAGTCTTCGGCTTTGAGGGTCAGACCCATGCCGAACATGATCAGCCCGAGCAGTGGCACGATCCACGCGGTCAGCGGCAGGAACGCGCTGGGCAGGAGGAAGGCCAGAATTGCAAACAACAGCACCCAAATGGCGAAGGTATTGCCGACGAAGCGGCTCAGAGCGATCAAGGCAGGCATGCGTGGGTTTCCGAAACAACGGGAGAGAAGGGCGCCGGGCCTGAGATGGCGGCCCGGTGCCAGGTACTACTGGAGGGTCAGATACCTTGCGGGGTGTCTTCGCCGCCCAGGGCTTCGAACAGTGCCGGCAGGAACTCGATCAGGGTCAGCATCATCAGCGTGAAGCTGGCGTCCTGCTGGCTCAGGTCATCATCGCCGCCATCCTGCTCGGCCTGTTCCTGCAGCAGGTCTTCGAACTTCAGGCGCTTGACCACCAGCTTGTCGTCGAGCACGAAGGACAACTTGTCCTGCCAGGCCAGCGACAACTGCGTGACCTGCTTGCCCGAGCTCATGTGCAACTGCACTTCTTCGCCGGTCAGATCCTGGCGCTTGCAGCGCACGATGCCGCCGTCTTCGTGGGTGTCGCGCAGTTCGCACTCGTCCAGTACGTGGAAGTCGGCAGCGGCCTGCTGGGCCTTGACCCAGTCGGTCATGGTCGCTGTCGGGGCGATCTTCACGGTCAGCGGACGAACCGGCAGCGAGCCGATGGCTTCACGCAGGGTGGAGAGCAGGTCTTCGGCGCGCTTCGGGCTGGAAGCGTTGACGATGATCAGGCCCTGAGCAGGCGCAATGGCGGCGAAGGTGGCTGACTTACGGATGAAGGCGCGCGGCAGGAAGGCCTGGACGATTTCGTCCTTGATCTGCTCGCGTTCCTTTTTGTAGACCTTGCGCATCTGCTCGTTTTCGATCTCGTCGACCTTTTCCTTCACGGCGTCCTTGACCACGCTACCCGGCAGGATGCGTTCTTCCTTGCGTGCGGAAATCAGCAGGAAACCCTGGCTCTCGTGCACCAGTGGCGCATCGGCGCCCTTGCCGAACGGGGCGACGAAGCCATAGGTCGCCAGTTCCTGGCTGGCGCAGGGGCGGGCAGGCTTGGCGGACAGGGCTTTTTCGAGTGCTTCGGTTTCGAAGGAAACGTCTTGGGTGAGGCGATAGACCAGCAGGTTGCGAAACCACATGAGCAGGGTGTCTCCAGTTTGCGGGCGCGCGCTTGGCGCGCAAAAAATCATGAGTCCGGGCGCAAGGCTTCTGCATCGCTGCAGAGCGTGGGCAGTCTGGCGGCAGATGTTCAATACGCCGCGCGACGATCAGACCAGCGCGAGGGCGCATTATTCCTTCCGGCGGCGGATTAGGCCAACCCTGTATCGAGGCAGCCTCAGGTTTATGCGCTGAAACCGTGATGATTCCTAAGCCTTTGGAACGCCAATAATTTTTTTTCACAAAGGGGGTTGCCAAGGTGCAGGTCGCTCTCTAGAATGCGCCCCACTTCGAGAGTGAAGGGTGATTAGCTCAGCCGGGAGAGCATCTGCCTTACAAGCAGAGGGTCGGCGGTTCGATCCCGTCATCACCCACCAATCGAGGTATGCGCAGCGGTAGTTCAGTCGGTTAGAATACCGGCCTGTCACGCCGGGGGTCGCGGGTTCGAGTCCCGTCCGCTGCGCCATATATAGCTTCCAGGGCCCACTGAACACCCGGAAGCAACGCGAAAAGCGCCCTAGGGCGCTTTTTTCGTTTCTGCGTTTCTGTTTTGAAGAATCCCTTCTCTTGCGGCTCAGGCCTTCGCCAGGCCGCAGGAACCTGCAGCGTTCAGATCGCGCCGGGGCGGAAGGGCGGTTCGTCATCCAGGTCTTCGAAGCCATCGATGATGTCCGGCACCTCGTAGCGCTCGACCTCGATTTCGACTTCTTTCTTGCGGCCCGTACCGAGAATGCCAGCCACCGCGCCAAGCGCCAGGCCCGCAGCGGCGAACGCCCAGGGGCGGCGATGCAGCGCCACGTTCAGTTTGTCGGCACCTTGCTTGACCTGATTCTTCACCGACTCGGCGCTTTCCGCGAGGTCATGCAGTTTCTGCCTGGCTGCGTGGGTGCCTTGATCCAGTGACTGCCTGGCTTCGCGCAATGCGTCTGCCAGGGACTCGTGATCGGTCGGTTCGGCAAAATGGTCAGCAGCTGGTTGCGGGCGACCGCGGGTCTGCTCCACAGCCAGCCAGGCCAGGCCGATGGCGGTCATGGCCACGGGAAGCGGGTTGGCCTTCAAGGTCTGGCACAGGCGCTCTGCTATCTCCAGGCCACCACTTTCACGGCCGTAAGCAAGCGCCTGATCGATCAGGCGTTGGGGCGTCAGGCGTGCTTCCACGTTATCGATCAGTGCGTCGATGCGGCTGCGCTGTTGATCGATTTCCTGCTCGAGCACTTCCGGAGACTTGAGCGATTCGGCTGCGATGGTGCTGTGGGTACTCATGACATTTGCCTCTGCACCGCTTCCTTGTCTTTCTGCAAGGAGTCTAGGGTGCGTTCGGGGGTGAGTTGAGAGGGCGTGAACTTCTGCTGGCCGACCTTGAGCATGATCAGGCCGATGATGATGACCACCATCCCAACGATCAGCGCGGCTAGCCAGGGCGCCACCACGGTGCTCAAGCCGTAAACGGCGGAAAGCAGCAGCATCAGCACGCCGCAGAGCAATACGATGGCGCCGCCGGCTACGGCAGCGATCCCGGTCTTGGTGGCCTGCAGGGATGCGTTGAGCTCGACCTTGGCCAGTGCCAGCTCCTTGGTGAAGAGCGTCTGCACTTCACGGGTAAGCTGGCGCAGCAGGCCGAGCAGGGAAGGCTCCACCGGAGGTTGCCGCGGATCTTCGGTCATTACAGAACTCCTTTTCGTACGTGACGTTGCAGCGAACGCTCGCGCTTGAGCAGCACGCGGCTGGCCAGGAAACCTACGGCCAGACCGCCTGCTGCCAGCCAGAACGGATGGGTACGCGCGAAGCGGTCGACAGTGTGCACGGCATGCCCGCTGGCGTTGTTCAGCGCGTCGCGCATGGCGGCGAGCTGGCGGGCCGCTTCACGTAGACGGTCCGGCGATGGCGCTGCGTCGAGGTTTTCCAGGTCGGCGATGGTCGAGCGGGCTACCTGGGCCAGCGCTTCGAGTTCGTCGGTGTGCGACTGATCGGCCTGGATGCGCGCGCGCAGTTGCTCCTGAGCATCCTGCTGCCAGTGCCCGGAGATGATCTTGCCTGGGCGCTTGTGAGGCCGTTCTTTGCTGTCGTTATCCATGTGGCTACACCTGTTCATGCTTGAAAGGGCTGTACGTCGTCGTTATCGACTGTGCTCGCGAGTGGCGAATTCGTCCGCAAGGGGCGTGTGGATATCCATGGGCGCTGGCGTCACAGGGGTAGGGGATACTGGCGTTACCGGAGCGGCGCGAGTGCGGTCTGCCAGTTCTTCGGCCATCAGTACCAACTCTTGCAGGCGCTGTACCCGAGCACGCAGGTAGCGGATTTCTTCCAGGGGATCGTCCGCCGCGCTTTTCACGCTGCAGTGCCCGCTGAGACCGCGCAGCAATAGCAGGCCGCCGGCACTCAGCTGGCGATTACCCTGCTGGCCCTGTTTGCTGGCGCCCAGTGCGGCCAGTAGCAGGCCGCCGCCGATGGACAGCAAGCGCTCCCAGGCTCTTACGTTCTGGCGTGCCGGGCCCTGTCGGTCGGGTTGCGATTGCGGTTCGAAGGCGACCATGGGTTCACTCCTTTCTGGTTATTGATGAAAGCTGGATCAGCGGGCGCAAACCGGATCGGGCTGCGGCTTGTCCGGCAATACATCGTTGTCCGGTTCCTGGGGATGGCCGAGGGGAGGCTGCTCGCCTGGCGTGCCCAGTGTTCCCGGTGCCTGGTTAGGATCCTCTGGTATTCGTTGGGTCATCATGCGCTCCTCCGGTCTCGATGCTCTTGGTGGTTTGAGGGTCGCACGCGCTGCATGTTCGATCTTTTTGCCAAGAGATATCCCCATAGCGCCAGCGCCGCGATCCAGGCCCGGCACAGGCGCAGCGCCCTCTGGCTGGCTCTTTTGCGCATCCGCTGTGGTGAACGTTTCGCTGACTACACGGGCAGGCAATTACCGCATGCCGGGGCAGCGTCACTGTAGCCATTGGGCGGCAGGCAGAGGCTCGCCTTTATTTTGCTGGATATGAGTGTTGCCATTGGAGCTGGCAGCACGGGCCTTTTACCTGAACTCTGCCGCTTGCCGGTCAGTCAGGTGTTACAGGTTCAGGAGTGGAAACCCATGCTCATTTCTCTGCACAAACAGGTCGCACTGGTCACCGGTGGCAGTTCAGGCATTGGCGCCGCATCGGCGAAGGCGCTGGCGCAGGCCGGTGCTGCCGTGGTGGTGAATTATCGATCCGGGCGCGAGGCGGCGGAGCGACTGGTCGAGGAAATACGCAGCGCAGGCGGCCAAGCGATTGCCGTGGGTGCGGACGTGTCCAGCGAGAAGGAGGTCGAGGCGCTGTTCGCCGAAACCCTGTCGGCCTTCGGGCGGCTGGACATCCTGCTGGCCAACTCGGGCATGCAGCGTGATGCGCCGACGGTGGACATGAGCCTGGAGGACTGGAATCAGGTGCTGCAGGTCAACCTTACCGGTCAGTTTCTCTGTGTGCGTGCAGCCCTGCGCCAATTCCGCCAGCAGGAAATTCGCGAAGACGTGTCGCGGGCAGCCGGCAAGATCATTCAGATGAGCTCGGTGCATCAGCTGATTCCCTGGGCGGGGCGCGCCAACTACGCGGCGTCCAAGGGCGGCCTAGACCTGCTGATGCGCAGCGTGGCCCAGGAAGTGGGCGAGCAGCGCATTCGCGTCAATGCCATCGCCCCCGGCGCGATCCGTACCGCGATCAACCGCGAGGCCACCGAAGGCGAAGCCGCCAAGTCACTGCTCGAACTGATTCCCTACGGCCGCATCGGTGAAGCCGAAGACATCGCCAATGCGGTGGTCTGGCTGGCTTCCGATGCCGCCGATTACGTTCACGGCACGACCCTGTTCATCGACGGCGGTATGAGCCTTTACCCGGAGTTTCGTGACAATGGTTGAAATTCAGGGGCGTCAGATGCCCATCGAAGCCCACGGCATCATTGGTGACATGCGCAGTGCAGCACTGGTCGCTGACAGTGGTTGCGTGGATTTTTTCTGCTGGCCGGATTTCGACAGCCCGTCGATCTTCACGGCGCTGCTCGACAGCCCTGAGGCCGGAGTCTTCCAACTGGCGCCGGATCTGCCCGGTGCGCGTCGCCAGCAGATTTACCTGCCGGACACCAACGTGTTGCAGACGCGCTGGCTGGACGATTCCGCTGTAGTGGAATGCACCGATGTCATGCCGATCAACGCCGATGTGGACGATTATCCGCGGCTGATTCGCCGTATTCAGGTGGTCTCAGGTAGCGCACGTATCCGTATGCGCTGCCGTGTTCGTCATGATTACAGCCGTGCTGACACGGTCGCGGAAATGGAGGGCGACGATGTGCTCTTCCATGCGCCCGATCAGCCGAGCCTGCGCCTCTCCGCCAGCCAGTCACTGAAGATCGATCAACATTGTGGTGTTGCCGAGTTCGATTTGCAGGAAGGCGAACATGCCGAGTTCGTGCTGGGCGCGCCAGGCGACCCGCTGGTCGCTGCCGGTGCCTGCGAGCACTGCCTGGAGGCCACCGTTGCCTACTGGCGGCGCTGGATCAAGCAGTCCAACTACAGCGGACGTTGGCGCGAGATGGTGCACCGCTCGGCCCTGGCACTGAAGCTGCTGACCTCACGCAAGCACGGCGGCATTCTCGCTGCGGCCACCTACGGACTGCCTGAGGCGGCGGGCGGCGAGCGTAACTGGGATTACCGCTACACCTGGATTCGCGATGCGTCGTTCACCGTCTACGCATTCATGCGCCTGGGCTTTACCGAAGAGGCCAATGCCTTCATGCGCTGGGTGCGCGAGCGCGTCGACGACTGCTCGGAAACCCCGGCCCATCTGCGCATCCTCTACAGCCTTCGTGGCCAGCATGAGTTGCCGGAGACCTCCCTCGATCATCTTGCCGGGCATGGCGGGGCGCAGCCGGTACGGATCGGCAACGAGGCCCACGATCAGGTTCAGCTGGATATCTTTGGCGAGTTGCTTGACGCGGTGTACCTTGCCAACAAGTACGGTGAGGCGATCTCCCACGACGGCTGGCACCATGTGGTGGGCATCGTCGATCAGGTCTGTGACAGCTGGCAGCAGAAAGATGTCGGTATCTGGGAGATACGCGGCGAGGAGCAGCACTTTCTGCATTCGCGGTTGATGTGCTGGGTGGCGTTGGATCGGGCCATCCGCCTGGCAGAGAAACGCTCGCTGCCGGCGCCTTTCTTGCGCTGGAACGATCAGCGTCAGGCGATTCATGACGACATCTGGAACAACTTCTGGGATGAGGACTGCGGCCACTTCATCCAGCGCATCGGTTGTCAGGATGTCGACGGTTCGATGCTGCTGATGCCGCTTATGCGCTTTGTCGCCGCCAGCGATCCACGTTGGCTGGCCACGCTCGACGCGATCGAACATCAGTTGGTGCGCGATGGCATGGTCTATCGCTACCGCACCGATGACGGTTTGAAAGGCGAGGAGGGTTCCTTCGTTGCCTGTTCGTTCTGGTACGTGGAGTGTCTGGCACGCGCCGGGCGCGTCGAGCAGGCGCATCTGGAGTTCGAGCAGCTACTGCGCTACGCCAACCCGGTTGGGCTGTACGCCGAGGAACTCGACCGACGTGCCCATCATCTGGGCAATACGCCGCAGGCGCTGAGTCATCTGGCGCTGATCAGTGCTGCTACCTTTCTCGATCACAAGCTCAGCGGTGAACGCACCACCTGGCAGCCCTGAACGACTTGCGCTGCCTGGGCGTAGCGGTTATGCCCGCTCTTCGCCTGGTGGCGCGGATTTGCGCACGGGCAGCACGTCGATGATCTCGATGCCGAGTTGCTGGATCAGCTCTCTCACCGAGCCGCTGGCGTGGTCAGCACCTTGTGAAAGATGGCCGGCAGGCAGCTCTGCGTTGAGTACGGTGAATTCCACCGCCTTCATATTGGGAATGAAGCGGGTGGTGAGGGTCTGGAATCGCCTTTCGCCGTTACGCGAATAAATGATCAAACAATCCATGTTCACAATGCCCTGAAGTCCGTTGATATACAGTGCAGGCTATCTGGCTGCGCCAGAGGGCAAGGCGGGCACCGGTCATGGCCGGGTGCCAGTTTCTCTGCGCTGGGCAGGGAGTATTTTTCCGCGCAGAAGTGCAGGTCTGCGCGGTAGGGTCTTGTGCCCGAAGCCGCAGCATAGGCGATAAAATCGCCAGGCGAAAGCTTCTCTGGCAATTGTGGCAATGACGTGAATTCAACTTGGCAAACGACGAATGGCTCGGCCCATGATCAGGCCCCGCCTGGGTTTTCAGCCATCCGGCACAGGTGCACAGATATTGTTCTAGTGGTCAGCTTTTGCTCTTCAGTCCAGCCCAGGCGACTGCGCCGAGAATCAGCAGGCCGCCCAGCAACATGCCGGTAGTCGGTACCGAGTCGAAGATCAGCCAAGCGCCGGCGATGGCGTAGATCGGCTCCATGGCGATCACCACCGCTGCGGTGTGCGTGCGTACATGGCGTAGCGAGGCGATGAACAGGCTGTAGGCCAGCGCCGTGCAAAGTACGCCTAGCGCCGCTAGCTGCCACCAATCCTGGGCGCTGATCTCGGGAAGCTCCTGCCGGCACCAGGGCAGCAGCGTCAGGCTGATAGACAGGCATTGCCACCAGCACGATGACAGCCCATCGACCTTGCTGGCGAAGTGTTTGTTGGCAACCGCTATTGCAGCATAACTGGCGCCGGACAGAATGCCACAAAGCAGGCCTGACGTAGCACCGTCGCGCAGGTCGAAGGAGGGCGTGACCAGAACCAGGCCAGCCGACACCAGCAATAGAATCAAGCTGTCGGTACGTCCCAGGCGCTGGCCGAATACCAGTCGCTCGATCAGTGCAGTAAAGGCCGGGAACGAAGCGAAGCCCAGAGTAGCCACCGCCACGCCGCCGGTTTGTACCGCCATGAAAAACAGAATCCAATGCCCGCCCAGTGCCACGCCGGTGGTCAGCAGCTTACCCGCGGTGCCAGCGCTAACACCGCGCCAGGGACGTAGCCCCAGGCACACACAGATCACGCTCAAGGCCAGCAAGGCAAACGCCGCTCGGCCCAGCACGATCATGCTTGCGCTGACGTTCAGGGACTCACCGAACAAGGCGGATACACCCACCAGCAGGGCTGCTGAGTGCAATTGAAAATGGGCGCTGCGACGGCTCATGGGTGACCTGCCTGACGAGATAGGCGAAGGGTGCCAAGTGCAGATAATCCCGTAAAACGGATTATAGTGTGGGTTGTTATTCGATAATCGAATGGTTAGCTATGGCCAGACAGGATTTGCAGGTCGATTGGTTACAGGCATTCGTCGCCGTAGTCAGCAGTGGTTCGCTGACGGCTGCGGCGGTGGGGCTGTCGCGCTCGCAATCGGCGGTGAGCATGCAGATAAAGAAGCTCGAAGCGGCGGTGGGACGCCCGTTGCTGCTGCGCGGGCCGCGCCACCTGAGTTTAACGCCAGCAGGCGAGGAGTTGTTGGGGTATGCCCGCAAGCTGCTGCGGGTGCACAGCGAAGCGCTGCTGGCACTGCGCGGTGTACGGTTGGAAGGCAAGGTTTCCCTCGGCATTCCCGACGACTATGCCCTGGGTTATCTGACCCCTCTGCTCAACGACTTCGCCACTGGACAGCCTGCGGTAGAGGTGACCCTGGTGTGCGAACCCTCTACGCAGTTGATACCTAAAGTGGAGAGCGGCGAGCTGGATGTGGCCATCGTCACCCGCGACAGGCCGCAGCGTGGTGAACTGCTGTTTCGTGAGGAGCTGGTGTGGGTCGGCAATGCTCGTCAGGAAACCTGGCGGCAAACGCCTTTACCTATCGCTGTGTACGAGTTGGGTAGCCAGGCACGCCGCCGAGTTCTCAAGAGCCTTGAGACCCTGGGTCGCGATTACCGAGTCGTCTACAACAGCCCTAGCGTAGCCGGGCAACTGGCCGTGGCGCAAAGCGGTGCAGCGCTTGGCGTGCTAGCCCGCTGTTGCGTTCCCGCTACTTTGCAGGTGCTTGGTGCGAGCCAGGGGCTGCCGGCTTTGCCGATGCTTGAGGTGGTCGTGATCCGTAGCCGTGCCCCTGTTTTACCTGCCTTGGTCGACGCCCTGCATGAGCAGGTTCTGCAGACCCTGTGTCGAGTATAGTTCGAGGCTCCTAACGAGGAACCCATAGGGGATCGTATGAACTGTGCAGCTCTGGGTATCGACTTTCCGATCATTCAGGCGCCGATGGCTGGCACCGCTACGCCGGCGTTGGCCGCAGCCGTCAGCAATGCCGGAGGTCTGGGTTCCATCTCCATCGCTGCGGTGAAGGCCGAAGCCGGGCGGCAGATGATCATCGAGACCCGTGCCGGCACCAGTAGGCCCTTCAATATCAACGTGTTCTGCCATCGCCCCAGCGTTGCCGACCAGGTCGCAGAGCAGGCCTGGCTGGATCACCTGCAGCCTTACTTCGCCGAGTTCGATGTGCCGGCTCCGCAGGCCATCGGCGATATCTACAGCAGCTTCCAGAATGATGACGGTCAGCTCGAGGTGCTGCTAGAAGAGCGTCCGCCGATCGTCAGTTTTCACCTGGGGTTGCCCTCCCAGGATCGTATCGATGCGTTGAAAAAGGCTGGCATCACCCTGCTGGCGTCGGCGACCACGCTGGAGGAGGGATACCTGCTGGAAGACGCCGGTATCGATGTAATCGTTGCCCAAGGTATCGAGGCCGGTGGTCACCGCGGGGTATTCGATCCGCAGCGTGGCGATCAGGGAATCGGCACCCTGGCGCTGGTGCGTGTGCTGGTGCGGCATCTGTCACGGCCGGTGATCGCCGCTGGCGGCATCATGGACGGCGCCGGTATCGCCGCGGCCATGACCCTGGGCGCCTGCGCGGCCCAGCTGGGTACGGCATTCATACTTTGCCCGGAGTCGGCGGCTAACGAAGCCTACCGACGCATGCTGGGCAGTGAGCGTGCGCAGGTCACTCAGGTGACCACGGTGATCTCCGGGCGTCCGGCGCGCGGCATTCTCAACCGTTTCATGGCCGAGGTGGGCGCGGTCGGGCATCCGCCGGTGCCGGGTTTCGGTATCGCCTACGATGCTGGCAAGCAGCTCATCGCCGCAGCAGCGAAGGCCGGTAATGCCGAGTTCGCTGCGCATTGGGCTGGACAGGGCGCGGCCCTGGCGCGAGCCATGCCCGCGGCCGAGCTGATCGCAGTGCTGCAGCGCGAATATCTGGCTGCGCGTGGCTGAGGCGTTTTATCGCGAGCGGAACGCCCGGCTGGAGATGCTTACGCCATTGCCGTCGGGGTCCTTGCTGTTGGCGAAGCCGTAGCCTTCGCCCTGGTGTATCGGGCCGAACTCCAGGCCATTGCTCAGGGCGCGGCTGCGGAAGGCCTCGAGGTTTTCCACATCGAACACCAGCTTTACGCGGGCCTGGTTGCCTTTCAGTGATACGGCTGCACGGTGCACTAGCAGGATCAGCCCGCCGCGAGGGTGATGCAGTTCGATCACGCCCTGATCTTCCGCGCTGCTCACGAAACCGAAGTGGCGCTCATAAAACGCGCAGGTCTTGCCCGGATCATTGGCATACAGCATGACGCGGGTGCTGGGGGCGCTCATCGATGCAGTTCCTGTAAGAGGGTACGAGCAGGCCGCATCCGCTATGGCGTGCATCTGGCCAGCAAAAAAGAGTTAGTAGGTTTTAATGCGCTGAAGGCCGACAGCTTATACACGTGTCGGCCTGAGCAGGACGTTATCCGGATCAGGCGGTGTGAAGATGGACTTCTTCGATGCTGTCGTGCCGATCCGGAGCTTCGATGCCGGTCAGCTCGCGAATCAGCGCCCATTGCTGATCGAGTTCCTGGCTGACTGCGCCAAGACGGGTAATCATCTTCGAGGCGGCGGAGCGAACGCCGCCATCGTCACTGCGCAGCAGATCGAACGACAGCGCTGTCATTGCCGCCGTCATGTGCGTGATGCTGCGTGAGGTGAGGGTAAGGAGTTCGGTGAGCTGTTGTTCTTTCGGGGTCATCTCGCGCTTCCTTGACTGGACGAGTCGATGCATTGCGTTGGGTAAAAATGCGACAGGCCATCAGATCCTTGATGGTGCACTGTCGGACGCCGTTCACGAATGGAGGTCGTGCTGCGAGCAAAATGATATCACCGTCACTCCAGGCCCTGGCAATATGCTGCAGGGGCTTGGATGCAAATAATTTTCATGTGTGTGTTTTAAATCGAGATGCCGTTTGTCACGCGCCGTCGGGCAGTATGCAGCGGCTGTTCACGGCGCTTGAATGGTTAAATATCTGCGACCCCGTGCGTCCAGATAGCGGCAACGTTTAAACTGCGCCTCACCGACGCCGCATGCGGCTTTTTCGCGAGCGTCTGGAGCCTGGGTTGGCGCTGTAAGAAGTTGTCGCATGCCGGCAATGCTGACCCTCGAGCACCCCCTACAATCTTTCGCATCGCTGGCCCTATCGTGCCAGCGTGTCTTGTCAGGAGAGTTCCGATGTCCGTTCAGCACGACCCGGTGCAACGCGCCGATTTCGACCAGGTGATGGTGCCCAGCTACGCGCCTGCGGCATTCGTGCCGGTGCGCGGTGCTGGTTCGCGCGTCTGGGATCAGAGCGGTCGTGAGCTGATCGACTTCTCCGGTGGCATCGCCGTCAACGTGCTGGGCCATGCGCACCCGGCGCTGGTGAGGGCCCTGACTGAACAGGCCAATACCCTGTGGCACGTATCCAATGTGTTCACTAACGAGCCAGCTTTGCGTCTGGCCAAGAAGCTGGTCGAGGCCACCTTCGCCGAACGTGTGTTCCTCTGCAACTCGGGCGCGGAAGCCAACGAGGCGGCCTTCAAGTTGGCGCGTCGTGTGGCTCACGACCGTTTTGGCGCCGAAAAGTACGAGATCATCGCCGCTACCAACAGCTTTCACGGGCGCACCTTGTTCACCGTGAGCGTGGGTGGCCAACCTAAATATTCCGATGGCTTCGGGCCGAAGATTCAGGGCATCACCCACGTGCCCTACAACGACCTAGACGCGCTCAAGGCGGCGATCAGCGACAAGACCTGCGCCGTGGTGCTGGAGCCCATTCAGGGCGAGGGCGGTGTGTTGCCGGCGGATCTGGCTTATCTGCAGGGAGCTCGCGAGCTGTGTGATCAACACAATGCCCTGCTGGTGTTCGACGAAGTACAGAGCGGCCTGGGCCGCAGCGGCCACCTGTTCGCCTACCAGCACTACGGCGTGACGCCAGACGTGCTGTCCAGCGCCAAGAGCTTGGGTGGCGGCTTCCCGATTGCGGCCATGCTCACCACCGAAGCACTGGCCAGCCATCTGGCGGTCGGCACCCACGGCACCACCTATGGCGGTAACCCGCTGGGTTGCGCGGTGGCTGAGGCGGTGCTCGACGTCGTCAATACGCCCGAAGTACTGGACGGTGTTAAGTCCAAGCATGAGCGCTTCAAGGCGCGTCTGGAACGGATTGGCGAGCAGTACGGCGTGTTCTCTGGCGTACGCGGCATGGGTCTGCTGATTGGTGCGGTGCTATCCGATGCGTGGAAGGGCAAGGCGCGTGCCTTCTTCGACGCAGCTGCCGAAGAGAACCTGATGATTCTTCAGGCCGGGCCGGACGTGGTGCGTTTCGCACCGAGCCTGGTGGTCGAAGATAGCGATATCGATGAAGGTCTGGATCGCTTCGAGCGCGCAGTGGCCAAAGTGGTTGCCGCTGCCTGACCTGCCTTGCTGGCGGCCCGAGTGCCACCAGTGCTTTTGTCCAGCCGAGCGGATGTTCCGGTCGGCTCCATGGATGATGGTTCTCGCCGCCGGGACTGCTGTGCCCGGGCTCTGCTGAAGGAGTGACACCATGCTGGTTATGCGCCCTGCGCGAATGACCGACCTCGCTGAAGTGCAGCGCCTGGCTGCCGACAGCCCGGTAGGGGTCACCTCGTTGCCGGACAACGCCGAGCGGCTGCGCGACAAGATCGCCGCCTCGGAGGCATCGTTCGCGGCTGAAGTGAGCTTCAATGGCGAGGAGCGCTATTTCTTCGTGCTTGAGGACAGCGAGTCCGGGCGCCTGGTCGGCTGCTCCGGCATCGTCGCCTCTGCCGGCTATTCCGAGCCGTTCTACAGCTTTCGCAACGAGACCTTCGTTCACAATTCCCGAGAGCTGAAGATCCACAACAAGATTCATGTGCTTTCGCTGTGCCATGACCTGACCGGCAACAGCCTGCTGACCAGCTTCTACGTCGAGCGCTCGCTGGTGGATAGCGTCTGGTCCGAGCTCAACTCCCGCGCGCGCCTGCTCTTCGCTGCCTGCCACCCGGAGCGTTTTGCCGATGCCATGGTGGTGGAGATCGTCGGCGAGAGCGACGACGCCGGCGAGTCGCCGTTCTGGGATGCGGTGGGCCGGCATTTCTTCGGTATGAGCTATGGCGAAGCCGAACGCCTGTGTGGCTTGCGCAGCCGCGCTTACCTCGCCGAGCTGATGCCCCATTACCCGATCTACGTGCCGCTGTTGCCGGATTCTGCGCAGGAGTCCATGGGCCTGGTGCATCCGCGTGCGCAGGTGTCCTTCGACATCCTTATGCGTGATGGCTTCGAGACCGACCATTACATCGACATCTTCGACGGTGGCCCGACCCTGCATGCGCGGATCTCTGGCATTCGTTCCATTGCCCAGAGCGTGGTTGTGCCAATCGTGCTCGGCGAAGCCGACGGCGGCGGGCGGCCCTATCTGGTCAGCAACGAACAGTTGCAGGGCTTTCGCGCGGTGATCGCCGAGCTGAACTGGGCGCCCGGTCAGCCCGCGGTGCTCGATCCGCTCACCGCACAGACGCTCGGCGTCGCCGAAGGCGGTCAGGTAAGGCTGGTGGCGGTATGAAGGTGTCAGTGATGAATGCCGCCTGGCTGGCTCGCAGTTTTCTGGAGGCATCATGATCGTTCGCTCCGTACGTGCCGGTGACCTGCCGGCGCTGATTGACCTGGCGCGCAGCACGGGCACCGGGTTGACCACCTTGCCGGCCAACGAGGCACGCCTGGCCTACCGGGTCGGCCGTGCCGAGAAGACCTTTCGCGGCGAGGCCGAGCGCGGCGATTGCGACTACATGTTCGTACTCGAGGACGACGACGGCCGTGTGCTGGGCATCTCCGCGATTGCCGGCGGGGTGGGGTTGCGTGAGTCCTGGTACAACTACCGGGTCGGCCTGACGGTCTGCGCTTCCCAGGAATTGAACATCCACCGTCAGGTGCCAACGCTGTTTCTGGCCAATGACCTGACCGGCCATTCCGAACTGTGCTCGCTGTTCCTGCATGCCGATCACCGCACCGGGCTGAACGGGCGCCTGCTGTCCAAGGCGCGTTTCCTGTTCATCGCCGAGTTTCGTGAGCAGTTCGGCGACAAGATCATCGCCGAGATGCGCGGCGTGTCCGACGAACAGGGTCGTTCGCCCTTCTGGGAATGCCTCGGGCGGCACTTCTTCCGCATGGAGTTCTCCCAGGCGGACTACCTCACCGGCGTCGGCAACAAGGCGTTCATTGCCGAGCTGATGCCCAGGTTCCCGCTGTACACCTGCTTCCTGTCCGAGGCCGCGCGCGAAGTGATCGGCCGCGTGCACCCGGACACCGAGCCGGCGCTGGCGATGCTCAAGTCGGAAGGTTTCAGCTATCAGGGTTATGTCGACATCTTCGATGCCGGCCCGGCCATCGAGGCAGAAACCGCGAAGATACGGGCGATTCGCGACAGCCAGTTGCTGGTACTGGCCATCGGTACGCCAGGGGACGATGCGCCGTTGTACATGGTGCACAACCGCAAGCGCGAGGACTGCCGCATCACCGTGGCGCGCGCGCGCATGGCGGCTGGCACGCTGGTGGTCGATCCCCTCACGGCGAGGCGCTTGCGCCTGAACGTGGGTGATCAGGTGCGGGCCGTGGCGTTGGCCGCACAAGCCTGAGCCCCTGTTTTTGATGTGATCAGGGGCGACGTGCCGTCTGCCCCGACCGGTGATGCCGCCATAGAGCGGCAGCCGTTATACAGACAAGGCCATCGCCTGGTGATGGCCAGTCGAACCGTGAAGCCTGGAGTGATAGACCATGAGCACGCATTACATTGCAGGTCTCTGGCAGATAGGACAGGGCAATACCCTGGAATCCCTCGACCCGGTCAGCCAGCAGGTGCTCTGGGTGGGCCGCGAAGCTAATGCCGAGCAGGTCGAGGCCGCCGTGCAGGCAGCTCGCGATGCATTTCCTGCATGGGCTGCCGTGCCATTGAGTGAGCGAGTCACGCTGCTCGAGCGTTTCGCCACGGTGCTCAAGGCCAGGCAGGGTGACCTCGCGCACGCCATTGGCGAAGAGACTGGTAAGCCGTTGTGGGAAGCCGCTACCGAAGTCGCCAGCATGATCAATAAGGTGGCCATCTCGGTACAGAGTCACGGCGAACGCACGGGTAGTAAACACGGCGTGCAGGGTGATGCCAGCACGGTGCTGCGGCATAAACCCCATGGCGTTGTGGCGGTATTTGGCCCGTACAATTTTCCGGGTCATCTACCCAATGGGCATATTGTCCCAGCGTTGCTCGCCGGTAACACCGTCGTGTTCAAACCCAGTGAGCAAACGCCGAAGGTGGCCGAGCTGACGCTCAAGTGCTGGATCGAGGCCGGCTTGCCGACAGGTGTACTGAACCTGGTGCAAGGCGCGCGTGATACTGGTATCGCGCTGGTGGCGAATCCTGGCATCGATGGTCTGTTTTTTACCGGTTCCAGCCGCACGGGCAATCTCTTGCACGCCCAGTTCGGCGGCCGCCCGGAGACCATCCTCGCCCTGGAAATGGGTGGCAATAACCCACTGATCGTCGAGCAGGTCGCCGATATCGACGCGGCCGTGTACTGCATCATTCAATCCGCCTTCCTCTCAGCCGGGCAGCGTTGTACCTGCGCGCGACGCCTGCTGGTGCCGGAAGGCACCTGGGGCGATGCCTTACTGGCGCGGCTGGTGAGCGTGGCGGCAAGCATCAAAGTCGGTGCCTTTAACGCCCAACCGGCGCCTTTCATGGGCGCGGTGATTTCCCTGGACGCCGCCCAGCATCTGCTCAAGATCCAGACACGGTTGGTCGACAAGGGGGCACGACCGCTACTGGATATGAGCCAGCCTCTCGAAGGCGCAGCGTTGCTGACACCGGGGATCATCGACGTGACGGCCGTACAGCCGCGCTTCGACGAGGAGGTCTTTGGGCCACTGCTGCAAGTGATTCGCTATGGTGATTTCGACTCGGCCATCGCGCAGGCCAACGCCACCCGTTTCGGTCTCGCCGCCGGGCTGCTGTCTGATTCCCGCGAGCGCTATGAGTACTTCTGGCTGCGCAGCCGTGCCGGCATCGTCAACTGGAACAAACCGCTGACCGGCGCCGCCAGTAGCGCACCGTTCGGTGGTATCGGTGCCTCGGGCAATCATCGCCCGAGCGCTTATTACGCGGCGGATTACTGCGCCTATCCGGTTGCTTCGCTGGAAAGCGAGCAGCTCGTGTTGCCGGATAGCCTGGCGCCGGGAGTCAGTCTATGAGTCGCCAGGTCGCTGCGGCTTGTGAGCTGAACATCGATGGTTTGGTGGGCCCGACGCATAACTACGGCGGTTTGTCTTACGGCAATGTGGCTTCGCAGAACAATGGTCAAGTAGCCTCCAGCCCGCGTGAGGCCGCTCGCCAGGGTTTGGCGAAAATGAAAGCACTGATGGACATGGGCTTTGCCCAGGCCGTGCTGGCGCCTCAGGAACGGCCCGATGTGCAGGCGCTGCGGCGCTGCGGTTTCAGTGGTAGTGACGCCCAGGTCATCGAGAAGGCAGCGCGCGAAGCCATGCCGCTGCTGGTCGCCAGTTGTTCGGCGTCGAGCATGTGGACGGCCAACGCCGCCACGGTCAGCCCCAGTGCCGACACGGCTGATGGTCGCGTGCATTTCACGGCGGCCAACCTCAACTGCAAGTTTCACCGCTCCATCGAGCACCCGACCACCAGCCGCGTGCTGGCAGCAATGTTCAATGACGAGCGCTATTTCGCCCACCACGCGGCCTTGCCTGCGGTCAGCCAGTTCGGAGACGAAGGGGCCGCCAACCACACCCGTTTGTGCCGTGACTATGGCGAGCCTGGCGTGGAGTTTTTCGTCTTCGGCCGTAGCGCTTTCGACCTGCGCCTACCGGCCCCCCAGCGCTATCCCGCACGGCAGACCCTGGAAGCGTCGCAGTCAGTGGCACGCCTGCACGGCCTCAGCGATAGCGCTGTGGTGTATGTGCAGCAGAATCCCGCCGTGGTCGATCAGGGCGTGTTCCACAATGATGTGATTGCGGTGGGTAACGGCCAAGTGTTGTTTCACCACGAGGATGCCTTTCTCGATAGTGCGCGGGTCATTGGCGAGCTCGGCGACAAGTTGGCGCGGCTTGGCGGGCAGCTGCAGCCGGTGTGCGTGCCGCGGCATGCGTTGGGGGTCGAAGACGCGGTACGTTCCTATCTATTCAACAGCCAGCTGCTGACCCGAGCAGATGGTCGTATGTTGTTGGTGGTGCCCGAAGAATGCCGTGGTAATCAGCGCGTTTGGGCCTACCTGCAAACGCTGCTGGGCAGCAATGGGCCGATTGCTGAAGTACGTGCATTCGACCTGAAGCAGAGCATGCAGAATGGTGGTGGTCCAGCCTGTCTGCGTTTGCGGGTGGCCCTTAACGCCGAGGAACTGGCGGCGATGAACCCAGGCGTGATGATGACGCCCGCGCTTTATGAGCGGCTGCTAAAGTGGGTCGATCATCATTACCGGGATCGCCTGAGCGAAAGTGATCTGGCCGACCCACAGTTGCTGACCGAATGCCGCAGCGCACTGGATGAGTTGACCCAGATCCTTGAGTTGGGCGCGGTTTATCCCTTTCAATTGAACTGAATAGGCTCGCACTTCGAGCCGTTACTGAACCTGGAGTACTTATGAGCGACGCCCTGCAACTGATTCTCGAAGATAGCGACGGCACCCAGCTGGAAACCTCGTGCACCCGTTTTGCCGTGCTCTGGCAGGGCAAGGAAGTGTGGATCCAGCAGGTCGGCAATGGCCAACTGATGATCGGCGTTGACGTCGCCGAGGGTGACACTGAATACGCCAACCTGCTGCTACGTCCACTGGCCACCAATCTGGTCAGTCTGGAACTTGAAATGGAGCCAGCTGCAGACGACGCTGATGATGACCATGTCCACGGCCCAGACTGCAATCACTGAGGAAACCCTATGCTTGCCCTCGGTAACCTGCTCGAACTGACCCTGGCCGGTTATGAACCCGCCTCGAAGATCCAGCTGGCGCCGGAGGGCACGCGCCTGCGATGGCTGGCCGAGGGTGCACTTGAAATCACCCCGGCCTGCGGTCGCGACAATGGCATGGATCTACTGCTCTCGGCGGGTATCCATGGCAATGAAACAGCCCCTATCGAACTACTCGACCGCCTGCTGTGCAGTATTGCTCGCAATGAACTGCAGCCGCGGGCACGCCTGTTGCTGCTGTTCGGCAATCCCGCAGCGATGCGCCGTGGCGTTCGCTTCGTTGAGCAGGATATCAACCGGTTGTTCAGCGGCCGGCACGAGCTCAGTAGCGGTGGCGAGGCGATGCGCGCCTGCGAGTTGGAGCATCTGGCGGCATCGTTCTTTGCTGATGCTGCGCGCACTCGCCTGCATTACGACCTGCATACTGCTATCCGCGCTTCGCGCATCGAACAGTTCGCCCTTTATCCCTGGGCTGAAGGGCGTCGCCAATCTCGACGTGAATGCGCACGGCTGCAGGCGGCGGGTATCGACGCGGTGCTCCTGCAGAGTCGCCCATCAACCACCTTCAGTGCTTACACCTACGCTCAGTTGGGTGCCGAGGCCTTCACTCTGGAATTGGGCAAGGCCCGGCCGTTCGGCCACAATGAGCTGGTCAACCTGGATCGTCTGGAACTGCGCTTGCAAGCCCTCATCGAGGGGCGCGAGCCGGCGGTCGAGGAGGCGGCAATTGAGCGTCTGCAACTGTTCTCCTTCGCTCGCGAGGTGATCAAGCACAGCGATGCCTTTACCCTGCATCTTCCAACAGATGTGGAAAACTTCACCGAACTGGCGCCCGGTTACCTGTTGGCCGAGGACTTGGCCAGCAGCCGCTGGGTCGTGGAGGAGCAGGGCGCACGAATCATTTTCCCCAACCCCAAAGTGCATAACGGCCAGCGCGCCGGCATCCTGATTGTTCCGGCCGACGCCTCGCTGTTGGCGTGATCCCCCATAAGGGCGGCGCATTCTATTTTTCGTTTATCTGCTCGCACAGGAGTGCATATGCCCATCATCGATCTGCGTAGCGACACCGTCACCCAACCTACCGCCGGCATGCGTGACGCAATGCTGTCCGCTGAGCTGGGCGATGACGTGTACGGCGAAGATCCAACCGTCAACCGCCTGGAACAGCGCCTTGCGCAGCAACTCGGCTTTGCTGCTGCGCTGTTCGTGCCGACCGGCACCATGAGCAACCTGCTCGGTTTGATGGCCCACTGCGAGCGCGGCGACGAATACATCGTCGGCCAGCAAGCACATACCTATAAGTACGAAGGCGGTGGCGCCGCCGTCCTCGGCTCGATCCAGCCCCAGCCACTGGACATGGAGCTGGACGGTTCTCTGGATCTGGCGCGCGTCGAAGCGGCGATCAAGCAGGACGACTTTCATTTCGCCCGCACCCGCTTGCTGGCGTTGGAAAACACCATGCAGGGCAAGGTGCTGCCCCTGGAGTATTTGGCAGACGCCCGCGCCTTCACGCGCAACAAAGGATTGGCGCTACACCTCGATGGCGCGCGGCTGTTCAATGCTGCCGTCAAACTGGGTGTCGAGGCGGGTGAAATCACCCAGTATTTCGATTCAGTCTCTGTGTGCCTGTCTAAGGGCCTGGGCGCGCCGGTGGGTTCCGTGCTGTGTGGTAGCGAGGCGCTGATCGCCAAGGCTCGGCGCCTGCGCAAGATGGTCGGTGGCGGTATGCGTCAGGCGGGCGTGTTGGCCGCTGCCGGTCAGTATGCGCTGGATCACCAGGTCGAGCGCCTGGTCGAGGATCACGCCAACGCCGACTGCCTGGCCGCTGGCCTGCGTGAGCTGGGCTACTCCGTCGAGCCGGTGCAGACCAATATGGTCTACGTGCAGCTCGGTGAGCGTGCCGATACGCTGAAAGCCTTCTGTGCTGAGCGAGGTATCCGCTTAAGCGCCGCGCCACGTTTGCGTATGGTCACGCATATGGATGTCAGTGCTGATGCCATTGGCCAGGTGATCGAGGCTTTTGCCACTTTTCGGCGCTGAGCCACTCAGTTGCTAGTCAGGCTTTCCTGCTGGCAGAACGATGGTCGTGAGTTGCACCAGGTGAGCCACTCTGATTCCCGGTCATCGTTGCAGGTCAGTGATTTCCGGTTATTGAGCGGTTGGCAAATAATTCAGGCTATGCCCTAGCCGCCACGGACAAGCCCGATATAATGCGGGCTTTTGCCGGCTTCGCCGTGGCCGCCTGTTTTCCTGGAAAATGCCAATGAAAAGCGCAGAAATCCGTGAAGCTTTCCTGAGCTTCTTCGAAGAGAAGGGGCACACCCGTGTCGCTTCCAGCTCCCTGATTCCGAACAACGATCCAACGTTGCTGTTCACCAACGCCGGCATGAACCAGTTCAAGGACTGCTTCCTGGGCCTGGAAAAGCGCGCCTACACACGCGCTGCGAGCAGCCAGAAGTGTGTGCGCGCGGGCGGCAAACACAACGATTTGGAAAACGTCGGCTATACCGCGCGTCACCACACCTTCTTCGAAATGCTCGGCAACTTCAGCTTTGGCGACTATTTCAAGCGTGATGCCATCCACTTCGCCTGGGAGTTCCTCACCGGCGAAAAGTGGCTGAACCTGCCCAAGGAAAAGCTCTGGGTTACGGTCTATGCCACCGATGACGAGGCTTACGACATCTGGAACAAGGAAGTCGGTGTGCCGGCCGAGCGGATGATCCGCATTGGCGACAACAAGGGCGCGCCGTATGCCTCCGACAACTTCTGGACCATGGGCGACACCGGCCCGTGCGGCCCGTGCACCGAGATCTTCTTTGACCACGGCGATCACATCTGGGGCGGCCCACCCGGCTCCGCGGAAGAGGACGGCGACCGTTATATCGAAATCTGGAACAACGTGTTCATGCAGTTCAACCGCACCGCTGACGGTGTTCTGCACCCGCTGCCGGCGCCGAGCGTGGACACCGGCATGGGCCTGGAGCGCGTCAGCGCGGTGCTGCAGCACGTCAACTCGAACTACGAGATTGACCTGTTCCAGAGCCTGCTTAACGCCAGCGCCCAGGCCATCGGCTGCGCCAACAACGGCGACGCGTCGCTGAAAGTGGTGGCCGACCATATTCGCTCCTGCAGCTTCCTGATCGCTGACGGCATCACTCCGTCCAACGAAGGCCGTGGCTACGTGCTGCGCCGTATCGTGCGTCGCGCTTGCCGTCACGGCAACAAGCTGGGCGCCAAGGGCAGCTTCTTCCACAAGATCGTCGCGGCGCTGGCCAGCGAGATGGGCGAAGCCTTCCCTGAATTGAAACAGCAGCAGGCGCACATCGAGCGCGTGCTGAAGACCGAAGAAGAGCAGTTCGCCAAGACCCTGGAGCAGGGCTTGAAGATCCTCGAGCAGGATCTCGCCGAACTGAGCGGCACGGTGATTCCTGGTGAGGTGATCTTCAAGCTGTATGACACCTACGGTTTCCCGATGGATCTGACTGGTGATATCGCCCGTGAGCGCGAGTTGACTCTCGACGAGGCCGGCTTCGAGCGCGAGATGGACGCCCAGCGTGTACGTGCCCGTTCCGCCAGCGCCTTCGGTGTGGACTACAACAACCTGGTCAAGGTCGACAGCGACACCCGTTTCCTCGGTTACAACGCTACTGTCGCCAGCGGTGAACTGCTTGTGCTGCTGCGCGACGGTCAATCCGTCGACACCCTGAGCGAAGGCGAGGAGGGCGTCGTAGTCCTCGACCAGACGCCGTTCTACGCTGAATCCGGTGGTCAGATCGGCGACTGTGGCTTCCTCGAGGGCCCTGGCGTGCGTTTCGACGTGCGTGACACCACCAAGGTCGGCGGCGCATGGTTGCACCACGGTGTGGTCAGCAAGGGCAGCCTGAGCGTTGGTGCCTCGATCAACGCCGAAGTGGATGCCTCGGTGCGTACTGCAACCGGGCTCAATCACTCGGCGACTCACCTGCTGCATGCTGCGCTGCGCCAGGTGCTCGGCGAGCACGTGCAGCAGAAAGGCTCGCTGGTGGACAGCCAGCGCCTGCGCTTCGACTTCAGTCACTTCGAGGCGATCAAGCCGGAACAGCTCAAGGAGCTGGAAGAGATCGTCAACCGCGAAGTGCGCCGCAATACGCCGGTACAGACCGAAGAGATGGATATCGAAAGAGCCAAGGCCAAAGGCGCCATGGCGCTGTTCGGTGAGAAGTACGGCGACAACGTGCGCGTGCTGACCATGGGCGACGGTTTCTCCGTCGAACTGTGTGGCGGCATCCACGCCAACCGTACCGGTGATATCGGTGTGTTCAAGATCCTCAGCGAAGGCGGTGTTGCTGCCGGTGTGCGCCGCATCGAAGCGGTCACGGGCGCTGCGGCGTTCGCCTACCTGAATGGCGCGGAAGAGCAATTGAAAGAGGCCGCAGCGCTGGTCAAGGGCAGTCGCGACAATCTGCTCGACAAGCTTGCTGCCGTACTCGATCGCAATCGCCAACTGGAGAAAGAGCTGGATCAGCTCAAGGCCAAGGCCGCCAGTGCGGCTGGCAGCGATCTGGCCGGTTCCGCCGTGGACATCAAGGGTGTCAAGACGCTCAGTGCGCGCATCGACGGCCTGGATGGCAAGGGCCTGCTGGCGCTGGTCGATCAATTGAAGAACAAGCTCGGCAGTGCGGTGATCCTGCTCGGCGGCGTGCAGGACGATAAGGTCGTGCTGGTGGCCGGCGTGACCCAGGATCTGACTGGCAAGCTGAAGGCCGGCGACTTGATGAAACAGGCCGCCGCTGCAGTTGGCGGCAAAGGCGGTGGTCGGCCGGACATGGCGCAGGGCGGTGGAGTCGATGCGGCTGCACTGGATGGCGCCCTGGCGCTGATCGGCCCGTTCGTCGAACAGGGCCTCTAAGGCTCGTAACTCAAGCGTGACCACGCTGCTTGCCATGCCCGGTGAGCAGAGTGGTGGTGTGCGGTGTTGTCTGTTTAATGGGCGCCCTTCACGGGCTGAGGCAGCTTTGAAATGGCTTTGATCGTACAGAAATTCGGCGGTACTTCCGTCGGCACCATCGAGCGAATCGCGCAGGTCGCCGAGAAGGTGAAGAAATTCCGCGAAAGGGGTGACGACATCGTCGTCGTGTTGTCCGCCATGAGCGGCGAGACCAATCGCCTTATCGATCTGGCCAAGCAGATCAGTGATGGTCAGCCGGTGGCGCGCGAGCTCGACGTGATGGTGTCCACCGGCGAGCAGGTGACCATTGCGCTGTTGGCTATGGCGCTGATCAGGCTTGGTGTGCCGGCTGTTTCTTACACCGGTAGCCAGGTGCGCATCCTGACCGACAGCTCGCATACCAAGGCGCGCATCCTGAGCATCGACGACGCCAACATCCGCGCTGACCTCAAGGCTGGTCGTGTGGTGGTGGTTGCCGGCTTCCAGGGTGTCGACGAGCAGGGCAATATCACGACCCTCGGGCGTGGTGGCTCCGACACCACTGGCGTGGCGTTGGCAGCGGCCCTGAAGGCCGATGAGTGCCAGATCTACACCGATGTCGATGGTGTTTACACCACCGATCCGCGGGTCGTTCCTAAAGCCCAGCGTCTGGAGAAGATTACCTTCGAAGAGATGCTGGAAATGGCCAGTCTGGGTTCCAAAGTATTGCAAATTCGCTCGGTGGAATTCGCCGGCAAGTACAACGTCCCGCTGCGCGTCCTGCACAGCTTTCAAGAGGGGCCGGGCACCCTCATTACCATTGATGAAGAGGAATCCATGGAACAGCCGATCATCTCCGGCATCGCCTTCAACCGCGACGAAGCCAAGCTGACCATCCGTGGCGTACCTGATCTGCCGGGCGTTGCTTTCAAGATTCTTGGCCCGATCAGCTCCGCCAATATCGAAGTGGACATGATCGTGCAGAACGTCGCGCACGATAACACCACCGATTTTACCTTCACCGTGCACCGCAACGACTATCCGGCTGCCCAGCAGGTGCTTGAGGCCACTGCGCGCGATCTGGGGGCTCGTGAGGTGGTAGGTGACGTGAACATCGCCAAGGTATCCATTGTCGGCGTTGGTATGCGCTCTCACGCCGGTGTAGCCAGTCGCATGTTCGAAGCGCTGGCCAAGGAGAACATCAATATTCAGATGATCTCTACCTCGGAGATCAAGGTCTCGGTGGTCATCGAAGAGAAATATCTGGAATTGGCCGTGCGTGCCCTGCACACTGCGTTCGAGCTGGATGCACCAGCCCGTCAGGGCGACTGAGGCATCCTGTAAAAGGTGCGGTTCTTCCGCGCCTTTTGCACTTTTGGTTAGCGTTGGCGGAACTTTCCGTCCGTCTACGCTGGTCAATAGCTGGGTATCGGCAATTTCGTATCGATCTTGGCCGGTGCTTTTCAACTGCTTGCAGACGTGTTGTCCGTAATTGAATCCGTAAGGAGAAAGGAATGCTGATTCTGACTCGTCGGGTCGGAGAGACCCTGATGGTGGGTGACGAAGTCACTGTCACCGTGTTGGGCGTTAAAGGTAATCAGGTGCGGATTGGCGTCAATGCGCCTAAGGAAGTAGCCGTACACCGTGAAGAGATTTACCAGCGCATCCAGAAAGAGAAGGGCGAAGAACCAAACCACTAATTTTTCTCGAAATTTTGGTTTGCAAGCGGGGGAAATATGAGTATTATGCGCCCCGTGTTGCGGAGAGGTGGCCGAGTGGCCGAAGGCGCTCCCCTGCTAAGGGAGTACACCTCAAAAGGGTGTCGGGGGTTCGAATCCCCCCTTCTCCGCCATTATTTGGTAAGTCTGGTTTAAGACCGGGCTGGCAAAGAAACCAGCGGTGATCTGGTCTAAAAACACCAAGTGGACTCATAGCTCAGCTGGATAGAGTACTCGGCTACGAACCGAGCGGTCGGAGGTTCGAATCCTCCTGGGTCCACCA
>NZ_JBVHNL010000001.1:1079353-1166658 GCF_055556635.1 Pseudomonas sp. PME37.24/006
ACTCATAGCTCAGCTGGATAGAGTACTCGGCTACGAACCGAGCGGTCGGAGGTTCGAATCCTCCTGGGTCCACCATACAAAAGAAGGGCCTGCAGCGATGCAGGCCCTTTTTCTTTGTCTAGCGTTTTCCGGCCACACAGTCGTTGTGGTCGAAGCTCACCGTGCGCCGCTCGCTGTTGTATTTACTGGCGTAGTGATAGGTCGTCTGACCGTTGCGGCGGCTGATGCGCTCAGGCTTGCCGAGAGCGCTTTCTACGTCGCCGCGGGTCATGCCGGTGCGCACCTGTTTTCTGATGATCGCTTCACGCCTGGCGTTGCCAGTGACGGTATTGCCGCAGCCGTCCTGCTGCTCGCCGACCACGGTCAGCGAGCTGCTGGCGGTGTTGGCTGCTGCGCTTTTAATGGCGGGTTGCGGTACCGCCAGCGGAACGGCTGCTCCGTTGCCGGGTCTTGGATTATGGGTGTCCTGAATCTGCTGTTGCTGGCTTTCCGTGCAGCCGTGCCGAGTGAAGGTGATGTGACCATTGTCGTCTTCGCAGCGAAAGACACTTGAGGCGAACAGTGGGGTGGGGCAGAGCAATATGGCGCAGATGATTGCGCGGCGCATTCCATGCATGTGGCGTCCTCCGTGACGTGTCTGAGCAAGCTTAGCTGATGCACTTCTGGCTGCCAGGTGTCTTCTTGTGTGATTACTATTCGAACTCCTGTGGGCGGGTTCAAGAAAACGCTGCAAGCGCTTGTCTTGCCATGCCTTTGTCACGTACATGGCTGATTAGCGTGTTATTATTCGTCTGTCAGCCCCGCCGGGGCTTGTGGATCCTCACCATGGACTTACCCAGTAGTAACTCAGAATTTCAAGTGTGCAATCACGTATTGACTGATTGATCCTCGCTGGCGCGCGCCGCCGCTGGGGGCGGAGTGTGCCATGTCAGAAGTAGAAACCAAGAAGCCGCAAGAAAGCCTGCAGGATCGACTCGCTCAGGTCGTTGAGCTATTGCAGCGGCATCGGCTGGTTGAAGACCTTACTCATCGCCAGGAAGGCCACCACCAGGATCGCGTCGAAGGTCTGGTGCATCGGCAGAACCTCGCCGAGCTGCAGCGCAAGCTCGATGATCTGCACTCCGCTGACGTCGCCTACATTCTCGAAGCCCTTCCGCTGCAAGATCGCCTGGCCATCTGGCAGTTGGTCAAGGCGGATCGTGATGGCGATATCCTTCTTGAAGTGTCCGACGCCGTGCGTGAGACGCTGCTCGCCGACATGGAGGATCACGAGATCCTCGCGGCGGCGAAAGAGATGGATGCGGACGAACTCGCGGATCTAGCCTCTGAGCTCCCGCGTGATGTCGTTCATGAGCTGATGGAGACTCTCGACGCTCAGCAGCGCGAGCGCGTGCGTTCTGCGCTCTCCTATGAGGATGAGCAGGTCGGTGCGCTGATGGACTTCGAGATGGTCACCATCCGTGAGGACGTCAGTCTAGAGGTAGTGCTGCGTTATCTGCGCCGGCTCAAGGAGCTGCCAGGGCATACCGACAAGTTATTCGTGGTCGATTACGACGGTGTGCTCAAGGGCGTGCTGTCGATCAAGCGTCTGCTGGTAAACGACCCTGAGAAGCAGGTTGCCGATGTCATGGCCAATGACCCGGTCAGCTTTCATCCTGATGAAGACGCATACGACGCTGCTCAGGCTTTCGAGCGTTATGACTTGATCTCCGCGCCGGTAGTCGACAAGAACGGCAAGCTCATCGGTCGCCTGACTATCGATGAAATGGTCGATCTGATTCGTGAGGAAAGCGAAAGCGAAGTGCTCAACATGGCGGGTCTGCGCGAAGAGGAAGATATCTTCGCTTCCGTCTGGAAATCGCTGCGTAACCGCTGGGCCTGGCTGGCTGTGAATTTGGTTACGGCTTTCATGGCGTCACGAGTTATCGGTCTGTTCGAGGGTTCCATCGAGAAGTTGGTGGCGTTGGCCGCCTTGATGCCTATCGTTGCTGGCATCGGTGGCAATTCGGGTAATCAGACCATCACCATGATCGTCCGCGCGATGGCGCTCGATCAGGTCAGTACCGGCAATGGCAATACGTCACGGCTGATTCGCAAGGAGCTGAGCGTTGCGCTGATCAACGGTCTGGTTTGGGGTGGAGTGATTGGTGTAGTGGCGTACGGCCTCTATGACAGCTGGTCATTGGGCTTGGTGATGACTGCGGCAATGACCCTCAATCTGCTTTTGGCGGCCCTGATGGGGGTGCTGATTCCTATGACGTTGATGCGCTTGGGGCGTGATCCGGCGATGGGCGCCAGCGTGATGATTACGGCGGTCACCGACAGTGGTGGGTTTTTCATTTTCCTGGGCATGGCTTCGCTATTCCTCCTCTAGGGAGGTGTAGCTTTTCGTAGGCAACAAAAAAACCGGCTCCAGGCCGGTTTTTTGTTTTCGTGCAGTTAGTCGTCGTTGCCGGCGGCCATCTCTGCATCGTGCGCGATCAGTGCAACCAGCGCATTCTGCTGGCGGCGCGACAGCTGCCGGAAGCGCTGTAGCAGCTCCCGCTCGTGCAGGGACAGCTCTGGGCTGTCCAGGCGCACGCCGAGCTCGTCGTCCAGAGCGCCTTCCTGAAGCATGCTCTGCTCCAGGCGCGCAATGATCTCGGAGTTCATGCTGCGGTGGTGTTGGCGGGCGACATCAGCAATGCGCTCACGCATGCCGTCGGGCAACCGAACGACGAACTTGTCAGCCGTACGGCTGGAGTAGATAGCCTGTTTCATAGGGCGCATACATCAACCAATTAGTTCAGGGAAACGAAGCTGTAGTGGCATATAGCTACGGGATTGTCAGCATTTTGACCATCTTTAGCGCTAGCCGTTCAACTCGGTCGGAATTTTGTCTGCCGATTATACTACTGGATATCAGATAATTGACGCCAATTACGTGTCGTATTCTGGCCTGAATAAAGGCTTTGTGCCAGTACCTGTTGCCGAAATTCGTCTCGAATGCGCGGGAAGTCGCATTTATCGGGCATTTATTACCCCGATCGCTGCGCTCTGCAGTCGCGTTTGCGCGGCAGACCCCGTCCGCTTCGGGAGTTGCAGGGTGCGCAATGCGATGTCTGATCACTTGGCTGACATGGGGTTGGCGCTACCGGGGCGCAGTGCAGGTATTATCCAGTGGGTGCCGAGTCTGGTAGGCCAATGATATCGCTCCGCTTGATTTGCGTCGTGAACTGCATCGCGATGGTGCTAGATCGTCTGGCTGGAAAGGCCAAAGAGGTTTTTAAATGGCGGGTAGGTTGATCTATCTCATGGGGCCTTCTGGGGCGGGTAAGGACAGCCTGCTTGAGGCTGCGCGTGAGCGTCTGGAGGCTCAGAGATGTCGGGTCGCTAGACGTGTAATCACCCGCTCTGCGGAGGCCGTTGGAGAGGATGCTATCGCCGTCTCTTGCGATGAGTTCGAGAAGCTGCAGCTGGCGGGCGCTTTCGCGATGAGCTGGCGGGCTAATAGCCTAGCCTACGGCATCCTCAAGGAGATCGATGCGTGGTTGGCGGCGGGATATCAGGTGCTGGTCAACGGTTCTCGGGGATACCTGGGCGAGGCCCGCCAGCTTTACCCTGGGCTGTTGCCCGTGCTTCTAGAGGTCGAGCCAAATGTGTTGCGCTCAAGGTTGCTGCATCGTGGTCGCGAAGCGCTTGATGAGATCGAAGCCAGATTGGCGCGCAATGAGAAGTTTGTTGCAGGCGGGGAGGGTATGGCCGATCAAAGCCTGATTCGCCTCGACAACTCGGGGCGTCTTGAGGGCACCGTTACCCGGTTGCTACATCTGCTACAGACCGAGGCGCCTGCAGGCTATGCTAGTTAAGGCGCTCCTCATTACTTCTGCTGTTAGCTATCGCCAAGCTGATGTGCGGAGCTAACGTAAGATCGGATCGAACTTGACTCGCTTGCCGATCAGCAATGCAACTGCCAGTGATACCGCGCTGATGGCCAGTACGACCTTTGCAGTAGCTGTCAGCCACTCGGTCTGTTCTGGTGCCATCCAGAGCAGGCATCCGGATATCACTGCCGTCAGCAGAAACAACAAGGCTGTTTTGGACATCATGTTCTCCATACGCTGCGCGTTTGACATCTAGAAAAAAGGTTCATGGGGGCCATTCTGCTCATACTTAAATGTTTCCGGCGGAGCCTGCTCTGAAAGCCCATCTATCAGCCAAATGGCGACACAGGTGATGGTAGCGAGCAGTAGTACGAATCCGGGGAAAAATACACTCCACATGTCAGTTACTCAGAACGTGAAACGTTGCTGTGAGCGGGGTTGCCACTCATCGTTTGAGAGTGGCTTGGCAGCGTATTGGCCAGGTTCGACCTTTGTAGCGTGCTGAAACTGCACAGGTGTGGCGCGCATCTGCTGCACCAGGTGCATGGCTGTGGCCTGCTGTTGGTTATTTTGAAAATTGGCGAATGCGGCGCCTGCTAGCAGGGTCAGAGCGATGGCGGTGGCCAGGGCGATGAAGCTGTTCATGGTGGGGTTCTCGCATTCGGATTCTATGCGAGTAAAAGAGCAGTTCCCGTGCCAATCTTTTTAAATAAAAAAATACTTATAAATCAATAAGTTGTAAGTAAATTTACAGCCTGATGCCGTGCATGTTGCAAGGTGGCCAAACTGGCGCATTGCAAAATGCATGAATGCCCTTCGGCGTCAGTCCAGAGGCAGCTCCGTGGTGCGCTTCACTTCGCTCATCGCGATGCCCGAATGCGCTTCCTGAACATGGGGGCGCTGCAGGAGCTGGTCGCGCAGAAAGCGCTCGTAACTGGCGATATCCCGCGCCACCACCTTGAGCAGATAGTCAGAGCTGCCGGCCATGGTGTAGCACTCCAGAACCTCCGGGTAGCCGGTGATCGCTTGCTCGAATTCGTCGAGATTGCTGCGTCCGTGGGCTGATAATTTGATGCTGACGAAAACGGTGATGTTGAAGCCGAGTCGTTTATGGCTGAGCAGTGCGACTTTTCGTTCGATGAAGCCTTCTTCCTGCAGGCGGTTGATGCGTCGCCAGCAAGGTGACTGGGACAGCTCCACTTTCTTGGCTATCTCGGCGGCGCTCAGGTCGGCATTGCGTTGCATCAGGCGCAGGATGCGGCGGTCGATGGCGCTCAATGGCTCGTGCATGTTCGTTTCCGGTTAGTCGTTTTTATTGGAACGTTCATGCTCAGTATTGGCATTGGCGGCGCAAATGAGAAAGAAAAAATCGCTGAGCTCCGGTCTATGCTTAAGGCAGCCATCCATACAGTGATCCTGATGGATGTGGACAGGTGGCACCTACCGTTGCCACTTGAAAAGGTCGCTATAAAAACAACAGGAGCGCCGCCCTATGTCTTTGGCCGAAATCCGCCTGGACGACAAGTACCGTCTCGCCACGGGTCATCTGTACCTGACCGGCACCCAGGCGCTCACTCGCCTGCCCATGTTGCAGAAGCAGCGTGATTCCGCTGCAGGCCTGAATACAGCCTGCTTCATTTCCGGTTATCGCGGATCGCCGCTGGGTGGGCTGGACAAGAGTCTCTGGGAGGCTCGCGAGTTTCTGCAGCAGAACGCCATCCACTTTCAGCCCGGCGTCAACGAAGAGCTCGGTGCTACTGCGGTCTGGGGTAGCCAGCAGACCAACCTGTTTCCTGGCGCCCGCTATGATGGGGTATTCGCCATGTGGTATGGCAAAGGTCCGGGTGTCGACCGCAGTGGCGATGTGTTCAAGCACGGCAACTCGGCGGGCGTTTCGCCCCATGGCGGTGTGTTGCTACTTGCCGGTGACGACCATGGCTGCAAGTCGTCGACCATCGCACATCAGAGCGAGCATGCCTTCATTGCCGCTTCGATCCCGGTGCTCAACCCCGCCAATGTTCAGGAAATCCTCGATTACGGCATCATCGGCTGGGAGCTTTCGCGCTACAGCGGCTGCTGGGTGGCCCTGAAAACCATTGCTGAAAACGTCGACTCTTCGGCCGTGGTGGATGTCGATCCGCAGCGCGTGCAGATCAGCCTGCCCAACGATTTCGAACTGCCCGAAGATGGCGTACACATCCGCTGGCCAGACCCGCCCCTGGCCCAGGAAAAACGCCTCAACGTCTACAAGATCTATGCGGCGCGGGCGTTTGCGCGTGCCAACGGCCTGAACAAGATCATGCTCGACTCGCCCAATCCACGGTTGGGCATTATCACCACGGGCAAGTCCTATCTCGATGTACGACAGGCTCTGGAGGATCTCGGACTCGATGACGCGCTCTGTGCGCAGATCGGCTTGCGCGTGCTAAAGGTCGGCATGAGTTGGCCGCTGGAGCCAGTTTCCGTGCATGATTTTGCCGAAGGGCTGGATGAAATTCTGGTCGTCGAGGAAAAGCGCAGCATCATCGAGGATCAATTGACCGGCCAGCTCTATAACTGGCCTGTCGGCAAGCGGCCGAGGGTGGTGGGTGAGTTTGACGAGCAGGGCCAGTCGCTGTTGCCCAACCTGGGTGAGCTGACGCCGGCGATGATCGCCCGGGTCATCGCTCGGCGACTGTCTCCCATCTACACCAGTGATGTGATCGAGGCGCGCCTCGGCTTTCTCGATGCCAAGGAAAAGGCCCTGGCAGCGCGCAGCTACAGCACCGTGCGTACCCCGCATTTCTGCTCGGGTTGCCCGCACAACAGCTCCACCAAGGTGCCTGATGGCAGTCGCGCCATGGGTGGCATCGGTTGCCACTACATGACCCAGTGGATGGATCGCAGTACCGAGACCTTCACCCAGATGGGCGGCGAAGGGGTGACCTGGATCGGCCAGGCGCCATTCACCGATACCCCGCACGTGTTCCAAAATCTGGGTGACGGCACCTACTTCCATTCTGGGCATCTGGCCGTGCGTGCTGCTGTCGCGGCAGGCGTCAACATCACCTACAAGATTCTCTACAACGATGCGGTTGCCATGACGGGTGGTCAGCCGGTGGATGGCGAGCTGCGCGTCGATCAACTGAGCCAACAGGTATTCGCCGAGGGTGTGAAGCGCATCGCAGTGGTCAGCGATGAGCCTGAGAAGTACCCGAGCCGCTCGACCTTCGCCTCGATCACTACCTTTCATCACCGTCGTGAACTGGATGCCGTGCAGCGTGAAATGCGTGAGTGCAAGGGCGTTTCGGTGATCATCTACGACCAGACCTGCGCGACCGAAAAGCGCCGTCGGCGCAAGCGCGGCAAACTGGTCGATCCTGCGCGGCGCGCCTTTATCAACTCTGCGGTGTGTGAGGGCTGTGGCGACTGCAGCGTGAAATCCAACTGCCTGTCGGTGCTGCCGCTGGAGACTGAGCTGGGGCGTAAGCGGGAGATCGACCAGAACGCCTGCAACAAGGATTTCAGTTGCCTGGACGGCTTCTGCCCCAGTTTCGTGACGGTGCACGGCGGGCAACTGCGCCAACCGCAGGCGGTCGGGGCGGGCGCATTGTTCGTGGCGCTGCCGGAGCCGCGCCTGCCGTTGTTGCAACGGCCCTGGAGCATTCTGCTGCCCGGTGTCGGCGGCAGCGGGGTGACCACCGTGGGAGCATTGCTGGGCATGGCGGCGCACCTGGAAGGTAAGGGCTGCACGGTGCTCGACCAGGCAGGCCTGGCGCAGAAGTTCGGCCCGGTGAATACCCATGTGCGCATCGCCGCCCATCAGGACGATATCTATGCGGTGCGTATCGCCGCCGGCGAGGCAGACCTGCTGATCGGCTGCGACCTGGTGGTGGCGGCCGGCGAGGATGCTCTCGCCAAGCTCAACGAGCAGGTGTCCCACGCGGTCATCAACAGCCATGAGGCGGCCACTGCTGAGTTCACCCGCAACCCCGATGCTCAGGTGCCGGGGCAGGCCATGCGCCAGACGCTGAGCGATGCCGTGGGAGCGGACAAGACCTGGTTCGTCGATGCCACTCATCTGGCAACTCGGCTACTAGGCGATAGCATCGCCACCAACCTGTTCATGCTGGGTTATGCCTACCAGAAAGGGCTGGTGCCGGTCAGCTCTCAAGCCATCGACAAGGCCATCGAGCTGAACAATGTGGCGGTCGCATTCAACCAGCAGGCATTTCTCTGGGGGCGGCGCGCCGCCCATGATGCGGCAGCGGTCGAGCGCTTGGTGCGGCCTGCGATCGCAGAGGTACCACGCTGCGAGACGCTGGAGGCAATCCTTGAGGATCGGGTCACACGCCTCACCGCCTATCAGAATGCCACCTATGCCGAGCGTTATCGGCAGTTGGTGATGCGTGTCAGCGAACGTGACAACGACCCTCAGCGTCGCCTGAGCCAGGCCGTGGCGCGTTACTACTTCAAACTTCTGGCCTACAAGGACGAATACGAGGTGGCGCGTCTGTATAGCGACAGCGCTTTCAACGAGGCATTGCGGGCGCAGTTCGAGGGTGATTTCCGGCTGCAGTTTCATCTGGCGCCTTCCTGGCTCAGTCACACCGACAAGGTAACCGGCGAGCCTCGCAAGCGCAGCTTCGGGCCCTGGATGCTAAAGGCATTCAAGGTGCTGTCGTCGCTGCGGTTCTTGCGTGGCACCTGGGTGGATCCGTTCGCTCATAGCGAAGAACGGCGAATGGAGCGTTCCCTTATTGGTGATTATGAGCGCAGTGTAGGAAGGCTGCTTGAAGGCCTCACCGCCTCCAACTACCAGACTGCGTTGGCCATCGCCGAACTTCCAGAGCAGATCCGGGGCTATGGGCATGTAAAGGAAAAGGCCGTGCTAAGCGTGCGTGAGCAGGAGCGGCAATTGCAGATAAGGATGAAGGCAGAGGAGATTGCGGTGGTCAGGGTGTTCGAACCGGCAGCTTGATCAAAAGCCCGTTGGCAACGGCATGACAAATCCCGTCGTGATGGTTAACATGCCGGCCGGCTGCTGTAATGAGCGCCGGATCCAAAGGGTCTCCTTAGTTCAACGGATAGAATAAGCCCCTCCTAAGGGCTAGATGCTGGTTCGATTCCAGCAGGGGACGCCATGATCCAGCGCTGAGGATGGAGATGTTTCCATCGCGGCTCAGCCACACAAGTTTGCGTTAGCCTGATAAAAATCAAAAAAAGACCCGGCAAAAAGCCGGGTCAATAACCGTGATTAGCCTGATGAGGAGATAAACTGGAGCTTCCGTGTGGATGCATTCAGCTTATCAAGCCAGCTTCGCAGCTGACGATGTAGATAATAATCATTCTCGATTTTTAGTCAATGAAAATCCTTCTCATTTCTTCTAATGGGTTTCCTCGCGCCTGACAGATAGTGCGCGGGCAAATCATGGATGTGCGCCTTTCAGTATTATGCGCTGAGCATGTCATCTTGCCTGTCGGCAGGCTACGCTAGTGGGCATTTCCCTCAGCCAGGTAAGCAATATGTCCGATCAGCCAAACGATGTGCCCGGCGTAGAGCCGTTGACTGCCGTCGAAGCGCGCATTTTGGGGAGCCTGATCGAGAAGCAGGCGACGACCCCGGAAGCTTATCCGCTGACATTGAATTCTCTGGTGCTGGCTTGCAATCAGAAGACCAGCCGCGAGCCGTTGATGAATCTTACCCAGGGTGCTATCGGGCAGGGCTTGCGAAGCCTGGAAGAGCGCGGCTTGGCACGGCTGGTTATGGGGAGTCGCGCTGATCGCTGGGAACAACGTGCCGACAAAGCACTGGAGTTGGTTGCGCCGCAAGTGACGCTGATTGGTTTGCTGTTGCTGCGCGGGCCGCAGACGATCAGTGAGCTGCTTACGCGAAGCAATCGCCTACATAACTTCGACGATGCTGACCAGGTGCAGCACCACTTGGAACGTTTGATTGGGCGTGAGCTGGTGAGCCTGGTCGGTCGTCAGCCTGGGCAGCGCGAAGATCGCTATGCCCATCTGTTGGGTGATCCGGCGGAGTTGCAGGTGCAGCTACAAGAGCGTTCAAGGCAGGGAGAGCGCTCGTCTGATGGATCTTCTTCGGATCGCCTGGAGGCACTTGAGGCGCGGATCAATGAGCTTGAGGCGCGCCTGGCAATGCTGGAAGGCAATACATCTGCTTGAGCCTTCAAATGGGCCTTCTCGCATAGGCTACATATTGCTGCGGAATAATGAACTGTTGTGCACTGCGCATTATCAATAGGGCACTGCCATCACAGGCCGAGCCGTGAAGGCTGTTTGCCCATTGGGTGTTTGTTTGATTTAGATTGAGCTGCCCCTTGGTGGCTTCAAGTTACAAGGAGTCGTCGCAGTCCAATGCGCATGATCTGGAAGTCCTTCAGTTCTCTGTACATCGCCACCGTTTTAATGCTGCTGGGCTCCGGCCTGTTGAGTACCTACCTGGCACTGCGTCTGGCCGAATCCGGCGAGGGCGTTTGGGCGGGCGCGTTGATGGCTGCCAATTACTTCGGGTTGGTGCTGGGCGGCAAGATTGGTCACCGGCTGATTGCTCGTGTCGGCCACATTCGCGCCTATGTGGCCTGTGCTGGCGTAGTCACTGCGGCGGTGCTGGGGCACGGTTTACTCGACTGGCTGCCAGCCTGGCTAGTGCTGCGTGTACTGGTAGGCTTGGGGATGATGTGCCAGTACATGGTCATCGAAAGCTGGCTCAATGAGCAGGCCGATACCAAGCAGCGTGGGTTGGTGTTCGCAGGCTACATGGCGGCCTCTTACCTTGGGCTGGTGCTTGGCCAGCTGGTTCTGGTCGTACACCCGACATTGGGCCTCGAGCTATTGATGCTGGTCGCCTTGGCCTTTGCGCTGTGCCTGGTTCCCGTGGCCCTTACCCGACGTATGCACCCCTCACCCTTGCACCCAGCGCCACTGGAAATGCGCTTCTTCTTTCAGCGTGTTCCCTTATCGCTGACGGCCATTGGCGTAGCTGGCCTGATGATTGGCTCTTTTTATGGTTTGGCACCGCTCTATGCGGCTGACATGGGGCTGGCGACGGAGCAGGTCGGCATATTTATGGGGGCCTGCATTCTTGCCGGCCTGATTGTTCAGGCTCCTCTGGGGTGGCTGTCGGATCGTTTCGACAGGGTCAAGTTGATGCGTGGCATGTCAGGCGTGATGGTGGTTGTGGCGGCGCCGCTGGCTATCCTTCATGAAGCGCCGTTGTTGCTGCTGATTTCAGTTGGTTTTGTTGTCAGCATGCTGCAGTTCAGTCTTTACCCCCTGGCTGTGGCGTTCGCCAATGACCATGTCGAGGCGGATCGGCGTGTGTCGTTGACCGCGATGCTGCTTGTGACATTTGGTGTCGGTGCTTGTATCGGGCCGCTGCTGGTCGGTGTGTTGATGCGTTTTTTCGGCGCCAACATGTTGTACGCCTTCTTCTGCGTCTGCGGTCTGTTCCTGGTCTGGAGAGTGCGCTCGAACATCGTCACGCATCTCCATCAGGTCGATGATGCGCCGCTGCAGCACGTGGCGATGCCTGTGAACATGACCGCTTCACCACTGGTGGCTGCGCTGGATCCACGTGTCGATGAGCAGGTTGTTCAGGATCAGATGCTTGAGCCCGTTGTGACCGATCCTGATGTGCAGACTGACGCCGATTCTGCAGATAAGCCTACGGCACCGTCGCAAGCCTGATCAGTCCGGGAATTGTTGATGTTTCAGCGCAACCCGAGCAGCTGAAACGTCATCAGGCCCTAGAGGCGATTCATAGAAAGGTGTCGCTCTCGAAGCGGCGCGCTTCGCGTTGTAACTGATAGACGAAGCGCTCCACCAGTCGCTGTTGCAGTCCGCTTAAGTTGGCGAAATGCAGGCCGACGAAGGTGAGATCAAGCTTCTCGTCATAACGAGCATGACGCAGCTCTACGGAGGCTTCCAGTCTGCCTATCGGAAGCAGTGCGCAGAAGCTCTCATAGACTTGGCCCGGCTGCAGCTTTTCGCTGGCGTTGCCGGGGAGGCGAACCTTGCAGCCTGAGGCGGAAATATCGAGCATCAGGCCTTCCAGTGGACTGCGCAGCTTGGCTCCGTCGAGTTCCACCTTGACCTGGTCTGACTGCTTGAGCGCTGCTCTGAACGCGTTGCGACGCTGATGATAAAGCACCATTTGGGGAATTTCGCCGCTGTAGCAGCGCTCTCCCTGATGCTCACTTACCTGCATGCCGGCTGGGCAATCCCAGGCGATCAGTACCCCGTCATGCAGAGATTCAACGCGGAAAGCTTCGCCGTTCTGCAGGTAGCGCTCGCCATCACTGGGGATCATCTCATCGAGAATCAGCAGATTCTGATCGCGGTCTACCTCTATCACAAAGCTTTGGAAGCGCTGATTGCGCTCCTTGAACATGATGATCAGGGGGTCATGGTGGTGTTGCAGAAGGCGTAGGTTGGCAACAATTTCCATCGGTGCTTTGAGCACTTTCGGAGGTTGCGGGCCATCGTCCTGGGCGAAGGGGTTGGACACGAACCAGTGATCTCCGGGGCATAGTACTGCTGCGTCAATGATAATGCCGTTTCGGCATCATTGCGCATCTTGTTGTTATGTCAGGCCTGGCTGAGTGGGCGCTTGCTGCCGATTTTAGCGGTGCCACCGCTGCTGTCATAGAGCGAAGGCGTTTCGTTGCCGCGCAAAATACCGAGCATGTTTTCTGTTGATTTCTGGCTTGATCGGATGATCCGGCCATTGCGCAGGTTGGCGCTCTGGCAGCTCTCCAGCAGGCTACTCAGTTTATCGCTAGCGGTCACTAGGGCATCACCCTGATCCGAACGCTCGGCGAGCGCCAGCAAGCCGGCGCGATCAGCGCTCAGGTTGAAGCCGAGGAGTATCTGGGTGCGATGCTTGCCATGCTGGTCAAGGCTGGCCAGCAAGGGCTGCTTGTCTGCCAGTATCTGCTGCAGGCGCGGCAAATCATGCTCGCTCAGGGCCTGGAATTCGGCTTCGATCAGCTCAAGCAATTGCTCGGCGTGGCCGATATCTTCATTGAATAGGTCGAGCAGGGGCGTAGCGTTCATAAGCGGGCTCTCTGGGGAAGAAACTGTTCAAGATCTGTCGGCCAACAAGCCAGCAAAACGGCGAACGGTCTCTAGGCGTCCAACACCCCAGTACAAGCCCGAAGACTAGCGCTGGGACTCGAAATTGAGCAGTTTGCTCGCGACGCGCTGGCTATCGACCTGGTAAGTGCCGTCAGTAATGGCTTGCTTGAGCTTGGCTACCCGGTCGGTATCGACGGCAGGCTGGTCGCGCAGCTTGTCGACGGTTTTCTGTAATTGCTGTGCTTCACTGCTCAGCTGAACGGATTCACCGCTCTTTGCGCTGACAGCCGCTTTCTGGGCGGCGGCTTCGTTACCACCGGCCTTGTTATCGATGGCTTCGTTCTTGCCGCCCTGGGCGCTACCGGCACGTGTTGTGCTGGCTGGCGTGGTGCTGTTGAGTCGGTTGAAATCGATGACCATGATGCAAAACCTCTGACAGAGTTTGGACGCTTGCCTAGTTTGTCGGCTATGCCCAGAAAAACTTTAGGCAAAAAATTGCGTCGCTTGCACAGTCTAAAACACCCTCATTCTCCAGTCAGCCAGTCCGTTCGACAATGCCTGTAGAAATAAATGCAAGTCATGCCTACATGGAGACTTCAACCTGCCCCGGGCCTAGCACTCTGGCGCGAACCACCCGTTGCGAGCGCTGGTTGCGCACACTGATCTGCTTACCCACGGCACCGTCGGAAAGCGCCTCGCCGGGCATGCGCACATTGATACCACCGCTGCGTGCGCTGATCACTACCTGATCGCCGCGGCGGATTACCTCTGCCTGACGGATGTGTGTGGGGGCCAAGACTTGATCTGGCAGCATGGCGCGGGTGGCTTTTCTGCCGATCGCTTGTTCTACATCAGTCAGATAGCCCTGGTTGAGCAAGCCTACATCTCGCTCCGCCAGCATTACATCGGCTTCGCTGAGCACGCCTTCGCGTTTGACGGGCTGCACCAGGGTAACCACCTCACGATACAGGCGCACCTGACCGGGAACGAATACCGTCCAAGGTGCTGCGCCATCGCAACGTACGCGCATGGTGACTCTGCCTACTGGTTCGGCTGGCGTTTCCAGGGTTGTCGTCAGCGATTGATCACATAACGGTAGCCGCAGGCGTGGATCCAAGCGGTTGATCTGAATCTCGTGGCGCGCCTGGATATTGCTGCGCTGCAAATAGTCCTCTACGGCCTGCTCAAGAAAGCGCTGAGTCTCGCCGATAAGCTGATCGGGCAGGGTGACTGAGGCAGTTGTCAGCGTGCTATAGCCGAGTGCCAGTAAAGCAGGTAAAACTGCCAAGCAACGAAGGCTCTTGGTTATCGAGCGTCGAATAATTGTCGTTTGTGCATTCATGCCTGGTTGGAAGCAAGGTGCGTGCCGCCTGCTACGCTAACTAAATCTGATGTGTTACTGGAATCATGGGAGCCCGTACATGGCCGGTGTGATGGATTCGGTCAACCAGCGTACTCAGCTGGTTGGGCAAAATCGCCTAGAACTGCTGCTGTTTCGTCTCGATGGCCCACAGCTGTACGGGATCAACGTCTTCAAGGTGAAGGAGGTGTTGCAATGCCCGAAACTCACCATCATGCCCAAGTCGAGCCCGGTGGTTCGCGGTGTGGCGAGCATCCGCGGCGGCACTATTCCGATTCTGGATCTGTCCATGGCGACAGGCAAACGGCCGTTGGGTGGTGATCTGCAGAGCAGCTTCGTCATCATCACTGAGTACAACACCAAGGTGCAGGGTTTCCTGGTGCGCTCTGTGGAGCGCATCGTCAATATGAACTGGGAAGAAATTCACCCGCCGCCCAAGGGGGCAGGGCGCGACCACTATCTGACGGCAGTAACGCGTCTGGATGACAAGCTGGTCGAAATCATCGACGTGGAGAAAATTCTCGCCGAAGTAGCACCGACCTCCGAGGTTATCTCCGTTGGCGTGGTGGACGTTGAGACCCAGACCAAGGCGGTCAGTCAGCATGTGCTGATCGTCGATGACTCTTCGGTCGCGCGTAAACAGGTGATGCGTTGTCTGCAGACGGTCGGCGTCGAGGTGACTGCATTGAATGACGGGCGTCAGGCACTGGATTTCCTACGCGCGATGGTGGATGAGGGCAAGTCGCCGGAGCAGGAACTATTGATGATCATCTCCGACATTGAAATGCCTGAGATGGATGGTTATACGCTCACCGCGGCGATTCGCACTGATCCGCGCATGCAGAAGCTGCACATTCTCCTGCATACTTCGCTGTCCGGAGTATTCAACCAGGCGATGGTGAAGAAAGTGGGTGCAAACGATTTTCTGGCGAAATTTCGTCCGGACGATTTGGCTTCTCGTGTGGTCGAACGCATCAAGTCGAGCGATCACTCGGCATAAGGTATGAGTTGCCTGGTGTTTTTGGCCGGGTGCTGGCGGTAAAGTCGGTAGGCGTGCATTGGCGCGCTTGCCGTATTCGACTTTCATAGATGGGCGAGGCTTCGCGAGTGTCTTCAGGTAATTTGGATTTCGAACAGTTCCGGATCTTTCTGGAAAAAGCCTGTGGCATCGTACTGGGTAGCAATAAGCAGTACCTGGTTTCCAGTCGGCTGAACAAGCTGATGGAGACCAACGGCATCAAGACGTTGGGTGAGTTGGTGCAGCGCATGCAGACTCAGCCACGCAGTGGGTTGCGCGAGCAGGTAGTCGACGCCATGACCACCAATGAAACCCTGTGGTTTCGTGATGCCTACCCGTTCGAAGTGCTCAAAAATCGTGTGCTGCCCGAGCTCATCAAGGCCTATCCGGGGCAGCGGCTGCGTATCTGGTCGGCGGCCTGTTCGTCGGGGCAGGAGCCGTATTCGCTGTCGATGAGCATCGATGAGTTCGAGCGCAGCAATATCGGCCAGCTCAAGACTGGTGTGCAGATCGTGGCTACCGATCTGTCACCGACCATGCTCAATAACTGTAAATCGGGCGAGTACGATAGCTTGGCCATGGGCCGGGGGCTCGCTCAGGAGCGTCTGCAGCGTTATTTCGATCCCAAAGGGCCTGGGCGCTGGGTGGTCAAGCCAGCCATCAAGAGCCGCGTCGAGTTCCGCCCGCTGAACTTGCTGGACAGCTACGCGAGCCTCGGCAAGTTCGACATCGTGTTTTGCCGCAACGTACTCATCTACTTCTCCGCCGAGGTGAAGAAGGACATCCTCACGCGCATTCACGCCATGCTCAAGCCAGGCGGCTATCTGTTCCTCGGCGCTTCTGAAGCCCTCAACGGCTTGCCTGAGAAATACCAGATGGTGCAGTGCAGCCCTGGGATCATTTACAAAGCTAAGTGATCCGACTCGCGAATAGAAAACGGGAGGCCTTGGCCTCCCGTTTTCTATTCTGCCTTACCCATTACGCCTGACAGTGTTCTGTCACTTGCGCGTCAGAAAAGCGGCAAATCTCCGTCGGATTGCCGCTGCCACCTTGCCAATCGGCGGAAAAGCTTTGCCGCTTGGATCTCTTGTTCCTTTTGTTTTTAGCATATCAGGCTGATTTATAAGATAAAAAATAAATTGGCACGTGCTTTGCTGTGAGGTTTGTACGCAAACAGGCTCGCCGCCACGGCAAAGGTTCCTGAGATGAGCATCAGCTTCGATAGCGCACTTGGCATTCATGAGAAGGCATTGGGCTTCCGCGCCCAGCGTGCCGAGGTGTTGGCCAACAACATGGCTAACGCCGATACCCCCAACTACAAGGCCAGGGATCTGGACTTCGCCTCCGTGCTGGCCCAGCAGGCAGCCAAGAGTGGCGGCAGTGGTAATTCGGGGCTGAAAACCACGAATAGCCGCCATATCGCAGCAGAAGGCGTGCCAATGGGCGATGCGGCGCTGGCCTATCGAACACCGACTGCGCCTTCGATCGATCAGAACACCGTCGATGCTCAGCTCGAACAAGCCAATTATGCCGAGAACTCGGTTGCCTTCCAGGCCAGCTTCACGCTGCTAAACAGTAAATTCAAAGGGCTCGTCAGCGCCCTGCGTGGTGAATAAAGGAGCCTGATATGTCACTTACCAGCGTTTTCAATATCGCCGGAACCGGCATGAGTGCCCAGAGCACTCGCCTGAATACCATTTCCAGCAACATCGCCAACGCCGAATCGGTCTCATCGAGCATCGATCAGACCTATCGGGCACGTCACCCGGTGTTCGCTACCGTATTTCAGCAGGCGCAGGGCGGTGAAAACGGCTCGCTGTTCGCTGATCAGGATCAGTCGGGTGCCGGTGTTCAGGTGCTCGGTATCGTCGAGGATCAGAGCAGTCTGATGCCGCGCTACGAGCCTAATCACCCGGCCGCCGATGAAGCCGGCTATGTGTATTACCCCAACGTCAACGTGGTCGAGGAGATGGCGGACATGATTTCTGCCAGTCGCGCCTTCCAGACCAACGTGGAAATGATGAATACCGCCAAACAGATGATGCAGCGCGTTCTGACCTTGGGTCAGTGAGCCGGGAGTGAGAAATGAGCACTGTTGATGGCGTCAGCTCCAGTTCGGTACTGGACAAGTATCAGGTCAAGCAGGATTCCACCACACAGAACAAGGAGCTGGGCAAGGATCAGTTCCTCAACCTGCTGGTGGCGCAGCTGAATAACCAGAACCCACTAGAGCCTCAGGGCAACGGCGAGTTCATCGCGCAGTTGGCGCAATTCAGTACTGTGGAAGGGGTCGAGAAGCTCAACTCGAGCATGGAGACCATTTTGTCCGGCTATCAGTCCTCCCAGGCCCTGCAGGCTTCTTCGCTGGTCGGTCGCAAGGTGATCGTGCCGGTGGACAAGGCGGTGGTCGATACCAGTGAAAGCTTCAAGGCCAGTGCGGTGCTGCCAACCAGCAGTAGCAACGTGTACGTCAACGTGTATGACAGTGCCGGTTCGGTGGTCAGTCGTATCAATCTGGGTGAGCAGCAGGCTGGCAACGTGAGCTTCATCTGGGACGGCAAGGACTCCAGCGGCAATGTGATGAAGCCGGGCACTTACAGGTTCGAAGCACAGGCGACCTATGGCAATGAAACCAAGGGGCTCTACACCTTGCTGCCGGCCAACGTCGACAGCGTCACCCTGGGTGGCAACGAATTGATGCTCAATCTTGCGGGTATTGGCAATGTGCCGCTGTCGCAGGTGCAGGTCATTGGTCAGTAATTAACAGGCTGTAACTGCCGGGCTTTCGGCAAGGAGATTTTTCATGTCGTTCAATATCGGTCTTAGTGGCCTGCGCGCTGCGACCAGTGACCTCAACGTGACGGGTAACAACATTGCCAACGCCGGTACCGCTGGCTTCAAGCAGTCGCGTGCCGAGTTCGCCGACCTGTATGCCTCGTCGATGCTCAGCAGCGGCTCCAACCCGATCGGTAGTGGGGTGCTGCTCAGCGATGTATCGCAGCTGTTCAGCCAAGGCAACATCAACTACACGCAGAACTCGCTGGATCTGGCCATCAATGGCAGCGGTTTCTTCCGTACCAGTAACAACGGTGATATCAGCTATACCCGTGCCGGTTACTTCGGTACCGACCGCGAAGGCTTCATCGTCAACAACTTCGGGCATAACCTGCAGGGTTATGGGGTAGACGCCAACGGTAATCTGCAGAACGGCATCATCGGCAACCTCCGTGTGGAGACGTCCAGCCAGGCGCCGCGGGCGACGGGTACGATTACTCAGCCGTTCAACCTGAACTCGACTGAAACCGTTCCAGTGCTGCGGCAGAGTGCCTATGACGGCGCCTACCAAACGGCCTTCAATGGTTCACTGTTGCCGGGTAACCCCAACCCGACTCCTGCTGAGATCGCGGCTGCGACTGCGGCAGCCACACCAGCAGAGCTTGCGGCCGCGAATGCAGCGGGCGCTACTGCGGGCTCCACTGCGGCCAACGCCTCTTTCAACCCGGCGGATCCGACCAGTTACAACCGATCGACGTCGGTGAATATTTATGATGCTCAGGGCAATGCTCACTCCTTCACCCAGTACTTTGTGAAGACCGGTGCCAATAGCTGGGACATGAAGATTCTGGTCGACGGCCGGAACCCGCTGGATCCGACCAACACTCAGCCGCTTTCGGCTGCCGTGAGCTTCGACGCTGCCGGTAAACTGCAGACTATCGATGCGACTGGCCTGAGCACAGGGTTGTCGCTGAACCCCGACGGCACCATCAGCATGAACGGCTGGATTCCGGCGGCACCCACCAATGCCGAAGGCACCACCTGGGCCGCCAACGGCTCCGAGGCCAGTGCGGCGGTGAAGTTCGATTTCCGCGGTTCTTCGCAGTACAACAGCACGTTCTCGGTTGCCAAGGTCGTGCAGGACGGCTACAGCACAGGTGAGTTGTCGGGCCTTGAAATTGATGAGACCGGTGTGCTCTTTGCTCGCTATACCAATGGCCAAACCAAGGTTCAGGGCCAGCTAGTATTGGCTAACTTCGCCAATATGCAGGGGCTTACACCGGTCGGCAAAACGGCCTGGGTTCAGTCGTCGGCATCTGGCGAGCCGGTCATCGGTACGCCGAAGAGTGGCACGCTGGGTACTTTGCAGTCCGGTGCGCTGGAAGACTCCAACGTCGAGTTGTCAGAGCAACTGGTCAACCTGATCGTTGCCCAGCGTAACTACCAGGCCAACGCCAAAACCATCGAGACCGAGAGCGCCATCACGCAGACGATCATCAACCTGCGTTGATGCATGCGTCAGGGAGTTGTTGCCGCTAGCGGCAACAACTCGCCAAACGACAAATTACAGGCTCCTTCGGGAGCCTGTTTCGTTTCTATAAACCTATTAAAATCATGTGCTTGCGTATTTTTAATGAGAGTGGCACGTGAATTGCTTTTAAGCTCTTGTCAGAGTCGCGGGCGAGTTGCCCCACCTCGGAGGAAACATGGACAAGATGCTGTACGTCTCCATGACTGGTGCCCACAACAATACGTTGGCCCAGCGTGCCCACGCCAACAATCTGGCGAACATCTCCACGAGCGGTTTTCGCCGTGATTTCGAGCAAGCCCGCGCGATGCCGATTTTTGGCGAGACCCAGCCGTCGCGCGTGTTCGCCATGAGCGAGCGGCCAGGCACCGATTTCACTCCGGGCTCCCTGCAGGAAACCGGCCGTGACCTGGATGTCGCGATTGGTGGCAAGGGCTGGTTGGCTGTGCAGGCACCTGATGGCACCGAAGCCTACGTGCGTACCGCAAGCCTGAACGTTGATGCCCAGGGCATGCTGCGTACCGGCAATGGTATGCCGGTAATGGGCAATGCTGGGCCGATCGCCGTGCCGCCTGAGCAGAAGATCGAGATCGGCCAGGATGGCACCATCAGCATTCGCGCCTTGGGCGAAGCGCCCAACGTGCTGGCCGAAGTTGATCGCTTGCGCCTGGTGAACCCTGATCTCAAGCAGATGCAGAAGGGTAGCGACGGCATGATCCGTTTCAACGGCCCGCAGCCGCCGGAAATGGACGCCACCGTGCAGATTACCTCAGGCTTTCTCGAGTCCAGCAACGTCAATGCGGTCGAGGAAATGACCTCGATCCTGGCGCTGTCCCGGCAGTTCGAGCTGTCGGTGAAAATGATGCGTACCGCAGAAGACAATGACACCGCCATGGCGCGTGTCTTGCAGATGACCTGATAACCACACGCGCGGCGCCATGAATCCGGCGCCCGAGGAGAATCGCTATGCTTCCGGCACTTTGGGTCGCCAAGACCGGCCTGTCGGCTCAGGACATGAACCTGACGACCATTTCCAACAACCTGGCCAACGTTTCAACGACGGGTTTCAAGCGCGATCGCGCCGAGTTCGAGGATTTGCTCTATCAGATCCGTCGCCAGCCCGGCGGCCAGTCCAGCCAGGACAGCCAACTGCCGTCCGGCCTGCAGCTCGGTACCGGTGTGCGCATCAACGGCACCCAGAAGATTTTTACCGCTGGCAGCCTGCAGACCACCGAGCAGCCGATGGACATGGCGATCAACGGCCGCGGCTTCTTCCAGGTGCTGATGCCCGACGGCACGGTGTCCTACACCCGTGACGGCAGCTTCCACCTGAACTCGGATGGCCAGGTCGTGACGTCCCAGGGTTTCGCGCTGGAGCCAGCCATCGTGCTGCCACCGGAAGTGCGTACCTTCACCGTGGGTGAGGACGGTACCGCTTCGGTGACGACCACCGGCAACCCACAGCCGCAGATCGTCGGCAACATCCAGATCACCGACTTCATCAACCCGGCGGGGCTGGAGGCGATCGGTAACAACCTGTTCCTGGAGACCGCCTCCAGTGGTGCACCTCTGGTGGGAACGCCCGGCCTCAATGGCTTGGGCACGACCCTGCAGAACACCCTGGAGAACTCCAACGTCAGCGTGGTCGAGGAGATGGTCAACATGATCACCACCCAGCGCGCCTACGAGATGAACTCCAAGGTCATCTCCACCGCTGACCAGATGCTGTCCTTCATTACGCAGAACCTTTAAGAAACGTGGGGTAGGGCAGCAGCTCACCCCTGATACGCCTGAACGCTGTGAGGTAGTGGTTATGAACCGCTTGGTGTGTGTGTTCTCGATTCTCGGCAGCGTAGTGCTGAGTGGCTGCGTGGCGCCTGCCGCCAAGCCCAACGATCCGTACTACGCACCTGTGCTGCCGCGTACACCGCTGCCGGCCGCGCAGAACAATGGCTCGATCTTCCAGTCGGGGTTCGAGAACAACCTGTACGGCGACCGCAAGGCCTTCCGCGTGGGCGATGTCATCACAATCAGCCTCAGCGAGCGTATGCAGGCCAGTAAGAACGCTAGCTCGCAGATGTCCAAGGACAGTAACGCCAACATCGGTCTGACGTCGTTGTTCGGCGGTGGCGTATCGATCGACAACCCCAGCTCCAGCCTCAACCCGTTGAAGGCCGAGAACCTGGGGCTCAGCGCTCAGTACGGCGCCCAGCGTGACACCAGCGGCTCCGGCCAGGCCGGGCAGAGCAACAGCCTGACCGGCTCGATCACTGTGACCGTCGCCGAAGTGCTGCCCAATGGTTTGCTGGTGGTGCGCGGTGAGAAGTGGATGACTCTTAATACCGGTGACGAGCTGGTGCGCATCGCCGGGCTGGTTCGCTCCGACGACGTCGCCCGTGACAACACCGTGGCTTCGACCCGTATTGCAGATGCACGCATCACCTATTCCGGTACTGGCGCCTTCGCCGATGCCAGTCAGCCAGGTTGGCTGGATCGCTTTTTCGTCAGCCCGCTGTGGCCGTTCTGAGGTTCATGATCATGCGCAAATGGATCATCACCGTTGCAGCTCTGCTGCTGGCCTCGACCGCTCAAGCCGAGCGGCTCAAGGATCTGGCCAGTATCCAGGGCGTGCGTAGTAACCAGTTGATCGGTTACGGCTTGGTCGTGGGCCTCAATGGCAGCGGCGACCAGACTACCCAAACGCCATTCACCGTGCAGACCTTCAACAACATGATGGCGCAGTTCGGTATCAAGGTGCCGGAAGGCGGCAACGTGCAGTTGAAAAACGTCGCTGCGGTGTCGATCCATGCCGACCTGCCGCCGTTCGCCAAGCCCGGGCAGACCATCGACATCACCATTTCCTCCATCGGTAACGCCAAGAGCTTGCGCGGTGGCAGCCTTTTGATGACCCCGCTCAAGGGTATCGACGGCAATACCTATGCGATCGCCCAGGGCAACCTGGTAGTGGGCGGTTTCGATGCCAGTGGCGCCGATGGTTCGCGCATCACCGTCAACGTCCCTTCGGCCGGTCGCATCCCCGGTGGTGCCACGGTGGAACGTCCGGTACCGAGTGGCTTCGATCAGGGCAATACCCTGACGCTGAACCTCAACCGCCCGGACTTCACCACGGCCAAGAATATTGTTGACCACATCAACGAGCTGCTTGGCCCAGGTGTGGCCCAAGCACTCGACGGCGGATCGATTCGCGTCAGCGCGCCGCTCGATCCGAGCCAGCGTGTCGACTATCTGTCGATTCTGGAAAACCTCGAGGTTGAAGTCGGTCAGGCGGTGGCCAAGGTCATCATCAACTCGCGTACTGGCACCATCGTCATTGGCCAGAACGTGCGCGTGCAGCCTGCTGCCGTGACCCACGGCAGCCTGACGGTAACCATCACCGAAGACCCGATCGTCAGCCAGCCAGGCGCGCTGTCCGGCGGCGAGACAGCGGTAGTGCCGCGTTCGCGTGTCGGCGCCGACGAAGAAATGAAACCGATGTTCAAGTTCGGCCCCGGCACCACCCTCGACGAAATCGTGCGTGCGGTGAATCAGGTAGGCGCTGCGCCTTCCGACTTGATGGCCATCCTGGAGGCGCTTAAGCAAGCCGGCGCTCTGCAGGCTGACCTGATCGTGATTTAAAGGAACGGGACATGGATACTCGACTCGCGGCCGCCGGCACCACCACCCTCGATAGCGGCGCCTATACCGATCTCAATCGCCTCAACCAATTCAAGGTTGGCGGCGACAATGAGGAGAACATTCGCAAGGTCGCGAAGGAGTTCGAGTCGCTGTTCCTCAATGAAATGCTCAAGACCATGCGCTCGGCCAACGAAGTGTTCGGCGAAGGCAACTTCATGAACAGCAACGAGGCCAAGACCTACCAGGACATGTACGACCAGCAGCTGTCCGTGACCATGGCCGGCAACAAGAACGGTATCGGCCTGGCCGACGTGATGGCGCGGCAGATGTCGAAGATGCGCAACGTCAGCGATCGGCCCAATCCGTTCGCCCAAGTCGATGCACCCGTGCCGGCTGCGCCGAGCAAACCGCTGGCCCGCACCGAAGAGGCCGCTGCGCCTATCCAGGTCGAAAAGGCTCAGGGCTCGGCTGACGGTGAGCGCAACGACATGGCGCTGCTCAACCAGCGCCGCCTGTCACTGCCGGGCAAACTGGCCCAACGGATTCAGGCCGGTATCGTACCGGGCGCCGAGGCGGTTACGGCCGCTACCGTTGCCGGCACTCCAGCAGGCGATGCGGTCGGCAAGCCATTGGCCAAGGGTGACTGGCTGCCCGCCAAAGCCTACGCAGCGCCTGCTGAACGTCGTCTGGACATCAATGGCAGCGAGGCAATTGCCAGTCGCACGACGTTCAAGTCGTCCAAAGAATTCATGGAAACCATGCTGCCGATGGCCGAGAAGGCTGCGGCCAAGCTGGGCGTCGACCCCCGCTATCTGGTCGCCCAGGCAGCATTGGAAACCGGCTGGGGTAAATCGATCATCAAGCAAGGCGATGGCAGCAGCAGCCACAACCTGTTCGGTATCAAGACCCACAACAGCTGGGACGGCGATTCCGCGCGGGTGATGACCACCGAATACCAGAACGGCAAGCCGGTGAAGGAAGCCGCATCGTTTCGCGCCTACGAATCCTATGCCCACAGCTTCGAAGATTACGTGAGCTTCCTACAGAACAACGGCCGATATGAAAAGGCCCTGAGTTCGACCGCCAACCCCGAGCAGTTCGCCCGTGAGCTGCAGAAAGCCGGCTATGCCACCGATCCGCAGTACGCCAAGAAGGTGTCGCAGATCGCTCGCAAACTGTCGACCTACCAGATGATCGCCGCCAACGGCGCGCCCTCGAACAAGGGATGATGAAGCATGGCTGACTTACTGAGTATTGGCCTGTCGGGCCTGTCGGCGAACAAGACCTCGCTGGCGGTCACCGGCCACAACATCACCAATATCAACACGCCGGGGTTCTCTCGTCAGGACACCATTCAGGCCACGCGTACTCCGCAGTTCAGTGGGGCGGGCTATATCGGCTCCGGCACTTCGCTGGTCGACATCCGTCGCAGCTACAGCGAGTTCCTGACCACCTCACTGCGCAGCAGTACCTCGTTGAGCAGTGATGTGGCGGCCTACAAGAGCCAGATCGATCAGTTGGATTCGCTGTTGGCCGGTACCACCACGGGTGTCACCCCATCATTGCAGAAGTTCTTCTCGGCCCTGCAGACCGCTGCCGAAGACCCTTCCAATGTGCCTGCACGGCAGCTGGTGCTGTCGGAGGCCGAGGGGTTGAGCCGGCGCTTCAATACGGTTTACGACCGTTTGAGCGAACAGAACAGTTTCGCCAACAAACAGATGGGCGCGGTCACCGAGCAGATCAATCGGCTTTCCGGCTCCATCGCCAGCCTCAACGAATCCATCGCGGTCGCGCAATCCAATGGCAGTCAGCCCAATGACCTGCTCGATGCCCGTGAAGAGGCCGTACGCCAGCTGTCGACCTTTATCGGCGTCAACGTCGTGGCGCAGAACGATGGAACGCAGAATGTGTTCATCGGTTCGGGCCAGCCGCTGGTAATCGGCAACAGTGCTGCCCGCCTGGAAGTGGTGCCCGGCACCAACGATCCGAATCGCTCCGAGATACAGTTCATCGTTGGCGCCGCGCGGCAGACCATCACCACGCAAGTTACCGGTGGCGAGCTGGGCGGCATCTTGCGTTATCGCGAGGAGGTGCTGGATACCACCTTCAATTCGCTGGGACGTCTGGCGTTGGCGGTGAGTGATCAGGTCAACAGCCAGCTGGGGCAAGGCCTGGATCTGAAAGGGCAGGTCGGCACCAAGCTGTTTGGCGATTTCAATGAAGAGTCACTGGCCCGCTTGCGGGTGTTGCCGTCTGCCAACAACAGCAGCAATGCCTCTCCGATCCTGAACATCAGCAACAGTTCGTTGTTGACCACCAGCGACTATCGGCTGGAGTTCGACGGTAGCAATTACACGGCACGGCGCTTGAGCGACAACCAGTCGATGACCGTGACGCAGAATCCACCCGGTACCCTGAGCTTTCAGGATAGCGCCGGGCGCAACCAGGGTTTCCAGATCGTTGTCGGCACGCCCGCACCGGCCGCCGGTGATTCGTTCGTGTTGCAGCCTACACGCATTGGTGCCTCGACCATTTCCACCGTGCTGGATCAGGCTGATCAGTTGGCGTTCGCTGCGCCGATTCGCGCCGAGGCCAATCTGCAGAACCGCGGCAACGGTGTGATCAGTCAGCCGACGCTGCAATCCACAGGTAGCAATATCAACCCGGCAGCTTTGCAAGCCGCATTCCCTCCGCTGACGCTGACGTACGATTCGGCTGCGGGTGGTTTCAACGGTTTGCCGGCGGGTGCGACGCTGACCCGCGTCGATAACAAGGGGCAGCCGATCACCCCTGCGCCGACCCCGCTCTTCGAGCCGGGCCAGCAGAACAACTATCAACTGACCCTGGCCGATGGCACCAGCGTCAACATGAGCGTCAGCGGCCGTCCGGAAAACGGTGACCGTTTCGATATCGCCTTCAACCAGAATGGTGTCTCGGACAACCGTAACGCCTTGGCTCTGGTTGGCCTACAAAACAAGCAGGTGGTCGGCGTCGATCCCACCGTAACGGGCATTGCCACCGGCTCCAGTTTCACAGACAGTTACGGTGATCTGATCGAGCGCGTCGGCACGCTCACCGCTCAGGCCCGGCAGGACAGCGAGGCAACCACTGCTATCCTCAAGCAGGCGCAGGACAACCGTGACTCGCTGTCAGCGGTCAACCTGGATGAAGAGGCGGCCAACCTGATCAAGTTCGAGCAGTACTACAACGCGTCGGCCCAGGTGATTCAAGTTGCGCGCTCTTTGTTCGATACCCTGATCGGGGCATTCAGGTAGTGGCGTGAACGCCTTCACGGGTAGGGTGGGCTTCAGCCCACCAACGGTCAACGCGACCAAGCACTGAATTACAGATGATCCGTTTCAACCATCCAGCAATGGCCAGATGGTGAACAAATCCCCAAGAGGGTGCGGTTCTGGTAAACGCCAGTCACCGCTAGAAAAAACGAGGCTGCTATGCGCATTTCCACTCTTCAGGCGTTCAACAACGGCGTGCAAGGCCTGCAGCGCAACTACGCCAATGCCATACGCACTCAGGAACAGATCAGCACCGGCAACCGCATCCTCACGCCCGCGGATGACCCGGTCGCGTCGGTGCGCCTGCTGCAGCTCGAGCAGCAGCAGAATGTGCTGACTCAGTACAACGACAACCTGGCGGCAGCGAAGAACAGCTTGAACCAAGAAGAGGTGACACTGAACTCGGTCAATACTGTGCTTCTGCGTGTCCAGGAGCTGGCTGTCCAGGCTGGTAATGGTGCGTTGAGTGTTGATGATCGCAAGTCCATCGCCGCCGAGTTGCGCGAGCGTGAAGACGAGCTACTGGGCCTGATGAATACCAAGAATGCCCGTGGTGAATACCTGTTCTCCGGATTCCAGGGCAAGGCCGAGCCCTTCGTGCGTAATGCCGACGGTACCTATTCGTATCAGGGCGATGAGGGTCAGCGTAAACTGGAAATCGCCAGCTCTCTGAACGTGGCGATCAGCGATAACGGCAAGAAGGTATTCCAGAACGTCACCAATGCCGGTCGCCTGGATGCGGCCATTACTGCGCAGCCAGGCTCGACCCTACGTGCTTCGACGCCTCTGGTGCAGGATGAGGTGGCGTTCAGTGGCACACCTGCGTTTCCTGACGATGGTGTCGACATCGTGTTCGGTAACCCCGATGCCACCAGCTATGAGATCTTTGCCGTCGGAACCACTACGCCTGCGCTCGCTACAGGATCCATGGATGAGAATCCCGACACTACTGATAAGTTGGTTTTCCGCGGCGTAGTGATTAATTTCGACGGAGCTCCGGCTGCAGGTGATACGGTCACTGTGACATCCGACCCTAATCGCCAGAAGCAGGGCGTGCTCGATACTATCGCCAACCTACGCAGATCTCTTGAGGAAGCACCTGCAACCACAGAGGGTGGCCGCGTAGTACGAGATGCCGTGGCTCAGGCGATCACCAACCTGTCGCATGCCAGCATCACGGTCGACAGCACGCGCGGCGCGATAGGCGCGCGGTTGAATGTGGTCGAAAGTACGCTTGCCGACAACGAAGACGTGGGGCTGGTGAACAAGTCGGTTCAGGCTGATTTGCGTGAGCTGGATTATCCTGAGGCTTTATCGAGGCTGTCCTTCCAGTCGATTGTTCTGGAGGCCTCGCAGCAAAGCTATGTGAAGATTTCCGGGTTGAGCCTGTTCAATAAACTTTAATGTTGTCGGTTTTCGACGCCGTGACATCAATAACGCTCGATCCGATTCTTCTTTAGAAGATATTAAGAGGCTCCAATGTTTGACGACAAGGTTATATTGATAACTGGAGGTACGGGCTCTTTTGGGCGTGCATTCGTACCCATGACGTTGGCGCGTTATAACCCTAAGAAAATCATAATTTTATCCCGCGACGAGATGAAGCAGTGGGAAATGGCGAAAAGCTTCAATCAAGATCCGCGAGTGCGTTTCTTTATTGGCGATGTGCGTGATAAGGAACGTCTTTATAGAGCGCTGGATGGCGTTGATTATGTCGTGCATGCCGCCGCAACGAAAATTGTACCGGTAGCAGAGTACAATCCATTCGAGTGCGTCAAGACCAACGTTATCGGTGCAATGAATCTTATAGATGCCTGTATCGACAAGGGCGTCAAAGGCGTTGTGGCGCTCTCGACGGACAAAGCCAGTAGCCCGGTGAATCTATACGGCGCTACCAAATTGGCGTCCGACAAGCTATTTGTGGCAGGTAATCACTATTCGGGTGAGCATGGTTGTCGTTTTTCCGTGGTGCGTTACGGAAACGTCATGGGGTCTCGAGGTTCTATCATTCCGCTATTTCTTTCGTTGAAGAAGAACGGGGTGCTGCCCATCACCGATGAGCGCATGACACGTTTCATGATCTCATTGGCGGATGCGGTGGAACTCGTTTGGCATGCTTTCGCTGATATGGAAGGTGGCGAGATTTACGTCAAGAAAATCGCATCCATGAAGGTGACCGATATTGCCAAAGTACTGGCGCCTGAGGCACGCCACGAAATTATTGGTATTCGACCGGGCGAGAAACTGCACGAACAGATGATCGGTATTGAAGACTCTTATAATACTTATGAATATGAGCAGTCTTATAAGATCTTGCCGGCGATCAATAGTTGGAATACGTGTAAGAAGCGTATCAAAGACGGCCGTAAGGTGCCCGAGGGATTCGTTTATTCGAGTGAGTCCAACCAGGATTGGATGAGCCCAGATGCGCTGAGAGGGTGGCTGGTCAAATACGAAGCCGCTCAGGTGGAGGCTGCGCTTTGAACAAAGGTATGACCGGCGAGATGGCGTCGGTGGCAGGGCGCGTCGATTTGCGAGCTGTTAAAGCCGCCTACGAGCGCGGTGAAAATATTACCAAGCTGTTAAGGGATGCCTGCGAAAACGATCTGAGCGTGAACGAGCTTGAGGCAATTGAAATCGCCTATGAATTGCAAGCGGGCAGCTACAGCCAGGGCGCGATCAAGAACTTCCTTCAGCTATCGTCGCGTGCCGGAGAAATTGCTTCGCATTTGGCTGGGCATCTGCAAGCTTTCGATACCGTGCTCGACTGCGGCACGGGCGAAATGACGACGCTGTCTTGCATGAGTCAACATCTGCCAGCCAATATCAAACTCATGGCGTTTGATATATCGCCTAGTCGACTGAACATGGGACGTCGCTTCGCGCAGCGTGCAATGCGCACGGACGTGTTGGCTAATCTGGAAGTGTTCGTGGGTTCCATGGGGTGCATTCCGCTGCCCGATAGCTCGGTGGATGTAATCACCAGCAATCATGCACTCGAACCTAATCATGGCCGAGAAGCAGATTTGCTGCGAGAGATGCTGCGGGTCAGTAGGCGAAAGTTGGTTTTGTTTGAACCCTCCTTCGAAGACAACTCTGCAGAAGGGCAGCAACGAATGCGCGAGCTTGGTTACATTCGCGAGCTTGAAATACACATAAAGGACGTTGGTGCAGTTTTGGTTGACAAGATCGCCATGGACAACATTTCCAACCCTTTGAATCCGACGTTCTGCTACGTCATACAGAAAGCCGAGTCTCGCAATCATTCGCTCATCGCTTCAACTCGCTTCACATGCCCTATTTCAGGAGAGGTTCTTGAGTCGCGTGATGACTACCTGTGGAGTGCTGCAGGGTATGCATACCCGAAGATCAACGGTATGCCATTGCTGCGAGAAAAAGATGCCATCCTGATGTGTTACGAATGATGGGCACCATTCCATACGGGCGGCAGGAGATCACGGCCGAAGACATCGAGGTAGTGGTCAAGGTCTTGCAGTCAGACTTCCTCACCCAGGGGCCCATGGTTCCTTTGTTCGAACAGCAGGTGGCCGAGCATGTCGGTGCTGCCCGCGCGGTTGCTGTGAATAGCGCGACATCCGCGCTGCACCTGGCTTGCTTGGCCCTTGGGTTGGGGCCCGGAGATTTGCTCTGGACAACGCCAATCTCCTTCGTGGCATCCGCCAATTGCGCTCTTTACTGCGGTGCACGCGTCGATTTCGTTGATATCGATCCGGCTACCTACAACCTCTGCCCAGTTGCTCTTGAGCGCAAACTAAAAGCCGCTGAGAAAAGTGGCCAATTACCCAAAGTCGTGGTGCCTGTACATTTGGCTGGTCAACCCTGCGACATGCATGCCATTCATGCACTCGCTCAACGCTACGATTTCAGAGTAATTGAAGACGCGTCACACGCTGTGGGGGGGAAGTACCAGGGCGAATTCATTGGTAATGGGCGCTTCAGCGACATCACCGTATTCAGTTTTCACCCGGTGAAAATTGTTACTACCGCTGAAGGCGGGCTGGCTGTCACGAACGATGCGCAACTGTTCAAACAGATGAGCCTGTTACGTAGCCATGGCGTTACCCGGGATCCACTACAGCAGCACTGCGCGCCCCACGGCCCTTGGTACTACGAGCAAATTGCACTGGGGTTCAACTATCGAATGACGGAGCTGCAAGCGGCGTTAGGTGTAAGTCAGCTCAAGCGGCTGGATCATTACGTGGCGCGTCGACATGCACTGGCCGAGCGGTACGACGCTCTTTTATCTGACCTTCCCATAACGCTTCCGTGGCAACACTCCGACAGCTACTCGGGGCGGCACCTTTATGTCGTACGTTTGAAGCTCGATCAGATGACGCGCAGCCACCTAGAGGTATTCGAGGCATTACGTGCGGCGGGCATAGGGGTGAACCTGCATTACATACCCATCTTTCTGCATCCCTACTATCAGCAGATGGGCTTTGCTCCATCTGACTTTCCGCATGCGATGCATTATTACCGTGAGGCAATCAGCCTGCCTCTTTATCAAACGTTAACCCAGCCAGAGCAAGACCGAGTGATAGTCGCATTGCGTGAGGCTATTGTCGGATGAGTGCCCTCGTAATACCCGCCCGTGGCGGTAGCAAACGCATCCCGAACAAAAATATTCGTCCTTTTTTCGGGAAGCCAATGATCGCCTGGTCTATCGAAGCAGCGCTGCGAAGTCGATGCTTCGATCGGGTCATCGTCTCTACGGACAGCGCGGAAGTTGCAGCCATCGCGCAGAGATGGGGCGCCGAAATCCCTTTCATGCGTCCTGCCGAACTGAGTGATGACCATACCGGGATACGAGATGTCATACGGCATGCCCGATTATGGCTGCAGGCCAACGACACCAGTGATCACACGCTGATGGGCACGCTGTTGGCAACATCACCCTTTATCAGTGCTCAGAGGATCATCGATTCGGTTCGCTTGCTAGAAGCTTGCGATAAACAACGTGCATTTCTTGTGTGTGCGTTCGGATACCCTGTTCAGCGAGGGTTCCGCCTGAATGATGATGGCTCCCCAGAGATGCTGTTCAGAGAGCACCTAAAGACGCGTTCGCAGGATCTCGACCCGATCTACCATGATGCAGGGCAGCTTTATCTATCGAAGCTAAGAGGGAATGCTGGCGATGATGCGCCTTATCTGGGGGAAGGCAGTCTACCGATAGTTCTACCTAGCCACCTGGTTCAGGATATCGATACCGAGGAGGATTGGGTGCGGGCTGAATTGATGATGCGGATACTCCTGGAAACAGGCGAGCTGCAGTGAGTTTGCCATCGGTCTTGTTTTGCTGTGACGCATCTCCCCAGAAAGGCCTGGGGCATTTGCAGCGTTGCATGGTATTGGCTAAAGCCTTTGTAGAGGGGGGCGGGCGAGCATTCACCCTGTGTAACGGCGTTGTGGATCCAGCGCTTTTCCGGCCTCTCTCGGTCGGATTACGGGTATCGGACCTTTCCCCAGAGCAGGAGCGGCAGCAGTTGGCTGAGCTCGTGGTCGATATGCAGGCAAACGTATTGGTGGTCGATCACTACCGCGCAACACCCGAGTACCAGCAGATGATACGGTCGCTGGGATTGCCCTGGCTGCAGTTCGACTATCGGCGTGCGTTCGATATCCAGGCACGCTGGGTAGTCAACATAAATCCCTTTGCACAGCCCGCAGATTACGCCTCAATCACGCGTCCCGATTGCACGCTGCTGTTGGGCCCTCGATTCGCCATCTTGCGTTCGGAATTCGCTAGCGCTGAGCCGCGGCCGGTGGGGGCCCTGCGTCGTGCCCTGGTCATGCTGGGCGGGGGAGACGATGCTGGGCTCGCCGAGAAATTTGCTGATTGGTTGAGTGACGTATCGGTCAGGGTCTGTGTAGTAACTACGCGAGCAAATCCGGGTACCAGAAGATTGCTTTCTTACGCGGCGCATAGCGCGAATGTCGAGGTATTGATCGAGCCTGATGATATTGCAACGCTGATGAGTAATTCCGACGTCGCGATTTGTGCGGGGGGGACTACGACATTCGAGCTCGTAAGCCAAGGTGTACCATTCCTTTCCGTTGCCTTGGCGGACAACCAGATTGAGCTTTGTAAGGCGTGGCAAGCACGGGGGGTGGGTGTCTACATGGGGCATGGGCACTCATTGAGCCAAGAAACGTTTCTGGCTCATTGGCGGGATATCGAGCTTGAATGCACGCGCCAATCAATGCGCAGCAAGGGGCTTGGTCTCGCTGACAATCAGGGCGCGCAACGCATACGAGAGGTAGTTGAAGGGTGTCTATGAGCCGGACGGTAAAGCACGATCGCCGTCGAATCGTGATTCTCGGTGGGACTGGTAACGGTTTGGTCGCTGCGCAGGTGATCAAAGATATGCAGCGTGCTGGTCAAGCGGCGGAGATGGTTGGTTTCCTCAATGATCATCAGGCCAAGGGCGATCTCATAGGTGGTTACCCTGTGATGGGCCGCACCCATGATTGGGCATCATTGCCCGACGATATTCTTTTTCATTGCAGCTTGCTTGGTGTCGGGAACGTCGAGGCGCGCTCCGTACTGTTCGAGAACCTGAGCATACCTGATGAGCGGCTCGCGACTATAATTCACCCCACCGCCTGTATCGCGGACGATGTGGTCGTCGGTCATGGTGCCATGATCTGTTCGTTTGTGACGTGTCAGCCGGGTGCTCGCATCGGCCGGCTCGGCAGCATACGTGCAGGCGCTAACATCGGGCATGATGCGGCAATAGGCGACTACGCGTACGTCGGACCCAATGCCACTCTTTGCGGTTACTCGATTGTCGAAAAAGGGGGCTATGTAGCACCAAACGCCGTGTTGAGAGACCGGACAAGGATGGGGGAGTTTTCTGTACTGGCCGCCGGGGCCGTGGCTTTTAAGGACATCGAAGCACATTCGACCTGGATCGGTAATCCGGCTAGGCGGGCCGTTTGATTTTCTATGAGGTGGGGCAATGAGTTTTACGCTGTCGCTGTCCTTCAAGGGCAACCGCAACTACCTACGAGGAAGTGATTTTTATCAAGAGCTTAGCGATTGGGCTGCTTCTGAACATGGGAGTGATGCTTATATCAGTCGCCTATCTTTTCGGCGTCTTACACGCAATTGTTGCTTAGTAGTACTTGAAAAACCTTCACTTAGTCAGTTGGTTGGTGAAGGGCAAGTTACCTCTTCACAGGGGGTACTGGCATTCTGGATTGTAGAAACCGGTCGGGTTGTTACCCAACGCTATGCATTTGATGAAGCACACCTTATCGATGGTGTTTTAGTGCAAGAGTCTGATCGTGTTATTGAGCTCGTTGCGATCAATGGCAGTCCAATAGACGAAATCATCTGCTTGACCAAAGAGCTTAATTATGTGGTTTCACCGGCAGTTGATGGGAACTGGCTATTCGGCCAGATCCAACTCGATATGCCGCTTCGCAGGGCAGGGCGCCCCTTGCGCGTGGTAATGCGCTCACTGTTGGCCAATCGCTTCAGCGTCAGCGACATTTATTATGGCGATGAGCATGTTGGCAATATTCGTTTCATTGTGGGGAAACCGTGAATGATCGGAATAAAAGCGATAGCCAGCTATGTGCCCGACGAGTCCATCGATAACCTGCAGCAGGGGGCAAGGTTTGGCGAGAGCGCCGAATTCATGCGCGATAAGATCGGGGCGTTGCGATTACCTCGCAAGGGGGAGCGTGAAGATACATCCGATCTTGCCGTTGCTGCAGTAAACGCCTTGATCTCGAAACAGTCCGACTTCGATATGGCCAATGTGGATGCGCTCGTTGTCGTGACTCAGAACGGTGACGGGGCTGGCTTGCCACATACATCTGCCATTGTGCAGCAAAAACTCGGATTGCCCACGACCATCGCAGCTTTTGACATCTCGCTCGGGTGTTCGGGCTACGTCTATGGTCTTTATGTCCTGAAAGGATTCATGCAGGCGACTGGCCTGTCCAACGGCGTACTTGTCACGGCCGATCCTTATTCAAAGATCATCGATCCCGAAGATCGTGTTACCTCATTGTTATTTGGCGATGCTGCTACTGCAACGTGGCTCGGTACTGACCCGTACTGGACATTGGGCCAAGTCTCGTTTGGTACGGATGGAGCGGGCGCAGAACACTTGCGCGTGGTAGATGGCACCTTGCAAATGAATGGTCGCCAGGTTTTCAATTTTGCAGCGCTGCAAATCGCCCCTCATCTTAAGAAGCTGCTTGAAAATGCCGAATTGACGGTCGACCAGGTCGACGCATTCTGTGTTCATCAAGGCAGTGCTGCGATAGTCGAGGCAATCGCCAGGCGCTTTCCGGAGGTGTCCTCTCGGTTCGTTCTTGATATCGAGCAGACGGGCAACACCGTGTCGTCATCGATACCCTTGTTATTGGAGAAGCGCGCTTTCGAAGGGGATTGGAATAACTTGGCAATTAGTGGATTTGGGGTAGGCCTTTCCTGGGCCTCCGCGCTGTTAAAAAGGCAAGAAATATGTTGACCGAAGAACAGGTGAAAGCCGCTATGCGATCTGCCGGTGTGAGCGCAGATATCGATGCAATCGGATTGAACGACAAGTTTGGCGAGAGCGGTCTCGACAGCTTGGATGTATTCAACTTGTTGATCGAGTTGCAGGCTGATACAGGGCAGCAGGTGCCCGATAAAGATGTGCCGTTGCTGGAAAGCATCGCCGCCATCATAAATTACTTTAAGCCTTGATCTTTCATGAAGAGCCGCAATGGCAGCACATTCATAATTGCCGAGCTGTCTGCCAATCATGGCAGCTCAATCGAAATTGCGGAAAAAACGATAAGGGCAATAGCGGCGGCTGGTGCTGATGCCGTCAAGGTTCAGACGTATAGGCCAGAATCGCTGTGCCTGGACGTCGACAATGAATACTTCGGTCCCAAGCGTGAGGGGGCCTGGAAAGGTATCAGGCCTTGGGATCTCTACCGCGAGGCGGCGATGCCTTACGAATGGCAGCCTCGACTCAAGAGTATTGCCGAAGAGCTTGGCTTGATATTTTTCTCCAGCCCCTTCGATTTACAGGGCATAGACTTTCTTGAAAGCCTACATGTGCCCTGTTACAAGATTGCTTCGTTTGAAATTACCGATATTCCGTTGATAGAAAAAGCGGCAAGTATGGGTAAGCCGATGATCATCTCCACGGGCGTGGCTGACGAGGCAGATATTCACGCCGCGCTCGCAGCTTGTCATAAGGCAGGCAATCGTGACGTTACCTTGCTTAAATGTACATCGGAGTATCCGGCGCGTATTGATCAGGCGAATCTGAATATGATCGCAGATATGCGCGAGCGTTTCGGCGTATCGATCGGTATATCGGATCACACGATGGGAAGTCTAGTACCCGCCTTGGCCGTTGCGCTCGGCGCAATCATGGTGGAGAAGCATTTTATTCTCGATCGTGCTCAAGGCGGACCGGACGCAGCATTTTCAATGGAGCCTAGTGAGTTTGCTCAAATGGTCGAGCAGGTAAGAGCGACAGAAAAGGCTTTAGGCGTGGTGGAGTACCAGGTTAGCGACAAAGATCGCCTCCGACGCAGATCGTTGTTCTGGGTGAAAGATATTTTGTCGGGAGACGTCATTACGCCAGAGCACCTTCGCTCTCTTCGGCCGGGGCACGGCTTGGCACCTCGGCATCTTCACGGACTCATTGGGAAGCGGGCGGCTCGAGCAGCTTCGCTGGGCGAGCCTGTGCAATGGGAGGCTATAGAGGTTGATCCCGAGGATTTGTTGAGCTGAAGCCCAGCACGGAGCGTTTCATGCCTTTAACAGCGATTACCTATGGCACTTTCGATATGTTCCACGTGGGCCACCTCCGTTTGCTCGAGCGTATGCGCGAGCGATGCGACAAGGTGATCGTCGGCGTCTCCACGGACGAATTCAATGCGCTCAAAGGTAAGAAGGCATTGATTCCCTACGAAGAGCGTCGTGACATCGTATCTGCTCTCCGTTGTGTGGATTTTGTTATCCCAGAGCATGACTGGGCGCAGAAGTCTGTTGATATTCGTCACTACAACGTTGATTTGTTCGTCATGGGTAGCGATTGGGCAGGGCACTTCGATGAGTTGAAGGCGCTTTGCGACGTTATTTATCTTGAGCGCACCCAGGGCGTGTCCTCCACCGAGCTGCGCACCTCGCTCAAGCGCGTATTGGAAAAAGAGCAGGACCTTGCAGAGATGTTCGACATTCTCAGGTATTTGCGTAATGAAATCGACTGAGTGCACGTAGGGGATGCAAATGGCTTTGCCAGGAGAAGCTTGGCGGCAGGCGCGAACCGAGTTGCAGCAGCGCATGCAGAACATCGCTGTCGAGGAACATTTATCTGCCTTGGGCCACTGGAGTATTTACCGTTCTGCAGGACTACACCCACGCAATTGCGTGGGTGTAGATATGGCGGTAGATTTTATCGACTGGCCAGTAAACCTGCGTCAGGAATTTATTGCGCTATGGAGGCCGCTGCAAAATTCCTTGATGTGTGCTCAGGGTGTACTTGTCAAATGGCCCGATTCATCCTGTCAACGAAAGGCTGAGTTGCTCGCTGCTTTTATTCGGCTCCATCCGAGGTGTGTCTCTGATTTACCGTGGCCTATGGCATTGTTTTTTGCCCGTCTGTTTCTTTTGGCCGGGCAGGTGGATCTATATATATTGCATCGCGCTCAGGTTGTTGCTCGCTCGGTGCTGGACATCGACATATTTGAGGGGGCTGACGATCAGTTGTCTGCCATATATAGGATGTGTATAGCTAACGAGCAGGCGTCTCCGCACCAAGCGTTGAAATTACTGTGTGATTTACGTGAGGAATCAATTGGGCGCTTGCATGAGTACGATGATTTTCTGCAGTTGGCGAATTTTTATTTGCCGCGCGAGTCGGCAACGCTTGGATCGGAAATTAAAGTTCAGGAATGTGATAGGTACTTTGCTTCCGCAATCAAAGGCAAAAGAATTGCCATTGTGGGGCCGGTCAACAACGGGCTGAATAACGGACAGGAGATCGATGATTTCGATTTGGTAATACGTCCTAACCATCGGGCTAACAATGCTTTGGATTCTCGTTTTTTTGGGGCGCGTACAGATATCTCCTACTACCTTGAAGACGATCTGCGCAAGAATGCTCTGGGATCCGATAATTATCTGGCGGCTATGGCACCTTTGCAGTTTGTCGTTTTGTCGAAGAGTTGTTTATCAACGTTCCCTTGGTTGAGTAGGCTTGCAGAGCGTTTACGGCCGCGCTTTGAAATTGGCATCCGCTGCAATCCATTTTTTACGGGCTATCCAAGTGCATTGCCCAGAATTCTGATGGACGTGCTGCGTTTCGCCCCGCTCGAAGTCAAAGTATTCAATGCCGACCTGTACCTGGGGCGTAGGTATGGCGGTAATTATTTCCAGGCGAATGTCGGATACACTTTATACCCGGGCTTTACTTTGCATGACCCGCTGAGTAATTTCATTTTTATGCAACGCGCCTGGTATGGCGGTTGGTTCAATGCTGACCCGGTGCTGGCTGAGATACTGAGCCTTTCCGTGGTAGATTATCAGGCGGCTTTTCTCCGCGTACACGGCAATTCGGACTCCCGATGAAAAAGCCCATTACGGTCACCAGTCCTCTTCTCCCCCCTTTGGAAGAGTTCATCCCCTACCTGGAGCAGATCTGGTCCAGTCGCATTTTTACCAATGGCGGCTCCATGCATCAGCAGCTCGAGCGGGCACTCTGCGAGTACTTGGGGGTCAAGCATCTCGCATTGTTTGCCAATGGCACCCTCGCGTTGGTTACAGCGCTGCAGGCTTTAAGGATCACTGGAGAGGTAATAACCACCCCATACTCGTTTGTGGCCACTGCGCACTCGCTACTCTGGAATGGGGTTAAGCCAGTTTTCGTTGATATCGATCCCTACACGCTGAATCTTGATCCGCGCAAAATAGAGGCCGCTATCACGCCGTCCACAACCGCAATCATGCCGGTACATTGCTATGGTATCCCTTGTAATTCGGAGGCCATCGAACGGATCGCTGATACCTATAATCTACGGGTTATCTACGATGCGGCGCACGCATTTGCTGTGCGCGATGAGGGCGGTAGTATCCTGCGCCATGGTGATCTCAGTGTTCTCAGTTTTCATGCCACCAAGGTATTTAACACGTTCGAGGGTGGGGCGATCATTTGCCCTGATGAAAAGACCTACAAGCGCATAGGCCACCTGAAGAACTTCGGCTTCGTCAATGAAACCACCGTGGTGGCGCCGGGCATCAACGGCAAGATGAGCGAGGTCAATGCCGCCTTTGGCTTGTTGCAACTTCGCTACATCGACGCGGCCCTGGCCCGGCGCAAGGAAATTGACCAGCTCTACCGCGAACGTCTGGCTGGCATCCGCGGCTTGAGCTGTGTCGAGTTGCTTGGGCAGGGCTTTGCCAATCACGCCTATTTCCCGCTGCTGGTCGATGCTGACTTCGCCCTGAGCCGCGATCAACTCTATGATTACCTGCGTGACCAGGAAATTATGGCGCGTCGTTATTTCTACCCGCTCATAAGCGATTTCCCTATGTATCGGGGGCTGCCTTCAGCCGAACCGGCGAACCTGCCAGTGGCACGCTCAATAGCAAACAAGGTGATTTGCTTGCCTATTTACCCCGATCTGGAGGATGAGGACATCGAGTGGATATGCAGCGTTATCGTCAAGGCGGCAATGCCTTGATTCTCGCAGTGATGCAGCCCTATCTGTTTCCCTACCTGGGATACTATCAACTCGCACACAGTGCGCGGCATTTCGTGTTTCTGGATGATGTGGCCTTTATAAAGAAGGGCTTCATCAACCGTAATCAGATATTGTTGGATGGAAAATCGTTTACTTTCACTCTACCGATTGCTGGTATTAGCCAGAATCGCCCCATCAATGCGCACCATTTTACTGGCGATTTCGATACTTTCCTGAAACAAATACGCCACGCCTATACACGCGCGCCTTTTTTTCGGTCAGTGTTCGAACTGATCGAGTCAGTTTGCCTGGCTTCGCCACTGAATGTCGCGGAAAAGAATGCGCTTTCTGTCCGCGCTGTATTCGATTATTTGAAGCTTCCGTTCATTTGCTCCTTTGCCTCGTCTTTCCCGGCGGGGCACGCGCGCGGACAACAACGGATTCTCGATTTGTGTCGGCATTTCGTCGCTGATGCTTATCACAACGCCGCTGGCGGGCGTGAGTTATACCAGCCCAAGGCCTTTGCTGATTGCGCCGTACAACTACGCTTTTTGCAGAATCACTTTCCCAGCTATGCGCAGTGCGGTGGCGGACCGTTCGTTCCAGGTTTGTCGATCATCGACGTACTTATGAATAACGAACCCGAACAGGTCCGATTGATGTTGCAGAGCTATGAGTTGGTGGAGGCCGCATGAGCCGGATCAATGTACTGGTGTTTCCGTGTGGCTCCGAGGTCGGTCTCGAGGTGGCGCGGGCACTGGGCTTATCGCTGCATGTTCGTCTTCATGGCGCTTCCAGTCGCGATGACCATGGGCGACAGCTCTTTGACCGCTATGCCGAGCTGCCCAATATCGCCGATGTGGAGTTTGACGAGCGCTTCGCCGAGCTTCTAGAACGCTGGGAAATCGACCTGCTTTTTGCCTGCCATGACAGTGTTATGGAATACCTGGCTCCGCGTATCGCGCAGTGGAATGTCCACTTGGTCAACGGTGACCCGCTAACTGCTCGTGTTGCGCGCAGCAAGCAGGCCAGTTACGAGCTTTTTGATGGTGAGTCTTGGGTGCCTCGCCGCTTTGCGAGTGTTGATCAAGTACCGGCCTGGCCGGTGCTGCTCAAGCCAGATCAGGGGCAGGGCGGGCAGGGCGTCACGTTGGTTCGATCGCACGCCGAGGCTGAGTTGGCCATCGCAGGGCTGAGTCAGCCGCTGATCTGCGAATATTTGTCGGGATTGGAGCTAACGGTAGATTGCTTTAGCGATTGGCGGGGCCGTTTATTGTATGTCGGTTCACGCAGTCGTGAGCGGGTGGTTGGTGGTATCGCAATGCGTTCGCGGCGGGTTTGCGCCGACGACGCCATTCAGGAAATTGCCGCGACAATCAATGAACGGCTGACCTTGCGTGGCCCTTGGTTCTTCCAGGTCAAACAGGACTCAGCGGGAGTCTGGAAGCTTTTGGAACTGAGTTGCCGGCTATCTAGCAGCTCCGTGGTGCACCGGGTAGCGGGAGTGAATCTGCCATTGATGGCAGTGCAAGACTTTATGCAACGAGAACAATTGGTGTTGGAGGAGTCGCGCGTCACTCTGGTGGAGCGCCGGTTGGCAAGCGTTGCAGAGCTGGATTATGCCTTCGAGAGTGTTTACCTGGATTTCGACGACACCTTGGTTTGCGACGGTTTTGCGAATCCTCAGGCGATGCGTTTTATCTACCGTTTACTGGCAATGGGCAAGCGTCTGATTTTGCTAACTCGACATGATGGTTATCTGCCTTCGGCGCTAGCGCGAGCACGAATAGCTGAAACGTTGTTCGATGACATAATCCACTTGCGCGCCGGTGAGCCAAAGTCGTCGGTTATTCAAGGGAACGCTATTTTCGTCGACAACCATTTTCCCGAGCGTCTGGAGGTGGCTCGTACTCTTGGCATTCCTGTGTTCGACGTCGATGCGCTGGAGATGCTTTTTCCATGAAAGGTTGGTGGCACTCTCCGGTTCAGTGTAAATGGATTGCGCATTGGTTGCTTTTACCGCTGTGGCGTCTTTATGACTGGTTGACGCCCAAGCGCCAGAGCCACTGGGCATTTTTCGTGCATCCGCTCAAGTCCAGCCAGTTCGTGGAAAATTCGCGAGCGCTTTTCGAATCGATAAAGGCAGATCCGAAAATCCATAAGTGGGTATTTACCCGCGATCTGAGCGCCGACTTGCATATTGATGGCGCCTGCAACACCGAGGTGGTCGATGTGCAGAGCCTGCGAGGTTTGCTGGTTCTGGCACGCTGTAGAGTCTATCTACTTACAAACGCCGTTGCTCTGGACATGTCCTGGCGTTGGCCGGACGGATCGTTCAGCGTTGTTAAGCCCAGTCTGCGCAGGCATGTACTGGTCAATTTATGGCATGGGATCCCGCTGAAGCGCTTGTTTGCGCTGGCCAATCCAGAGCAGCGCCAGCGTGCTGACAGGGTTGCATTCCGTCGTCGGGAGCGCTCCCACTATCTGGGGCTTGTGGCGTCTTCGGATGTCGACAGCTACGCAATGGCTGCGATATTTCACCCGCTGCCGCCCGAGCGAGTATGGATTACCGGCTTGCCGCGTAACGACTTCCTGAGAATGCCTGTGGCCAACTTGCCGTATTATTTGCGCGAAGAGGTTGAGCAGGTACGGCGCCTGAAAGATGGCCGTCGACTGGTTGTCTATGCACCCACGTTCCGCGAGAGCGAATTCAACGGCGCCGCGTGTTATCAGTTCAGTGCGGAAGAAATTACGCGCTTGAAAAATCTGTTACGTAGCCATCAAGCGGTGCTGGGGTTTCGCATGCACTATTTTCGCAAGGGCGAGCACCTGTTCAATCTGGAGCAGCATCTGGATGGCGAGACGCTGATAGATCTGGGGCATGCCGTTATCAGTGAGATAGCACCGCTATTGCGCGAGGCTGACTTGCTGTTAACCGATTACTCGTCTGTGTATATCGATGCGCTTTACTTGGAGAAGCCTGTCATTAGCTTCGCCTACGACTTGGAACATTACCGCACTCGTCAAAATGGCCTGCTTTATGAAATGGAGTTGGCTTTTCCAGGTCCGGTTGTAGAGAACTTTGACGCTCTTCTAATCGAGTTGCAAAAAGCTCTCGAGGGGGCAAGTCTGGTTGAGAGTGAGCGCTATCGAATGTGCCGCCAATTCTTTTTCAATTATTTGGATGATCGGAATGCCCAGCGTGTCGTCGAGCGGTTACAGACGCTGGGAGCCCTAAAGGAATGATCGTGACTCAAGCAAATGAAAACCGGGCTTTAGTTAGTGTTGTGATGCCTGCCTACAAAGCGCATTACCTACCAGCGGCGCTGGAAAGTGTGCGCCTGCAGAGTTACCGCCCATTGGAACTTGTAGTCTGTGATGATTGCCGGACGGACGATGTGCGCAAAATCGTCGAGCAGTTTGCACGCGAGGTGGATTTTCCGGTGCGCTACCAGCACAACGAAACCCGCCTGAACGAGATGAGGAATTTGGCGCGCTGCATCGAACTGGCGCAAGGCGATTACATCAAGCCGCTGTACGATGATGACCTGCTGCAACCTGAGTGCGTGGGATCATTATTGGCGCTCATGCAGAGCAATCCTGATGTGAGCCTGGCTAGTTCCCGCCGCCGCCGAATTGACCCAGAGGGGCAACCGTTGCCCGATATTCTGGCCACGGCGTACCCATTCGCTGGGGATGCGTTGGTCGATGGAGAACAGCTGGTTTCGCTGTTGGCGGAGCACACCCTCAACTTCATTGGTGAGCCCAGTACTGTTATGTGTCGTCGAGCCGACCTGCTGCCAATGGGGGATCAGCTCAGCGTACTGAATGGCAAGCGTATTCCCTGGGTGGGCGATTTGGCGTTGTACGTCAAATTATTGCGCCAGGGCAGACTAGCCATGCTGGCCGAGCCGCTGACAGATTTTCGTGTATCTCACGAGCAGTTCAGTCAGAAGGGGCGCGACCAGCCTGGCATAGGCGATCAGGGGCATGCGGATTTCAGACAGGCGATTCGCGATCTTGGTTGGCACCATGGTGACAGTAAAGCGCGCATGGTTGATGTCGCACCTATCACTCGGGTGAAAACGCGTGTATTCAAGCCTGTGGACATACTCGCCGCTCTCTACAAGGCCGCGGGTCAAGGTGGTATCAGCCTGAGCGCCTGGTTGCAGGCCCGCCGGCCCAGTTCCGTGCAAATGACGCTTATCGAACAGCGTCTGCAAGCGCATGCAGGTGGCCCACGCATTGGCGTGCTGGTGCTCGATCGAGACGCCAACGCGGCTGCTGTGGAGAAAAGTCTGCTCAGTCTTGAGGGCGACAATCTCTACCGATCTATCGACGTACGAGTCTTTTCTTCTTCCGGGGCAATGTCGCTTCAAGGAAGTACTGGCCAGGTCACCACTGTAGCGCGCGACGCGTGGGTGGAGACAGTCAATCGTGTTGTCGCCGAGCTGCCAGTGGACTGGGTGATGCTGGTTGACGCAGGCACTCAATTCACACCTAGCGGCCTGCTGATGACAGCGTTGGAGCTCACCGCGGCCGGTGAATGCACCGCTTTGTATGGCGATGAACTGGTGGGTGACGATTCGGGCGGTACGGGAGTTGCGCTGCGTCCCGACTTCAGCCTCGATCTGCTGCTGAGCTTCCCCGCCAGCGCTGCTCGGCACTGGCTGTTCCGTCGCGCGTCTTTGCTTGAACTTGGCGGTTTCGATGTCGAGTTCGATCAGGCATTCGAGTTGGAATACATTCTGCGCCTGATTGAAAACGGTGGTCTGAATGGCTTGGGCCATGTCAGCGAACCATTGCTCTGCGCTGACGCCTTCGCACTCAAGGACAGCCCGCAAGAGCGAGAGGTGATCGAGCGTCACCTTCGTACTCGCGGTTACCAGAATCCCAGTGTCGCCTCACGGCAGTCGGGGCGTTATCAACTGGAATACGCCCATGGCCAGCAGCCGTTGGTGAGCGTTCTTATTCCCTTTACCGATCAGCTGGGGCGTCTGCAGCGCTGCGTGGAAACCCTGCTGGAAAACACCGCGTATCCGCACTACGAGCTGCTCCTGCTGGATCTGGGTAGCGAGCAGCAGGCCACGCTCGATTGGTTGCAGGCCATCGAGCAGATCGGCAAAGAGCGCATCCGCGTGCTGCATTTCGCCAAGGGAACATCGCGACCACTGGCTGGTAATGCGGCGATGGATTACGTGCAGGGCGAGATGTTGCTTTGGCTGGGGGTTGGTGCCGGCATCGTGGCGAGTGACTGGCTGGCACAGCTGCTCAATCACGCTCTGCGTCCCGAAGTGGGGGCGGTGGGAGCCAAGCTGCTATCGGCAGATGGTCGCATCCACCATGCTGGCCTCTTGCTGGGATTGCGCGGCCCGGCGGGCAAAGCTTTCGAAGGGCTCGAGCTCGACGATGCAGGCTATATGCAGCGGTTGCAGGTGGAGCAGAACTACTCTGCGCTCAGCGGTGAGTGCCTGATGATCCGTCGGGAGTTGTTTGTCGAGCTTGGCGGATTTGATCCGGAGCCCTTGTTAGAGCGCTGGTTCGATGTCGATCTTTGTCTGAAGGCGCGACAGGCTGGCTACCTTAATGTTTGGACTCCGCGCGTGCAGTTGCTGATGGATAGTCAAATCTCGCTTCCCGCCAGCAATGCTCAGGAAGATGCGATGTACGCCCGCTGGCTGCCGATTCTGGCGCGTGACCCCGCCTACAACCCCGGGTTTTCACTGCAGGCCGAGCAGGGCTTCAAGTTGGCCGATCCGCAATTGGCTTGGCGTCCGTTACAAGCCTGGCGCCCGCTTCCGACGGTGTTGGCGCATCCCGCAGACTTGTACGGTTGTGGTCACTATCGGGTGATTCAACCGTTCTCCGCCATGAAGGAAGCGGGCCTCATAGATGGCGCGCTGTCGATAGGCCTGCTGCACGTTACCGATCTGGAGCGTTACGAACCTGACGTTATTCTGCTTCAGCGCCAGATAGGCGAGTCTCGCCTGGAGGCCATGCGGCGAATGAAGGCCTTTTCTCGGGCATTCAAGGTCTACGAGCTGGATGACTATTTACCCAACCTGCCGCTCAAGAACGCTCACCGCCAACACATGCCCAAGGACATCCTGAAGTCGCTGCGACGCGGGGTGGATCAGGTGGATCGTTTCGTCGTTTCCACGGCCCCGCTGGCAGAGGCCTTCGCAGGCCTGCATTCTGATATCCGGGTTATCGAAAACCGCTTGCCTGCGCCCTGGTGGTTGGGGCTGCAGAGCAAACGGCAGATGTCGAGCCGCCCGCGAGTAGGTTGGGCAGGCGGGGTTAGCCATACGGGAGATCTTGAAATGATCCTTGATGTGGTCAAGGAGCTCGCTACCGAAGTGGATTGGGTGTTTTTCGGAATGTGCCCCGATGCGCTGCGCCCCTATGTAAAGGAAGTGCATACGGGGGTCGAGATCAGCATGTACCCTCAAGCACTAGCCGGTCTCAATCTCGATCTTGCGATCGCACCTGTCGAACAGAACTTGTTCAACGAGTGCAAGAGCAACCTGCGCCTACTGGAATATGGCGCTTGCGGCTTCCCTGTCGTGTGCAGCGATGTGCTTTGTTACCAGGATGGGCTGCCCGTCACCCGGGTGAAGAACCGCTTTCGCGATTGGGTCGATGCGATTCGTCTGCATATCAACGATCTGGACGCCAGTGCACGGGCCGGTGATGAGCTGCGTGCCGTGGTGATGCGTGACTGGGTGCTTGAAGGCGATAAATTGCTCGATTGGCGTCGTGCCTGGCTGCCTGATTGACGAGCTTGTTGGGCTCAAGCTTTGCCCGCAGCCGCCGATAGAGCAGTTGCGGGCAAAGAAGTAGAGAGTGACTGTCAATAGCAGGCGAAAAAAATTCTCTTATTTCCTAAAGCTTTCGCAGAGCAGGTCGATAAGTAATACGAACGCGAACTCAATGGCTGCCTGAGAAATGCAGGGCCCGATTCGCAAGCTCAGGCAAACAAGCTAGGTCCTACGGAGGACATCCATCATGGCTTTGACAGTCAATACCAACATTGCGTCCCTCAACACTCAGCGCAATCTGAATACTTCGTCCAACGCGCTCAACACCTCTTTGCAGCGCCTGTCGACTGGTTCGAAAATCAACAGCGCCAAAGACGATGCTGCCGGCCTGCAGATCTCCAACCGTCTGAGCAGCCAGATCAATGGTTTGAACGTTGCGGTGAAGAACTCCAACGACGGCATCTCCATGGCGCAAACCGCTGAAGGCGCCCTGCAGCAGTCGACCAGTATTCTGCAACGTATGCGTGACCTGTCGCTGCAGTCGGCCAACGGCTCGAACAGCACCGAAGAGCGCAAGGCACTGAACTCTGAAGTCAATGAACTGAAGAAAGAGCTGAACCGTATCTCCAACACCACCACCTTTGGTGGCAAGAAGTTGCTGGATGGTTCTTTCGAGACCACCACCTTCCAGGTAGGTAGTGCGGCGAACGAAACCATCAGCGTCAAGATCGACGAGATGAGCACCGAGTCGCTGAAAGGTACTTTCAGCTCTGGTTCGATCACTGCCGCCTCTGTGGCAGGCAGCACTGCGGCAGCCTCCGGTGCGATGGCCATCAAGGTGACCATGGTTGGTGGCGAAGAGAGAACCTTCAGCACTACCTTTGCAAGTGGCGCGACAGCTGCTCAGCAGGTACAAGCACTGGCGACAGTTATCAACGACGCCAACATCGGTGTGGGTGCTTTCGTAAACGACTCTGGCGATATCGAACTGGTTTCTGCTGCCGGGTCAGGTTCAGTCGACGGCAATATCCAGGCCTTCTCTTTCGCTTCGGGCGCTACAGTTTCCGCAGCCAAGAGTGCTACTGGAACTGATATCAGCATCGCTGAGGTCACCACCGGTAACCTGGTAGACGACATCGATATCACCGATGTTCAAGGTTCGCAGAAGGCGGTAATCGTAATCGACCAGGCGATCCAAGCGATCGACTCGCAGCGAGCTGAACTCGGTGCTGTGCAGAACCGCTTCGAGAACACCATCGGTAACCTGCAGAACATCGCAGAGAACGTTTCGGCTGCACGTGGTCGGATTCAGGATACGGACTTCGCGGCAGAAACTGCGAACCTGACCAAGAATCAGATCCTGCAACAGGCCGGTACTGCGATCCTGTCTCAGGCCAACCAGCTGCCGCAGGCGGTGCTCAGCCTCCTGCAGTAAGCCAAATCGGCTAGGCTGCTTTAAACTCCGGGGGGAAGTGCATAGCGCTTCTCCCCGTTTTGCCTTGCGAGGTAAAAGAAATGGACATCGCAATAAATAGTTTGTCTCCAGTCTTGGCCAAACCAGCTGGATTATCTGCGCCAGCGGTTAGCGCGACTTCGGCTGGAAAAGCCGATGAGCAGTCGTCGAGTGCTGCGGCCGTTGAAGATACTGGTCGGATGTACGAGCAGGTGGACGAGGCCGTCACGTCGATCCAGAGTTTCGTGCAAAACATTCGTCGTGATTTGAATTTCAGCGTGGATGACTCTAGCGGTCGGGTCGTGGTCAAAGTGACCGACGGTGCTTCTGGCGAGGTTATTCGCCAGTTGCCATCTGAGGAGGCCCTTCGACTGGCCGAGAACCTTGAAGAGGTTCGTAGCTTATTGTTCAAGGCCGAAGCCTGAAATGGCTCGCTTCTTGAATGCCCGAATGGGGTGAATGGACGAGCGCCAATATGGTGACGAGGGGGAATTATGGCTGTTAGCGGTATTACGACTGGCATCAACTCGGGGCTACCCATCGGCGAGCTAGTAACCGCCATGGTAAATGCCGAAAAAGCGCCTAAGGAAGCACAGCTCGCCCGCCTCTCGAGCTCGACCACCACCAAGCTGTCCGGACTGGGTCAGCTCAACAGCGCGCTGGGCGAATTCCAGACCGCGCTCAAAGATCTCAATAGCGCGACCCTGTTCGAGAAACGTACTGCTACCTCGTCCAATACCAGCGCCCTGACGGCTACCGCCGGTAAGACTGCTTCGCCTGGTTCCTATGAGATTGAGGTCAAAAGCTTGGCCACGGCCAGCAAAGTCGCGACCCAGGCTCTGGGAGCCACGTTCAAGAGTGGCGATGACGAGCAGACTTTGAGTGTCAAGATCGGTGAGAGCGGGACTGCGGTCGATGTAACAATCGCTGCTGGCTCCGATCTGAATAGCGTCCGTGATCAGCTCAATACTGCGCTCAAGGGCAAGGGTGTGAGCGTCAGCACCATCAACGACCCTGCCACTGGCAAGTCTCGACTTGTGTTCAGCGGCAACGAAACGGGAAATGGCAAGGATGTCATCGTGTCCGGAAGCGGTGAGCTCGCCGCGCTTAGCGTTGATGGTCGGACTCAGCTTGATCCCGCCGATACTCAAGGCGCGGGCTACATCGTCCAAGCGACCAATGCTCAGTTCTCTGTAGACGGCCTGGCTTTGAGCAGCCCGACCAACTCGGTCAAGGGCGCTATAGCTGATGTCTCTTTTGAGCTGGTCGGCAAGACCGATGACAAACCCTTGACGCTCAAGGTCGGTGAGGACGGCGCGGGCGTCAAGGCGGGCATCAAAAAGTTCGTGGACGCCTACAACAAGCTGATCACCACGACCAATGATTTGACCCGGGTTACCAAGGTGGGGGAAGACGGGACACCTCTAGTTGGCGGGCTTGTCGGCGACTCGACGATTCGCAACCTGCTCAGTGGTGTGCGCAACGAGCTGGTCAATCCAACCGGTACCGGTGCGTTCAAGGTCTTGGCGGACTTGGGGATTACCACTCAGAAAAACGGCACCTTGAAAATTGATGACACCAAGCTCGATACAGCCATGAAGGGGGACTTCGATGCTGTTGGTTCGTTTTTCTTGGGTGATACCGGTTTGATGAAGCGTCTCGATGGGCAAGTTGCGGGTTACAGTCAGACAGGTGGCATTCTCTCACAGCGGATGCAGGCGCTTGAGTCTACTCGCAGCGATATCAAGAAGCAGACTGATGATCTGAACCTGCGCGTCGACAAGATGCAGCAGCGTCTGCTCTCCCAGTTCTATGCGATGGACTCGCTGGTGGGCCAGCTAAATGGTACCAGTAGTCAATTAGAGAGCGCCCTTTCCAACCTCCCTGGTGTCGTGAAGAAGAGTAGATAAATGAATACGCCTATCGATACCTACAAGAGCGTCAAGACCAGCCAGCAGGTCACTCCCTACCAAGCAGTGCAGTTGTTGCTGGATGGTGCAATCGAGCGTGTCTCTCTTGCCCAGTTGGCGCAGCAGCAGGCCAATCCTGGCTTGCGTGGCGAGGCGGTAAGCGCCACCATTTCCATCATCGCGGTATTGCAGTCCAGCTTGGACAAGGAACTGGGTGGCGAGCTGGCCCAGAACCTGGATAACCTCTACGACTATATCAATCGCCGTCTGGTGGGTGTGGCGCTGGATGACACCCCGCGTCGGCTCGAGGAGGTACAGGCTTTGCTGTCGCAGATTCGTGATGCCTGGAAAGCAATTGGCCCAGAAGTTGAGCCGACGGCGAGCTGACCGCTATAGGACGAGCCATCACGCCTTGTCTAAGGGTGTGCCCGCATCTATGCCCAAGTGGTCGACTGCAATATGCGCGCTCGATTATTTCGACGGTAATAATGATTAATCCCCGCTAAAGCTCACGCCCCTCATGCCGATACATTGAGTATTCCCGCTGTACACTGGAGTACATTCAGCATGAACGCCATGGCCGCTATGCGTCAGTATCAAAACGTCAACACTCAGGCTCAGGCTGTCGATGCTAGCCCGCATCGTCTGATTCAGATGTTGATGGAGGGTGGTTTGACTCGTTTGGCTCAGGCGCGTGGTGCAATGGAGCGTGAGCAGTTCGCAATGAAAGGCGAACTGATAGGCAAGGCCATCGGCATCATCGGTGGTCTGCGTGCCGGCTTGAACCTGGAGCAGGGTGGCGAACTGGCCGAGAATCTGGATAACCTGTACGACTACATGACCCGTCGTCTGCTTGAGGCTAACCTGAAGAATAGCGTCGAGCCGCTTGATGAAGTTGCCGGTCTGCTGCGTAATGTGAAAACCGGTTGGGACGCAATCGCCCAGTGACAGGCATGCGTGAAAGGAGCATCCCCATGAATACATCTGTTCAGCGCTTGCAGAACACCGGTACCGCGATGCGTCAGGCGTTGTCCACTCAGGATTGGGCAGCCATCGGCGAGCTAGATCTGCAGTGCCGCCAGGCTGTCGAAGACGCTATGGTCGACGCGGCGAATGATGACGGCGCTTTACGTGCCCGTATGCAGGAGCTATTGGATCTGTACAAGGATCTGGTGAGCGCTTGCCAGAACGAGCGTCAGCGACTGGCTGGTGAGCTGATTCAGTTGAATCAGTCGCAGCAAGGTGCCAAGGTTTATCAGCTTTTTGGCTGAGATGCCCTATCAAGTAATGGGCTAAGGCGGGGCTCCGCCTTGTCCGCTAATCGCCTTAAGATGTTACCCTCCTGTCCATAGGCTCTCTTGGACATGCTTCGATATTCCTCGCTTGATCCCTGCTTGATAAAAAAACACGTCATTAAATTGACTAAGCGCCAATAATTGACTTTACTGCTGGCCAAATGCTGGCGCTAAAAGGCGTTAGTTGGCTTTTTCTTTCTGGGCCAGACCAACTATGTGGCGTGAAACTAAACTTCTGCTAATTGACGACAACCTCGAGCGGCGCCGTGATTTGTCGGTGATTCTTAATTTCCTGGGTGAAGATCATCTGGCTTTCGGCAGCAGTGACTGGCGTGGCGTAGTGGATCAAGTCGAGTCCAGCAGAGGTGTTCTTAGCGTGCTGCTCGGCGAGGTTCGGCTCAAGGGCGGGGCGTTGGATCTGCTCAAGGAGTTGGCTGCCTGGGACGAGTTTTTGCCCGTGCTGATGATTGACGAGCATGCCATCGGTGATTGGCCAGAAGAGTTTCGTCGCCGTGTGCTCGCGACGCTGGAGATGCCGCCCAGCTATAACAAGCTTCTCGATTCCCTGCACCGTGCCCAGGTGTACCGCGAAATGTACGACCAAGCCCGCGAGCGCGGCCGGCAGCGTGAGCCAAACCTGTTTCGCAGCTTGGTGGGTACCAGCCGAGCCATCCAGCACGTGCGGCAGATGATGCAGCAGGTTGCTGATACTGAAGCCAGTGTGTTGATCCTCGGCGAGTCTGGTACGGGCAAGGAAGTGGTCGCTCGCAACTTGCATTACCACTCCAAGCGCCGTGAAGCGCCCTTCGTACCTGTGAACTGCGGTGCGATCCCTGCGGAATTGCTGGAAAGTGAACTGTTCGGGCATGAGAAGGGTGCGTTTACCGGCGCGATCACTACGCGTGCAGGGCGCTTCGAACTGGCCAATGGCGGTACGCTGTTTCTTGATGAAATCGGCGATATGCCGCTACCTATGCAGGTCAAGCTGCTGCGCGTGCTGCAGGAGCGTACGTTCGAGCGGGTAGGCAGCAACAAGACCCAGAACGCCGATGTGCGAATCATCGCGGCCACACACAAGAATCTTGAGAACATGATCGAGGGTGGCAGCTTCCGCGAGGATCTGTATTACCGCCTCAACGTGTTCCCCATCGAGATGGCACCGCTGCGCGAGCGTATCGAAGATATTCCGTTGTTGATGAACGAGCTCATCTCACGGATGGAGCACGAGAAGCGTGGCTCCATTCGCTTCAACTCGGCTGCGATCATGTCGCTCTGTCGGCATGACTGGGCTGGTAACGTCCGTGAGTTGGCGAACCTGGTCGAACGCATGGCGATCATGCATCCCTATGGGGTGATCGGCGCGGGCGAACTGCCAAAGAAATTTCGTCATGTGGACGATGAGGACGAGCAATTGGCCGCTAGCTTGCGCGAGGAGCTTGATGAGCGCGCAGTGCTGACATCCGCTTCGTCGGGTATGGGCTCGCCGGCCATGTTGCCGGCCGAAGGTCTGGATCTGAAGGACTATCTTGGCAACCTGGAGCAGGGGCTTATCCAGCAGGCGCTGGATGACGCAGGCGGGATCGTGGCGCGTGCTGCCGAGCGGCTGCGTATTCGTCGCACCACCCTGGTCGAGAAGATGCGCAAGTACGGTATGAGCCGGCGCGAGGACGAGGCAGGGGACGAGTAAGCCTCTGGCCGACTTGAGAGGGTGGGTGCGGCGATCTGCTGCAGCCCACCGACAACGTTCTCCGCATTGCAAGACTGTACAGCTCGTCAGTCATTCAATTGACGCTACTGACCTTAAAAAATCCCTATCTTTCTGAAAATAAAGGCTTTTATTTTCAGGCATGAGTATTGCTTTCTCCTTGGCAAATGACTGTCCTATGACGGCTCGCCACGCGAGAGAGTGCAATGAAACCAAGCCCGCATCTACATGCCCAGATAGACTCCATGGCGCCCGCACAGGCGGAGCGCGTGGATCTTGAGCAGTCGCTGGCGTTGTTCGAGCAGATGTCGAGCCGGCTCGGTAGCTCTTACGATCTCCTGGAAAACCGCGTCAATGAACTGACCGGCCAACTGGCCCAAGTCAGTGAGCAGCGCGTGCAGGAGCTGAATGAGAAGGAGCGTCTTGCTCACCGCCTGCAGAGTCTGTTGGATCTGCTGCCGGGTGGCGTGGTGGTGATCGATGGGCAGGGTGTCGTGCGTGAGGCCAATCCGGTTGCTCGCGATATGCTTGGTGAGCCGCTGCTTGGCCGGTTGTGGCGCGAAGTAATTGCGCAGCGCTTTGCGCCGCGCCAGGACGACGGTCACGAGATTTCGCTGACGGACGGCCGTCGGCTATCGATTTCCACGCGTTCGCTGCAAGGTGAGCCAGGGCAATTGGTGCTTCTTACCGACCTGACGGAAACCCGTCGTCTGCAGGATCAGCTCTCCCGTCATGAACGCTTGAGTGCCTTGGGGCGCATGGTCGCCTCCTTGGCGCATCAGGTGCGCACTCCGCTATCCGCTGCGCTCCTGTATGCCAGTCACCTGACTGAGCAGGTATTACCGGTAGAGCAGCAGCAACGCTTTGCCGGCCGGTTGAAAGAGCGGTTGCATGAGTTGGAGCACCAAGTGCGCGACATGCTGGTGTTTGCCCGTGGCGACCTGCCGCTGTCGGATCGACTTTCCCCCAGCCAGCTCTTCGATGCATTCAGGCGCTCTGGAGAGTCTTTGGTGCAGGGGGTAGAGGTGCGTTGGCAGTGTGATGCTCGTGATGGCGAGCTGCTGTGTAACCGCGACACTCTGGTCGGTACGCTACTTAACTTGGTCGAGAATGCCATTCAGGCAGCCGGTCGGGGAGGGCGTCTGAAGGTTCATGCCTATGTTCGTGGTGATGCCTTGCGCTTGTCCATCAGCGACAACGGTCCAGGCATTGATGCCGCGACTTTGGCACGCTTGGGAGAACCCTTCTTCACGACCAAAACTACCGGAACCGGCCTTGGGTTGGCGGTGGTCAAGGCGGTTGCCCGTGCTCACCAGGGAGAGCTACAGCTGCGTTCGCGACCGGGACGTGGTACCTGCGCCCGATTGACTCTGCCGCTGATCAGCGCACCACCACTCTTGATTCAGGAATGATCCATGGCTGCCAAAATCCTGTTAGTTGAAGATGACCGTGCGCTGCGCGAAGCCCTGGCGGATACCTTGGAGTTGGGCGGTCATGGCTATCGTGCGGTCGACTGTGCTGAAGCCGCGCTGATTGCCATCGCTGAGGAGCCATTCGGACTGGTGATCAGTGATGTGAACATGCCGGGTATGGATGGCCATCAACTGCTGTTGGTGATTCGCCAGCGGCAGCCACAATTGCCGGTGTTGTTAATGACTGCTTTTGGCGCCGTGGAGCGTGCGGTCGAAGCGATGCGTCGCGGCGCCGCCGATTATTTGCTCAAACCATTCGAGCCCAAGGTGCTGCTGGCGCTGGTCGCACGGCATGCCCTGGGCCTTGCTGGCGGGCTGGAGCAGGACGGGCCAGTTGCTCGAGAACCGGCCAGCCTGCAGTTATTGGAGTTGGCTGCGCGGGTGGCTCGCAGCGATTCCACTGTGCTGATCACCGGCGAGTCGGGTACCGGCAAAGAGGTGCTGGCACGTTACCTCCATCAGCAGTCCCCGCGATCCGCTGGGCCGTTCGTTGCCATCAACTGCGCGGCGATTCCGGACAACATGCTAGAGGCCACGCTATTCGGGCATGAGAAAGGCGCATTCACCGGCGCTGTAGCCAGCGCGCCAGGCAAGTTCGAGATGGCCGAAGGCGGCACCATTCTGCTCGACGAGATTTCCGAAATGCCCCTCGCTCTGCAAGCCAAGCTATTGCGTGTGCTGCAGGAGCGTGAGGTCGAACGGGTCGGGGCGCGTAAACCGATCAGCCTGGATATTCGAGTGCTGGCGACCAGCAACCGTGATTTGGCGGTGGAGGTTGCGGCAGGGCGCTTCCGTGAGGATCTATTCTATCGGTTATCTGTCTTCCCGCTAGCCTGGCGCCCGCTGCGTGAACGCCCGGCAGATATCCTGCCACTGGCCGAGCGTCTGCTGAACAAATACGTACGCAAGATGAACCTCGCGCCGCTGCGCCTTTCCGCTCAAGCGGTCGCCTGTCTGACGAGCCATGCATGGCCGGGCAACGTGCGTGAGCTGGACAATGCCATCCAGCGTGCGGTCATCCTCCAGCAGAGTGGGGTTATCGAGCCTCATGACCTTTGTCTGACTGCGCCGATTGGCTTTGCCCCTATGGCTCAAGCAGCGCAGCCACTGGCTGTGGTGTCTGCTATGGCTGCAGTGCCGCTATCGGAACCCGCAATGATGGACGGTGCGCTGGGAGAAGATCTGCGGCGCCGCGAGTACCAGGTGATCATCGACACCTTGCGCGCCGAGCGAGGCCGTCGCAAGGAGGCAGCCGAGAGGCTGGGCATCAGCCCTCGTACCTTGCGCTACAAGCTGGCGCAGATGCGCGATGCCGGGATGGATGTCGAGGCTTATCTTTACGCCAGTTGAGCATCCGCTCGGATGGATCGAGGCGGGTAGCCTAGCGAATCGTAATCCGTTATTTGCGGTTTGGGGCGCAGTGAGAGTTCGGTAGGCAATAAAAAACCCGGCCTATCGACCGGGTTTCTTGAATTTGGCTCCACGACCTGGACTCGAACCAGGGACCCAATGATTAACAGTCATTTGCTCTACCAACTGAGCTATCGCGGAACAGCGACGCGTATCCTACTGATTACGAAGGGGAAGTCAAGCATCTGCCGGCTTCCCCTCCATCCACTCAAAGCACTTCGGCGATGGCCTTGGTGACGACTGGCAGGTTGCGAGTGTTCAGTGCGGCCACGCAAATGCGGCCGGTACCCACGGCGTAGATGCCGAACTCACTGCGCAGGCGTTCGACCTGCTCGGTGGTCAGCCCGGAGTAGGAGAACATGCCGCGCTGTTCGGCGACGAAGCCGAAGTCACGCTTGGCGTTCAGGGCAGCCAGTTGCTCGACCATAGCCAGGCGCATGGTGCGAATGCGGTCGCGCATTTCGCCTAGTTCGGTTTCCCACATCACGCGCAGCTCAGGGCTGTTGAGTACCGCAGCGACTACGCTGGCGCCATGGGTCGGCGGGTTGGAGTAGTTGGTACGAATCACGCGTTTGACCTGCGACAGCACGCGGCCGGTCTCTTCCTGGTGGCCGGTGACGATGGTCAGCGCGCCGACACGCTCGCCATATAGCGAGAAGGATTTGGAGAACGAGCTGGAGACGAAGAAGGTCAGGCCAGATTGGGCGAACAAACGCACCGCGGCGGCGTCTTCTTCAATACCGTCGCCGAAACCCTGGTAGGCGATATCGAGGAAGGGCACATGTTCGCGCTCGCGCACGATTTCCAGCACGGCTTGCCAGTCTTCAGGCGTCAGGTCGACCCCGGTAGGGTTGTGGCAGCAGGCGTGCAGGACGACGATGGAGCGGGCCGGCAGGTTCTTCAGGTCTTCGAGCAGGCCGCCACGGTTGACGCCATTGCTGAAGGCGTCGTAGTAGCGGTAGTTGCGCACCGGGAAGCCGGCGGTTTCGAACAGCGCGCGGTGGTTTTCCCAGCTCGGGTCGCTGATGGCGACGGTCGCTTCAGGCAGCAGGCGCTTGAGAAAATCAGCGCCGGTTTTCAGAGCGCCGGTGCCGCCGATGGCCTGGGTGGTGATCACGCGGCCTTGCTGGATCAGCGGCGAGTCGTTGCCCAGCAGCAGCTTCTGCACGGCCTTGTCGTAGGCAGCGATGCCTTCGATCGGCAGGTAGCCACGGGGCGCGTGGGCGGCGGTCAAGGCGGTTTCCGCTTCGATCACGGCACGCAGCAGGGGAATGCGACCTTCTTCGTTGGTGTAGACACCCACGCCAAGGTTGACCTTGTCAGTGCGTGTATCGGCGTTGAATGCTTCGTTGAGGCCCAGGATAGGATCGCGCGGAGCCATTTCGACGGCGGAGAACAGACTCATGAGGGCGGCAGCTCTGTAGTGAGGGTGGGTTTAGAAACGGATTTACGTTCTTAGAACCTGTTCATGATCTGCTGTGCGTCGGCCCTGCGGCGTTAAAAACAGGCTCGGAATGCTCATTTACACCAGTAAACTCCGCTTCCTCGCCTGTTTTTGCCTTGCATGGCTCTAGCTCGCTAGATCGTGAACACGTTCTTAGCAACCCCGGCAACTGAGACTAGGGGTTGCGCAAGCGGGCCGTTAGTATAGCGGCCCATATTCTGTGTCGCGACAGCGTACACCAGGTATGACGCCAGCTCTTTCGCGGCGTCACAGCCTTTTGAGGTATTTATGTCCGAGTTCCAATTGGTCACCCGTTTCCAGCCAGCCGGCGATCAGCCCGAGGCGATTCGGCAGATGATCGAGGGCCTGGAGGCAGGCCTGTCGCACCAGACGCTGCTCGGCGTGACGGGCTCCGGCAAGACCTTCAGCATTGCCAACGTCATCGCCAAGGTACAACGACCGACGCTGGTGCTGGCGCCGAACAAGACCCTGGCGGCGCAGCTGTATGGCGAATTCAAGTCGTTCTTCCCGAACAACGCGGTGGAGTACTTCGTCTCCTACTACGACTACTATCAGCCCGAGGCTTATGTGCCGTCGTCGGACACCTTCATCGAGAAGGATGCGTCGATCAACGATCACATCGAGCAGATGCGCCTGTCGGCGACCAAGGCGCTGATCGAGCGCAAGGACGTCATCGTGGTCTGCACTGTTTCCTCGATCTACGGCCTGGGCAGCCCCGAGGAGTACCTGAAAATGGTGCTGCACCTCGATCGCGGCGACAAGATGGATCAGCGTGCGCTGCTGCGCCGCTTGGCTGAGCTGCAGTACACGCGCAACGACATGGATTTCGCCCGTGCGACCTTCCGGGTGCGTGGCGATGTGATTGACGTCTTTCCGGCCGAATCCGACCTCGAAGCGATCCGCATCGAGCTGTTCGATGATGAGGTGGAAAACATCAGCGCCTTCGACCCGCTGACCGGCGAGGTGATCAGCCGTCTGCCGCGTTTCACCTTCTACCCCAAGAGCCACTACGTGACGCCCCGCGACACGCTGCTCGAGGCGATGGAGAAGATCAAGGTCGAGCTCAAGGAGCGCCTGGACTACCTGCGCGGGGCGAACAAGCTGGTCGAAGCCCAGCGCCTCGAACAGCGCACCCGCTTCGATCTGGAGATGATCCTCGAGCTGGGTTACTGCAACGGCATCGAAAACTACTCGCGTTATCTCTCGGGTCGCGATTCCGGTGCGCCACCGCCGACGCTCTATGACTATTTGCCTGCCGAAGCCTTGCTGGTGATCGACGAATCCCACGTCAGCGTGCCGCAGGTCGGCGCCATGTACAAAGGCGACCGCTCGCGTAAGGAAACCTTGGTCGAGTACGGCTTCCGCCTGCCTTCCGCGCTGGATAACCGGCCGATGCGTTTCGAGGAATGGGAGGCGGCCAGCCCGCAGACTATTTTCGTGTCGGCGACTCCCGGACCGTACGAGGCCGACCATGCCGGTCGGGTGATCGAGCAAGTGGTGCGACCCACGGGGCTGGTCGATCCGCAGATTGAGGTGCGTCCGGCACGCACCCAGGTCGATGATCTGTTGTCCGAAATCGGCAAGCGTGTTGCCCTGGAAGAGCGCGTACTGGTGACCACATTGACCAAGCGCATGGCCGAGGATCTGACCGACTACCTGGGTGATCACGGGGTTCGGGTGCGCTACCTGCACTCGGATATCGACACGGTGGAGCGCGTCGAGATCATTCGTGATCTGCGCATTGGTACTTTTGACGTGCTGGTGGGCATCAACCTGCTGCGCGAGGGGCTGGATATGCCCGAGGTGTCGCTGGTGGCGATCCTCGATGCGGATAAGGAGGGTTTCCTGCGCTCCGAGCGTTCGTTGATACAGACCATCGGTCGTGCCGCCCGTAACCTCAATGGTCGCGCCATCCTCTATGCGGATCGTATGACCGGCTCCATGGAGCGCGCCATCGGCGAGACCGAGCGTCGCCGGGATAAGCAGATTGCCTTCAACGAAGCCAATGGCATCGTGCCCAAGGGGGTATTCAAGGACGTTAAGGACATTCTCGAAGGTGCGGTAGTGCCCGGTGCCCGCAGCAAAAAGCGCAAGGGCATGGCCAAGGCTGCCGAGGAGAGCGCCCGTTACGAAGCCGAGCTGCGTTCGCCCTCGGAAATCACCAAGCGTATTCGTCAGCTGGAAGAGAAGATGTATCAACTGGCACGTGATCTGGAGTTCGAGGCCGCCGCGCAAATGCGCGACGAAATCCAGAAGATGCGTGAACGGTTGTTGGCGTTATGAGCGCGAGTCGCGCGCCGCGGATCTATCTGGCCGGATTCGATGTATTCAGAACCGACGCCGTCGAGCGCGGCGAGTACCTGAAAAGACTGTGTAGCGAGCAAGGGCTGCAAGGCCTCTATCCGTTCGATAACGAAGTGGCTGCCGGCCTTTTGCCCGCTGACTGCGCGATGCAGATCTGTCGGCTGAACCTGGCGATGATCCGTGAGGCGGACGCCGTACTGGCCAACCTGAACCTGTTCAGGGGCTTCGAACCTGACTCGGGCACCGCCTTCGAAATTGGCGCCGCGGTGGCGCTAGACAAACCGGTCTGGGCCTATTTCCAGCCGCAGGGCGCCATGCGTGACTGGCTGCCAGGCAACGATCAGGGGCGCGATGCGCAGGGTTTCTTGATCGAGGATTTCGGCTTGCCGCGCAACCTGATGCTCGCTTGTTCCTGGGCGGGCTGTAGTGCCAGTGCCGAGGAAGCAGTGTTGGCGTTAAGCCGGTATCTGCAGCGCGTGTTGCCCGAGCAGTAAGACGGCGCAGGTTTAGCCGTATCGAGACTACGGTCTGACCGTGGCGTTTGCTGGAGCCGACCCTGTTGGCCCTGCTACTATTCGCACTTTCCGCGAAAGCCTCTCTGGTTCTGCCTGATGGTGGTTTTCGCCCCTTTGTATCGGGATTTTCCATGACCACCGTCCGTACTCGTATCGCACCGTCGCCTACTGGCGATCCCCATGTTGGCACCGCCTACATCGCCCTGTTCAATCTGTGCTTTGCCAAGCAGCACGGTGGCGAGTTCATCCTGCGCATCGAGGATACCGATCAGGTGCGTTCGACCCGCGAGTCGGAGCAGCAGATCTATGACGCCCTGCGCTGGTTGGGCATCGAATGGAACGAAGGCCCGGACGTTGGCGGCCCTTATGGCCCATATCGGCAGAGCGAGCGCGGTGAGATCTACCGCAAGTACGCGTTGGAGCTGGTCGAGAAAGGTCATGCCTTCTACTGCTTCTGCACCCCGGAAGAACTCGACCAGATGCGTGCCGAGCAGACCGCCCGTGGCGAGACGCCGCGCTACGACGGCCGTGGCCTGCTGCTGTCCCAAGACGAGGTGCAGCGTCGCCTGGCGGCCGGTGAGCCCCATGTGATCCGCATGAAGGTGCCGAGCGAAGGCATCTGCGTGGTGCCGGACATGCTGCGTGGCGACGTAGAGATCCCGTGGGATCGCATGGACATGCAGGTGTTGATGAAGACCGATGGCCTGCCGACCTACTTCCTCGCCAACGTGGTCGACGACCACCTGATGAAAATTACTCACGTGCTGCGCGGTGAAGAGTGGCTGCCGTCGGCGCCCAAGCTGATCCTGCTGTACGAGTATTTTGGCTGGGAAAAACCGCAGCTCTGCTATATGCCGCTGCTGCGCAATCCGGACAAGAGCAAGCTCTCCAAGCGCAAGAACCCGACCTCGATCACCTTCTACGAGCGCATGGGCTTCCTGCCGCAGGCGATGCTCAACTACCTGGGGCGTATGGGCTGGTCGATGCCCGACGAGCGCGAAAAATTCACCCTAGACGAGATGATTGCGAACTTCGACGTGCAGCGTGTTTCCCTGGGTGGGCCGATCTTCGATCTGGAGAAGCTGTCCTGGCTCAATGGCCAGTGGATGCGTGAGCTGAGCGTCGAAGAGTTTGCCGCTGGCGCGCAGAAGTGGGCCTTCAACAGCGACTACCTGATGCAGATCGCCCCACACGTGCAGGGCAGGGTAGAAACCTTCAGCCAGATCGCCCCGCTGGCGGGCTTCTTCTTCGCCGGCGGCGTGCAGCCGGACAAGGCGCTGTTCGCTCACAAGAAGCTCTCTGACGACCAGGTGCGCCAGCTCATGCAACTGATCCTGTGGAAGCTCGAAGCCCTGCGTCAGTGGGAGAAGGAGCGCATCACCGGTTGCATCCAGGCGGTGGTTGAGCACCTGGAACTGAAACTGCGCGATGCCATGCCGCTGATGTTCGCGGCCGTGACCGGGCAGGCCAGCTCGGTGTCGGTGCTTGATGCCATGGAAATTCTTGGCCCGGATCTCACTCGTTTCCGTCTGCGTCAGGCCATCGAGCTACTCGGTGGTGTGTCGAAGAAAGAGAACAAAGAATGGGAAAAACTCCTGGCAAGCATCGCCTAATGCCTGGCCGCCGGTCGCCTCTGTCTTGGAAGCGCTTGGGTTGTTCGGTAAGTGTTTGTTATGTCAGCGAAAAAAAACGCACCACCGGCTAGAATTTTGTTGACAGGGTGCAGGGGCGCACTTAACATGCGCCCCGTCCTCGAGATGGGGCTATAGCTCAGCTGGGAGAGCGCTTGCATGGCATGCAAGAGGTCGACGGTTCGATCCCGTCTAGCTCCACCAATCTCGGTAGCCACAATCGGTTCTCAGGAACAGGTTGGTTGTAAAGAAGGGCTTTGCGTCCCCTTCGTCTAGTGGCCTAGGACACCGCCCTTTCACGGCGGTAACAGGGGTTCGAGTCCCCTAGGGGACGCCATTATTTCCAGCTGCAGTGCCACGGCATTGCAGCCAGACCGAAAGGTTCTGGGGCTATAGCTCAGCTGGGAGAGCGCTTGCATGGCATGCAAGAGGTCGACGGTTCGATCCCGTCTAGCTCCACCAATCCACGACAGGCCAGCCTAGTGCTGGCCTTGTTCTTCGAAGGTTTCGTCCCCTTCGTCTAGTGGCCTAGGACACCGCCCTTTCACGGCGGTAACAGGGGTTCGAGTCCCCTAGGGGACGCCATTTTGCCCGCTCTGCGGGATTTTTAAGGGTCACTTCTCACGAAGTGGCCCTTTTGTTTTTGTGCGTTCGAAAAACCGTGGCGATCAGAGGCGTGACACTCGATGCGGCTTGCGTGGTGGCAAGCAAAGCCCCTAATGTCTGGATCTGAACAGGGGCTGATCGATAGAGGAGCGTTGCATGAAACTGACAATGGATGCCGTGGAACGACTGGCGTGCGAACGGGCCTGCAACAAGGTGCGTTGTTCGTGAAGTGGGATCGCCCCAATCCCTTCACCCTTGAACTGCTGGTCGGTAGTGAGGACATCGACGGCCTTGGGCATGCCAACAATGCCGTCTACGTAACCTGGCTGGAGCGTTGCGCCTGGCGCCACTCGCAATCGCTCGGGCTGGATCTGGTCGAGTACCGACGCCTCGATCGCGCCATGGCGGTGGTGCGTCACGAGATCGATTACCTGAGCAGCGCCTACGAAGGTCAGGAGTTGTTGATCGGCACCTGGATCGTAGAGTCTGATCAACGCTTGAAGATGGATCGCTGCTTCCAACTGGTTCGCCCGCAGGACGGCGTTACGTTGCTCCGTGCAAAAACCACTTTCGTCTGTATCGAACTGTCCACTGGCAGGCCAAAACGCATGCCGGCCGAGTTCATCGAAGGCTACGGCAAAGCGTTGCTGCCGTTCTAGGTACTACTGCTGGGGTGCCAGAAACAGTTTCTGTTCTTCATAGATCGCCTGGTAACGGCGCACTTCGCCAGGCTGCAGCAGGATCGACTGGCTGCTAACCAGATCGATTTCTGCGCAGAAGCCTTCCCGCGAAGGCGTGAGCACCACGCTGCGCTCGCCGCTGGGTACATCCAGTGTCACGCTTTCGCCTGCCGGTATCGGCACCAGTAGTTGCTCGTCCACGCGCAGTTGCAAGTCGCAGGCATTGGGGGCGTTGCGGTCGCGGCTGATGATGAGCTTGGCGCTGGCTGCCGGGTCGATCGGTACGCCCACGGAAATGGGCGTTGCTGCAAAGGTGACGGGTGCGGCCAGTATCAGTGAAAGCAGGCTGCCAGTCAGCAGAAGTCGGCTCATGGTGGCTCCAGGCAATGCATCGGTACAGCAATGGACTGCGTATGGCTGGCGTACGTTCATCTTGCCGGTAGCTGTCTTGCCCGGTCGGGCACCGTTACACTACGCGCCGTTTTTGTGGGCCATCATTGTGCTCAGCCCCGCCATTTTTCGAGAGAACCCCTATGCAGATCGCCCTGGCGCCCATGGAAGGACTGGTCGATGAAATCCTTCGTGATGTGCTGACTCAGGTCGGGGGTATCGACTGGTGCGTGACCGAATTCATCCGGGTTAATGATCGCGTGCTGCCGACGTCCACCTATCGCCAGTTGGCACCAGAGCTTTTCAAGGGTGCCAAGACAGCTGCAGGCACTCCGTTGCGCGTGCAGTTGCTTGGTTCTGATCCGCAGTGCCTTGGCGACAACGCCGCCTACGCGTGCACCCTGGGCGCGCCGGTTATCGACCTCAACTTCGGCTGCCCGGCCAAGACCGTGAACAAGTCTCGTGGCGGGGCGGTGCTGCTCAAGGAGCCGGAGTTGCTGCATGCGATCCTCCGTGAGGTGCGACGCTGCGTGCCGGCCGCCATTCCCGTTACGGCCAAGATGCGCCTGGGTTTCGATCACAAGGACTTGGCCATCGATTGCGCCCAGGCCCTCGCCGAAGGCGGCGCGTCGCAGATCGTCGTGCATGCGCGTACCAAGGTCGAGGGTTATAAGCCTCCGGCCCACTGGGAGTGGGTGGCGCGCGTCCAGGAGGCGGTAGCGGTTCCGGTTTATGCCAACGGTGATATCTGGTCGCTGGAAGACTGGCGGCGCTGCCGCGAGGTGAGCGGCGTCGAAGACATCATGCTTGGTCGCGGTGTGGTGGCGCGGCCCGACCTAGCGCGGCAGATCGCTGCCGCTCGAGCAGGGCAGGACGCTGGGGTGATGACCTGGGAGGAGTTGCAGCCGCTGTTGGCCGACTTCTGGCTGCAAGCGCGGCGCAAGATGTCGCCACGCTACGCGCCGGGGCGGCTGAAGCAGTGGCTGGCCATGCTCACGCGCAGCTATCCGCAAGCCGTGGAGCTGTTCGCCCAGTTGCGTCGTGAAACCAGCTGCGAGCACATCGATGCGCTGCTCGGCGTCGCCTTTGCGCCGCGCGAGCCGGAGCGCCAGGCGATTTAGTCAGGCTGTTCAACGGCCGCCGCTGACGTCGAGCAGAGAGCCGGTGGTATAGGAGGCCTGTTCACTGGCCAGCCACAGGATGGCCTCGGCCACTTCTTCTGCAAGCCCGCCGCGCGCCAGGGGAATGCTCCTGGCAACGCGGGCGACACGTTCCGGCTCGCCGCCACTGGCGTGGATCTCGGTGTCGATCACGCCGGGACGTACCGCGTTGACACGGATGCCATCGGCGGCAAGCTCCTTGGCCAGGCCAATCGTCATGCTGTCGACGGCACCTTTGGCGGCCGCGTAATCGACGTATTCCTCCGGCGCGCCCAGGCGGGCGGCGATCGATGAAACATTGACGATGGCGCCGCCGCGACCGCCCTGGCGCGTGGACATGCGCTTCACCGCCTCGCGGTTGCACAGAAAACTGCCGAACACGTTGGTGGCGAAGACCCGTTGCCAGCGTTCCAGGCTCATCGCTTCCAGGCGCATCTGCTGCTCCAGGATGCCGGCATTGTTGACCAGCACGTCGAGACGCCCCAGGCGCTCATCGATCTCGGCGAAGAGTCGTTTCACCTGCGCTTCATCCGCCACGTCTGCCTGTAGCGCTAGGGCTCTGCCGCCAGCACTGGCAATTTCAGCGGCCAGCGCCTCGGCCGCGCTGGCCTGTTGGCGATAGTTGATCGCCACCGTATAGCCGTGCTGCGCGGCCAACCGAGCGGTGGCCGCGCCAATGCCTCGGCTGGCGCCGGTAATCAGGATCACCTTGCTCATCGAAAACTCCGTTTTTCAGCCCTTGAAATTTTTCCGGCCATCCACATTTTCAGTACTGCGGGATGCCGAAGTCGGGTCTCGCACCTTATCACTCGCTGAAAAATCAGGAGATTCACATGAGCAACGCATTTTCCATGACCCCACTCTTCCGTCAGTCCATTGGCTTCGACCGCTTCAACGACCTGTTCGAGTCGGCGATGCGCAACGAGACGGGCAGCAGCTACCCGCCCTACAACGTCGAAAAGCATGCCGATGATCAGTATCGTATCGTCATCGCTGCGGCCGGTTTCCAGGATGAAGACCTGGATCTGCAGGTCGAGCGCGGTGTGCTGACCGTGACCGGAGGCAAGCGCGCGGGCAATGGCGACAATGTTACCTACCTGTATCAGGGCATCGCCCAGCGTTCCTTCAAGCTGTCGTTCCGATTGGCCGACCATATCGAAGTCAAGGGCGCCAATCTGATCAACGGCCTGCTCAATATCGAACTGGAGCGTCTGGTTCCGGAAGAGGCCAAGGCCAAGCGTATCCCCATTGGCGCTGCGCGCCCGGTGCTGGAGAGCTGATCTGCCAATTCGGCAATGAAAGAAAAGGCGCCTATTTGGCGCCTTTTCTCATTCAGTCGAGGAGTGGGCGCTGCATGCTGTGAGCCAGCAGGGCGCGGAACTCGGCCAAGGGCAGGGGCCGGCTGAACAGGTAACCCTGGTAGCAGTGGCAACCCTGGCTCTGTAGGAAGTCCAGCTGGCTTTGTTGCTCCACGCCTTCGGCGATGACCCCCAGGCCCAGGCTCAGGCCAAGCGCCAGGACGGCGCGAATGATTTCCGCATCGCTGGGGTTGCTGGTGGCATCGCGTACGAACGACTGGTCGATTTTCAACACGTCCACCGGCAAGCGTTTTAGGTAGGTGAGCGACGAGTAGCCGGTTCCGAAGTCGTCCATGGCGAAACTCACACCCAGGTTGCGCAGGCGGTTCATTTTGGCGATGGTGTCATCGATATCCTGGATGACGATACCCTCGGTGATCTCCAGCTTGAGCATGCCCAGCGGCAATCTGTTCTTGCGCAGGCAATGCTCGACCCGTTCGACGAAGTCGTTCTGGCGGAACTGCCGGGTGCTGATGTTGACGCAGAGGCTGAAGTTCTCGTCGATGATCTGCTCTTCCAGCAACTGGGCGCAGACGTGGCAGGCCTCGAGCATTACCCAGGCGCCGACCTCGAGAATCAACCCGCTTTCTTCCAGCACATGTATGAACAGTGCCGGTGATTGCTCCCCAAGCGTCGGATGCGCCCAGCGCAGCAGCGCTTCGGCGCCAATGATCTGATCCTTTCGCGCGTCCACCTGGGGTTGGAAATAGAGCTCGAATTCACCGCGGGCCAGGGCCATGCGCAGCTCGTTCTCGAGGCGCAAGCGCTCGCTGGCGGCGTGCTGCATGGTGCTGTGGAACAGCTGGATGGCATTGCGGCCGGAGTCCTTGGCGCGATACAGGGCGATGTCTGCGCGCTTGAGTAGGTCTGCTGGAGTTTGCCCATGGTCCGGGATCAGTGCGATGCCTATGCTTGGCGTGACCTGCAGGCGGTGGCCGTCGACCAGCATCGGTTCGCTCAGCAATGTGCGCAGTTTGTCGGCGGCGCTACGGGCATGACTGATAACCTGGCTGAGCGTGCCGTCGATGCCCGTCAGCAGCACCACGAACTCATCACCGCCGAGGCGCGCCACGGTATCTTCCTCGCGCACGCTGACCTCCAGGCGTGCGGTGATCAGCTTGAGTACCGCATCACCGACCGGATGGCCGAGCGAATCGTTGATGTGCTTGAAGTGATCGAGGTCGAGAAATAGCAGTGCGCCGCGTAGCCCATGGCGTTGTAGCAGGGCGATCTGCTGGGTCAGGCGATCCATCAGCAGGGCACGATTGGGCAGGTTGGTCAACGAGTCGTGGTAGGCCAGGTGCTGGATCTGCGCTTGGGCAGCCTTGAGTTCGCCGATGTCGCGGGCTGTGACCAGCAGGCAGGGCTGCCCGTCCAGTTCGATCTGCTCGACCGATACTTCCACTTCCACACAGTTGCCGTCGCGATCCCGGGCACGCATTTCCATGCGCTGGATATGGCCTTCGCTGCGCAGCGCATCAAGCATGCGTTGGCGTTGATCGGAATCCGCCCAGATGTTCACTTGTGCGGACGTCTGGCCAATCACTTCCTCTGCGCTGTAGCCGGTCAGGCGGGTGAAACCGTCATTTATCTCGATATAGCGCCCACTGTCGCGGGTCGTGATGGTGATGGCATCCGGGCTGGAGTGAAAGGCCTTGGAGAACTTCTCCTGACTGGCCTTGAGTGCCGCCTCGGCACGCTGCTGCTCGGTGATGTCACGAAATTTGCTCAGTACGCAGGGCTGCCCGCTGAGCTCTAGGCGCCGGCACGACACCACGCAGGTCATGATGCGACCCTGTGGATCGATCAGGTCGATGCGCTCGTCGGTGAGATCCGTGCCGTTGAGGATTTTCTGTCGCAGGCCTGATGAAGCGGGCAGGGCTTGCCAAGGCTTGAGCTTGAATATGTTGCGCCCGGTAATTTCCGCCGATTGCCAGCCGAATGTCTGGGCGAACGCCGGGTTGATCTCCAGAATGCGGCCTTCAGGCAGTGTCGTTACGCAGATGGGATCCGGGCTGGCCTGGAATACCGTGGCGAATTTGCGTTCGGAGGCTTGCAGGCGTTGTTCGCGTAAGGTGCGTTCGCTGGTATCGATAAGGATCCCGGTCATGCGCACGGGCTGGCCCTGTGCGTTCCAATGCAGCTTGGCGGTGCTCTCCAGATAATGTGTCTGTCCGTACGGGTCTACGGTGCGATAGGTCACCTGATAATCCTGCCCGCTGTTCGGCAGCAAGTCCCTGTAGGCCTGGCGCATGGTCTGACGCTCAAGCAGGGGGACGTGGGCGAAAAAATCCAGGAAGGGCCCATGGAAAGGTTGGGCCGGCAGGCCGTGCAAGGTCGCCGCCCGTGCCGAGGCGAACATGGTATTGCTAGAGATGTGCCAGTCCCAGGTGCCAAGATCCGCCGACTCGAGGGCCATGCGCAGGCGCTCCTGGCTATCGGCCAGGGCCTGCTCCTGAACGCGCTGGCGGCTGATGTCGCGGATCACCCCGAACATCTTGTGCTGCCCGGCCTCGCCGGCCTGCAGGCTGCCGGTGATTTCCAGCCAACGCAGGCTGCCGTCCGGCCAGTGGATGCGGTGGCGGATCGGCTCGGCGGTGGGCGAGCCGTCGAGCACGGCCTGGAACATGCGCATCACTTCCGTGCGTTCTTCTTCGGGGATCAGTGCCATGTAATCGACGGGCGCGCTCAGCGGGCTGTTGGGGTCGATACCGAACAGCTTTTGCGCCCCGCGTGACCAGTTCACTTCGCCAGTGTCGACGTTCCAGAACCAGGCACCGAGGCCGGCGCCATTGAGGGCGGCCAGCAGGTGCTGGGAGTCGTGCCAGGTCTTCTCGAACTCGGCTGGGTCGAGTGCCGGGACGTAGGGCAATGGCGGGCGTTTGTCATTGGAGTTGCCCATAACCCTTCCTCTACAAAAAGGATGGCAGAACCTCTGTGTAACGCGCACCTTGGTGCGGTCTGTAGATGGCCTGCCTAGGCATCACGTTAGCCTTTGCTCGGGCGCGAAAGCAAGGCTGTCACGATGGCTGTCGAGTAACTGCATAAAGGCCCTGGCAGCGTTGGACAGCGTGCGCTCCGTATGCACGATATAGCCCAGCTGGCGCGACAGCTGAATGCCCGGCAAAGGCAAGCGCGCGACCTGTTCATCGAGCATGGTGCGCGGCAGTACACTCCAGGCCAGGCCGATGGACACCATCATCTTGATGGTTTCCAGGTAGTTGGTGCTCATGGCGATATTGGGGGTCAGATCTTCGGCCTCGAACAGGCGCTGCACAATGTGGTGGGTGAAGGTATTGCCACCGGGAAACACCGCCGGGTGCAGGGCGACATCGGCCAGCGTCACGCCGCTGCTTTGCGCCAGTGGGTGCTCCGGGGCGGTAACGAAGTCCAGGGGGTCGTCCCATACCGCCACGGCGCGTACCGGCTCGCGAGTATCCGGCGCAAGAGTGATGACCGCCAGCTCGGCGCGACCATGGAACACCTCGTCGTAGGCGACTTCCGAATCGAGAAACTGGATGTCCAAGGCTACCTGCGGATGAGCGCGGGTGAAGGCGCGCAGCAGCGGCGGCAAGCGGTGCAGGCCGATATGGTGGCTGGTGGCGAGTGTCAGGCGGCCAGTTATCTCGCCGTTGAGGTTGGTCAGCGCTCGGCGGGTGTCTTCCAGCACGTTTAGAATCTGGTAGGCGCGTGGCAACAAGGCGCGGCCGGCCTCGGTCAGGCTCACTTCGCGGCCCAGGCGGTCGAACAGGCGCACGCGTAATTGCTGTTCCAGGCTGGCGATGCGCTTGCTTACTGCGGGCTGGGTAAGGTGCAGGCGCACTGCAGCCTCGGAAAAGCTGCCAAGTTCGGCGATGGCGATGAACGCGTTGAGGGTGGCGAGATCCATTGGGGTTCCGAGGCTGAATCGAGGATCGCCGCATTCTGTCAGGGAATGCTTTGGATGAAAAATATGAATTTGAGTAATTTGACGCCGGGTCGTAGGATTACCCCATAAGCCAAAGGGCTATTGCCCTGGCATAGAAAGACCGATGAGGACAGGCTGATGGCAGGCAAGACGCTCTACGACAAGTTGTGGGAAATGCACGAAGTGAAGCGACGCGACGACGGTTCGTCGCTGATCTACATCGACCGCCACATTCTTCACGAAGTGACGTCGCCCCAGGCCTTCGAAGGTCTGCGTCTGGCCCAGCGCAAACCCTGGCGCATCGATGCCAACATCGCCACCCCCGACCACAACGTGCCGACCACTCGCGTCGAGCGTCTCGGTGGCCTGGACGCCATCGCCGATGAAGTCTCGCGTATTCAGGTCAGGACGCTGGATGAGAACTGCGACGACTTCGGCATTCTTGAATTCAAGATGAACGACGTGCGTCAGGGCATCGTTCACGTCGTCGGCCCGGAGCAGGGCGCCACCTTGCCGGGCATGACCGTGGTCTGCGGCGACTCGCACACCTCTACCCATGGCGCATTCGGCGCGCTGGCCCATGGCATTGGTACATCCGAGGTCGAGCACGTGCTCGCCACCCAGTGCCTGGTCGCCAAGAAAATGAAGAACATGCAGGTGCGGGTCGAAGGCAAGCTGCCGTTCGGCGTCACCGCCAAGGACATCGTACTCGCGGTGATCGGCAAGATCGGCACCGCTGGCGGTAACGGCCATGCGCTGGAGTTCGCCGGCAGCGCGATCCGCGAGCTGTCCCTCGAAGGCCGCATGACCATCTGCAACATGTCGATCGAAGCCGGTGCCCGCGTTGGTCTGGTCGCGGTGGATGAAAAGACTCTGGACTACGTCAAGGGCCGTCCGTTTTCGCCGAAAGGCGAGCACTGGGAGCAGGCGGTCGCCGTATGGCATGATCTGGTGTCCGATGCTGACGCGCATTTCGACACCGTGGTCGAGCTGCGTGCCGAAGACATCAAGCCGCAGGTCAGCTGGGGTACTTCGCCCGAGATGGTGCTGGCCGTCGATCAGAACGTCCCGGATCCGGCCCGTGAAAACGACCCGGTGAAAAAGGATTCGATCACCCGCGCCCTCAAGTACATGGGCCTCGCTGCCAACCAGCCGATCACCGATATCCAGCTCGATCGCGTGTTCATCGGTTCGTGCACCAACTCGCGCATCGAAGACCTGCGTGCCGCTGCTGAAGTGGCCAAGGGTCGCAAGGTCGCCAGCACCATCAAGCAGGCGCTGGTGGTTCCGGGCTCCGGTCTGGTCAAGGCCCAGGCGGAAAGCGAAGGGCTGGACAAGATCTTCATCGAGGCCGGCTTCGAATGGCGTGAACCAGGCTGCTCCATGTGCCTGGCGATGAACCCGGACAAACTCGGCAACGGCGAGCATTGCGCGTCGACCTCCAACCGTAACTTCGAAGGCCGCCAGGGCGCCGGTGGCCGTACCCACCTGGTCAGCCCGGCCATGGCTGCCGCTGCGGCGGTTACCGGTCGCTTCATCGACGTTCGCGAATTGATCCAGGCCTGAGGAGCACGACATGACACCTTTCACTCAACACACCGGCTTGGTCGCTCCCCTTGATCGCGCCAACGTCGACACCGACCAGATCATCCCCAAGCAGTTTCTCAAGTCGATCAAACGCACCGGCTTTGGCCCGAACCTGTTCGACGAGTGGCGTTATCTGGATGTCGGGCAGCCGAATCAGGACAACTCCAACCGGCCGATCAACAAGGACTTCGTGCTGAACTTCCCGCGTTATCAGGGCGCTAGCGTGCTGCTGGCCCGCGAGAACTTCGGCTGTGGTTCGAGCCGCGAGCACGCGCCTTGGGCGCTGGACGAGTATGGCTTCCGTGCCGTGATCGCACCGAGCTTCGCCGATATCTTCTTCAACAACAGCTTCAAGAACGGCCTGCTGCCGATCATTCTGGCTGAGGAGGAGGTCGATGCCTTGTTCGAGCAGGCCGAAGCTCAGGAAGGCTATCAACTGACCGTCGACCTCGCGGCGCAGACCGTCACCCGTCCCGATGGCGTGCAGTACCGCTTCGAAGTCGATGCCTTCCGCAAGCACTGCCTGCTTAATGGCCTCGACGACATCGGCCTGACCCTGCAGGACGCCGATACGATCCGCGATTTTGAAGTGGGTTATCAGCAGCGTCAGCCCTGGTTGTTCGGCGCGATCAAGTAAGCCAGCGGTCTTCAAGGAGCAGCATAGATGTCAGGTCACGAGCAGGTGGTGCAGCGCCAGTTTGGTGAGCAGGCCAACGCTTATCTCAATAGCGCCGTGCATGCACAGGGCAGCGAGTTCGCTCTGTTGCAGGCCGAGGTAGCAGGGCGAAGCGATGCTCGCGTGCTGGATCTGGGTTGTGGCGCCGGCCATGTCAGCTTTCAGGTCGCGCCGCTGGTTGGTGAAGTGGTGGCGTATGACCTCTCCGCGCAGATGCTCGCAGTGGTCGACAAGGCTGCCGCCGAGCGCGGCCTGAACAATCTGCGTACGGTGCATGGCGCTGCGGAGTCGCTGCCATTTACCGATGGCGAGTTCGACTTCGTGTTCAGTCGTTACTCGGCGCATCACTGGAGCGACCTGGCGGTTGCCCTGCGCGAAGTGCGCCGGGTGCTCAAGCCGGGAGGCGTGGCGGCATTCATCGATGTCGCCTCGCCGGGCAGGCCACTTCTGGATACCTACCTGCAGAGCGTCGAAGTGCTGCGTGATACCAGTCACGTGCGTGACTACTCGTCGGCTGAATGGCTGCAGCAGATCAGCGAGGCCGGCCTGCAAGTGCGCAGTCACACCCGTCAGCGTCTGCATCTGGAATTCGCGTCGTGGGTCGAGCGTATGCGCACGCCGGCGGTCATGCGCGAGGCCATTCTGGCCTTGCAGGCTGCGATGGGCGAGGAAGTGCGCGAGTACTTCGAGGTCGCCGCCGATGGCTCGTTCAGCACCGATGTGCTGGTGCTCTGGGCGGAAAAATAAGGTTACGTGTTATCAGCGAACGGGCCTGACGCCCCATTGACCCATGCCCCGCAGGCGCCGAACATGGCGCCCCTCGCGGCAGGGCGATAGGCGCAGGCCCGCTCAGGTTTCTAAATGTCGCGTTTGCCGTTTAGCGCATGCGCCTCGAGCTTCGTGAAGGAAATAGCGATGAGCAAGCAGATTCTGGTTCTCCCCGGTGACGGTATCGGCCCTGAAATCATGGCCGAAGCGGTCAAGGTGCTGCGCCTGGCCAACGACAAGTTCGCGCTGGACGTCGAGCTGTCGTTCGACGAACTGGGTGGTGCCGCGGTAGACAAGTACGGCGTGCCGCTGGCCGACGAAACCCTGGAGCGCGCGCGCGCTGCCGATGCCGTGCTGCTCGGCGCCGTGGGTGGCCCGAAGTGGGACAAGATCGATCCGGCCATTCGCCCGGAACGTGGCCTGCTGAAGATCCGTTCGCAACTGGGCCTGTTCGCCAACCTGCGCCCGGCCATCCTCTATCCGCAACTGGCCGATGCCTCGTCGCTCAAGCCCGAAGTGGTCGCTGGCCTGGACATCCTCATCGTGCGTGAGCTGACCGGTGGCATCTACTTCGGTCAGCCCCGCGAGAGCAAAGTGCTCGATAATGGCGAGCGCATGGCCTATGACACGCTGCCCTACAGCGAAAGCGAGATCCGCCGCATCGCCAAGGTCGGTTTCGACATGGCCCGCGTGCGTGGCAACAAGCTGTGCTCGGTCGATAAGGCCAACGTGCTGGCGTCCAGCCAACTGTGGCGCACCGTGGTCGAGGAAGTGGCCAAGGATTACCCGGATGTCGAGCTGAGCCACATGTACGTCGACAATGCCGCCATGCAGCTGGTGCGTGCGCCCAAGCAGTTCGACGTGATCGTTACCGACAACATGTTCGGCGACATCCTCTCCGACGAGGCATCGATGCTGACCGGTTCCATCGGCATGCTGCCGTCCGCTTCGCTGGATGCCAACAACAAGGGCATGTACGAGCCTTGCCACGGTTCGGCGCCAGATATCGCCGGGCAGGGCATTGCCAACCCGTTGGCGACCATCCTGTCGGTGTCCATGCTGCTGCGTTACAGCTTCAACCAGACCCAGGCAGCCGATGCCATCGAGCTGGCCGTGAGCCGCGTGCTCGACCAGGGCCTGCGTACCGGCGATATCCACTCGGCAGGTACGACCAAGGTCGGCACTGCGGCAATGGGTGATGCGGTAGTCGAAGCGCTGCGTAGTCTGTAATCTTCCAGGCCGCTGGAAAGTGTCCGGCGGTTTGTTCATATAGGTGTAGTGGTTATGAAACGTGTAGGTCTGATCGGTTGGCGTGGCATGGTGGGTTCCGTGCTCATGCAGCGCATGCTGGAAGAACAGGATTTCGATCTGATCGAGCCGGTGTTCTTCACCACCTCCAATGTCGGCGGCCAAGGCCCGGCCATCGGCAAGGAAACCGAAACGCTCAAGGATGCCTACAGCATCGATGAGCTGAAAGGTCTGGACGTGATTCTCACCTGTCAGGGTGGCGACTACACCAACGAAGTTTTCCCCAAGCTGCGCGAAGCCGGCTGGAATGGCTACTGGATCGATGCGGCGTCCTCGCTGCGCATGGCCGACGACGCGGTGATCGTGCTCGACCCGGTCAACCGCAAGGTCATCGACCATCAGCTCGACCTGGGCGCGCGCAACTACATTGGCGGTAACTGCACCGTCAGCCTGATGCTGATGGCCCTGGGCGGCCTCTACGAAGCCGGCCTGGTCGAGTGGATGAGCGCCATGACCTATCAGGCGGCCTCGGGTGCCGGCGCGCAGAACATGCGTGAGCTGATCAAGCAGATGGGCGCGGTCAACGCCAGCGTCGCGGACGACCTGGCCGACCCGGCCAGCGCCATCCTCGACATCGACCGCAAGGTGGCCGAGGCCATGCGTGGTGATGCGTTCCCGGTCGACAACTTCGGCGTGCCGCTGGCCGGCAGCCTGATTCCCTACATCGACAAGGAACTGCCTAATGGGCAGAGCCGCGAAGAGTGGAAGGCCCAGGCGGAAACCAACAAGATTCTTGGCCGCTTCAAGAACCCGATCCCGGTCGATGGTATCTGCGTCCGTATCGGCGCCATGCGCTGCCACAGCCAGGCGCTGACCATCAAATTGAACAAGGACGTGCCGCTGTCCGACATCGAAGGTCTGATCAGCCAGCACAATCCGTGGGTCAAGCTGGTGCCGAACCACCGCGAAGCGAGCATTCGTGATCTCGGCCCGACCGCCGTTACCGGCACCCTGAGCGTGCCAGTGGGTCGTCTGCGCAAGCTCAACATGGGCTCGCAGTACCTGGGCGCCTTCACCGTGGGCGACCAACTGCTGTGGGGCGCGGCAGAGCCGCTGCGCCGCATGCTGCGGATCCTGCTGGAGCGTTGATCTGCTGACGGCGCGCTGCCAGGCGTGTCGTGAAGGGGCGGGTGGATGGTGGTCGCTTTGCGATTGCCATCGCTCGCCCCTTTGCTTTTCGGTAGAGTGCCGGGTCTGTTTCAGCTATCGAGCATCAGCCTCTCCTCATGACTTCTACCTTTGATATCGCCATCGTCGGGGCCACCGGCAGCGTCGGTGAATCCCTGCTGCAAACTCTCGCAGAGCGGGATTTCCCGGTTGGTGATTTGCATCTGCTCGCCAGCAGCGAATCTGCAGGTCGTACGCTAGCCTACAAAGGGCGCAATCTGCGTGTGCGTGCCTTGGACGGTTTCGATTTTCGCGCTGTGAAGCTGGTGTTCTTCGCCGCCGATCAGGCCGTCACGCTGGCCCACGTCGACGCGGTGCGCAAGGCCGGCTGTTCGCTGATCGACGTGACCGGTGCGTTGCCCAACGAGCAGGCGCCACGGGTCGTTCCCGAGGTCAATGCCGCTGTGCTCGAGGGGCGTGAGGCGCCATTCATGCTCACCAGCCCTTCTTCGGTAGCCGTGGCGGTAACGCTGGTGCTCGCCGCCTTGAGGGATCAGGTATCGGTGCGTCGGCTGGTGATCAACGCCGGGCTGGCGGTTTCCAGCCGTGGCCGGGAGGGGGTGTCCGAACTGGCTCGGCAGACGGCCGAGTTGCTCAATGGCCGTTCGTTCGAGCCGCGTCTGTTCGATCGGCAGATGGCCTTCAACGTCCTGGCCCAGGTCGACGAGCCGGATGCAGAGGGGCACGGTCGCATCGAGCGCCGCGTCAACGAAGACATCAAGGCGCTGTTAGATGATACCTCACTGAGTGTCGCTGTCAGCTGTCACCAGGTGCCGGTATTCTTTGGCGACAGCTTGAGCGTAACGGTGCAGTCATCTACACCTGTAGAGCTGGATAAGGTTATCGCTGTGCTGGATGCGGCAGCCGGTATCGAGCTGGTCGATGCGGGGGATTATCCGACCGTTATCGGTGACGCCGTCGGCCAGGATGAGGTGTACGTAGGCCGCGTGCGGCGCGGTTTGGACGACCCCTGCGAACTCACTTTGTGGATTGCGTCTGATAATGTGCGAAAAGGTGCGGCTTTGAATGCCGTGCAACTGGGCGAGTTATTGATAAAACACCATCTGTAAAAGATACTTATGCGGAAATTTGAAGATCTATTCGAGCTTGGCAAATACTGAGCGCGCTGATTGTTGGCTGGGGGGCCTGTAAAGGGCAGCCGACGATCACCAACCCTCTCGTTGTGCGAGAGCAGTTAACACAAAGGAAAAGGCTATGGTTCGGGTTCGTAAACTGGTACTGGCTATCGCTGCGGCGACGGCGTTGTCTTCCGGTATGGCGCATGCGTTGGGTGTCGGCGAGCTGACGCTCCAGTCGTCTCTGAACCAGCCTCTGGTGGCAGAAATTGAACTCCTGGATGTGCGTGATCTTTCCGCGGCGGAAATGCGCCCTGCGCTCGCCTCGCCGGAAGAGTTCAACAAGGCCGGTGTCGATCGCCAGTATTTCCTGACCGACCTCAAGTTCACGCCTATCGTCAAACCGAACGGCAAGAGCGTGATTCGTGTTACCTCGACCAAGCCGGTTCGCGAGCCCTACCTGAATTTCCTCGTGGAAGTGCTGTGGCCAAATGGCCGTCTGCTGCGTGAATACACCCTGCTGCTCGATCCGCCTCTTTATTCCCCTCAGGCCGCTGCCGCGCCGCAATTGCCGGTCGCCGCTCCGGCACCACGTCCTGCTGCGTCGGTCACACCGCCGCGCGCTACTGCACCTACGACGCCTGCCGCACCAAGCGCTGCAGCGGCGCAGAGTGGCGAATACCGCACCAATACCAACGACACATTGTGGGAAGTTGCTCAACGTGCTCGCGGTAATGGCAGTGTCCATCAAGCGATGCTCGCCATTCAGGATCTCAATCCGGATGCATTCATCGGTGGCAACATCAACCGCATGAAGAGCGGCCAGGTACTGCGTCTGCCGGACGAGCAGCAAGTCGCCCGCCGCAGCCAGGCCGAGGCGTTGGCTCAGGTAAACGAGCAGAACAGTGCCTGGCGCCAGGTGCGCAGCGCACCGGCAGCCGCTGGTGCGCGGCAGATCGATGCTACGCGCCGTACGGGCGCCGGTGCCGCACCTGCCGAAGTGCAGTCTGAAGATAAGCTCAAACTACTGGCTGCTGATGCGGGTAAAGCCACGGCAGGTAGCGAAAACGGATCCAACAATAGCGCAGCGTTGAGCAATCAACTGGCGGTCACCCAGGAGAGTCTGGATTCGACGCGTCGCGAAAACGACGAACTGAAAGACCGCATGACTGATCTGCAAAGCCAGCTCGACAAGCTGCAGCGGCTCATTCAACTGAAAGATAACCAACTGGCCAAGTTGCAGGCTGATGTGTCAGCTCCTGCCGGGCAGGTGGCAGGTGCTGGTGCCGCAGCTGCAGCACCTGCCAGCGCAGGTCAGGCGACTGACACGCCAGCTGGTGCGCCAGGTAGCGAGTCGTCCACACCTGTCGCGCCTTCGGCTGAAACACCGGTCGTTCCGGCTGAGCCGGTAGCCGAGACCCCGCTGAGCGGTGAGTCTGCTGCACAGCCTGGTACCGATGCCGCCCCGGCTGTACCCGCCGATGGCGCTTCACCAGCCGAAGATCCTGCTGTAACTCCTGCGCCAGCACCCGTCGAACCAGCCGCTCCTGTCGTTACCCAGGCCCCGGAGCAGGTCGCTCCCGCCCCTGAACCGGTCGAAGAGGACAGCGCCCTCGACAACTTGCTGGCCAATCCGATGCTGCTGGGTTTGGTCGGTGGCAGCTTGCTGCTGGCACTGCTGCTGGTGCTGCTGATCCTGTCGCGCCGTAAGGCGCGCAAGGAAGCCGAGGAGGAAGAGAGCCTCGCTGTGTATCAGGAAGATACTCATCGTTTCGATAGCGACATGGAGCTGCCTGCCGACAGTCTGAACGACCTGCCTGATGACCTGGCAGCACCACTGCAGCCGGTAGGTGAAGATCGTGTCGTCGCGCAAACCGGTGATGCCATGGGTGAGGCCGACATCTATATCGCCTATGGCCGCTTCAATCAGGCTGCCGAGTTGCTGCACAACGCTATCAACGACGAGCCGCATCGTACCGATCTGCGCCTCAAGCTGATGGAGGTCTATGCCGAGCTGGGTGACCGCGAAGGTTTCGCTCGTCAGGAAAACGAATTGCGTGAAATCGGCGGTGCCAACGCCGAAGTCGAGCAGTTGAAAAGCCGCTACCCGGCCATGGTGCTGCTCGGTGGTGCTGCTACGCTGGCTGCTGCCGATGATCTGGACTCCTTCAGCCTGGACGATCTGGCGTTGGACGAGCCCGTCAAGCCGGCCGCACCGCAACCTGCCGATGACGCTTTCGATCTCGATTTGGATGCACTCGAAGCCGAATTCGCCTCTGACTCGCAGGCCACGCCCCAGAGCGCCAATCGTTTCGACGAAATCGATACCCTGGGCCTGGACTCCGATCTGGATCTGCAGGCTCCCAAGCAGTCGGCCACAACCAAGGATGACGCTGTAGCTTTTGATCTGGATCTCGGCGATGAAGCCGACAATCGTCAGGAGTTGGGCGGTGAGCTGGCCGATTTCAGTCTTGACCTTGACTCGCCTGCCACTACGGCAGCGGCTCAGGATGATGATTTCCTGCTGAGTCTCGACGATGACGCCGACAAGGCCTCAGCCAACGACGGCTTGGCTGATTTCTCCTTGTCGCTGCCAGATGAAAAGCCACAGGATGATTTTGGTCTGCCTGCCGATTTCGATCTGTCACTCAATGACGACGCGCCGGCTCCAGGCACCGGTGCCAGCTTCGCCGCTCAGCTCGATGATGTGACGGCCGAACTTGACCAGTTGGCTGAGAGCCTAGAGCAGCAAGGCAAGCTTGAGCCGGAAAGCCATCAGGCGGATACCTCATCGCTCGACGATGACGAGGATTTCGACTTCCTCTCGGGCACCGACGAGACCGCGACCAAGCTGGATCTGGCGCGCGCCTACATTGATATGGGTGATTCCGAGGGTGCCCGTGACATCCTCGATGAAGTGATCGCCGAAGGTAACGATGGTCAGCAGCAGGAAGCGCGTGAGCTGATCGGCAAACTGGTTTGATACATGTCTGATGTGCGTACCTCGACGGCAGCCGAAATGGCTGCCGTCGGCATTTACAAGATTGCCCTGGGTGTCGAGTACCGTGGCGCCCGTTATCGTGGTTTCCAGCGCCAGCGTGACGGCGTACCGTCGATTCAGGCGTCCCTCGAGAAAGCCCTTTCCAAGGTTGCCGGCGGTGCGCCTGTCACGCTGAGCTGTGCCGGGCGCACCGATGCACTGGTGCATGCCAGCGGGCAGGTGGTGCACTTCGACACCACGGTAGATCGCTCCATGCACGCTTGGGTGATGGGCGCCAACATGAATCTGCCCGGCGACATCAGCGTGACCTGGGCCAAGGCCATGCCAAGGCACTTCGATGCGCGCTTCTGCGCCATGGCGCGACGCTATCGCTATGTGATCTACAACGATCAGATACGCCCGGCGCACATGGCTGAAGAGGTGACTTGGAATCACCGTCCGCTGGATATCGAACGCATGCGCGAGGCGGCCCGTGTGTTTATCGGTACTCATGATTTCAGCGCTTTTCGGGCACGTCAGTGCCAGGCCAAGTCACCGATCAAGACGGTGCACCACCTGGAGTTGCTGCAGCACGGGCGTTTCATCGTGCTGGATATCCGCGCCAATGCCTTCCTGCATCATATGGTGCGTAATATCGCCGGTGTGCTGATGACCATCGGTGCCGGTGAGCGTCCGGTGGAGTGGGCGGGTGAGGTGCTGGCTACTGGTGTGCGGCGTACTGGCGGCGTCACGGCCCATCCTTACGGGTTGTATCTGGTGCAGGTGGATTATCCGGCTGAGTTCGAGTTGCCGACGCGTTATCTGGGGCCACATTTCCTCTCGGGTCTGAGAGGCGTGGCACTTCCGGAGTAGCAGGCAGGGCAGGGTGGCGGCAGCAATTAATGGCCCATCGCCTGCGGTCATTTGTTACCATCCGGCCTTTCGCGGAGGTATTCGTCTTTTGTCAGTCGTTCGCTGCAAGATCTGCGGGATTACCCGCCTCGAGGATGCGCTCGCCGCAGTGGCGGCTGGTGCCGACGCTATCGGCCTGGTGTTCTACGAGCGCAGCCCGCGGGCGGTGTCGATCGAGCAGGCGCGGGCCATCGTGACCGCGCTGCCGCCGTTCGTGACCACGGTCGGTCTGTTCGTCGACATGCCGCGAGCCGAGTTGGATAAGGTGCTGGCTGCGGTACCGCTGGATCTGTTGCAGTTTCACGGCGATGAAACCGCTGCCGAATGCGAAGCCGTCGGCCGGCCCTATATCAAAGCGCTGCGGGTTCGTGCACAAGACGATGTGGCGGCGCTGGTGGACGCATACCCAAGTGCCCGCGGGGTTCTGCTCGATACCTTCGTGGAGGGTGTTCCCGGAGGAACGGGGCAGGCCTTCGACTGGTCGCTGGTGCCTGCGCAATTGAGCAAGCCAGTGATCCTTGCCGGTGGCCTGACCCCGAATAACGTATCTGCGGCAATCGCCCAAGTGCGGCCTTATGCGGTCGATGTCAGTGGCGGCGTGGAGGCGAGCAAGGGCATCAAGGATGCCGGTCGGGTAAAAGACTTCGTGCGTACTGTGCGGGCGGTTGGAGAGTCGATGTGACGACGTCGCGTAGCGAGCCGTCCATACTCCTATCGCCGCGATAAGTGCGCGCTTTTTTCGTGGTCGGGTAAGGTGGCGGGCGTAACGCCGGCCCCTGATGCGACCGCTTTGTGAATTCGCTTGTCATGTGCAACAAGCATGTTGAAGCCTACAGCGTTGGAGAATTGAGAGCATGAGCAACTGGCTGGTAGACAAACTGATCCCATCGATCATGCGTTCCGAGGTCAAGAAGAGTTCGGTGCCGGAAGGTCTGTGGCACAAGTGCCCATCCTGCGAGGCCGTGCTGTACAAGCCGGAGCTGGAAAAGACCCTGGACGTTTGCCCCAAGTGCAATCACCACATGCGTATCAACGCGCGTGCGCGCCTGAACATCTTCCTCGACGCCGATGGTCGTGAGGAGATTGGTGCCGATCTGGAGCCAAACGATCGACTGAAATTCCGCGACAGCAAGAAGTACAAGGATCGCCTGGTCGCTGCACAGAAGCAGACCGGCGAGAAGGATGCGCTGATTTCCATGAGCGGTACCCTTGAAGGTATGCCGATCGTTGCCTGTGCCTTCGAATTCTCCTTCATGGGTGGCTCCATGGGTGCCATCGTTGGTGAGCGTTTCGTGCGTGCCGCCAACGTGGCTCTTGAACAGCGCTGCCCATTCGTGTGCTTCGCCGCCTCCGGTGGTGCGCGCATGCAGGAAGCGCTGATCTCGCTGATGCAGATGGCCAAGACGTCTGCCGTGCTGGCGCGTCTGCGTGAGGAGGGCATCCCCTTCGTTTCCGTGCTGACCGATCCGGTCTATGGCGGCGTTTCCGCCAGTCTGGCCATGCTCGGTGACGTAATCGTCGCCGAGCCTAAGGCGCTGATCGGTTTTGCCGGCCCGCGGGTAATCGAGCAGACCGTTCGCGAGAAGCTGCCAGAAGGCTTCCAGCGCAGCGAGTTCCTGATCGAGCACGGCGCCATCGACATGATCATTCACCGTGCGGAGCTACGCTCGCGTCTGGCTCGTCTGCTGGCGCAGTTCACCCACCAGCCATCACCTGCAGCGCTGCCGGTCACGGCATGACCCAGCGCTCCCTGGCCGAGTGGCTGGCGTACCTGGAGCGTTTGCATCCCAGCGCCATCGACATGGGCCTGGAGCGCTCCCGGGAGGTTGCCGAGCGCCTTGGGCTTTCCCGTCCGGCGCCGCGGGTGATCACGGTCACCGGCACCAACGGCAAGGGCTCAACCTGTGCTTTTCTCGCCTCGCTGCTGCGTGCCCAGGGGCTCAAGGTTGGCGTGTACAGCTCGCCGCACCTGCTGCGTTACAACGAGCGGGTGCAGATCGATGGTCTGGACGCCAGCGATGAAGGTCTCTGTGAGGCTTTCAGCGCTGTCGAGGCCGCACGGGGCGAAACCTCACTGACCTATTTCGAGATGGGCACGCTGGCAGCCTTCTGGTTGTTCGAGCGTGCCGGTCTGGACGTCGCTGTGCTGGAAGTCGGTCTGGGTGGGCGCCTCGATGCGGTCAATCTGGTCGACGCCGATTTGGCACTGATCACCAGCATTGGTGTGGATCACGCTGACTGGCTGGGGGATACCCGCGAGTCGGTTGCGTTCGAGAAAGCCGGGATCATGCGTCCCGGCAAGCCGGCACTCTGCGGCGATTTCGATCCACCGCTGCCATTGCTGGAGCGGGTGGTGGAAATCGATGCACCGTTCTTCCTGCGCTGCCGGGATTTCGACCTGAGCATCACCGAAGATGACTGGAGCTGGTACGGGCTGACCGACCGCGGTGAAGTGTTGCGTCTTGCTGGCTTGCCACTACTCGACTTGCCCATGGAAAACGCTGCACTAGCGCTTCAGGCCTACGCGCTACTTGATCTGCCGTGGCAGGCAAACCTCATTGCCAAGGCACTGCAGGCGACTCGGGTAACTGGGCGTCTGGATCGCCGTCACTTGAACTGGCAGGGTAAGTCCCTCACTCTGTTGCTCGATGTAGGGCACAATCCCCATGCGGCACAGTTTCTTGCAGAGCGTCTGCAGGCGAGTCCGCTTTTAGGTAAGCGTCTGGCGGTATTCGCTCTGTTGGCCGACAAGGACTTGCCTGCCGTCGTAGCGCCGCTGCTGGGCGAGATTGCTCACTGGGCGGTCTCGCCGCTGCCGACCGAGCGTTCTCGCTCAGCGGCCGAGCTGCATGGCCATCTGATCGCCTGTGCTGCGCAGGCCGATATGTACGCCGATGTGGCGAGTGCTCTGCAGGCACAGTGCGAGCGCGCTGCGGCAGGGGATGAAATTCTGCTCTTTGGTTCTTTTTTCTGCGTGGCCGAAGCCCTGATATGGCTGGAGCGTCACGCCCAGGAGGATGTGCAGGATGGCAATGCTGGATAGTGGAACGAAGCAACGTATTGTCGGGGCTCTGGTGCTGGTAGCGCTGGCGGTGATTTTCCTGCCAATGCTGCTGTCCCGTCCTGACGAGTTGCGTCATGTGGTAGTCGATGCGCCAAGCATGCCGGCCAAGCCTGTAGTGCCGGAAATCGAGATGCAGCCTGTGGTCGTCCCCGATCCTCAAGAGCTTCCGCAGGAGCCGGTGCCTGGCGACAGTGCGGCCGCCGGTCAGGCGCAGGCGCCCGTCGAGCAACCGATTGCCGAGTTGCCTGCCAGTCAGGAGCCCGTAGCGCCGCCCGCTCCGCAGCCAACGCCCAGCAAGCCGGCCGAAGTGTCGCCGCCGCCGCAGAAAGCGCCGGCTGAGCGTCTGGATGCCAATAGCTTGCCGGTCAGTTGGTCGGTGCAACTGGCTAGCCTTTCCAGTCGTCCAGGTGCAGAAACACTGCAGAAAACCCTGCGTGCCCAAGGTTACAACGCCTATATCCGCGCCGCCGATGGCATGAACCGGGTATTCGTTGGGCCGCTGGTCGAGCGGGTCGAGGCCGATCGGCTACGCGATCAGCTCAATCGTCAGCACAAGCTCAATGGCTTCGTGGTGCGCTTTCAGCCTGAAAGCAACTGACTCGGTATATGCGCTTAACCGATGGGCAGGGGTCTGCTAAAATGCAGCGCCTCTTCCATCGGTAGCCTGCATCGTGGCATTCACTTGGGTCGATTGGGCGATCATCGCCATCATCGTCGTATCGAGCCTGATCAGCTTGAGTCGAGGCTTCGTCAAGGAAGCGCTGTCGCTTGTCACCTGGATCATCGCTGGCGTGGTCGCCTGGATGTTCGGTGGTGCGCTCTCGCAGCATCTCGGTGCCTATATCGAAACCCCGTCCGCCCGTGTCATCGCCGCCTGCGTTCTGTTGTTCGTGCTGACCCTGCTGGTCGGTGCATTGATCAATTATCTGATTGGTGAGCTGATCCGGGTGACCGGTCTTTCCGGCACGGATCGTTTTCTCGGTATGGTATTCGGCGCCGCACGTGGCGCCTTGCTGGTCGTGGTCGCCGTCGGGCTGTTGAGCCTGGCACCCGTCGAGCAGGATGTCTGGTGGCAGCAATCGACGCTGCTGCCGCATTTTCTGTTGGTTGCAGACTGGTCGAAGAGCCTCATTCTGGGGATGTCCAGCGAGTGGTTGGCGAGTGGTATACGCGAGCCGGTCGAACTGCCGTTCAAAGATGTGCTGCAGGGATCCATTCCCGTTGGCACTGGTAAATAGTCGTCTCACTGAGTAGGGGTTGCGTCACATGTGTGGCATTGTCGGTATCGTCGGGAAATCGAACGTCAATCAGGCGCTGTATGACGGCCTTACCGTCCTCCAGCACCGCGGCCAGGATGCTGCCGGTATCGTCACCAGCCACGAGGGACGGTTGTTCCTGCGCAAGGACAACGGCCTGGTGCGTGATGTGTTTCAGCAGCGGCACATGCAGCGCCTGATCGGCCACATGGGTATTGGCCATGTGCGTTACCCGACCGCGGGTAGTTCCAGCTCGGCGGAAGCTCAGCCGTTCTACGTCAACTCGCCCTACGGCATCACCCTGGCGCACAACGGTAACCTGACCAACGTCGAACAGTTGGCCAAGGAGATCTACGAATCGGATCTGCGCCACGTCAATACCAACTCCGACTCCGAAGTGCTGCTTAACGTTTTCGCCCATGAGCTGGCCGTGCGCGGCAAGCTCAACCCCAGCGAGGAAGACGTCTTCGCTGCGGTCAAGGACGTGCACAAGCGCTGCCGTGGCGGCTACGCAGTCGTTGCGATGATCACCGGTTACGGCATCGTCGGTTTCCGCGACCCGAACGGCATTCGCCCGATCGTCTTCGGTCAGCGTCATACCGACGAAGGCGTCGAGTACATGATCGCTTCCGAGAGCGTGGCGCTGGACGTGCTCGGCTTCACCCTGATTCGTGATCTGGCGCCGGGCGAAGCGGTTTACATCACCGAAGAAGGCCAGTTGCACACCCGTCAGTGCGCGCCCAATCCACAGCTCAAGCCGTGCATTTTCGAGCATGTCTATCTGGCCCGCCCCGATTCGATCATGGACGGCGTGTCGGTTTACAAGGCGCGCCTGCGTATGGGCGAGAAGCTGGCGGACAAAATTCGTCGCGAGCGCCCCGAGCACGATATCGACGTGGTCATTCCGATTCCAGATACCAGCCGTACGTCGGCGCTGGAGTTGGCCAACCACCTCGGTGTGAAGTTCCGCGAAGGCTTCGTCAAGAACCGCTACATCGGCCGTACCTTCATCATGCCGGGACAGGCTGCGCGCAAGAAGTCGGTACGCCAGAAGCTCAACGCCATCGAACTGGAGTTCCGCGGCAAGAACGTGATGTTGGTGGACGACTCCATCGTGCGCGGCACCACCTGCAAGCAGATCATTCAGATGGCCCGTGAAGCTGGCGCGAAGAACGTGTATTTCTGCTCGGCAGCCCCAGCCGTGCGTTACCCGAATGTCTACGGTATCGACATGCCGAGCCCGCACGAGCTGATCGCTCATGGCCGCACCACCGAGCAGGTTGCCGAGCTGATCGGTGCCGATTGGCTGATCTATCAGGATCTCGATGATCTGAAAGAAGCCGTCGGTGGCGGCAAGATCAAGATCGAGCACTTCGACAGCGCGGTGTTCGACGGCGAGTACGTGACCGGCGATGTCGATGAGGCTTACCTGAATCGTATCGATCTGGCGCGTAACGATGGTTCCAAGACCATCCAGCAGGCGGGTAGCGAAATTATCGATCTGTACAACAACTGATCGGCAAACGAAGCGTAAACAATCGGGCCCTAGGGTCTGTTGCCGTTTCAGCGCAAGCCGCGTTGTCGCGAGAAATCTCGCCAGGCGAGGCGGAGGACGCAGGGAATGATTGTTCCCTTGCCAAGTTCTCCAACGACGCATGGCGAGCTTTCCCGCACAACCCGTAGGGCCGGGCCCGTTTTGCCGCGATGCTGCGTTTCTCGCCGGCTCACTTAGCTAGCTAAACTTCGCGGCTCGTGCCTTGCTTCGCGGCAAAACGGGCGCCGGCGTGGTCGTGCTGAAACGGCAACAAACCCTGATGACCCGGACTGGTTTCTGGACGAGGACGCGATATGACGCAGGAATGGGATGCAGGTCGACTCGACAGCGATCTGGACGGTGTAGGTTTCGACACCCTGGCGGTACGTGCCGGGCAACACCGCACGCCTGAGGGCGAGCATAGCGAGGCGCTGTTCACCACCTCCAGCTATGTATTCCGTACCGCTGCCGATGCAGCCGCACGCTTCGCGGGCGAAGTGCCGGGCAATGTCTACTCGCGTTACACCAACCCTACGGTGCGTGCCTTCGAGGAACGCATTGCGGCCATGGAAGGGGCCGAACAGGCTGTCGCTACCGCCTCGGGTATGTCGGCGATCCTGTCCATCGTCATGAGCCTGTGCAGTGCCGGTGATCATGTGCTGGTGTCGCGCAGCGTGTTCGGCTCCACCATCAGCCTGTTCGAAAAGTACCTCAAGCGTTTCGGTGTGCAGGTCGACTACGTACCGCTTGCTGATCTGCAAGCCTGGGCTGGTGCATTCAAGCCCAACACCAAGCTGCTGTTCGTCGAGTCGCCTTCCAACCCGTTGGCTGAGCTGGTGGATATTGCTGCGCTGGCGGAGATTGCCCATGAGCATGGCGCGTTGCTGGCTGTGGATAACTGTTTCTGCACGCCTGCGCTGCAGCAGCCACTGAAGCTCGGTGCGGATATCGTCATGCACTCGGCGACCAAATTCATTGATGGCCAGGGCCGCGCCATGGGCGGCGTGGTGGCCGGTAGCGCCAAGCTGATGACCGACGTGGTGGGCTTCCTGCGTACCGCAGGGCCGACGCTGAGCCCGTTCAACGCCTGGATCTTCCTCAAGGGGCTGGAAACCTTGCGTATCCGTATGCAGGCTCATTGTGCCAGTGCGCTCGCACTCGCCCAGTGGCTGGAGCAGCAGGACGGCATCGAGCATGTGTATTACGCCGGCCTGGCCAGCCACCCTCAGCATGAGCTGGCTGCGCGTCAGCAGAGCGCCTTTGGTGCAGTGGTGAGCTTCGAAGTGAAAGGAGGCAAGGAGGGCGCCTGGCGTTTCATCGACGCCACGCGGGTGATCTCCATCACCACCAACCTGGGCGATACCAAGACCACCATTGCCCATCCAGCGACCACTTCTCATGGGCGTCTATCGCCGCAAGAGCGTGCCAATGCTGGGATTCGCGACAGTCTGATCAGGGTTGCGGTAGGTCTGGAAGACGTGGCCGATCTCAAGGCCGATCTGACGCGTGGTCTGGCCGCGCTGTAAAAACCACCTTTTTAGAAAAAAACGAAGCGGGGCCTTGACTTAGGTTCGGCCCCCGCGTAAATTTCGCCTCCTCGCAAGGCCAAGGGTGATTAGCTCAGCCGGGAGAGCATCTGCCTTACAAGCAGAGGGTCGGCGGTTCGATCCCGTCATCACCCACC